>CAWDBS010000034.1:0-104356 GCA_963800415.1 uncultured Actinomycetes bacterium
GATGACATGCACCGGCTGCGGCCGTTAGCGGCTGAGCGGGGGAAGGCGCCCGCCCGTCCGGTGGGGACCTCCTCAGCTCAGGCGCGTGAAGATGGATGCGGGGAGCATCCACGTCGTGCCGGGCGCCGCGCTGCGGGCGCCCGCGGAGCTTGAGGAGGTCCCGATGTCCATCGTAGGCGGGCTGGATATCCACCGGAAGCAGATCACCTTCGACTATGTTGATACCGAGACGGGGGAGGCGCGGCGCGGGCAGGTCTGCCCGGCTGACCGCGAGCACCTGGCGAAGTGGCTGGCCCGGTTCGCCGGGCAGGACGCGCATTTCGCGATGGAGGGCTGCACGGGGTGGCGGTACGTGGCCGGGGAGATCGCCGCGGCGGGGCTGACGCCGCACCTGGCCGACCCGGCCGAGACCGCGCACCTGCGCGGCCCGAAGCGGCGGGCCAAGACCGACCGGGCCGATGCCCGGCACCAGCGGGTGCTGCTGGAGCAGGGCCGGCTGCCGGAGTGCTGGATCCCGCCGTCGCGGGTCCTGGAGTGCCGGGCGCTGCTGGAGACCTACCTGGACCTGCGGGAACAGCGGACGGGGTGGGTGCAGCGGATCCACGCGACACTGTTCCACCACGGCGCCCCGCACATCGCCGGGCAGCGGCTGGGGACCGCCGAGGGCGCCGCGGCGCTGCAGGCCGCGGCCGCGCAGTGCTCGCCGGCCGGGCAGCTGCAGCTGGCCATCGCCGTCCAGATGCTGGCGGTGTATGACGAGCGCCTGCACCAGGTCCGCCGCGAGCTGCTGGATCAGGCGCGGCACCTGAGGGGCGCGGCTGAGCTGACCGCCCGGCTATACGGCGTCGGGCCCATCACCGGGCTCGCGATTACCTGCTGGCTGGGCGGGGCGGGCCGGTTCTCCTCGGCCCGCAAGGCCGTGCGGTTCGCCGGGCTGGACATCACCGTGTATTCCTCCGACGGCAAGCGCGCCCCCGGGCGGCTGTCCCGGCAGGGACCGCCGGTGCTGCGCTGGTGCCTGTATGAGGCCGGCAAGGCCCACGCCCGCAAGGGCGCTCCCGGCCACGCCTACTACGCGCAGGTCAAGGAGCGCGTCGACGGCAAACGCGCCGCCATCTCCCAGGCCCGCAAGATCATCCGGCAGGCCTGCCACATCCTGACCGAGCTCGGCGACGACGCCCTCACCGCCTGCTGAACCCGGCGGCCCGGCATCGCCGTGACCACGGGGCACAGCCGGAGAGGGCGGCGCCGCGCTCATCCGATGGGGAACACCGCGGCCAGCTCCCGCCAAGGGACTGTCCGGCCGCCGGCCCGCACCGGGCCGCGCGGACGGCCTGTAAAGAATGAGCGGCCGCACCCCCGCAATGGGGGCACCCGATACATCATCATGTCGCCGGGCACGGCGCGTGCCGTGCCCGCGGGCCTAGGTAAGTCTGGCTGCCCCCCTTCCAGCGGTCCCCCGGTCATGGCCAGCCCACGGCCGTCACCCCGCCCCGGCCCCAAGGAAGCAGACGCCCCAGGATCCTGACGCCCAGCACCCCCTCCTGAACCGGCTCCCCATCCCCGGCCGCCCCATTATCGGCTCACGTCCGGCCGGGTCAAGGACGCCTCCGGCGCCGCTGCGCGGGCGCTGCGCGCCCCCTGACCCGGCCCGGCCGCTCGCACGAACCGGCAGCGATCGGGAACAGGGAGCAGACTGAGTCACGCCCCGGACCAGGCCGCCACTACCGCCAGACCAGGGAAATGACCACTTGCGGTACCGGACCGGTGCAGGTAAGTCCCTGGTGTTGGGACGTGAGCGGCCAGGCTCGGACCTGGCCGTGCGCAGGTCAGCGGGCATGCAGAGCTATCTGCGAGTGACCGCAGGTTCCCTGGGTTGACTGCCTCATCGGGCACGCAACGGGCACGCGATTGTTAGTCCACCTGGCCTCTTGGCCGGATCAAGACGTTCCCCAGCGTTGCTGAGCGGCCTGGCGGGTGATACCGAGCCGGGAGCCGATCTCGGCCCAAGAGTAGCCATGGGCGCGTAGGCCCTTGACGGCCTCGGCTATGGCGCTGTCGATCTCCTCGGCCAGGTCGAACATGAGGGCCAGAGCCTCGACGTCGCCCTCGCCGACACGGCGGCTGTAGGCGCGCAGGATGCGGCGGACGAATGCCCCGTACTCGTCGTTCTCGACTTGCCGCTGCGGCCGTTTTAGCGTCAACCCGGCCTTGACAGCATCCGGCCCGGGAATCTGGGTCGCTGGCGATGTGCTGGCTGCCCCGGTGACGAGGTGCAGAGGGCTGGTGGGGCGTTGCTGCTGAGCAAACATGGCGGCGTCTCCTTCCGGCTACCTGGCCGAGGCGTAAAGGTGCCTCATCCGATAGCTGCCGGAAACCGCCTGGAAGGGCGGGACTGTCAAGGGTGGCGCTTGCGCCATCGCGTTAGCGACAGCGAAGCTGCCCTTTTACTGGCCTGTCCTGGAGGGCTACACAATTGGAAGCGGATGAGGCACTCCCCCACCGACCTGCACTGGGTTTCCCAACTAGGGCTTGTGCCCGACGAAGAGATAATGCTACGTTGCGCAGGACTTCGGGAGGGGCTTCGGGAGGGGCTTCGGGCTGACACAACAGACGAAGGGAGCAAGTATGAAATCTCGTATCCTGTTCGGCGCGGCCATGATGGTGGCGTTGTCTACCGGATTGGTGGGTACCGCAGGTATCGCTAGCGCACACACCTTGGGCACGCGGCCGATGGCGTACACGTGCACCGGTGGTGATTTCGCCACCCAGAACTTCACCAGCATCCCGTCGGGGATCTACGCCAGCATCACGGTCAAGGGCGCGTGCGCCGTAGCGCCCGATGCAGTGATCGCCGTGATCGGCAACATCAACGTCGCCCCCGGTGCCGTGCTTGACGCGCAAAGCGCGCCGTCGACGATCACCGTGCGACACAACGTCACGGCAGGTCCGGGCTCGCTCCTCGGCTTGGGCTGCCTGCCTAATCCACCGGGACACACGACGGGACATCCGTGCATCGTCGAGCCAAACGGAAGCTCCGACATCACCGTCAAAGGTAACGTCACCGCCTGGGACGCGAACGCCGTTCTGCTGAACGGGATCACGGTCAAGAGGAACGTCACGCTGATCGGATCAGAAGGTACAGCCTCCGTCGCCGAGCGGGCGACCGCTATTCCCTGGGCGATCAAAGACAACACGATCGGCGGCAACGTCATTGTGGGCCACATGACACCGCTCTGGATCGGCCTGCTCGACAACAAGGTTGGTGGCAACGTGATCCTGTTCAACGTCCACATCACCGACGGGCTCCCCCCGAACAACGACCCGATGCCGACCATCTTCGTCGCTAGCAACACGGTCGGGCGGAACCTCGTCTGCTACGGACTCGCCCCCGCCGTGTCGGGAGGTTTCCCTGGCGAGGTCAACGTCGTCGGCGGCCAGGCGCTCGGCCAGTGCGCACACCTGCAAACCTGACGGACGAATGATCGCCGCCCGACTGGGCAGCGGGAATCCCTGATCTGACCTAGTTGGCACCCCGCCCGTCCGCCACCCGCTTGAGCCCAGGGGTGGCGGACGGGCGGCTCTGACGACTGGGTTTCCGTCAGGGGCGGGTGAACGCTTTGTAATCGACGCAGGCGCCCGTTTAGGGCAGCACCGTCACCGAAGACCAACCAAACCGGCCGAAGGCCAGGCTCTTAATCCATAAGAGGCGCGGGACCGATCACGCTCGGGACCACAGCGTCGAAGTTGGCGGCTTTGAAAGCGATGAAGAACGAATCGCCTTCCAGTCCGTGGACCACCTCGCCAAGCCTCCAGCGGCATCGTCCGGCGCACATAATCACCTGTTCCGGCCGACCACGGACTGGAGCCCGTCGTCCGCCGTGGATGGCTCATAGCCGCCAGGAGACAGCGGAACAGCTGGCATGACGGTAGAGCCAGTCAGATCAGCGGCGGCCAAAGGTTGGGACGGCGCGGGCGCGCCGGGCGGGGCCTCCCAAGGCCAGAGCCCGGCGCGGGGAGCGCCGGACCCGGCGCCGCGCAGCGGCGCCCTTGATCCAGTACGGCTTAATTCGGCAGTACCGCAGACCGCGTTGGACCCGAGCGGATCGCGGTGCGCCAGCGCGTGAGCTAAATCGCTGGCCCTCCGCTTTTCAGGATTACGGATCACCGTGCAAGACCTGCCACGGAGGTCTCTTTGGCTGCTCAGCGGTCAGGGGTACACGCTGATCGACGCCGCTGTACGAAGATGTATGAGACTACGAATGAGACTGACACAGCCCAGAGCCGGGAGAGCCTGCGCCCCTAAGGGCCGGGGCATGCCTGCCGAGGCGATTGTCAGGTGGCTGCCAGCCAGTCAAGAAGTGCGGCTCGGAAAGCAGCAGGTTGCTCGTACTGCGGGAGGTGACCTGCGTCAGCGATCTCCACGAAACGCGCAGCCGGAATCGCTGCCGCGATCGGCCGGTTCCACGCCGGGCCGCAGATGAAGTCGTACTGTCCGGCGATCACCAGGGAAGGGCACTTGATTGCCGCGAGGGAGGGCACGATGTCGATGCCGTCGAAGTGGCAGGCCTCGCCGAACCATGCGTGTCCCATGGCCATATTGATCCGCACCTCGGCTCTGATCCGCGCGAGGTGCGGCGCGGACAGCGGCGAGGATGGATCGGCGAAGTACATCGGCCAGGCCGGATCAAAGCGGGAGACCCAGGTCTCCTCATCCCATCCAGCGCCGTCCTCGGCGAAGGCGCGCACCGCGGCGTCATACCACGGCTCGCTGGCGTGCCGGGCATAGGCCCGTTCCTGCTCGGCATAGGCGGCGTCGTAATCCACGGCCGAACCCGAACCATCGACGCTGCCGGGATAGCCGTCGATCACCACCAGATGGTCTACCGATTCCGGATGCGCCGCAGCCCAGGCTGCGGCTACCAGGCCGCCCCATGAATGGCCCATGACGGTCACCCGCCCAAGATCCAGCCGTACGCGGACCTCTTCAAAGAAGGCAATGATCCCGGTCAGGTCATACCCACAGATGTCCGCGGGGGGCGAGGTGCGCCCGCACCCGGGAGCATTCACAAGATGACAGCGGAACAAATCCGACACCAGTTCCACGTCGGGACGTGCTAGATGTGCCCAGAAACCCGGCCCGCCCTCGACCCACATCAACGGCGGCCCGCCGCCGGTGGCTTCCCACTCAACGGTCCGGCCGTCCCCAAGCACCAGGATCTCAGCCAGCGGGTACTCAGTCAAAGACACCGAATCATGCTACCGCCGCCCGGCAGATCGATCCGGTGCACTTGACCCGATGGCGTTGGCCTCTTCGTCCCGAAGCCAACGCGCGATTTGATGTACCACTACTTTTACTCCAATTCACCTGCTCTGCATCGTCCGCAGGCGTCCTCCAGTGTCCACTGGTGTCGGTGGTCGTTGTTACTCACTTGGTTACTCACCGCGGGTCATGGTCCAACACCATGGATTTAGGCGGTTTCAGCCTGGCTTGGCTGCGTGACCTGGCGTTTTGTGCCGCTTTGGAAGCTGAGCGGGACTCCTGGTAGGCGTTGAGTGTCGAATTCCGCGCTCACCAGGGAGTCCCGGGTGCAATCTAGCCTTGTCTGTACTGATGCCGCAATTCGTTCCGCGCAGTTCCCTGCCGCCGGGACGCCGGCGGGGACGCTGACGGTTCGTGCCGCTGACCTGCGGGTTCACAGTTCCCGGTCGGTCACCGTGGCCGGGATGGCGCCGGCGAAAGGCGAGGAGACGGGGTTCTTCCGGCCGGTCCTGACCGCGCCGGCGTTCGTGAAGCGGGACGGCACCGTGCTGGCGGATGCGTGGCTGCCGGACCTGGTCCGCCTCGGCGGCCTGGAGGCGCATCTCGGCGACGGCGTGATCGACAAGATCGCCGGGAATGCGGTGATGAACGGGCGCCTCCGGCCGCGGGAACGCCGCCGGCTGATGTCGTATCCGCTGGTCATCCGCCTGGTAATCGCGATGACCCTGCTGCCCGGCTCCTCGTACTCAGAGGCGATGCGGACCCTGGCCGGGCTGCTCGCGGACATCCCGTTCACCCTGGCCTGGCACATCCCCACCGGGAAGACGGTCACCGGATGGCGGCTGCTGGTCCCGGCGGAGATCATGGAGGAGATCTTCTGGCACGCCGCAGGCCCCCTCATCGGCGACGATGAGCCGTCCGCGGTCATGCTGGCCGGGATGCCCGTGAACGCCGCCGACGGCATGCTGGTGAACCTGGCGGACACGACGGAGAACCGGAACTATTTCGGCACGACCGGGACCGGGGACGGGTCCTCCCCGTTCCCGCAGGCCAGGATCGTCGCGCTGACCGCCCGCGCCGGCCGCGCGATCCTCGCCGCCGCCATCGGGAAGGCCTCCGACGGGGAGCAGACCCTGCTGAAGGACCTCGCGCGGGAGCGGCCGGAACTGTTCGCGCACCGGGTCACCCTCTTCGACCGGAACTTCCCCGGCCATGACCTGATCACCGCGATCCTCCTGGCCGAAGGGCACGTCATCGCCCGCGTCAAGGGCGGTATCGCCCTGCCCTTCCAGGACACCCCGGGCAAGGGCTGGCTGCCCGACGGGTCCCGCACCAGCTGGCTGAACGCCCCGTCCGGGAAGAAGGAGGACCGGCTCCCGGTCCGGGTCGCCGAGCACTCCGTCCTCGTAACCGGCCCGGACGGGGAAGAGGTATCGGAGACCTGCACCCTGGTCACCACCTTCCCCGACGAGCTGGCGGTGCCCGCTGCCAGCATCCGGGAGGCCTATCCCGCCAGGTGGACCGCGTCGGAGACGACGTTCGGCGAGGACAAGGCGACGATCACCTGCGCCGGGAACCGGACCTCCGGGCCCGTGCTCCGCTCTGGCTGCCCGCAGCTCGTCCTGCAGGAAGCCTGGGCCTGGCTGACGGCCACCCAGCTGGTCCGCGCCGGCGAGGCCGCCACCCTTCGCAGCGAGGAAGCCGCCGCCCGCGCCCTGCGCCGCAAGGACGCGCGGCCAGTCACCGCCGACGAGGAATCCTTCACCGCCGCCTGGCACCACGCCGTCCGCTCCATGGAAACCACCCAGGTCACCGCTGCCTCCTCCCTCGCGGCGCTCGCCGCCGCGGGAGACGCCGCCGCCCGCGCTCACCTGCACGCCCTCAACATCCCTGGCCGGAACCGGCACTCCCCGGCGGTCCAGCCGGGGAGCATTTCCTCCAGGACGCGGCAGTGGTCGGGGTAGGGCAGGCTGCGCAGCGAGCCGGTCAGCCAGCGGTGCAGCTGCGCCCGGCTGGGGACGCTTCCGGCCAGGTCGGAGTCGATCCGGGCCGCTGCCTTGTCGTATTCGGCGCAGAACGCGCCGTAGTTCTGCCAGTGCCGTTCCCTCAGCAGGAGCTTGAGCAGGATGGGCCGTTCGGACATGTAATCTCCACGTCGCGCATTGTGTCGTCCCCAGCGTAGCGGGAAGCGGAAGATCACGAGACAAGATGAGACGTCACGATACGTCAGGTTTAAGATGCGCCTAGCGACGCAACGCGTCTCTTGCCCAGCATCAAAACATGGCAGCACCAGGCTCTCGACCAGCAGAACATGATCACGAGCAGGCGGGCGCCGGTGCTCCCGTCATGCCCGGCGAGGAGCGCTCTTGCGGCAACTGCCGCGGCCGGGGCTGGAAGTTTCTGGCGCTGCGACGCTCGGAGGAAGCCGTAGGAGATGCAGGCGAATGCGCGCTGCGGCGGCGGGCGCGGACTCAGTGCCTGGCCTGCGGGGGTACGGGGCGCGCGACATGACCGCCGTAACAGTAGTCCGACCCAGGCGGCGGGTCTTTCCCGGGTCAGGTGACCAGGTACGGTGGGCACGCCTATTCGTCGGCCAGGTCCTCGGCGGGTGCCCTGCGGCTGACGATGCGGTGCTACTGACCAGCGAGCTGGTTACCAATGCCATCACGCATACGGCATCGGGGAAGCACGGGAAGGTCGTCGTGACCGTGTACCGGGCCGATACCCGGGTCCGGGTCGAGGTCCGAGACGATGGATCCGATCAGGTCCCGGCCGTGTGCGAGCACGACCAGGCCGAAGTATCCGGTTACGGGCTCGGACTGGTGGAACTGATGGCTCACTGCTGGGGATATCGCGGGGGGCGGCGCGGCCGGATCGTGTGGTTCATGCTCGAGTGGAAGCCGGGCCTGTGACATTTGCCATCGCGGATCTTCCAGGCTGAATTTGCTACAGCACGTGACAACTCCTGTTGGGGGAGCTAGTCTGACCTGACAGGTCAACAGTCCACGCAGGGACCGGGGTTATGGGATTCGACTACGCGCCGCCGAAGTACGCGCAGGTGGTCGCCGAGATTAAGAGTCGCATCGAACGGGGCCAGTATCCCCCGGGATCGCTGCTGCCGTCAGAGCATCAACTTGTCAGCGACTTCGGCGTGTCGCGCCCCACGATCGTCAAGGCCCTGTCGGCGCTGCGGCAGGACGGGTGGATCGACACCCAACAGGGCAGGGGCAGCTTCGTCCGCGGCCGTCCCGCGCTGGCGGGCGCCGAGCGGACCCGGCCCGCCCATAGCGTGCTGGAGCTCCCCGAGGCATCCCTGTCCGGCGAACTGGTGCAGGCCGGCGTCAAGCTCGCGCCCGGCTACGTGATCAGGCTGCTCGGCCTGGACCCGGGGGCCAAGGCGTTCCTGCGGCAGAGGCTGCTCGGCGACGAGGAGGGGCCGGTGGAGCTGGCCTCGGTGTGGCTGCCGATCGAGCTGGCCTCTGGGACCAGCCTGGCCTCCCCCGACCTGCTGGACGAGAGCATCCGCCACCATCTGCAGGCCCGCAAGAAGATCCGGTTCGACCATGCCGTGGAGCGGATCTCAGCCCGCCAGCCGACCGGCGAGGAAGCCGGGCTCCTGCAGGTCGCGGCCGATGTCCCGGTGCTGAACGTGATCGTCACCGCCTACGACGCCACGGCCCGGCCGCTGCAGGTGGTCGACATCGTGCTCCCGGGTGACAGGCACGAGATCCACGACGCCTACCCGTTCACCTGACCCGACGCTGCGCTGACGGGGTAATCGTATTACCGTCGACTTGACAAGTCAGGTAGCTATCCTTAGTCTGAACCTAAGCCTGACAAGTCAGGTGGTAGTCAACCTCAACACAGGAGTTGCCAAGTGGCTCTTCAAGGTCCGATCCCGGTGGAGTTCGGCGTGGTGTTCCCGTCCGGTGCGTACGCGGCTGGCGCGTTCGAGCCGGTGCGGAACTTCGACGCCTCCACCGGGGAGAAGTTCGTCCAGTCCAACGACAAGACCACCGGGCTGCCGCTATGGGTGATCGAGGTCATCGACCCCGACCCTCAGGCACGGACCCGGGCGGTCAAGGTCAAGGTCGCCGCCCAGGTCCAGCCCGTCATCCCGGCCGGGCCGCCGGGGTCGCCGTTCACCCCGGTGGAGTTCACCGGGCTGACGGTGACGCCGTACGTGAACCAGGCCGGGCGGCTGGCCTACTCGCTCAAGGCAACCGGGATCCGGGCGCCTGGCCGGGGCCGTCCCGGCGGAGAGGTAAGGGAGGTGGCGGCATGAGGAGCGGCGGCGGCTCTATGGCCCGCGTCGGCCTGCACGTGGGCGAAGACTGGTGGACGTTCCTGAGCACGTACGACGATCACAGCCCGATCCTCGACATCGCCGCGGGATCGACCACGGTGACGGTCTGCTTCGACGGCTCCCGGCTGGGCGCCTCGGCGGTGGAGTTCGCCCGGGATCTGGCCGGAAAGGCGGCCAGGTTCGCCGCCGAGGCCGAGCGGCTGCACGTCCGGGATCACAGCGAGGGCCCGGGCTGCCGGGCCTGCCAGGACCGCGGGGATGGTGAGGCGGCCTGATGGTGATCGCGAGTGGGGCGGCAGGAACGGGCATTCCTGCCGCCCCGGGTGTCTCCCCCTGCTGGCGCATGTGGAGAGGAGCCGAGTCTAATGCCGCGCGGCCGTAACTGGGTCATGGGCGAGCAGCTCGCCCAGGTTGACAACCGCGACCCGTTCGCCGTCCCGGTATGGCGATCCCCCGTCTACCGCACCCCCGAACCGGTGATCATGGTCGTCCAGCTCATTCGCCTGATCTGCCGGGTGCTGTGGTTCGTCCTCACCCATCCCGCGCTGGACGCCGTGGCCGCGCTGGTGGCGGTGACCTGGCTGGGGATGGGCTGGCCCGGCGTTGCGGGCCTCGTGGTGCTGGCCGTTACCGGGCTGGCCGGGCTTCGGGTGATCCAGCCGGTATGGTTCGCCCGTTTCGTAGCGGTGCCAGTGCGGGACTGGCTGCGGTGGTGGTTCTACCGGCGCCGGTGGAAGGCCGCCATGACCCTGGCCGGGCTCGCGCCGGACTACCGCGGCCAGCCCATGCTCCCCGTCCTGGACAAGGTGCACCGGGCCGGAGCCGTCGACCTGGTGCGGACCGGGCTGGTGACCGGGCAGGCACCGGCCGACTTCGAGGCCAGGGCGGAGAACCTGACGCACGCGTTCGGCGCCCGGCTGTGCCGGATCCGCAGCGCCGCACCCGGCGTGGTGATGCTGGAACTGGTCCGCGCCGACACCCTGGCCGACCCGATCGGGGCGCTGCCGGTCAGCGGGGATGTGGACCTCGCAGGGCTGCCGGTGGGCCGGTGCGAGGACGGCTCGCCGTGGCGGCTGCGCCTGGCCGCCACGCACGTGCTGATCGCGGGCGCTACCGGGTCGGGGAAGGGCTCGGTGATCTGGTCGCTGATCCGGGCGCTGCTGCCCGCCATCGCCTCGGGGTGGGTGCGGGTGTGGGCGCTGGATCCCAAGCGGATGGAGCTGTCGTTCGGCCGGGCGCTGTTCCACCGGTACGCCTGCCACGCCACCGCGATGGTGGAACTGCTGGAGGCCGCGGTCGCCGAGATGCACGATCGGGCCGGGCAGTTCGGCGGCAGGACCCGCACCTTCACCCCCTCGACCGCGTTCCCGTTCCTGGTGGTGCTGGTCGATGAGCTGGCGTTCCTGACCGCCTACCAGCCCGAACGCGACCTGCGCAAACGGGCCGAGGCCGCCATCGCCACCCTCACCAGCCAGGGCCGGTCCGTGGGGGTCTGCGTCGTCGGCGCGCTGCAGGACCCGCGCAAGGACGTGATCAGCCTGCGGAACCTGTTCTCCACCCGCATCGCGCTACGGCTGGACGAATCCGACCAGGTGGACATGGTGCTCGGCGACGGCGCCCGGGACCGCGGCGCCCTGGCCGACCAGATCTCCCCTGACCCGTGGACCGGCGCCGGGGTCGGGCTACGTGCGGCTGGAGGCCTCCCCGGACCCGGTGCGGGTCCGCGCCGCCTACGTCAGCGACGCCGACATCATGGCTATGGCCGATGCGGTCGGCTCCCTGCCTGGTGGTGGTCTATGAGGGAGACTGCCTGGCGCACCGACGAACCCTGCCCGGTCTGCGGCACCGGCCTGGTCCTGGTCGACACCGGCGGCCCGGTGCTGCGGGCCGAGTGCCGCCTGTGCGGCTACGCCGGCCCCTTCGACACCGCGGACTTTGCGGACGGTGAGTGGTGACCGGGGTGCGGACGACGCGGGCCGAGCGGATGGCGATGCCGCTGGCCCGGCACGTGGTCAAGGACCTGGCCGCCGAGCACGGCGCCTGCCTGCGCCCGGTGCAGCTGCGCCGGACCGAGATCGACACCGGCCACGTCGAGCAGGTCCTCATCCCCTGCGGGCACACCCTGGCGGCGGTGTGCCCGTCCTGCGCCGAGCGGGCCCGGATCCTGCGCGCCGCGCAATGCCGCGAGGGCTGGCACCTGGACCGCGAACCGGTCATCGACCCCGATCCGGCGACTGAAGACCAGCGGGCCGCGGTAACCGACCGGGCCGAGGTGCAAGCCGACCGGGATGCCCTGGCCAACGAAGGCCTCGGTACTGGCGAGCTGGATGAGCGGATCGGCGAGCTGGACCAGCAGATCACCGATGCCGGGATGCGGGGCACCGTGCTGGCCGCGCGGTCGCGCCGCCATCGCTCCACAAGGCGGCGGCAGGACGCCGCTCCCCTGCCGCGGCGGCCGGTCTCCGCCCGGACGGTCGGCAAGACCTACACCGCGCCGGACGGCAAGACCTTCCGGCCCTCGCTGTTCGTCACACTCACATGCCCGTCTTACGGCCGGGTCGGCGAGGACGGAGCACCCGCCGACCCGGACACCTACGACTACACCCGCGCCGCCCGGGACGCGCTGCACTTCGCCGCGCTGTTCGACCGGTTCATCCAGAACCTACGCCGGTTCACCGGCCATGACCTGCAGTACTTCGCCGCCATCGAACCCCAGCGACGGCTCGCACCGCATGTCCACCTCGCCATCCGCGGCACCATCTCCCGCGCCGAACTCCGCGAGGTCATCGCCGCCACCTACCACCAGGTCTGGTGGCCCACCACCCAGGCCGTCAAGTACGACGGGGACCGGCTGCCGGTGTGGGATGAGCACATCGGCACCTACCTCGACCCGGACACCGGCGAGGTACTGCCGGACTGGGACCAGGCCCTCGACGCCATCGGCGACCAGGACGAGCCGCGGCACGTGGCCCGGTTCGGCGCCCGGTACGACGCCCAGGGCGTCGTCGCCGGATCTAGCGGAGGTTTCCGGGATAACCCGTTGAGGTGATCTCCCGCCGCTCAAGAAATTCTTTCAAAAGACACCGCTGACCAGCGCGTTTACCCGGCTCAGAGGCTCGCGATCTGCCGGCTGTTATGGTAGTACCTAGATATGGCATTCATCGTCGGCAAGAAGCAGGACGGGAAGACCTACTACTACCTGGCTGAGTCCGCCCGGGTCGACGGCAAGCCCCGGATCGTCTCCCAGCGCTATCTCGGCTCGGCGGAGGAGATCGCCGCCCGTCTGTCTGAGTCCGGTCCCGGCGAGCCCGATCGCAGCCGCCACCTCGCTTTCGGCGACGTCGCGGCGGTATGGCAGATGCTCCGGCGCCTTCGGGTGGCAGAGACCGTCGACGAGGTTGTCGGCTCACGCCGCGCCGACGCGGGGGCGCCGGCCGGGACCTACATCGCGCTCGCGGCCTTGAACCGGGTGGTCGATCCCTGCTCGAAGCTCGCCTTTTCCCAGTGGTGGCAGAAGACCGCTGGTGACCGGTGGCTGCGCCTTTCCCCCGCCGCGCTCGGCCATCGGCGCTTTTGGGACGCGATGGACGCGATCGGCGAGGAGGACCTGGCCGAGATCGAGCGCCGCATCGTCGCGGGGATGGTCGAGACCTTCTCGATCGACCTCTCGGGGCTCGTGCTCGACATGACGAACTTCGCCACCTGGATCGACTCGGGCAACGAGCGTGCCCCGATCGCCCAGCGCGGCCATTCCAAGCAGAAAAGAAGCGACCTGCGCATCTGCGGGCTCGGCCTCGTCGTCTCGAGAGACGGCGGCGTCCCCCTCGTCAGCCACGCCTACCCGGGCAACCGCCCCGACGTCACCCAGTTCGGGTCGATGGTGCGCGAGCTCGTCGCCCGCTTCGGGGCACTCGGGGTCGCGGGCGCGGACCGCGAGGGCGCGCGCCTCACCTTGGTCTACGACGCCGGGCAGAACTCCGACGACAACTACGAGCTGCTCGACGGCGGACCGCTTTCCTTCGTCGGCTCGCTGCGGCCGTCGGACCACCCCGGGCTCCTTGCCATCGGAGCCGGCCGCTACCGGGTCGTCGACGAGGAGGCCTTCCCCGGGCTGAGGGCCTTCGAGACCACAAAGGTCGTCTTCGGACGAACGCGCCGCCTTGTCGCCTGCCACTCAGACGGCCTGCACGAGAAGCAGTCCCGGGGCTTCGACCAGACCCTCGCCAAGGTGCACCGCCAGCTCGGCGAGGTCCAGGCCCGCCTCGCCCGCGGAAGGACCCGCAAGGCCAGGGAGAAGGTGGAGGCCGAGATCGCCGCCATCCTCGCCCCGCGCTGGGTGTCCCGGGTGGTTGCGACCACGCTGACGGGCGAGACGCCGGCCGAGCTCCGCCTCAGCTTCTCCACCGACGACAAGGCCCGCGCCGCGCTGGAGACCGAGCTGTTCGGCAAGCGGATCCTCTTCAGCGACAAGACCCCCGAGCAGGCCCCGACCGCACAGATCGTCGCCGACTACCGCTCCCAGGAGGCCGTCGAGGGCGACTTCCGCCAGATGAAGGACCCGAAGGTCGTCTCGTTCTCGCCGATGTTCCACTTCACCGAGCACAAGATCCGCGTCCATGTCTTTTACTGCGTGCTCGGCCTCATGGTCGCGAAGCTCATGGTGCGCGAGGCCGGCAAAGCAGGGCTCCACCTCTCGGTGCGCGCGCTGCTCTCCAGCCTTTCCGGGATCGAAGAGACCGTGCTCCTCTACCAGGGCGAGCGGGGACGGCCCCGCGCCCGGCGCATGCTCACCGAGCAAGACGCCACCCAGCGCCGCCTCTACGACCTCTTCGGCCTCGAGGACTACGCACCAAAACGCTGAGTTAGGTACTACGCGGACCAGGGCGTAACAGGGACCGTGACCTGGGCAGATGTGGCTTCCTCCCTGGCTAGCCCGGAAGGTTCCGCTAGGGACGCCAGCCGGTGCATCGGCTACCTAACCAAGTACCTGACCAAGCACCTCGGCGACTGCCACCAGGCCGCCACCGACGCCCAGGCCGACCACATCGCCCGGCTCGCCGACACGCTGCGCTACGAACCCTGCTCGCCGACCTGCGCAAACTGGCTCCGCTACGGCATCCAGCCCCGCAACGCCCGTCCCGGCCTGCGGCCCGGGGCGTGCAAGGGCAAAGCCCACCGCCGCGAGTACCTCGGCTACGCCGGACGCCGCGTCCTGGTCTCCCGCAAATGGTCCGGCAAGACGCTGGCCGACCACCGCGCCGACCGGCGGACCTGGCTCACCAGCGCGCTCGGGCTTCCGGCAACCGACCCGCGCCGCTACACCTGGGAACCGGTCAAGCCCGGCGACCCGGACCACATGCCCAACGGGCAACGGCTCCTGCACGTCGTCGCCGACCGCATCCAATGGCAAGCCGCGCTTGCAGAGGCACGACGACGAGCCGAAGGCGGCGGGGACCATCTTTCGGCAACTGGGAGGGCAGCGTGACGACACAGAATCCGAAAGCCGCTGGACCCTCCGGTGAGGATGCTGCATCTCCGCTCCATGGAGCACGGCCAAGAAGGCAGATGAGAAAGGGGTTGACCTTGACCGAGCTGCTAGCCCTGCCCCTGATGGTCGACGTGAGCACGGCGGCGCGGGCACTCGGTCTTAGCCGCTCCACTGCTTACGAACTCGCCCGGCGCGGTGAGTTCCCGTGCCGCGTGCTGCATGTCGGCAGCTCCTACCGCGTCCCTACCGCCGAGCTGCTTCGCATCCTCGGAATTGATCTCAGTGAGCTATCGCCGAGGTTTCCGGCCGCCTAAGGCAATCGCCGAGAAAGGAGAGGCCCCGATGAAGGAGCCGATCAACAAGATCACGCTGAAAGATGGTTCGGTCAGATACCGTCTCGTGGTCGACATAGGACGTGATGAGCACGGCAGGCGCAAGCAGCTCACGCGTACGTTCGACACCCGCCGCGAGGCTCGCGAGGAACTGTCGCGCATCCGGCATGAGACCAACCTGGGAACATATGTCAAGTCGTCCAAGGAGACGGTGAACTCCTACCTGGACGGCTACCTCCAGGGCGCGACTCGCGGGCTGCGCGCTTCCACCAAACGGAACTACGAAGACGCCTTGCGGCCCGTCCGCGAGCGGCTGGGGACACGCCCGCTCCAGTCCATCACCAAATCCGACGTCGAAGATCTTGTCGACTGGATGCTGACGGCAGGCCGCAGGCGAGGGGGAAAGCCGGGAACGGGCCTGTCCGGTCGTTCGGCACGGCTGACGCTGGGCCGGTTCAGCGCCGCACTGGAGGCGGCCGTCCTAGAGGGCAAGCTCGTCCGCAACGTGGCGCGACTTGTCAAACCGCCCGAGCACACCCCGCGGGAGCGTGAGACCTGGAGCAAGGCGGAAGTCAGGAAGTTCCTGGCCAAGGCGTCCTCTGACCGGCTCTACGTCGCGTGGCGCCTGTCGCTTTATGGCCTGCGCCGCGGTGAAGTGCTCGGCCTGCGCTGGTCGGATATCGATCTGCGGGCCGGGACGCTCACCGTTAACCAGGCGCGGGTCCTGGTCGAGTACCGGGTCCGCATCGAGGAGCCGAAGTCCCGCAACGGCAAGCGGACGCTGCCGCTCGACGGCGAGCTGGTGGCTGCGCTGACCGCGCTGCGCAAGCGCCAGCTGGAGGAGAGCACGATCGCAGGCGCGGCCTACCGGTCAGGGCTCGCCGGGCTGGACTGGTACCGGGGCGGCGAGTACGTGATCACCGATCAGGCTGGCACTCCTGTTCACCCCGAGTGGTATTCCGACGAGTTCCGCCGACTGCTGAGGCGGGCCGGGCTGCGGCGGATCACTCTGCACGACTCGCGTCACACGACCCTGACGCTCATGGAGCACGCGGGCGTGCCGATCTCGATCATCAGCAAGTGGGCGGGTCACTATGACTCGGCGTTCACGCAGAAGACCTACGTCCACGCGAGCGAGGAGGACCTGCAACGGGGGCAGGCCGCGCTCGCCAGGATCCACAAGATCGCTTAGGGCTGTGAGAAATTGTGAGACGCCAGGCCCCAAGGCAAGGGTCCAGGGGCTTGATGATCGCCGGGATTGAGGCCTTGACCTGCGGTTACGGTGGCGCGCTCGGAGGGACTCGAACCCCCAACCTTCTGATCCGTAGTCAGATGCTCTATCCGTTGAGCTACGAGCGCAGTCACTGAAGCTTACTGCACTTCGAACCCTCACGGTGCGTGCTAGAGACCCGCGGCCGGCCGAGCACATCCCCATGTCCTATGCCGGCCAGGTCCACGAATCAGGGGATCTACTGGACTCGGTTCAGGGTTCATTCCGCCTGAATCCAGCTGACCAGGTCCTCGCGGCTGACCGTGGCCAGCAGGGCCGGATGGTCGCTCGCCCTATACTCCCGGATCATCCCGACCACCTGGTCATCGCCACCGCCGCGCGCCACGAACCCGCATTCGCATTGGATCAGCTTCACCCTCGCCCCTCCTGCTCTGGCTGTCTTCCCAGCGTAATGCCAGGATGTGGGTGTGACCTTGGCGTCCTCGCACCCAGTGCGGATCCAGATCTGCGGGGCGCTGGCCATCGAGCGCGATGGCCAGCGGCTGGATGCCCGCCTGCCCGGCCGTCAGGGCCGATTGCTGTTCACCTACCTGGTCGTCAACCGTCACCGCCACGTCCCGCGCGACGAGCTGGCCGAGGCGCTGTGGCGTGAACCCGACCCCGCCGCGGTCGATGCCCGGCTCAACCCGCTGCTGTCCAAGCTGCGCCGGGTCTTCGGCGCCGACACCGTGGACGGGCGCTCCACGATCCGGCTGTGCCTGCCCGACGCCTGGGTCGACCTGGAAGCAGCCGCCGAGGCCATCCACCGGGCCGAATCCTCAGTCGCCCAGCAGGCCTGGCCGCGGGCGTGGGGGCCGGCGCTCACCGCGCTGTTCGTGGCCGAGCGGGACTTCCTTCCCGGCGAAGACTCCCCCTGGATCGACGAGATCCGCCACCAGCTGACCGAACTGCGCCTGCGCGCCCTGGAATGCTACGCGGCAGCCGGGCTGGGCCTCGGCGGAACCGAACTCGCCGCCGCGGTCCGGGCCGGCAGGCAGCTCACCCGCCTGGCTCCGCTGCGGGAAAGCGGCTACCGCTACCTCATGCAGGCCCTCGCCACCCAGGGCAACGTAGCTGAAGCCCTCGGCGTTTACAGCCAGCTGAGTGAGTGCCTTCGGGACCAGCTCGGTGTCTCACCCAGCCCGGCCACCCGCGAGCTCCACGAACGCCTCCTGGCCGCAACCTGAATGGTGACGGGTCGCGCCCCGGGCCGCATATGAGCGATCGGAATATGGCTGACGAGCCAGCGGTGCTCGCCGGACTGATCACCCTGCCTCCCGGTGTCCCCGGACCATTCGTCTTGCCCTGAGCCGGGCACAAGGCATGGCCATCCCGCCGCGAGCGCGGCCGGCCTGGCGGGGCGCAGCCGTGCTCCTCCGGTGTGACCCGGCAAGAACGCCAAGGTTTCACCAACCCTGCGGCAACGTTGCGGCAATGGCGCCGTCGTAAACCTGTGCCCAAGGAAGCCGAGCCTAGGGAGGTTCACATGAAGACCGCGACAGCGACATCTGTGTCCACGCTGCGCCCAGGGACCAGCGACGGGGTGCTGGTCGATCCCGGATGGCTGCAAGCTCACCTGCCTGATCCGCGGGTGCGAGTGATCGAAGTCGACGTCAGCCCGGCCGCCTACAACGACTGGCACATTGACGGCGCGGTGCTGTGGAACATCTACGCCGACCTGAAGGACGCCGACTACCGCCTGGCGGGCACCGCCGCGCTGGAACGGCTGGTCGCGCGCTCGGGGATCGGCCCGGACTCCACCGTGGTGTTCTACGGGTACGCGCCCGCCCTGGGCTTGTGGCTGATGAAGCTGTACGGGCATCCCGACGTGCGCATCCTGGACTGCTCACGTGACACCTGGCGGGCCGGAGGCCACCCGTGGAGCACCGCCGCGAGCGAACCGCCGGCGGGTGGTTTCTGCCTCAGCAGCGAGGATTCTCGCATCCGGGCAGACCGGACAGCCGTGTGCGAAGCCATCGGCCAGCCGGGAACCACCCTGGTGGATGTGCGCTCAGCGGCCGAGTACCGGGGTGAGCGCTTCTGGCCGTCGGGCGGCATGGAACCTGGCGGCCGCGCCGGGCACGTGCCCACGGCTGTCCACCAGCCCATCGACGGCATCTACCGCGAAGACGGGTCGTTCCGCTCCGCTGCGGAGCTGCGCGAGGTGTTCGCGCCGGGGATCCTGGACGGCAGCGGGCAGCTGATCACCTACTGCACCATCGGCGGGCGGGCCGCCACCGCCTGGTTCATGCTCACCCACCTGATCGGCCGGGACGGGGTCCGGGTCTACGACGGCTCCTGGGCCGAGTGGGGCCGCATGCCCGGCACCCCCGTCGAGGGCCCGTGACCGGCGCCCGCCGGACATCGGGCAGCTGACCGCACCAATAACTCACGACCCGACAGTCGCACACACCAAGCACAGGAGGCACATCATGTCTGTCGATACAGACAAGCTGCAAGAGTTCGTCGGCCGGTTCGTCACCGACCTGGGCGCCACCTTCGCGGCCGGCAACGTGGTCACCGGGCATCACCTCGGCCTATACCGGGCGCTGGCCACCGGCCCGGCCCGCGCCGCCGAACTCGCCGAGCGGACCAGCACCAATCCCCGCTACATCGCCGAGTGGCTGCGCGGCCAGGCGGCCGGCGGATACGTGGAATACGACCCGGCCACCGACACCTATTCGATGACCGAGGAGCAGACGTTCGCCCCCGCCAACCCGGACGGCGGCATCTACATACCCGGGGCATTCGTGCTCGCGCTCGGCACCCTGAAGGCCGAGCCGCGGATCACCGAGGCGTTCCGCACCGGCGCCGGGATGGGCTGGCACGAGCACGACGGAGATGTCTTCACCGGCTGCGAGCAGTTCTTCCGCCCCGGCTACATCGCCAACCTGATCCCGTCCTGGATCCCGGCGCTGGACGGCGTGGCCGACAAGCTCCGGGCCAGCGCCAGGGTCGCCGACATCGGCTGCGGGCTCGGCGCGTCCACCATCCTGCTGGCCAGCGAATACCCGAACTCCCGGTTCACCGGCTCGGACTACCACGACCAGTCGATCGAGATCGCCCGCAAGCGGGCCGCCGACGCCGGCGTCGCCGACCGGATCAGCTTCGAGGTCGCCCCGGCGGCGGGTTTCTCCGGCACCGGCTACGACCTGGCCGCCACGTTCGACTGCCTGCACGATATGGGCGACCCGCTCGGCGCCGCCCGGCACATCCGCCAGGCCCTCAAGCCAGATGGCACCTGGCTAGTCGTCGAGCCGTGTGCCGCCGACGAGGTGGCCGGAAACCTCAACCCGGTGGGGCGGGTCTACTACAACGCCTCCACTCAGCTCTGCGTGCCGAACGCGCTGTCCCAGCCCGGCGGCTGCGCCCTCGGGGCCCAAGCCGGAGAGGCCGCCATCCGGCAGGTGACCGCCGACGCCGGGTTCACTCGCTTCCGGCGCGCCGCCGAGACCCCGTTCAACCTCGTCTACGAGGTGCGCCCGTAGGCTCGCCCCAGGTCGTCCCGGGCACTGCACCGTGCCCGGGCGGCTCGGTTCATGGAGATCCCCGGCTTGCCGTTGACGATGAAGTCTCGTTGCCGCGACGCCCACTCGTGACAGCCCTCCGGCTGCCGGACGCGGGCCAGCCGGTCTGGTCTGGACGGCGTCCTGCTGCACCCGGCGACCGGCCAGCCGGAGCAGGCGGTGCCCGTGGTGCACATGCTGCTCGACCACTGCCGGGACGCACTGGCCGACGCCCTGGTCACCGAAAGTGGCTTGTCATCCGTGCGGGCTCGCCGATTTGCATCAGGCGACAAGGACGCACCCGCCTGATGCCGATCTGCAATCCGGTCTCACGGGGCGGCCATGTCTACAAATCGGCTATAATGACCTTGGAATGCCACGGTCACCGTCGTCGTTGGCCCGTTTCTGTGCTTGGCCACAATCAGGTCCGCCTCGCCCGCCCGCGCTGATTCCGGCTCATAAAAGTCTTCGCGGTGCAAAAGGACCACGACATCCGAGTCCTGTTCGATGCTTCCCGATTCGCGCAAATCGGACAACAGCGGCTTCTTGTCCCCACGCTGCTCTGGTCCTCGGTTGAGCTGCGACAAGGCAACTATAGGGACATCCAGCTCTTTGGCTAGAAGCTTGAGGGAGCGGGACATCTCGGAGACCTCCTGCTGCCGGTTCTCCACTCGCTTGGCCGAGGACATCAGCTGCAGGTAGTCGATGATGACGAACTTCAGGTCGTTCCGCTGCTTCAGCCGACGGCACTTAGCCCTGATCTCCATCAGCGACATATTCGGCGAATCGTCGATGAAAAGCGGCGCGTCTGCGACCTCGCTCATCCGACGGGCCAGGCGGGCCCAGTCGTCGTCGTTCATCTGGCCGGTGCGCATCGTGTGCATCGGCACCCGGGCCTCGGCCGACAGCAGCCGCATGGTGATCTCGTTCCGGCCCATCTCCAGGCTGAATATCACGGTAGTCATGCCGTGCTTGATGGCGGCGGCCCGGGCGAAATCCAATGCCAACGTGGACTTTCCTATAGCAGGCCGGGCTGCTATGACGATCATCTGGCCGGGGTGCAGGCCGTTGGTGAGGTTGTCGAGGTCGGAGAACCCGGTGGGCACGCCGGTGAGGACGCCGCCGCGGCTGCCGATTGCCTCGATCTCATCCAGCGCGCCGGGCATGATCTCCGACAGCGAGTGGTAGTCCTCGCTGGTCCGGCGGTCGGTGACCGCGAACACCTCGGCCTGGGCCCGGTCCACCAGGTCGTCGGCGTCGGCCTCGCCGGCGTAGCCGAACTGGACGATCCTGGTGCCGGCTTCCACCAGGCGGCGCAGGATCGCGCGCTCACGGACGATGCGCGCGTAGTAGCCGGCGTTCGCCGCGGTCGGCACCGAGGCGATCAGGGTGTGCAGGTAGGGGCCGCCGCCGACGCGGGCGATCTCGCCACGCCTGGTCAGCTCGTTCGCGACCGTGATCGCGTCCGCGGGTTCCCCGCGGCCGTACAGGTCGAGAATCGCCTCGTGGATCAGCTGGTGAGCGGGCCGGTAGTGATCGGTTGGCCGGATCATCTCGATCACGTCCGAGATGGCGTCCTTGGAGAGCAGCATCCCGCCGAGCACGCACTGCTCCGCCGCTACGTCGTGCGGCGGGGTCCGCTCGAAGTCGCCACTCCTCAGCGCAATCTCGGTGACGCTCAACTGCCCCTCCTCCCCCGTGCGAGTGGCTCTGCTGGCCAGTGAACAAGGCACGAACGCACTTCTACGGGTGCCTGACACCGTTCTAGCGGATGGCTCTGTCATTTTGTCGGGCCGCCACGCCCGGCACCAAGTCACGCCGTGGACGACTGTGTGGACAACGTGTGCAGACACGCCGACCACGGTGTGCGCAGCCTGGGGACAGAACTGTGGAGCTGGCTGACCCGAAGCCAGCTATGCTACTGTGACCAGGGGAAACGTGATCCACCGGCTGTGTGGAAGAAAAACTTCGCGGGGATTTTCCGGTCCGTCATCCACCGTGTTTCTCCACAGGCACACGGCTCAGGCCTGTGGATAACCGCGCTTCCGGAAGGGCGCCCGCAGACGCCGCAGACCTGATAATCTTCGGCGGTGTGTTCGATAGAGGATTCCGCTCTCCGGCGCGTGGCTGAGGCCATAGACCAGCTCGACGCCGACCGCAAGAGCGCGGATTCCTCCGGTCTGGAGGCACGGATCGCGGCGCTGTGGGCGATGGTGCGCGAGATCGACCCGGAGCTAGCCCGGCTCGCGTCCAGGTACGCGAACCTCTCCGACTAGCCGACCCGGCCGTGGCACATCGGGTCCGGTAGCCGGGCCAATGTGCCACGAGCCTTCTGGGTAACTAGTCGGCCGTGATCTCGAGGTCGACGGGGGCGCTGACCTCGGGGTGCAGCCTGACCCGCACCTGGTGCGAGCCCACGGTCTTGATCGGGTCGCGGACCTCGATCCGGCGCCGGTCGAGTTCGGGGCCGCCGGCCTCGCGTACGGCCGCGGCGATGTCCGCCGGGCCGACTGAGCCGAACAGCCGGCCGCTGCCGCCGGCCCGCCGCCGCATGCGCACGTGCAGGCCCTCGAGTTGGGCCGCCACGATCTTCGCGTCCTCGAGACCGCGGATCTCCCGGGCCGCCCTGGCCCGCTTGATCAGCTCGATCTGCTTCTCGGCACCGCGGGTCCAGTTCATCGCGAAGCCGCGCGGGATCAGGTAGTTGCGGCCATAGCCCGCCGCCACGTCCACCACGTCACCGGGTGCGCCGAGACCGGTCACTTCCTGGGTGAGGATGAGCTTCATCGGTGTACGACTCATCTGGCTGACTCCCTAGCGCGCCGTGCTGGTGTACGGAAGCAGCGCCATCTCGCGGGCGTTCTTGATCGCCGTTGCGACGTCCCGCTGGTGGCGCGTGCAGTTGCCCGTCACTCGCCGGGCGCGGATCTTGCCGCGGTCCGAGATGTACTTGCGGAGCAGGCCCGTGTCCTTGTAGTCGACGTAGGCGATCCGCTCCTGGCAGAACACGCAAACCTTCTTCTTCGGCTTGCGCAGTGGTGGCTTGGCCATCGTGGTGCTCCTTAGAGCCCCGCTCGCGGCGGGGATGGTCGGTTATCTGTTTTCTGGCTTTGCGTGTCGGGTTAGAAAGGCGGTTCGTCGGAGTAGCCGCCGGGGCTGTCGGACGCCCACGGGTCGGACTCCCCGCCGCCCTGGCCGCCGGAGGACCGGCCGCCGGAGCCGCGCTGGCCGCTGTTATAGCCGCCGTCTCCGGCGGCGGACCTGCTGTTATAGCCGCCGCCGTCTCCGGCACCGGACCTGGCCACCCGGTTGACCTTGGCCGAAGCATTCCGCAGCGACGGGCCGACATCATCGACCTCGACCTCGTACACGGTCCGTTTCTCGCCTTCCTTGGTCTCATACGAGCGCTGCCGCAGCCGCCCCGACACGATCACCCGCATCCCCCGGGTCAGGCTCTCCGCCACGTTCTCCGCCGCCTGCCGCCACACGTTGCACGTCAGGAAAAGACTGTCCCCGTCCTTCCACTCACCCGTGGAATTGTCACGGAACCTCGGCGTCGACGCCACCCGGAACCGCGCCACCGGCTGCCCCGCCGGGGTAAAACGCAGTTCCGGATCGTCGACGAGATTTCCCGCGATCGTGATCTGGGTATCGCCTGCTGCCATCGGGGGTACTCCCGGTCGCTAGGGATTCTGCTGCTGGTGAGAAAAGAGGGTCTCGGTGAGGAGGTCCCGTTCAGTGGTGATGCTCGGGCCGCATGACCTTGGTCCGCAGCACGCCCTCGTTCAGGTTGAGCTGGCGGTCGAGCTCGAGCACGACGTTCGGCTCCGCATTCAGGTCCACGACCGCGTAGATTCCTTCTGACTTCTTCTCGATCTGGTAGGCGAGGCGGCGCTTCCCCCAGATGTCCACCTTGTCAACCTTGCCGCCGCCGCCGGTCACGACCGTGAGGAACTGGTCAAGTGACGGCTGGACGGTCCGCTCCTCGAGGTTGGGGTCGAGGATGATCATTATCTCGTAATGGCGCATGGGCGTCTTGAGCCCTCCTCTGGACTGGTGCGGCCACGGTCTCTCCGTGGCAGGAGGCGTCGCGGTTACGAGCCGGCGCAGGTAACAGCCGGGTTGTCCGCAGCCCGGTCAGTCTACCCAACATCCCCGGTCCGCGGTAACCAGACGGCGCGAGGGCGCCGAAGCCGTCCCCGGCGCCGGCCGAAAACCTGTGGATTCCTGGATCCCGCGCGGGGGAAGACTGTCCGGTGAAAACGTATGCTCATGTAGTGGCAGCCAGGAGGTGGTCACCATGGCAGGCGCGGTCCGGAACGGCCAGCCTTCGAAGATCCAGCGATCGAACATCCTGAACTCGGACGGGCAGCCGCATCCGGTCGAGAACATCCTGACCGTCATCACCCTGGTCGTCGGCCTCGTCTCCTTCGTCCTGGGCATGATCGTCCGGAATGCCCATACCGGCGCCGCGCTGATCATCATCGCGACCGCCACCGGGCTGGTCGCGTGCCTGGTCGGGCTGTACGTCCAGATGATCTCGCATACCCGCGAGCAGCGGATCCTTATCGTCACCGGCATGATCGCCGGGTTCGTCGGACTGGCCATCGGCCTGTCCAAGGGCGGCTTCGTCGCCTGACCGCCGGCCGCCTGACCGCCAGCATGAGGCTCCGCTGGCATTAGGCTCGGGGGCATGGCGCGCATCGGAGCCCACTTCCACGTTGACAACCCGCTGAACGAGGCGATCGCCCGCGGCGCGGACGCGGCCCAGTTCTTCCTCGGTGACCCGCAGGGCTGGAAGGGCCCGGCGATACCCGGCGGGGATCCGTCGGCGATCCGGGATGCCTTCGCCGCGGCCGGCATCGACATCTACATCCACGCTCCGTACGTCATCAACGTCGCTAGCAGCAATAACCGGATCAGGATTCCCAGCAGGAAGCTGCTCGACCAGCAGCTCAAGGCGGCCGCGTCGGTCGGGGCCAAGGGCCTGATCGTGCACGGCGGGCACGTCACCGCGGGCGTGGCCACCCAGGACGGCCTGGAGAACTGGCGCAAGGCGGTGGAGCGCATCGAGCGGCCGCTGCCGATGCTGATCGAGAACACCGCGGGCGGCGACGGCGCCATGGCCCGGTCGCTCGACGCGATCGGCCGACTCTGGGACGCGGTGACCGACGCGGCCGGCGACAACGGCGCGAACCTGGGTTTCTGCCTGGATACCTGTCACGCCAACTCGGCCGGCCTCGACCTCGCCGACGTGGTCGACCGGATCAAGGCGATCACCGGCCGGATCGACCTGGTGCACTGCAACAACTCACGCGATGAGTTCGGCTCGGGCCGGGACCGGCACGCTAACATCGCCGCCGGGACGATCGATCCCGCGCTGCTGCTCGGGGTAGTCCGCGCCGCGGGCGCCCCCGTCATCTGCGAGACCCCCGATGAAGGCGGCGGCCTGACCGCCGACGTCAGCTGGCTGAAGCAGAACCTGCCGGCCTGATCCGGTCGACACTGAGCCCGCGACCCCTGAGGGTGAACCGGAGCCTGAACCGGTCCTCGGCGTGATCGAGCACGCCCCCGGCCGGATCGTCGTGTCCCAGGGCTCGCACCGCATCCCGTTCGGGATCGAGAATGTCCCGCACCACGTAGGCGGCGAGCAGGCCGACGGCGAGGAACCTGGCCAGCAGGGTGGCGAAGTACCACCCGGTGCTGATGCCCTGATAGCCGGTCACCGGGCTGCCCGCGGCGGCGAAGACGAAGATGAGGTAGCCCCAGATGCCGAAGAAGTAGGCGACCTCGGCGAACTGCCAGAGCAGATAGGGCCACAGCCGGGGACGGGCCAGCACCGCCAGCGGCACCAGCCAGATGACGTACTGCGGCGACCACACCTTGTTCGTCATCAAGAACGCGGCCAGCACCAGGAAGCACAGCTGCGGCAGGCGCGGGCGACGCGGCGCGGCCAGCGCGAGCACGGCGATCGCGACGCAGGCGGCGGCGAAGAGCACCGCCGACATCTGGTTCAGGGTGCTGAGCCGGGTGGTGCCGAGCACGGGCACGTTGAAGTGCTCGAACAGGTACCAGATCGAGCCCCAGTCGGCGCCCCGGTCCTTGCTGAACGCGTAGAAGTGAGCCCAGCCGGACGGCGCGACGATCATCACCGGCAGGTCCACGGCCAGCCAGGCGAGCGCCGCGGCGGCCAGGGTCTTCGCGAGCTCGCGCAGCTGGCCGGCCCGCAGGCAGAGCAGCAGCAGCGGCCCGAAGACCACCAGGGGGTAGAACTTGGCCGCGACCGCGAGGCCGAGGAATACCCCTGCCCACACCCCGCGACGGGCCGCCCAGGCGGCGATGCCCAGCGCTGTCAGCGCGAGTGCGATCATGTCCCAGTTGATGAACGCGGACAGGATCAGCGCCGGGGAGAGCGCCACCATCAGCGCCTGCGCACGCCGGTCCGGCCCGGCTGCCCGCGCGGTCGCCAGCACGCCCGCGACCGCGCAGACCGCCAGCAGCAGCACGGTGACATCGAAGAACTCGCGGCCCCTGATCGCCTCGCTGACGTTCCGCACCAGCCAGGCCGCGGCCTGCATGGCCCCGCCGATCAGCACCGGGTACTCGACCGGGTGGCCGGTGTACGGGACCTTCCCTGCGGACAGGCCTTCGCCGTAGTACAGCGGGTAGACGTCGGTGTAGCAGGCGTCCTGGAACTGTTTGGCGTAGAAGTTCCAGGCTCCGGAGCGGCACGGGGCCTTCGCCGCGAACGCGAGCACCATGCCCAGCATGGACGCGGCGAGCAGCACGCTGGTGCTGCCGAGCGCGGCCGCCAGGGCGCCGGGCCGGGCGGGGCCGGGACTCCCGGTCCCGCCGCCAAACCGCGTATTCGCCGACCCGGGGGCATCCACCCCCATATCTAACCCCGTCTCAGGCCGTGTCGCGTCGCCGGCCACGCCTGCGGGGGCGCCTGCGCGCCCACAGGTAGGTCGCGGGCAGCCCGGCGGAGATGCCGCCCACGCCCGCGCCCAGCGCGGGGCCGTTCGCGTTCTGCATGATGCCGCCGTTCACGCCCTGCACGGCGCCCGGCTGGCAGGTCACGACCGACGGGTCACAGCTGTAGGTGGGGAAGGGGTTGGGGCCCCCGCCCTGACCACCCTGGCCGTTGTTGCCGCCCTGGTTGTGGTCCTGCTTCTTGTGCTTCGGCGCCACGTGGCGCAGGCCCGGCGGCACCTCGTTCCAGGTCGTCCCGGTGAAGACCGGGACGGGAAACTGCTCGACGCCAAGCTTGACGAACATGTCCTCGGCATAGGTGTGCCAGATCGCGGCCGGCCAGGTGCCGCCGAAGCCGCCCTGGGAGTTGCCGCCGAGACCGTTGAGCGTCTGGCGCTTAGCGGCCGCGGTCTTGTCGCCCTGAAGATCGGTGAACAGCGCGACGGCCATGGCCTGGCTCGGGATGGCGCCGATGAAGAACGCCGCCTGGGCGCTGTTCGTGGTGCCGGTCTTGGCGATGATCTCCTGGCCGTTGCTCATCGCGGTGCCCGGCGCGGTGCCGTAGGACGCGTCGTCTTTCGACATCGCGTACTGCACCTGCGAGGCCTCGCTGGCGTTGAGCGTCGGGCTGGAGCTGAACACCGGGTAGCTGGTCACCTTGACCAGCACCGGCGGGGCGTTGTTCTGCGTGATCGACGTGATCACGTGGGCGCTGTGGTAGATGCCGCCGTTGTCGATCGTGGCCAGCATGGTGGCCTGCTCCGTAATGGTCAGCGACGCCTGGCCCAACGCGGTACCCGCCTCGTTCCACATCCCGATCGGCCGCTTCTCGCTGTCGTACCAGGCCCCGATCGGACCGGCCTTCGGGTTGGTATTGAGGAGGCCGGACGCGGTGAGGTTCACGCCGAACTCCTGCGCCATGGTCGGCGACGGCCTGGCTGCCGGCGACGCGCCACAAGTCGGCGTACGCGGTGTTGATCGAGACCGCCATCGCTATCTGCGGCGTGTACGGCCCGTTCTCGGCCGGGCTGTCATTGTGGACCTGGAAGTAGCCCACGGGGTTGGCCGGCTGGGCGCTCGGCGCGTACTTGGCCGTCGTGCTGTCCGGCGGAATCCACAGCGGGTTGTAGCCGTTCAGCGTGCTGGTCTGGACGTTCATGCCCTGCTTGACCGCGGTCGCCAGGACGTAGGGCTTGAATGAGGAGCCGACCTGCTCGCGGGCGTAGACCGCCATGTTCACGTCGCAGTGGATCTTTTCGCAGGTCTTCTTGCTGATGACCGTGCCCGTCCCGTTGTACTTGGCGCCGATGTAGCCCGGCCCCGGGTACAGGGCCTGGATGGCACCGGTGGCAGGGTCCTCGAGCACCGCGCCCGCGTGCATCGTGGCCGGGTCGAACGGGACGCTGCTCGCGTCGATCTGCGCCTCGTTGTCGCGGACGGCCTGATAGATGGCGGCCATCTTGGAGTCGTCGATGGAGGTCCGGATGACGTAGCCGCCGTTGTAGATCTGCAGCGGGGTGAGGTGGTAGACGTCCTTCAGTTCGTTCTTGACCATCTCCAGGACGTAGGGGTCCCAGACGTCGTTGCCGACGCTCTGCGGGACGTGGGCGCCGGGGGCCGGGAACTTCATCGTCGCCGCCTGCTGCTCGGTCAGGCTTCCCATCTGCACCATGCCGTTGAGCACGTAATGCCAGCGGTTCTCGAGCTGCGCCCGGTACTGCGGCAGCGGGAAGGTGCTCGGCTGCTGGATGATGGCGGCGATCACGGCCGCCTGCGCGGCGGTGAGGTTGGCCACCGGCTCGTTGTAGTAGGTCTGCGCGGCCGCGCCGATCCCGTAGGCGCCGTCCCCCAGGTAGATCGTGTTGAGGTAGTTCTGCAGGATCCACTGCTTGGACTTCTCCTTGGCCACCTTCATGGCCACGAAGATCTCCTTGATCTTGCGGCTGAACGTCTGCTGGGTGCCGATGCCGGAGTAGTACTGCCGGACGAACTCCTGAGTGATGGTCGAGCCGCCCTGCAGCGAGCCGTCGCTGCCCCGGATGTCGGAGTAAGCGGCGCGCAGGATGCCGGTGGGCGAGATGCCGCCCTCGTTGAAGAAGTGCCGGTCCTCGGCGGCGAGCACCGCGTTGATCATTGTCGGCGGGATCTTGTCGTAGCTCAGCATCTGCCGGTTGGTGGTGCCGAACCGGCCGACGAGGGTGCCGTTGCTGGAGTAGACCACGGACTGCGAGTAGCCGGTGGCCGCCATCGCCGCGGTGGGAACCGGCGTCTGTTCATAGGCCATCACCACCGCGAGCGCGCCGAGCACGATGCCGGTGCCGATGACCGCCAGCAGCACGCCCAGGGCCTTGCGCAGCGTCCAGTGCCGCCACCAGCTGCCCTTGACCTTGACCCGGGCGCGATCATGACCGCGGCGCCCCGGCCCGGTGAGGCCACGCGGGCCACGAGGCCTGCTGGGCCCGCCGCGGCCGCCCGGGCCGCTGGCGTCCCGGCGGCCCCGGGGCGCGCGGCCGGGCTCGGGGCGCACCGCGGTGCCGACACCGCCGCTGGTCCCGCTGGGCTCGCGGCTGTCCAGCAGATCTGCCTCCGGACGGCGGAACCCTTGGGTGTCCCAGCCCGGGGCGTCATAGCCCAGGTCATAGTCCACATCTCCCGCGTTGCCCCGATAGCCCCCGCCGGCCGCCGGGCGGCTCTGCCCCGCCGTGCCTACGTCGCGATACCGGACGTCAAAGTCATCAGCTTTGCTGCTCACGCGTCCTCGCTGGTGGCTCGAAGGTCGCCGCACGTGGGAATGCGACCTCTAGCTGAAAGGCGGGTACGCCCATCCCGGGAACCCGCCGAACACAAACGTTACCTCCTGGAGACCATGTTTACTGGCTGGTCCGCGCACGCCGCCTCCGGCGTACGGCAGGCTCGCCAGTGCCGAGAACGTACGAGGAAGCGAGGTGGTTCCACCCGCAACTCTGACAGACCTCGACCACATAGACCCGGAATTCACCGTATTCGGCCGCCATTTCCGCGAGCTCGCGTGCCTGCTTGACCCGGCCCTCGTACTGGCCCAGTTCGTCGCCGTAGACGTATGTCACGTGCGTGAGCTTGGCTTTCCGGCAGATCGGGCAGCGATCTTCGGTGGGCTCGCCGTGGAACTTCGCGGCCCGCAGCAGGTAGGGATGAGCGTCGCAGACGTCGGCGACGGTCGTGCGCCCAGCGCGCACGGACGCAAGCGTGGCCCGGCGGGCCAGCCCGTAATCCACGACGGAGCGCCTTGACGTCATATTCGCCAGCGTACGTCGGATCCGAGCGTGGGCCGAGCCCGGATTCGCTCGGGTTCGCCGGGAATGCCAGCCGGACCAGCAGCAATGGGCACGCACTTGCGCGGGGGGACCCCGGCACGTACTATCCACATGTATCGGTTCGATACATCGTGGCGATCTAACGGTCCGATCTAACGGGCCGAAGTATCGCACCGAGGTATCGGGTCGGCACGTACCGGGATACCACGACCTTCTGGGGGAAGCGTGGGACGTAACCGCTCCGGCGTACTTGAGCTGGCGGTGCTGGGGCTGCTGCACCGGACGCCCATGCACGGCTATGAGCTGCGCAAGCAGCTCTACACCGTGCTCGGTGCGTTCCGTGCGCTTTCCTACGGATCGCTGTACCCCTGCCTGCATGAACTTCAAGCCGCCGGGCTGATCGCGGCGGAGCAGGACGAGGCCGGGCAAGGGGTCCCGGCCAGCTCAGCCGCGCGGTCGCGTGCGGGCCGCCGGTCGCTCAAGGTGTACCGGCTGACCGCCGACGGCAAGGAGAGGCTGCAGGAGCTCCTTCGCGAAGGCGGTCCCGCGGCGTGGGAAGACGACGGCTTCGGCGTCCATTTCGCGTTTTTCGGGCAAACCAGGGCAGACGTACGGCTGCGGATCCTCGAGGGGCGCCGCAGCAGGCTCGAGGAACGGATGGAGGCCATCCGCGCGGCCTTCACGCGCACCAGGGAGCGTGTGGACAGTTACACCCTGGAATTGCACCGACATGGCCTGGAATCAGTGGAGCGGGAAGTCCGATGGCTGAATGAGCTGATCGCATCTGAGCGGCAGGCCGGAGGATCAGACAACATTTCCGAGAAGGAGTCATCCTGATGGGTATGGGTAAGGTGCGCATCGCCATTGTGGGGGTGGGTAACTGCGCTAGTTCCCTCGTGCAGGGACTGGAGTATTACAAGGACGCCGACGACGGCGCCCGGGTTCCCGGCCTCATGCATGTCCGGTTCGGGCCGTACCACATCAGCGACGTCGAGGTGGTCGCCGCGTTCGACGTGGACGCGAAGAAGGTCGGCTCCGACCTCGCCGAAGCCATCAACGCGAGCGAGAACAACACCATCAAGATCGCCGAGGTGCCGCCGACCGGCGTGACCGTGCAGCGCGGTCCCACCCTGGACGGCCTGGGCGAGTACTACCGGGAAATCATCACCGAGTCCGACGAGCCGGCCGTGGACGTGACCCGGGCGCTGCGCGAGGCCGGCGCCGACGTCCTGGTCTGCTACCTGCCGGTCGGTTCCGAGCAGGCGGACCGCTACTACGCGCAGTGCGCGATCGACGCGCACGTCGCCTTCGTGAACGCGCTGCCGGTATTCATCGCCTCCGACCCGGAGTGGGCCGCGAAGTTCACCGAGGCCGGCGTCCCGATCATCGGCGACGACATCAAGTCTCAGGTCGGCGCCACCATCACGCACCGCGTGCTGGCCAAGCTGTTCGAGGACCGCGGGGTCGAACTGCTCCGCACCTACCAGCTGAACTTCGGCGGCAACATGGACTTCATGAACATGCTGGAGCGCAAGCGGCTCCACTCGAAGAAGATCTCCAAGACACAGGCGGTGACCTCGCAGATCCCGCACGAGATGGAGCGCGCCGCCGTGCACATCGGGCCGTCCGACCACGTGCCGTGGCTGGACGACCGGAAGATGGCCTATGTCCGGCTGGAAGGCCGTGCGTTCGGCGACGTGCCGCTCAACCTGGAGTACAAGCTCGAAGTCTGGGACTCGCCCAACTCCGCCGGGGTGATCATCGACGCGGTGCGGGCGGCGAAGATCGCTCTCGACCGGGGTATCGGCGGGCCGGTGACCTCGGCCAGCTCGTACTTCATGAAGTCGCCGCCGGAGCAGTACGGCAACGACGTTTGCCGGGACCTGGTCGAAAAGTTCATTCGCGGCGAGGTCGCCCGCTAGCGGACCAGGACAGCCCCTAAGCTGGAGGCGTGGCCAACGGGTCCAAGTCAGCGGTCTGGGCCGACTTGCGCGGGGTGCTGGCCGGGCGCGACTTCCGGCGCCTGTTCGCGACCAGGCTGATCTCCCAGGCCGGAGACGGTGTCGTCACCGCCGGGGTCGGCACCTACGTGTTCTTCAACGCGACCACGTTCCCGAGCCCGGCGGCCGGGGCGGCGGCGTTCGCGGTCCTCTACCTGCCGTACTCGCTCATCGGGCCGTTCGCCGGGGTCTTCATCGACCGCTGGGCTAGGCGCCAGATCCTGGTCTGGTCGGCCCTGCTCCGGTCGGTCCTCGTGGCGCTGACCGCGGCGTTCATGGCCCTGGGCGACCGCGGCGCGCCCCTCTACGTCGCGGTGCTGCTCGTCCTGGGCGTGAACAGGTTCTTCCTGTCCTCGCTTTCGGCGGCGCTGCCGCATGTGGTGGCCGACGACGAGCTGGTGATGGCGAACTCCGTATCGCCGACCGCCGGCGGCATCGCCGCGACCATCGGCGGCGTCGTGGCCCTCGGGCTCAACGTGGCCACCGGCAACACCGAGCGCGGCGCCGCGATCACCTTGCTGGTCGGCGGCGGCTGTTACGTGGCGGCGAGCCTGGTCGCGGCCACCATGGCCCGCGACCGGCTCGGCCCGGCGGGCGAGGACGCGCGGGCACCGCGCGGGCCGCTGCTCAGCGAGCTTGCCTCGGTCACGGCCGGGCTGGCCGACGGCGCCCGGTATATCACCCGGCGACGCGGCCCGGCGGCGGCGCTCGGCGCGACCGGCGGCTTCAGCTTCCTGTTCGGCCCGCTGTTCCTGATGTCGATCCTGCTCTACCGGAACTACTTCTACCGGTCCAGCGTCAGCGTGGCCGAGGGGCACTTCGGGGCGCTGGTGGTCCTCTCCGGTATCGGCTACGCCTGCGCGGCGCTGGTGACCCCGCCGATGACCAGGCGGCTGTCCAAGCCAGCCTGGATCACGCTGCTGCTCGCCGCGAGCGCCGCGGTGACCCTCGCGCTGGGCGAGACCTTCAGCCAGGCCGCGTACCTGGCCATCGGGTTCTGCCTGTACCTCACCCGGCAAGGCGTGGCGATCTGCGCGGTCACGATCTTGCAGGAAGGGGTGGCTGACGCCTACCGGGGCCGGGTGTTCGCCTTCTACGACATGATGTTCAACGCCGCGTACGTCGCCGGGGCAGCGCTGAGCGCGGCCATCATGCCGGCCAACGGCTATTCCCCCGCCATCATCGGCCTGGTGGCGGCCGGCTTCGCCATCGTCGCGGCCGGCTACTGGCTGGCCTGCCGGCGGGAACAGCCCTCGTCCGGGTCCGGCCGGGGCGGGATGATCCCCTCGTCGACCGCCCAGCACAGCAACTCCTGAGTGGCCCGCTCCCGGCCCAGCTCGCCCCGCGCGATCCGGAGCTCGAGCAGGACATCGTAGGCCCTCCCCACCACCGGACCGGGCGGCACGCCGAGGATGCGCATGATCTCGTTGCCGTCGAGCTCCGGCCTGAGCCTGGCCAGTTCTTCCTGCTCGCTGAGCTCCGCGATGCGCTGTTCGAGGCCGTCGTAGGCACGGGCCAGCCGCGCTGCCTTGGCCCGGTTCCTGGTGGTGCAGTCGGCCCTGGTCAGCACGTGCAGCCGGGTGAGCAGCGGCCCGGCGGCGCGGACGTAACGGCGGACCGCGGCATCGGTCCATGCTGGCTCCGGGGGGGACGACCCTGCTGGCCTTGCCGCCTGCGGCGGCGGGCCCGCGCCCCCCCGATCAGATCTGGTGGCGCCTTCCCCGTACCCGTGGAACCGCAGGTGCAGTTCCACCAGCCGGGACACGTCCCGCACCACGTCGTTCGGAAACCGCAGCGCGGTCAGCCGGCGCTTGGCCATCTTCGCGCCGACCACCTCATGCAGGTGGAACGCGACGCGGCCGTCCGGCAGCAGGCCGCGGGTCCGGGGCTTGCCGATATCGTGCAGCAGCGCCGCCAGCCGGACGGTCAGGTCGCCCTCGAGCCCGTACCGCGGCTCGAGCTCGATGGCCTGCCGCAGCACGGTGAGGCTGTGCTGGTAGACATCCTTGTGCCGGTGGTGCTCGTCGGCCTCCATCCGGAGCCTGGACACCTCGGGCAGCACCTGGTCGGCGACCTCGGTCTGGACCAGCACGTCGATGCCGAGCGCCGGGTCGGGCGTCAGCATCAGCTTGGTCAGCTCGCTGGTGATCCGCTCGGCGGACACGATCTCCAGGCGGGCCGCCTGCTCGGTCATGGCGGTGCGCACCTCGTCCGCGACGGTGAACCCCAGCTTGGCCGCGAACCTGGCCGCCCGCAGGATACGCAGCGGGTCGTCGCCGAACGACTGCTCGGGGGGCCCGGGCGTCCGCAGCACCTTTTCCCGGAGCGCGTCGAAGCCGCGATAAGGATCGACGAACTCATATGCGGGCAACCGGGCCGCCATCGCGTTAATGGTGAAATCGCGGCGGCTCAGATCATCCTCGAGCGACCGGCCGTACTGCACCTGTGGCCTGCGGGAGTTCCGCCCGTACTGCTCGCTGCGATAGGTGGTGATCTCGAAGACCGCGTTTGCCTTGCGCAGCCCGACGGTGCCGAAGGCGATCCCGACCGTCCAGGTCTTGTCCGCCCAGCCCTTAGTTATCTCCAGCACCTGGTCCGGCGTCGCGTCCGTGGTCAGATCGAGCTCGCCGACGGGCTGCTGACCGAGGAATACGTCCCTGACCAGCCCGCCGACCAACGCGAGCTCGTAGCCGTGGCGCGCGAACAGGCGGCCTATCCCGGCCGCAGCGGGCACCCGCTCGCGCAGCAGCGCGGCGGCCGCCTTCCGCTGTTCATCGCTCATAGGCACGGCCATTGAGCGTATCGACAGCACCGGGTACGGCGCGAACCGCACTAGCATTCCAGGTGTGCACGGCTTGCTCACGGCGAAACTCACACGGCGGATGCTGTCCCTGGCCGCCGTTTTCGCCGTGCCGGCGGCGATCGTGACCGCCGGGCTGGCGGCCGCCCCGCTGGCGCTGGTCCCCCCGGCGCTGGCCAGCCCGGCCGACAGGACCGGGACGGGCGGCCTCTCGGTGACCATCGACGCGATGAACCCGCAGGTCGCCGGGCCTGGTGCCACGGTCACGCTGTCCGGCACGGTCACCAACGGCACCCGCCAGACGCAGGCCGGGCTCGACGTGCAGCTGTACACGTCGGCGACCCACTTCACCACCCGCGACGGCATGGACTTCTACCTGTCCCGCGGCGTGGCCAGCGGCCTGCTGCCCGCCGGGAACCCGTTCCTCATCCCCGCTAGTGTGGCCCCGGGCAGCACCGTCTCCTGGACCGCCTCGTTCCAGGTCAGCACCCAGGGGATCAGCAGCTTCGGCGTGTACCCGGTGACCGCCCAGCTGCAGGGCCTGTCCGGCGACGTGTTCTCCGCCCGGCAGACGCTGCTCCCGTTCTGGCCCGCGTCGCGAGCGGCGGCGGGCCTGGCGCGCCCGCTGACGATCTCCTGGCTCTGGCCGCTCATCGACCAGCCGCGCCACCAGGCGTGCACCGCCACGCTGACCGACAACGACCTGGCCGCCGCCCTGAACTCGGGCGGCCGCCTGTCCGCCCTGCTCAACGCCGGGGCAAGCCACGCCGATGCCGACCTGACCTGGGTCATCGACCCGGCGCTGCTCGGCGACGTCGCCACCATGGCCCGCCCCTATCAGGTGGGCGGCAAACCGAACTGCACGCTCGCCCCCGCCAAGCCGGCCAGCAGGGCCGCGGCGAGCTGGCTGGCCGCGCTCAGGAAGGTCACACCGGGCCAGCCGACCGTGCTCACCCCGTACGCCAACGTGGACACGACGGCCCTGGTCCATCAGGGCCTGACCAGGGATCTCGCCACCGCGTACCGCACCGGCACCGCGGTGGCCGACAGCGTGCTACCCGGGAAGTTCGGGCACGACATCGCCTGGCCGGCCGGCGGAACCGCGGACCTGAGCGTACTCACCAGCCTCGCTACCCACGAGCACGTCGGCACAGTGGTACTGAACAGCAGCGAGATGCGGCCCGTCGGCACCGCCTTCCAGCCCGATGACGCGGTTACCTCGCTCCGGGTCGCGGGCCTGCCGATGAACGTGCTGCTCTCTGACAACACCCTGACCGGGGTGCTCAAAGCCGGCGACACCGGCTCCGGCATCCTGCCGAGGAGCACCGAGTTCGCCGTCCGGCAGCGGTTCCTGGCCGAGACGGCGATGATCGCCGCCGAGGCCCCCGATTCCAGCCGCACGATCGTGGTGGCCCCGCCGCAGGGCTGGAGCCCGTCCGAGACGCTCGCCAGCGCCCTGCTCAGCGAGACCGCGACCGCCCCGTGGCTGACGCCGGCCCCGCTGAGCAGCCTGAACTCGGCACCGGATAGCCAGCGCGCGGTGCGGCGGCACTCGCCGCCGGCCAGCCAGGCGAGCCCGGGCGAGCTCAGCGGCGGCTACCTGAGCCAGGTGCGCGCCTGCGGCGACCAGCTCGCCGTGTACAAGTCCATGCTCTACCAGCCCGGGGTGCCCTACACCCAGGGCTTGGATGAGGCCCTGCTCGCCACGGAGTCGGCCGCCTGGCGCGGCAGCGGGACACAGCGCGGCGCGGCGCTGGTCGACGACCTGTCCGTGTACATCACCAGCGCGGAGAAAAAGGTCAAGATCATCAATTCGGATCAGGTGGTACCGATGGGCGGGTCCTCCGGGCAGGTCCCCGTGTCGATCCAGAACGGGCTGCATCAGGCCATCGAGGTCCAGGTGGTCGCCAGCGTGGACGACTCGCCCGGCCGGACGTCCCAGCTGGCGATCGGCCGCTTCAAGAACGTGGTGATCATCCCGCCCGGGCACCCGGGCACGGTGAAGCTGCCGGTCAGTTCCGCCCCGCAGGGATCCACCGTCCTCCACCTCGGCCTCATCAGCGCGAACGGAACGCCGCTGACGTTCACCGACACCCGGCTCACCGTCGTGTCGACCAGGTACGGCCGGGCGATCTTGTTCCTCATCGGCGCCGCGATCGGCGTCCTCGTGCTCACCTCGGTGTACCGCGGCGTCCGGCGGCGGCTGCAGGACGACAGGCATCTCGGCAACGAAATCAACGAAGAGGCGGACCTACCGGGTAGCGTCGTGACTGGCACCAGCGATGCGCGACACCCGACGGAGGCACCGGATGACCTGGCCGATGCACGACGCTGGGTCGACGACGCCTGACCCCGGGCCGGAACGAGGCCCGCCGCCAAGCGTGGCGCGAGGAGCCGTGGCCGGAAGAGCCGTGGCGCGAGGAACCAGGACCCGAAGAACCGGGGTCCGGCGACGCCGAATCACCGCGCCGGGGCCGGCACGCCGCCCCGGACCCGCTGCCGCCGATCGAAGGCCCGATGCCAGGCGGCGGCCCGAGCCCGGCCGAGACGACGCTGCCGCTGGCGCTGACGTGGCCGGCCCCGCCGGCCCGCCCGGCCCGGCCGCACCGCTCGCCGTCTCCCGGCCCGCGGGCCGCCGACGCACCGGACGGGCCCGGGTCCCCGCCCGGCTGGCGCCGGGTGCCCAGGACCACCGGCTACCCGCCGCCTGGGGCGGCCCAGCCGCGTTCCCCGCAGCCCACCTTCCGCCCGGCCAGGCCGCCGGGACCGGCCAGGGCTGCCGGGTCGGCTGGCGCTCCGGGGCCGGCCGCGACCCAGCGCTCCAGCCTGGTGCGATCCGGGGCCGGCATGGCGGTCGGCACCCTGGTCTCGCGCGGCACCGGCTTCCTGCGCACCCTCGTCCTGGTGTACGCGGTAGGCACCGCGACGCTCGGGAACGCGTACAACAACGCCAACACGCTGCCGAACACCGTCTACTACCTGATGCTCGGCGGCATCTTCACCAGCGTGGTGGTCCCGCTGCTGGTCCGGGCGGCCAAGCGCGACCCGGACCACGGCGAGGCCTACGCGCAGCGGCTGTTCACCCTCGGCGCGCTGGCCCTGCTGGCGGTCACCGTGCTGGCGACCCTGCTGGCAGGCCCGCTGGTCAGCTTGTACGCGCCCACGATCCACGGGGCCGAGCACAACCTGATGGTGATCTGGGCCTACTTCTTCATCCCGCAGATCTTCTTCTACGGGATGAGCTCGCTGATCGGGGCGATCCTGAACACGCGCGGCCGGTTCGCGGCGCCGATGTGGGCCCCGGTGGTCAACAACCTGGTCGTCATCGTCGTCGGCGGGCTCTACATCGTGACGGTGGGCCTGAATAAGGAACCGGGAAACATCTCGGCCGCCGGCGTGCAGCTGCTCGGGATCGGCACCACGCTCGGCGTCGTGGCGCAGACCGTCGCGCTGGTCCCGTCGCTGCGGGCGGCCGGGTTCCGGTGGCACCCCACGCTCGAGTTCCGGCCCGGCGAGGTGACCGAGATGGGCCGGATGGCCGGCTGGATGTCGGTCTACGTGATCACCCAGTGGGCCGGCTACCTGGTCGTCCAGATCATTGCGAACGCGGCCTCGGCCGGCCGGAACGGCTATTCCGCGTACTCCATCGCCTGGCAGCTGTTCCAGCTGCCGTATGCCATCGTCGGCATCTCGGTGATCACGGCGCTGCTGCCCCGGATGAGCGAGCACGCCAGCGCGCGCCGGTATTCGCTGGTCAGGGACGACTTCTCGATCGGCGTCCGGCTGGCGTCCGTGCTGGTCGTTCCCATGTCGATCTATCTCGCGGTACTCGGCGGCCCGCTGGCCGAGCTGCTGTTCTCCTACGGCAGCAACACGCCGGCGGACGCACGGTACATCGGCCAGGTCTTCGGCCTGTTTTCCCTCGGCTTGGTGCCCTACATGCTCACCCAGCTGCAGCTGCGGGTCTTCTACTCGTTCCAGGACAGCCGGACCGCCGCCTTCGTCGGCCTGCTCACCATGTGCGTCAGCATCGCCGCGGCGCTCGGCGCCTGGTCGCTGCTGCCCGGCGCCAAGGTGGTCGCCGGGCTGGCCGTCGCGTACGGGATCGCGAACCTGGTCGGGACGGCCGCCGGATGGGCGCTGCTGCTGCGCCGGGTGGGCAGCCTGGACGGGCGGACGATCGCCCGGAGCCTGACCAGGATGCACATGGCGACCGTGCCCGGGCTGGTCTTCGCGCTCGCCGTGATGGTCGGCGCGGGACATTTCGTGCATAATCCCAGCGCGGCCTACGGCCTGGTGGTCACCGTCGTCGGCGGCGGCGGCGCGATAGTGCTCTACGCGCTCTGCGCCAGGTCACTGCGCGTAGCCGAATTCGGATTCCTGATGAAGACGATGGCCGCGAGGTTCGGCGGCCAGAGCGGTCGGCATTAGCATGGGTGGCAACCTATGAGCACATACACGTCGGAACCAGGAACCCGGCTGGCGGGACGGTACCGTCTCGTCAACCAGGTCAGCGCGGGCACCGGCTGGACGTACTGGAAAGCCACGGACGAGACCCTCGCCCGTTCCGTCACCGTGCTCACCTTCGCGACCGGCTTCCCCCGGGTAGCCGAGACCGTCACCGCCGCCCGGGCCTCGAGCAGGCTCGGCGACCCGCGCTTTGCCCAGGTGTTCGACGTCGAGGACGGCGACGAGCTGGCTTACGTCGTGCTCGAGTGGGTGGGGAGCGAGTCGCTGCTCGACATGCTCTCGGAAGGTCCGCTCGAGCCGGCCCGCGCGGCGGCGCTGATCGTGGAGGCAGCGCGGGCGATCGCGACCGCGCACGACCTCGGCCTGGCGCACCGGCGGCTGGATCCGGCCTGCCTGCACTGGACACCGCGCGGCGGCGTGAAGATCGCCGGGCTCGGCATCGACGCCGCGCTGGCCGGGCCGGGCCTGATCACGCCGGACGACGGCGCGGATGACCCCGAACTCATCGACACCCGGGACCTCGCCCGGCTGCTCTACGCCGCGCTGACCGGCTACTGGCCGGGCCAGCCGGGGTCTGCCGGGGCGGCGCCGGGGCGGCTCCCGCCCGCGCCGGAGAACGGCGGCGGCCTGTGCACGCCTCGCCAGGTGTCCGCGGGCGTGCCGGCCGGTGTCGACGACGTGACCTGCCGGGCGCTGTTCCAGCGGCCGAACCGCCACGGCCCGGCGCTCAGCACCGCGGCGATGTTCGCCGACGCCCTGACGAGCGCCGCCCCGCCGGTGCCGATCCCGCTTGCTCCGGCGGTCCCGTCGGCCGCCCAGACCGCCGGGCACGACTACGGCTACCGGCTGGACGGGTCGACCAACCCGTACTCGCCGCCGGATGCGGCCCCGCGCACCCGGCCGGGCGGCGGCCGGGCGGGCGGCGGCCACAAGCCGCCCAGCGAGCGCTCCGCCGCGGCCCGCGCCATCATCAGCGTCGTGATCGTGCTCGTCCTGGCGGCGGTCGGGGTGGCCGCCTGGTCGATCAGCCGCGGCCTGCACCGCTCGGCGGGCCCGGCGCAGACCGGGCCGCACTCGTCGTCACCGAGCGCGGCCGCGGCCGTGGCCACACCACTCAAGCCGGTCAGCGCGAGCAGCTTCAACCCGCTCGGCCAGCCTCCGGGCAGTAACGAGGACTCGGGCGACACGGGCAACGTGATAGACGGCAGCGCCAGCACGTTCTGGCACACCAGCTACTACGTCGGCGACCCTGTCTTCGGGAACTTGAAGAAGGGTACGGGCCTGCTGCTGGACATGGGCCGGCCGGTGCGGCTGAGCCAGGTGATGGTCCAGTTCGGCGCCACCTGCTGTGTCCACGCCCAGATCGAGATCGGCAACAACAACAACCCCGTCGCTTCGGCCCTGAGCACCTTCACCGTGCTGCAGGGCTCTGCGGCTGCGCGCGACAGCACGACGTTCAACGTGACCAGCAACGCGACCGGCCGCTACGTCCTGATCTGGCTTACCTACCTCCCGCCGCTGACCGGATCCGCCAATCAGTTCCAGGCGCAGATCTACAACGTCGTGGTCCACGGTTCCGCCGCGAGCCGGTCGGGCTGATGCCGGATGCCGGACGCCCGCCAGGACGCGCCATCTGATCAGGAGTTGCTCCGCCGGCATGTGGCCGGGGACAGCGATGCATTCGGCGAGCTTTTCAGCAGGCACCGGGACCGGTTGTGGGCGGTGGCGCTGCGCACCGTATGCGACCCCGAGGAGGCCGCCGACGCACTCCAGGACGCCATGGTGTCCGCGTTCCGCCGGGCGGCCGACTTCCGCGGCGAGTCCGCGGTCACGACATGGCTGCACCGGATCGTGGTGAACGCGTCTTTGGACCGGCTGCGCCGCCGCGCCGCCCGGCCCGCCTTGGCCGCCGGGGACGAGCAGGCGTTCGAGGCCCTGGCAGCGCAGGACGGCGATCCCGCCCGCGCCGCGGACATCAGGCTGGACGTGGACGCCGCGCTGCGGCTCCTGCCGCCGCCGCAGCGAGCCGCGCTGGTGGTGGTGGACATGCTCGGCTTCTCGGTGGCCGACGCCGCCGCCATCCTCGGCACCTCGCCGGGCACGGTAAAGAGCCGCTGCGCCCGGGCCCGCGCCCGGCTGCTCCCGTACGTAGCGCACCTGCAAGGGAACCGATCCGCGAGCGAGAGCGTCTCACCTGCGCAGGGAGGCGATACATGAGGGGGCAGATGACCCACCTGGACACCGATGTCCTGGCCGAGTTCCGCGCGGGACTCATCACCGGGCGGCGTGCCGCCAGGATCACGGCGCACCTGGCCGCCTGTGATCGCTGCACCGCCCTGGACGACCAGCTCGCCGGGGTTTCCGTGCTGCTCGCGTCGGTCCCGGCGCCGGCCATGCCAGCCAGCGTGACGCAGCGGCTCGACACCGTACTCGCGGCCGAGGTGGCACGAAGGGATAATCCCGAACGGGCCCACGGTGGCGGCGCTGGCGAATCCGCCGCGCCTGGCCGCCCGGCCGACCGCGGGAGGCATGAGCGGCCAGCCAGCCAGCGTGGCTTCCGGCTGGCGTCATGGCGCGTGCTGGTCCCGGCCGGAGCGGCCGTGGTGCTGGCGGCCGGCGGGTTCGGCCTGAGCCAGATCGGCCACGGCCCGGGCAGTCGGAGCACCGCCGCCGCCACGGCGGGCGGCGCCGCGCAGGCGGCGAGCGGCGAGCGGTCGGCCGCCAGCCGCGCCAACGCGGCGGCGAGCTCACCGATCACGGGGGCGGCGGCGCGGCCGCTGCGGATGACCCCGGCCAACTTCGTCGTCACGAACAGCTCCACTGACTTCGCCCGCGCCACCTTCAAACAGCAGGTCCAGACCGCTCTGCGGGTGGCATCCGCGTCGCGCCCGACGCACGGCCCGTCCACGCCACTGCGCGGGTGCGTGCAGCTCCTGGTCGGCAGCAACCCGCTGCAGCTGGTCGAGAGCGCCTACTTCGAGGGCCTGCCGGCCACCCTTATCGTCGCCCGCACAGGCAAGGACGACACGGCCTGGATGGCGGGTCCGGCCTGCTCGGCCACCAATCGTGACGTGCTCGCCACGACATCGCTGCCCCCGGGAATCTCCGAGCCCTAGTATCGGTTCACTGGAGTGCCAGTCAGATGAGGGGTTGATAACGGTTGGCAGAGGTGACCGAAGTCCGGAACGTCATCATCATCGGGTCCGGCCCGTCCGGTTATACGGCGGCCCTTTACGCGGCTCGCGCCGAGCTGAAGCCCTTGGTCTTCGAGGGCTCGGTCACGGCCGGCGGCGCGCTTATGCAGACCACCGACGTGGAGAACTTCCCGGGCTTCCCGGACGCCATCATGGGTCCGGAGCTGATGGACTCCATGCGCAAGCAGGCGGAGCGCTTCGGCGCCGAGCTGGTGGCGGACGACGTCATCGCGGTCGACCTGACCGCGGACCCCAAGGTGGTCAAGACCGACAGCGAGACCTACCTCGCCAAGGCCGTGATCATCGCCACCGGCTCCCGGTACAAGGAGCTCGGCGTGCCGGGCGAGAAGAAGCTCGGCGGGCACGGCGTCTCCTGGTGCGCCACCTGTGACGGGTTCTTCTTCCGCGGCCACGACATCGCGGTCATCGGCGGCGGTGACTCGGCCATGGAAGAGGCCATGTTCCTCACCAGGTTCGGCAAGTCGGTGACGGTGGTCCACCGGCGCGACACGCTCCGTGCCTCGAAGATCATGCAGGAACGGGCGTTCGCCAACCCCAAGATCACGTTCGTGTGGGACAGCGAGGTGGCGGAGGTCCTCGGCGACGATACGGTCACCGGCCTGCGGCTCAGGAGCACGAAGGACGGCACCGAGCAGGTGCTGCCGGTGACCGGCGTCTTCGTCGCCATCGGCCACGACCCGCGCTCGGATCTGTTCTCCGGGCAGCTCGCCACCGATCCCGACGGCTACCTGCTGGTGGACCAGCCGTCCACGCGCACCGCCATCGAGGGCGTCTTCGCCGCCGGCGACGTCGTGGACCGCACGTACCGGCAGGCCGTCACCGCGGCCGGCACGGGCTGCGCGGCGGCCCTCGACGCGGAGCGCTGGCTGGCCAGCAAGGAAACCTGACCGCACCAGCCGGGCAGAATTAGTCAACGCAAGTTCAAAGGGGTGTGATGGCAGTGGGCGCGACCAAGGTCGTGACGGACGAGACCTTCGAGGTGGAGGTCCTGAAGAGCGACAAGCCGGTCATCGTGGATTACTGGGCCGAATGGTGTGGCCCGTGCCGCATGGTCGCCCCGGTCCTCGAGGAGATCGCCACCGAGTACGCGGACAAGATCGACGTCGTGAAGCTCAACATCGACGAGAATCCCGCCGTATCGCAGCGTTACGGCATCATGGCCATTCCGACCATGAGCGTGTTCTCCGGCGGCCAGGTCGTCAAGCAGATCGTCGGGGCCAAGCCGAAGTCGGCCATCCTTCGTGAGCTGGCCGAATATATCTGATCCGGCCCGCACCGAGCGGATGGGGAAAGACCCCTCAGGGTCTTATGCGAGCGGCCCGCTACGACGGGCCGCAGGGCGCCCTGGGGGGTCGATGGCGTCATGGACCCGAGCAGCCGCTCGAGCGCCACCTCGACGTCCTCCCGCCAGGTGAGCACGGTCCTGAGCTCCATCCGGAGCCGCGGGTAGTGGTGGTGCGGGCGGACCGTCTTGAATCCCACCGCGAGCAGGTAATCCACCGGGAGCATGCAGGCCGGGGACTCCCAGCGCCGGTCGCCGAAGGCCTCGATGGCCCGCACACCGCGCCGGGTGAGGTCCTTGGCCATCGCCTGGACGAGCATCCGGCCGATGCCGCCGCCCGCGAACTCGCTGAGCAGGTGGGCGGTCATGAACAGCACCGCGTCGGCGCTCACCGGGCTGGTCGGAAAGGCGATCGAGCGGGGCACGTACTGCGGCGGCGCGAAGAGCATGTATCCGGCGGGTACGCCGTCGACGTAAGCGATCTTGCCGCAGCTGCCCCACTCGAGCAGCACGGAAGAAACCCAGGACTCCTTCTCGAGTTCCGGGTCGCCGCTTTCCTCGGCACGCGCCCGGCTGACCGGGCCAAGTTCCCAGAAAACACATTTGCGGCACTTCGGCGGCAAGTCGCCGAGATTATCCAGCGTGATGTTGACGATACGACGTGACATCCTGTTCCCCGGCGGAATCCACAAGCGTTCCCAGGAGATACCCCTTATCCTGGCATGATACTCGACGACTTCAGGAGAGGCCGTGACACCCGAACAGCAGCCGAAATCGCAGCCGCAACGAATTGACCGCTATGTCGGCCAGTACGCCGAACGCGCGGTTGACATGGTGGCTTCGGAAATCAGGGCCCTGTTCGCCGTCGCCGCCAGGCCTGAGATCGTATCACTGGCCGGCGGCTCGCCGTACGTGGCGGCGCTCCCGCTCGACGTCATCGGCGACATGATCGGCAAGCTCATCGCCAGCCAGGGCGCGACCGCGCTGCAGTACTGCACCGCCCAGGGCGACGCCGGCCTGCGGGAGCGGATCTGCGACGTCATGGCGCTCGAGCAGATCCGCGCCCACCCCGACGAGGTCGTGGTCACCGTCGGCTCGCAGCAGGCCCTTGACCTGCTGGCCAGGATCTTCATCGACCCCGGCGACGTGGTGCTCGTCGAGGCACCCTCCTACGTGGGCGCGCTGGGCGCCTTCGCGGCTTACCAGGCCAACGTGGTGCACGTCGCCATGGACGACGACGGGCTGATCCCCGAGGCCCTCGAGGAGGCCATCCGGCGCACCGCCGCCGCCGGGCGCCGGGCCAAGTTCCTCTACACCGTGCCGAACTTCCACAACCCGGCCGGGGTCACCCTCGCCGCCGGGCGGCGGCACCGCATCCTGGACATCTGCCACCGGGCCGGCCTGCTGGTCGTCGAGGACAACCCCTATGGCCTGCTCGGCTTCGACGGCGAGCCGATGCGCGCGCTGCGGGCCGACGACGCGGAGGGGGTCGTGTACCTCGGCACGTTCTCCAAGACCTTTGCCGCGGGCGTGCGGGTGGGCTGGGCGGTCGCGCCGACGGCCATCAGGGAGAAGCTGATCCTGGCCGCCGAGTCGGCCGTGCTCTGCCACTCCAGCTTCTCGCAGCTGACCGTGCGCGAGTACCTGAACACCCAGCCCTGGTACGAGCAGGTCAAGGACTTCCGCGAGCTCTACCGGGAGCGCCGGGACGCGACGCTGAGCGCGCTGTCCAGGATGATGCCACCCGGGTGCCACTGGACCCAGCCGGCCGGCGGGTTCTACGTCTGGCTCCGGCTGCCGGACGGGATCAACGCCAAGGCGACGCTGCCGCGGGCGATCTCGTCCCGGGTCGCCTACGTGCCGGGCACGGGCTTCTACGCCGACGGCTCAGGCGGCCAGTACGCCAGGCTCTGCTACTCGTTCCCCGACCCGGACCGGATCGGCGAGGGCGTCCGCAGGCTCGCTTCGGTGATCGAGACCGAAGTCCAGCTGCGGGACGACTTCGGACCGGCGCCAATATCCTAGTTAAGGCTATATTTCAAAACCATGAGCGATCTTGAGCGTATTGTCGTCCTGGCCGGCGGCCTGTCCCCTGAGCGGGAAGTGTCGCTGCGGTCCGGGGACCGGGTCCGCGACGCCCTGGCCGAGGCGGGCCTCCACGCGATCGTCGCGGACGCCGACTCGGCCCTGCTCTCCCTGCTGCGCGCCGACCCGCCCAGCGCCGTGTTCCCGGCCATCCACGGTGTCTGCGGGGAGGACGGCGCGATCAGGGAGGTGCTCGGGCTGCTCGGCGTGCCGTACGTCGGCTCGGTGGCCAGTGCCTGCCAGATGGCCTTCGACAAGCCGACCGCCAAGGCGCTGACCGCGGCCGCGGGACTGGTCACGCCGCCGTCCGTGACGCTGCCACGGGAAACCTTTCACGACCTCGGTGCCGCCGCGGTCATCGACCTCATCATCGCCAAGCTGGGGCTGCCGCTGTACGTCAAGCCCTCCCGCGGTGGTTCGGCCCTGGGGGCGGGCCCGGTCCGCACCGCCACGGAACTGCCGGCCGCGGTGCTGAGCTGCTTCGCGTATGGCGACATCGCGCTGATCGAGCGGTTCATCGCCGGCACCGAGGTAGCGGTCGGCGTGATCGACCTCGGCCAGGGCCCGCAGGCGCTGCCCGCGGTGGAGATCGTCCCCGGCGAGGGTGAATACGACTACGCGGCCAGGTACACCGCGGGCAAGACCGAGTTCTACGTCCCGGCCAGGCTGCCCGCGGCGGTCGCGGACGAGGTCGCGAGGATCGCGATCGCCGCGCACACGGTACTCGGCCTGCGCGACCTGTCCAGGACCGACCTCATCGTGGACGAGGCGGGTACGGCCTGGTTCCTCGAGGTGAACGTCGCGCCGGGCATGACCGAGACGAGCACCCTGCCGCTGGCGCTGGAGGCGTCGGGTCACTCGTTCGGCAGCACCTGCGTAAGCCTGCTCGAGCAGGCGGCCGCCCGCGGCGGGTAAGTTCGGCAAGTCACGGACGAGCCCTCCCGGCCAGGGACCTAGGCTCGTGGGCATGACAGAACGCAAGAGTTTCGGCAGCGACAACCATGCGGGCGTCCATCCGGCAGTCCTGCGCGCCATCGTGGACGCGAACCCGGGCAACGCGGTCGCTTACGGCGCCGACGCGTGGACCGAGCAGGCGACCGCCGGGCTGCGGGAGACCTTCGGTGCCGACGACGCTTTCCTGGTGCTGAACGGCAGCGGGGCCAATGTCCTCGGCCTGAGCCTGCTGCTGCGCCGGCACGAGGCCGTCATCTGCGCCGAGTCCGCGCACATCAACACCGACGAGTGCGGCTCAGCCGAGCGGCTGATCGGCACCAAGCTCCTCCTGGTGCCGACGGCGGACGGGAAGATCACCCCGGAGGGCATCGCGGAGAAGCTGTCCGGACGAGGCGACGACCACCGGTCCCAGCCCGGCGTGGTCGCCCTGACCCAGTCGACCGAACTCGGTACCTGCTACTCGCTCGCCGAACTGCGGAAGATCGCCGACTTCTGCCACGGCAGCGACCTCCGCCTGTTCCTGGACGGGGCCCGGCTGGCCAACGCGGCCGCCTCGCTGGACTGCTCGCTGGCCGAACTGGCCGAGTGCGCGGACGTACTCAGTTTCGGCGGCACGAAGAACGGCGCGATGGGCGCCGAGGCCCTGATCGTGATGCGGCCCGGCCTGGCCGCCGACGTGCCGTACCTGCGTAAGCAGCAGACCCAGCTCACCTCCAAGATGCGCTTCGTGGCCGCGCAGTTCGGCGCGCTCCTGCAGGACGATCTCTGGCGGGCCAACGCGAGGCACGCCAACGCCATGGCCCGCCGCCTCGCCGCCGGGGCGGCCGGCGTCGATGGCGTGGACATCGTCCATCCCGTCCAGGCCAACGCCGTCTTCGCCCGGCTCCAGCCGCGGCATATCGCCGCCCTGCAGCGGAGGTGGACCTTCCACGTCTGGGACGAGCAGGAGTCAGTGGTTCGCTGGATGGCCGCCTTCGACACCACCGAGGCCGACGTGGACGCCTTCCTCGCCGCCATCGGTGAGACAGCCTCGGTCCAGCCCTACCGGTCCGGCTGAATTACAGCGATGTTGTTTCACGTGAAACGGCGCCTTGCTGACTGAGCGAGCTGAGGGTGGCCGGGGTCTCCGGGCGCCCCACAGCCCCGCCCTACGAGTCAGGCTGAGCGGCTTCCGGGCTCATCGCCTTCACGATCCGCTCCAGGTCATCCGGCGTAGCGAACTCGACGATGATTTTGCCTTTGTGCCTGCCCATCTCTACTTTGACGCGGGTTTCGAAGACGTCGGAGAGGCGATCGGCCAGGCGGAGCAGGCCGGGGGCGACGGGCTGCCTGCCGGGACCAGAGCGCTTCCTCGGCGCTTCGTCGCCGCCTAGGGAGACGATCTCTTCGACGGCACGGACAGACAGGCCTTCGGCCACGATCCGGTGAGCCAGGCGCTCCTGCGCGGCGGGGTCGTCCAGGCCGAGGAGGGCACGGGCGTGGCCGGCGCTGAGCACGCCCGCGGCGACACGCTTCTGCACGGCCGGCGGGAGGTTGAGCAGCCGCAGGGTGTTGCTGATGTGCGGGCGGGAGCGGCCGATCTGCTGCGCCAGCTGCTCGTGGGTGGCGCCGAAATCGTCGAGCAGTTGCTGGTAGGCCGCGGCCTCCTCGAGCGGGTCGAGCTGCTGGCGATGCAGGTTCTCGATCAGCGCGTCCCGGAGCAGGTCGTTGTCCTGGGTCTGCTTGACGATGGCGCCGATCTCGGTCAGCCCGGCCCGCTGCGAGGCGCGCCACCGCCGCTCGCCCATGATGAGCTCGTACCGGCCGGGCCCGGACGCGCGAACCACCACCGGCTGGAGCAGGCCGACCTGCCTGATGGATTCGGCGAGTTCCTCCAGCGCGTCCTCGTCGAAGGTGCGTCTGGGCTGCCGGGGGTTCGGCGTGATCGCGGAGACCGCGATGTCCTTATAGTGCGCCCCGAAGACCTCGACCGGAGCATCGGCGGAGCTCACCGATCCGGTTGGCGCCGACCTGGTGGCCGCCTGGCCGGCCTCATCAGATTCCCGGGCGGCATCACCGTCCGGGGACCGCGGGGATTCCGGGATGAGCGCGCCGAGTCCCCGGCCTAGTCCGCGCCTTTGCTGAGCCACTGCCTCTCCCCGATCTCGCCGTGCCGGTCTAGCCGCTCTGGCGTGCGGCCGCGGACTGCATCGCCAGCTCGCGCGCCGCTTCGGTGTACGCGATCGCGCCACTGGACGCCGGGTCGTAGGTGATCACCGACTGACCGCGGCTCGGCGCCTCGGACACCCGGACGCTTCTCGGGATGATAGTGCTCAGCACCGAGGTGCCGAAGTGTGCGCGCACGTCGTCGGCCACGTCGGAGGCGAGACGGGTGCGGCCGTCGTACATCGTCAGCAGCACGGTGGAGACGTGCAGCCCTGGATTGAAGTTGACCCGGACCAGTTCGGCCGTGTTCAGCAGCTGCTGGACGCCCTCGAGCGCGTAGTACTCGCACTGGATGGGCAGCAGGACCTCCTCGGCGGCCACCAGTGCGTTCAGCGTCAGCAGGCCGAGCGACGGAGGGCAGTCCACCAGCACGTAGTCGAGGTTGGACATGTCGAAGGCTTTCAGCGCCCGGGCCAGCCGCAGTTCCCTCGCCACCACCGGAACCAGTTCGATCTCGGCCCCGGCGAGGTCGATGGTGGCCGGCACGCAGTACAGCCCGGGCATGTCCCCGGCCGGCCGGACGACCTCGGCCAGCGGGCGGTCGTCGACCAGCACGTCGTAGATGGAGGGAACGCCGATGTGGTGGTCCACGTCAAGTGCGGTCGATGCGTTCCCCTGCGGGTCAAGGTCGACGACCAGGACGCGCGAGCCGTGCAGCGCCAGGCTGGCGGCCAGGTTCACCGCGGTGGTCGTCTTCCCGACCCCGCCCTTCTGGTTCGCGATGGTCATGATCCGGCAGCGCGGCGGCCGCGGCCAGGGCTGACGGTCGCCCAGGCCCCGCACCACCACGGCCGCTTCCGCGGCCCGTGCGATCGGGGTGTCCGCCGGATCCGGTGGAACCTCCGGGATGACCACGGGCCGGGTTTCACGTGAAACCGGCACCGCCGGGTCCGGGCCCTGGGCGCCGGCCCTGGCGGCCGCGAGAGCCCCGGGGATGTGGCTGCCGCCGGCTTCAGGCCTTGCCTCGTTCAACTGAACGCCTCTCCATCCCTGGCCCGCACTGTGCACATTGCTAACGGGCTCATTGCTCATGGACCCGTTACTGATAAGCCCGTTACTGACGTGCCCTGAACCGACGGGCCAGCCCGCGCTGCCGGGCCAGCCCAGGCCTGCGATCCTGGCCAGCGCAACGCCGTGCGTCCGGTCCGCCAGCGGCTCCTCGGGCCAGCCCAGGCCGGGTGCGCTCCGTGCCGCCGCCCGCCGACTCGCTGTGCCCTGCCGGTAATAGCTGAGCGCCACCTAAGCCCTGCCTCATCTAGCGAAGAACCGCACGACGGTAGTCGCAGGATCGACCTTACCTTGCCCCGCCCGCACAACCTCGGCGCTACGGGCACCGATTCGCCGCAGGATCGGGCGGGCTTTCTTCAGCTCGTCCGCAGCCGTTCGGCCCTTGATCGCGAGCACCATCCCGCCCGGCCGCACCACCCCTATGGCCAGCTCCGCCAGCCGGTCCAGCGGTGCCACCGCCCGGGCCGTGGCCACGTCCGCCCGCAGGTCCGTCTCCTCGGCCCGCCCGCGCAGCACGGTCACGTTGGCCAGGCCGAGCTCGGCCACGCACTCGGACAGGAACCGGCAGCGCCGCTCCATCGGCTCGAGCAGGGTGACGCTCAGCTCCGGCCGCACCATGGCCAGCACCAGGCCGGGAAGTCCCGCGCCGGACCCGATGTCGGCCAGCGTCCGGTACCGGCCGCCGATCAGCTCGGCCACCACGGCGCAGTTCAGCAGGTGCCGGTCCCACAGCCGCGGCACCTCGTGCGGACCGATCAGGCCCTGCTCGACCCCGCGGGTCGCCAGTATCCGGGCGAACGCCTGGGCTCCGTCCAGCGCGGACCCGAACACACCGGCGGCACCCGGCGGCGGCGGTGGCACATGAGGACTCCCGTCTGGCACCGCCGCAGTATCACTCGGGACGAAATCAGTATCGGCGCCCGTGTCCGCACCAGCGGATCCCTCGAAAGCATGGTTCACGACAGCAGAACTCTCCGGGACCGCGCCTTCCCCGGTCACGACGTGCCGGGCCGTCATTGTGCCGGGTAGACCACCACGCGGCGGTTCGGCTCCTCGCCCTCAGACTCACTGCGCTGGCCGGCCGCGGCCACCGCGTCGTGCACGACCTTCCGCTCGAACGGCGACATGGCCGCCAGGGTCTTCGGCTCGCCGGTGCGCGCGACCTCCTCGGCCACGGTCCGCCCGTAGTCGGCCAGCTCGGCGCGGCGCCGCGCCCGGTAACCGCCGATGTCGAGCATCAGCCGGGCCCGGTTGCCGGTCTGCCGGTGCACGGCGAGCCGGGTGAGCTCCTGGAGCGCCTCCAGGACCGTGCCGTCGTCGCCGACCAGTTCCTCAAGCGTCGCGCCGACCACCGACACGATCGCCCGGTCGCCTTCGACGTCCATGTCGATGTCGCCGTCCAGGTCCGCGATGTCCAGCAGGCCTTCCACGTAATCCGCGGCGATATCGCCCTCGAGCTCGAGGTCGCTCAGCTCAGTGCCCTCGGGTTCCCCGTCGTCCTGGCCGGCCACGGCTGGGTCGAGGGCCTCCTCCACGTCGGTGACCTCGACGTCCTGCTGGCTCACGACCGGACCTCCCACTGTGCTCCATGCCTTTCGAAGTTCGGGTTACGCGGATTCCCGCGGCGGTTCCCGCCGTTAATCTGCAGCGACCGCCGGCATGGGCCAGCAGGCCCATGCTCGCTAGCCGCTTGATCAATAACCCGCACGGCGTTGCCGTCACCGCTTGCCCGACCGCTTGCTTTTCGCCTGCCGCACCGGTTGCTGCCGCACCACCTTAGCGGTGGGCACGTCGTCCTGGGGCTCGGGTTCTGGTTTCGCCCGGCCCAGTCTCAGCAGCCCGCGCTTTTCCGTGCCGTTCTGCCCGGTGGCCGGGCGGGGCGCGGCGGCGGGGCGGGACGCCGTCCCGGTCCGCGTGGCACCGGATCCGTTGCCGGCCCGGGAAGACCCAGACGCGGAAGCAGAGGTGGTACCGCCACCCTTGGGCCTGGCCGGACCGGTCCGCGTCCCCCCGGGCGCCGAACCGGTCCGTGCGCTGCTGGCCGCCGTCCCGGTCCGCGCGCCGCTGCCAGCCGCTTTGGCGGCACCGGACGCCGGGCGGGCCGAACCCGGCCGGGCCGAGCTCTGCGTGGCCCGCACCGGTCCGCCGGTGGTCGCGCCGCCCAGCGCGCCTTCGGCGCCGACGGGCTCGGTCGTCCAGTTCCTGAACATGAAGTACTGCTGGCCCAGCGTCCACAGGTTGGTCGTCACCCAGTAGAGCACCAGGCCGTACTGCCAGTACAACCCGGTCAGCGAGAAGAACGGGACGATGTACTGCATGTACTTCTGCGACTGGGCCATCGGGTTGTCCGGGTCCACGTTGGTCTGCATGAGACCACGCTTGGCGCTCTGCCGGACGGTCATGAACGTCGTCGTGGCGCTGACTATCACGGTCAGCACGATCACGATGGATACGTGCAGCGGCAGCGACTGGTGCGAGAACAGCAGCTTGTCGTCCAGGTGCACGCCGAAGATCGTCGCCTGCTTGGCGCTCACCACCACCGGCACCGTCAGCCCGTACTGGGGCGTGTGACCCGGGGTCCAGTCCGCGATCGCGCGCAGCACGCTGAACAGCGCGAAGAACACGATCATCTGCGGGATCATCGGCAGGCAGCCGGCCAGCGGGTTGACCCCGTTTTCCTTGTAGAACTTCATCGTCTCTTCGTTGAGACGCTGCTTGTCGCCCTTGTACTTCTTCCGAAGTTCCTGCAGCTGGGGCGCGTGCTGGGCCATCTTGCGCTGGGCGTTCACCTGCTTGACGAAGAGCGGGACCAGGCACAGCCGGATCAACATGACCAGGAACACGATGGACAGGCCCCAGGCCAGCCCGCTGGCGGGGCCGAAGGCGGCGCCGAGCACAGCGTGTATCCGCATGATGACCCACGCCACCAAGTCGTTCAGCGGGTTAAGCAAACTCACCTGCTAGCTCCTCGCGACCTTGGCGGGTTTCCTGGTCGGCACCGGATCGTAACCGCCGGGATTAAACGGATGGCATCGGGCGATGCGCGCCACGGCGAGCCAGAGCCCTCGGGCCGCGCCGTGCTCAGCCAGTGCGGCCAGCGCGTACTCACTGCACGACGGCGCGAACCGGCACCGCGGCCCGAGCAGAGGGCTGATGAACCGCCGGTAACCGGCGATAGGAAGCATCAGTATCCGGCCCGGCACCGTACCTTTACCTGGTGCGGTGCGGGCCGGACCGTTAGCACTCTCTCTATCTGGCATTACCGACGCGCGTCCCAACCTGCCGCCGCAGCAACCTGCTGATCACCGAATCCAGATCTGCGGCGAGATCCGGGTGGCTTGCGTGCGCGGCTGCGGCATTTGCGCGCACCACAAGCAGGCTACCGCCAGGAAGCAACTGAAGGTACCCGCGCATAAGCGCGCGAAGCTGCCGCTTGACGCGGTTCCTGGTGACCGCCGAGCCAACCGCGCGGCTCACCACGAATCCTACCCTGGCCGGTTCCTGCCGGTGAAGCGCGTCGTCCCGGATCAGCAGGTGACCCACCACCCGGGGCCTGCCCGCACGGGTCCCGGTGCGTGCGCTCAGCGTGAACTCCGCGCCGCGACGCATCCGGGACTGGGACGGCAGGATCAGGCACTCAGCCGATCGCGGCCCTTGCGCCTGCGGGCGGCGAGGACGGCGCGCCCGGCCCGGGTGCGCATGCGCAGCCGGAAACCATGCGTCTTCGCGCGGCGCCGATTGTTCGGCTGGAACGTGCGCTTACTCACTGGAGCTCCAGGTAAGGGATCTTGATACGGGCACGCTCGATGACGGCGTGCGGCTCTCGGATTCACCACAGGCTACCATCTGGAACACCGCCGTTTGCCAGGCGTGCCCCGCTGCCGCGGCTTAGGCTGTGGAAAGCTATTCTCCCGAGCTGGCACGGTCACGGTGTGCAGCGGGGATGCCACGTGCACAACATGTGGATAGTTCTGTGGATCGTGAGCGCGGCTCGCGACGCGGGGATGCGAGGGGAGCGCACAGGTGGCAGATTCGGACCTGGCAGACGTGTGGGCACGATCCCTCGACGGGCTGGCCGACTTGCAGATCCAGCCGCACCAGCGGGCCTGGCTGAAACTCACCCGGCCGCTGGGCCTGGTGGAGAACACCGCCCTCATCGCCACGCCGAACGAGTTCGTCAAGGAGCAACTCGAGACGAGGCTGCGCGCCCTGGTTACCCAGGCCCTGTCCCAGCAGCTCGGCCGCGACATCCAGCTCGCCGTCACCGTTGACCCGGCGCCCCAGGCCGGGATGCCCGGATCCGGGCCGGACGCGGACGTGGCGCCGGAGCCGCCGGCCCCGCGGCTGCAGGCCCTGGCGGGACCGCAGGTCACCGAGGCCGACCCCGGCTCGCGGACCGGGCCGCACCCGGCGCGCGACGGCGGCCCCGGCGAGGCCGCCCACCAGGACCAGGGACACCCCGGAGGGCCTGGCGGGATCCCGCCGGGCCAGCGGCTCGGCGGTACCCGGCTGAATTCCAAGTACACCTTCGAGACGTTCGTCATCGGCTCGAGCAACAGGTTCGCGCACGCGGCGGCGGTCGCGGTCGCCGAGGCGCCGGCCAAGGCGTACAACCCGCTGTTCATCTACGGCGACTCCGGCCTGGGCAAGACCCACCTGCTGCACGCGATCGGGCACTACGCCCAGACCCTCTACTCCGGCCTGAAGGTCAGGTACGTCAGCTCGGAGGAGTTCACCAACGACTTCATCAACATGATCAGGGACGGCAAGCAGGACGGCTTCCGGCGCCGGTACCGCGACGTCGACGTGCTCCTCGTCGACGACATCCAGTTCCTGGAGAATAAGGAAGGCACGCAGGAAGAGTTCTTCCACACCTTCAACACCTTGCACAACGCCAGCAAGCAGATCGTCATCTCCAGCGACCGCGCCCCCAAGCGGCTGGTCACGCTGGAGGACCGGCTCCGCAGCCGGTTCGAGTGGGGCCTGCTGACCGACGTCCAGCCGCCCGAGCTCGAGACCCGCATCGCCATCCTGCGCCGCAAGGCGATCCAGGACACCCTGAACGTGCCCCCGGAAGTGCTCGAGTACATCGCCAGCCGGATCTCCACCAACATCAGGGAACTCGAGGGCGCGCTGATCCGGGTCACCGCGTTCGCCAGCCTGAACCGCCAGTCGGTCGATCTGCAGCTGGCCGAGATCGTGCTCAAGGACCTCATCCCCGAGGCGCAGGGCCCGCAGATCACGGCGGCGACAATCATGGGCCAGACCGCCTCCTACTTCGGGCTGTCCATCGACGACCTGTGCGGGACATCCCGGTCGCGGGTGCTCGTCACCGCCCGGCACATCGCCATGTACCTGTGCCGCGAGCTCACCGACCTGTCGCTGCCCAAGATCGGCCAGCAGTTCGGCGGCCGCGACCACACCACCGTTATCAACGCCGACCGGAAAATCCGCTCCCTGATGGCCGAACGCCGGTCGATCTACACGCAGGTCACCGAACTAACCAATCGCATCAAGCAGCAGGCCCGGACGGGCTGAACGGGCGGACGCCCCGCTATGCGCACAGTATGTGGACAACATTGTGGAAGAATTTCGGATAACCGGGGGACAACCGGTGGCAAGCCCGGGCAGTACCGCAGGCGGCCACAGGACGGGCCGTGCCGTCCCCTGGCCAGGCACACCCCCTGTGAGCAGAAAAATGGCCGCTGACCTGCGGCAGCAAGGGTTCTCCCCAGAATCCACCGTAGCTATGACTATGACGGTTCTCTCAATAAGAAAAGAACAACACCAAGTAGGCCCTGTGTACCGGGGCACCAGCGAGGCACTGCGGTGCCGCGCACACTGACCTCCGTTTATCCCCCGAACCCACCCTGCTTGTTCCCCCCCCCCCACCCGCTTTTCCCCCGAACCCACCCTGCTTGTTCCCCCGAACCCACCCTAGGAGGGCAGTTCCCGTGAAGCTCCAGGTTGAGCGTGATCATCTGGCGGATGCCGTGGCCTGGACCGCGCGTGCCCTGCCGGCCCGCCCGACCGCCCCCGTGCTGGCCGGGATGCGCCTGCACGCGGCGCCGGAACTCACGCTCTCGACGTTCGACTACGAGGTCTCCGCGCAGGCCACCGTGCCGGTGATCACCGACGAAGAGGGCACGGTGCTGGTCTCGGGCCGCCTGCTGGCCGAGATCGTGCGGTCGCTGCCCGCCAAGCCGGTCAACCTGGTCACCGACGGGACCCGCGCGACGCTCAAATGCGGCAGCGCCACCTTCACCCTGGTCCTGCTGCCGGAAGAGGAATACCCGACGCTGCCCGAGATGCCGCCGCTCACCGGGTCGGTGGGCAGCGACGCCATGGCCTCCGCCATCGCCCAGGTGGCGATCGCGGCCGGCCGCGACGACACACTGCCCGCGCTCACCGGCATCAGGATCGAGATCTCGGGCGACACGCTCACCCTGGTCGCCACCGACAGGTACCGGCTGGCCGTCCGCGAGCTGCGCTGGAACCCGGTGCAGCCGGACCTGAACACGGCCGTGCTGGTCCCCGCCCGGGTGCTCGGCGAGACGGCGCGCGCGCTGACCTCGGGCGCCGAGGTGGCGATCTCGCTCGGCGGCGACAGCCTGATCGGGTTCTCCGGCGCCGGGCGGCAGACCACCACCCGGCTGCTGTCGCGGCGAGTACCCCAAGTACCAGTCGCTGCTGCCGAGCGAGTTCAGTGCGACCGCCGAACTCGCGGCCGGCTCGTTCGCCGAGGCGGTGAAGCGGGTCGCGCTCGTGGCCGAGCGCAACACCCCGGTGCGGCTGGCCTTCAGCGCGGGGCAGCTCGTGCTCGAAGCCGGCGCCTCGGAGGAGGCGCAGGCGGTGGAGGTCCTGGAGGCGGCGTTCGACGGGGAGGACCTGCAGATCGCCTTCAACCCGCAGTACCTGCTCGACGGCATCGGCGCGATCGACTCGGACACGGCCCGGATCTCGTTCACCTCGCCGACCAAGCCCGCCGTGGTCACGGGCAAGAGCGAGGGCGAGCCGGATTACCGGTACGTGCTCATGCCGATCCGCTCGGCGGGCTAGTGCTGGCCGCGCGATCGCGGCATTCGCCGCGCCGAGACCGTACGCTCGATCTGTGCACCTCACCCGGCTCGCGCTGACCGACTTCAGGTCCTATCCCGAGCTGAGCCTCGAGCTCGGCCCGGGCGTGACCACGTTCAGCGGCCCGAACGGGGAAGGCAAGACCAACCTGGTCGAGGCGATCGGCTACCTGGCCACGCTGGGCAGCCACCGGGTCGCCACCGACGCGCCGCTGGTCCGGCGCGGCGCCGACCGCGCCGTGCTGCGCGCGGCGGTGACCGGAGTCCAGGGCGGCACGCTGGTGGAGGTCGAGCTCAACCCCGGCCGGGCCAACCGGGTCAGGCTGAACCGGGCGCCGATGCCGCGGCCGCGGGACATCCTCGGCGCGCTGCGCACGGTGCTGTTCGCGCCCGAGGACCTCGCACTGGTCAAGGGCGATCCCGGCGAGCGGCGGCGGTTCCTGGACGAGCTGCTGACCGCCACCGCTCCGCGCTACGCCGGCGTCCGCGCCGACTACGAGCGGGTGCTGCGGCAGCGCACCGCCCTGCTCAAGTCCGCCGGGTCCAAGGGGCATCTGCGCGGCGCGGCCCGCGAGGCGATGACGGGGACGCTTGACGCCTGGGACGCGCAACTGGCCCGGGCGGGTGCGCCGCTGCTGGCCGGCCGGATGCGCCTGGTGGCCGCGCTGCGGCCGCACGTGACCGCGGCGTACCAGGCGGTGTCCGGTGGCTCGTCCGCCGAGGAGTCGGCGCTCTCCTACCGGGCCTCGGTCGAGGCGGCTGGCCCGGAGGGGCCCGCGCCCGGCGCCGGCGACCTCGAGGTGGCCATGATCAAGGCGCTGGCCGGGATCCGGGCCAGCGAGCTCGACCGCGGCGTCTGCCTGGCCGGCCCGCACCGGGACGAGCTCGAGCTGTTCGTCGGCGGCATGCCGGCCCGCGGATACGCCAGCCACGGCGAGTCCTGGTCGCTCGCGCTCGCGCTGCGGCTGGCCAGCTTCGCGCTGCTCCGGGAGGGGCGCGAAGATCCGGTGCTGATCCTGGACGACGTGTTCGCCGAGCTCGACACGGGCCGCCGGGACCGGCTGGCCGCGCTGGTGGCCGACGCCGAGCAGGTCCTGCTCACCGCCGCGGTACCCGCCGACATCCCCGGGATGCTGGCCGGCGCGCGCTTCACCGTCCACGCGGGCGTGGTCGCCAGTGCTGGTTAGGAATTCCGGTGCCGGCGAGGAATCCCGGGCCGACCGACCCGGACCGGGTGCGGCGGGCGGTCGAGGCCCTCGCCGTGGCCAAGGCGGACGCGCGGGCCCGGGGCGAGCTGCCGGCCGGCTTCCAGCGCCAGCCGGGGCCGGGTAAGACCGATGAGCCCGAACGGTCCGGCCTATCCGCGGCCGCGCCGGCTGACTCGCCCGGCCCGGCGGCGCCCGGGCCAGGCAGGCGCGGCCGGCCCCGCCGGGAGGATCCGCAGCCGCTGGTCAGCGCGATCGGCGGCCTGCTCGACACACGCGGCTGGCAGCAGCAGGCGGCGATGGGCTCGGTCTTCGGCCGCTGGGCCGAGATCGTCGGCCACGACCTCGCGGCCCATACCCGCCCGGACAGCTTCGCCGACGGCGAGCTGGCCGTGACGGCCGACTCGACCGCCTGGGCCACCCAGGTCCGGCTGCTCGCCGCGGTGCTCGTCAAGCGGCTCAACACCGAGCTCGGCGACGGGTCGGTCCGCCGGGTCAAGGTTCGCGGTCCGGCGCCGCCCCGGCAGCGCGGCGGATGGCGCGTGCCCGGCAGCAAGGGCCCCGGCGACACCTATGGTTAGCGGGACTACGGTGAGTGACACGGGCGCGAGCGGCCAGCACCGACACGTGGGGCAACACGACCCTGGCTGTCGGTCTCTGCAGGTAAAATGAATGAGCGCAAGGATGGCCACATCGTGGGGGCTGGGCAGCGCGCGCTTCTTAGGCAGGATGGAGTTCGGTTTGTCCTACGATGCACGCTCGATCACGGTACTCGAGGGCCTTGAGGCCGTACGCAAGCGCCCGGGAATGTACATCGGCTCGACCGGCGAGCGCGGATTGCATCACCTGGTCTACGAGGTCGTGGACAACGCCGTCGACGAGGCACTCGCCGGGTACTGCGACACCATTGACGTGACCCTGCTGGCCGACGGCGGGGTGCGGGTGCGGGACGACGGCCGCGGCATTCCCGTGGACGAGCACCCGGTGGAGCACCGCCCGGCTGTCGAGGTCGTCATGACCACGCTGCACGCCGGCGGCAAGTTCGACGGCAAGTCCTACGCCGTCTCCGGCGGCCTGCACGGCGTCGGCGTGTCCGTGGTGAACGCACTGTCGGCCCGGCTCGACGTGGAGATCCGCCGGGACGGCTACCTCTGGTTGCAGTCCTACGAGCGCGGCGACCCGACGGGCCCGCTGGTCCGCGGCGCGGCCAGCGAGGAAACCGGCACCACGATCACGTTCTGGCCCGACCCGCAGATCTTCGAGACCACCGACTGGTCCTTCGAGAACGCTGTCCAGGCGGATGCAGGAAATGGCCTTCCTGAACAGGAACCTGGCCATCTCCATCACTGACAACCGCCAGGACGAACCCCGGGCTGCGCAGTACCAGTACGCAGGGGGAATAGCCGACTTCGTTCGGTATATCAATGGTTCCAAGGAGCCAGTCCACGGCTCGGTCATCGACTTCGGCGAGGAAGCGGACGGCATCTCGGTCGAGATCGCGATGCAGTGGAGCGGGGCGTACACCGAGTCCGTGCACACCTTCGCGAACACCATCAACACGGCCGAAGGCGGCACCCACGAAGAGGGGTTCCGGGCCGCGCTTACCGCCATCGTCAACCGGTACGCCCGCGAGCAGAAGCTGCTGCGCGAGAAGGACGACAACCTGACCGGCGACGACGTGCGCGAGGGCCTGACCGCGATCGTCTCGGTCAAGCTCGCCGAGCCGCAGTTCGAGGGCCAGACCAAGACCAAGCTGGGCAACACCGAGGCCAAGTCGTTCGTGCAGAAGGCCTGCAACGATCACCTGCGGGACTGGTTCGACCGTAACCCCGGCGAGGCCAAGGAGATCATCAACAAGGCCAGCCAGGCGGCCCGGGCCCGGATCGCGGCGCGCCAGGCGCGTGACCTGACCCGGCGCAAGTCGCTGCTCGACTCCACCGCGCTGCCGGGCAAGCTGGCCGACTGCCAGTCCACCGACCCGGCGATCTCGGAGATCTACGTGGTCGAGGGTGACTCGGCCGGCGGTTCGGCCAAGGGCGGCCGCGACCCGAAGTTCCAGGCCATCCTGCCCATCCGCGGCAAGATCATCAACGTGGAGAAGTCGCGGATCGACCGCGTGCTCAAGAACAACGAGGTCCAGTCGATGATCACGGCGCTGGGCGCCGGCATCCACGACGAGTTCGACATCACCAAGCTCCGCTACCACAAGATCATCCTGATGGCGGACGCCGACGTGGACGGGCAGCACATCCGGACGCTGCTGCTCACGCTGCTGTTCCGGTTCATGAAGCCGCTGGTCGAAGCCGGGCACGTGTACCTGGCCCAGCCGCCGCTGTACAAGATCAAGTGGGAGGGGCGCGGGGTCAAGCCCGGTTACGCCTACAGCGACTCCGAGCGGGACCGGCTGATCCAGGCGGGCATGGCCGAAGGCCTCAAGGACCCGCGGCCGCGGGACGCCGTGCAGCGGTTCAAGGGCCTCGGCGAGATGAACCCGAGCGAGCTGTGGGAAACCACGATGGACCCGGCGCGGCGGACGTTGCTCCAGATCACGCTCGATGACGCGGCCCAGGCCGACGAGCTGTTCAGCGTGCTGATGGGCGAGGACGTCGAGGCGCGCCGCTCGTTCATCACCCGTAACGCCAAGGACGTCAGGTTCCTCGACATTTGACCCGCCCGGCCAGCCGGTCGGTTTCTCCTGTGAAGTTGGGATTGCGAAAGTGACCGAAGTTACCGATGCCCCGGGTGGCGGGCACGACCGTACCGAGCCGGTCGACATCCAGTACGAGATGCAGCGCAGCTACATCGACTACGCGATGTCGGTCATCATCGGCCGGGCGCTGCCCGACGTGCGGGACGGCCTCAAGCCGGTGCACACCCGCATCCTGTACGCGATGTACGACGGCGGGTTCCGGCCCGACCGCGGCTTTTTCAAGTGCTCGCGGGTCATCGGCGAGGTCATGGGCAACTACCACCCGCACGGCGACGGCGCGATCTACGACGCGCTGGTGCGGATGGCGCAGCCCTGGTCGATGCGGATGCCGCTGATCGACAGCCAGGGTAACTTCGGCTCGCCGGGCAACGACCCGCCCGCGGCCATGCGGTACACCGAGTGCCGCCTCGCCCCGCTGGCGATGGAGATGCTGCGGGACATCAACGAGGACACGGTTGATTTCCGCCCGAACTACGACGGCCGCACGTCCGAGCCCGAGGTGCTGCCGAGCCGCTTCCCGAACCTGCTGATCAACGGGTCCGAGGGCATCGCGGTCGGCATGGCCACCAAGATCCCGCCGCACAACCTGCGCGAGGTGGCCGCCGGGGTCGCCTGGTACCTGGATCACTTCGACGCGTCCGACTCCGAGCTCCTGGACGCGCTGATGGAGCGGGTCAAGGGCCCGGACTTCCCGACCCGCGGCCTCATCGTGGGCCGCCGCGGCATCCGGGACGCCTACCGCACCGGGCGCGGCTCGATCATCATGCGGGCCGTCGTCGAGGTGGAGGAGGATGCCCGCGGCCGCACCTGCCTGGTGGCCAGGGAGCTGCCGTTCCAGGTCAACCCGGACAACCTGGCCGCCAAGATCGCCGAGCTGGTCAAGGACGGCCGGATCACCGGCATCGCCGACGTCCGGGACGAGAGCAGCGGCCGCACCGGCCAGCGGCTGGTCATCGTGCTGAAGCGGGACGCCATCGCCAAGGTGGTGCTGAACAACCTGTACAAGCACACCCAGCTGCAGGACACGTTCGGCGCCAACATGCTGGCCCTGGTCGACGGCGTGCCGCGCACCCTGCGCCTGGACCAGATGATCCGGTACTGGGTCACGCACCAGATCGAGGTCATCGTCCGGCGCACCAAGTTCCGGCTGCGCAAGGCGGCCGAGCGGCTGCACATCGTGGCCGCACTGCTCAAGGCCATCGACCGGATCAACGAGGTCATCGCGCTGATCAGGGCGAGCCCGTCGGCGGCCGAGGCGCAGCAGGGCCTGATGGGTCTGCTGGAGATCGACGAGATCCAGGCCCGCGCGATCCTGGACATGCAGCTGCGTAAGCTGGCCGCCCTCGAGCGGCAGGAACTCGTCAACGAGCGCGACGACCTGGAAGCCAAGATCGCCGACTACGAGAACATCCTGGCCTCGCCGGAGCGGCAGCGGCAGATCGTCGGCACCGAGCTGGGTGAGATCGTCACCAAGTTCGGCGACGAGCGGCGCACCGAGATCATCGCCTACGACGGCGAGGTGGCCGATGAGGACCTGATCGCGGAAGAGGACGTCGCGGTCACCATCACCTACGGCGGGTACGCCAAGCGGACCAAGACCGACCTGTACCGCGCGCAGCGGCGCGGCGGCAAGGGGGTCCGCGGCGCGCAGCTGCGCACCGACGACATCGTGGACCACTTCTTCATCACCACGACCCACCACTGGATCCTGTTCTTCACCAATAAGGGCCGGGTCTACCGGGCCAAGGCCTACGAGCTGCCCGACGCCGGCCGCGACGCCCGTGGCCAGCACGTGGCGAACCTGCTCGCCTTCCAGCCCGACGAGCGGATCGCCGAGGTGCTCGCGCTGCGCGACTACCAGGTGGCTCCCTACCTGGTGCTGGCGACCCGCAGCGGGCTGGTGAAGAAGTCCCGGCTGACCGACTTCGACTCGCCGCGATCCGGTGGCATCATCGCGATCAACCTGCGCGAGGACGATGAGGTCATCGCGGCCCGGCTGGTCTCCCCCGAGGATGACCTGCTGCTGGTCAGCAAGGGTGCGCAGGCCATCAGGTTCCACGCCAGCGACGAGTCGCTGCGGCCGATGGGCCGGGCCACCTCGGGCGTCATCGGGATGCGCTTCGTCGACGGCGACGAAGCGCTCGGCATGTACGTGGTGCGGGACGGCGGCGACGTGCTCGTGGCCACCGGCGGCGGGTACGCCAAGCGCACACCCGCCGACGCCTACCCGGTGCAGGGCCGCGGCGGCCGCGGCGTCGTCACGGCGAAGATCGTCGAGGCCCGCGGCGAACTGGTGGGCGCGCTGATGGTGCACGCGGGCGATGAGATCTTCGCCATAACGTCCGGCGGCGGGGTGATCAGGACTACCGCGGACGAGGTCAAGCAGTCGGGCCGGCAGACCATGGGCGTCCGGCTGATGAACCTGGCCGCCGGAGACAGCGTGGTGGGCCTGGCCCTCAACGCGGAATCGCTGGCCGAAGACGAGGAAGCAGCTGACGAGGGCCTCCCCGAGGACGCAGCTGACCTGGCCGGCTCGGCTGACCTGGCGGGTGAGACGGACGCCGTTGGCGCGCCGGATCCCGAGGACGAAGAAGACGGGGAAGTGGAGTAATCGGGTCGATTGTGTAAGGTCGGCTAGTATGCCTGACTTTTCAGGTTGACGGCAACGATTTCGGGGGCCGAAGCGTCCCATGAGCAGAGGCGGAGTCCGGCAGAATGCCGCCTTCGTCGCATAGGTGGTCATATGGGCGTCTCGTCCGGAGATAACCTCGTGAGGGTCTGGATCAGAGGAGGGACGGCTTGGACAGGCGCACGGACAGGCCCGACGGCTCGGGTGGAGGCTCGCCTACCGTGGTGACTTCGCGAGCTACCGGCGACGACGTGATCGACGACCAGGACACGCGGTCCAGCGATATCATGGCACCGCCCAGGCAGCCGTCGCGCCAGCCGGCCGCAGCCACGTCCGCTTCCGTCAAGCCGGCACCGCCGGACGCCGCCGTATCAGACGGTACGGCAGACGGCGGTGTATCGCCGAACGGCACGCCGGCGGGCGGCAATGAGGACGTCTCGGCTAACGGTAACCCCGCGGCGGCCAACAGCACCCCGGCTGGCCCGGCGCAGGACAGCGGCCACCCGGCAGACGTGGACGCCACCATCGTCGACGGCGTGCCCGCGTTCCCCGCCGACACCATCCGGTCGTCGCGAGGCAGCCGGCCGAATGGGCCCGATCTGGAGCCGGAAACGGCGTGGAGCAAGGCCCGGGATCAGTCTCCGGCCGGTGATCCGCCCGCGTTCAGCTTCGGCCCGCCGCCGTCCGCCCCGGCCCAGCCGGCCGTCGAAGACCCGACCATCGCCTATTCCGCGGAATCCGCCGCGGTGCCGCCGGGAAACGACCCGTCGCATACCAGGCCTGCGAGTCCGGTGCCGTCCGGCAGCGCCTCGCCGTCCGGCAGCGCCTCGCCGTCCGGCAGCGCCTCGTCTGGGCCCCCGGCGCCGGCCGAGTCGCCGTCGGTCTCCGCGGCCGCATTCGCCTGGGAGATGTCCGACCCGCCGGCCAGTTCGCCGTCGTCCCCGGCCCGGAACTTCCTGCGGTCGGGCGTGACCGGCAAGAACCCGGCCGCGCGCAAGGCCGGCTCGTCGGCTGGTAAGGCCGCGGCGGCCGAGGGCCCGGCTGCGGCGCAGAAGGCGCAGTTGAAGCGGACCGCGCGGCAGGCGCACCTGACCGTCGCCCGGGTCGAGCCCTGGTCGGTGATGAAGTTCAGCTTCGTGGTCTCCCTGGTCGCCTTCGTCATCTTGTTCGTGGCGGTCAGCGTGCTCTACGCCGTCCTGTCGGCGCTGGGCGTGTTCGACTCGCTGCAGCACGTCGTGTCGAGCGTCACGTCAAGCCAGAGTTCGTCGGGCGTGAACGCGAAGACCTGGTTCTCCGCATCCAAGGTGCTCGGCTACACGGCCCTGCTCGGCTCGCTCAACATCGTGCTGATCACCGCGATGGCGACGATCGGCTCCGTGGTGTACAACCTGACCTCGCGGCTGGTCGGCGGCGTGGAGGTGACCCTCCGCGAAACCGAGTAACGCCGCACCAGGCCAGCGCGGTAACATCGCGAGGGCGAGTCGGGCCCTGCTTTCGATTCGGGGATTGCCTCGATGCGGAAGGGTCCGCCGACTATGGCGCAACGCGCCTGGCCGGTACGGTAGGATGTTGGTCGCTCCTGTTCCCGCAGGTCAGCGACCGTAGTATGGGGTTATAGCTCAGTCGGTTAGAGCGCGTCCCTGATAAGGACGAGGCCCGTGGTTCAAGTCCACGTAACCCCACAGAACTCTCCTTTTTCAGCCACAACAACTCATGTCCGGGTGCGGCGCGTCCGCTGGCTGCGCCGGCTGGCGGGGCGGCTTTGCTAAGCTGCCCTACACCCGCGGAGGGCGGAATCTTGATCCGCCGCCCGCTCCGATGTCATAAAGGTGGAGGATTCCTCGCTGTGAAGAAACTCATCGTGCTCGCCGCGCTCGGGGTTGGCGCGTTCGCCGTCTGGCGCAAGGTCCAGTCCGACCGCGCCGAACTCGACTTGTGGACCGAGGCCACCGCAGCCGACGAGGACTGACCCGCGCGCGGTCGGAGGCAATGTCAGGCAGCCGGCCGAACGCCGACCCGGCGCAAGGAGGCAAGCAGGTGAGCGATACATCACCGGTATCGCTGGTCTGCTGTGACGTAGTCGGGGCGGCCGCCGTCGACGGCAGCGTCCTCGAGCGCGCGTTCGCCGAGGCGATCGCCACTCAGGGCGTGGTCGTCGGCACCGCGGCATACGTCAGATCGATGGTCCAGTTCGACCGGACGCGCGGCTGGCCGCCCGCCGACGTCATCCGGAGCCTCTTCCCAGAGGACGAGATCCGGGCCCAGGCCGCCAATCTCGCCTTCGAGCGGTCGTTCCAGGCGGCCGTGGACCGGTTCGGGGTGCTGCCGCTCCCCGGCGTCAACGAGGCGCTGGCCAAGCTCTCGGCGGCGGGCATCAAGATCTGCCTGGTGTCCTCCCTGTCCAAGCCTGCGCTCCGCCTGATCGTGGAGCGCCTGGACTGGTGGCAGCGTACGGACCTGGTGCTGTGCGCGGACGACGTGGCCCGGGGCTTTCCCTGGCCCGACCTCATCCTCACCGCGGTCCTGCGGCTGGGCATCGGCGACGTGCGTGACGTGGCCATGGTCACCGCCACCGAAGGTGGGGTGCTGTCCGCCCAGCGGGCCGGATCCCGGTTCGTCGTGGGCGTGCTCAGCGACGTCGACGACGCGAGCAGGCTGCGCCGGGCCGGGGCGACCCACCTGCTGGCCGACATCGGGGAGCTGCCCGACCTCATAGTCTCGCAGGCCGGGATCACGACCATGGGCCTCACCACAGCGAGTGACTAACATCGCCTGGCACGTGGCAGACTGTGAAGTATGCCGGAACTGCCGGAAGTAGAATCGCTGGCCGCCTTCCTGCGCGGTCACGCGACGGGCCATGCCGTCGCGCGAGCCGATGCGGCCTCGTTCTCGGTCCTGAAGACGTTCGACCCGCCGTTGACCAGCCTCAACGGCCAAGTGATTACCGAGATCAGCCGGCACGGCAAGTTCCTGGACATCGCCACCGGCCAGGGCCTGCACCTGATCATCCACCTGGCCCGGGCGGGCTGGCTGCGCTGGCGGGACGAACTGCCCTCGGCGACGCCGAGGCCGGGTAAGAGTCCGCTGGCCTTCCGGCTGAGGCTGGACGACGGCTCCGGGTTCGACCTGACCGAGCAGGGCACGCGCAAGCGCCTGGCGGTGTACCTGGTCCGCGACCCGGCCGAGGTGCCCGGGGTGGCCACCCTCGGCCCGGACCCGCTGGCCGCCGACTTCACCGTGGACACCCTCGCGGGCCTGCTGGCCGGGCGCCGCACCCAGGTCAAGGGCGTGCTCCGCGACCAGCGGATCATCGCCGGCATCGGCAACGCCTACTCCGACGAGGTGCTGCACGCGGCCAAGATGTCACCCTTCAAGATCTCGGCCAGCATGACGCCGGCCGAGGTGGCCATCCTGTACGAGGCGATCAAGGCCACGTTGAGCGAAGCCGTGGAGCGTTCGGCGGGCCTGGCGGCCGCGGACCTGAAGGGCGAGAAGAAGAGCGGCCTGCGGGTGCACGGCCGAGCCGGCCAGGAGTGCGCCGTGTGCGGCGACACCATCCGGGAGGTCTCGTTCGCCGACTCCGCGCTCCAGTACTGCCCGACCTGCCAGACCGGCGGCAAGCCGCTGGCGGACCGCCGCCTGTCCCGTCTGCTCAAATAGGCCTCGTCCTTGTCAGGGACGCGCTCTAACGTGTGCGCAGCGGGGTACCCTGTTCGGAGACATCTCGGGGCTATAGCTCAGCTGGAAGAGCGTCTGGTTTGCATCCAGAAGGCCAGGGGTTCGAGTCCCCTTAGCTCCACAGGTCAGAGGCCACTTGCGATCTTGAAAGCCTCCGGGAAGAGCCAAACCAAGAGCCAAAGTCAGCGTACTATCCGACGTATGACGGCTACTGCGCGCCGTGGGCACGGCGAAGGCTCGATCTACCGGGATGCGGCGAACGGCACCTGGGTCGGTGCCATCTCCCTCGGCTGGCGCCCGGACGGGACGCGGATCCGGCGCAAGGTCACCGGGCGGACCAAGACCGAGGTCCGCGACAAGCTCAAGAAGCTGCAGGCCGAGGCGGAGGCGGGGTTGAAGACCTCCTCCAGCTACACGCTGGCCAAGGCGGTGGACGACTGGGCTGCCGAGGCGCTGGACGGGCTGGCGGCTAAAACTGTCCGGTCACATGTGGATCTGCTCAGGCCGGTCACGATGCTGATAGGGAACATCCCGCTGCGGGACCTGACCGCGCACGACGTGCGCCGCACCTTGAACAAGCTTGCCGAGACGCGGTCGACCCGGACCATAGCGAGCACGCACAACGTGCTGGTGCGGGCGATCCAGCACGCGGAGGCTAACGATCACGTGGGCCGGAACGTGGCCAGCTTCGTGAAGCCGCCGCAGGGCAAGACCGGGCGGCCGTCCCGGGCGATGACCGCGGCTGAGGCGGCCGCGCTGCTCGTAGCGGCGAGGGATCACCCTCGTCTCGGCGCCTACGTGATCCTGTCCCTGACCACTGGGATCAGGACCGAGGAGGCCCGGGCGCTGCGGTGGGATCACGTCGACCTGGATGGTGACCCGGATGCGCGGACGCCGGTGCCGCCCAGCATCGCGGTGTGGCGGTCGGTTCGGTTGCACGGAGACACCAAGACCGAGAAGTCCCGCCGGACCCTTGCCCTGCCGCAGAACGCCGTGACGGCACTGCGAGAGCACTGCAAGTGGCAGGCAGAGGCCCGCCTGGCGGCGGGGCCACTGTGGCAGGACACCGGCCTGGTGTTCACCACCACCGTCGGAACACCCCTGGATGCCTCTCATGTCCGCCGTGACTTCCGGGCCCTGTGCAAGAAGGCGGGCATCGAAGGTGTGTGGGCGCCGCGAGAGCTCCGGCACACGTTCGTCTCGGTCATGTCCGTGTCGGGCGTGGCTGTGGAGGAGATAGCCCGCCTGGCAGGGCATGCCAGCTCCCGGACCACCGAGACCATCTACCGGCACGAGCTCCGCCCGGTCATCACCACCGGTGCCGACGTCATGGGCAAGATCTTCACCGCGGCGGAGCGCGAGGGATAGCCAGCCACAACCCGGTGACGTTGGGGGTGATGGCCGGACCGGGAGCGTGATCTCCTGCCTATCCTGGAACTTCCGAGACATCCAGGAAGGTCCGATCCCGTGGATGACGATGGCGGTGTGCTGTACCTCGTGGTCAGCGGCGCCCCGGCGCCCGAGGGCATAGCCGCGCTGGTCGCTGCGTGCCAGGCCGCAGGGTGGCAGGTCGTGGTCTTCTCCACGCCGACCGGCATCCGGTTCATCGATCCTGCCGAGCTGGAGCGCCTGACCGGCGAGCCGGTGCGGTCGGAGTACCGGATGCCGGGCACCGGCAGCCCGGTCCCTGCCGCGGACGTCGTGCTGGCATGCCCGCTGACGTTCAACAGCGTCAACAAGTTCGCCCACGGTCATGCGGACAACTTCGCCGTGGGCTTGCTGTGCGAGATGGTGGGCTACGGCGTCCCAGTCGTGGTCGTACCACATTGCAAGCCCCAGCTCGCCAGCCATCCGGCGTTCGGCGCCAGCCTGGAGACGCTGCGCGGCATGGGCATACGGGTGCTGTTCGACCCGGACGCGCCGTACGAGCGCAGATTGCCTCCGTGGCGCGAGGTCATCGACGCGCTTCCCGTCAGGGCTGGTGCCGGATGACGCCATCCGACCGCGAGCCCACCGGGCAGCGGATCGCGCGGGCCAGGCGGCGGCGCGGCCTGTCGCAAGCCGTGCTCGCCGGCCTGGTCGGCCGGTCCGAATCCTGGCTGTCCCAGGTCGAGCGAGGCAAGCGCGGCGTCGACAGCCACAGCGTCCTGGTGCGCCTGGCGGAGATCCTGCGGGTGGACATCGAGGAATTCACCGGCTCTGCGGACCGGGATGAGACCGGCAGCCGGCCTGGTGGGCAGGCGAACCCAGGTCAACCTGGACCTGGTGCGCGCGTACGCCATGACCCGGAAGGACGCGGCTGCGGTCAACCTCCTGCTGGCCGCCGAACGGCTCAGCCCGCAGCTGGTCCGCTACGACCCGGCGACCCGCGACGTCCTCACCGAACTGCTGCGCCGCGAGCACCGCCCGTCAACGCCGGAGCTGCGGCCCCTCGCGCGCCGCGCGGGCGTAATCTGACCCGCACTTTTGTGCGGATTCTCGGCCCCTACCCGCGTCCTGGTTCTTTACCCTCACACCACTGCAGGTCGTCCAGGCTTGTCGTCCCTAGCCTCGTCGCTGGCAGGATGCGGCGAGGGCCGGGAGGCACGAAGTGGAGGAACGAGCAGCGCGCAGGCTGCGGCTGGTACCTGATGAGTATGACCAGGTACTTCGCCTGGACCGGTGTCCGGCGGTCGTCGTCGGGGCTGGAAACGGCTGGTGGCAGGCGGTAATCCCGAAGCCGGACGGCGAGATCGTCACCACCCGGTACACGCTGCGCGCCCTGCTCGACAAGCTCGATGAGCTGCTCGACGCGAACCCCGGCCGGACTTCAGGCAGGCGTAAGACGCGCAGCACATCATCACTCAATCGCCCAGCCACTGGATCCTGACCACGAGCACGAGATCGTCAGGCGGATACACGAGAAATGTGACCAGCCCCTCGTCGTGCGGGCCGAAATGCAGCGTGCGCAGCGGCATGGACACGTCATCGGGCTCGTCGCGGCGACGCTGGTATTGCACCGGGTCGACGATCACGACCGCATCCATGAAGGCTGCCAGCGATGTCCGCACGGCTGGATTCAGGTCGGCGAAGTGCTGCTGAGCCGGGCCGTCCAGCTCCCATCGGTACACGCCTCAGACGCCGAACCGAGCCCGGATCTCTTCCCTGGTCATCCGCTGCTCAGCAGGCGGCGGCCCCTCGTTCTGGTAAGTGTCCATCCGGGTCAGGAACTCCCGCTGGCCGTCAGGGTCGCGCCAGGCGTCCGCCTCGAACCACCAGCGCCGTACCGTCTGCACCAGCGGTGTCAGGTCGCCTTGCTCACGAGCCTGCTCGAATGCTGTGTCGAGGTCCTGGTCGTACTGCCGTAGCACCTCATTGTCGGCGTTAGCGGCCAGCACGGTCCTGATCGCCGCCGGCGTGCAGGCCGGGCGAGGCAGCATCTGTGGTTGCCTGGCATGCGGCGCAGTCATCGGCAGCTCTCCTGCAAGTTGACGTTGTGCCCAGCATAAGCGCGCCCACTGGCAGACAGCAGTAACACCACAGCGTCTGCCGGAGACTTCAACTTCTCGAAGACGTACCGTCGGCGAACCAAGCTGCGGTCACGGGTAGCAGCGCACGCCTCATCGCTCCGTCATCTGCCCGACGGAACACCGTTTTCTGGTCAATCTTCAATTTCTTGTCTTCCCAGGTCGCTGCCTGACTCCCACCCCGTTACACCCTCTTCCGGCGCCTGCTGCTGACGATCTTGTTCTGTCTTTTCCGACCATGTTCATGTCGCCGCAGACCGTTGCATTCATCGAAATGATCATGGTCAACCCTGCGGCCGCGCGATCCCGGTGGGAAAGGAGGCAGCCGTATTGGCCGTGGTCGTCACCGTCGCCAAGGGCTACGACCTCGGCTACATCTGGAAAACCCAAGGCGGCGCCGCCGAGCGCGCGACCGGCGGCTACTACATCGACGCCGCCCAGGCCGGGGAACCACCCGGCCGGTGGTGGGGACCCGGCGCTCAGGCCGTCGGCCTCACCCCGGCCAGCGCCTCGAACGCAAACCCTATGACGCGGTCTACCGGCAGATCGACCCCCGCACGGGAGCCAGGCTCGGTCGGCCCCGCGGCCGCTACTCGACGTTCGCCGACCACCTGGCCCGGCTCATGGCGGCCGAGCCGCATGCCACCGCCGAGCGGCTCATCGAGCTGGAACGCGAGGCCGCCCAGGCGACGCGCCAGCCTGCCGCCTACTACGACGTGACGGTCTCGTTCTCCAAGTCGATCTCGGTGCTGCACGCATCGATCCGGGAGAACGAGCGCCGCGCGCGAATGGGTGGCGACCAGCAGGCGGCCGCGTACTGGGAAGGCGGGAGCAGCAGTTTCAGGAGGTGCTGCACCGGGCGAACCGGGCCGCGCTGGGGTACTTGCAGGCCTGGGCCGGGATCACCCGCACCGGTTACCACGGCACCCGGATCGATGGGCGCGAGCCGGGCCGGTTCGAGCCCGCCGGGCTGATCGTGACCTCCTGGCTGCAGGGCACCAGCCGGGACGGCGACCCTCAGGATCACATCCACAACCAGATCGCCCGGATCACGCGGACTTTCCGCGACGGGAAGTGGCGCGCCTTGGACACGATGAGCGTGCGCGCGGTCCTGGGCGCCCGTGCAGGCGATTGCCGCCACTGTGGTGGAGTGCGAGCTGACGCGCGCGTTCGGCGTGGAGTGGATTCCGCGCGCTGACGGGCGCGGCAATGAGATCAGGGGCATCAGCCAGGCTCAGATGGACGCGTATTCAACGCGGACGGTGCAGATGCGCGAGAAGGAGCGCGAGCTGGCGCGGGCGTGGGAGCGCAAGCACGGCCGTGCGCCGACCTCGCGCGAGCTGCTGCACCTCGCCAACGCCGCCACGCCGCAGTCGCGCCGGGGCGTCTGGGCGCCGCGAGAGCTCCGGCACACGTTCGTCTCGGTCATGTCCGAATCGGGCGTGGTCATCGAGGAGATCACCCGCCTGGTCGGGCACGCCAGCTCAAGGACCACCGAGACCGTCTACCGGTAGGAGCTCCGTCCGGTCATCACCACCGGCGCCGACGTCATGGACAAGACCTTCACCGCAGCGCAGCGTGAATAATAGTGAGGTCCTCGGCGTAGTCGCGGCAGGCGCCATTCATGATGTGATGATTAGTTTAAGTAGTCATGGATACCGTAAACTGACTGTATGAATACGACATCGCATCATGGTGTCCTCTACACGGCTCCCTCGCTGACGTCTGAGGATGAGTCCGTACTGCGTGAGATCCACCTGATGCGGAAGGACCTTCGCCATGTCCTGCGCACACCCAGACGGTGGGAGGGAGTCCTGCGCCGTTCGGCGCTAGCTCGTGCGATCCAGGGCTCGAACAGCATCGAGGGCTACCAGGTCGCTGAAGACGACGCCGCCGCCGCGCTCGACGGCGAGGAGCCCATCAGTGCGGATGAGAAGACCTTCCTCGAGATCCGGGGCTACCGCCAGGCGCTGGGCTACGTCTTGGCCATGGGCGACACCGAATGCGGCACGTTCGACGCCACCGAGATCCGTGCCATGCACTACATGATGCTCAGCCACGACCACACGAAGTCGCCCGGGCGCTACCGCAAGGGCCCGATCTATGTCCACGACGAGCGGAACGACCGGGTGGTCTACGAGGGACCGGGTGCCGCCGATGTCCCCAAGTTGGTGGACGCCCTCGTCGAGAGCTTGCACACGGGGGTGAACAGCGATCCCGTCGTGCGCTCCGCCATGGCCCACCTCAACCTGGTGATGATTCACCCGTTCAGGGACGGCAACGGGCGCATGGCCCGGGCACTCGCCACGCTCGTGCTCACCCGGTCCGACATCGGCGAGCCGGAGTTCTCCAGCATCGAGGAATGGCTCGGGGCCAACACAGAGGACTATTACAGTGTGCTGGCCCGTACCGGCCACGGGTCGTGGCAGCCGCGCGATGACGCCCACCTGTGGCTGGCGTTCAACCTTCGTGCCCATCACATGCAGGCGCAGACCGTGGCGCGCCGCGTCGAAGAGGCCGGGATTACGTGGATCGAACTCGATGCGCTGCTTGCCGAGCATGCTCTTCCCGAGCGCGCGATGGAGGCGATGTTCGACGCCGTCCTCGGTTACCGCGTCCGCCGTGCCGGTTATCTCAAGCGAGCCGAAATCACCGAGCAGACTGCCACCCGGGACCTAGCGGCCCTGGCGTCGACAGGCATCCTGAGCGCTTCCGGCAACGGCCGGGGCCGTTACTACACCGCCGGCGAACCGCTCAGGCAGATCCAGGAGCGTCAGCGCGCCCGGCGCCAGCCGCTTCGCGACCCGTACCCGTGGATGAAGGCAAAACTTGCTGAGCCTGTGGCTTGAAACAATAGCCGGTGCTGCGGGTGGCCGCGCACCGCCTACGCCCAGCCAGCAGCGCGCGTGCAGCTTACGCCCCGAGCCACCGGATCCCGGTGACGAGGACGCAGACCGAGCCGCTGCGCTCGGCAGAGCCAGCCCCGGTCAGCGACGCTGAACGCCAGCACCCGGACCTGATCCCTCACCAGAGGAGCGGCGAGAAGACCCGGATCCGCGACCTCGAGGGACAGCGGCAGGCCTTCCGCGCCGGGATGAACGAGCGCTGGAGGCTGGTCCCCAGCCAGGATGCGGCCTGGGGCGGCCTCGGCGAGCATCTCCCGTCTTGCGGCCGCCGTGGCGGGATGCGATCTTGCAGCCGCCCAAGCCGCAGCACGCCCGGCCGCTGACATTCTCGGCGACCACCTGACCGCGCAGGCCAGGTCCGTCACGTTCCCAGTTCACCACGACCGCAAGGTCATCCGATCCGCACTGCCGCAGGCTCCGCTTTCGTCAGCAGGCATTCGGCCGCCACCTCCGCTCGCGCATCCGAGCTTGAACATGACCCGGCCAGGCCCACCATAGCCGCACGAGCGACGCCTCGGTTAAGAGGCTGCACTTGACCCCCCAGCCTTATGATCCGTAGATCAATGGAGCGTGTCCGGTCAGTGCGCCGGAATCCGTATTGGCAGGTCAGCGTCCTGTCGGGTGTCCAGCATAGACGCCATAGTCCGGTACCGTTCAGGTCAGTCCGTGAGAAAGCTGTGAGAGATTTCTTCCGTGTCAGGTCTCCTCTGCAACCTAGCTCACGTGCGTCAAACCAGGTCGTGGTTCCTGAGGTGCTGTCCAAGAGTGGCCGTGATACCTCTCTCGCGACCGCCTCATCGGGCATGCAGCGGCCACGGGCCTCTTCGTCCCGAACTAGCGGCGCTCCCGGGCGTACGAGTCTCGCCCCACGTAGGAGCAGAGGTGCAGGACAGCGATCGACAGCCGCAGTAGGGGCGCGTTGCTGTACTTTGCCGCTGTACGCTGGCCGCGGCTCGCGCCCCGATGGCGCTCAGGGTCCACACGGTGTCCGATGCGAACGTCCTTGCCCCGGTGCTGTCTCCCCCGTCTGTGAGAGGGTCGTGAAAGATCCGGACGAGCACCCGGGACGCCTGCCGTGCCCACCGGGCTGTTACCACGACGCTGAGCCGTCGCAGGCAGGAAGCGTGATGGGAGTTGATCATGAGCATCGCTTACCTAGCACAGGCCGGGCAGCAGCAGCAGCTGGAGTGGCTCGCTGGCGGAACGATGTCGATCCTGCTCGACAGCGAGGCCACCAAGGGCCAGCTGCTCGTGGCCCGGTCCCACACCAGCGAGGGCGTGGCGTCGCCCTACCACATGCACACCCGAGAGGACGAGGTGTTCATGATGATCAGCGGCACCGCGCGATTCTGGTGCGGCGAGGAGGAGTCGGAGCTGGCTGAGAGCGGCATCATCTTCCTTCCCAAGAATGTGCCGCACGCCTACCGCATCACCTCGGCGAAGGCCGACATGCTGATCATCTGCACGCCCGGCGGGAACGAGGGCCTGTACCGCTACGTCGGCCGCGACCGCGCGACGCAGCGACCTGACGGATGGGAGATCACGCCCGAGCGCCTCGCAGAAGGGGCCAAGATGGTCGGCAGCGTCGTCCTCGGGCCGCCGCGCTGACCGCGGCGCCGTCGCCAGACCTGCTCGGCCTGGTCCCAACGGCGCACCAGGCTTGCCAGTCATCGAGCGGGCCGGGCGAGGGGACGACCCCTTGGTCCATCCCGAGGGAGGGCCGGAACAGAGCGCCCGCAATATGCCGACGGTTCTACAGACCGTCACAGCTCAGGTCGGTCTATGGTCTGTGACCTGCGGTGACGCTCGCGGGATCGATCGACGGCAACGTTGCATCCCACGTATGTCCCACGCAGCGAGGATTGGGCTCAGAAGTTGGACTGTCAGCTTGGGAAGTCGGTGTCGCTGGTCGTTCGTGACCTGGAGATGCCGTGACCTGCGCCGACTTGCCTAATCTTCCGTGAGTGACCGTGGTTGACCTTTGCCGCCCATGCTGACGGGCACGTAGCGGGCACGCCTCGCGCGGCGCATCTTGGCCAAGCCGACGGTTTAACAGAGAGTCGGCGACGGCACCTCGGGTCCGGGATGGCACTCTGGACCCCGAAGTGACGTTCGACCTGGCGTGCTTGCTGATGGAGTGGGCACCAGTCAATCCGGTCGTCCGCGAGCTGGCCGAGGAAAGCGTGGAGGGAACCGACCTTGGCAGCCTCGCCGATCTGGCGCGGACGCTGGCGGGATCGGGGTTCGAGCCGGGTTTTGAGCTGGAGCCTGGGCTGCGTACCGAGCTTGAGCGGGCACTGGAGGCCGTCCAGGCTGCGATGCGCGCAACCGGCCTTGCCGGGCCTGTCCGGCTAATTAGTTGTCCAGGATGGCAATGAACCGGCACATGCGTTTGTCTCATGCCCGCGCTAAGCGGGCAGGGTGACTGTGCTCCATATCACGCTGGAAACGGGTCCAACATCACGCTGGAAACGGGTCCAACGCCTCTAATGCCAGAACGTCCGGAGTGGTACGCGTGAAACAGAAGGAAGGGAGGCCGTCATGGACCTTCATCCGCACCGGCCGCACAGGACGCACGTTGTCCGCCACCTCTTGGAGCGGTGGCACCGCTGGTCGCCGTACGCATAGCCGCAGTCGATGCGCGAAGGGAGGCGAGAGCCTATGGAGCTAGGGCCAGAATCTTGACACGGAGTAAGAGTGCCTCGGTAACCTTTCGGGCCGGGGCACTCGCTGTCTCTGGGGTCGCCAGGCTCCCTGTCCCGCTTGGCCGTCGCGAAGGCTCGCGGGGACAAGATCGCTAAGCTCACGTCGCCCGCGAGCGAACCACAGTCCGGAAAGCGGAAGGTCGACAGTTCGATCCTGTCCCTGACCACCACCACATTCATACTAGGCTGACCTGCGGGAATGTCGGTTACCGACTCCTGTGATCGGCGGTCGTGAGTGACCGCAGTAGCCCGCTTTTGACCCCTGGGAGCCGCACATTATCGCACGCGGATCGCACGCGCATGATCACCAGCTCGGCGTTTCGGTACTGCAAGGGGGGAGGACTGCCCGCACGCAGAGGACCCAGGGCCAGCATGAGAGCACGCTCCTATCACGCCAGCCCCGGGCCTGCCAGGCTAGCGCCCTGTGTATAAACCTGTGGATGATTTAGGTAAACACGCTGGTCAACCACTACACAGCTGTGGACGAGCGTAGATGTGGAAAAGTGGATAACCGTTTAGACACCAGGTCGCAGGCCGTCCGCTGTCCACAGGTCGAGCGACGTATCCACAGGCTAGCCCGCTATGGGGTTCAACCTGGTGCTTAGAAGGCGTCCCGCCGACCTTCCGTTTTTCAGGCCGGGTATAGCCCAAGTCGTCACAAGATGTACGAGCGCCCCGTGCTGTCGCCGGTCGCCATCGCTTGCCGTTGGAGGCACTTTCCCTTGTCCTCGTTGCCTGCGTTCACATCGGCCCTTGATGCCGCACCGGAGGCGTCACAATCCGGCGGCAGTCCGGTGGGGGGCCTTTGCACCTTCCCGGTCATGCGGGCGCCAGGGCCATCTCCGGCCCTGGCCTCACCGCGGCTTTTGTATCTTTCCCCGTCCGTGTCGTCGTGGACCAGGTGGTCACCGCCAGCCGCGGGGTGCGGGCTGTCTGTCCGCTGGAGACGGGGCGCACGGGGACATTTACGCAATGACGCCTTAATCGCGGGTCGAGGCCGCGCTGTCATGCTGCTGCTTAAGCGCGATAGGTCGCCTGATACAGCTGATCTCGGGTGTATCAGGCGGCGCCCTGCTGTCCTTCGCGCTACTAAGAGTTACCGTTACCTTCCGAGGCAGAGGTCACCATGTACCAGCCCTACCCGTCCAGCGGCCAGTCGGCCGAGCCGCTGCGGCCTCCTGCTCCCGCGCCGGTGCCGACCGCGGTCAAGCTTGCACTGTGAGGGGGCGGGAAGAGATGAACTGGTTCTGGCTCCGCAGTCGCGGCACTGCCGGGTGACCTCGGCTGACGGCTTGGCCCATGACAGTACAGGGCAACCGGCCTGGAGGAAGGCGGCCCGGCCCGGCGGATCGGGTACGCCGGGCTCAGCGTGGTGCTCGCGGGGGCGGCGGCCGGGTGCACTGGTTCGCCGGGCAGCACCGGGCAGGGCCAGGCCGCCACGGCGGCCTCCCCATCCCCGTTCATCTCCAGGAAAGCTCCTGATGCCCCGGTGGGCAGGCAGCTGACCTGGGTCCTCAGCGCCGCGGGCGATACCCACTGGTCCCAGCGGCTGCTCCGGGCGCACTTCGACCACGCCTTTGTGACGCACCTGGATTCAGGTACGGGTGCCGGGGTCGGTTATCCGCCCGTACCCGGGGGAGGATCCCTGATCGGGCTGCTCTCGGAAAGAGCCGACCTGCGATCTGGACTCGCTCCTGGCGGTGGCCGCCGAAGTCCGTGTCAACCGATACCAAGACCCGCTCATCGACCTGAGCGCGCTGCAGGACAGCCGGATCCGGTGCCGCCTGCATACCAAGGTCCCGCAGGTGGACAGCATCGTGTCCCGCCGCCTTCAGGCCTTCGGCAAGGAGCGGGGACAGGTTATTGTCGATGAGGAATTTCACGCTGTATGCCGCAGCGGCAGCTCCCGCTCGCGTACGGCCTCGGCGGCATAGAGAAGCGATTCGTGGATGTCCTCGGTGGTCAGGTCCGGATGCTCAGCGAGGATCTCGTCGACCGTCATTCCGTCAGCGACCATCGCCACCACGTTGCGACAGGGAAGCGCAGCCCTCTGATGCACGGCAGGCCAGCCATGACATCGGGGTCCGTCGTGATGCGTTCGTAGGTCACGAGTCCATGCTAGCTGTGGCTGACGTCTACGGCATGATCATGAACCCGCACACACCGAGGGCCAGCAGATTGGGGCAGGAAGCCTCCTGGTAGGTCGCCGTAGGGCCAGCGAGCACTACCTGGTGGGGCCAGAAACGAAAACACCCGGTGGGCCGTACTGGATTTGAACCAGTGACCTCTTCCGTGTCAGGGAAGCGCTCTCCCGCTGAGCTAACGGCCCTCAGTGCCTCGCCGAGATGCTACCAGAGCCGGACCCCCCGCTGCGCGCCGCGAGCACCGCGCCGCGAGCACCGCCCCGGCAACCGATGATTGCCGGACCATCGCGGAGTCCATCTCCCATACGCGCAACGAGGATACCTATAACCGGCTCCGAGCCGAAGTCTGCCGACCTGATCGCCGCCTATCCCACCACCGCCCTGCCAGGGAGCTCGTCCGCGCCGTCCTCGCCGACACCCGCATGTACTGGCTAGCGACCCTGCACCCCACCGGCCGCCCCCGTCCGCCCGGTGCTGGCCGTCTGGCTCCACGGCGCCCTCTAAAGTACGTTCACCAAAGCTTCCCGCAAGGGCAGAAACCTACTAGCCGACCCCCGTTGCACGGTCCACGGCCCGCACTGACAGCATGGATGTGGTCCTCGAGGGAATTGCGGCGCAAGTGACACAAGAAGCCGCGCTGCAGCAGTGGCACAGGCGTACCGGATCAAAGTACGGCTGGCCCGTTACCGTGGCCGATGGCGCCTTTGACGCCCCCTCCGGCGCGCCCACGGCCGGCCCGCCGCCCTATCTCCCCTACGGGATCACGCCCGCGACCGTCTTCGCGTTCGGCGCCGCTGACGAGTTCGGCGATCGCACGACCCGCTACCGGTTCTGACCAGGTTCTGACCGGACCCAGCCCAACAGGGTTCTTAATCCGCCAGCATCCGCGGCAGCCCGAACCGGGCCATGTTGCTGTTGTCCACAAAGCGGGTGATGGCCGAAATCCGGTCGCCCTCCAGGGTCAGCACGATCATCCCGTGCGCCCGGAACACCGGCGCCTGGGCTTCCTGCAGGTAGCACCCGAAGGCGGGCTGGCCGTTGGCCCGGGTCGGGATCAGCCGGTAGCCCCTCGGACCCCGCCAGATGTTGATGTCGCGCAGGAAGCCGGCGATAGCCTGGTGGCCCCGGTACTCCAGCGTGACCGGCCGCATCGTGAACCAGGCGTCCTCGGTCAGCAGGCGACCACGCCGTCGATGTCATGGGCGGCGAACGCGGTGGCGAACCGGGTCGCGACCTCCCGTTCCCAAGGACGGCCCGGCTGGTTCCGTGCGCGGCCGCCGGCCGCTGGCTCGCAGCGCGTTCAGGCACCGGTTGGTCGCGATCCGGTACAGCCAGGTGCGCAGCGGCGCCCGCCCCTCATACTGGCCGAGCGAGGAAGAGACGGCCGTGCCGCCGTCCCGCCCAGAACCACGCACCGAAGATCGAGACCAGGAGATAACCATGCAGCAGCGCCTCATCCGCTACCGGACCAAGCCCGACCAGGCCGCCGTCAACGCCGAACTCGTCCGCGCCGTGTACGCCGAACTCCACCAGACCCGTCCCGACGGCTTCCGCTACGCCACCCTCATGCTGGACGACAAGGTGACGTTCGTCCACCTCGTCCAGTCCGAACACGATCCCAGCCCCATCCTGGCCGTCAGGGCCTTCGGCGAGTTCCAGGCCGGCATCATGGACCGCTGCGACCAGCCCCCGGTCCAGGAGACCTTCACCGAGGTAGGTTCCTACCGCTTCCTCACCGGCTAGTCCTGCCGGTCGCAACTGGCCGGGCCGTCGCCTCGACGATCTCCTCCCAGGGCGTCGGCCTCGCCTGGCCTACGACGCGTTTCCCAGGGCCACGATGCCGTCCACTAGACACGGGCCGGCTCGGGCTTGTCCTCCCGGTAGCGCTCCCGCCGCGTGGCGAAGAACGGCGCGGGTGATCGCCTTGGACAGGAAGGCCAGCGGTATGCCCACCAGGAACAGCACCAGCGCGATGATCCGCACCGGCACCGGCGTGCCGGGCAGCGACTTGACGATCACGTAGACCAGCGTCGCCGCGCCGACCAGCGGCAGCAGCAGCCCCAGGACAAACTCGCGAAGGTCGCGGAACAGCACGGTGCGGTAGTACCAGATGCTGTACAGCGAGATCACCACGTAGTAGCCGGCGAACAGCAGGCCGCCGGTCGAGTCGATGTAGATGATCGTCTTCTGCAAAGAACTGCTCGCCAAGTACAAAACCAGCGCCAGCACCGGGATCACGCCCATCACCACGAGCCCCGCGACCGGCGTCCGGAACCGCTGGTTCACCCGGCCGAGCGCCTTCGGCACAGTGCGATCCCGGCCCATCCTGAACATGATCCGGCTCCCGTCCACGATCTGCGACTGGATCGTGGTGGCGAACGAGGCGATGACCGCCAGCGCCACCAGGTCGGCGAATGCCTTCGGGCCGAGCCGCCCGGCCAGGAACGGCAGCACGTTGCTCGCGTTGGCCGTGATCGCCGAAGAAGACGCGAGCCCCTGGCACGGTGATCCCGGCCGCGTGCGAGGTCAGCTCGGTCTGCAGGCCCCAGATCGCCAGCGACAAGATGATCATGTACTCGACCAGGATGACCCAGCCCTCGAAGCGGATGGTCAGCTTGACCCCCAGAATCGCGATGGCCACCACCCAGGTCAGCGGCTTGTTCGAGGCCTGGCCGGGGGCGATCAGACTGAGCACGGTGGAGCCGGAGGACTCATTGCTCATGACGCGGAACCTTTCAGGCGTCTGGTGTCGCCAGGCTCTACTAAATGGGCAAAATTGCTCATCGGAGCGGCACGCCGAGCCCGGCGGCCCCGGCTTGGACTGAACGAGGCCGGGTGACAGCCGTTCCAGCCACTCCAGCGCCACCGCCGCGCGGTGCACCTTCTCGATCGCGTTCGCGCAGGCCACAGTTTCTAGGTGATGTCCGCTCGGATACACGCCCTGGGCGTTGCGCAGCCCGAACTTCGCGTAGAGCGGCGCCCCGGCCCTGATCAGGTCGCCGAGCTCCTGGCCGCGCACCACGCCACCGAGCGGGTCGGGGGCCTCCACGTACAGGTCGAGCGGGATGCTGACCGCGGCTCGCATCTCGGCCAGTTCGGCCAGCGTTACGTCGGCCGGGATGTTTACGGTGCTGACGCCGAGGTCTTCCAGGAGCTTGACCGTGACCGGGTTGGACGGCGACATGGCCGCAGAGACCTTCCACACCAGGTCGGCCGGCAGCGCGCCCTGCGCCTGCGCCTGCGTCACCGCGCGCAGCAGGCCGAGATCGGCGACCAGGAAGCTGCGGACCCCTTCCTCGGTGGCCCGCAGCACGTCCTCCAGCGCGTAGGAGATCTGGCGCAGGCCGCGGACCTGGTCCCCGTGCGCCCGGCCGTCCTGCGACCTGACGTGCGCTCCTAGTCCGTACCGCTCCCTCGGCCCCACGAACAGGCAGACCTCGACGCCCGCCGCCCGGCCGGCCTGGGCCATGTCGCGCAGTTCGGCGGCCCGCAACAGCACGGCACCGCTGCCCTGGGAGACCCGGTTGACCGTGATGCCCTCGGCTTCGGCGGCACGCAGCACCGCCTCGAGCACCTTGGGCCCCTCGACGCTGGGGATCTCGATGCGAAACGCGGCGCCGTCGGGAAAGGAGGTGCCGTGGTCCCGGCCGGTGACGCCCAGCATGTCCAGCACGTCCGCGACCCAGCTCATCGCTGCTCCCCTTGAGAAGACCTTTTATCCCGAACGGACCAGGTATTCGACTCTGCCGAAATTAATTCTTTACATCCGAGTGAGCGGTGACACAATGACACGGCAGCGCAAGGACCATTGTCAAGAGTCTTTGTGTTAGCGATGGCGTGTTGACGACACCGATCAAGGGTGCCAAGCTATTCTGCTATGCCGAACGATGCTCGGGACAAAGAATAGCCGGTGAGTAACCGGGACGATTCCGGCGCCGACGGGCAGCGTTACCGCCTGCACGGCGTGGAACGAGCGCTCGATACCTTGGAGCTGCTGGCCGCGGCGGGCCGGGACGGCATGACGCTGACCGAGCTCGCCAACAAGATCGCGGTCTCCAAGAGCAGCGCGTTCGCACTGCTCCAGACGCTGATCGCCCGCGGTTTCGTAGCTGATTCCGGGGCCAGGCTGAGCCGCAGGTACCGGCTGGGCATGGCGCTGGCCAAGCTCGGCGACGCGGCCGAGTCGCAGTCCCCGCTGATCAGCCTGGCCATGCCGGTCATGCAGTCGGTCACCGACGCCACCGGGCTGACCACCCGGCTGGTGATACCCGACGGGCCCTTCGCCATCGTCACCGCGCGGATCGACGCGCCCGGCACCGTCCGGTTCGCCAGCTACCTGGGACAACGGGAATTCCCGCACTGCACGTCGGCGGGCAAGGCGCTGCTTACCGCGCTACCGCCGGAGCAGGCCCGGGCGCTGGCCGTCGAGGCGGGCATGCCGCCCAGGACCGCCCGCTCCATCACCGATCCCGATGACCTGCTCAGGGACCTCGAGCTGAGCGCGGTCCGCGGCTACACGATCGATGACGAGGAAGACTGCGACGGCGTGTTCTGCGTGGGCGCGGCGATCTACGACCGGACCGGCGGCTGCGTGGCCGCCATCAGCGGCACCGGGCTGAAGCTGAACCAGCCGACCTGGCGGATGGACGAGCTGGGCGTCGCCATTCGCGACGCGGCCCACCAGCTCACCAGGGCCCTCGGCGGCCTGCCCTTCGCCGCGCGGGCCGGGCATGGCTGACCGGCGGGCCCTGGTCATCACCTCGCCCGGGATAGTAAGCCTGCAGGAGGCGGCCGAGCTCGTGCCGGGGCCCGGCGAGGTGGTGGCCCGGCCCGTGTACACCGGGATCTGCGGCACCGACCTGGAGCTGGTCGCGGGTGTGGTCGACCCGGCCTACACGCGGTACCCGCTGGTCCCCGGGCACGAGTGGTCCGGGATCATCGAGGCCGTCGGGCCGGGCGTGAGCTTGGAGCCCGGCCAGCTGGTGATCGCGGAGGGCATCATCCCCGACCGCGTGTGCGCGCAGTGCGCGCAGGGCCACACCAACCTGTGCCTGGTCTACGACGAGCTGGGCTTCACCCGGGCCGGCGCGGCGGCCGACCAGGTGCTCCTCCCGGCCCAGGTCGTGCACGTGCTCGGTGGCCAGGTAAGCCTGCTCGACGCGGCGCTGGCCGAACCCGCCGCGGTCGCCTGGCGTGCGATCGGCCGGGGCCAGCCGCGGCCGGGGGAGCGGATCGCGGTTGTCGGCGACGGCACGCTGGCGCTGATCACCACGCACCTGCTCCGCCTGTTCTCGCCGGCCGAGCTGATCGTCTGCGGCCAGCGCCCGGCTCAGGCCGGCCTGGCCGCCGAACTCGGCGCCGGCGGGTTCGACCTGGCCGCCCCCGCCGTATCGTTTGACCTGGTGATCGAGGCGGCCGGCACCCCGGGCGCGGTCGAGCGCGCGCTCGGGCTGGCCCGCCGCGGCGGTCGGGTGGTACTGGTCGGGCTGGCCGGGAACGACGTCAAGGCCGGCCTGCCCATCGACGACGTGGTCAACAACGACCTGCGGATCAGCGCGAGCTTCGCCTACACCTCCGCGGCCTGGGCCGAGGTCACCGCGCTGCTAGCCGCCGGGCAGATCGGCCTGTCCCCCCTGGTCACCGGTTCCCGCTCGAGGCCTACGAGGAGGCATATCAGGTGCTGCGCAATAGCTCCGGCCCGCGAGGCAAGGTCATTCTCGACGTGAGCGAGCCATGACCCGCGTTCTGGCGGCCGAGGTCGCTTTTCGGGCTCAGTGCGAGCTGGCCGAGGGGCCGGTCTGGGACAGCGCGCGCGGGCTGCTCCGGTGGGTAGACATCCTGCCCGGCCACGTGCACGCGCTCGATCCGGTCACCGGCGCGCATACCTGGTTCGAGGCTGGCGACCCGGTCGGCACCTTCGGGCTGACCCGCAGCCGCGGGCTGGTGCTCGCCCTGGTGGACGGGTTCGCCCTGGCCGGTCCCGACGGCCAGGACCTGCGTCGCCTCGGCGAGTTCACCGTCGACCGGGCCGTGGTCAGGTTCAACGACGGCAAGCCCGACCCGTGGGGGAACTTCTGCGCGGGCACCATGGCTTGGCAGGAGAACAGCGGCCCGCCGTGCAGTCTGTACCGGCTCAGCCCGGACGGCGCGGTCACCGAACTGTTGGGCGGCGTCGGCCTGTCCAACGGGCTCGACTGGTCCGACGACCGAACGGGGTTCTACTACGCCGACAGCACCAGCGGGGGAGTGGACGTCTTCGGCACCGACCCGGACACCGGCGCGCTGTCTGGTCGGCGCCGTTTCATCTCGATACCGGGCGGCATCCCCGACGGCCTGACCCTGGACGCCGAAGGCTGCCTCTGGCTGGCCCTCTGGGGCACCGGCGAGCTACACCGCTACACGCCCGGCGGCACTCTCGACACCGTCGTCCGCCTCCCGGTCAGCCAGGTCACCTCGGCCGCGTTCGGCGGCGCGGACCTGAGCACCCTGTACATCACCACCGCCCGGGAGAACCTCACCCCCGCCGACCGGCGCGCCCAGCCCCAGGCCGGCGACATCTTCGCCTGCGCCCCCGGCGTGACCGGACGGCTGCCATACTTGTTCGGTGCCTGACCTGGTCACGCTCCTGGACGGCTACCGCCCGCAGGGCAACACCGAAACGGCCGACATCCACCGGGTGCGGACGCTGACCGAGACCGCCGCCGACCCGTACCGGCGCGATCTCCCGCTGCACGTCACCGCGTCCGCGCTGATCGTGCACCCGCCCACCGCCCGCGTGCTGCTGCGCTGGCACCAGCGCCAGCAAGCCTGGCTGCAGGTGGGTGGCCACGGCGACCCGGGCGAGACCGACCCGCTCACCATCGTCGCCCGGGAAGCAGAGGAGGAGACCGGCCTGGCGGACCTGGTGCCGTGGCCGGACGCCGAGATCAAGCATGTGACCATCGTCAGCGTTCCACCAGGCAGGGGAGAACCCGCCCACGAGCACGCCGACGTCCGTTTCTTCATGGCCACCCAGACCCCAGACGCGGTGCACCCGGAGAGCGCGCACGCCCCGCTCCGCTGGCTCTCCCTAGCCGCTGCCCGCGACCTGACCTCCGAGTCCAACCTCAGGGAAACGCTGGCCCGCATCGAGCCGCTCCTGCGCCAACAGTTATCCGTCACAGACCTATCATCAGGTCATGACAGGTATCCGGCTCGCTGACCGCATGGCCGGGCTCGGCACCGAGTCCGCCTTCGAGGTGCTCGCTCGCGCCCGGGCCATCGAGGACGCCGGCGGGAAGATCGTCCACCTGGAGATCGGCGAGCCGGACTTCCCGACCGCCCCGCACATCGTCGAGGCCGCGGTCGAAGCCCTGCGCGCGGGCGCGACCCACTACGTGCCCGCGCCCGGCATCCCGCCGCTGCGCCAGGCCGTGGCGGCCTTCCTGGAGCGTACCGGGCGGATGCGCGTGACCCCGGACCGCGTGATCGTGACCCCCGGAGCCAAGCCGATCATGTTCTTCACCATCCTCGCCCTGGCCGGCGAGGGCGACGAAGTGCTCTATCCCGATCCGGGGTTCCCGATGTACTCCTCGATCACCTCGTTCGCCGGGGCGGTCCCGGTTCCCGTCCCGTTGCGTGAGCGCAACGGGTTCCGCATCGACACCGATGAGCTGGAACGGCTGATCACGGACCGGAGCAAGCTGCTCATCATCAACTCGCCGCATAACCCGTGCGGCAGCGCACTGACCCGCCAGGATTGCGAGGCGATCGCCGCCATCGCCCAGCGTCATGATCTGACCGTGCTGACCGACGAGGTGTACTGGGCCGTCAGGTACGGGCACGAGCACGTCAGCGTGCTCGACGTCGACGAGATGGCCGACCGGTCGATCCTGCTCGACGGGTGGTCGAAGACGTTCGCAATGACGGGGTGGCGGCTCGGCTTCGGCGTCTTCCCGCCCGCGCTGGTCGAGCCGATCACGAGGCTGGCCATCAACTCGGTGTCGTGCACGTCCGCGTTCAGCCAGTACGCCGCCATCGCCGCCCTGGAAGGCCCGTGGGATCCAGTCGATCAGATGGTGGCCGAGTTCCGCCGCCGCCGGGACATCATCGTCGCCGGCCTCAACGACATTCCCGGCATCAGCTGCCTCGCGCCGCAGGGCGCGTTCTACGCCTTCCCGAACATCACCGAGACCGGCCTGACCTCAGCGGATGCGCAGGCCAGGTTGCTGAACGACGCGGGCGTGGCGGCCTTGTCCGGTACCGACTTCGGTGCGTACGGCGAGGGTTTCCTGCGATTCTCTTACGCGAACTCGGTCGAGAACATCAGGCTCGCACTCGAGGCCATCCGAGCGCAGTTGGGCTAGCCGTGCAGTTGGACTAACCGTCAAGCTAAGGGCGCCACAGAAGCCCGGGCTTAAACTGGCTCGTCCTCGCCCTCGTCCATCTTGAGGAACTCTTCCGCGGCCACGCCCATCGACAGGTCCCCAGGCTGAAGCCCTTCGCCGAGACCGGGAGGACTGTCGGGGTTGATCTTGATGAAGGGTGGCAACTGCGGCTCTTCCCACACGACTTTCTTGCGCTTGCCAACGACCCAGCGCCTTATCCGGACCATGCTCTTGTATCTACCCGCACCACCATCAATTACCGCGCCGCGGGGGACCTACCTGGAGCAATTTGAGGACTCAGCTGCAGGTCGGACTCACCGTCGGTCGGCTGCTGGATGTCGTGCCGGGTGATAGCCAGGTAGGCGACGAGGATGGCAACCAGCACAGCCACCGCCAGGGCGCGGCCGCGTGCCGTCCTCATCCTCAGTACCTTCAGCGCTCCGCGTATCGATCCGAGCCGCCCGCCGACACGCGGGCGTGAGCCACCGGGCGGGCCGCCGCCCTCACCCTAGCGATATGCACCAGGCAGTTGTAAGTGACCAGGGCGATGGCCAGATGCATGACCATTAGCACCGCGACCGCGCGGCCCGGCTGGCCCAGGTCCAGGAGGTATAGGTCCGGGAGCCAGAGCACCAGCGTGACCAAAACCGCCAACCGGAAGAACAACCAGCGCGGCGCGGAGCTAATACGGGTTACGATCGGCCAGGCCAGACAGGCGATCACCACGCCGATGACCGTCAGCTTGGCGTAGTCGGAGAACTGGAAGTGGACGTAACCCTTGGTCGAGGGGAACAGCGTCGTGCCTATGACAACGCAGATTGCGTCGGCGGCCAGCGATCCGGCGATGGAGACCGCCAGCGCCAACAGCATGCGGGCGGCCGAGGGCTGCCGGTGAGAGGGTTCGAAATCCACCCGCGCCAAGCCGAGGGCGCGATCCAGCCAGGGCGGTAGTTGAGCGAGCAAGACCCCTCCAGCGACAGGCAGTGACAAGCCAAGGTATGCCGCAGTTGCTCGCCGACGGGACATCCCGGAGGACGAAATCCGGGCCGCCCGCGTCATCCTCAGGTCGGATACGGGATCCGCGCACCCGCTTCTACCAGCGGTGATGCCGCGCTGGTGGCCGATGGCCAGGGGTCGGCCGGGTACGCTGCCGGTAAGTCACCACGAAGGACGCACATTGGCCACCACGACCAGGCTCCCCGCCCAGCCCCTGGCCACCGTGTCAGCGCAGCCGGGAGAGCAGCCGCCTGACGAGATCACTCGCGGCCTGTTCGGCCGGGGCCGCGGGCTGATGCGGACCCATCCGCTGGCTACCGACACGCTGCTGGCCGCGGTGCTGCTGGCCCTGTCTTCGGTGTGGCTGGCCGGGTCCGGTTTCGCCAGCTACCGGGCGGCCATCGTACAGACGGCACTGATCGCGGCGCTCGCGGTCCGCCGCCTCTACCCGTCCGCAGTTTTCATGTTCATCAGCGCCATCGCGTTCGCCCAGTGGCTGCTCGGCTTCCCGCTGCTTGGTGACGCGGCGCTGCTGGTCGCGCTGTACACGGTGGCCGCTCACGAGTCACGCCTGCGGGCCCTGCTCGTCGGCGGGCTGCTCGAGGCCGGCGCCGTCATGGCGGCAGTCAGGTGGGAGCCGGCCGGCACGCTGGAACGCTCGCTGCTGTTCCTGTCCGCCACCGTGGTGGCCGCGTTGTTCGCCGGGCTGACGGTCGCCTCGGGCAGCCGGTACCTGGCCTGGATGGACGAACGCGCTCGCAGACTCGAAATCGAGCGGGACCAGCAGGCGGTGATCGCGGCCGCTGCCGAGCGAACCCGGATCGCCAGGGAACTGCACGACATCGTGTCGCACAGCCTGTCGGTCGTGATCACCCTGGCCGATGCCGCCGCCGTCGTCAGTCGGGCCGATCCCGCCCGCGGCGTGGAGGCGATGACCGAAGTCTCCGAGGTCGGCCGCCAGGCCCTGACCGACATGCGGGCGATGCTCGGTGTGCTGCGCACCGACGAGCCGGTCGCCGGGCTGGCGCCGCAGCCCGGCATCGGCGACCTCGGCGCGCTCGCCGAGCGGGTCCGGGCGACCGGGCTGCCGGTGGACCTGACCGTCGAGGGCACTCCTTTCCCGCTCGGCGCCGCGGCCGAACTGACCGCGTACCGCATCGTCCAGGAGGCGTTGACCAACACGCTGCGCCATGCCGCGGCGCGGCGGGCGTGGGTCACCGTCGTCTATGACGACCCCCAGGTCCGGGTGCGGGTCGCCGATGACGGCACCGTGACGGAGCAGGATGGCAGCGCCCGGGGCGGGCACCGGGGGCACGGCATCGACGGCATGCGCGAACGGGCCGCGCTGCACGGCGGCACCCTGCGGGCCGGGCCGGTCACAGATTCCCCGCAGGGCTGGCTGGTCGAAGCCACCCTCGGGAGGCCCGCGTGAGCATCTCCGTCTTGCTGGCGGACGACCAGCCGCTGCTGCGCCACGGCTTCCGCATGATCCTGGAGACCGAGGATGACCTGACGGTGGTGGCCGAGGCGGACAACGGCAAGGAGGCCGTGGCCCTCGCCGCCCGGCACGCGCCGGACGTGGTCCTGATGGACATCCGGATGCCGGGTACCGACGGCATCGAGGCCACCCAGCAGATCGCCGCCGCCGGGCCACTGCCCAAAAGTGCTGGTCCTGACCACCTTTGACCTGGACGAGTACGCCTTCGGCGCGCTGCGGGCCGGCGCCAGCGGCTTCCTGCTCAAGGACGTGCGGCCCGGCGAGCTCGTCGCGGCCATCAGGACGGTCGCGGCCGGAGACGCGGTCATCTCGCCGCGGGTGACGCGCCGCCTGCTCGAGGAGTATGCCCAGGTCCTGCCGCTATCCGCGGGACAGCGGGAGCAGCGTTTCCCGCAGCTCGGCGCGCTGACCGAACGCGAGCGCGAGGTGCTCATCGCGGTGGCCCGCGGCCTGTCCAACACCGAGATCGCGGCTTCGCTGTTCGTCTCCGAGGCCACCGTGAAGTCACACGTCGGGCGGATCCTGTCCAAGCTCGCTCTGCGCGACCGGGTCCAGGTCGTGGTGCTGGCCTATGAGGTCGGCCTCATCCAGCCAGGTAGGTCCGGCTGGTGCTCCGGTTAAACCGGCTGCCCGGCGGTGGTCAGCGCGAGCCCGCATCTCCGCCGGCCCGAGCATCCAGTCCACGTAGCGTGCTACAGCACTAAGAGAAGAGAGAGGCGGAGACGGGAATCGAACCCGTGTACAGGGCTTTGCAGGCCCTTGCCTAAGCCACTCGGCCACTCCGCCACAAAGGGCATGCCGCAAGGGCATCCGGTCCCCTCAGAGCGGACGACGGGATTCGAACCCGCGACCCTCACCTTGGCAAGGTGATGCTCTACCAACTGAGCCACGTCCGCATCGCACCTGGGTGCGATCAGAACTGTAGCCGATCCTGCCGCTCGCGCAAACTCGGATCCCCTCTCTTCGTCACGTCAAGCAGCCGACATATTCCGCGTACGCGTACACATGCGACACGTGGTCCGCGATCTCACGCAGTGTCCAGGCCGGCTCCCAGGGCGCGTCCCATACGGCCGGACCAGCCATTTCGTACCTCAGAACGTAGCTCCGGGCCAGCTTGCGCAGCCGGAGGCGGCCTCGTCGAAATCTGCTCGGTCGGCCCGGCTGTTCGAGCTCGGCTGGATCGAGCGGGGGCAGCGCCGCCGTAGCGTGCGCGTCACCCCGGCCGACTCCGAGGGCCTGACCCGTACCTTCGGCCTGGACCTTGTGGGAAGCTGTCGATCATGCGAGAAGTCGTAGTAGACGGAAGCGCGCTGACCGTGGACGACGTCGTTGCGGTGGCGCACGGGCAGGCGCGGGTCACGCTGGGCGCGGACGTACCGAAGCGGATGGAAACGAGCCGTTCGGTGGTCGTGAACGCGTTGCGCGGCGGCGCGCCCGTGTACGGGGTGAACACCGGGTTCGGTGCGCTGGCCGACACGCCGGTGAGCGAGGCCGACCTGACCACGCTGCAGGGCGCGATCGTGCGCTCGCACGCGGCGGCCACCGGCGTCCCCCTGGACGACGAGACCGTGCGGGCGGTGCTCCTGCTGCGGGCCCGCACGCTCGCGGCCGGCTACTCCGGGGTCCGCGTGGAGCTGCCCGCCCGGCTTCTCGAGCTGCTCTCGCTCGACCTGCTGCCGGTCATCCCGGGCAAGGGCTCGGTGGGCGCCTCGGGTGACCTGGCCCAGCTCGCGCACCTGGCCCAGCCGCTGATCGGGGAGGGGCGGCTGCGGTCGGCCGGCGATCCGCTGGCCGGGCGCCCGGCCGCCGAGATGCTTCGCGAGCACGGACTCGAGCCGCTTACGCTGGCCCCGAAGGAAGGCCTGTCCCTGGTCAACGGCACCGAACCGATGCAGGCCCTGCTCGCCTTCTCGGTGCACGACGCCACGATGCTGGTGCAGGCGGCCGACGTGGCCTGCGCGCTGTCCGTCGAGGCGCTGCTCGGCACCGACCGGCCGTACGACGAGCGGGTGCAGGTGATCAGGCCGCACCCGGGCCAGCTGGTCAGCGCGGCCAACCTGCGCGGGCTGCTGGCCGGGTCGCCGTTGCTGGCCAGCCACCGGGATAGCAGGCACGCGGTGCAAGACGCCTACTGCCTGCGTTGCGCCCCGCAGGTGCATGGCGCGGTGCGCGATGTGCTCACCTTCGCCGGCCAGGTGCTCACGACCGAGCTGGGCTCGGTGGTGGACAACCCGGTCATCGTGCCCGACGGCGAGGTCATGACCACGGGGAACTTCCACGGCGAGCCGCTCGCGTTCGCCGCCGACATGCTCGCCATGGCCGTGTCCGAACTGGCCTCGATCAGCGAGCGGCGGGTGGACCGGATGCTCGATCCAGCCTTCTCCCGCGGCCTGCCGCCTTTCCTGGCCCCGGCGGCGGGCACCAACTCCGGCTTTATGCTGGCCCAGTACACCGCGGCCTCGCTGGTCAGCGAGAACAAGGTGCTCGCCCACCCGGCCAGCGTGGACACCATCCCGACCTCGGGCAAGCAGGAAGACCATGTGTCGATGGGCTGGACCGCGGTCCGCAAGCTGCGCGAGGTCATCGGCAACGTCCGCGTCTGCCTGGCGGTGGAGATCTGCTGCGCCATCCAGGGGATCGACCTGCGTGCGTCGGTGGCCGAGCCGAGCGTCCCGCTGCGGGCCGTGCACGACCTGGTGCGCTCGTCGGTGCCCCGGATGGACATCGACCGCGAGGTAGCCGCCCAGCTCGCTGCGGTCAATGACCTGCTCCCGGAGATCTGCCGGGTAGCCGCGGGAAACTCCCCGTCCTTCCGGTAGAACACGTCACGGAAAGTGACCCCGGGCCCACCGCGGGGAGTAGACCGGGGTGCTCTCGCCCGAAGGGCGGCGAGCCGAGATGCTTGGCTATGCGCTGCGGAGCAGGTCGTTCAGCTCCGTCTCGATGTCGAGGTGGCTGCTCTCCTTACCGGCCGGAACGATTTGATAACTCCGCGCCAGGAACGCCGACATCGCCTGAGCTGGCGCCTCAAAGTGGGCCTGGCCGAATGGTGACGACAGCTCGATATTCAGGACCTTGCCGCCGCTTCCTTGGGGTCCTTGGGTCGCCGGCGGGCCGATCACGTCAAGGTCATCGGTTTCCGCGCACGACATCGGCGAGGGCCACACCTGCACGTCTCCCTCGCCCTGCCGCGACTCTATCCCCGCGGCCAGCAGGTCCCTAGCGAAGATCCACTCGACCGGCTCGTCGGTGCCGACATGGAACGCCATGCGCACCGCATAGGGATCGCTGCCGCTGTAGTACATGCTGGCCACAAGTGGAACAATCGTTTGCTGTGGGACAACAAGCCTAAGACCGAGATCGGCCGAGATCGTGGTGCTGCTGCTTCGGTTCATCGCCTACCACCCCTACCTAGCCGGGTCCCGGACAACCGGGCTCTGTCAATCTGACGCGCGACCGGCTGGCCAGTATGACGCACACGGAGGGTGAAGTTTTCCGAGGTAGTAAGCAACTCCGTTTTGCGCCTTTCGTCCCAGCCGGAAGACGGGCCCTCATCATCGCCTTGACCTGGGCAAATGCCGTTCAGCCGAGGCGGCGACGTTGATGCAGTTTAGTGTTTCGCTCCGTCGATTGCATAGCCTGTGACGCTCATCTCACGCATTTATCTACGGGACGTTTCAATAACGATACTGAGCGTAATTGAGACATTCCGATGCGCACGTTTGCAGGATTTGTTAATTACACAGAGTGGCAGAGGTTCGGGAGGCGTCCGTTCACCGTGCCGGACGTGCCGCGCGCCGCGCGGATGCGCTACCCTATGGAAGCGCCGGGACACGGCTGTCGCGGGGTCGCTGACCCTCAGCGGACCGTCAAGGCCTGGCGACGGGCGATTGGCTCAGCGGGAGAGCGCCTCGTTCACACCGAGGAGGTCACTGGTTCGATCCCAGTATCGCCCACCGATGTAAGGCCAGTTCAGACGCTTCGCTGACAGCTCTCATCCTACGCTGAGGATGGGAGCTGTTGCCGTTCTGGGAGGAATTTGGGAGATCGTCTTCTTCTGGCCGGCCCGGAACGGCGCGAGCAGGTTGTCAAGCAAGAGGACAGGGGAGCGCGGGTCGATGCTGGCTCGCTCCCGCAGCGAGTTTTCCCAGCGGGCCTGGAGGGCGGCGATCAGATCCTCCCGCATCCGAGGCGAGACGTGGGTGTACAGGCCGCGCATCCCGGGAACGTCGTGGCCTAGCCGTTGCTCAGCCAGGATCTCGGGGATGCCGTCCTCGGCCATCCTGTGAGGTTCCAGAACTCGGCCATCGGTCCTGACCTGGGCTTCTATGCGGCTCGCTCGTACTCGTTGATGAGGCCGCCGAGTACGGGCCGGCGCTGGATCCGCTTCCGGGAGAGGTCCGCAACAGGGTGATCGGGCCGAGGCGGGCAGAGCTGACGGCTCCGATGGGGCCGCCGTCCGTTGTAATGGGCCTCGTACTGGGCCAGGATCGTCCGCAGATGCCGTTCGCCGAAGATCAGCATCCGGTCGGTGACCTCCTTGCGGGCGGTGAAGCACGAACCGTTCCGCATAAGCGTTCGCCTTCGGGCTGCGCGGCGGGATCTTCACCACCTCGATACCGGCACCGGCCAGGACCGCGTCAAAGGCCGAGGTGAACTGCCCGGCCCGGTCCCGGACAAGGAACCGGAAGCCGGCGGCACGGTCACCCAGGTCCATCAGCAGGTTGCGGATCTGCTGTGTGGTCCCGTGCCCGTCCGGGTTCGCGGTGATCCCGGGAATGTGCACATAACGGGAGCCGACCTCCATGACGAACAGGCAGTACAGGCGCTGCAGGGTCACCGCGCAGTCCACGTGGAAGAAGTCCGTGGCGAGCATCGTCGATGCCTGCGTGTGCAGGAACTTCCGACACGTCGTGTCGGAGCCCCGCTCCGGCGCCGGAGGGATCTTCAGCGCCCTCAGGACCCGGCGGATCGTGGACGCGCCGACCCGGTGGCCGAGCTTGAGCAGCTCGCCCTGGATCCGCTGGTATCCCCCGCCGTGGTTCTCGGTGGCGAGCCGCTCGATGAGGGCGGCGATCTCGGTGCTGACCGGTGGCCGTCCCGTCCGGTGCGGGTAGGTCCATTTGCGGGAGACGAGGCGGCGGTGCCAGCGCAGGACGGTGCCGGGGGTGACCGGCCGGTGCTTCCGCAGCCTCGCGGGCAGGAGCCGGATCAGCGCGGCGAAGACTGCGCGGTCGGCCCAGTCGAGCCGGGGCCGCGGATGGGTGCGGCGCAGCACGGCGACCTCGTGCCGCAGCACGAGCAGCTCGGCGTCCTTGGCGGCCGATGACCGGGCGAGCAGGACCAGCCAGCCGCAGAGCCGGACGAAGATGAGATAGAGCAGGCGCAAGAACACGGATGATCATGATGCCCTACCGCTCACCCGGCCATCGCCGCAGCTCACAGGCCAGACAGACTTTTGGCACCCCACACGTGGCCCAGGTCGCGGATCGCGGCCAGGTCGGCGGCGACGACATCGATCTGCCGCTGCGGGCCGGTGGGGTGGTTCAGGGATGTCGGCGGGAGCCTGCGGGGCGGGCGGGCGCTGCCCAGTTCGGCCAGGCCCTGCCGGGTCGTGCGCACGCTGCTGGCCGGGTGAGTGAGGCGGCGCGCCCGGCCCGCCCAGGCGTCGGCGGCGAGCGTGCGCGCGCCGGGCGCCGGGACCGGGAACCGCGCCCGCTCCGGGTGACCGGGCGGCGGGCCCGGATTCTCATCCACCAGGCTGGCCAGGACGGCGAGCCCGCCGATGCCGTCCGCCAGCACGTGGTTAGTGACGATGACCAGCCCGGTGCCGCTGTCGGCGAGGCCGGTGACGAACGTGGCGGACCACAGCGGCCGGGCCCGGGGCAGGGGCGCTATGGTCACGGCCGCGGCCACCGCCAGCAGGGCCCGCTGGTCGCCGGGTGGCGGGCAGGGCAGCTGCCGGACGTGGTGCCGCAGGTCAAACGCGGGGTCGTCGGCCCAGAACGGCCGGCCGCAGCCGGGGGGCGCCCGGCGCAGCCGCTGCCGGAGCCGGGGCACGGCGTGGACGCGCTCGCCGGGCAGCCGTTGTGCTTCGGCAACGTTGAAGCCTGGCCCGGTGTCCAGGATCAGCAGGGCGGCGACGTGCATGGGCGCGGGTCCGACGTCCGTGGCGAGCTGCATCAGGTCGGCCGGGCTGGCCCGGTCCACCGGCACCCGCGCCGCCATGCCTGCGGCCACGTCGCACCCCCATCCGATCGTGCACCACGCAGCGGCCGGCCGCCACCCCTGACAAGACCCGCGCAGCGACCGGGGGCAGCTCGCGAAGTCGCGCAACCGCCCACGGCCATGCAGAGCGGAAACCATACACGGCCGGGGCCGCCCGGCCACGCCTGGCGGGTCATGGGTCTTGAGCCAAACCTGAAGCGCTACTTCGTGGCGCTCCCGCTCGACCTGCCGGCAGGAGACACCAAGGAGCAGCCAGGAGAAGTCCCAGCCGTTGAAGGGCGAGTGCTTGGGCCTCGAGTTCCCGGTAGGTCATCACCAGGCAATTGCCCATCCAGCGTGCGCATATCTGGTCTCGGCGGCCTGGCATGGGCCAGTTGGCGGGAAAAATCGGGCCGAACGCCTCTGTCGCCGGTGCCGCGGAACGCCGACGCTGGAACTCAGCGAGGTGGGTTATGCGGATTCGCTTGCTGCTTGCCTGGATTCTCGGGGCCGTCATCGCGGTCGTCGGCTGCGGGACCACGGGCGGCAAAACAAGCATCCCCCCGCAGCCGCACGCGGCACCGAGTCCGAGCGCAACCACCACGGCTCCCAGCCCGTCAGCCGTCCCGCCGTCATCCAGCGCTCCGCCATCGTCAACCGCTCCGGGGCCGGCCCTTCCGCCATCGGCGAGCCCTGCCAGGCCGCCGGCCACCCTGCTGGAGCCCGGCGACAGCGGGCCAGCCGTCGTCGCCCTGCAGACGCGCCTGAGCCGCCTCGGCTACTGGCTCGGGCGGGCCGACGGCACCTTCGGCCTGACCACACAGCAAGCCGTCTACGCCCTGCAGAAGGCAGCCGGCCTCACCCCGGACGGCGTCTACGGACCGAAGACAGCGGCCGCGCTGACCAAGGGAGTGCTGCCCCACGCGCGGTCGGCCAGCGGGCATGTCATCGAGATCAGCCTGACCTCGAACCTGCTGCTCATCGTGGACGGCGGCAAGGTCTCGACAGTGCTCAACACGTCGACCGGCGGCGGATACACCTACACCGGCGATGGTGTCACCGCTGTCGCCCGCACACCGACCGGGCAGTTCAGGATCTTCCGGTCGGTTGACGGCATGGACATCTCGCCGCTCGGCGAGCTGTGGCGGCCCAGGTACTTCTATAGCGGGTACGCGATCCACGGGTCGGACTCGATTCCGCCGTACCCGGTGTCGCACGGCTGCGTCCGGCTGAGTTACCCCGCGATCGACTGGATCTGGACAACCAGTCAGGCTCCCATCGGCACCGAAGTCCTTGTGTACTACTGAGCGGCTGCCATCATGCAGCACGGCTACGGTCGTGGTGACCGGCGCTTCCAGCGGAATCGGCACGGCCGCCACGGACACGCTGATCTCCGGCGGCTACCAAGGTCATCACCGTCGGCCGGGACCAGATGGCGCTGGAGTCTCCGGCGCTCCTGTAAGGTCGCGGACCTAGCGCGGGACTGGGGTACGGATCGCCCCGGTGTACCCGGCCGGCGCGGCAACCGAGCGGCGGCGGCGGGTGCGGCCCGCTTTCGGCCGGGCCGAGTGCGGCGGGAGCGGGGGAGCCAGACCGCCCGGGAGAGCCGCCGGACGGGGGAAGCTGGGCCGGGCACCCGGTCCCGGACTCCCGCGCTCGCTCCGGATCGCGCGCACGGGAACATCACGGCACCTTCCAGCCTGAGGGCGGTCATGGCGCGGACCTCGACGGCGCGGGCGGCCCGAGCGTCAGGGAACAGGTGACCTACGACGCCGGGAAGGGGACTTCCGGACCGCTCCGGAGCGCGCTGTGCGGGGCATGCTCACGGTATGAGGTCGGTGCTGATGATGCGGCTTGCCGCGGCTGGCGCGGTGCTGGCTGGCGGGGCGGCCTGCGGCGGCGGCGCGCCGTCGCCCGGCACGCAACCCGGTGCCCGCCCGACGTCAGAAGCCACTGCCCCGGCCACGATGACGCCTTCTCGTCCTCCGGCGACCAACCCGCCAGGCACGTCCTCCGCCCGGCCGTCAGGTACCAGCCCGGCATCGGCCGGCGCGGCGCCGGTCGCCGGCTGGCTGGCCGGAAAGGACTGGACCGCCATCCCCACCACCCGGCCCGTGGTGGCGCTGACCTTCGACGCCGGCGCCAACGCCGATGCGGTCCCGTCCATCCTGGCCACCCTGCGCCGCGAGGGTGTCCCGGCCACGTTTTTCCTGACCGGGGATTTCGTCCGTGACTTCCCCGCGGCCGCCCGGTCGATCGCCGCCGCGGGCTTCCGGATCGGTGATCACACCGTCACCCACCCGTACCTCACCCAGCTCAGCGATGCAGCGGTACGGCACGAGATCCTCGGCGGCGCGCAGCAGATCGCCTCCGTCACCGGCAAGAACCCGCTGCCGCTATTCCGGTTCCCGTTCGGTGACGCCGACGGCCGGACCATCGCCATGGCCAACCAGGCCGGCTACGTGCCGGTCCGGTGGACCGTGGACACCCTGGGCTGGCAGGGAACCGCCGGGCACATCAGCGCTGCCGTCGTCGTGTCCAGGGTGCTGGCCGCGGCCAGGCCCGGCGAGATCGTTCTCATGCACGTCGGCTCCAACCCCGATGACCACACCACGTTCGACGCGGACGCGCTTCCCCGGGTGATCAGCGAGCTGCGCGCCCGGGGCTACTCCTTCGTGACCCTCGACGCGCTCACCGGCTGAGCACCGGTCCGCGGCCCGGACCGTGACACCACCGGCCGTTCGGAAAGGATCTCTGTTTCCCGAACGGGCAAGCTGAATTGAGGGCACCGCGTCCTGGCATGCTTACCGGGCCGTCTGCTCGTGGGCGAGCTGTTCGGCTCGCTGCTTGATGGTGAGGAGCATCTTCCGCTCCATCACCCACGAGCCGGGTTCGATGATCGGGTAGGCGAGCTTGTCCCTTCGTGGCAGGGCAGCGGTGTCGAAGCGGTTCCGGCTGATCAGCCTGGTGTGGCCGTTGACCGGCCGGAGCTCGAACGACCATACCCAGGCGTGATTGCTGGACCGGGTCACCAGCGCGTGCCCGGGATCGAGACGTTCCACGCGCATGGTGTAGCCGGGCATCGGGATCTCGTCGCCGACCTTCAGGTCTTGCAGTTCCGGGATGATCCGGTCGGTGTTGCGGATGTCGATGCCGAGGCGGCGCTCGATCCAGGCGTAGGTGTAGGCGCCCCCGCGCCCGGGCCCCATTTGCGCCAGCCACGGCCAGATGGCTGCCGGGGGGGCGTTGATCTCGACCACCCGGGTCGCCACGATGCCCGCATCGGGCATCAGCTCGTCGCCGGCGACCTGCCCGGCGGCCTCCTGCGCGGTCGCGCCCCAGGTCATGTGCCATCGCCGCAGGAAACCGAAATACGCAACAGCAACTCCCGCCAGCACGGCCAGCACGGTACCGGTGCGCTTGCCCATCATGATCAGCTCCATCCGCCGCATTGCCACACACTCGCGCCGAGCATCGCCGGCATCGTATCGCCGGGCGGGTTCGTAATCGGCACGGGACAGGCGCTGAACTTGACCTGCCTGCGGCAATGGCGCTGACTCCACCTCGCTGACGGCCAGCCCGGCTGAGCTAGATATTCGTCGCTGGAAGCGGCGCCGTGAACTTGTGACCTTTGCCTCTGCTTGTCGCGTCCCGCGGTCGGCTCTGATGGAGGCAGATCCGGAGTGGGAGAACGGCATGGCCAGGATTGAAGGCGAGATCGTCATCGGCCGACCCGTGGATGTGGTGTTCGACTACGTCGCCGACCAGAGCAACGAGCCCCAGTACAACCCGCACATGGTCCGGGCTGACAAGGTCACCCCTGGGCCGGTCGGGAAGGGAACGCAGTTCCGCTCGGCGGTGGCGTCCGTTGGGCGCACGGCGGAGATGCTGATCGAGTGCACCGGCTACGACCGGCCGAGGCTCCTGGAGTCCACCGTGACGATGGCGCAGGCCGATATCAGCTACACGCTGAGGTTCGAGCTCGCTGCCGCGGGCACCCGGATGCGGTGGTCGGGGCAGGTACGGCCCAAGGGCGCCTACAGGCTGCTGGGCCCGGTGATCACCTGGCTGGGGACACGCCAGGAGCAGCGAATATGGGCGAGCATGAAACAGCGCCTGGAAACCGCACCGGCAGGGCCGGAAAAGACGGGGCCAGCGCCGACATCACCAGGCGGAGGTGAGCGCACCGGTTCAGGGCGCCCGGGCCGTCGCGGGCGTCAGTGACGGGAATCGAGCGGACATGACCGATCCAACCCAAGACGGCCCAGAAAGGCCGGGTGCCGGATCCCGGCAGCACTCGCCCGGCGCCGGGAACGACGGGCTGCTGGCGGTGGCGGCGAATCTGTCGCGCTACCATCGCGAGCATGAGAAGTACTATTCCGAGGCGCCGCTGGCCGAGGCCATCGCGCTCCAGCGCGCGGCACGCACGCTGATCGCCCTCGCGGAACGATGGACCGCCGCTGAGCCCGCGGCGGCGCCGGCTGCCAGCCCGTTCGCCGGATCGCCCGATCTCAACGACGACCGGGCGATCGAAACCAGCGGCGTGCTGTTCATGGAAGGCGGCGGCGAGCCCGCCGAGATCACGCGGATCAAGTCCGAGCTGCAGACCGTCGCCGCCAGCAGCGAGCAGAGCGGGTCCTGGCTGGCAGCAGCGATGGAAGCCTCCTGGGCCATGGCCGAAGCGCTGCTGTCTTACCCTCAGCTCGCCGACCTCCTGGCCGAACGGCACAAGATCATCGGCAACAACTGGCAGAACGCGGCCACCGCGCAGCTCATCGCCCGCTACCTCCGGCGGGCCGGCTCGATCCTGGAACAGGTCGACTTCTCTCCCGCCGGGCTGCGCAAAGACCTTGCCAGCGCACGCTCCGCGCCCGCCTACCTGTTTTCAGCGGCCGAGCTGATCAATCATGCCGCCGACCTGTCAGCAACAAGCTCCGTGCTCACCCACGAAAACGAGCGCCGATGGCGGATCTTCCACGAGCGAATCGAGCAGATCACGGCTCCCGGCTAGTACAAACGCCCTGGGGCCAGAGCCGGAGCTTCCGGTTACGGGAACCACCCTGTAAGCAATGCCCGGATCACCGCGGGCAGGGCGTCCGCGTTCAGCGTGGAATGGTCCTCCGGGTTCGAGCCGCGGTGCATGAGCACGATCTCGCCGAGCCGCAGGCTGCCGAGCACCCGGTTCAGCACCCTGGCGGTGGTGATCCCGCCCGAGGTGCCTTTCCAGCCGAGGCTGTCGACCGTCCAGCCGACCGGGAAGCCGGTGCCGTTCACGACCGAAATCGTGTGCTGGTTGTAATCACCGTCGGCGCCGGTGGCGCGGTCCTCGATGAGTCCGCGCTGACCGGCGAGGCCCGGCCGGCCGGACACGGGCCCGGCGAGGTCGTTCGCAGCGGCACGCTGAACGCGGGCGGGCCGTTCGATCTGCGGGCCACGACGAGCGCGGCTGACAGCACGTATGCGGGCATCGTCCGCCTGGTCTCGGAGGCGGAACGGTCGCAGGCGCCGTTCGTCCGGCTGGCTGACCGGTATGCGATGTGGTTCTTGCCGCTGACCCTGGCCGTTGCCGGGGTGGCGTGGGCGGTGGGCGGCGCGGAGCGGGCGGTCGCGGTCCTGGTGGTGGCCACGCCGTGCCCGCTGATCCTGGCGGCGCCGGTCGCGCTGGTGTCGGGGTTGTCGGCGGCGGCCTGGCGCGGGGTGGTGGTCAAGAGCGGCGGCGTGCTGGAGCGCCTGGCCCGGTGCACCACGCTGATCCTGGACAAGACTGGCACGCTCACCGTCGGCTAGCCGGCCGTGACCGACGTCGTGCCCGCGGGCCCGCTGCCGCCGCAGGAGATCCTGACCCTAGCGGCCAGCCTGGACCAGGTGTCCGGGCACGTCCTGGCCGCGGCGATCGTCCGCCCGGCGGCCGAGCGGGGCTGCCCGCTGGTCCTGCCCGAGGCGGTGGAAGAGGTCCCCGGCCAGGGCATCGCGGGGACGGTCCGGGGCCGCCCGGTCCGGGTGGGGCGCGCCGCGTGGGCCGCGGTGACGGGGGATCCCCAGTGGGTCACGAAAGTCCGCAGGCGGGCCCGGCTGGACGGCGCGCTCACCGTGTTCGTCGCGGCAGACGGCGAGCCGGCCGGGGCCATCGTGCTCCAGGACCGGATCCGGCCGGACGCCAGGCAGACGATCCGGGCCATCCGCCACGGCGGTGTCACCCGTATCGTCCTGGCCACCGGCGACCGGGCCGAGGCCGCCGGCCCGGTCGGCGCGCTCACCGGGGTCGATGAGGTTCTCGCGGGGGTGACCCCAGAAGGCAAGCTCGACGTGGTACGCCGCGAACAGCGCCAGGCACCGGTCATCATGACTGGCGACGGGATCAACGACGCCCCCGCCCTGGCCCTGGCCGACGTCGGGATCGCCATGGGAGCACGGGGCTCCACCGCCTCCTCCGAGGCCGCGGACGCGGTGCTGACGGTCGATCACCTGGGCCGCCTGGGTGACGTCGCCGTGCTGGCCCGCCGCACCCGGCGGATCGCGTTGCAGAGCGTGCTGGCCGACATGGGCATGTCCCTGGCCGCGATGGCCGTGGCCGCGCCGGCCTGCTGCCCGCGGTCTGGGGCGCGCTGCTCCAGGAAGCCATCGACGTAGCGGTCATCCTCAACGCGCTCCGCGCCCTGCGCCCGTCGGCCCCCGATGTCCGCGTGACGCCCGCCTACACCGCGCTGACCAGCCGGTTCCGTACCGAGCACCAGGCCATCCGGGCCGACATCGACCAGTTGCGGGCCACCGCGGACGCCCTGGGCTCGCCGGGCGCGATGACCCGGGTCCGCCGGGCGTACGACATGCTCACCGGCGAGGTCTGGCCGCACGAGGCCGCCGAGGAGGCCGAACTGTACCCGTCGCTGAACCGGCTGCTCGGCGGCGCCGACCCGACCGCGCCGATGAGCAGGGCCCACGCCGAGATCGCCTACCAGATCGCCCGGCTCGGCCGGCTCATCGACGGCATCGGCGACCGGACCCCCGATGCGGACGACATCACCGATCTGCGCGGCGCGCTGTACGGGCTGCACGCCATCCTCCGGCTGCACACCGTACAGGAGGACGAGACCTACCTGTCGCTAGGTGACACGGCCGACACGGTGGCCGTATGACAAGGACGTGGAAAGAGTCGGCCATGGCTGCGGCACTCAGACCAGCCGGCCCCACGACGGCCGCTCGGACAGCCTTCCCGCTCAGGCAGCGTTATCAGATCCGGGCGTCCCCGGCGTCGTCTTTGTTGTTCGCCGGTCCGCAGCGCGCGGAGCCGGCTCGCCGGCCCGCGGCGCCTGCCGGTGCCCGAGCGCGACAGCGCTCGCCACCAGGCAAGAGAACGCCGCGATCTGCAGGACGGCTCGCATCCCGTGCGGCAGCGTCTCGCCGAACAGCACGAACCCGGCCGCGATCGGGATCGCGTTGGTCACCATGGTCGCCGTGCCCGCGGCCGTCAGCGCGTCGCCCCGCTGGTACGCCGACTGCAGCACACTCGTCCCGGTGGCGTAGGCGACGATGAGCGGGGCGAGCGCGACCAGCCACAGCCCGCCGTAACCGACGAGCTTGGCGGAGACGTCGCCGTCGGCGAACAGCAGCGGCGGCCAGGCCGAGCGATGCGGCGCGGGCCAGGCGCGTCGGCATGACGATGAACAGCGCCGCGCCGCCGCCGCACGCGGCGAGCCAGATGATGACGCCCACGGCCGCCGGATGCTGATCGGACTCCGCCGTCCCGACCAGCGAGAGCGCCAGCAGGATCAGCCCGGCCAGCGCCAGGACAACGGCGACCTGCTCGCGCCGCGCCAGCCGGGACGGGTGCCCGCGCGCGGTCGCGAACGCCAGGACCGCGACCCCGGACGCCGTCACCGCCTGCACCAGCGCGAGCGGCGCGAGCCGCAGAGCCGCCACGTACATCAGCCAGCCTGCGGTCTCGGCCGCGAACGCGGTGAGCCAGCGCCGGTCGCGGAGCAGCAACTCAGCCGACCTGAACGGGCGGCGCGGCGACAGCGGCGGCAGCGCCGCCGCGGCGTCGTGCTCCAGCGAGTAGGCCGTGTTGGTGACCAGCGCCGAGGCAAACGCCACCGTCAGTCCGACCCACACCGGCGGCATCCTGCGGAGACTACCACCAGCCCAGACCGGCCATCCGGGGACGTTGGTCCCGTCGCCTTGAGTAAATGAAAGTGATGCGGTCAATAGTGAAGGCAAGCGCGCTCGGGTCCGGGGACTGGAGCGGGCCGGACTCAGCTGCCGTACGGCGGCCGGATACCGGCCT
>CAWDBS010000035.1:0-117822 GCA_963800415.1 uncultured Actinomycetes bacterium
CACGGCGCCCGCAACCCGGTCAGAGGCGTAGCCCGGCCAGGCCCCGGAGCGACACGGCGGACACCACGCAGCCAGCTCATCCCCAGCCAGCCGGGCACGCCGGCTCCGTATCCACGCTGGCGCCGCACACAAACCCCGACGCCAGCAAGGCACAGGTGCTCACCGCAAGCGTCGCCAGACCCGATCCAGATGATCACAGGGAACGCCGCGTGACAGGAGGCGGCTACGCCGCACCACCACAACACCACGAGCGATGCTGCCTCAACCGATACAGGCTGAGGCCCCGCTATGGCGCCCTCGCGATCAAAGCAGCCGCGGGCAGGATTGTATGCCTGTAATTCATGCACAACACTGTCCACACGCGGTAGGTAACTGCAGCGTCCGCAGACCGCCTGCGTGCCCGCGCTGGCGCCGGATTCCGCCCGGCGGCGTCGCGCGTATTCTCAGATGATGATCGGGGTGTCCTTCCCGCGGCTGGCGGCGCGTGACCTTGATGGGCGCGAGGTGACGCTGCCGGCCGGCCTGCCCGGTGAGCGCAACGTCGTCCTGATCGCCTTCCGGCGTGACCAGCAGAAGCTGGTCGACTCGTGGGTGCCCTGGCTGGAACAGCGCGCGGCCGCCGACCCTCGGCTGCGGTTCGTGGAGCTGCCGGCGATCAGGCCGCAGTGGGAACCCGCCCGGCCGATCATCGACGGCGGCATGGCAGCGGCGATCCGCGACCAGGCGGCGCGGCGGCGGACCCTGACGGTATACACCGACGTCCGCCGGGTGACGATCCCGCTGGGCATCGATGACCGCAGCACGATCTGGCTGTTCCTGGTGGACCGGGCAGGCCGCGTTGCCTGGCGTGGATCAGGTGGCCTGGACGAAGCCACCGCCGCCGCCCTCAGCGCGGCGCTGGCCACCGCACCGGAGCCGGCCGCCGCTGCACCAGCGCCGGCAGCCAGGCCGGCGGCCGAGCAGTTCGATATGGCGTTTGACCCGCGGTTCCGGCTGCCGCTGGCCGCGCTCGGGGTGACGCCGGCGACGGCGCACGTGACCGTCGCCGCCGACCGTCTGGTCGCCTGCTTCGGGCCGTGGGTCTGCCATACCACGCCGGCGAACGTGCGAGCGGTGCGCCCGGCCGGCCCCTACCGGTGGCATCGCGTGATCGGCCCGCGGCTGTCGCTGGCCGACCGCGGCCTGACCTTCGGCTCCACCCCCGCGCGCGGGGTCTGCCTGCTCTTGCGGGAACCGGTGCGTGGCATCGGCCCGCTCGACGTGATCCGCCACCCGGGCCTGACGCTGACGGTTGCGGACCCCCGGCGATTCGCGGCCACCGTGAGCCATTACGCAGGCCTGCCCGCCGCCGCAGGCACTGCGTCCGCATGAGCTACCCCTCAGCGTCTGGGCTGTCCGCGGCCGAGGCACTCGCCGGCACCGCCGCCACGCCGCAGGTCGCGGCCGCGGTGGGGGCCCGGCTGATCGCGGGCGACCCGGTGACCAGGGCCGGGCAGGCCGGGTGGCCGCGGTGAAAGTGCTCGTGGCCGGCGCGTCCGGTTTCGTCGGCCGCCGGCTGTGCCCGGCGCTGGCCGGGCCGGCCACGACGTCGTCGCCATGACCCGCAACCCCGCTAGTTACACCGGAGCGGGCACGCCCGCCCACGCAGACGTTCACGATCCGCCCACCCTGGCCGCCGCGATGGCCGCCTGCCAGGCGGCCTACTACCTCGTGCACTCCCTCGCCGACGCGGACTTCGAACGGAAAGACGCCGCCGCCGCGGCGGCATTCGGGCAGGCGGGGGCGCGGGCCGGGCTGCAGCAAATCATCTACCTCGGAGGGCTCGGCGACGACCAGGACGCCCTGTCGGCACACCTGCGCAGCCGCCGCGAGGTCGAGCAGCTGCTCGGCTCGGCCGGCGTCCCGGTGACCGTCATCCGGGCCGGGATCATCGTCGGGCACGGCGGCATTTCCTGGGAGCTGACCCGCCAGCTCGTCGAGCACCTGCCCGCCATGATCACGCCCAGATGGGTCACCACCCGCACCCAGCCGATCGCCGTCAACGACATCGTGCGCTACCTGCTCGGGGTGCTGGCCCTGCCGGAGGCGGCGGGCCGGGTCTTCGAGGCCGGGGGACCCGAGGTGCTGCAGTACGCCACCATGCTGCGCCGCGTCGCGGCCATCCAGCACCGCCCGCTCCCCATCCTGCCCGTGCCGCTGCTCACCCCCCGGCTGTCCTCCCTGTGGCTGACCCTGGTCACCGACGTCAACCCCGCCACCGGCCGGGCACTCATCGACTCGATGACCAACGAGGTCATCGTGCGAGACCCCTCGATCCGCGACCTGATCCCCTTCGACCCCATGCCCTACGACAACGCCGTGCGCAAAGCGCTCGCCGAGCGCTGGCAAGCGAAACGTGCCGGCCGGTGACCACTGGCCGCAGGAACCGGTGGCGGGACGCAGCACGTCCGCGCGGCAGGGAGCGCAGCCGCTCCCCGGCCATTTCCCGCGGCCCACGCGGAGCCTGCGACGGTCCGCGCCCAGCGCCGGCGGGTTGTCACCGCCACCGGCATCGGCGGCGCGGGCCTGCTGGGAATCTCGCTGTCCACCAGAGCCTGCGGGGTGCCAGAAGTCTGCCTAGCCTGTGAGCTGCAGCGATGACCAGCGTCAGCAATAGGGCATCATGATCATTCGTGTCCCTCCGCCTGCTCTACCTCATCTTTGTCCAGCTCTGCGGCTGGCTGGTCCTGCTTGGCCGGTCGTCGGCGTCCAAGAACGCTGAGCTGCCCGTGCTACGGCACGAGGTCGCAGTGCTGCACCGCACCAATCCCCGGCCCCGGCTGGAGTGGGCCGACCGCGCAATCCTCGCCGCGCTGATCCGGCGTCTGCCGGGAAGGCTGCAGGCGCACCGCCTGGTCACCCCCGGCACTGTCCTTCGGCGGCACCGTCGGCTGGTTACCGGAAATGGACCTACCCGAACCGGACAGGCCGGCCGCCGGTCAGCGCCGAGATCGCCGCGCTGATCGAGCGGCTCGCCACCGAGAACCGCAGCTGGGGATACCAGCGGATTCAAGGCGAGCTGCTCAAGCTCGGCCACCGAGTCGGCGCCTCGACGATCCGCCGGGTCCTCAAGGCCCGGAAGATCCCCCCGGCACCGAAACGGCAGACCGACGCGACCTGGCGGCATTTCCTGCACGCCCAGGCATCGACCATGCTGGCCACCGACTTCCACGTGGACTGCGCGGTCACTCTCCAGCGCCTGTACTGCCTATTCGTCATGGAAGTCGGCACCCGCTACGTGCACATCCCCGGGATCACCGCGAACCCGGACGGCCCCTGGACCGTGCAGCAGATCCGCGGCGTAGTAGGCCAGCTGGGAGTAGCCGAACGCTGCGGCGGCCTCGGTGACCGGGGCTCCGCCCGCCTTGACCTTGCGCACCATCTCGTACTTGACCTGCACCGCGTCCCGGGCGTCGAAGAAGTCGCTGCCCAGGAACTCCGGGTCGGTCACCTGCTCCGAGTGCGGGTTCAGGCACCGTGCGGCGGCCAGCGCCGCCTCCTTGGGGTCTTGCCTGCCCTGCTGGCCGGCCATGCCGCCTCCTCATCCTGAGCACTGTCAGAATGATTTTGCCGTATCTTGCCAGCGGAAGCACGCTCCGCCGCCAGCGTGCCGCGAAATTCCGCAGGAAGACAAGGCACCCAGATCTGGCAATGGTCGGGAGCGCGATGAGCGCTGCCAGGGAGGACGGCATAATCTTCTTAACGTTCACGGCATAATCTTCTTTACGGCCCCGGTGCCGTCCCGCTGCGCGCGGAGCTGGTCCACCAGGTCAGCGAGTGCCAGCAGGCCAGCCACGGTGAACGGCGCCCTGCCCGCCGCGACCACCACGAACGGATCCGCCGCAGCCGCATCAGTCCACCCCGCTGGCAGCGAGAACAGCTGCCCGTTCTCGTCGTGCAGGTGGACCCGGTCCTCGCCCCAGTTCTGCCGGTAGGCGACGAACTCGAAGTCCTGGCCGCACAGGGGATGGAACGGGTGCGTCACCCGGACACGCCGGTACCGATCATCCGGACCGGGTGTAGTTGACGATGCGGGGCAATGCCATCTGCGAAAGGGTGATCGGCACCTTGCGCCGCGAGGTCCTCGACGGGCTGCTGATCATCAGCGAGCACCACCTGCGCGAGGTACTGACCGAGTACTTGCAGCACTACAACACCGCCCGGCCTCATCGTGCGCTTGACCAGCTGGCACCGGCTCAAGCACACCGCCGCCCGCCGGAGATCAACCTCGCCGAGTACCAGATCCGCCGAAAACAGGTCCTCGGCGGCCTGACGCACGAGTACCAGATTGCTGCATGACCGACTGCGCGCCGCCACGAGAGCAGGCCAGCGCCACGATCGAATATTCGAGCCCAACAAGGTGGGATGGTGGCGGGCGCGCACACTACTGGCCCGGGGTTCGGGCTGGCAGGCTACGCAGCAGGACGGCGGCTTCGCGCAGCTCGGCGGCCAGGCGGTCCAGGATGGTGGCCGTGCGCTCAGCCCGGCTGGCGGTGACCGGCAGGCCGCCCAGATCGTCCAGGACGCCCCGGATGGTCCCGGTCGCTTGGGTCAGGGGATCGGTCATGATCGTGATCTGGTCCTCTCTCGGGTGCCCCGCCAGCCGCCCCCGAGACGGGACTGGCGGGGTGCTGCGGTCACCTCTAGGCGCGGGGTGCTTGCTCCCACATCCGCAATTCGTCTTCGAGCGCTCCGGCGCTGCCCTGGTTCAGCGTGAGGCCCGGCCGCCGGGCCGTGAAGATCGTTAAGCCAGCCATTACGCGGTAGCTGATGACCCAGGGGAGCGGGTAGAGCAGCGACAGCCGGGCTACCTCCTGGTCGGCGTCGGGCTCGGCGCTCACCGGGTGGCCGCCTCTTCAAACAGCTCAGTCAGCTTGTCCGGGCTGCCGGCGTTCAGCACGATGCCGGGATTGTCCCGCCGCCGCGCGCACCACGTAGTCCCGCCGACCACCTTGTGAACGGTCCAGATTTCCCAGTTCGGCCAGTCGGCCTCCAGGCGCTTGATGATCTCGTTCGTCGTAGGGTTCTCCATTAGCCAAGGGCTCCGTCCTTGGTCAGGCCCCGGGTAGCGGTGTTCGCGCACCGTCCGGGGCCGCTGTTGTGTCCGGACCGCTACGCTATGCCTAGTTGTCGATCGACGTCTAGTGTTGTCCTGTGACGACCCTAACGGTCAGTAGTCACCGCAGGTCATTTAGCGTGATCTTCATGGCGGATGATCTCGACCACGACTCACCAGTCCCGCTGTTCGAGCAACTGGCCACGCTGCTCCGGGCGGGTATCGACGCTGGCCGGATCGCCGTGCGGGTGCCATCTGAGCTGACCCTGACCCAGCAGTACGGCGTCAGCCGGGGAACAGCACACCGGGCCATCATGATCCTGGTGGACGCCGGCTACGCCCGGATTTCCCGGGGAAAGGGCACATTCGTCGTCCCGGCAGCAGAGCGCCCTCGTCAGTCGTAGCTAGCGAGGGCGCTCCGTCGTGATCTGTTCAGCTCTCGATGCCGCCGGGCCGTGATACTGCCGCCGATGTATCCGGCTGTCCGCCGATGTCTCGCGGCTGGCGGTCAGCTACTTGTCTGGCCTGCTCAGGATGCCTTTCCGTGTCCGCCGATGCATCCCGATGACCCCCCTGGCCCAAGAGTTCTAGTCCCCCCGCCGACATCAACCCCCATCTGGGTCTGGTGTGGCGCATGTCAGCCCGATCCGTACTGCAGCCGCCGGGCAACACCACGCGCCTGGTTGGTGCTGTCGTAGATCCTGGTGGTCACGGCTCTGCGCTCCGGCGCGAGCGCCCCGCTTAACCGGCCGGTCCAGCAGGACGTAGGGCGGGCTTTTGTGCACCGGCTATGTGATCAGGAGTGCGCAGGTCACTGGTCTTTTTGGACTGCTCGCCGTCATCGGTACCATCCAGCGAGGTAATGGCAGGGGGTCCGCCGCAGGTACATCCCAGGTCAGTCAGAGGTCGGCGGAACTGGCGCGGCACCGACGAGCTGGGAGCTGGTTTATCCCTGGCTGGTCGTTGCATTCTCCCGCCCATGCGTAGACCCGTAGTCGCGGGCTCCTGCCTGGCGTGGTCCGAAGCGGTACCGATATCAGCAGTGTTGTCGCGCCTGCCGGTAGATCCCGAGGGCCACGCGTGGGCCCGACCCTCGACCGACCAGTGATCTTCCAGGGAGCCTGGCGGGCTCTTCACCGGGGACGGCAGGCCACCGAAATCCAGGAGCAAGCGGTGCGGTGAACCGCTTGCTCCGGCCCGATTCCGTCCGCCATATGTCCGTAACCACTGCTACGAGGCGGCTTACAGCGGCACATCATGAAACACGGCGGCACAACAGCAAGAAGGCCCGCGAGACCACGAAAACCCAGCTCACGGGCCGTTTCCGCAGGTGGTGGCAGGTGTTGGGTTCGAACCAGCTTGCGACACGAGGTCGCACGCATTGAGTGAGCTTGTTGAGGAGGTCGGCTGATGCCGGGGACATAGCTACAGGTCTGTGCTCGACCTGTCCCCGCCGTGACGTGCGTGGCCGGTTCTGGACCGGCTGGGTGCGAAGCTCACGGCAAAGCCCAAGGGCCGCTGCCCCAGTCATGGCGGCTACAGGCGAGGGGAAGGACCGGAGGGGCGACTATCAGGGAACCCTTGCTGATGCCTCGTCACGAATACATCCCGGGCTGGGCTGTTGTGCCGGGATGGCAGGGACCGGCCGCTGAGAGGCGGCAGGCGGCGGCCGAAGAGCTGGTGACGGCCAGTGAGCACCGCTGTCCCCGGGGTACAGAGGGCGCCCGGCCCGGTCCGGGTCTCATGCGTGCGGAACGTGGAAACCTCGCCAGGGTCCGCATCTCAGGCGCGGGTATGCGCAGGCGGTGCGGTAGGCCGACCGTAAGGGGGGCGGAATCCCGTGGCGGGACAGGGTGCTCAGGAAGCGAATGCCGGTGGCTGAAAGGCAGCAGGAAAGCGGGTGCCGCAGGACCGGGTCTCCTCCCGGATGGCGTCTGTATAACTGGCCGGATAACGGGCCAGCGTGCCCGTGCCCGTAAGGGCGCTGACGTGAGCAGGTGAGCCTTTGAAGCGAAGCGAGCGGAAATGCCGGAACCTATGGGCAAGTTAGACACCTCGGTGAACGGACCTGAGGGCCTGCCTCCGTTTGATGGTGACGCCTGGGAAGCTGCGGACTGGCGCCGCCATGAGGAGCAGGTACGGCGGCTGCGCGGCAGGGTCTTCAAGGCGGTGCAGGACGGCGACTGGCCGCAGGCCAGGAGCCTGCAGAAGCTGATGCTGCGGAGCTGGAGCAACACGCTTGTCAGCGTGCGGCAGGTGACGCAGCGCAACACGGGCCGCCGGACAGCGGGAATCGACGGGCTGGTCGCGCTGACCAGCCAGGCACGGGCCGAGATGGCGGTGCACGTGCACGCCACCATCGGCTCGCACAAGCCTTCCCCGGTCCGGCGGGTGCATGTGCCGAAAGCCAGTGACAAGACCAAAATGCGGCCGCTCGGAATTCCGGTTCTTGCGGACAGATGCCACCAGGCACGGGTCCGCAACGCGCTGGAACCCGAGTGGGAGGCCCGGTTCGAGCCCCGCTCCTACGGGTTCCGGCCGGGCCGCGGCTGCCACGACGCGATCGAGTCGCTTTTCCGCACCCTGCACGGGAAAGGCAAGAGGGTGTGGATACTGGACGCCGACTTAGCGGCCGCGTTTGACAAGATCAGCCACGACTACCTGCTCCAGATGATCGGCGGGTTTCCCGCGATGGGAATGATCGCCGGGTGGCTGAAAGCGGGTGTCTTCGAGGCCGGGAAAGGGTTCGCGCCAACCGGGGAGGGAACTCCACAAGGCGGCGTTATATCACCTTTGCTGTTGAATATCGCATTGCACGGGCTGGAGGAGGCCGCAGGCGTCCGCTACAAGACCGGCAGTCATGCCGGTGAGGTAAGGGACGGCTGCCCGGCGCTGACTAGATATGCCGATGACCTGGTCGTGTGCTGTCATTCCAGGCAGCAGGCCGAGCAGGTCAGGGCACGGCTTGCCGAGTGGCTGGAGCCGAGGGGGCTGGCGTTCAACGAGGCCAAGACTAGGATCGTTCACCTGTCTGAGGGGTTCGGTTTCCTGGGTTTTGACCTGCGCCGCCACCCCAACGGCAAGCTGCTCATCAAGCCGGGCGCCGACGCCATCAAGAGGTTCCGGAAACGGCTTGCTAAGGAGTTCCGCGCATTTCGCGGGGCCAGCGTCGCAGCGGTACTGGCGAAGATAGTCCCGATAGTGCGGGGCTGGATTTCCTACTACCGGACGGTGGTGTCGTCCAGGGTGTTCCGTGCCCTGACCGAATACCTGTGGAAGCTCACCTACAAGTGGGCGTGCTGGAGCCACCCGAACAAGCCGAAACGCTGGATCGTCGGCCAGTATTATCGGAAGTTCGACAAGTTCAGGAACGACCGGTGGGTTTTCGGCGACCGGGTTACCGGCGCCTACCTGCCGAAACCGGCCTGGACCGAGATCGTGCGGCACACCCTGGTCAAAGGCACGGCATCACCCGATGACCCCGCACTGGCCGGGTACTGGGCGCAACGCCGACGCAAGGTAAAACCCCCGCTGGATAACTACACCGTGCGCCTGCTGTCCAGGCAGGACGGCCGGTGCAGCCTATGCGGGGAAAACCTGATAACCCCCGACCAGCCACCCCAGACCCCTGAGGGCTGGGAACGCTGGTTCCTGTGGGTTACCAAGAAGGCGATCGTGGCGGACTACCTGGTCCACCACGACACGCCCACGGCCGCACGAAACAAGCGAACGCACCTCGTGCACGCCACCTGCCACCGGAGCAGGCAACCGCCCCGGCGGGCCGGAAACACCGTGATGCAGCAGACAACCTGAACCGCCCGAGTGGCTTGCTTGGGCCGCGTGCGCGGGAACGTGCATGCGTGGTCCTGAGGGGGCCCCGGCACGGCAACGTGCCGGGGCTACCCGGCGTAGGCTAAGCCGACGGTTTACAGGGGGCTCCCAGGCACGGCTACGCAAGGCGATTGACCTGCACGAACACCGTCCTGACGCCAGTCGGCCTATGCGCTCAACCGCTCCTCAACCGAAACCCGGTCCGCAGGTCCAGCTATGTCCGGCTGGCGCTGACGGTTACGGGGATCGCTGATCGGCGAGTGACGGTGGCGGCCCGCCCTGGCGACTGGTGTTAATGGCACGCGATCTTGGCCTGTGAACCCCTGGGATGGCTCCTGCTGTGACCCGTTTTCCTCGTAGGCGCCGAATCCTGGTGAGTAGTCGCCACGTCCAGGGTCGGCGCAGCCGATCGCAGTGCCCGCTCCCGCGCCAGGCGGCTGCCGTCCTCCCCGCCAATGCCGCCGGTACATGATTACATTGTTACACTTCCGCCATGAGCGAGCCGCCGACGCTGTATGAGTGGGCCGGGGGCCGCCCGGCCATCACGCGGCTGATCGACTGCTTCTACGACCGCGTGGAGCGCGACGACCTGCTGAGCCCGTTTTTCCCCGGCGGAGTCAGCCCGGTACACCGGGAGCACGTGACGACCTGGTGGTGCGAGGTGCTCGGCGGCCCGGCCCGCTACACCGAGCGGCTGGGTGGGTACCCGGCCATGCTGGCGCACCACCGCGACCTCGCGATCACGGCTGAGCAGCGGTTCCGGTTCGCGTCGCTGATGAGCCTCGCGGCCGACGACGCCGGCCTTCCCGATGACCCGGAGTTCCGCGCCGCGCTCGTCGGCTACCTGGAATGGGGCACCCGGCTGGCCATGCACAACTCCCAGCCTGGCGCCGACGTCGTGCAGCAGGCCCCCGTCCCGCACTGGGGCTGGGGCGTAGCCCCGCCCTACCAGCCGTAGGACGAATTTCCTGCGCTCGTCGCGATGAGTCCGCGGTGCGTTCGCGATCGACCTGACCACCCGAATCAAGCGTCGGCAGACCGTCCAAGGCTTGATCAACGAGTACGCCAGAACAGCCTAGTGGTCACACAAAACACCAAGTCAGAGCCGGTGTGCGAGTTTTAGCAGGGCATACGCCATCTCGAGACGTCAGCCGTCGGCACTCGAAGCATCAGCGGGCAGAGCTGGTGCGGTGACGAACCGCCCGAGGACACGCGAACCACCGGGTTAAGGGGCTCTTGGTAAAGCCGGGCGCCGGGCCGTCCTTGGCGGCCTCATCTACGCGTACGAGCGGGCTGCGCAGAAGCCCTGGTCAAAGACGGTGGCCGAGTTCTGGCACCTCACAGGGAGGTAGCGAGCCCGACCACGCGATGCCGGAGCCCACGCCTGCGGCGACGGCATCCCGGCACGGGGTCAGGTCACTGGCTGGCCCCCAGCTCCGCGGCGATCTGCGCGGCCCATGCGTCGATGGCAGGCCAGTCGCGGAAGTCACCGGCCGGCAGGGCGGCCCGCACCGCAGGCATGTGCTGCACGAACCGCTCGCCGAGACCGGCGGGTGGCGCGTCGGGGTCGAAGGCGCCGAAGAAGACCTGCTCACTCCGTGGGTGCAGCAGCTTGGTGAGCTCGTCGAACTCCTTCGGCCGGCTGGTCTCAAGGACGTTCCTGCCGTCCTTGTCCACCAGGTCGGTGCCGAGCGGGCCACTGCTGAACAGCCACACCGGCCGCGCCGCGAGCTCCTTGCGATGCCGCCGGGCGAACGTTACGGCTGGCTTCAGCCAGTGGAACATGTATGCCGCACCGCCGAGGACGACCGCGTCGTAGGGCTCGACGTCCTTGACATCCTCAACGGGCCGGGCCTCGGCTGACAGGCCCGCCGCGGTCAGGGCGGCCGCGACCCGTTCGGCGATCCCGGCCGTGGCGCCGTGCCGGGTGGCGTAGGCGACGAGGACCCTCATGACATCACCTCTTCGGTGAAGGGCGCACCTTCATACTCCGCCAAGGCGGCGAATAGGGTACCCCCGCCCACGCTCCCCAGCGGCCCGGCATGCCCGCTACCCGGAGTCTTTGCGGCCAGGCCGGTGGCCTGCCAGGGCCGAACGTCACAGGCCAGGTCCGGGTTGGCAGCACGCTTGGTGGCAGCCGGGATCCGGACAGGCCTCGCCGCCGGCCTGCTCCAAGGCTCCACCGGGATGCCGCCTCACCTATCGGCCTCACCCGCCGTCCCGGGGTGCCCAGCTTCCACAGGAATCCGGGCCCGTGAATGCGGCTGCCTGGCAGGCACGGGCGGGCTGCGATCTGCGCCGTATCAGCGCAATCCGCGGCCATGCGAGGACACCGTAACTCGGCATCCGCACTGTCCATCAGGACCCGGAGATGTGAGCGCGTAATCGCGCCGGTCACACGCCGGGGTGGGTCCTCGGTTTCACGCTCAGTAAGAGGGGATTGTCCGCGGCCAGAGCGCAAGTAGCCGCCTTACGCGCGGCTCCGTCAGCGGCCGAGCGTTCGCCAGTAACCGCGGGCGGATAACGACCGATCGAGTGCGGCCCCAATCCACATCGGCTTCGGCTCGGTGCGACGGTAAAGCCTGGCTGCCCGAACCTATTTCGCTGAGATCACCTCAATGGTCCGGGCGAACTCAGCGCTGCCTGTTCCAGGCACCAAGAATTCCTTCGATGAGACGCACGGCTCGGGTCACCCCTTCCTCTGCCCCGACCTTTTGGGCCATGACCCTCGCTCGCTCGCGCATCCGGTGATCGTTTGTCGCAAGACGAATCGCAGTTGCAAGCCGATCCGCAGTCAGATGCTTCCGGGGGATAGGAGGTGGGCCGGCACCGAGCTCGGCAATGCGTTGGCCCCAGAAGAATTGGTCGCCGTAGGTTGGCGTAGTGATCGTCGGCGTCACCGCCCACCCCCGCCACCGCCCTGGGCGAATGCGCACGTCAGGCAGGACAGGAGCCGAACGACGCTCCAGGCCCACCGAAGAAGCGACTTACACCATCACCATCACGCCGTCAAATCTCCCACAATGGCAGCAAACACCCTGAAGTTAAGGGCAGTGGTCCAAGTCCCTAATCTGCCATGCCACAACGCAGCCTCGCCGCGCTGACCCAGGAGCCTACGCTCCTGGCTCCCGGGCCCCGATAGCCTACCCGGTCATGGTCTTCCCTGGCACCGGCCGCCGATGTTCCCGCCGCGCCGCGAGGCACCACCGTCCGCCCGTCACGGGATGTAGTTCGCGCTGCCTGCCACCTGGCGAGCGATATCCGCCGTTAGGCGCGGCGTAGTTGTTGTGCATGCCGACGGCCCGGTGAGCACAGATGGGTAGATATGTGCGGATCAAGCCTTGCAGATCGCCGGCGATAGCGTTTCGCTGCGGGTCAATGTGCCGGTCTGCCACAGATGGGTCCGGTCACCGTGCGCTCGCGTCTGTTCCTGGCCGGGGCTGGTTCGCGCGCCGCGCGGTGGTGCTGGCTTGCCTGCTCCAGTGGGGGCGAGCACCCTGGGTGCGGACCGCCTTGATCAGCACAATAGGTGGTGTGACTGCGAGAATAGCCGGTTTCCCTGGTGAGCGAGGGCTGGCGGGAGCGGGGTGACCGTCGCGTTCTTCTGCTCGCGGGCCGCGGTACGGCGTTCCTGGCGGCAGGCGATGGTGCTGGCGCTGATGGGCGGCTTGCTGGGAGCGGTGGCCCTCGGTGCCCTGGCCGGTGCACGGCGGACGGCGACTGCTTATGGCCGCTACCTGGCATCGATCCATGCCAGCGATGTGTTCGTGAACGTGCCTGGGAAGCTGCCCGGCATGCCGGTGGTGCGGCCGATCACGCTGATCTCATCGCTGCCCGGCGTCGTTTCCCACGCCGCGTACGTGGGCCTGAACGGATTGCCAGTGGTCCGTGGCCGCATCGACCATTCCTTCCTCACCAACAGCCTGAACGGCAGCCTCGACGGCGAGTACCTCAGCCAGGACCGGATGAGTGTCCTGGCCGGCCAACTGCCACGGCTGGGGTCGACCACCGAGATTGTGCTCACGCCCGCCATCGCGCGGATGTTCGGTACCGGTGTCGGCGGCACGGTGAAGTACGCGTACCAGTTGCTGGGCGCGGACGGGCAGCCCACGGGCAGGCAATTCACTCGGTCCTACCGGGTGGCGGCGATCGGGGAAGTCCCGCCTGCACTTGTTGATCAGTCCGACGAAGCGCAGGGTGCCATCCTGCCGCCCGGTGCGACCCGCCAGGTGCTGGCGGAGTACTTCTACGCGTGGATCGGGCTGCGCCTGGCCCGGGGCATCGAGGGGATCCCCGCCCTACAGGCTGACCTTGCCAGGCTTGCACGGCAGGTGCAACGGCAGGAAGACCGCAGCACCCACCAGAATCTGCCCAGCCCTTCCTTCAGCGTCAGCCGCTCCGATGTGATCCGCACCCAGGTGCAGCAGGCAATCAGGCCAGAAGCAATCGCACTGAGCGTTTTCGGCGCTATCGCCGCACTGGCGATGGTCGTGCTGGCCGGCCAGGGTCTCGCGCAGATGATCAGCAGGTCCGCACCGGACATCGCGGTGATCCGTGCGCTCGGCGCCACCCGCGCTCAGGCCGCGCTGGCAGCAGGCCTGCCCGGGGTGATTCCCGTCCTCGGTGGCGCGATACTTGCCGTGGCAGGCGCTGTGGCCATCTCCCCGCTGGCGCCGGTCGGACCCGTGCGCCGCTACGACCCGAGCCGCGGGATCTGGGCAGACGGGCTTGTCCACGGCGCGGGCGGGTTCCTCATCGGCGTTGTCTTGCTCGGGCTGCTTGCCGTGCTGGCGATCCGGTCGGTCCGTCAGAGCAAGGGCGAGGCAGCCGCCCGTCCATCCGCCTTCGCGAGGACGGCCGCAGCGGCTGGATTGCCGGCATCGGCGGTCGTGGGCACCCGCAACGCGCTCGAGCCGGGATCGGGCGTGCGGTCGGTCCCGGTGCGGGCAACGCTGCTCGGATCCATCGCCGCCGTCGCAGCGGTAGTCTCCGCGGTGGTATTTAACGCCAGCCTGGCCGGGCTGATCTCCCATCCGGCCAGATACGGCTGGAACTGGGATGTGGTCATCCAGACACAAGCCGGCTACGGGAGCTTCACCCCGGGGGCTGTGAAGCGGCTGATCCACGGTCAGCCGGCAGTTGCCGGCTGGTCGGAGTTCGCATTCGGCCAGCTGCCTGTCGATGGCCGGATCGTCCCGGTACTCGGCATCCGGCGCCACCTCGGCGCGGTTCAGCCACCGACCACCAGCGGCCGGCCGCTCTCGGGCAATGGCCAGATCGAGCTGGGCACGGTGACACTGGGCCAGCTCGGGAAGAAGATTGGTGATACCGTCCGGATCGGCACCCCGCCATTCGCGCGGACGGTCACCATCACCGGGACCGTGACGCTGCCCTCGTTCGGCGTTGGCGCCGCCGATCATGTGTCGCTCGGACGCGGCGCTATGCTCCCTGAGGCGACCTTGCTGGCGGCCGTGGGTGCGGGCAGCCGGCCGCGGGGCCCAGCCCAATCGGTGCCGGTCTATCCCTCGGCCGTGGCGATTTACCTGGCACCGGGCACCACCGGGGTGCAGCGCGCTCAACTGGTCCACCGGATCGTCTCCGCCAACCCGGATGGAACTCCCGGCGGCAGCTATGAACTGCGTCACGCGCTGGCCGCGGCGGTCGTCAATGCCGGACATTTGGGTGGCCAGCCGCTCGCGCTCGCCCTCGGCCTCGCCGCCGCGGCGGTGCTGTCGCTTGCCCTGACGGTGCTGAGTCTGGTCCGCCGGCGGCGCCAGGAACTCGCCCTGCTCAAGGCGCTGGGCATGACGCGGGGCCAGGTCAGGGTGGTTATCGCCTGGCAGGCAACGCTCACGTTGCTGATCGCCGTAGCGATTGGCGGGCCGCTGGGAATCGCCGGCGGCTGGCTGGCATGGCAGGGCTTCGCCCGTTCTCTTGGGGCCGTGCCGGTGGTCGAGGTCCCGGTGCTCGCGCTCATCCTCGGCCTGGCCGCCCTGGTGGTGGCTGGCAACCTGCTTGCTTCTGTGCCGGCGGCAGCTGCGGCCCGCACCCGGGCTGCCGCCGGCCTGAGAGCCGAGTAGACGCAGGAGGCGTCATGCGGTGCCAGGCTCAGGGACACGCGCCAGGACCTGGTTTTGGTTGTGTGCGACCGCGGTCATTGGCGGCCGAACGCCGGGCGCAGCGCCTCAGGACGCGGGCGAACCCTGGAAGGTGCGGCCCGCGGCGCGGGCTGGCTTGTCCGGCCGAGGCCCAGTCCTCGGTGATCGCCTTGGCCGTGGGTTCTGTAACGTGGTTCACGGCCAGATGTCGCTCGGGGGCCGTTGTTGTCCGGCGGTACCAGGCCCGGGGCTCGATTACTGGATCTGGCCGGGGCGGGCAGCCCGGCTGGGATCATCGCTGAGTGATCTTCTCGGTCGTCTACCTGCTCGTTCGCCGTCTGCTCGGCTGTCTGATGGTGCTGGCCCGGGGTGAGGTGTCCAAGGATGCCGAACTCCTGGTGCTCCGGCATGAGAACGCGGTGCTGCGGCGCCAGATCAGGCGGGTCCGCTACCAGCCAGGTGACCGGCTGTGGCTCGCGGCGCTGTCCCGGCTGATCCCCCGGCGGCGGTGGGGCGAGGTGTTCGCGGTGACCCCGGCGACGCTCTTGGCCTGGCACCGGCGCCTGGTGGCAGGCAAGTGGGATTACACGAGTCGCCGGCGCCCCGGACGGCCGTCCAGGGCGGCTGCGATCCGCAAGCTCGCAATACGCATGGCCACGGACAATCCGGCGTGGGGGCACCGGCGGGTGCAGGGCGAGCTCGTCAGGCTCGGCCACCCGGTCGCTGCCTCTACGGTGTGGCAGATCCTGCATGACGCTGGGATTGGCCCCGCGCCTCGTCGCTCAGGTCCGACGTGGAAGCAGTTCCTGACCGCGCAGGCCCGCGGCATTCTGGCGGCCGGCTTTGTCCATGTGGACACCGTGCTTATGCCGCGCGTCTATGCCCTGATCGTCATCGAGCACGGCACCCGCCGCGTTCACCTGGCCGGCATTACCTCAAATCCCGGCGGCGCCTGGACGACCCAGGCAGCCCGTAACTTCCTGATGGACCCCGGCGCACGCGCGGCTTCTGCCAGGTTCCTGATCAGGGATCGCGCAGGCCAGTTCACCAGCTCCTTCGACGCCGTGTTCACGGCGGCAGGGATGAGAATTCCCGCCAGCCCACCGCAAGCGCCGAGAGCGAACGAGATCTGCGAACGGATGATCGGTACCCTGCGCCGCGAGCTGTCCGGCCGGGTGCTGATCGTCAATGAACACCACCTGCGACGAGTGCTGACCGAGTACCTGCGCCACAACACCGCGCGGCCGCACCGTGCCCTCGGCCAGCTCGCACCGGCTCAAGCTCCCACCCGGCCGCCGCAGATCAACCTCGCCGAGCACCGGATCCGCCGGAAACAAGTCCTCAGCGGACTCACCCACGAGTACCAGATCGCCGCCTGACAACCCCAGGCTGCTACAAGAGGGAGCAGGTCACCGCCACGATCGTGTATTCGAGCCCCACAGGCGCGGTCGGCCCAGTCCAGCCGGGGCCGGGGATTGGTGCGGTGCAGCACGGCGACCTCGTGCCGTAGCACGAGCAGCTCAGCGTCTTTGGACGCCGACGACCGGCCCAACAGGACCAGCCAGCCGCAGAGTCGGACGAAGACGAGGTAGAGCAGGCGCAAGGACACGAATGATCATGATGCCTTACTGCGGACGCTGGTCATCGCCGCAGCTCACAGGACACGCAGACTTCTGGCACCCCACAAGGCCGAAATCCTGACCGGAAACAGAGCAGTATCCTCGGGCAGAGTCCAGCCATCCTCTGGCGCAATGCTGCCAGGGGCGGCGGGTGAGCTGCGGTAATACGTTAAGCGATTGCGCCATATGCTGGTGACGGGTAGCCGGGGGGATACGTGCTGTGGTCAGGCTGCGGGTGACTGCTCGCCGCGTTCCGGGCGGGGCGTCAGGGTGACGGTCATGCCGGGGCCGAGTTTTCCGGGCTGGCGGATCTTGTCGCGGGTCTTGCGCCCGGGGCCGGGCTGGTCGTGGTAGTCCGGTCCGAGCTCGATGTAGCGGAAGCCGGGGTCGGCGATGACGCGCCAGGCGATCTCGATGATGGTGCGGGATCCGGCGACGATGGCCTTCTGCTTGCCACGCCTGCGGGCGTGGCGCCGGTACCGCGCGCCGGGGAAGGTGCCGGTCCTGGCGGCGGTCATGACCGCGACTCCGGTCGCGCCGCGCAGGCAGGGGTCGCCTTTGCCGGTGCGGCCGGCCTTGCTGGTGGCGCCGGACTGGATGGCGCGGGGAGTCAGCTTTGCCCAGGAGGCGGCGTGCCCGGGGGCAGGGAACCAGGTCATGCCGGTGCCCAGCCCGGCGACGATGACCTGGGCGGCGCCGCGGCCGATTCCGGTGATCTCATCGAGCCTGGCGATGACGCCCAGGACCGGCTCGCCGCATCCGGTGCACGGCCCGTCCGGCCCGGGCTGCCCGCAGCTCGTGCACACGCCGCCCAGGCCGGGCACGTTCTCCAGCTGGGCCCCGGTCCGCTCGTCCAGCTCGGTGATCTTGGCGGACAGGTCGCCGGTGAGCTCTAGCAGCATGCCGGTCCCGGAGCCGTGGATGTCGCGGAACCGGCCGGTCAGGGCCTCCTTCAGCTCGGCCTTGCTGGCGTGCAGCCGGTAATCGCCGAGCGCGGCCAGCGCGGCGGGGCTGCGCTCGCCGTCCGCCAGGGCCCGCAGGAACCGGCGGCCGCTGCCGCCCACCAGGTCCGAGATCACGCTGGAGACCTTCAGCAGCGCGTCCTCCAGGATCTTCTCGATCCGGTTCTGGTGACGGACCCGGTCATGAGCCAGGTTCGCCCGCAGCCGGGTCAGCGCCCGCAGGCCGCGGACGGGCTCCGGCGGCACGAACGAGCGGCGCAGCATGCCCCATTCACTCAGCTTGCACAGCCACACGCAGTCCAGCCGGCCGGTCTTGGACCGGCCGGGCAGGTGCCAGGCGTCGCGGGCGCTGGCCAGCTGCACCTCCAGGCCCGCCGCCTCCGCCAGGTAATACCAGATACGCCAGTAGCCGCTGGCAGACTCCAGCACCAGCCGCTCCACGCCCTGGCACACCAGGTGATCCATCAGCGCCACGACCGAGGCGAAGGTCGCGGTCACCTCCTGCACCTTCTGGGTCCGCCGCCCCGCCCGGGACTCATGCGGCAGCCGCAGGCACACCATCCCCGGGCCCTTGGCCACATCGACCGCCGCCGCCCGGCTGATCACCTGCACCGGCTCACCGGTCACCTCCGCGCCGGCATCGCCGGGCACCGGCGGTGACGCCGGCCTGCTCCTCGTCCTGGCCATGAACAACCACACCCTTTCCTGGAAAGCGGCACGGTGAGGCTGCCCGGGGAACGAGAGGGGGAAAGCCGGATCTGATCGGCGCGCACGCAGCAGCAGTACCCAGCCCGCACGATCGTCCCCAGCGCTCAGACTATTTTCCGGGCACGAAGGCTCCACGGATAGTTCCGGCGAGACGGGCAGCACGCCAGCACAATGCCCCATGATTCACCGCCGTGCACGCCAGTCCGCGGTGAACCGGGACCAGACACCAGCTCCACCGCCCGGTACACCTGGAGGCCCGTCACTTCGGTGGACAGTGGGCACACTAGTATCACTGGTCTCAGGAGGAACCCCCGATGGTGACGAAGTACCAGAAGTTCGGCGACGGCTATAAGGCCGAGGCTGTGAAACTTTACCGGGAGTCAAATCAGTCGATCGCGGAGACGGCGAGAAATCTCGGGCTGAAAGAATCGACCCTGGCTAACTGGGTTAAGAAGGACAAGGATAATGAGGCAGCCGGGGCGGGCGAGGCGCCGCTGACACCGGCGGAGCGGACGCGGATCAAGGAGCTGGAGGCGGACGTCCGGCGCCTTAACATGGAGAACGCGTTCCTGAAAAAAGCGAGTGCGTACTTCGCGAGCCAAAACCTCTGAAGTTCTTGTTTATTCATGAGGTAGTGGAGGAGCAGCGGCGGCTGCCTCCCGGAGTGCGCTTTCCAGTCCATTGAACGTTATTCAAAACCCCATGTGAGCGAGAAGAAGAACAATCCGCGGGCGGCATCATACGCGTCGTGATAGGTGCGGTACGGGCGCCGGTAGTCAGTGTGGAGAATCCGCCAGGATTTGAAATGTGCAACAAGCCTTTCAACTGGCGCCCGCAGTGACGAGACATCGGCGTTGTATTTCTTCTCCCATGCAGCAAGCTCGCCGCGCGGCGGTTTCTTGCGCGGGGTGACCATCCCGCTGCCCTGATATCCCTTGTCGCCGATTCCTCCGCCAGAGTTCCGGATGATCTCCGCGACCGGCGTGCTGGCGAACGCGGCTGCGTCATGGGTTTTCCCTGGAAGCGGATCAGAAATGTAAATCGCGTTCCCGTTAAGCAGGCACACCAGTTGCGCGTTGAACCCGGTGGTGCCGTGCTTGCGGCTCCACAGCTCGTGGTGCTCCTCGTAGGACCAGCAGGGAGTGATGGTGCCATCGACCAGGCACACCCGGCCGCTGGCCATCTCGATGGCATCTTCCGCGGCAGGGACGAACTCCTCCAGGACCGCTTTGACTATCGGCACGAGCGTTGTCACGATCCGCGATACCGTCGGCTGCGAGACGTTTCTCATGTCGCCCAGGAATTCCTGGGTTCCGTTCTGCCGGAGATACATGCACGCGATCTCCACCGCCGCATACAGCCCGCATGATTTCGGCCGCCCGGTTCCTTTACGCCAGGGATCTGCCAGCGCTTGGCTGACGCGGCAGGTGAGTTCTTGCATCTGCGAGAGCATTAAGCCTGTAGTACGATAGTACCGCAACGGTTCTCCTGGGCATGGGAATTCTTTGGAGGGAACTCTCCATTTTTCCAGGGGAACCGTTGTTATTTACAGCGACACGCCGGAGCCGAGGTGCTTCAATTATTGAAGGTTTTGAATAACGTTCATTTTATGTGCCGCATGCTTGAAGTGACGCGGCAGGGATATTACGAATGGAGGAAGCGGCCGGTCTCGGCGCATGATGGGAAGGATGCTGAGCTGACCGCGCGGATCAGGTACCTGCATGAGGAAAAGCATAAGAGCCGGGCTGGCGTCGAGCGGATCTTGTGGGACTTGCAGGAGGAGGGGCACGTCACCTCCGAGCGCCGGGTGCGCCGCCTGGCGCGGGCCGCGGGCCTGCAGTGCGTGCACCCCGGCCCGTCAGCGAGGACGACCGTGCAGGACAGCAAGGTGACCAGCGGCCTGGTGGACCTGGTGGACCGCCACTTCACCGCCCCCCAGCCGGACCAGCTCTGGGTCGGTGACATTACCTATATCTGGACGTATTCTGGTTTCGCGTACCTGGCGACGCTTATCGATATGTGCTCGAATAAGGTCGTCGGCTGGGCCGTCGGCGACCATATGCGTACCGAGCTGGTAATGGAGGCCCTGGGAAATGCGCTGGCGGCCCGCCGGCCGGGGGCAGGCGAGCTTATCGTGCACCATGACCGCGGCTCCCAGTACACCTCGGGAATATACCGGGACCGCCTTTTTGCCGAGGAAATTATACCGTCGGTCGGCCACACCGGTATCTGTTACGACAACGCTTCGGCAGAATCGTTCAACGCGACCATCAAGAAGGAGCTGATCTATCAGCACGTATGGCGTGACGCGGACGAGGTCAGGACCGCCGTGTTCGGCTACATCGAGCAATATTACAATCGCGTACGGAAGCAGCGCCGGCTCGGCAAGATAAGCCCGGGAGATTACGAGAGAAAGCTTGACAACCGGGCACCAAAATCGGCATAATAAAGGTGTCCACGAAAATGCCCGGTACACCTTAAGCTGAGAACGCCGCGGCGCGGCCGGCGGCCGGGCAGCACACTCGCGCACGCCACCCGCGCCGCGGCCACCGTACCCCGCCACGCCAGCCCACCCGGGACGGGACGCGGACAAGTTTCGTGGCCACCTAACGCCACCCAGACCCGTTGACTATTTTCGAGCGGCACACGTGTCAGATCCGCCGAAAACCGGTCCTGAGCGGCCTGATCAACGAATACGAGCGAGCCGCCTGAAAACCGAGAAGGCCCAGGTCAAAGCCGGAATCCTATTTTCGAGCGGCACATGATCGCTTCCTTAATCGCGGTGCGCGTCCTCCCTCCGCCCACGGCCAACAGGTGGAGAATTACGTTTTGGCCGGAAATTCTTTTGACGCGTCCAGGACGGCGAGGCCAATACTTTCGGCGATCGGCTTATCATGAGAATTCCCCAAGAAAACGTTGACTAGGTCGATCGAGGTGCTGAGAGGCCAGAGTCGCCAGCGAGCCAACTCGGCCAGCATGCCCCTCCTGGTCAGGGCATGGATTCGAGCGGCCACTTCGCTGCGCTGCCGGTCGTCGGAGATGGTCTGGGTCACGGCCAGGGCCTGCTCGATCAGCGCCGGATCCCCCCGGGCGGCGCCGGCCAGCCGCCCGGCGACAGCGGCCAGCGCGCCGCCGCGCGCCTGATCATCGGAAATAGCCTCGGCCACGGCCACCGCCCGCTCGATCAACGCCTGATCCCCCCGGGCGGCGCCGGCCAGCCGCCCGGCGACAGCGGCCAGCGCGCCGCCGCGTCCAAAATCGCCTGGGATGGTTTCGGCCACGGCAATGACCCGCTCGATCAACGCCTGATCCCCCCGGGCGGCGGCGGCCAGCCGCCCGGCGATAGCGGCCAGCGCGCCGCCGCGCGCTTGATCATCGGAAATGGTCTCGGCCACGGCCAGGGCACGTTCGATCAACGCCGGGTCCACGGGATCGACACCGGCCAGCCGCTCGACGATAGCGGCCAGCGTCGCGCTGTATTGCTCCTCGCCTGGGATGGTTTCGGCCACGGCCAGGGCCTGCTCGATCAGCGCCCCGGCGCGGGGCGGATCTATAGCGGCCAGCCGCCCGGCGATACCAGCTAGCGCGCCGCCGCGCGCCTGATCATCGGAAATAGCCTCGGCCACGGCCACCGCCCGCTCGATCAACGCCGGGTCCACGGCACCAGCCGCGGCCAGCCACACGGCGATACCAGCTAGCGCGCCGCCACGCGCCTGATCATCGGAAATGGTCTCGGCCACCGCCAGGGCGCGCTCGATCAACGCCGGGTCCCCCGGGACGGCGCCGGCCAGCCGCCCGGCGACAGCGGCCAGCGCGCGGCCGCGCGCCTGATCGTCGGGGGCGGCGTCGGCCACGGCCAAGGCACGCTCGATCAGCGCCGGGTCCACGGGATCGACACCGGCCAGCCGCTCGGCGATACCAGCCAGCGCCCCGCTGCGCTCCTGATCGCCGGGGATGGTCCCCGCCACGGCCGCCGCCCGCTCGATCAGCGCCGGGTCCACGGGATCGACACCGGCCAGCCGCTCGGCGATACCAGCCAGCGCCCCGCTGCGCTCCTGATCGCCGGGGATGGTCCCCGCCACGGCCACCGCCCGCTCGATCAAAGCTGCTGCCCGCGCCGGATCGATGACAGCCAGCCGCTCGGCGATACCAGCCAGCGCCCCGCTGCGCTCCTGATCGCCGGGGATGGTCCCCGCCACGGCCACCGCCCGCTCGATCAGCGCCGGGTCCACGGGATCGACACCGGCCAGCCGCTCGGCGATACCAGCCAGCGCCCCGCTGCGCTCCTGATCGCCGGGGATGGTCCCCGCCACGGCCACCGCCCGCTCGATCAAAGCTGCTGCCCGCGCCGGATCGATGACAGCCAGCCGCTCGGCGATATCGGCCAACGCGCCAGTGCGCCAAAAGTCGCCGGGGACGGTATCGGCCACCTCCACTGCCCGCTCGATCAGCGCCGGGTCCACGGGATCAACACCGGCCAGCCGCCGGACGATAGCGGTCAGCGTCCAGCCGCGCTGCCAGTTGTTGGGGATGGTCCCCGCCACGGCCACCGCCCGCTCGATCAGCGCCGGGTCCACGGGATCGACACCGGCCAGCTTCCGGACGATACCGTCCAACGCATTGCTGCGGCCCTCGTCGCGGGGGATCCTCCCAGCCACGGCCACTGCCCGCTCGAGCAGCACCGGGTCCCGCGGGTCGGCGCCGGCCAGCCGCTCGGCGATGGTGGCCAGCGTGCCAATACGTTTCTGATCGCCAGGGAAAGTCCCGGTCATACCCCATGCCCGCTCGATCAGGGCCGCGGCCTGGACCGGATCGATGACGGCCAGCCGCCTGGCGATACCGGCCAGGGCATCGCTGCGCCGCCAGTCGTAGGGGATGGTTTCGGCCACGGCGAGGGCCCGCTCGATCAGGGCCCGGTCCACGGGATCGACGCCGGCCAGCCGCCCGGCGATACCCGCCAGGGCATCGCTGCGTCCCTGAGGGTCCGCAATGGTCCCAGCCACGGCCACCGCCCGCTCGATCAGTGCCGCGGCCTGGACCGGATCGATGACGGCCAGCCGCCCGGCGATACCGGCCAGGGCATCGCTGCGCCGCCAGTCGTAGGGGATGGTTTCGGCCACGGCGAGGGCCCGCTCGATCAGCGCCGGGTCCACGGGATCGACACCGGCCAGCTTCTGGACGATACCGGCCAGCGCCCAGCTGCGCTCGTGATCGCGGGGGATGGTCCCTGCCACGGCCGCCGCACGCTCTATCAAAGCTGCGGTCCAGGCCGGATCGATGACAGCCAGCCGCTCGGCGATACCGGCCAGCGCGCCGCTGCGGTCCTGAGGGTCGGGGATGGTCTCGGCCAGGGCTACCGCCCGCTCAATTAGCGCTGGGTCTACGGGATCGACGCTGGCCAGCCGCTCGGCGATACCGGCCAGCGCCCGGCCGCGCTCGAAGTAGTCGAGGATGGTCCCTGCCACGGCCGCCGCACGCTCTATCAAAGCTGCGGTCCAGGCCGGATCGATGACAGCCAGCCGCTCGGCGATACCGGCCAGCGCGCCGCTGCGGTCCTGAGGGTCGGGGATGGTCTCGGCCAGGGCTACCGCCCGCTCAATCAGCGCTGGGTCTACGGGATCGACGCTGGCCAGCCGCTCGGCGATACCGGCCAGCGCGCCGCCGCGCCCCTGGGCATCGGGGATGGTCCCGGCCACCGCTAGGGCCCGCTCGATCAAGAAGCGGGTGTCGAGCCGGTCCGCGGCCGAGCGCAGGACCGCCGGGATGGCCCAGCCAGCCCGCGGATGCTGGCCGGCCTGGGTGATCACGGCGATTGGATCACCCACCACCGCCATGGTCATGAGCACGGGGATGGGAAGCTCGCCGATCAGGGCCCTGACGTGGGCCGCGAAAAGCCAGGCCCGCACGGCGTGGTAGAGGGCGTCGGGCGCCTGGGCGAGAGCGGCGTGGCCGTAATGGTCAAGTGCGGCGAGGAACACGGCGTCTGAGCCTGTGGCAACTTGGAAGGCGCTGCGCCATTTGGCAGTAGGCAGAGCCTTCAGCCTGTCCCAGGCCCCCGCGGCCACCAGGTGGTGGGCAAGCCACTCCGCCCTGTCCCGCGTGAGCTCTCCGGGGCTGCCGTCGCCGAGCATGCATAGCCCGGCTAGTCGCTGGTGGACTGGCTGGTGGCGGGCATCGTCGGGGCGGCCGTGTTTATGGTGCAGCCATGCCGTGATGAGGTCGTGCAACTCGATTGTGAGCCCGTCCCCCCGTACTGGCTGGGCAACGCCGGCCCGCGCCAGCAGCTTGATCTCCTTTCGGGTCGCGTTCGGTGAGGTCTCCCAAAGGTCGTCGAGCATGGGCCGGGTGATCACCGCGCCGGGCAGATAGATCGCCAGCAGCTCAAAGCGCGCCCGGCGCTCAAGCCCGAGCCAGTCCAGCGAGCGGCGCACCAAGACCTCGACCGAACGGGGCGCCGGGCCCTCGCCAGTGTGCTCCAACTCGTCGAGCATGGTCGGATCACCGGGAAACTCTGCCCGGAGAGCCTCGGCCCGATCGATGAGCACGTCTGACTCCGTCCCGTCAGATGGTGAGTTGTCGTCGTCGCCGAGCCCCCAGCTGAGCTCATCGTCGCGGTGGATCTCGGCCGCAGCCAAGGTCAGCAACAGCGGCCACCGGAACAGCGTCTCGGCCAGGCCGGCAAAGGCGCGGTCGAGCTGCTCGCCACGGGCAATGCCACGAGCGAGGATCTCGATAGCCTCCTCCCGGCCGACCGCGCCTGCCGACACGGCCACGGCGCCCGGCACCGAGACCCCCCTGGTGGTGGCCAGGACCGTCACGGTGGGCGCGAGGCTGGCCCGCAGCGTGCCCAGTAGCTCTCGATCCCAGACGTCGTCCACGATCAGCAGCAGCCGATGGCCAGCGAGCACGTCCGCCAAATGCCGGTCCCGGTAGCCCAGGGTTTCCTGCAGCTGCCGGGCCACACCATCGGCCGTCGCTCCCTGGCCGGCCCTGAGCATGACAATCCCGTCGGTGAACTCGGCCCACACCCGCACATCATCAGCGACCTGACGGGCCAGCACGGTCTTCCCCACCCCGCCAGGGCCACGCAACACCACCAGGCCAGCGCCGACCTCCCCGCCCTCGGTGCCAATGACCTGGCCGACCGCCTCATCGAGCAGACCCGGGCGCATCACCATGCCCGGCGGCAGCAGCCCCACACCGAACCGAAGCGGCCGGGCAGCCTGCACCGGCAGGCCATTAGCAGTGATGACATCACCGATGGGCACGGCATACAGCACATTCGACGCCGCCCGCCGCTCCCCCAGCGCCACCGGCGTGCGCAGCGGCTTTTGCTCCACCAGCAGGGCCAGCACAGCGCGGCCCAGTGCGTCCAACACCGCACCGCCGGAGTAACCCCCGAAATCACCCAGCTGCTCATCGACCTCCAGTTGCACCACGTCAACGGGCTGGCGGTTGGCGTTTTGAATCGTCATCCGGGCAGTGGCAATTGTTCCGTGCAACCGCGGGTCGTTCCCGCCCGCCGGAGGCGACTCCACTTGCCATTTCGCTCCCCGCACCGCGGCAGACGTGGGGAAGAACTCCCCCACGTCGCTCACCAGCCACAAGATCGCGGCATCATGGCCGACGTCAGGCTCCACCCGCCCCACCCCGACAGCCTCACCACCAGCCGGGACATAAACCACGGGCTGGTCGTCGCGGTCGCGAACCACGTGGTGGGCGGTGACCACCAGCCGGGGACCCAGAGCAAAACCGGCGCCGCGGTCCCGGCCCCCCACCAGTATCCGGCCCAGCTGACCCGCCATTGCTACGCCCTGGCGAACGTGACCGACACCTCGAACGTCGCCCCCGCCGAGACCTTGGACACGATCACGCCCGCGTCCGCCCTCAAAGTGATCCCGAACGAGGCCGACACCTCCCCCAGCCGCCAACCCTCCGGCGAAGGCAGCGACTTCAAGCTCTTCGCCACGGCCTCCGAACCAGCCTCGATCGCCCCCCGGATGTCGTCCTGCCGGTCACTTAGCACCTCGGCCAGGCTCTTACCGAAGGTAATCTCCCGGTCCGCGGCCACGTCCACATCCACGACCTGCACCCACACCCGCTCCGGATCCATCCCAGCCACCACTATTTAGCCACCCCCCCAAACGAGTCCACCCACTCTAAGCTCTCGCCCGGAAGAGACATGCTGGCCAACGTGCATGGCTGGCATCAAAATGCGTATGGGTACCGCGCCACGCCCACCAGGCGCTGCCGGCATCAGGGTCGTGCCACATCTGGCTCTCAGCGCTTGGCGATTCATGTCGAACGCCACGTAATTCCCGGGACTGTGCAGCGAACGGCTCTGTCGCAAATCCGGTGGTGACGGAGGGTGATGACGGCGATGAGCAGGCCCACCGATCACGAAGCCGCGGGTCCGTACGGTGGAGCGGTCATTCTGCGGAATTGGCCGACCTGCGTAAAGTCCGCCAGCGTCGGCCCGGCGTGCTGGAGTCCACATCCCGCTGCAGCGCCGTCCGCTCGTGGAAGATCGAGGTCAGAGGCCCCAACCGCACTCTCTGCAATTGCCAGCGGCGGATACTCACGACCCGTTACCACCGGATGCGCGACAGAGCCCAGCGAACGGTGTTCCGGCCCGACACGCCGGGCTGAGGTCCGGCGGGATGGGCACTGTAAGTGATGACATCGGATGCTGTGAATCCGCACAAGAGTGACAAGAGTGACGGGCGGCAGCTGTCGCCGGAGCAGGCCGCAGCGGCGGCGATGGTGGCCGAGGCCCGGCAGCGGGGCCTGGAGCTGACCGGCCCGGATGGGCTGCTGAAGCTGTTCACCAAGAATGTGCTGGAAACGGCCCTGAACGAGGAGATCACCGAGCACCCGGGCTATGAGAAAAACCAGGCTGACCCGGGGCGCCAGTCGGCACTGTTGCATTGCGCGATGTCCGCGCAGCCTCGAAGTGCGAGCTCGGTGCGCCCGGGTCAGATCGCCAGCGCGAGCTCACCGAAGATCGTGCGGAGCTTGTGATGGTCCGGGACGTCGGCGGCGATCTCGTAGTGGCCGCGGCGGAGGTTCTGCACGAACGCGTGACCAGCGGCCAGGATCCGCGCTGAGCGGTGCCGTTTCAGGCCGCGCATCGGCCGCAGCCGTGCCTTCAGCCGTCCGTGATCTGTCTCGATCGGGTTATCAGCGTACTGCTCGACGGTGTGCAGGGCCGAGGGGACCAGCTCATCGAGCACCCGCAGATAAGCAGGAGCGCGGTCAGTGGTTACCTCGGCCGGGACCGTCCCCGCGCGCAGCGCCCGGGTGAAGAACCGCCGCGCGGCTCCCAGGTCGCGCCGTTCGGATAGCAGCACGTCGATGACCTGGCCATGCTGGTCGATGGCCCGGTACAAGTACGCCCACCTCCCGGCGACCTTGACGTAGGTCTCATCGGCGAACCACCGGTCACCAGGAGCGTGCCGGCATGGCCGGGCGGCCCCGGTGAACTCGGGGGTGAAGCGCTCCACCCACCGGTAGATCGTGACGTGATCGACTGTGATGCCGCGTTCGGCCATCAGTTCCTCAACGTCGCGGTAGGACCGGCCGTAGCGCAGGTACCAGCGGACGTCCAGGGAGATCACCTCCCGCGGGAAGCGGAAGCCAGCGAACACGGAAGACGAGCCCGACGATGTCACCGGAACAGTCTGCCTGCCCGCTGCGATCGACCAACGCAACAGCGCCCACCGTGATGGCCCAGTATGCCCGGCACTACAACGGGCGAAGACCGCACCGCGCTCCAGCTCCAGCCACCACGGCCCGATCACCTCGTGGCCGATCTTTCCCAGGAACAGATCAAGCGTCGGCCAGTCCTCGTCGGCCTCATCAACGAATACGAGCGAGTCGCGTGAAAGTCCATGTCACAGCCAGCGGCACAGTTCTGGCACCCCACAGGATGTCGCGACGGGGCGCCCGTCGCGCGGCGATTACGCATCGTAACAAACGGCCAGGCACCGGCGCCTTGCTCTCAGCGCCGAGGCCGAATAGGTATTTTGACGTCAGGGACCGTCGTCGATGTCTCTGGAACTAACTGGAGTCGGCCGATGACATGGCCGCCTGTGGCCCGGTCAGGATGGGGGAACGGGTTCACTGTCGGCCGCATCGGCCTCCAGGTCGCGCAACTGGCCTTCCAGGTACGCCTTCAGCCTGCTGCGGTAATCGCGCTCGAAGGCGCGTAGGTCATCGACCCGCCGCTCGAGTTCCTCGCGCTCGTGCACCAGCGAGCCCACGGCCTGGTGGTACCGCTCCTGCGCGTCGCGCTGCAGGCTCTCGGCCATGGCCCGCGCATCACTGGTGATCTGTTCCACCTGGCTGCGGGCCTTGCCGAGGATCTCATCGGCCGCCCGGCGCGCCCGGCGTAGCGTCTCGCCTGCTTCCCGGCGGGCATCCGCGAGGGCCTGGTCGGCGGTCTGCTGCGCCAGCACCAGCACCCGGGCCACGGTGTCCATGCTGGGCTCCTGGCCCGGCATGCCCATCAGCGCCGGCACAGGCGTGCGCTGCGGCTCGGGCAGCACCGGCTCCGCGGCCATCCTCTCCGGGTCAGGTTCGGTCAGGGCAGAGCTGAGGGCGGGCACCGCCGGCGTGCCGCCGCCCAGGCACTCGGCAAGCTTCGCCCGCAGTTCCTGATTCTCCTGAAGGAGCCTCTCCAGCTCGGTCTCCACCTCGTCGAGGAAGGCGTCAACCTCTTCCTCGTCGTAGCCGGGCCGCAGCCGGGTGGTAGCGAACTGCTTGTTCCGCACGTCCGCGGGCATCAGCGGCATCTCGCCTCCTCGGCACGGAGAGAGTGTCCCCTGACCGGAAAGTAGCTGACCACAGCCGCAACAGGACCCAGTTCAGGGAAAATGGGCACGACGGCCGTCGGCCTGGGCGCGGAGGAATGCCCGCCAGGAGGTGTCCAGCTGGCGGGGAGCCGGCCGGTGGTGGCGGCGCAGGATCCGCCGCACAGTGCCGCGCTGATGTGATGGCCAAGCCTGATGAGCTCGCCGTGCACCCTGCGGTATCCCCAGGCCGGGTTCTCCCGCGCGAGTTGACAAGCCGGTGACACCTTGTGGCCGGTGACACCTTGTGTCGGCGGGAGCAGCCGGGCCTGGGCGGCCAGGACTGCCTGGTTGCCCCAGTCCCGCTTCAGCCGGGTGACCTTACGCCGCATTTACCGCGATCTCGGAGCTGGCCGCGCCAGCCGCGGGTGCGCCGGGGCCGGTTGGTGACCTGCAGGGAGTACTGTCATCCGTCTTGGGCCTCGAACAGGGTGAGCTGGGCGCCTGGGTGCGGGCGCTCGCAGGACGGACGTCCTGCCTGGTGAGGCCGGCTGACCCTACAGCCCTTCGGAAAACGGTGGTCTAGTAAGTCAAGGAACAGTGGTCGGCTCCGGCCGCCGCCTTCGATGGCCGAGAGTATGGCTATTGCCGCATTCTGGACCTGAAGAAGGACGTGAGTACAGTGGCGGCTGAAACCTCAACCGAGGCGCCCACGAAGACGACGCTCACCTCAGCAGAGTTTGACGTCACGGGTGCCGCTGACGCAGCCGGCGAGCTGGATGCGCCTGGCGCGCTGGATTTCTTCATGCTGGACGAGGCCCTTGGCTCGTTGCGTCGGCTCCGGCCGGATACCAGCCTCGTCCGCTACGCACTTAACCTGACCCGCCGTCCCGGGATAGTGGCCCAGCGGGCCAGCAAGCTGGCCGCAGATCTCATTGGCATCGCGGCGGGCAGGTCGGCGATCGCTCCGGCGCGCCGCGACCGCCGGTTCTCAGATCCCGCGTGGGGGGAGAACCCGCTGCTCAAGTGCACCGTCCAGGCCTACCTGGCCCTCGGGGGGACCGCCGAGGAGCTGCTCGCTGACGCCGGGCTGGACTGGCGGGACAATGAGCGCCTGAAGTTCGTGCTGACCAACCTCATCGCCGCATCCGCGCCGAGCAACTACCCGCTTATCAGCCCGGCCGCATGGAAAGCATTCATCGATACCCGCGGGATGAGCGCCGTCCGGGGCATGCGTGCCCTGGTCTCGGATATGTCCTCTGCCCCGCACATCCCGACGATGGTCGAGCCCGGTGCATTCGAGGTCGGCAAGGATCTCGCCTGCACGCCGGGGGCGGTGGTGGCCCGCACGGAGGTCTTCGAGCTCATCCAGTACGAGCCGACCACTGAGACCGTGCACCGGATCCCGCTGCTGATGATCCCGCCGATGATCAACAAGTATTACGTCACCGATCTTGCGCCCGGCCGCAGCATGCTCGAATTCTTTGTGGCGCAGGGGTACCAGGTATTCGTGGTTTCCTGGCGCAATCCCGAGAAGAGGCATAGCCACTGGGATCTGGACACCTACGGTCTTGCGGTCACGGAGGCGCTCAGTGCGGTACGGGAAATCACCAAGGCTCCCAAGGTCAACCTCATGGGCCTGTGCGCCGGCGGCATCACCTCATCGATGGTCAGTGCGCACCTGGCCGCGACCGGGCAACTCGATCAGATCAACAGCCTGGCCCTGGGCGTAGCGGTCCTGGACCAGACGGATGCGGGCACGACAGTCGCGTTGATGGACGAGGGCACCGCCGCGGCGTCTATCCTCGCCTCCCGTGGCCGCGGCTACATGGACGGGCGCACCCTCGCCGAGATATTCGCCTGGCTCCGGCCCGATGACCTGATCTGGAACTACTGGGTCAACAACTACCTGCAAGGAAAGAAGCCCCCGCCGTTCGACATCCTCTACTGGAACGCCGACACCACCAGGATGCCCGCGGGGCTGCACCGCGATTTCATCGAGATCGCCATGGACAACGCGCTGACCAAGCCAGGTGCGGCCAGCATGCTGGGATCCCCCGTCGATCTGTCCAAGATCGACGTCGACAGCTACGTCGTGGCCGGCATCGACGACCACATCGTGCCCTGGCCATCGGCGTATCAGAGCACCCAGCTGCTCAGTGGCAACGTCCGGTTCGTGCTGTCCACCAGCGGGCACATCGCTTCCATGGTCAACCCGCCAGCCAACCCGAAGGCGACCTTCCGGCTCGCACCCAGCAACCCGCCCGACCACCGCGAATGGCTGGCCCAGGCCGAGACGGTCCAGGGCAGCTGGTGGCCGGACTACACCACCTGGCTGGCGGACCGCAGCGGTGACATGAAGCGGCGCCCGCAGAAGCTGGGCAGCGCCAAGCACCCGCCGCTCGATCCCGCGCCGGGTCGCTACATCCTGCAGAAGTAACGATGCTGTTGGGCTCGAATACACGATCGTGGCGCTGACCTGCGCTTTCTCGTGATCACCCGGGCGGTCATGCGATCTGCACTGCGGTGATGCCGGCGCCGGTCAGGACCGCATCGAAGGTTTCGGTGAACTGCCCGGCGCGGTCGCGGACCAGGAACCGGAAGTCCTCGGCGTGATCGCCCAGGTCCATCAGGAGGTTGCGGATCTGCTGGCTGGTCCACGGTCCGTCCGGGTGAGCGGTAACTCCGAGGATGTGGACGTATCGGGAGCTGACTTCGATGACGAACAGGCAGTACAGGCGCTGGAGGGTCACGGCGCAGTCCACCTGGAAGAAGTCGGTGGCGAGGATGGTCGCGGCCTGGGCGTGGAGGAACTGCCGCCAGGTCGTGTCGGTGTTCCGCTTCGGCGCTGGTGGGATCCGCAGGGCCTTGAGGATCCGGCGGATGGTTGAGGCGCTGACCTGGTAACCGAGCCGGGACAGCTCGCCGTGCACTCTGCGGTATCCCCAGGCCGGGTTCTCCTGCGCCAGTCGCAGCGCAAGCTCGCGTATTTCCTGGCTGATCCTGGGCCGGCCTGGCTGGCTGGGATACGTCCACTCGCGTTGGATCAGCCTGCGGTACCGCCAGTACGGTGCCTGGCGTCACGAGCCGATGGGTGCGCAATACCGCAGGCATCCACCGGGCCAGCGCCGCCAGGATCGCCCGGTCGGCCCAGTCCAGCTTCGGCCGCGCGACCTGACGCCGCAGCACCGCCACTTCGTGGCGGAGCGCCATGATCTCCGCATCCTTGGAACGCTGGCTGCGGCCCAGCAGCATCAGCCAGCCAAAGACCCGGATCATGAACAGATACAGGAGCCGGAGAGGCATAGACCGCGATCTTGCCTCAACCTGCTCATCTGGCCGAATCGCAGGTCACATCCCCTCCGTCGAGTTCTGACGCGGTACACGGGTGTCCAGCCGTGGATCTGGGGCTCGTGCGGACCTTCTCACCCACGTCAGTCTGCGTTCCCTGGCCGGCCATGGTGACGTCCATCCCAGCACGCTGATCTCGCGCCGGATCTGCCCGAGCTCCCGCTTCCTTTGCGCCACAGGTGGGCAAGCAATCGGCGCAATGCGGCGCCTTCCTCGCTTGCCCGCGTCAGCGTCGTGGGCGCGAGTATCCATGTGGCGACCGTCATCGGGACGGGATGCGCGTACGTTCTAAGCTAAGCCGGGTATGCCCAGCTTCCGTGTCGCCGGCCAGCGCAGCGAAGCGATGGTCCTCCGGCTGGCCCGGCGCAGCCACGAAGTCGTGCACGACAGAGGCTGGCATTCATCGCCGCGGACGCTGGCAGCGCGGGACCTTCGGCTCTGGTGGCTGCCTGAAGACAAACCATCCTGGGGGCATGGAACAGATCCGGGGAGGGGTGAGGCGGGCAGAGGCCGGCTTACGCCAGCCCCATTGTTGTAGCCAGGAGGCCGCTGCTATGAGTGACATCCTTGTGGCATTCGCTACCAAAGCCGGGTCAACTGAGCAGGTGGCAGCGGCCATCGCCGAAGCATTGCGCGAGTCTGGGAACATCGTCGATCTCCGGCGCGCCCGCGACGTCCGTGAACCTGCTTCTCGGTGGGGGTGCATCGTGCTCGGCGCGCCGATCTATTCAGGGCGGTGGCATCGCGACGCCCATCGCTTCCTCAAGCGCCACCGCGGCGAGCTCGGACGCGTGCCGGTGGCGATATTCGGCATGGGACCCAGATCCCCCGAAGAGGAGGCGTGGCAGCGGTCGCGCAACCAGCTCGACCGGGCCCTGGCAAAGAGAAGCTGGCTGACTCCCGTGGCCGAGGTCGTCTTCGGGGGCGCCGACCCGCCAAAGCGCCACAAGACCACCCGGCGGGACCTGCGAGACTGGGCGGCGATCGAGAACTGGGCCCGGGAGATCTCCGCCATTGCGGCCAGCCGCCCGGCCTCAACCGCTTAGCTGTAAGCCCGTCTCTCACTTGTTTGGGCAATCTGGCCGTCCACCAATTCAGGGAGGCAGGTGATGAGCGAGCCCACCGAGCCGGCCGAGATCCACCACGGCCTCGCTGTCTACCAGCGAGGCCAGGGCCACCCGCTGCTGGCTTTGCCATACCCGCACGCCTCGGGCGGGGGTCCGATGATCGACGGCCCACTGGTGTCCCTGGCGGCCGGATGCGGCTTTCGGGTCTCGACCTTCGACCCGCCCGGGCAGTACCGCTCGACGCGGCCAGCCCGGGTAAGCCTCGATGAGATGGTGGACTGTGCCACCGAGACGCTCGGCACCCTCCGGCTGCCGGCGCGGGTCGCGGTGATCGGTCACAGCATGTCCGCGCTGTGTTGATCGTCGGCCGGCACGACCCGCAAACACCGGTGAAGATCAGCAAGGCGATACACAAGCGGGTCCCGGACTCCGAGCTGGAAATCTTCGAGCGAAGCGGGCACTCACCCTTCCTGGAAGAACCAGAGCGATTCACCCAGGTCCTCAGCGCCTTCCTGCAGTAGGAGGCCGAGCACCGCGAACCGCGGGCGGGCGGCCGGAACGCCGGCAGGCTCAAATAGCGGCCTCGATTGCGGCCGCCGCCTGCGAAACGGATAGGACCAGGACTCTGATCGAACAATGAACGCGGCCTGGCCGCAGGATGGCGGGACCATCGTCCCTTCTGAAAAGGGACAGATGGACAGGGTGGCGCTGACAGCAGCGCGCGAGACTGAAGCGATGAGAACCGAATCCCTCGGCACCTCGTATCTGGTGCTGCCGGACTGTCCGGCGCCGTATCCCGGTGTGGTCGTCATCCATGAGGCCTCCGGGCCACTGCCCTTAACTTCCGTGGGCTATGTCCGGTGGTGACCGGTTTTTAGCGACGGGTGACGACTTGGTCACAAGATGATCTCGCTGCGGCGTGCGGGTGCCGCAGGGCGGAAATAGCAACGAAGCCCCTGATAGGAGGTGAGGTGCTGAATCTCGTTACCGTCCCGGACAGGAGCTTCGTTGTCCCGCCATTTTGCCATGTGTGTGTCGTCTCCGCAGGCCAGCACCGCCGCCGCCGCTGATTCCCGGGAGGAGAAGGAAGCGGGCCGCCTGCGGGCGGGCCTGGCGGCCCGGGTGGCGTCCGGCCCGGGCCTGTGGCTGCAGGAACTGGAGGGCCTGGACCGCGAGGGCCTGCTGGAGCAGCTCCTGGCGGAAGGGGCCATCGGCGAGGCGGTGGCGACGGCGCCGCACAGCCACAGGCTGGACCGGGTGCTGACCGCGAAGAACACCCTGCTGAGCCTGATCACCGGGTGCTTGTTCGCCGGGCAGGGCTATGACCAGGTGCTGCGCACCGCGTTCGCCATGCCGGGCCTGGATCCCGTCGCGCCGGGCACCCCGGTGCCGACCGGGCCGGCGCTGTCGAAGGCCCGGGCGCGGTCCGGCGAGCACGTCGCGCGCAGGGCGTTCGAGCTGGACGCGGCCCGGACCGGCGCGGAGCTGGGCACCGGGCAGCTGTGGCACGGGATGGAGGTCACCGCGTTCGACGGCACTACCGCCGCGCTGGACGCCAATGACGAGCTGGACGCCGCGTTCGGGGTGCCCGCCGGCGGGAAGAACCCCATGCTCCGCCTCGTCGCCCTGGTCCGCACCGCCACGCACCGGTGGGCCGCCGCCGCCATCGGCGGCTACCACGACGGGGAGAACGCCCTGGCAGACCAGCTGGAATCCGCGCTGGCAGCCGGCACGCTCAACCTCGCCGACCGCGGCTTCTTCTCCATGGACCGGTTCCTGCGGTTCTCCGCCACCGGGGCGCAGCTGTGCTGGCGGGTCAAGAACGGCGCGAAGTCCGTCCCGGTCAAGACGCTGGAGACCCTGCCCGACGGCTCGGAGCTGGTCATGCTGCACGAATCGGACGGCATGCGCGCCCGGCGCCGCCGCGACACGGGCGACAAGACCGCGGCCCGGCTCCCGGACACGATCTCCCGGCTGGTCCAGTTCACCATCGTGACCCGCACCCGCGGCGGCCGCGCCAGGACCAGCACCATCCGGCTGCTGACCACCCTGCTGGACCACGAGAAGCACCCGGCCAGGGAAATCGCCGTTCTCTATGCTGAAAGATGGCAAATCGAAATCGCGTTCCTCCACCTGAAGAAAACCGTCCGCGGCCCGCGCCGCGTCCTGCGCGGCAAGTCCGAGGCCCTCGCCCGGCAGGAAACCTGGGCATTCCTCCTGGTCCACAACATGATCGCCGCCGTCGCTGCCCGCGCGGGCGCCCTCGCCGGCATCGACCCGGACCTGATCCCGTTCACCGCCGTGCTCGGCCTGGTCCGCGCCGGCCTCCACGCTGACGCCCGCTGCGGGCACTGCGGCCGTCTCCCCGCCGATCCCCTCGGCCAGCTCATCGACGACGTCACCGCCCACCCCCGCCACCGCCCTGGGCGAATGCGCACGTCAGGCAGGACAGCAGCCGAACGACGCTCCAGGCCCACCGAAGAAGCGACTTACACCATCACCATCACGCCGTCAAATCTCCCACAATGGCAGCAAACACCCTGAAGTTAAGGGCAGTGGCCTCCGGGCTCAACGACAACATCCGCCGGCCGACCTGGTCATTGCAGGATCCTCCAGTCGTAGCCACGTTCTCCCATGTCGTAGACCTCATCTGCCCGGCACGCCGGGCATCGGTAGGCGAATAGGCGCCGGATCGGCCGCGCGGGCACCCGTTCCTCCCTCTGGTAGGTCTGCCCAGAGGGCAACCGCCGTTGCTGAAGCACGGCGACCGTCGCCCCAGCCGCCGGCGCCACCAGGCCAATGGCTGTCCAGGGTTGGCCGTCATAACCGCAGCGGGCGCAGACGGTCTCGACATGCATCAACTAGAGGGCGACCGTCCAGCCCGCCCACTGCACTGGCCGTCCGCCGAGTTCTGGGACCGCGGGAGGGCACTCCCCTACGCCCGGGTATGCAGACCAAGCCACGGTCGGCCCGTTCGCCGACCCGGGAAGGTCGTTCACGGCATTTCCCGCGTGATTGCCCGCATTCAGGGACGCCAGGGGGTAGCCGTGCCAGCGCCAAAACTGGACGTCGGGTCGGTGATTATCTCGCCTTGGCACAGGGGAACGAAGTCCGGCAGGGGCCGCCGGCCCCGCTTGCAGTTATCCGGCCCTAAGCCGACCTTCGGGGGGTGCCGGTGAATGGTCCGGGCTCCGTAGGCCAGGGCGGGGGGCTGCGGGAGGGCGGTGCGGGACATGAACATGAAAGCCCCCGGCGGAGGAACATCTTGGTTGATCGCCTTAACTACCAGAGGGCTTCCATGCGTCACGAGCCGGCACGCCGACTGTGATCAACTCGTGCCCAGGCTGTCAAGATCAGGATGAAATGGGCTCTGCGTGGGTCTGTCAACCGCCAGGTTTCTCATGGCCACGGACAGGGTCGCACAGACGTCGCCGAGGCCCCTCAGGGGAGCGCTCCGGGCACCTTTCCAGAGGGTTATCCACTGCTGTGACCGTTCATAACGGTTTGGCTTCGCGCCTACGTGCCCGCGTGGCGGCGCTGGGCTGGGCGGGCGGCATCGGTAGCGTCCGGACAGCGGTGTGCTAGGTGCCAGGCCGTACCCGACGGGCGTGGCGATAACGAGCGGGCGCACCGGGAGGTCGTGCTGATGAAATGGAAGGCAACCCCCAAGCACGCCGACACTGACCCAGGACCCTGGCTGGCGCAACTGCAACACGATGGCCCGGGGCCAGAGTCCCAGGCCTTCCATGAGCAAGAGTCCCTTCGTTCCCGCCCATACGTGGCTCGTGCGCGCAGCCAGGTTCCCGCGCACGAGCCTGCAGATGCAGGCAACTGGCCGTTCCCAGTGGTTATCCGTCGTCAGGCCGAGCGCCGCAGCGGCACCTGGCGGGAGCCGGTGCAGCCCCCCTGCTTGCCTCCGCCGGGCGAAGATCGCCGCGAGCAGTGCCCGCTCTTTGCCGCGGCGCCAGGCCTTCCTGATGGTCAGGTCGCTGGGCGTGCGGTGATCGGTGACCGGTTGCACAGACCCATCCTGTGGTGCCAGATGGGTTTGTGTGTGGCCTGGCATGCTGACCCTGCGGCCGCCGGCGAGGCCGACAACCGGGCCAGGGCGGTCGCAGTCGGCTGGCGCGAGGATGCCCTGGGTCGGATCGCGTGTCCGGCATGCCTGCAATCAAGTCCCGAATTCCGGACGAGGTATCCGCTGATGCCATGGGACAGCAAACGAGCCGTTGCCATGCTTACTCTCTGGGAGGCAGCTACGCTTCATCACCGCGACACCAGTAGCGACGCTGCCACAACCGGCAGTCGCTGGGCTCCCGGCCGACGGTCCCTTGTAGGATGACAGGCTTGTAATTCAGCGCACGGCTTCTCCCCGGCTGTTCTGGAACGGTCAACCTGGCAGCCATGGAGCCTGTGGGGCTCGATTATTCGATCGCGCCTGGCCAGGCTTGCGGCCTGAGATCATCGCTGAGTGATCATCTCGGTGGTCTACCTGCTAGTGCGCTGCCTGCTCGACGGCCTGATGGTGCTGACCCGGCGTGAGCTGTCCAAGGATGCCGGACTTCTGGTGCTCCGGCACGAGAACGTGGTGCTGCGCCGCCAGATCCGCCGGGTCCGCTACCAGCCGGCGACCAGCTGTGGCTCGCGGCACTGTCCCGGCTGATCCCCGGCGGCGATGGGGCGAGGCGTTCGCGGTGACCCCGGCGACGCTCCTGGCCTGGCACCGCCGGCTGGTCACCCGCAAGTGGGACTACACGAACCGGAGGCGTCCCGGGCGGCCGTTCACGGCCGGCCCGGGCCGAGTCGCTGGGTGCATCACGCTGCGTGGCAGGACCATCAGAGAGAACGCTCGCCGAGCCGCCGATCTGGGCGGTCGCCTGCTCGGTCACCGTGGCCGCCCGAGGTGTGCCAAAAGATCGTTATGAGCTCGAACCGATGTTGAACGCGGGCTTGGGCAACGTCTTCGGCGCCGGCCGTGTCCTGCCGCGGTCCGGCTCGTTGGACGCGGCGCCCGCGGGCCGTCATCCGTCGGCCCGCCCCAGGAACGCCGCCAACTGGTCGGCCGCCGGGCGACCCGGATCGCAAGGCTGCTCGGCGGCGAAACGGCGTCCCGGACCACGGAACTCCGCGGTGATCTGCTGCCGGGAAAACTCCAGCAGATCCGCGGCCAGGTCCGGGTCGAGGTCGGTGGACTGGCCGGTTGCCTTCGCCAGGTCCCAGCCATGAACCAGCGCGTCCCTGGCGCGCATCCGGGCTGCCACGGCACCAGGCACCGACCCGAAGGGAAACTCATAAAGCCGCTCCAGACCCCGCGGACCGGCCAGCACCGAGTAAGCGGCCTCGGCGGAGGCGGCGTAGGCGCCGATCAAGCCCTCGATGTCGTCCGGCATCTGCGGTGGCTGACCGCCTGCCAGCCACCAGTTCCCGGCGACGACATGGGCGACCACATCACGGACTGACCACTCCGTACACGGCGTCGGAGCGCCGGCTTGATCGGGCCGTACCTTCGCCAGCACCGAGACGAAGGCGCCCTCAGCACGCCGGCAGGCAGTAAGCGGATCCATGCGTCCTCCCGGCTGGCTGCCCGGGCAACAGGCTGGTCGCCGATCCGGAGACGCCGCTCATCACGGCGGCTATCGAGATGGCGGCCCGGAATCTTGATCTTCCCGCTGGCGCAATCTTTCACTCAGACCGCGATTCTGCGCAGCCCCGCCCTGTCATCGCGTTGACCTTCCTGATGGCCACCTCATCCCGGGCCTGCTCTCCGGGTCAGCCGGGGGCTGGAGCTGCCGGTCATGTGAGCGCTGGCGTACCGGGTGGCCGAGGGGGGTTGACTACCATGAGCGCGTTTGATGTCCGGATCCATGCGATCCGCCGCAGGCCGGACCGCCGCCGCCCGTTCGAGGTCCGCTGGCATGCCGGCGGCCGGGCCCGGTCGCGGTCGTTCATCACCCGTGCGCTGGCGGACAGTTACCGGGCCGAGCTCATCCGCGCGGCCCGCCAAGGCCTGGACTTCAACCCCGGAACCGGGGAACCGGCGGCCTGGGACACACCCGAAGCCGCCACCATCAGCTGGCTGGAGCACGCGGCCGCCTACGCTGCGATGAAATGGCCCCTGGCCGCAGCCTGCACCCGGGCCGGGATCGCTGACGCGCTGGCCACCATTACCCCGGCTCTCCTCACGCCCGGGCGGGGCGGGCCCCCAGCGGCGGTACTGCGTGCCGCCCTCTACGAGCACGCGTTCAACCCTTCCCGGGCCGGCGCTGATCCCAGCCCGCCAGCCACCGTGGCGCTGGCCTGGGCCTCGGATCACTGTCTGCCGCTGACTGCCCTGGCCGACCTGCAGGTGACCCGGCGTGCGCTGGAGGCCCTGGCCCTGCGCCTGGACGGGACCCGGGCCGCGGCCACGACCATCACCCGCAAGCGGGCCGTCTTCCACAGCTGCCTCAGCTACGCGGCAGAACTCGGACTCCTGGAAGCCAACCCGCTGGACCGCATCACCTGGAGGCCCCCGAGATCCTCCTGCTCAGCGGACCCGCGGTCAGCGGCCACACCGGCCGAGGTGCAGGCGATCCTGGCCGAGGTCACCCAGATCCGCCCCGAGCTGACCGCGTTCTTCGGCTGCCTGTACTACGCGGCACTGCGACCCGCCGAAGCCGTCGCGCTGCGCGCCAGCTCATGCGCCCTTCCCTCAAGTGGGTGGGGACAGCTGACAGTCACAGCATCCCTCCCCCGGTCAGCGCGGGCCTGGACTGGCAACGGCACCCCACGCGAACTCCGGGGCCTTAAGCACCGCCCGGAAGGTGCTATCAGGAGGGTCCCGATCCCCCCGCAGCTTGCCTGCCTCCTGCGCTGGCACCTGCGGGCTTTCGGTTGCGCCGCCGACGGGCGGCTGTTCCGCGGTGCCCGCGGCGGGCCGCTCAGCGAAAGCCTCTACGGCCGGATCTGGCACCAGGCCCGCGCCGCAGCCATCCCGGGGGACGGGACAGGTGCCCAGCCGGCCCGCCGCCCCTACGACCTTCGGCATGCCGCGCTGTCGCTGTGGCTGGCCGCCGGCGCCCCGCCCGCCGAGATCGCTGCCCGCGCCGGGCACAGCGTGGTGTCCTGCTCACCATCTACGCCCACTGCATTCCCGGCCGCGACCAGATCGCCAGCCAGCAGATTGAGCAAGCCCTCCGCCCCAGCCCATGGCCCCCCGCTGGCCCACAACAATCCGCGCAGCCGCCGGGAATCCCGTCCGTCATGCGTCCGCGCCACAGCTGGACCCAGCGGGACACAGCTGGACCTGATACCTCCGCCCAGATCCGGTTACACGTCTGTGACCTGCGGAAATATCGACAAATGAGGTCTGTTCCATGGATCGCGGCCCCGTATGGGCGATCCCGGGCACCCGTTCTCCATAAGCCGCTGACCAGGCCAGATCTGGCCCACCACTGGCCCACAGCAACCGGGAACGGTCTGCCGGACCGCTCCCGGACACGCTGCAGGCCCGGCCTCCGGAAACACCGGACCGGACCTGACCTGGGGTTTTGTGTGGCAGGTGTTGGGTTCGAACCAACGTAGGCTAAGCCGACGGTTTTACAGTGAGCCGATCCCGGCCCATCGGAATGGCCGCTGACCTGCGGATACTAAATTGCCCGCCGCGTGAAATCCGCCCGCTGTCCGTGTGGCGTCCGTAGTTTCCGAGTTTGCCTGGTCAGCGCGATGCACCTTTTGGATCACGTCCCACGAAGTCCAGCTGAGTCCCGCTGCGTCCAATTCTCCGCTGCCACCCGCCGTCCCTCGCCGGCTGGGCTTATTACTGTGGCGCTGACCGCGGCAGCCGACGGTCGGACTGGGTGTCCGGCGGCGTTCCCGGTGAGGACGTAGGGCTGCCGGGGGCCGTTGACGGTGAGGATGGGCTTGAGGGCAACCCGGCTGGGTTGTCCTTTTTCGTGTGCGACGCCACCGTGATCACGTTCAGGTTGGCGGCGGCCCTCCCGTCTTCTCTTGGCCGAGTGCCGGGAGGGCCGCGCGAGGTGCGCGGACACTGGGGCGGCAGGACAGGGCGCCTGATATCGCCACCCCAGACCTGCGCCGCGATCGGGCGCAGGCCCCAGGGCTCCGGCGTGTTCCCGACTTACGAGGGTTTGGGCTAGTACGAGGCGATGATGCAGTAACGCGTGGTTGTGGGCGCGGGCACGCCACGGTGATCATGTAGGTCTCTGAGGTCTACGTGAACGAGGTGCAGCGTGCCCGCAGTGGCATTGTCGCGCGCCGGGGCGTGCGTGGCCGGGTCCGGTCCCGGCGGGCAGGATCTGGCGGCTGGTGCGTGGCAGCGGCTGGAGGCGTTGCCGGACCCGCGGTCCCCGCAGGGGCGGATTTACCCGCTGGCCTGCCTGATCGCGATCGCGTTGTGCGCGTTCACCGCGGCCGGGAATGACCAGCTGACCGCGGTCGGGCAGTGGACGAAGCGGGCGAGCCAGGAAGACCTGGCCCGGCTGCGCGCTCCGTGGGACCCGGTGGCTGGCCGGTACCGGGCACCGGATGAGAAAACGATCCGGGTGGTGCTGGACAAGCTGGACCCGCGGGCCCTGGCCCGGGCTCTCCTCGGGCCGCGCCGCCGCCGGCGGCGCGGCGGCAGGCCATCCCGGGGCGGCGTGCGCGGCTACCGGGCCCGGAGCGCTGCCCAGGAGGCGAAAACGCTGGCCCGCGGCCGGTTACGAGCCGTCGCCGTGGACGGCAAGACCTCCCGCGGGGCCCGCCGCGGCGACGGGACCCGGGTGCACCTGCCCGGCGTCGCCGAGCACGGCGGCCGCCTCCTGGACCACCTCGAGGCCGACGTCAAGCACAACGAGACCAGCCATTTCGCTGAGCTCCTGGAACCCCCCGGCCTGGAGGGGGCCGTGGTGACCTTCGATGCTCTGCACACGGTGCGGGCGAACCTGGACTGGCTGGCCAGCCAGAAGAAAGCCCATTACATCGCGGTGGTGAAGGCCAATCAGCCGCTGCTGTATGCCCGGGTCAAGGCGCTGCCCTGGCGGCAGGTCCCGGCCGGCAGCACCAGCCGCGACGCCGGGCACGGCCGCCTTGAGACCCGCACCCTCAAGACCGCCCACGTCAAAGACCTGGACTTCCCGTTCGCCCGCCAGGCCATCAAGATCACCCGGTGGCGGCAGGACACCGCCACCGGGAAGACCTCCCGGGAGACCGTCTACGCCATCACCAGCTTGACCAGCACCCTCGCCACCGCGCGCGACCTGGCCCGGCTCGTCCGCGAGCACTGGACTATCGAGGTGCATCATCACATCCGCGACGTGACCTTCGGTGAGGACGGCTCGGCCAGCCGCACCAGAAGCGGCCCAGCGAACCTGGCCACCATCCGCGCCGCCATCATCGCAGCCATCAAGGACGCCAGCTACCTGCACGTCCCGGAAGGCCGACGCGACCACACCACCCCCGCCGAAGCCCTCCGCCTCCACGGCCTCGATTAGGACACCAACGGACAATCACGGAACACGCCGGAGCCCTGGCGCAGGCCCCCCGCTGGTCACCAGTTCGACCCGTCCTGGGGCGGCCTGATCTACGAATACACCCGCCGTCTGACTCTCGAGAACCCGCAGGTCACCGGCCAAATCGTATTTTCGAGCGGCACAGTGTCCCTGGGACCAGCACGAACAGCAAACCACCCCTGGTGCTCATCTACTGATCGTGTAAGACTCGCACAACGAGCGAGCGGGCGCCCGAACAGATTCATCGTCCTGAAGTGTGGAATTCGGTGGCGCCGGGCTATGGCAATGCGAATCGCGCCGATCGCGTAGGAGGAGCCGTGAGCAGATCCTGGAAGACCTTTTGGATCGTGGTCTTGGTGGTGGCTGTTGTCGTGGTTTTAGCCATCTGGCTGGCCCCGAGCAGTGGCTGCCATTACACCCCTTACCAGATTGAACACGGCGAAACCTACTGCCCGCAACCGAGTGGTCCTGTTCCGGTAGGTGGCTAGGACGGTGTATCCGCTGCGGAAGCGCCACGGGCGTGCCCCGAGATGCCCCCGAACCGCCATCAACAGCCGATAATCGTCACCACCAGCACCCTGTGAATCTGACGCTAAATTAGCGTGGGCGCTGGACCTGGGCTTGACCGGCAGATCCCGTATGACGCAGTCGTCCGGGAGGACTGCTTGTTATGGACCGCCGTGACCAAGTTGATCGCTATAAACTCGCGGCTAAGACTAAGGAGGCGTATGGCGCTATCCATCGCGGGCAGCAATGTCGAAGATCCAATGCCGATATGGCGAGGTTATGCACTCTGCTACCCTCGCACGATCCGAGAGTACGATCTTGGTGGGCGCGGTGATCCCAACCACTTGACCGCAGATGAGGCTTGGCGCAGTAGGATCATCAATTCACGGCTTACCAGAAGTGAGTGTGCGGAGTTGATAGCGCGCGCGGCAGAGCCTCGTTGCCCTTGGCGCGATGTCCCAGATGGCGCGGATCTTTCCGGTGCCGACCCGGACGTGCGAGGTGGAGCTTTCGATAAGGCTGCAAGTCTGTACTGGTACTTCATCTGGCCGGAACGGATTCACGGCGTCGGGGTCGCTAAGATCCACAAGATCTTGCACGTTAAGAGACCAGATCTGTACCCCATCTTTGACATCAGGGTATGGGAGCTGTATAGAGATACCGCCAAGGAGTGGGTAAATAAACTGAGCCGTCTGGAAGTTGGTATCGATGATTCGCCGCCGTACTGGGCCGCCGCCCGGCGAGATCTGGTGTGTAACGAGGTGCGACTGGAGGCGTACCGCCATGAGCTGGCCGCAGACGATGACAGAACAATAGCGCTTATGGCGCAGCTTACTAAGTTGCGGTTGCAGGATATTGTGGCCTGGCAGATGGCTGGCTGACCTCGAGTGCGCTACACAATATGGGACCCCTATGCCCTGGAAATGTATGACCGCGCCGGTCTCACCCACCAGCAGCGGACCTTCATAGAAGGCTTGCTGCGTTCGCTTGAGCTTGGTACTTATTTGAGCGAACATGTGGCTAGTGCCAGTAGCGTAGTACTTGCTCTAACGCGCGCTACTGTAGCGCGGTGTTCTTCCCCGCCTTCAGCTGACGGCTGGAAATCAGCGCTATTGACCCGTTCCGGTCGCGAGCACGACCACGGAGTAACCGCCGATTATCTCGCCTTTGACATGTTGTCTGAGCGTAACCAGTCACGGGTGACCGGTTAGTTGATCATGCGGGTTGCGGTGGCATCCAGCAGGTTCCGTTGAGGGCGTCGCGGATGGCGGCGAGTGGGTGGCGGCCGTGGCTGCGGGCGGTGGTGAGGTAGGAGCGGATGCGGCAGTGGCGCTGCAGGGTGGCGAGGGTGCGCCAGCAGCCGCTGATTTTCGCGGCGAGCTTGTAGCCGCGGACGGCGTTCTCCGATCCGTTGTTCGTGGCCGGGACGTCGAAGCGGGTGGCGAATAGCCAGACCTGGGCGGCCTTGCGTTTCAGCCTTCTGGCCAGGATCAGCCCGGGGTGGCCGCCCTTGTGCCAGGGCCGGGACAGGTTCACCGAGATCCCGGCGGCGACGGCCTGGTCATAGCTGCGGCGCAGGCGGGCCAGGAGGGCGGGGTCCAGGCTGGCCTGGCTGGCGCCGCGGGCGGCCCTGACCGCGGCGGTGGCCGCGCGGAGGGCGTCGCCGGCCTGCCGGGTCCAGGCCTGGGATGCCGGGCCGGTCGCGTAGGCGTCGTCAAGGTAGCGGTACAGGTGAGCCAGGCACTGCTGGACGCCGGCGAGGGCGGCGTCGTAGCTGAGGTAGCCGCCGTAGTCGTCGCGGACCAGGACCCCGCGGTAGCCGTCCAGGATCCCGAAGCCGGTGATCGCCGCCTTCGTCCGGTTCCCGGCCGCGCCGTACCAGATGAGGTCCGGGCCGCCGCCGGTATAGGCCCGCATGGTCCGCACCGTGTACACGTGCGGGTTCCCGCAGCCTTCCGCGCTGGCCGCCGCGGTGGCCAGCGGGGCGGGGGTCTCGCCGGTGCCGAGGACGTCCGCCGCTCTCAGGGCATCCTTGAGCGTGTCCTCGGACCCGGCGGCGGTTAACGCCGCGTCCAGGCGGACCAGGCAGCGGGAGACGAACCCCGTGCAGACCGGCGCCCCGGGCAGGGCGCCCATCAGGTCCGCGGCCCGCTCGATCCCGATTACGTCCGTGCCCGCCAGCAGCGTCGCCGCGGCCACCACGTTCGGGCCGTAGCACACCGGGCCACCGGTCACTCCCGGCGGCGGCGGCGCGGTCGTGACCTGCCCGCACCCGCAGGTGCGGCACATCATCTGGTACTGCGTCACCGTCAGCGCCGCCGGCGGGATATCGAAGACCTGCACCGCGGAAGCGACCCGCCCGGCAGCGCCGGCCAGGTCCGCGCCGCATCCGCCGCATGCGCCCGGCTCGACGGCCCGGGTCTCATCCGGCCGGGCGGCCCACGCCAGGCTCGCACCCGGATGGCCTTTCTGGCCGCCCTGCGGCCGGCCCGGCCGCGCCCGCCGTGCCTCCCGCTGGCCGGCCTTCTTCTCCGCCTTCGCCGCGGGGCCATCCTGGCTGGGAGGCTGCGATGAGTTCGAAGAGTCCCGGCCCGCCTGACGGCGCAGCGCCGCCACCTCGGCCCGCAGCGACCCGATCAGCGCGGCCTGCTCCGCCACCACCGCCAGCAACTCCGCGACCCGCGCCGTCAGCTCCGCATTCTGGGCAGCCAGCTCGTCATACGACGGCTGCTCCGGATGCGGCATCCCCGAACCCAACCATGATCACAAACCGGACGCCAGCACCGACACGCCGCAGATCGACAGGGGGCCTGACTGGTTACGTCTGAGCCGCCGTACCTGGGCCTCGCCTGGCCTTATCTCGCCGATACCGGCGTGGAAGTGGACGCGGAGTGGGCAGCACCCGCCTTCGAAGCGTTCCTTTGGACGCAGCAGCGATCAGGTTGAACCATTTCGCCGCCCGGGACGTACCAGGTACGAGGGTTCTTCTGGTGAGGGAACCCCGCGCGGAACGTCGCGGCAGGCCGGACTCATCCGAGCCGGTGCGCTCTCACAGTGCGGGGTGAGGCGGGTGGGAACGACAGTTGCAGGTGGGGCGAAGACCGGCCTGAGCACGCCCGGCAGCCCGGGCAGCGTCGCCTGCGCCATCAGCAATCCCGGCCTGGTCACCGGATACGCCCGGACAGGCGGCGGCGAACCCCGAGCGGTCATCTGCCCCGGCCGCGCGTTACACGATCTCAGCAGCCTGCATCCTGCCCCGGCGCGCCCGGCTTGCGATCCGGCGAATCCGCGCACACGCGAACCCACAGGGAGGGCCTGTCATGTCCCGATCCATCCGCCGCCTCCGCCTCGCACTGCCAGCATTACTGATCGCACTCGGCGCCGGAACCGCGCTGGCGGTCCCCGCGCAGGCGGCCAGCTCATGGTCGCCGCCGGTCCAGCTACCCGCCGGATGCGTGTCGTCCGGGTCCGTACCCGGGCTGGCGGTCAACGCGGCCGGCACGGAGGCCGCCGCCGGATCCCAGCTGAATGCCGACAACAGCTCTTCCGTACTGGTCTGCACCAGCGCCGACGGGCAGACCTGGCCCGCGCCGGCCACCGTCGGCCAGGGCACGAGTCCCGCCGTGGCGCTCGCCCCGGACGGCCGGGCCGTTACGGCGTGGGAAGGCGGGCCATTTACCGCACCGGTGATCCAGGCCAGCGTCCGGCCGCCCGGCGGGACATGGAGCGCCCCGGTCACCGTCGGCACCGACGCCCGCGGGCCCTTGATCGGCATCGACCGGTCAGGCAACGCGATCATCGCATGGACGGGGGCCACCGGCGCCATCCATACCGCCAGCCTCCCGGTTGGCGGCAGCTGGACGCCGGCGCAGACCCTGGCCACCACCAATTACGGCAGCGGGCTGGACATGGCGGTGAGCTCCGCCGGGTCGGCGGTCCTCACCTGGGCCGCGAAGGGCACGGGCGTCGTCGGCACCTATGCCGACTCCGGGACCATCCTGGGCGGCTTCGCGCCGCCGGTCAAGGTCGGCCTTCCTCCCTACCCCGGCGGGAGAACCAGCGTCGCGCTGAACGACGCGGGCCAGGCGGTGATGGTATGGGCCAGGGGGCTCGGGGCGGCGAACGTGGCGGCTACCCGCTCCGCGGCCGGGACGTGGAGCGCCGCAGTTCAGCTGTCCGCCAACGAAGCCGGGAACCTTGACGTCGCGATTGATGGCGCCGGAGATGCCGTCGCCACCTTCGAGCAGTACGTGCCGGGCACCTCCATCATCGCGCTGTACGCCTCGAAGCTTCCGGCCGGCGGCTCCTGGGGACCGCCGGCCCTGCTGTCCGTGCCCGGGGACTCCGTGTCGAACTTCTTCGGCGGCCGCGTCGTGGCCGACTCCGCCGGGACCTTCGTCATCGCCTGGACCGACGGGACCACCCGGACCCTGAACGCGCTCACCAGCCCGCCCGGCGGCGGCTTCGGGCCCGCCATTACCCTGGCCCCCAACGTGAGTCAAATCAACGGCCTCCAGATCGTCCCGGGTCATGCGGTGCTGACCTTCAACTCGGTGGTGACCACTGAACCGGTGAGCTGACCGCACACCGCACAGTCTTAGGCCGGCCACCGGCCTAAGACTGTGCGGCTGAACCGATCCAGCCTGCCGCTCGTGAACACAAAGCGGTTGCCTTACGCGAGGCGCGCACGTACCGGGGAGGCGCTGCTGGTACGGGATGCTTGCAGGGTGAAAAGCTCGGCGTAGGTCCCCCGGCGGCCAGCAGCTCCTCATGCGTCCCCCCGACTCGACGACGTACCCGTCGTTCAGCACGTAGATCCGGTCCGCCGAACGCACCGTAGAGAACCGATGCGAGATCAGCAGCACCGGACGGTCCGCGAACAGCTCGTCGTCCCAGCCGGACGGGAATTCCGTCTTCCCGGGCCAGCCTGTCCCGTGCCGGTGCCCGCCGCCCCAGCGATCCCCGTCGAGGATGTATTTGGCGCGTTCCGGCGCAACGTGCAATGAGTCCAGCGGGGGACGGTCAGAGCGGCCGTCAGCTGCCATCTTCCCGCCCTCACGGTACATCCGGCCACCGCGCACCCGAAGATCTCCTGGGACATGACCAGGGCGTATGCCAAGACCGTTCGGCCAAGAGATATGCAGACAAGCAGAGTCACTGGTCCGTGACCTGCTGGCCGGGAGCCACAGCGTCATTTCCGCCGATGCGCTGGTTCTGTGACCGGGACGCAATGAACCCCGCTGGGCCTGGATGTGACGACGCCGAACGTGGCGCGCATGTATGACTATTAGCTCGGCGGCAGCTGGCCACGCTACTGCGGTGGCACAAGCACACAAACGACCTGGACCGTTCAAGGTCGCTGCTGTGGCTGGATGGATTTCGTCATCCCATCCAGCAGGTGAACCACAACCGTCCCGGCTCCGTGTTACGTAATAAGGATTGGTGTAGCTGGCCAGCGGGCGCTCTCACCGCAGCATGCCAGCCTCTTTTTCGTGTCCAGACCCGCAGGGCTGGCCGAAAGACATCCCAGGAGCTTAAATGTCAAGCTGCGAGGTCGGATTGAGGGAGGTTTTCCCTTTGGGGCCAGGCAGTTGCCTCGTCGTAAAGGGTGCGGGTTTTGAGGCAGCCGTGGAGGATGCCGACGAGCCGGTTGGCGAGCTTGCGGAGGGCAGGGTTGTGCTCGGCGCCGCGGTCGCGTTCGGCGTCGTAGAGGGCGCGGGCGCCGGGCGAGGCGCTGATGGCGGACAGGGCCTGGGACATGAGCGCGTCGGTGAGCCGGTCGTTGCGGATGAACCGGGCGGCCACGACCTTCTTTTTCCCCGAGGCGCGGGTGATGGGGCTGGTGGCGGCGTAGTTCTTGCGGGCCTTGCCGCTGGCGTACCGGCCGGGGTCGTCGCCGAACTCGCCGAGGACCCGGGCGCCGAGAACCGGCCCGATTCCGGGCTGGGACAGGTAGATCTCAGCGTCCGGGTGCCGGCCAAAATGTGCCCTCACCTGCTCTTCGAGGACTGTGACCTGTTCGTTGAGGGTAGTGATCACCGCGATCAGGGACCGGGCGGTGACGGCATAGGCGGCGGTGACGGCCGGCGGCTGGCCCAGCTGCTCGCTGCGCAGCGCGGCCAGGATCGCGGTCGCCTTGCCGGGAATGTCGCGGCGGCGGGCGCGCTTGAGTGCCGCGGACACCTGCGCGCGGGTCAGCCTCGCGGCCCGCGCCGGGTCCGGGGCCTTGCCCAGCAGCTCCAGGGCGTCCGGGGCGTCCAGGTCCTCGAAGGCCGCCAGCGCGGCCGGGAAGTACTCCCGCAGCTGGTGCCGCAGCCGCTGCACCTGCCGGGTCCGCTCCCAGATCAGCGTCTTGTGCGTCCGGGCCACCACCTTGACCGCGCCGGCATCCGGACTGTCACCGGCCACCGCGCGGAGCTGGTGAGAGTCGGTCCGCACCATGTCCGTCAGCATGTGCGCGTCGCCGCGGTCGCTCTTTGCGCCGGAGACGCCGTGCCGTTCCCGGTACCTCGAGGCCTGCAGCGGGTTCACCGCGTACACCACATACCCGGCCGCGACCAGCGCGGCCACCCACGGGCCGCGGTCGGTCTCGATCCCGATCACCACCTCCGCATCGTCCGCGTCATCGCCCAGCTGCTGCCCGATCAGGGCGTGCAGCCGGGCAATCCCCGCCACGCCCTCCGGCAGCCGCTTCCTGGCCAGCACCCGTCCGGCCTCGTCCATCAGCTCCACATCGTGATGGTCCTCAGCCCAGTCATCCCCCACGAACAACCGCATCCGCTCTCCCGTCCAAGATGTCGAAAACCTGGCAGCAGCCTGCGGGAGAACAATCAGCGACCTAATGAAACAGTGCTCCCGCCCAGCGGGCGGGCACGACATCCCAGCAGCGATCAACTCTCCCGGCTGCCGGCAGGGGCACGATCTTTCGGTAGGGCTCAAGGCCCAGGGGAAAAAAGTGCTCACCTGCCGGCGGCCACCAGGCACCGAGTCTGCCGTATGCGGACCCGGTAGATCTCATTAGGGGGATCACGGTGAGAAAGACAACGAAAGCGGCGCTCACGTTCGCGGCCGCGGTGACTATGACGGTGGCGCTGGCGGGGGTGGCCGCGGCCCCGGCGTCGGCGAAGCCTTACCCGCCGCCGAGCATTCACCTGCTGTGCACGGCTGCGCCCGTCAGCGGCGCGCTGCATGGCAGCGTATGCGCGCTGCCCTTTGGGCAGACCACCGCGCCGAACAACTATTCCGCGACCATCGCGGTGAGCAGGGCGGGCACCGCTGGCCCGAATGTCACCTTCGCGCTGACGGCGGGCAGCCTGCCGCCCGGCCTGAGCATGTCCCCCTCGTCCGGGACCAGCACGGTCATCACCGGAAACCCGACCCAGGCCGGGACGTTCAACTTCACGATTAAGGCGACAGGCGGGGGCCTGACCTCCACGCTGACCTACCAGATCACCATCACCGTGCAGGGCCCGCCGGACCAGCTGGTGTGCGACCCCGCGGTCAACGGCGGCTTCCTGGAAAACGGGGTCTGCGTGCTCCCCGACGCTGTCATCGGCCAGCCCTACCAGGGGCACCTGGTCACCAGCCACAAGGCCGGCGGCACGCTCAGCGTGGTCTCCGGTTCGCTGCCCGCCGGCCTGTCCCTGCCCGCTACCTTCACCGGCTCCGGCAACGTCGTCGGCGGTACCCCAACCACGGTGAGCGGCGGTAGCGGCTTCACCGTGCAGGGCACCGGCGACCAGGGCCAGCCCCTGTATCAGGCCTACTCGATCGCGGTGGACCAGAACCAGCCGCTGACCGTCAACAACGGCGGACCAGCCCTTTCTCCGGGGTTCGCCGGGCAGGCGTATACGGCGCTCTTCTTCGTCATCGGCGGGGCCGCACCCTACACCTGGTCCCTGGTCTCGGGGCAATTCCCGCCCGGTCTTAGCCTGAAGACCTTCAGCGACCCGCGCGACGCCAATGACGAGCTCGCCGGGACGCCGACCGCAGTAGGCACCTACACCTTCACCATGCGGGTCACCGACTACAACGGCCAGCAGGCAACCCAGCAATTCACCGTCACGATCCACCCACCGCTGCAGATCACCACCACCACGCTTCCGGCCGGAACCGTTGGCGTGCCATACAGCCATGACCTCGACCTCAACGCCCAGGGCGGCCTGCCGCCGTACTCCTGGTTCGTCGTCAACAGCATCAATGAGCTCCCGTCCGGTCTCACCCTCGATACGACTGCCCCCGACTTCAACAACGTCCTGACCGGAACGCCGACCCAGGCTGGCACCTTCAGCTTCCCCATGCAGGTGCAGGACTCATCGGACAACACGGTGAACGCGACGCTGACTATCACCATCAATCCGTAGAGCCCACCGGCGGTCGCGTCCCAGCAACCGGTAAAGGAGCGGGCTCCAGCCCGCCAGGCGGGGACACCCGGAGTCGAGGCAACGCCGCAGAGCCCGGCTACGCGACCAGCCAGGAGCAGACACGAAAAGCCGGCCACATGAGCGCGCCGAACGTCCGGATCTGCGCCCATCACGAGCGGCGCCGTGAGCTGCTCTCGGCCGCCCCGAACGGCGGGTCAGCGCGCGGTTATCAAGAGCCCTTCGCATCGTTTGGCTGCATGGCCGCCCTTGTTACGGCTCCGGCGGCCAGTCGGTCAGGCTGTACATTTATACATCGCCGCGCTTGGGGTGAACGTCCTCAATTGCCGCTCCGAGTGCAATGACCGACCGCGCAGTTCTTGCTGCGCGGGTCTCGGCCCCAGATGTCATGTCTGCCTGGCGGGGCCGGCCGGGTCAGCTGCTCGCGCGGACCGGCTTCGCCGGGAGCCCGGAGACGAAGTCGAGCCCTCGCTGCACCCAGCCGGCGAGCGCATCATCGGCCGCATAGCCTTCCGGCTCGATGCAGATGAAGCCGGACAAAGCCCGGCCGGCGAACAGCATCGGCCGCACGTGCGGCTCGCGGAGTGCCTGCTCGCGGCTTTCAGCGCCCACCCGGACCATCAGCGCCATACCGGTGATGCCACAGCACATATTGCCGTTGACCAGGAAAGACAGGCCGCCCACCATCTTCTTTTCGACCACATCGCTCCGGCCGGACAGCAAATTGCCGCACCCGCTCGGCAGCCGCAGGATCGTAGCTCAAACGCCCGGTACCCCCGTTCGTCATCCGCCATGTCCGTCACGACCAGGATGCGCCATTCGCCCTGCAGGTAACCCTGGCCAGCCGATGTCCGCTCATGCTGCCATGAGGTTCATCAGCAAGCGCGCCATGACGCTTCGTCAGTGGCCGCAGAAGGTCGCCTGGCCAGCTGGCGGCTTGTCGGTGAGCAGCGGTGAGCGCGAGCGTCGATTGCCTGTGGCGCCAGGCGGGTCGTAGCCTCCGGACGCCCAAAACTACGCTCAGTGAGCCGCAACCGACGCCCGGGCCTGGCCGAAAGAGTATCCGGGCCGGCCCCGCCGCGATCGTCGCTCGGCGCGACGCTCGGCCCGCCAGTCGCGGCGCTCGGCGCGCCGGTCCTCCCGCTCGGCGCGCCAGTCCCCCCGCGGTCCCCGGTCCCCACGTGGCCCGCTACGCTGGATTCTGACCCCGCCGACCAGCGAGAACGCGCGGATGTGGACGGTCGGCGCGCCGGGGCCCGGCTCCGGGCCGCCCTCGACCCTGGTGCCGCCGACCAGGCTGAAGCCCGACGCCTCGACCCGGATCCCCGGCGGGACCATGATCCGGGTCCCGCCCACCAGCGACACGGTGGTCAGCGTGACCTCGGGGGCGGCCAGCTGCGCCTCGCTCAGGTCCAGCCGGGTACCGCCGACGATGCTGGCCACGATGACGTGACGGGCCATCCGCCACGGCCCGGAAACCCGCAGCCCGCCGACCGGCGAGACGTGCCAGGTGGCCGGGGTGGACCCGGGCGCGGCGACGGCACCTGCGACCGCGGGTTCCGCGGGGAGGTCGGCGACGAGCCGGTCGAGTTCGGCCCGCGTCTTGGCCGCGGTAGCCTGCTCCATCCGCTGGCTGAACTCCTCCAGCGTCACCCGCCCGTCCCCGGCGGCCCGGCTGAGCCGCTCGACGGTCGCATCCCGTTCGGCATCGGAGGCCCGGATGCCCCCGGCTGGCTGGTCGTCCGTGGTTTCGCCCATCGCCGCCTCCAGCTGCGCTGCCCCCCGCGCCCACCATAGCGCCGACGGGTCCTTCCGGGCGGCCGGCCGGTCTCGCAGGTGCCGGGAAGGGCCGGACGGCCCTTCCCGGCGGGACCTCGGGCCGCAGCGCTCGCCGACCGGAGCAGGCTGGAGAAACTAAAGTGCCCGTGAACGGCGGAGGTGAATGGAGATGACATCCGGGAAAGGACTGACGGATAGCCGGCCCGGCCAGCCCGCCAGCCCAGCGCCCTGGAACGCCTGCACCCGCCCGGGCCCAGGAGCTCGTACCATCCCCGGCACCCTGAAACGGCCAGCTACTACCGTTTCCCCCGCCCGCCCGCCAGGCAGGCGGCCAGGCGGGGCAAACCTAATCTGCTACGGCACTAGCGGTGGTTTGTTGACTCTGGAGCGGGTTGGCGGTATGACCGGGGGTAGTGTCGTGCGGTGCTCAGGGGTGTGTGATGACGGCACGTCGGCCATGTCCTGTGGCGCCGGGCCCGCTGGAGGGGTATGCGGCCCGGTTCGATGACCTGTTTACGCGGGTGGCTCAGCGGCGGGGGTTCCGGGAGTACCTGGCCGGGCTGCTGGCTCCGCGGGACCGGAACAAGACGCTGACCGCGCTGGCCGGCGCCGAGCCGGTAACCGGGGCGCAGCACCCGGCGGTCCAGCGGCTGCAGTTCCTCTTGTCGGAGTCCCGGTGGGATCCGGAGCGGGTCAACGCCCGGCGGCTGGAGCTGCTGCTGAGTGACCCGGCGACCGCGCCGCATGGCGGCGGGGTGCTGGTGCTCGACGATTCGGGGGACCGCAAGGACGGGGTGAAGACCGCGCACGTGGGCCATCAGTGGCGACGGGACCTGGGCCTACGGCCCGGACGCGCACACCCCGGTGGACGCGGCCCGCACGCTGGCCTGGGACGGGCCGGAGGATCCCGGCGACTGGCAGCCGGTGACCCGGGCCTTCCGCGGCGGGCACGCCGAGACCTGGTGGGCCGCTGACGCCACGCTGGGCTGGTGGGGCCCGGACGGGCTCACCCGCCTGGTGGTGGCGACCGCCGACCCGGGCACCCTGCCGGACAAGGCGACCTGGTACCTGGCCGCCAACCTGCCCCGCCCCGGCGGCCCGCGCGAGGCAAACAGCGTTTACCCGGCCGCGGACCTGGCCGAGATCGTGCGGATCTACGGCATCCGGCACTGGGTCGAGCAGAGCTACAAGCAGGTCAAGGACGAGCTGGGCTGGGCCGACTTCCAGGTCCGCTCCGATGTCGCGATCCGCCGCCACCAGGCCCTGGTCAACTGCGCGTTCTCATTTTGCTGGGCCGCCTGGTTCGCCGAACACCCGCCGCAGCATGACGCGGCACCGCAGCCCGGGCCCGGCGGCGGAGAGAGGGGGCGCCGACGCCGCCGTACCACCGCCGCCGGCGCCGTCCTGGCCGCGGGCGCTGCGCGCGATACGCGCATGGCTTTCCCCCTGGATCGCGCTGCAGCGCTGCTGGACCGCATGGTCCAAGGCGCCCCCGCCCCCGCAGCTGCAAGCCCTGATCGACTCGGTCGCGGCAGGCTGCGGCCTGCACCTCTACATCCCGAATTAACAAACTACCGCTAGCGTGCGCACGCTAACAACGAGAGTGGCGTAACCCGTTACAGCCAGCCCATCGTGGCCAGGTCGTCCTTAAGGTTCGTCGGCAACTCGGCGGGCGGAGAGATGAAGGCCTCGGCGGCGGGCGGGAGTCCGAGGCAGTCGGCTTGCCGGACGCGGCCGACCTCGTGGGCGGCCCGGCGAGAGTCGTCACCGCCGTCCGGCCGGGCCGCGCGACCACCATGGGCGTGGCCACAACCAGGTAGATACCAGGGCCGCGACCACGACCACTGTGATCCATACGGCGGTTGGGCCAGTGTGCGCGACCTCCATGCTGAAAGCGAAGAGCGCCACTGCGGCAGCGATCATGGAGAGCGGACGACGCTTCACGAGGTTCCGCATCCGCGGGCCCGTGTGGCGCGCGGGGGGCTGCGCCGCGCTTGGACCTGGCCGGGTTGCGGCGTTCCAGGCGTCGCTCAGCTTGAGGGTCGGTCCGGTGTGCAGGATGGCGCCGGCGTAGATGCGCCCGGCGAGCACGACCAGGCCGGCGATGGCGGCGATGGCGAGGGCGACGGCGATCACGGGCTCCCACCAGGCGGCGGCGCCGATGGCGATGCGGCCGGGCATGGCGAATGGCGCGGTGGCCGGGAAGAGGGAGATCAGTTTCGACCAGGCGCTGTCGGGGTTGCTGGTGACCACCCAGAAGGAGACGAAGTAGGCGGCACTCAGTACGTAGCTCACGGGTGCGGCGACGTTCGCCGCGTCTTCTGCCCGCGATGCGAGCGATCCGAGTGCGCCGTAGGCCATGGCGTAGAGGGCGTAGCCCAGGACGAACCATACGATGACCCAGGCGAGCACGCCGCCGCTGACGGCGGGGATGCCGGCTGGGTGGACGGCGAGGGCAGCGACGAGGGCTGCCAGCGCGGTCACGGCGAACTGGGCGAACCCGAGGAAACCGATGCCGGCGACCTTGCCGGCCAGCAGGTTGCGGGCTGGCATCCGGGCGAGCAGCACCTCGACGACGCGGCTGCTCTTTTCTTCCGCCACGCCGGTCAGCACCAGGTTGCCGTACAGGACGATGGCCAGCAGCAACAGCGCGCTCATGATGATGGCGGCGGTCGCGTTGCCAGTGCTGCGCCCGGCAGTCACGCCAAGCTGCTGGTTCTCGATGGGCACCGGGGCCATGACCGCGTGCAGCTGGCCGGGATCGATCCCGGCGGCGGCGGCACGCTGCTGGACGGTGACCAGCTGGATGGCTGCGGTGACGATCGCGCGCAGTCGCTCGTCTGGCTGGCCACGCCAGGTCAGCGTGCGGGCGTCCACGACGAGCACGGTGATGTTCTGGCCGCGGACGGCCTGCTCCCCGGCGGCCACGCCGCCGTAGTAGCGGGGGCGTACCGTCACATCGACGGCTTTGCCCTGGTCGATGACGGCGGCGGGCAGCGCGGCGGGGGTGGTGCCGGTGAAGCCGACGTCCCGGGTGACGGTGCCGGTGTGGATCTTCGCGGCCATGACGATGGCGGTGATCACGAGGGCGAGCGTGATCACGATCCCGGCCCGGAAGACCTTCGAGCGGCTCCGTTCGCGTATCTCCCGCCTGGCCACCAGCCAGCCCTGCCGCATGCCGTTCATGCCGCCACCGCCTTCCGGAACAGCTCCGACAGCGTTGGAGGCTGGTAGGCGAATGAGACGATATCGGCGCGGTCGCGGGCGGCGGCCACGACCGCGGCCAGGTCGGTGTCGCGGCCGACCCGCAGCCGGGCCTGGCCGTCCTTGGACTCGACGAGTTCCAGCGGGGCTAGCTGGGTCCAGTCCGGCGCCGGGCCTCGGTAGCGGACGTCGACGAACCGGTCCGGCACCTTGGCCCGCAGCCCGGCCAGCTCGCCGGCCAGCACGATCCGGCCGTGGTCGATGATCACCACGTCCTGGCACAGGTCCTCGACCAGGTCCAGCTGGTGGCTGGAGAACAGCACCGTCGCGCCCCCGCCCGCCAGCTCGGCCAGCAACTCGCTCATCGCGCCCATGGCGATCGGATCCAGGCCGGAAAACGGCTCATCGAGCACCAGCAGGTCCGGGTCGCCGACCAGCGCGGCGATCAGCTGCACCCGCTGCTGGTTGCCGTGCGACAGCGCATCCAGCCGGTCGGCTGCCCGGTCGGCCAGGCCCAGCCGCTCCAGCCAGGCATACACGCCGCGACTGGCGTCATCCGCCGCGCGCCCGCACAGCTCGCCCAGGTACACCAGCTGGTCCTGCACCCGCATCCGCGGATACAGGCCCCGCTCCTCCGGCATGTACCCGAACCGCGTCCGCTCCGCGGCCGAAACCGGGCGGCCGTCCCACCGGACCGTCCCCGCGTCCAGCTCGACCAGCCCGAACACCGCCCGCATCGCCGTCGTCTTCCCGGCCCCGTTGGGACCCAGGAAGCCGGTCAGCCGGCCCGGCCGGGCGGCGAACGTACACCCATCCAGGGCAGTCACTGCGCCGAACCGCTTTGCCGCCCCGTCGAAGTCAAGCATTCCCATCACCCCGATCCGAGGTTGTTCTCAATCAAAGCGGAGGCACGCCCGAGCAGCGGCTAATACAGTCCAACGGCCCTGATGCACAGGACCAATGACCGGTAGCGGCGGCGCACCGCTCCCAGGTACCAGGTCCGGGCAAGAGCCGTACGAGATCCCCGCCGAGCCCCGGCCAAAGGTGGCCGACGCCGGCGACTGGGAAGCCGCCGACCAGCTGGCCGAGCGGGGGGACCTGGACCAGCTGCGCGCCCGGACCGACGCCGGCAACGAGCATGCCGACCAGCAGCTGGTCTACCTGATGACCACGCCGGAGGACCTGGACCAGCTGCGCGCCCGGACCGACGCCGGCAACATTAACGCCGCCCAGGAGCTGGCCATCAGGCTGGCCAGGCGGGGGGACCTGGAGGAGCTGCGCGCCCGGACCGACGCGGGCAGCGACTACGCCGGTGAACAGCTGACCGGCCTGCTGACCGACCTGCTGATAAAGCAGGACAGGGCCGAAGAAGCGGAGCAGCTCCTCCGTTTTGGCCTGAACCCGGACGGGTCGATTGCCCGCGAGCGGGATCCAGCACCTCGGCCACGTCGGCGTCATCGACTGTGGCCACCATGGACCACCCGGACATAATCGCGGCCCTACGGACCTCGAGGTGCGTGCGGGTAAGGAGCGTGTCACGGGAGCGAAGTCGCAGCGGGTTTCTCGACGTTTCCCTGCGGTGTGTCTGTTACGGCCCCGGACTCCCGAAGCTACGGCCAACCGCAAAGCAGCAACGGCTGCCCCTGCTGGAATACCGGCGCGCGGCGAGTGCTCGCGCTAGCTGATCCATGACCCGCGTCCTTGCCGGCGTCGGCGCATATGGTGCTCTCCAGCTCGCTGTCGCCACTGGCCGTTCCGTTGTTCCGAGCCCCGATCCGTTCGACTGAGGCGAGAACAACCGCTGACCGGGCGCGCCAGGCGCGCACGCGTCACCGCCGCCGTCAGGGCCGGGCGGGGCCCGGGAGGCGCGCGGTGGCTCTACGGCGGTGGCTCCCGGGTGATCTCGAACATCCGGGCCCGACGGGCCCGCCTGTGCCGGAGCAAGATCGGTCCCTCCGTCGGATCCCGGGCGGATCTGCCACTCGGCGAGATGGGCCGGGTAGGTCTGCCTCAGGCTGGCCGCCGCGCCCAGGGACGGCGGAAGGGTGATCACCGCGTCCGCGGCGCCGCGGTGCCAGACGTAGAGCAGCGTCCGGCCGGCCGCAGACAGCGCGAGCGCAAACCGGTCCCCGTACCACTGCGGATAGCCGAGCGGCCACTGCGGCGTCGAGCCGGCGATGTCGTTCCGGATCCGCTTGAACAAGTCGGTCGCGTCGGTGACGAGCTTGAACTGCTGCGGCGTCATGCCGTGCAGGAAGCCCGACGGGTACAGCCGCCCGCTGAGCCCGGTCACCATCGTGCACGCGATCTCCTCGGCGGACATCGAGGGTTGCGGGTATGCCCAGTTGCCCGCCTGCTCTGGCAGCATCTGCAGCGAGGCCGCCGCTGCGATCGCGGGATACAGGAGGAAGTCCTCCTGGTCGGACGTGGACTGGAAGTCGAACAGCTGCAGCATGGCGAAATCGGCGCGCATGGCGCCGGAGCTGCAGTTCTCGAAGACCACCTGCGGGTAGCGCGCACGCGCTTCCGAGAACCACCGCAGATGGGCGCGGCTGTGGCCGAGCAGGCCTGAGCCGACGGAAAACGCGTCATGGTCCGTGCCGGGACCCGGCGTCACGTTGTAATCCAGCTTGAAGAACGAGATGCCGAACTCGCTGATAAGCCGCTCCAGCGTGCCGTTCAGGTGGTCCCGCGCAGCGGGGTGCCGCAGATCGAGGAATACCGGTCGTGCTCCCGGACACGTCGGCCGTGCCGCTGCAGGAACGCCTCGGATGGCAACGTCGCCGCGACCGGGCTGTGGACCCCGATGACCTCCGGCTCGAGCCACAAGCCCACTCGCATCCCCGCCGCCTGGATCGCGCGCGTCACGCCGGCCAGGCCGTCTCCGGGGAGAGCGGCGCCGGGAGGGCTCCCAGGCGCCCACGCTCGGCCACCAGTCGCCGCGCGGGGTGTCGTCGTACCAGCCGGCGTCGATGCAGAAGCATTCGGCGCCTGCACGGGCGGCTGCGTCGATGAGCGGCAGGAGACGGCCGGTGGTCGGATCGCCGTTGAGCGTGTTCATGTAGTCGTTGAACACCAGCGCCCGTCCTGGGTGCGCGCCCGCCGGAGCCACCTGTCCTGGCCAGCTGGCCAGCCACTGGCAGACGGAAATGTCACTGCCGCGGCGTATGGTGTCTCCACCGGGGGGTCTGGAGGCGTGATATGGGCTGGTTCAGCGGCCTGTACCGCAAGATCATCGTTGGATCGTGGAACTCACCGCAGGCCGCCATGACGGCCCGAGGTCCGGGGACCAGGAAGGCTCCAGGTGATGACTGCCTCCAGCACCAGCATGCCGCCACCGTGGCCCGCTCGATCACCAACCCGGACCGGCAGGCGCAGACGCTGGCGACGGTGGCCGAGGCGCTGGCGGCGAGGGGAGAACCGAGACAGGCGCGCCACGTGGCTTCGGTGGCGTGTGCCGTCGGACGGTGGACAATTGGCGCTGGTGCCGGTGTTCTCGCTGGAACCGTCGGCGGTCAGAGTGCTCACCGACCCGTAATGGAGGCAGCCGCAGGACAGACGTAGTTCCTGGTAGTCAGGTCCCAAGCGGCAGACGTGAAGCTACCCCCCAATATGGTCGGCGGCGAGAAGTTCACTGTGCCGACTGTTCGGGTACCGCACTGGGTGATGCAAGTCACGATGCATTTTCCTAATTGGCGCATGCGGCGGCTGCTGGCGGCCGGGCTGCTGCCCGGGCGGGCCGGTCAGCCGGTCAGGGCGGTGGTGCACGTGCCGCTGGCGGACCTGATGCTGCTTGACGGTGACTCGGTGCTGATGCAGGAGTGGACCGCCCAGGTCCGCGGCCGGTGGGCCGCGCACCGGGCGGCCGCCTCGATGGGCGGTAGCGACGGCGGGGCGTGGCTGGACGGCGACGCCGCCCGGACGTTCAGCTGCGACGCCTCCCTCACCCCGGTGGTCACCGGCGAGGTCAACCCCGCCGCCCTAGATGACCTGGTCCGGCTCTGCGTGCAGTTGGACAAGCTCCGCCGGCACGACGGCACCGCCGGAGAGGGCAGCGCCGGAGAGGGCAGCGCTGGGGACGGCACCGGCAGCGGGACCTGCCCGGCCGGGCCCGGCCCGGACGCCGCCCGCGCCCGGGACGCCCTGGAGCAGGCCATCATCGGCAAGGCCGTGGACCTGGTCTCCGGGCCCGGCGGGCTGGCGGGGTTCCTGCGCCGCCGTCAGCTCGGCGCCCGGCTGGGCGGGCCGAGCCTGCCGCTGGACGTCGGAGTATCCTCCGACATCCCGGCCGCGATCCGCCGCGCCGTCATCCTGCGCGACCAGCACTGCCGGTTCCCCGGCGGCTGCGACCAGCCCGCCGCCGCCTGCGAGGCCCACCACATCACCCACAAAGCCGACGGCGGCAAGACCAGCGTCAAGGACTGCGCGCTGTTCTGCTTCTTCCACCACCAGGTGGTCATCCACCAATGGGGCTGGACCGTCGTGCTGAACCCCGACGGCAGCACCACCGCCTGGAACAAGGACCGGACGAAGGTCCTGCACAGCCACGGCCCCCCGGCCCGGCCGGGGTAATCCCCGGATCACCGCCAGATGCAGCACCGGATGACGCCCGCCAGGGAACAATGGCCGCGGCGACATCCGGCGCTGCTCATATCCCTGTCGCCGGGCGAAGTTGGGAGGCGCGCCGGGGAGACGAGGGCTAGGGGTCGAGGATCTCCTCCCTACGCTGACCGGGTTTTGGGCTTCTTGGGTTTCTTAGGTCGGACTAGGGCTGAGGCACTGACTTGATGATGCTGAACACCGCTCCCTGCGGATCGCCGATCACCGCGATGCGCCCGACCGGGATGTCGAACGGCGCGACCATGACCGTGCCGCCCAGTTCGGCGGCCTTTGCCGCGGCCGCGTCCGCGTCGGCGACCTCGAAGTACACGTGCCAGTGGTTCGGCACGCCCGGCATCTGCGGCGCGGTCGTGCCGCCCACCATCCGGCCGCCGGCCTCGAACACCGTGTACGGGCCGCCGCCCATGTCCATCGTGGAGGTAGTCATGCCGAGCACGTCGGCGTAGAACTTGACGACGCCCGGGTCGGTGGTGATGAGCTCGTTCCAGGTGACCGCACCGGGCTCATTCACCAGGGTGGCGCCGATGTGCTGGTTGGCCTGCCACAGCGCCACCGGCGCGCCGGCCGGGTCCAGGACGAAGGCCATCCGCCCGGCGTCCATGACGTCGAACGGCGCCATCGCGACCTTGCCGCCGGCGGCTTCGACCCGGCCGGCGGCCTCGTCGACCGAGTCCACGGCGAGGTAGGTGTTCCACATGGGCGGCGCGCCGGCCGCGGCCAGTTCGGGTGACTGCGAGGCGATGGCGGCGACCGGATGGCCGCCGAGCACGGCCATCGAGTACATGCGCCCCTGCGGCATGGGCTGGTCGTCGTAGGTCCAGCCGAACAGGCCGGCGTAGAACGCCTTCGCGGCGTCCTGGTCGCTGGTCTGGAGGTCCACCCAGTTCGGCGTGCCCTGGGCGTATGAGGTCATGGTGGGCATTATTTTCCCCCTACGTAGATAAGGAGCGGATAAGGGATAAGACGGCGCGGCCGGTGAAGGCGACGAGCCGGTCGAGCAGGCCGGCATCCGGCTCTGGGGCCGGGTCGGCGAAGCTTCCGCCGGCGCGGACCTCGGGACTGATGATCTGGCGGGCCACGCCGAGGACGTGCTGGGCGACCTCGTCCGAGACGGCGACCTGCTGGCCGGTGGCCTGGGCGAAGTCCCACCCGTGGACCAGGAACTCGACCGACAAGATACCCAGGGCCGCGCCGGCGGGCATCTCGTGCGGGCCGACCTTGACCTCGCCGTCCAGGCCGCGGACATGCCAGGCCTCGAGCGCCGCCTGGGCCGCGTCGGCGACCCGGGCCTCCAGCGGTGCGGGTCCGGCCGCGGCGCCGGCGGGGGCGGCGCCGGCCGGGGCGGCGCGGCCGGGGCGGCACCGGCGCCAGGGCCAGCCCCAGCCACCGTGCCGAGGAAGGTGACCGATCCGATCAGGTGATCGGCCAGCTGGGTCACGTCGAACTCGGTGCACACGGTGGCGTGGTGATAGTCGGCTTCGGCGATGCCCCGCAGGACGAGCTGGCAGGTGGCCAGCGTGGCCTCGGCGGCGTTAATGGGATTCAGGTCCGGCGGGGCCGCCGCCCACTCATCGGCTCCGGCGTCCCCGTCGGTGGCGGCGGTGACGAGCCGGCCGAGGTAATGGTTCCAGCCCGCGGCGTGGCTGGCCTCCTGCTCGCCGGTCAGCCCCTCGTGCACCAGGTGGACCATGGTCCCGCCCGCGGCCGGCTCCAGCGTGATGGTCACGGTCGAGGCTCCGGGCGGCACTTCCGCCGACCCCTCCCAGCCCCAGGTGAAGACGACGCGCCGGCCCGGCTCCACCTCGGTGAAGGTGCCGGCCGCCGAGTTCCCGGGAATGACGGTCCACCGGTAATCCCCGCCGGCCCGCAGGTCGACGCGCGCGGTAATGACCTGACAGCGGCGCAGCCGGTCCGGCTGGGTGATGAGGGCGAAGGTGTCGTCCGCGTTCAGCGGCACGAGCACCGATTTCTGGAAGGGCATCCTGGCCTCCTAAGGTAATGGCCCGCGCCTCGCGGACGAGCTCATCGAGTTCACGTGTCCAGAACGAATCGAGTTCGGCGCGAAGGGCGGCCATCCCCCCGACGTCCAGGCGGTAGTACTGGAACTTTCCGGCTCGCCGGCTGGTGACGAGCCCGATGTCGGCCAGCACGCCCAGGTGCTGCGAGATCGCCGACCTGCTCACAGTGAAATGGCTGGACAGCTCGGTCACCGTCTGTTCACCGGACCCCAGCAGCTGCAGCAGGCGACGCCGGTTAGGCTCCGCGACCGCAGCCACCAAGGCAACCACTCCAACACGTTAGCTGCCACTAACGCATAAGGCAAGAGCTGGGCAGAAGGGCTCGTGCCCAGTCCGTTCTGCATCGGCAAAAGGCCGCGCTGGCCGCGGACCTGCGGCGGCGTTGACGACGGTCACCAGGTCCCGCTAGGCTGCACCAAGCAAGCGCTTGGTCTTAGGTTCTTCGGGTTCTCGGGTTCTCGGGTTCTTCGGGTTCTTCGGGGTTCTTCGGGACGAAAGAGATGAGCAGCGATGCCGGTCAAGTACCTGTCCCAGGAGTGGATCGACGCCTACAACGCCGCGATGGACCAGGACGCGGTCCGCGGCGCGCTGAAGGGCAAGAGCGCGGGCATCCAGATGGTGATCTCGGACTCCCCGCAGGGCGAGATCCGCTACTGGCTGCGGATCACGGAGGGCAGCGCCGCCGCGGGCCTGGGTGACCTGGACGGCGCCGACGTCACCATCCGGCAGTCCTACGAGACGTCGGCGCAGGTCAACAAGGGTGAGCTGGACGGGCAGAAGGCGTTCACACAGGGCAAGGTCAAGATCGGCGGCAAGATGCTGAAGATGATGCAGCTGCGCGGCCCGCTGGCCCAGGTGCAGGCCGCGCTGGCCGCCATCGACACCGAATACTAATCGACACCGAATACTAAGAGCTCCGGGCGCGCCCCCTCCTCCCCCCCGAGGCGCGCCCGGCTCACATCCAGTCGGCGTGCCGCGGCCAGGCGAGCAGCGTGTCGACGACCTCGGCCGGGCCGGTCCCCGGGTCGGTGGCCGCGTACCGGCCGCGGTAGAACAGCAGCGGCCGGCCCGCGCGGACGGCGCCGAGGACGGTGACCCGGCCCACGACCAGGTAGTGATCGCCGGCCTCGTGCACCGCCTCGACCGCGCACTCGACCCAGGTCAGCGCGCCGTCCAGGACGGGTCCGGACGGCGACGGGGACCAGGGCACCCCGGCGAACTTGTCGGCCCCGCTGGTGCCGAACACCGAGGCCAGCTCCTGCTGCCCGTCCGCGAGCACGCTGGCGCAGAAGTGCCCGGCCCGCTCGATCACCGGCCAGGTAGCCGAGGCGCGGCTGGGGCAGAACAGCACCAGCGGGGGCGCCAGGGACAGCGCGGCGAAGGCCTGGCAGGCGAACCCGGCCGGGCCTTGGGGCCCGGTCGTGGTGATGACCGTGACGCCGGTGCAGAAGTGGCCGAGCACCTGCCGGTACAGGTTAGGGGAGGGCGGGGCCGGCAAAGCTGTGCCCCCAGAGGCTGACCGCGGTGGTCTCCCGGCTGATCCACGTCGCGTCGTCGACCAGCCGGCCATCGGTGCCGTACTCGACGTCGAACCCGCCGGGGGTGCGGACGTAGAACGAGACCATCAGGTCGTTGGCGTGCCGCCCGAGGGTCGCGGAGACCGGCGCCCCGCGCCGGGCGCACCGGTCGAGGGTCCGGCCCACGTCGTCCAGCGACGCCACCTCGATCATCAGGTGCACGATCCCGGCTGCCGCGGGCAGCGGCGCCAGGGCCAGCGAGTGGTGCCGCGCGTTGCAGCCGAGGAACCGGAACCACACCGGCGGGTCCCCGGCCGCCCCGCCGAAGAACTCGGCCGGCATCCGCATCGAGTCGCGCAGCCGGAAGCCGAGGACCTCGGTGTAGAAGTCGAACGCCGCCGACGACCCAGGGGGGACCGGCAGCACCACGTGCCCCATGCCCTGGCCGCCGGTGACGAACCGGTTCCCGTACGGGCTGACCGCCGGGCGGTACTCCAGCGCGGCCCCGCAGAAGACCTCCAGCGGGTTTGCGGCCGGGTCGTCCAGGCGCAGCATCGACGTCACCCGCCGCGCGGCGAGTTCGCCGGAGGTGGCCGCCTTGTACGCCACCCCGGCGTCGGCCAGGGCGCGGCCCACCGCGGCCAGCGCGGCCGCGTCGGCCACCTCCCAGCCGGCGGCGAGCAGCCGCTCCCGCTCCCCCGGCAGGATCACCAGCCGGGCCGGGAAGTCGTCCATCCGCAGGTAGAGCGCGCCGGGTTCGGGGCCGCCGCCCTCGGTCAGGCCGAGCACCTTCAGCCCGAAATCGCGCCAGGCGGTTACGTCGGCGGACTCGAACCGCAGGTAGCCCAGGGAACTGATCACGGGTTGTCCCCTTCCAGGAAGCCGATCGCCAGCCGGTTGAACTCGTCGAACTTCTCCAGCTGCACCCAGTGGCCGCAGCCGCCGAACACGTGCAGCTGGGCGCGGCGGATCATCTTCAGCGCGACCAGCGCGCCGTCGACCGGGTTCACCCGGTCCTCGCGGCCCCAGATCAGCAGCACCCGGCTCCGCAACCGGTGCGCCTCCCGCCACAGCAGCCCGTCCTGGTAGCTGGCCGGGTCGAAGAACGACGCGCCCAGCGACGCCATCGCGGCGAGGGCCTCCGGGTCGCAGGCCGCGGCGTACCGCTCGTCGATCAGCTCGTCGGTGACCAGCCGCTGGTCGAACACCAGCGTGCGCAGGAACGCGGCCATCTTCTCCCGGCTCGGTGGGGGCACAGCGAACTCGGCGAGCCGCTTGACGCCCTCGGTCGGGTCCGGCGCGAACACGTTGAGGGACAGGCCGCCGGGTCCCATCAGCACCAGGCGGCCGGCCCGTTCGGGGCGGCTGAGCGCGAACCGGACCGCGGTGCCGCCGCCGAGGGAGTTGCCGACCAGGTGTACCCGCTGGATCCTGAGCTCGTCGAGCAGGCCGGCCAGCGCGTCGGCGGCGAAAGTGAAGTAGTTCCCCTGGACTGGCGGCTTGTCGGACTTGCCGTAGCCCGGCTGGTCGACGACCAGGGTGCGGAAGTGCTCGGCGAAGACGGGCAGGTTGCGGCGGAAGTTGGACGGCCCGGACGCGCCCGGTCCGCCGCCATGCAGCAGCACGACCGGCGCTGCCTGCCCGGTACCCGCTTCCTCGTAGTGCAGGCGCATAGCGGACCCTCCTAATCAGAACATCGCGTCCGGCGGCACGTCGTGGCCGAACTCGCCGCGGCCGAACATGGACAGCGCCCGTTCCGGGTCGTTGATCGCGTGCACCCGGCCCGCGTGCGCGTCCCGCCAGAACCGCTGGATCGGGGTGCCCAGCTTCAGCGCCCGGCCGCCGGAGTTCTCGAACAGCAGGTCCACCGCGCGGATGGCCTGGCCGGTGCCGGTCACCTGGTCGCGCCGGGTGCGCAGGCGCAGCGGCAGCGGGATCTTCTCCCCGGCGCGCGCGTGCGCCATCAGCTCGGCCATGTCCCGCTCAAGCGCCAGCCACGCGGCGTCGATGAGCGCCGCGGCCTCGGCGATCCGGACCTGCGCGAACGGGTCCTCCGCGGACTTCTGGCCGACGTAGGAGGCGCGGACCCGGCCGCGCTGGTAGTCGACGTGGGCCGCGTACGCACCCGTCGCCATGCCGATGATCGGCGTGGTGATGGCATAGGAAAATATGGAACCGAACGGGATGCGGTACAACGCCCCGGCGTTGAGTTCCTGCCCCGGGCAGGCACACCGGGTGACGTGCGTGAAGCTCAGCGCGCGGTAGGCGGGGACGAAGGCGTTGCTGACGACGATGTCGTTGCTGCCGGTGCCGCGCAGCCCGACCGTGTCCCACACGTCGTCGATGGCGTAGTCACTGGCCGGCAGCAGGAACGTGCAGAAGTCTGTCGGTTGCCCCTCGTCGTCGGTGACGATGCCGCCGAGCAGTACCCAGCTGGCGTGATCGCAGCCGGAGGAGAAGCTCCACCGGCCGTCGAGCAGGAAACCCCCGTCTACCTGTTGTGCCTTTCCGGTGGGCGCGTAGGAGGAGGACATCCGGGTGGCCGGGTCGGCGCCCCAGACGTCCTGCTGAGCCTGCGGCGGGAACAGGGCGAGCTGCCAGGGATGCACGCCGATCACCGACGCCACCCAGCCGGTCGACCCGCAGGCGCTGGCGACCAGCCGGACCGCGGTGAAGAACGCGACCGGGTCTGCCTCGAGCCCGCCGAACCCGGCCGGCTGGAGCAGCCGGAAGAACCCCATCCCGGCGAGCGCCTTGACCGACTCGGCCTGGCACGACCCGGCCGTCCTCGGCTTCCTGGGCGCGCTGCCGGAACACCGGGAGCAAGTCGGTAATCCCGGCTATGACCGCGTCGCTGCTATCTGGGCTCACCGGACGTCCTCCCTGGCTGTCCCCTTGGCGGGCATGGCCACAAGACTAGAACATGTTCTAGTCTAGGGGTATGGATCAGGTTCGGGCCATCGAGGCGGGCGCGCCGCCGGCCAGGTTCGCGCGCGGCTGGCACTGCCTGGGACTGGCGGCCAGGTTCCGTGACGGCGGCCCGCACCCGGTCGCGGCGTTCGGCACCAAGCTGGCGGTGTTCGCGGACTCTTCTGGTGCCCTGCACGTGCTCGACGCGTACTGCAGGCACATGGGCGGCGACCTGAGCCAGGGCACGGTCAAGGGCGACGCCATCGCCTGCCCGTTCCACGACTGGCGCTGGGGCGCGGACGGCCGGTGCGCGTCGATCCCGTACGCCCGGCGGGTCCCGGTGACCGCGAGGACGCGGTCCTGGCGCACCCTGGAGCAGAACGGTCAGCTGTTCGTCTGGAACGACGCCGAGGGGAACCCGCCGCCCGCCGACGTGACCATCCCGCGGATCGACGGGGCCTACTCCGGCGAGTGGACCAGCTGGACCTGGGACTCGATCCTGGTCGAAGGCGCGAACTGCCGCGAGGTGATCGACAACGTGGTGGACATGGCGCACTTCTTCTACATCCACTTCGCCTTCCCGACGTTTTTCAAGAACGTCTTCGAGGGGCACATCGCGACGCAGTACCTGCGGACGCGATCGCGGCCGGACGTGGACGGGGCGTCCAACTACTCCGCTGGGGGCGAGACCACCCTGCGGTCGGAGGCCTCGTACTTCGGCCCGTCGTACATGATCGACAACCTGTGGCACGACTACCACGGCATGACCATCGAGAGCGTCCTGATCAACTGTCACTACCCGGTCACGCCGACCTCGTTCCTGCTGCAGTGGGGCGCCATCGTGCGGCGGCCGCCGGGCCTGTCCGACGCCCAGGCGGACCGGGTGGCGGCCAAGTTCGCCGACTTCGTCGGGCTGGGTTTCCAGCAGGACGTGGAGATCTGGCGGCACAAGAGCCGGATCGACAACCCGCTGCTGTGCGCCGAGGACGGCCCGGTCTACCAGGTACGCCGCTGGTACGAGCAGTTCTACCGGGACGTGGCGGACATCGAGCCGGACATGGTGGCACGGTTCGAGTTCGAGATCGACACCACCCGCCCGGTGGCCGGCTGGGAGGCGGAGGTCGCAGCGAACCTGCACCGCCCCTCCGGGGGCCCCCGGGCTAGCATGGGCAATGCTCGCGAAGGATGAGCGCCACGCGGCGCTGACGGCGGTGCAGTGCGCGCGGTGCGGGGCGGTGGTGCTGGCCGCGAAGTTCAGCCCGCGGCACACCTCGGTGCAGTGGAGCGCGGCGGCCGTCCGGGCCTGCGCGGAGTTCGGCGCCCGGGGCGGGCCGAGCGCGCTGACGGAAGGGTGCGGCAGCCTGCGGGACAGCGTCGACGCGGCGGTGGCGGCCGGGCGGCTCGAGGTGTCGGCGCCCTAGGCGCCCGGAGGCGAGCGGAAAGACAATGCGGGAGTACTTCCAGGTGCCGGTGGCCGAGGTGATCCGGGAGACCGACGACGCGTGCTCGCTCGTGCTGGACGTGCCGCCGCCGCTGGCGGGGACGTTCGGCTACCGGCCGGGCCAGTTCGTCACGGTCCGGGTGCCGTCGGACCGGACCGGTTCGGTGGCCCGCTGCTACTCGCTGTCGAGCTCGCCTCAGGCGGGCGAGCGGCCGGCCATCACCGTCAAGCGGACGGCCGGCGGGTACGCGTCGAACTGGATCCTGGACCGGGTCGTCGCCGGGACCGTGCTGGACCTGCTGCCGCCGGCCGGGACGTTCAGCCCGCGCTCGCTGGACGGCGATTTCCTGCTGTTCGCGGCGGGCAGCGGGATCACCCCGGTGATGTCCATCCTGAAGTCGGCCCTGGCCGCGGGGCGCGGCCGGGTGGTGCTCGTGTACGCGAACCGGGACGAGCGCTCGGTGATCTTCGGCCCGTCGCTGCGCCGGCTCGCGGGCTCGGCTGCGGGCCGGCTGGTCGTGCTGCACTGGCTCGACTCGCTGCTCGGCGTGCCGTCCGCCGCCGCGGTCGCGGCCCTGGCCCGGCCGTACGCCTCCCACGACGCGTACATCTGCGGGCCCGATCCCTACCTGGCCCTGGTCCGGGAGGCGCTCGGCCAGCTCGGCGTGCCCGGCCAGCGGGTGCACGTGGAGCGGTTCCTGTCCCTGGCGGAGAACCCGTTCCAGGAGAGGGCCGCGGCCGCCGGCCCGGGCGCCACGCTGGCGGTGACGCTGGACGGCGCGACCGTTCGGCTGCCGTGGCCGGCCGGCACCCGGATGCTGGACGTGCTCATCGACGCGGGGCTGGACGCCCCGTACTCCTGCCGTCAGGGCATCTGCGGCGCCTGCGCCTGCCAGCTCACCGGCGGCCAGGTGGAGATGGCGCACAACGAGGTGCTCGAGGCCGCCGACATCGCCGACGGCTACATCCTCGCCTGCCAGGCCGTGCCGATCACCCCCCTGGTCTGCATTACCTACTGACCATGTTGTAAATTGCGCGGGAGGGGCGATCCGTGCTAAGCACGGATGCTGCGGTGGGCGTCCGCGGCCACACTCGGGCCAGCGGTCATGACCAAGGAGGAATACATGCCACTGACCATCGGCGATACCGCGCCGGACTTCGAGGCGCAGACAAGTGAAGGGCCGATCCACTTCTACGACTGGCTCGGGGACTCCTGGGGCGTGCTGTTCTCGCACCCGAAGGACTTCACCCCGATCTGCACCACCGAGCTCGGCTACATGGCCAAGATCAAGCCGGAGTTCGACCTGCGCGGCGTGAAGATCATCGGCCTGTCGGTCGACTCCACCGGCGACCACGAGCGGTGGGCGGCCGACATCAAGGAGACCCAGGGCACGGCGCCGAACTACCCGCTCATCGCCGACAACGACTTCCACGTGGCCAAGCTGTACGGGATGCTGCCGGCCGACGTCTCGGGCGACGCCAAGGCGCGCACGCCGGCCGACAACCAGACCGTGCGGAACGTGTTCGTCATCGGTCCGGACAAGAAGATCAAGCTGGTCCTGATCTACCCGATGACGACCGGGCGCAACTTCGACGAGGTGCTGCGGGTGATCGACTCGCTGCAGCTGACCGCCAAGTACAAGGTGGCCACGCCGGTGAACTGGAAGCAGGGCGAGGACGTCGTCATCGGGGGCTCGGTGTCCAATGACCAGGCCAAGGAGATCTTCGGGAGCTGGGAAGAGCCCAAGCCGTACATCCGGATAGTTCCCCAGCCCAGCTAGGGCCGCACTGCCGTGGCCGGCCTCGCCGCGTGGCGGCCGGCCCGGCGGCCGGAGAAGACGCAGTCGGCCAGGGACAGGCCGCTGACGTAGGAGCGTGAGCACAGCCCGGCCGCGCTGCGGCCCGCAGCGTACAGGCCGTCGATCCCGGTCCCGTCGGGCCGCAGCACCTGACCGGACTCCGGCGCCACGACCAGCCCGCCCAGGGTGAGCACCGGCGCGGGATAGAACAGCCGGGGCCGGACCGAGCAGTCGATCAGCGAGTACGGCGGCTGGTCCTGCGCCCGGCACAGCGCGGCCGGCTTGCCCGCCGGGTCGCGGGCCGCCGGGTCGCGGGCCGGGTCGGCGGCGTTATGGGCGGCCAGGTTATAGGCAGCCAGGGTGGCGGCGAGGCGGTCCGGGTCCAGGGCGGCCCGGGCCGCCAACCCGGCGACGGTGGGTGCGCTGACCGTGCCGGCGGTCAGCAGGTACCACGCCTGCAGCCGCTGGAACCACAGCGTCGACCGGCGCACCTGGCGGCGGGCCTCGGTCAGCGTGGCCCGGTCGATCAGCAGCCAGGCCCGCCCGCCGCGCCGCACGATCGCGTCGCCGATCGCCGCGCCGTAGCGCGACTCGTCGCAGACCCGGTCCCCGGCGCGGTCCACCAGCACGCCGGTCAGCAGGGCGGGCGGCGGGCTGAGGAAACGCCAGACCGACACCCGGTCCAGGTACGCGGTCGCGCCCCCGGCGCCGGTGCCGAGCCGGATGCCGCTGCCGTCATCGCCCGGCGTGGCCAGCGGCAGGCCGCCGCGCGCGGCCGGCGCGTGCGCGCGCAGCAGCTGCCGGTTCGCGGCGAACCCGCCGGCCGCCAGCACCACGCCGCGGGCCGCCCCCACTCGCAGCGGACGCCCGTACCGCCGCTCCAGCCAGCCGGCCGGCCGGTGCAGGATCCGGCCCGCCTTCGGCACGTACAGGTACGGCTTGACCGACCAGCGGTGCAGCACCCGGTGTGCCAGCCGGACCCAGCCGGGCGCGCCGCGCAGGGTCAGGCAGGCCACCCCGGTGACCCGGCCGCCGGGCTCGGTGACCAGCTCCCGGGCGGCGGTCTGGGTGAGCACCCGGACGCCGGCGCCGCGGACGGCGGCGGCCAGCCGGGCGTACAGCAGGCCGCCCGAGGTGCCGCGGCCCCGGGTACGGTGCCCGCGCGGCGCGGGCGGCCCCGTGTTGGTATCGGGAGTGCCGGCCTGGGGAGCGGCGGCGGCGGACAGCTCGCTGCCGGAGTAGTACAGGTAGTGCCGGTTGGTCGGGTACGACGTCTTGTCCGGGCACAGGCTGCCCTCGAACGGCACGCCGTGGCCCTCCAGCCAGGCCAGCATGGCCACGCTGCCGTCGCAGAACTGTTTGAGCGTGGCGGCCGGCACCGCGTCGCCGACCTCGGTGCGCAGGTAGCCGAACATCGCCTCCGCCGAGTCGGTGACGCCGGCCGCGCGCTGCTGCGGTGTGCCGCCGCCGGCGTAGACCACGCCGCCGGACAGCGCGGTGGCGCCGCCGCCGCCGAACCGGTCAAGCAGCAGCACCGAGCGGCCTGCCGCGGCCGCCTCCAGGGCCGCGCAGGCGCCCGCGGCCCCGAAGCCCACCACGACCACGTCGGCCTCGACGTCCCAGTCCCGCGGCACCATGTCCCTTCTGGGTCTCCTTCCGGGGCCGATGGCAAAACTGTAACGTGTTCTAGTATGGAACGGGAGATGGCAGAGGTCGATGTCGTGGTGGCGGGCAGCGGCGCGGCGGGGATGACGGCCGCGCTGACCGCGGCGCACCTCGGCCTGAGCGTCCTGGTCATCGAGAAGACCGGATTCTTCGGCGGGTCGACCGCCCGCTCGGGCGGCGGAATCTGGGCGCCCGGTAACACCGTCCTGCGCGACGCCGGGGTCACCGACACGCCCGAGCAGGCCCGCGCCTACCTGGCGCACGTGGCCAGGGGGGTGCCGGCCGAGCGGCGGGAGGCGCTGCTCGAGCACGGCCCGGACATGCTCAGCCTGGTCCTGGCGATGACGCCGCTGCGCTTCGCGTGGGTGCCCGGCTATGCCGACTACTACCCCGAGGCGCCCGGCGGGCTCGCCGCCGGGCGCAGCATCGAGCCGGTGCCGATCGACGGGCGGCTGCTCGGCACCGAGCTGGCTCACCTCGGCCGGCCCTACCTGCCGTCCCCGGTGGCCATCACCCAGGCCGAATACCGCTGGCTGAGCCTGGGGCGGCACCCGCGCGCCATCGGCGCGGGCCTGCGGGTCGCGGGCCGGGCCGCGCGGACCCGGCTGCTCGGGCACCGGATGCTCAGCCTGGGACAGGCGCTGGCCGCGGGCCTGCGGGCCGGGCTGCTGGCCAGCGGCGTGCCGGTCTGGCTGGACACCCCGCTGACCGGCCTGGAGGTGCGGGACGGCCGGGTGACCGGGGTCCGCGCGACGCGCGGCGGCGAACCGGCGCTGATCCGGGCCCGGCGCGGGGTGCTGATCGCCACCGGCGGCTTCGAGCGCAACGAGGAGATGCGCCGCCGGTACCAGCGTGCCGGGACCGAGTGGACCACCGGCGCGGCCGGGAACACCGGCGACGGGATCCGGGCCGGCCTGGACCTCGGCGCGGCCACCGGGCTGATGGACGACGCCTGGTGGGGACCGTCCATCCCGCTGCCCGGCGGCCCGTACTTCTGCCTGGCCGAGCGCAGCCTGCCGGGCTGTCTGCTGGTCAACGGCGCGGGCCAGCGGTTCGTCAACGAGTCGGCGCCGTACGTCGACGCCGTGCACGCCATGTACGACGCGAACACCCCGGAGAACCCGCACATCCCGGCCTGGCTGATCTTCGACCAGCGCTACCGCGGCCGGTACGTGTTCGCCGGCCTGCCGCCGGGCAAGCCGCTCCCCCGCCGCTGGTACGCCGCCGGGGCGGTGGTCCGCGCGGACGACCTGACCGGGCTCGCCCGGGCGGCGGGCGTCGACGCCGAGGGCCTGGTCAAGACCGTGACCAGGTTCAACGAGTTCGCCGCGGCGGGCCGGGACGAGGACTTCGGCCGCGGCGACTCGGCGTACGACCGGTACTACGGCGACCCGCGGCGGCGGCCCAATCCGAACCTGGCCCCGCTGGCCCGGCCGCCGTTCTACGCGGTCAAGATCGTCCCCGGCGACCTGGGCACCAAGGGCGGCCTGCGCACCGACGAGCGCGCCCGGGTGCTACGCGCGGACGGCGCCCCGGTCGGGGGCCTGTTCGCCGCGGGCAACGCGAGCGAGTCGGTGATGGGCCACAGCTACGCCAGCGCCGGCGCGACCATCGGCCCGGCCATGACGTTCGGCTACATCGCCGCCCGCACCATGGCGGACGCGCGCTGATTCCTCCCCGCCACGCTGCCGGGCCAGCGATGGGACCTTGGCCCCTAGCCTGCCAGGCGCACCGAGAAGAATAATGCGAGCCCCGCTAGGAACGAGGAGGGTGGCCATGGCAGAAACGACGCCGTTCATCATCGGGGCCGACGCCAGCTGTACCGACGGGGGCTGCGGCACGGTGACCCGGGTGGTCGTGGACCCGGTCGCGCGCGCGGTCACCCATCTGGTGATCGGACCCAAGCACCGCAATGGCGCCGCCCGGCTCGTCCCGCTCGATCTTGCTGACGCCACGACGGGGGAGATCCGGCTCCGCTGCACCCTGGCGGAGTTCGCCGAGCTCGATCCCGCCGAGGAGACGCAGTTCTTGCCCGGTACGCCCGGATACCCGGGCTATGGCCCGGAACAGGTGCTCACCATGCCCTACTACGGCATGGGCACGGGCATGGCCGGGGCTTACGCCCCGCTGACGGTCAGCTACAACGCCGTCCCGCTGAACGAGGTGGAGGTGCGCCGCGGCGAGCACGTCCATGCCACCGACGGCCACATCGGGAAAGTCCAGGGGCTGGTCATCGACCCTGAAAGCCACCACGTGACCCACGTGCTCCTCCAGGAGGGGCACCTGTGGGGCCGCAAGGAGGTGGCCATCCCGATCAGTGCCGTGACTGGGGTCGACGACGGTATCCGGCTCAAGATCACCAAGCAGCAGGTACAGGACCTGCCGCCGGTGGACATCCATCACCCGGATGGGTAGACCCGTGCGGCACGCACTTGCGTGCTCGCCTCAGCGCGGAGGAACCTAGTCCCTAGCTTTTCAGGCGCACCGGAAGAACAATACGATTAGGAGGCCGGCCATGACACAGACGACGTTCACGATCGGGGCCGGGGCCGCCTGTACTGATGGGCGCTGCGGCGAGGTGACCTGCGTTGTCGTTGACCCGCTCACCCGCGCGGTCACCCATCTGGTGATCGGACCGAAGCACCACAATGGCGCCGCCCGGCTCGTCCCGCTCGATCTTGCTGACGCCACGACGGGCGAGATCCGGCTCCGCTGCTCCCTGGCGGATTTCGAGAAGCTCGATCCCGCCGAGGGGACGCGGTTCTTGCCCGGCACGTCCGGATACTCGGGCTATGACCCGGAACACGTGCTCGTCATGCCCTACTACAGCATGGGCATAGCCGAGGCGTACTCCGGCCCGATGACAATCACCTACGACGCCGTCCCGTTGAACGAGGTGGAGGTGCGCCGCGGCGAGCACGTCCATGCCACCGACGGCCACATCGGGCGGGTCCAGGGGCTGGTCATCGACCGTGACAGCCACCATGTGACCCACGTGCTCCTCCAGGAGGGGCACTTGTGGGGCCGCAAGGAGGTGGCCATCCCGATCAGTGCCGTGACCAGCGTGGACGACGGTATCCGGCTCAGCATCACCAGGCAGCAGGTACAGGACCTGCCGCCGGTGGACATCTATCACCCGGCTGGGTAGACGCGCCGGCTGACCTCGGTCCAGGGGCGGGCCCGGAAGGCCGCGACATCGACGAGCCGTTCCAGCCGCGGCAGCGCTACCGAGGTGAGGAACTCTTCACGCTGCTGACCGGTCAGGCTCACCACCTCGCGCCACACCGAGCGGCCGGCGATGAAGCCCGAGGCTCCCCCTTCGTCGGCGGCGATCCGGATGATGTCGGTGAACTGGTCGAAGGGCACGCCCGCGGACAGGACGGCCCACGGCCGGCCGAGGATCTGCGCCAGCCGCCGGCAGCCGGCCGGCGAACCGGGATATTCGAGCTTGAGCAGGTCGATGTCCAGGTCGTTGAGGGCCCGGGCCGCCTCGATGATGGCGTCTTCGCGGGACTGGCCGCGGAGGTCTTCTCCCGGCCGCGGGTAGACGAGGTTCTCGATGACCACCGGGACACCGGTGGCGCGGCAGTCACGGATGATCTCTTCGCAGACGGCAAGCGCTTCGGCGACCAGGTCCGGCTCACCGGGGGCCGGCGCCGGGCGGTCGGCGCGCAGCTGGACGAAGAACTTGAGGGCCAGGACGGGATCGTCCAGGTCAGCTACGCCGATCAGGCCCGACATCACCCGGGTGAGCGGGCCGGTCGCCACGTCGAGGTCCAGCAGGGCGGCGCCGAGCCGCGGCGCCAGCGCGGCGGCGAGCGTGCTCTTGCCCGTCGCCGGGGGCCCGCCGATCAGGAGGGCGGCGAGTCGTTTCACGATCTCCGTCTGGCCAGCGCGGTGGCCGCGGTCGGGCTCAGCGGGAGCGACGGCAGCAGGACGGCCTGGTAGGCGTGGTAGAGATCCGGCTTGCCCGACCAGGTGGACGCGGTCGGCGTCATGTCCGGGGCCAGCTCGGGCCACCAGCTGCCGCCGTCCCGGTCCACGAAGTAATGGTCGATCTCGTCCCACCACCGCGCCGCGGCCGCCGCGAAACGTTCCTCCCCGGTGCGCCGGTGCAGCGCATCGGCGGCGAGAACGGCCTCGCAGGCCACCCAGTGCATTCGTGCCGTCACCACCGGCTGGCCGTCGGTGTCGACGGTGTAGATCAGCCCCGGATGACCGTCCCGGTGCCACGCGTCGGCGACGGCGGTATCGAACAGCGCGGTGGCCGCTCCGAGCAGCCAGGCGGGGGGCGACGGCTGAGCCGCCTCCAGGGTCAGCAGCAACCGGGCCCACTCGAAGGAATGGCCCGGGGTGGTGCCGTACGGCCGGAACGGGTCGTCGCGGCGGTCGTGGTTGTAGTCCGGCCGGGGCTGCCAGTTCTCGTCGTAGTGCTCGGGTACCCGCCAGGAATGCGCCCGGGCCTGGCCGTTGATCAGGCGGGTGGCAATGGAGGCGGCCCGGGCCAGCCAGACCGGGTCGCCGGTGACGTCGGCCGCGGCGAGGTAGGCCTCCACCGAGTGCATGTTGCTGTTGGCGCCGCGGTACGGTTCAAGCTCGGTGAAGTCAGCATTCCAGGACTCCCGCGCGCAGCCTTCCGCGTCGGACCAGAAATGCTGGTCAATGGCGGCCGCGGCGGCCGCGAGGACGGAATCAGCACCCGGCAGGCCGGCGGCCACCACACTGGAGGCCGCCAGCAGGGTGTGGGCGTGCGCGTAGTTCTCCTTGGCCGCGTCGAGGACCTGCCCCGTGACGTCGACGCTGGACACGAAGCCGCCGTTCTCGCTGTCGGCGTAGCGGCTGGCGAAGGCGCCCAGCCCGGATGCGGCCAGGGATTCCGCGCCGGCCACGCCGTCGAGGTGCGCGAGGGCGAATACGTGGGTCATGCGGGCGTTGACGTACAGCGGGCACGGCTGCGCCGGGTCGATCTCGCCGGTGGCGCCGAGCCACCCGAAGCCGCCATCAGGCAGCGCGGCGGCCCGCCCGAAACTGATCAGCCTGCTGGCTTCGGCGCGGCGCCATTCCGCCGTCCCTGGCTCGCTCATGGTCTTCCTTCCTGACCCGGTCCTTAATAGCAGGGGTGCAGCTCGCCCGATCCTCTCGGGATCAGGTGAACCGGGAGAACGGTCCGGCGGCGCGTGCGGGTCCTCGATGCGCTGAAGGAGCCTTTCCACGACGATGCGCCCGAGCCCGGCCGGGTCCTGGTCCACCACGGTGACCGCGGGGCTGAGGGCCGCAGTCAGTGGATATTCCGGCCTTCGGGGCGGGGAGGAGACGCCGCTTCACCTCCCCGGAAATGTCGGTGGCGTTCGCTAGTGTGTTCGCATGTCTAGATACCGCCTGCTCCCCTCGCCTGCCCAGGATGCAGTCCTGCGGGACCACTGCGGGCACGCCCGGTTCACCTGGAATCTCGCGGTCGAGCAGCACCGGCACTGGCACCCGGGCGGGCAAGAGCGCCGGGCTACCAACATATCCGCCTGTGCGCCGGCCTTCAGGCCGGTGGTGAAGGCGGACGGACGTGAGCCCGTCAGGCGGGGCGGTCCTGAGGCTGCTGGCCAGCCGGACGATCGCCACCGTGGGCGGGACGTTCACCAGCAGGTGCACGTGGTTCGCTTCGCCGTTGAGCTCGGCCAGCTCGCACCTGAAGTCCGCGCGCACGTCGCGCATGATCTGCTCCATGCGCTCCAGGTGCCGCGCGGTGAACACCCAGTGCCGGTACCTGAGGACGAGCACCAAGTGGGCGTGCAGGATGAACACGCGATGCCCGCCAGCGTGGATGTCCTTTACTCAGCCATAAAACGTAAGTAAGTTCTAGATATGCAGCTCCGGTACAACTACCGCCTCTACCCGACGCAGGGCCAGCGCGCGGCCCTGGCGCGGGCGTTCGGCTGCGCGCGGGTGGTGTTTAACGACGGGCTGCGCGCCCGGCAGGACGCATTCGCGGCCGGGCGGCCATACATCACCGACAGCGAGCTGTCGGCCCGGCTGACCGCGGCGAAGGCCACCCCGGAGCGGGCCTGGCTGGACGAGGTGCCGGCGGTCATCCTCCAGCAGGCACTGGCGGACTTGAACACGGCCTACCGGAACTTCTTCGCCTCCATCAGGGGTGCGCGGAAAGGCCCGAAGATCGGGCCGCCCCGCTTCAAGTCCCGCAAGGATCACCGGCAGGCGGTCCGGTTCACCGCCAATGCCCGGTTCAAGGTGCTGCCGGGCGGGAAGCTGCGGCTGCCGAAGATCGGGGACGTGCCGGTGCGCTGGTCCCGGGAACTGCCGTCCGAGCCGTCCAGCGTGACCGTGATCCGGGACTCTGCGGGCCGGTACTTCGCCAGCTTCGTCGTGCAGGCCGCGCCGGGCTCGCTGCCCGGGACCGAACCGGTGATCGGCATCGACCTCGGGCTGACCCACTTCGCGGTGCTGTCCGACGGCCGGAAGATCGCCTCCCCGCGGTTCCTGCGACGGGCGGAGAAGAAACTCAGGCGGGCACAGCAAGCACTGTCGCGTAAGGAGAAGGGCAGCAGGAACCGGGACAAGGCCAGGGTCAAGGTCGCCCGGGCGCATGCCCGGGTGGCCGACGCGCGGCGCGAGTTTCACCACCAGCTTTCCACGGCGCTGATCCGCGACAGCCAAGCGGTCGCCGTGGAAGACCTGGCGGTGAATGGCCTCGCCCGGACCCGGCTGGCCAAGTCGGTGCACGACGCCGGGTGGTCCGGTTTCGTGAGCATGCTGGAGTACAAGGCCCGGCTGTACGGCCGGGAGTTCCGCCGGATCGGCCGGTTCGTCCCCACGTCGCAGACGTGCACGGCGTGCGGGGGCAGGGACGGCCCCAAGCCGCTGCATGTCCGCACCTGGCAGTGCCGGGGGTGCGGGGCGTGGCTGGACCGGGATGTGAACGCGGCGGTCAACGTCGCCAGGGCCGCCGGGCTGGCGGTGACAGCCTGTGGAGCGCAGGTAAGACCGGGGCCCGCCCCGGCTCAGCGCGGTGAAGCAGGAACCCTCCCGAAGCCATGCCGGAAAGCGGCGTGACAGGCGGGAATCTCCGCCCTTCAGGGCGGAGTGGAAGTCAAGGGTCCATCTTCGGCACCGAGCAATGCGTGCCGCTGACCCGGAGCGGCGGGACCGTGATGTTCTACGGCGTGACCGAGCCCGAAGACCTCGTCCAGGTCAGTCCGTACGACGTGTTCCGGCGTGAGATCACCATCAAGGGGTCCTTCGCGGAGATCAATTCGTTCCCGGCCGCGATCGCCGCGCTGTGGACCGGCCGGGCCCGTACCGAAGGCCTCATTACGCACCGGTTCCCGCTCGATGACTACGCCGGCGCGCTGAACGCGCTGCGCAGCGACCGGACGGTCCACAAGATCATCATCGAGTGCTGGCAGGAATGAACGCGGTCTGCACCCTGGGTCTGGACCTTGGCACCAGCTCGGCCAAGGCGGTAGTGACCGATACCGGGGGCAGGGTCCTGTCTCAGGCGTCGGCCGGCTACGCCGTGACCTCGACGAGGGCCGGCTACGCCGAGAGCGAGCCGGCCCACTGGTGGAGCGCGGTGACCGGCTGCGCCCGCGAGGCCGTCCACGCGGCCGGCGCGCGGCCGGCGGCGATCGGGCTGTCCGGACAGATGCACGGCCTGGTGCTGGCGTCCGCGGCGGGCGCGGCCCTTCGCCCGGCGCTGCTGTGGGCCGACAGCCGCGCGACCGGGTCGCTGCGCGCCTACCGGCGCCTCGGCGCCGGCGCGCTGGCCAGGCTGGCCAACCCGCTGGCGCCCGGCATGACCGGACCGCTGCTCGCGTGGGTCGCCGAGCACGAACCGGGCACGTACCGGGAGGCTCGCTGGGCGCTGCAGCCCAAGGACTGGATACGGGCCCGCCTCACCGGCGAGTTCCACGCCGAGCCCAGTGACGCTTCGGCCAGCCTGCTCTACGACGTGCCGGGCGACCGCTGGGACCTCGAGGTGGTCCGCGCGCTGGGCCTGGACGCCAGCTTGCTGGCGCCCCTGCTGCCCTCGGCCGGAGCGCCGGCCGGCCACCTCACGGCCGAGGCCGGGGCCGAGCTGGGGCTGCCGGCCGGCATCCCCGTCGCGGCGGGAGCCGCCGATACGGCGGCGGCGGCGCTCGGCAGCGGCATCGGCCCGGGCGACGTCCAGCTGACCGTCGGCACCGGCGCACAGGTCATCCGGCCGCTGGCCGCACCGGTCAGCCGGGCGGACGCCGGAGTCAACCTCTACCGGTCGGCGACTCCGCACGGCTGGTACCACATGGGCGCCACCATCAGCGCGGGGCTCAGTCTCAACTGGGTGCGAGAGGTCATGAACGCCACCTGGGCGGAGCTGTACGCGAGCGCCGAACACCCCGGCCAGGCACACGACCCGATCTTCGTCCCGCACCTGTCGGGGGAACGGACCCCGTATTCCGATCCGGCGCTGCGCGGCTCCTGGACCGCGTTGTCGCTGGCCGACGACCGGACGTCGGTGTTGCGGTGCGCGCTGGAAGGAACCGCGTTCGCGATCCGCGACGCGCTGGATGCCCTGCTCGGCGATCACCTGTCCAGCGAGCAGGGCCCGGCGCGTCTGCGGTTGGCCGGCGGAGGCACCCTGGCCGCGGGCTGGCGGCAGCTGCTCGCGGACGTGCTGGGGCTGCCGCTGTACGCCGTGGACGTGCCCGCGGCGTCCGGCCGGGGCGCGGCCCTGCTCGGAGCCCACGCCGCCGGCCTGCTGAGCTTCGACGACATCGCCGGGCCGCTGGCGCCGCCGGCCGAACTCGTGGCCGAATCCGACCCGGCGATGGCCGCGTTGCGGGCGGAACGCCACGCCAGGTTCCGGCAGGTGGTCTCAGCCCTGCGCGGGCGCTCCGCATTCGAGAAAGGGGCCAGCGAGAAAGGGGCGTGCGAGGAAGGGGCCAGCGAGGAAGGGGAGGAAGGGGCAGCATGACCATCGTGACCGGGGAAACCCTGACGCGGCTGAACGCCGACGTGTCCGTCCCGCACTACGATCGCGGTCAGGTGACGACCGGGATCGTGCACATCGGGGTCGGCAATTTTCACCGCTCGCACCAGGCGATGTACATCGACACGCTGATGAACAGCGGCGCGGCGATGGACTGGGGCATCTGCGGTATCGGCCTGCAGCCCGCCAACGTACGGATGCGCGACATGCTGGCCGCCCAGGACGGCCTGTACACCCTGGTCCTGCGGCATAGCGACGGCAGCTGGCAGGCCCGCGTGATCGGGTCGATCACCGAGTACCTGTTCGCGCCCGAGGATCCCGGCGCCGCGATCGAGAAGATGGCCGCGCCAGCCACCCGGATCGTGTCGCTCACCATCACCGAGGGCGGCTACAACCTCGACGCGGTCACCGGTGAATTCAACGCGACAGACCCGTCGGTCGTGGCTGACCTGCAGCCGGGAGCCGTACCTGGCACCGTCTTCGGGCTGGTGACCGAGGCGCTGGCCCGCCGCCGCGACCGGGGCCTGCCCGCCTTCAGCATCTTGTCCTGCGACAACATCCAGGGCAACGGCCACGTGAGCCAGCGCGCGTTCACCGGGTTCGCCCGGCTGCGCGATCCGGAGCTAGCCGGGTGGATGACCCAGCACGTTCGGTTCCCTAACTGCATGGTCGACCGGATCACGCCCCAGACCACCGACGAGGACCGGGCCGAGCTCAGCCGCCGGTTCGGCGTCGAGGACCAGTGGCCCGTGCTCTGCGAGCCGTTCACGCAATGGGTGCTCGAAGACAATTTCGCCGACGGCCGGCCGCCGCTCGAAGACGTCGGCGTGCAGATCGTGTCCGACGTGGAACCCTACGAGCTGATGAAGCTGCGGCTGCTCAACGCCAGTCACCAGGCCCTGTGCTATCCGGGTTACCTGCTCGGATACCGGCTCGTGCACGAGGTCACGACGGACCCGCTGTTCGCCCGGTTCCTGCTGGACTACATGACCACAGAGGCCATCCCGACGCTGCGGCCCGTTCCCGGCGTCGACCTCCATCAGTACGCCCGCCAGCTCATCGAACGGTTCTCCAATCCCGAGGTGCGCGATACCGTGGCCCGGCTGTGCGCCAACGCATCGGACCTCATTCCCAAGTTCCTGCTCCCGGTCATCTCCGAACAGCTCGCGGCCGGCGGTCCCGTCACCCGCGCGGCGGCCGTGGTGGCCAGCTGGGCCCGCTACGCCGAGGGCACCGACGAGAACGGCGAGACGCACGAACTGGACGACGACCGCGCACCGCAACTGCACGCCGCGGCAGGCCGGCAACGCCGCCACCCGGCCGCTTTCCTCGAGGACAACCGCGCGGTCTTCGGTGAACTGGCCGACGACACCCGGTTCACCGGTGTGTACAGCTCGATCCTGACCGCCCTGCTCGAAGGGGGCGTCCGGAAAACCTTCACCGACCTGGACCGTTACGCTAGGGCCGGAGCCGGCCCGGAGAGGAAGTCGCCCTGACCACCATGCGACGCGTCGTCATCTACCCGGACCGGATCGCGGTCGAGGCGGCGGACATTCCCGCCCCCGGTCCGAACGAAGCCCTGGTCCGCACGCTGATGGCAGGCGTGTGCGGATCCGACCTGCACGCGGCCCACGGGCGCCATCCCTTCGTCCCGCTGCCGTACCGGCCGGGCCATGAGGTCGTCGGGGTCATCGAAACGACGGGCACCGACGTCGAGGGCTTCAGGCCAGGGCAGCGGGTCATCGTCGAGCCCGACCTGCCCTGCTGGACGTGCAAGATGTGCACCTCCGGACGTGAGAACCTGTGCGAGAACCTGCAGTTCTTCGGCTGCGGCTATGCTCAGGGCGGCATGGCGGACTACTTCACCCTGGCCGCGAACCGGCTGCACCCCGTGCCGGACGTGCTGGACGACCACACCGCGGCGATCATCGAGCCGCTGTCGACCCCGGTGCACGCCGTGCGGCTGGCGGGCGACGTGGCCGGCCGGACCGTCGCCGTTCTCGGGGCCGGCACCATCGGGTTGTTCACTCTCGCGGTGCTCCGCGCGCACGGGGCAGGCACGATTGTCAGCACTGATCCAAATCTCGCCAAACGCGACCGAGCCGCGGCCCTCGGCGCCGATGCGACGATCGACGCACGGACCCCCGACGTCGCCAGGCAGGTGAGACAGGCGCTCGGCGGCAGCGCCAACATCGTCTTCAACTGCGTCGCCATCCAGTCGTCGGTGGACCAGGCGATCGCCATCGCCGATAAGGGCGGGACCGTCGTGGTCGTCGGCGTCCCGGCCCGGGACGTCACGGTCCCGCTGCCGATCGTGCAGGATCACCAGATCCGCATCCAGGGCAGTGCCACCTATCTCCCCGAGGACTACCAGGAGTCGGCCGGCCTGCTCCGCCGGGGAGCCGTCAAGACCGCGGACTTCGTGACCGCCACCCGGCCGCTCGATCAGGTCGCCGAGGCCTTCGAGCTTGCCTCGTCAGGGAAACACGTGAAGGTCCTCGTCACCGTCGGCGAGCGGTGATCACGGGCCCGCTGCGCGCGGCCCTTTCGGCTGGACTGGTGGCACTGGATCGGTAACCCTCAGGACAGGATCAGGCCGCTGGTGGGGACGCCGGTACCGGCGGTGACCAGGACGGGCCCGTCGCCGGGGACCTGGTTGACGGAGGTGCCGCGGACCTGCCGGACCGCCTCGGCGATGCCGTTCATGCCGTGGATGTAGGCCTCGCCGAGCTGGCCGCCGTGCGGGTTGACCGGCAGGCGGCCGCCCATCTCGATCGCGCCGCCGGCGATGAAATCCCGGGCCTCGCCGCGCCCGCAGAAACCGAGTTCCTCCAGCTGGATGAGCACGTACGGGGTGAAGTGGTCGTACAGCACGGCGGTGCGCACATCGACCGGGCCGATCCCCGCCTGCCGCCACAGCTGCCCGGCGACCAGGCCCATCTCCGGCAGGCCGGTCAGGTCGTCGCGGTAATAGCTGGTCATGGTGAACTGGTCCGGGCCGGCGCCCTGCGCGGCGGCGCGGACCACGGCGGGCCGGTGCGGCCGGTCGCGGGCCCGGTCCAGGCTGGTAACGACGACGGCGACCGCGCCGTCGCTCTCCTGGCAGCAGTCGAGCAGCCGGAGGGGTTCGGCGATCCAGCGGGACGCCTGGTGCTCGGCGAGGGTTACCGGGCGCTGGTAGAACCAGGCGTACCGGTTGGTCGCGGCGTGCCGGCGGTCCGCCACCGTCACCCGGCCGAAGTCCTCGCTGGTCGCGCCGCAGAAGTGCATGTAGCGGCGGGCGACCATGGCGACGGTCGCGGCCGGCGTGGCGAGGCCCATCGGGTAGTGCCAGCCATTGTCGATGCCGGACGTCGTGGGCGCGGCGACCGCGCCCGCCGCGACCCGGCCGAACCGGCGGCCGGAGCGCTCGTTCAGCGCCCGGTAGCAGACCACCACGCTGGCCGCCCCGGTCGCGATGGCCATCGCCGCGTGCTGCACGGTCGCGCACGCCGCGCCGCCGCCGTAGCCGATCATGCTGAAGAAGGTGAGCCCGGGTATGCCGAGCTCGCGCGCGACCGCGATCTCGGCGTTGCTGTCCATGGTGAAGGTGACCAGGCCGTCGACGTCGGCCGGGCGCAGCGCGGCGTCGGCGAGCGCGGCCCGCACCGCCTCGGCGGCCAGCCGCAACTCGCTGCGGCCCGAATCCTTGGAGAACTCGGTCGCGCCGATGCCGGCGATGGCCGCGGTCGTCATCGGGCGAGCTCAATCCGGACTGTGCCCGTGACGTGGTCACCGAGGCCGCACCGGCCGGTCACCGAGACCACCCGCTCAGTGCCATCAGACACGGGGCCGTCGGCCGCGGTGACCTGGCCGCTGAGGGTGAGCGTCTGGCCGGCGTGGCAGGGCACGCCGAGCCGGATGGAGACGGCGCGGACCAGGGCCGACCCGGCCCAGCCCGAGACGTAGCGCTGGACCAGCCCAGTCGTGGTCAGGATGTTGACGAAGATGTCCCTGGCCCCGCGCGCGACGGCGCGGTCCCGGTCGTGGTGCACGTCGGTGAAGTCGCGGGTCGCCAGCGCCGAGGCGATCACGAACGTGGGCGTGACGTCGATCACCAGGTCCGGGAGCGTCCCCTCGGCGGGGCGCCAGGCGGGCAGCGTCAGGTCCTCGAGGTGCTCGCTGTCCACCGGGACGAACGCGACGCGCACCGGCAGCCCGATCCGCACCTGGTCCGGGCGGACGCCGGGCATCTCGCCGACCATCCGCACGCCCTCGGGCAGCTGCACCAGCGCGACGACCATCGGCAGCCGCTTGCCGGGCACCGGCGGGTGGTGGTGCACGACGTAGCTGAAGACCTCGCCGGTACCGGCCGCCACGACGTACCCGCCGTCGCTGCCCTCGCCGCAGGCGGGGCACATCGGCCCGGGCGGGTGGCGCAGCGCGCCGCACCGGCCGCAGCGCTGGATGCGCAGCTCGCCGGCCGCCGTCCCGGCCCAGAAGAACGCGGTGTCCGGGGTGACCAGGGGGCGCATAGGACTGGCATGCTCTTCGGTGCTGGAGGTGCTAGTGGGATTAGGAGAGGTGGAGGTGCTGGAGGTGATAACTGGGGTGGGGGTAACGGCCTGCGGGGGGCGGAACTTCAGGATGCGGAAGTCCATCGCGGCCACCGGCTCGCCGGCCGAGAACCAGGTGCTGCGGGTGGTGACGAACCAGCCTTCGCCGAGCGCGGTGCGCTTGGGGCCGGTGACGTCGAGGAGCCGGGACTGGACGGACAGCTGCTCGCCGAGCTTGAGGTAGCGGTGGTAGGTCTGGTCGCAGTTCGTCGCGACCACTGAGGTGTACCCGGCCTCGTCCAGGACCTGCGACATCTGGCCCAGCGGGTCGTCGTCGGCGCGGATCCCGTGCAGGCCGGGCATCGTCCAGACCTGGATCATCGCCGGCGGCGCGGTGTCCGGGTCGGGGTCGTCCGGGTTGCGGGGTCCAGCCGGGGCGAGCGCCTCGGTCCAGTTGCGGATCATCGGCAGGTTCACCGGGTCGCGCGCCTCGCGCGGGCGGCTCTCCCCCGCCGCGGCGAGGCGGGCGGCCGCCGCCCGGATCAGGTCCTCGCTCACCGGGCCGGCCCCCGGGGCGCGCGGGGCAGGCCCAGGCCGGCGGTCGCGATGAGCTCGCGCTGGATCTCGTTCACGCCGCCGCCGAAGGTCAGCACGATGTTGCGTTTCAGCTGGACGTCCAGCCAGGCCATCAGGGCCGCGGTGTCCGGCTCGGCGTCCGCGTGCCGCCCCACCACCTCGGCGAGGGACGGCCCGATGACCTGCAGCTGCTCGGAGGAGAAGACCTTGGTGGCGGACGCGTCGGCCACCTCGACCTCCGCCGCGGCTCTGTTGGCTCCGGGGGGGACGACCCTGCTGGCCTGGCCGCCTGCGGCGGCGGGCCCGAGCCCCCCCGAAGACGCCACCTGCCAGTTGAGCAGCTCGTTGACCCGCATGACGGCGGACGCCCGGGCCAGCGCCCGGCGCACGTCCGGCTCGGTGAGCAGGTTCCGTTCGGCCGCCCAGGCCCGCACCCGGTCGTGCAGGACGGCGATCCGCCCGGCCGGCCCGAGCATCACCCGCTCGTGGTTGAGCTGGGTGGTGATCAGCCGCCAGCCGTCGTTCTCCGCGCCGACCCGCATCCGCACCGGGACCCGCACGCCGGAGTAGTAGGTCGCGTTGACGTGGTGGGCGCCGTCGTGTGTGATGATCGGGGTCCAGGAGAAACCCGGGTCGGCGGTGTCGACGATGAGAATGGAGATCCCCTTGTGCCGGGTCTGCGGGTCCGGGGCGGTCCGGCAGGCAAGCCAGATGTAGTCGGCCTCGTGGGCGCCGGTGGTGAAGATCTTCTGCCCGTCCACGAGGTAGTCCTCGCCGTCGCGGACCGCCCGGGTGCGCAGCGCGGCCAGGTCCGTGCCGGCTTCCGGCTCGGTGTAGCCGATCGCGAAGTGCGCCTCGCCGGCCAGGATCTTCGGCAGGAAGAACTCCTGCTGCCAGGGCGTCCCGTGCTCCTGCAGGGTGGGGCCGACGGTCTGCAGCGTGACCGCGGGCAGCGGCACGTCGGCGCGGGCGGCCTCGTCCGCGAAGATCTGCTGCTCCACCTGGCCGAACCCGCGGCCGCCGTACCTGGCCGGCCAGCCCACCCCGAGCCAGGAGTCCCGGCCCATCCGGCGCACCACGTCGCGGTAGACGGTGCCGTGCCGTTCGGTGAGCAGCGCGGCGCGCTCGGCCGGCGACATCAGGCCGGCGAAGTAGCCGCGCAGCTGGTCGCGGAGCGCGCGCTGGTCCGGGGTCAGGTCACAGAACATGCCTGCCGCTCCAGCCGGTACTCCGCGCCGCCGAGGAACCGGACCAGGTCGGCGACCAGCGAGGAGAACCGGTGCAAGGGGTAGGCCACGTCCATCCCGAGCCCGCCGTGCAAGTGATGACACAGCCGAACGGTCCGGGGTGCCTGCTCCGCGCACCAGTATCCCGCCACGTCGAGGTCGGCCGCCGCGTCGACCCAGCCGCCTCCCCTCCCTGCCAGCCGCCAGCACGCCGCCACGGTGGCCAGGTGCATCGTGCGGGACGCGATGTAGGTGTCCGCGATCTGCTGCGAGACCGCCTGGAACGCGGCCAGCGGACGGCCGAACTGCTCCCGGGTGGCGACGTGATCCCTGGTCAGCGCCAGCGCCCCGGCCACCGCGCCGTCCGCCAGCGCGCACGCCCCCGCCACGGCCAGCTGGTACAGGTCCCGGGCGCAGTCCGTCCCGCCGAGTATCCCCTCGACGGGCGCCTGGTCCATGCGCACCGTGTACTCCGGCTGCCCCGACGAGCTGGGCGTGCGGATCAGCTCCACCCCGGCCCGCCGCGGGTTGACGAGGAAGACGCCACCAGAGGGGGAGGCGGGGGTTTGGCGGGCCGGGACCAGGAGGCGGTGCGCCTCGGCGGCGTAGGGGACGCCTACTTTGGTGCCGGTGATTGTCCCGTCGGTGACGGCTGTGGCCGGAGGGACGGGCGCTGGGGTGGAGGACTCGCGGAGGGCGGCTGTGAGGAGCAGTTCGCCCGACGCGACGCCTGGCAGGAGTGCGTGCTTCAGGTCGTCAGTGCCCCAGCGCAGGACGGGCAGGGCGCCGGTCATCAGCGCCAGGGCTGTCAGGGAATCAGGAGGGGCGTGCCTGCCGATCTCGGTCAGGAGCACGGCGACGTCGAGGACGCCGAGGCCGTCCGGCGGGGACACGTCGAGCAGGCCGGCCTGGGCGAGTTCCTTCCAGGAGTCCGCCCCGGTCAGCACCTGCGCCGCGAGATCGGCGACCGCCTGCTGGCGCTCGGCCAGGGTGAAGTCCATCATCGGGACGCCATCACCGGGGCAGGCCGAGGAGACGTTCGGCGACCTGGTTCAGCAGGATCTGGGTGGTGCCGCCGGCGATGGACAGGCACCGGGTGAGCAGGAACTCGTCGCTGGCCTCCCCGTCGGCGGCACCGGCCGGGCCGAGCAGCTCCAGGGCGGTCTCGGCGACCGCCTGGCGATGCCCGGTGCCGAGCAGCTTGCGGATCGCCGGGTGGGTGCCGCGCTCGCCCAGCAGGGCGATGGCGCGGGCGGAAGCCACGTGATACCCGGTCCGTTCGGCATAATCCGGGTGCGCCGCGGCCAGCAGCTTGCGCACCGCCTCGTCCTGCCCCTCGCCGATCGCCACCCGCTCGGTGGCCAGCGTGGACATGGCGACCCGCCAGCCGTCACCAGGCGCGCCGAGCACGCCGTCGTCCGGCACGAACACGTCGTCCAGGAAGACCTCGTTGAACACCGCACGGCCGGTGATCTCCCGCAGCGGGCGGATGTCGATGCCGGGCGCGTGCATGTCGACCAGGAAGAACGTGAGGCCCTCGTGCTTGAGGTCCAGGTCGGTACGGGCCAGGCAGATGGCCCAGTCGGCCTGGCGGGCCAGGGACGTCCACACCTTCTGGCCGGTGAGCAGCCAGCCCCCGTCGGTGCGCAGCGCCCTGGTCCGCAGCGAGGCGAGGTCCGACCCGGCCTCGGGCTCGCTGAACAGCTGGCACCAGGTGATCTCGGCGCGCTGCGTCGGGCCGAGGAAGCGTTCGGCCTGTTCGGGGGTGCCGTAGCGGGCGATCGCGGGGCCGGCCCAGGCGCCGATGGAGGTGGCAGGCGCGGGCTGGGGGGTCGGGGCGCGGCCGCGGGCGCTGCTCGCGGCCAAGGCGGCGGCGCGGGTGCGCCAGGCGGGGCTGCCGCCGAGCAGCTGGCGCAGGGCGAGCGCCCGGCGCAGGTACAGGTGGGCGTCGTGTTCCCAGGTGAAGCCGATGCCGCCGAGCACCTGGATGCAGTCCTTCGCGTTGTCCACCGCGTCGTCCAGCGCCAGGGCGGCGGCGGCCGCGGCGGCCAGCGGAAGCTCGGCGGGTGCCTCATCGGCGGCGCGGGCGGCGGCCCAGGCGAGGGCGGCGGCGCGTTCGGCCCGGCAGGCCATGGTGGCGCACAGGTGCTTGACCGCCTGGAACGAGCCGATCGGGCGGCCGAACTGGCGGCGGGTCACGGCGTAGTCGGCGGCGGTGCCGCTGCACCAGGCGGCCACCCCGGCGGCCTCGGCGGCGAACAGGGTGGCGGCCAGGTCGCGGACCCGGGCGCCCGGCAGCCCGGTGAGGATCTGGTCACCGGGGATGACCGCGTCGGCGAGCCTGACGTCGGCCAGCGACCGGGAGAAGTCGACCGGCCGGCGGCTGGCCACCGTGAGCCCGGGGCAGCCGGCCTCGATCCAGAACCACGCCTCGCCCTCATCGGTGGTGCTCCCCAGGAGCAGGTGCGTGGTCGTCCCCGCGCCCAGCACCTGGCCGGCCTGGCCGGTCACGCGCAGCGCGCCGTCGGCCGCGCGGGTACCGGTCAGCGTGCCGGTCAGGGCGACGGCTCCGGTCGCCTGGCCCGCCGCCAGGGCGGGCAGCAGCGCCGCCGTCCCCGCCGCGGTGAGCAGCAGGCTGGCCAGCACGGTCGGCGTGACCGGGCCGGGGACGAGCGCGATGGTGATCTGCTCGAGGGCCGCCGCCAGGTCGGTCACCGTGCCGCCGGCGCCGCCTGCTTCGCCGGGTACCGGGATCGAGAAGATGCCCAGGCCCGCGAGGTCGCTCAGATAGGTGTTCCCGGCCGGATCGGCTGGGTCCAGCTCGAGGCGGCGCACCGCCGTGACCGGGCCAGCCCGCTTGGCCCAGTCGCGGATCGAGGCCTGCAAGGCCAGCTGGTCCGGCGTGATGGCGATCGGCACGGCCTGACCCTCCTCACCCTTGCCACGAGCGCGGCGCCTGGAAGAACTGGAAGAATTAGAACACGTTTCAGCTACGGACGGCCAGGCCGCGTCCGGTAATCATCGCCGATGCGCTTGGTAGTCTTGTTGCCGACGGATACAGCGAGGGACCTCCATGGCACCAGCGAGAACACGTACCACCGACGCGCTGAACGTGGCCGGCGATGCCGAATCGGGTTCGGCGGCACAGCGCGAGCGGCGCAAGCGGATCCTGGACGCCACGCTGGCGCTGGCGTCCAAGGGCGGCTACGACGCGGTGCAGATGCGGACCGTGGCCGAACGTGCCGACGTGGCGCTGGGCACCCTCTACCGCTACTTCCCGTCCAAGATCCACCTGCTGGTGTCCGCGCTGACCCTGGAGTTCGAGCGGACGCAGGACAAGCTCGACCGCCGGCCCATCCCGGGCGAGACGCCGTACGACCGCATGCTGTACGTGCTGTCCCTCCTCACCAGGACCATGCAGCGCGAGCCGATGCTCACCGAGGCGATGACCCGGGCGTTCATGTTCGCCGACCCGAGCGCGGCGGCCGAGGTGAACACGGTCGCCCGGCAGATGGAGCGGATGTTCACCCGGGTGATGCACGAGGGCGAGCCCTCGGCCGACGACGCCGCGATCGCCCGGGTGATCGGCGACGTGTGGCTGTCGAACCTGGTCGCCTGGGTGACCAGGCGGGCGTCGGCGGACGACGTGAGCAGCCACCTCGAACTCGCCGCCCGCCTGCTGCTGCGCTGAGGCCCGGGGCGGGTCAGCGGGAACCGTAGTTGTAGGTCGAGGAGTCGCTGGGCGTGCTGTTGCCGTGGCTGGACAGCACGTTCACCATCAGGACGGCCCCGCCGATGGCGATGGCAAGGCCCATGACGATGGCGATGATCAACCGGACCACGACACTCCTCCTAATGAGATCTACCGGGTCCGCATACGGCAGACTCGGTGCCTGGTGCCGCGGCAGGTGAGCACTTTTTCCCTGGGCCTTGAGCCCTACCGAAAGATCGTGCCCCTGCCGGCAGCCGGGAGAGTTGATCGCTGCTGGGATGTCGTGCCCGCCCGCTGGGCGGGAGCACTGTTTCATTAGGTCGCTGATTGTTCTCCCGCAGGCTGCTGCCAGGTTTTCGACATCTTGGACGGGAGAGCGGATGCGGTTGTTCGTGGGGGATGACTGGGCTGAGGACCATCACGATGTGGAGCTGATGGACGAGGCCGGACGGGTGCTGGCCAGGAAGCGGCTGCCGGAGGGCGTGGCGGGGATTGCCCGGCTGCACGCCCTGATCGGGCAGCAGCTGGGCGATGACGCGGACGATGCGGAGGTGGTGATCGGGATCGAGACCGACCGCGGCCCGTGGGTGGCCGCGCTGGTCGCGGCCGGGTATGTGGTGTACGCGGTGAACCCGCTGCAGGCCTCGAGGTACCGGGAACGGCACGGCGTCTCCGGCGCAAAGAGCGACCGCGGCGACGCGCACATGCTGACGGACATGGTGCGGACCGACTCTCACCAGCTCCGCGCGGTGGCCGGTGACAGTCCGGATGCCGGCGCGGTCAAGGTGGTGGCCCGGACGCACAAGACGCTGATCTGGGAGCGGACCCGGCAGGTGCAGCGGCTGCGGCACGAGCTGCGGGAGTACTTCCCGGCCGCGCTGGCGGCCTTCGAGGACCTGGACGCCCCGGACGCCCTGGAGCTGCTGGGCAAGGCCCCGGACCCGGCGCGGGCCGCGAGGCTGACCCGCGCGCAGGTGTCCGCGGCACTCAAGCGCGCCCGCCGCCGCGACATCCCGGCAAGGCGACCGCGATCCTGGCCGCGCTGCGCAGCGAGCAGCTGGGCCAGCCGCGGCCGTCACCGCCGCCTATGCCGTCACCGCCCGGTCCCTGATCGCGGTGATCACTACCCTGAACGAACAGGTCACAGTCCTCGAAGAGCAGGTGAGGGCACATTTGGCCGGCGCCCGGACGCTGAGATCACCTGTCCAGCCCGGAATCGGGCCGGTTCTCGGCGCCCGGGTCCTCGGCGAGTTCGGCGACGACCCCGGCCGGTACGCCAGCGGCAAGGCCCGCAAGAACTACGCCGCCACCAGCCCCATCACCCGCGCCTCGGGGAAAAAGAAGGTCGTGGCCGCCCGGTTCATCCGCAACGACCGGCTCACCGACGCGCTCATGTCCCAGGCCCTGTCCGCCATCAGCGCCTCGCCCGGCGCCCGCGCCCTCTACGACGCCGAACGCGACCGCGGCGCCGAGCACAACCCTGCCCTCCGCAAGCTCGCCAACCGGCTCGTCGGCATCCTCCACGGCTGCCTCAAAACCCGCACCCTTTACGACGAGGCAACTGCCTGGCCCCAAAGGGAAAACCTCCCTCAATCCGACCTCGCAGCTTGACATTTAAGTTGGGATGCTTTCGGGCTGGCCCTTGCGGGCTGGCCCTTTCGGGCTGGATTCAGCGGAGGTAACAGCAGCCGCGGCCTGCCCGTGGTGACCGCTGGCTGGCTCTAAGGCACAGTGAACGTTACCTCGGCGGGCCGCCCGGTCTGTTTCTTGAAGTTAACCGGTACCACCGTGGCCTGGTAATCGCCGGGCCGCAGCCCGGTGATGGTGGCGCTATCTCGGTACGCGATGGTCACCGGGGTACCGCTTAGCTCGCCCGGCCCTTGCAGGTAGACGCTATAGCGGAGGCGGAGGCCGGCATCGGGCCAGCTCAACGTGACCTTACCGGCACCCGGCCGGGCCCGCACCGACGCCAGGGCAGGCACCGGCGGGCAGCCGTCCGGGTAATCCCAGGCGTCGAACCATTGCGACGGGTTCCGTGCCACGATCCGCGAATAGTCCGGCGCTCCGCTCCTCGCCTGACTGACCTGTGCGCCCGCATCGTTGCCGAAGGCAGCCAGCGGCACCGCGACGAACCGGGGCAGCGTCACCGTGTTGGTGAAGGCGGACATCGGCTCGCAGCCGGTGGTGACCGCCTCGGAGTTGACGTTGTAGCTGATCACCAGCGTGTGGCTGGAGGAAAGGGCGGGCTCAGCCCGCGCCTCGTACAGGATGCGGTAGTCGTGCGCGGCGTCGAGCCCGACGCCCGGGTCCCGGTACAGCAGCCTTCCGGCGGCGAAGTCGAACGGGCCCCACGGCGCGCTGGCCGGGTAGGCGTCGATGTCCGGTGCGACCACGGCCGTCCCGGCCTGAATCAGCCAGTAGCGGTGCCCGGCCTGGACCACGCTGAAGCCGGACGACACGGTGGCGCCGCTGCCCGGCGGCTGCAGCGGCCGGGCATCGGCCTGCCCGGCCGACCATCTGCCGGCGCCGGCGTAGAACCGCCACGCGGAGAACGCGGTCAGCTGCGACACCGGGACCTTGGCCAGGTAGAGCAGGCGCCCGGGGGCCGACAATTTCGGGCTCTGGGTGCCGTAGATGTAGACCGTGGTACCCGCGCGCAGCAGCGAGGCGCCCCACAGGATCGGGGAGCCGCCGTCCGGCGGGGTGTAGGACGGCAGCGAGATCAGGTCCGGCCGGGCCACCGCACCGTATTGGTGTCCACGGCCGGCCGAGCTGAGCTGGCCGACACCGAAGGTGGCGATCACCGTTCCGTCCGGGACGAACGGAACGGTGCCGCCCAGGTAATGGTTGTAGAACTTGAGGACCGTTCCTCCGGTCCTGATGCCATCCTCTTCCCAGTACCGGTCGGCCGGCACGGCGGATCCGGCCGGCGGTGCCCCCACCACGGGGGCGGCGTCGCCCCGGCCGGCCAGGCCGTTCAGGCCGGTGCAGGCTCCGCCGCCGGTCAGGGTGACGAACGTGCTGCCCCGCCGGGCCTTGGTCTGGACGACCACCGAGTTGTGCAGGAACCCGCTGAGGTGTGAGAAACCGGTGGTAGGCCCGGCCGGGCCGAGATACGTGTCGGAGAAGAACCAGGCGAGCTGCGAGGAGTTCAGCCGGAGGGCGGAGACCCCGTCGCCGCCGGCCCAGTCGGCGCAGCTGGCATGATTGGAGTAGGCCGCCCACTGCGCATCCAGCGCGGCGGGGTCCGGTTCGGTCGCCGAGCCCGCCGAGCCCGCCGAGCCCGATGAGCCACGTACCAGCACGGGCGAGTGGGTGCTGTACACGACCGGGCGGGGCGGGTGGCCCCGCGTCGAGATCAGCCAGCCAAGCGCTACGCTCAGCCCGGCGACAATCCCGATGACCAGGCCGCCGAGCTCGAGTGCGCGCCTCGGCCGGCGACGGGCAGGGGTATGCTTCGCCTCGGGTCTGGTGCCGGACACCTGCGCCATCGGCGGAATCATTCCTTTCGGGCGTGCACCAGCAGGATAGACGCGGCCGAAGGCCACCGGCAGAATGCCCGGTCCAGCGGGCCCAGCGGCCGCGGCACGTCGTGGTAACGCGCCCCAGTTACGGTAACGCAGCGGAACCCGCTGGCAGTGAGGAACTCAGTCAGCGCCCGGCGGGTGAACAGGCGCAGGTGACCGGCCACCACACTGCCCGGCCTGCCGAACACTCCCCGCAGGCTCACCTCGGAGAAGACCGGCTGGATACCGAAGGCGAGCAGCCCTCGGTTGTACCAGGCGGCCAGGTTCGGCGTGGACAGCAGCAGCGAGCCGCCCGGCCGGAGCACCCGCCGGACTTCGGCGACCGCCCCGTCGGGGTCCACCAGATGTTCGATCAGCTCGCTCATGATCACGACGTCCGCGGCGCCATCCGCGACCGGCAGGGCCGCCGCCACGCCCGCGCGCACCACCGTGAGGCCAAGGGCTTGCGCGCGCCGCAGGGCGTCGCCGGACCAGTCGATCCCGGCGAACCGGTGCGCTGGATTATGCTCCGCCGCGACCGCGAGCGCGGAGCCGTCGCCGCATCCCAGGTCGACGATCACGGCCGGCCCGGCGAAGCCCCGCAGCATCTCGGCCAGCATCCGTGCCTGGCGCTGGGCCCGGTCGGGACCCGAGCGGAGCGGGACACCAGGACTCTCATAGAACTCCTGGAGCGGGTTGCCCGGCGCTCTGCTGGCTCCGGGGGGGTCGACCCCCCCGAGCCCCCCCGGGGCCGGGGCGGTTACCGTCATGATGGCTCCCTTCCGCGCGTGATAGCCTCGTCGGCTACCTCGGCGAAGCCTTCCACCGCAGCGGACCAGTGGAGCTGGAGCGCCCGGGTGCGCGCCGCCCGGCCGAGTTGCTCGCGCCGCCGCTGGTCGATCGCCAGCGACGCCCACTCCGAGGCGAACTGGCCCTCGGTCCGCGCCAGCATCCCGGTCTGGCCGTGCACCACCGAGTCACGCAGCCCTGGCACGTCGAACGCCACCGCGGGAGTGCCGCGGATCGCGGCTTCGGCGACCACGATCCCCCACCCCTCGATCAGCGCCGGATGCAGAAACAGCCACGCCGAGCACATCAGCCGGTGCTTCTCGGCGTCCGACACCCGGCCGGTGAACACGACGCCGGGCCCGGCCAGTGCCTCCAGCCTCGGTCGCTCCGGGCCGTCCCCGGCGATCACCAGCTTCCCGCCCACTACGTGCCGCACCCGGTCCCACAGCCGAAGCAGCAGGTCAAGGCGTTTGTAGTCGGCGAGCCGACCGAACGCCAGGAACAGCGGATCCGGTGACCGCGGGGTCGGCGGATCCGGCTCCTCGACGCCGTTGCAGATCTGCCGGATCCGGTCCCGGCCGACCCTCATCCGCTGCAGGTTCTCCGCCGTGGACTCGGACACGGTCAGGAACAGGTTCTCGCGGTGCACCCAGGGCATGACCACCTGCTCGATCTTCCGGCCAACCGTGGAGACCGGCGGGCGGAACCGGATCGGCCATAGGTCGGTGTGCACGTGGTTCACCAGGCAGAGCACCGGGCGCCGGGACCACAGCGGCGCCAGGAAGGGCATCCCGTTGCAGACCTCGACTATCAGGTCGTAGTTCCTGAAGTGCCGCTGGTAGGCAAGGGGCGCGCGGAGGAACTGGGAGTACGTGCCGCCGTTGCGCATCACGTGGTACGGCCGCTCGGCTACCTGCCCGCCGCACAGCAGCGTCACCTGGTGGCCGCGGGCCAGCATGCCGGACGCAAGCCGGTCGACCAGGACCTCAGATCCCCCGGCCAGCCGGTTGGCGAGGTCCCGCCACGCGACGAAAAGGATGCTCCTGGACCGGACGCCGACGCCGAGCGGTTCCGGCAGCCGGTAAGCCTCATCCCGCCACGGCGCGGACAAGGCCGGCGCGGACAAGGCCGGCACATCCGGCGCGGGCACGGAGATGCCGGCCGCGGAGGGGAGCACGTTTCCTCCCCCCTGGGACCCGCCGCCTGGCGTGGCATGGCCGTGTGCAGCAGCTCCCGGCTCGCCAGCCAGGCTTGTCTGCACAGGCAATGCGACTGGATCATCGTTCATCTCGCGGCTCCAGGCCACTGGATGACGCGGAGAATCCGCGTCATCCAGCCGTCAGGTCGTGATCCCTCTGGTGAGGATTGCAGCACAATCATGTGGTTAATTGCTGGTCGTCAAGAGACACCGGAGTCAGCGCCCCGGGAACGGGAGGAGTAAGCGACCAAGATTACAAGACGGGAGCGCCAAATTCACGCAGGACGGCGAACGCGCCGTGCGGCGGCTAGATAACGGTTTATGCTCTATCGTGCAGGACGCGCCGAAATCGGCGCTAATCCTGCGCTCTTCGTCTACCGCGCAGTAGCATGCGTGAATAAAGCATGCACGAGGCTGACGCTCTCCCGTCATGGTCACGGCGGGAGAGTAGTCAGGCTCGTGCCTCTACGCACGGACCGTGCACGACGCTCAAGGACTTGCATGAGCCTGCTGGCGCCGATTCGCCGTTACTGTGCCGATCAGGCAACCCGCTCCGCCGATCAGGCGACCCCCTCCGGCCTGCTCCGGTCGGTCCGGCTGTTCCGCTTGTTCCGGGCCGAACAGAGCGACCCGGAGAAGTTCTACGCGGGCCTCGCCGAGGATGCTGTACGCCAGGTTGCCGAGCACGGTGAGCTCGGCGGCCGGACGGTGGTGGACGTCGGCGGCGGGGGCGGCTGGTTCACCGCCGCCTTCCGGGCCCGCGGTGCGCACTGCTACCTGTTCGAACCCGATCCCGCCGAACTATCCTCCAGGACCACCGCGCCGGCCGGCGCGGTGGTCGCGGACGGCTACTGGCTGCCGGTTCGCGACGGTAAGGCCGACGTGGTGTTCTCCTCGAACGTGCTCGAGCATGTCCCCGATCCGATGGGGCTGATCGAGGAGATGATCCGCGCTACCCGGCCAGGCGGGCTCGTGTACCTGTCCTACACCAACTGGTATTCCCCGTGGGGCGGGCACGAGATGTCGCCCTGGCACTATCTGGGCCCTCGATACGCCGAGCGCCGGTACATCAGGCGCTATCAGCGCAAGCCCAAGCACGAGTGCGGCGTCAACCTCTACCGGGTACACATCGGGCCGATCCTGCGAGCGCTGCGGGCCCGGCCGGACGTCGAGATCGTGGCGGCGCGGCCCCGCTACTACCCGCGATGGTGCCGCCTGCTGGTACGGCTGCCTGGCCTGCGCGAGGTCGCCACCTGGAACCTCATGCTGATCATGAGACGCGTCGGATGACGATCCGGGCCGGTGGCGAGCAGCTCGCCCACCCGGCGATGCCCGCCGACGCGGGCGGACAGGCCAGGGTCGCGGGCGACCGGGACGGGATGTCTGGCAGGCAGCCGCGCAGCCCTGTGCTGCGCTGGGCCGGCCTGGTCTGGCTGGGCGCGTTCCTCCTGCTCCTGGCGAACGACCCGGGCCGGATGTTCTTCGAAACCAAGCTCAGCGTGGACCTGGATCCGGCCGGCTTCTACGCGAGCCTGGGGCACCTGATGGATCCGCGGAACACCTTCGGCGCGCTGAACAACCAGGCGATTGGCTACGCCGTGCCGATGGGGCCGTTCTACCTGGCAGGCCACCTCGCGCACGTGCCGGTCTGGCTCACTGAACGGCTGTGGCTCTCGCTGATCATCGCGGTCGGCTTCGGCGGGCTGGTCAAGCTGGCGGAAGCGCTCGGCATCGGGTCGCCGGCCTCCCGCTTCCTGGCCGGACTGGTATTCGCGCTGTGGCCGACGTTCACCATCGTGATCGGGTCCACCTCGTCAGCGGCGCTGCCCGGGATGCTCGCCCCGTGGGCGGTACTGCCGCTGACGACGGCCGTACGCGGCAGAGGCGCAGTGGTCTGGCCCGCCGCCCGCTCCGGCGCCGTGGTGCTGTGCATGTCCGGGGTGAACGCCACCGTGACCATGGAAGCGCTGCTGCTACCGGCCCTGTTCATCCTCACCTATGCCCGCGGGCGGCGGCTCCTCTCGCTGGCCGTCTGCTGGGGTGGCGCGGTGGCGTTGGCCACCGCGTGGTGGGCCCTGCCGCTGCTGCTGCAGGGCAAGTACGCGTTCAACTTCCTGCCCTACGTAGAGCAGGCATCCACCACCACGGGCACCGAGTCGGCCGCCGCCGCGCTGCGCGGCGGCGGCAACTGGACCGCCTACCTCAACCTCGGCACGCCGTGGCTGCCCGCAGGCTGGGCCATGGTGAGCACCCCCATGGCGATCATCGTCGGCGCCATCGCGGCCGCGTGCGGCCTGTACGGGCTGGCGATGCGGAGTATGCCGGCCGCGGCGTGGCTCCGGCTGTCCGCCGGCCTCGCGGCGGCAGGCGCGCTGGCCGGCGACGGCCGGATGCTCGGCGGCCCGTTTCACCAGCCGGTCGACCACCTGCTGGACGGCGCGTTCGCCCCGTTCCGCAACGTGTACAAGCTGGAACCCGTCATCGCGGCCGTACTGGCGCTCGGGCTGGCGCACGCGGCCGCGGCGTGGCTCGCGAGGACCCCGGCCGGCAGGCAAGTCCCATCCAGCGGATATTCACCCTGGAGGCCAGGGCCGTCGTCGGCCTGGTGCTGATCGGGCTCATGCTGCCGTACCTGTCCGGCGAGGTCCTGAACCCGGGCTCATTTGCCGCGGTGCCGCGCTACTGGTATCAGGTCGCCGCGTTCCTGGCAGCCCGGTCGCCACTGAACACCGCGCTGGTGGTGCCGGGGGATGCGCATGGCGACTACCTCTGGGGTGATCCGATCGACGATCCGCTGGTGGCGCTGGCCAAGTCACCGTGGGCCGAGCGCGGCCTGGTACCCTACGGCGGCGCGGGATCGCAGATCCTGCTGGACACCGCGGAAAACGCGATCGAATCAGGCGAACAGGCCAGTGGGCTGCCCGGCTACCTGCAGCGCGCAGGCGTCCGCTACATAGTGGTGCGAAACGACCTGGACCCGCGGCAGGTGGGCTACACGTCCGCGGCGCTGGTACACCAGACTCTGGAGCTGTCCGGCTTCGCCCGGGTCGCCTCGTTCGGGCCGCCGATCGGCGGCGCGCAGATCGAACCGCGGGCGACCCGCGCGCAGCAGGCGGCACTGCCCAGCTACCCGGCGGTCGAGGTCTACGCCCCGGCCGGGTTCTCCGGGGCGGGTCCGCCCAGCCCGGTCAGTGCCCTTCCGGTCAGCCAGACCGTGCTGGTGAACGGGGGACCGGACTCGCTCCTGCAGCTCACCGGGCAGCACCTGCTCGGCCCCGGCCAGCCCGCCATCATCGCCGGGGACCCGCTGCCGGCTTCCGGGTTCAGGCCCGCGCGGTGGGCGGTCACCGACGGGCAGCGTCGCGCCGACACGCTGTTCGGCCTGGTCAATGCCAACGTCTCCTACACCTACACCGCGACAGAGATGAACCCGCCCAACGCCGGCCAGCTCGGCCGGGCGGGCGGCCCGCCCCGGCAGCTGCTGCCGGTGCCGGCCGCCGGGCACCTGACCGAGGCCATATTGTCCGGCGCGGCGAGCGTGACCGCATCGTCCTACGGCTCCTGGATCGCCGACACCCAGCAGGAGGACCCGGCCAGCGCCTTCGACGGCAACCCGGCGACGGCATGGGCTGAAGGGGACGAGTGGACGCCGGTGAAACAGTGGATCCAGATCGGCTTCGCCGGCCAGCTGGACCTGCCGGCCAGCATCGGGATACGCCTGCTGGATGACAGCACGATCCGGGAGATCGCCAGCCTGCTCCGGGTGTCCACCGCGGCCGGCAGCGTCACCACCAAGGTCGCCGCGACCGGCTCGATCCAGCCGCTTAAGGTAGTCCCCGGCCGTACCAGCTGGCTGCGCATCACGATCGCCGGCGCCCGGCGAGTCAGCCTGGGATACCCGGGAGCGGGAATATCGGACGTGCTGATCCCCGGCGTCCGGGTGGGCCGCCTGCTCCAGCCCGCACAGGACCCGGCGGGCAGGCTGGCGGCATCGGCCGTCTTCTCCTTCCACCACCAGGTGCCGTCGCCGTTTGCCCTCGCCGACCCGGTAGCCACCGCGCCGATGGCCCGGACGTTCACCGTCGCCGGCCCGGTTACCCTGCGAGCGCAGGCTTCCGCGCTCGCCGTGCCCGGCCCCGGGCTGGACGCGCTGCTCGGCACGATCAGCCCTCCTGGCCCGGGTGTGCTGCAGGTCAGCGTCGCCTCGACACTGGCTGCGCAGCCGGCCGGGTTCCCGGCGAGCCTGATCAGCGGATCGGGAGGCAGGCCCTGGACCGCCGAGGGCGCCAGTCCGGTCATCCAGCTGAGCTGGCATGGCCAGCGCCGCATCGCATCGCTGATCGTGCAGCCAGCCCGCGGCCTGCCGTCCACACCGCGGACCGTCGAGATCACCAGCCCGGACGGCACACGGCAGGCGAGCATCGGGGCCGGCGGCCTGGTGAGGTTCCCGGCACCGCTGATCACCGACCGGATGGACGTGTCCTTCCCGCGCGTGCGCCAGGCCACCATGGTCACCGCGACGGGCCAGCTGGCCACGCTTCCCGTCAGGCTGTCGCAGCTCGCGGTGCCCGCCCTGGCCGACCTGCGCGCGATCACGCCGGACGAGCAGGCCAGGTTCACCCGGGCGTGCGGTCAGGGCCCGGCCCTGACCGTGGACGGGCGGGTTTACCAGACATCGGTCAGCGGCACGGTCGGCGAGCTGAGCGGGTACCTCCCGCTCCAGGTCCGGCTCTGTTCTCCGGGTGGCACACTGAGCTTTCGCGCGGGGCGGCATACGCTGACCGCGGCGACGCCCGGCACGTTCGCGGTCACCGACCTCAGCCTGACCGGCATCGCCCCGGACCTGAAGACCGCAACCGCGTCCAGCGCCTCCCGCGCCGTGACAATCCGCAGCTGGCAGCCGGACCAGAGCAGGCTCAGCATCGGCCCGGGCGCGGCCTCCTACCTGGCGGTTCACGAGAACTACAATTCCGGCTGGGCCGCCGCGCTGAACGGGCAGGAGCTCACGCCGGTACGCCTGGACGGCTGGCAGCAAGGCTTCATCGTGCCGGCCGGGCCGGGCGGGACGATCACGCTCAGCTTCCGGCCGGCCGCGGCATATCACCTCGTCCTGGCCATATCGCTGCTCGCCGTCGCCATCCTGCTCGCCATCGCGGCGTGGTCCTTCATCGGCCGCCCCCGCCGCGGAGCCGGGCGCGACGCGGGCACCGCGCTGGCTGACCCCGCGCTGGCTGACCCCGCGCTGGCGGGCACCGCGCCAGCCGACCCCCGGCGCGCCTGGCTGGGCGTGCTCGGCGTCACCGGGCTGATTTTCGTGGCAGGCGGCCCGGTGGCGCTCGCCGTTCCCGTGCTAGCCTGCCTAGCCTGGCGGCCGTCGCGTTCATCCGGGCGGACGACCCCCGGCAGGTGGTTGCCCTGGGTCGCCTTCGCCGGCATGGTCGCGTCAGGAGTGCTGTCCGCAGCGCGACCGTTCGGCGCTGGCCCGCTCGGTCCCTTCGGCGGTCCGGCGCAGGCGTGCGCGCTCGTCGCGCTGGCCGCCGCGCTGACGCCGGCGGTTACCGTCCCGCTCTGGCTCAGAAAGCCCACCACGACCGCAGGGGAGGCGGACAGGTGAGTACCGTGACCTACACGGGAATCCTGCTGGCACTGGTGGCCACCACGGCCTACAACGTGGGACTGATCCTGGAGAAGCGCGCCCTCGGGCAGATTCCGGCTCTCGACATCCGCCGGGTGCTGCACGTCATCGTCAGCCTGCTGGCGAGCCGGGCCTGGCTGGCCGGGTTCGCGCTCATGCTCACCGGACTGGCCTGCCAGACCATCGCGTTGACGTTCGCGCCAGTCAGCGTCGTGCAGCCGGTGCTCGCCTCCGGTGTCGTGCTGGTCCTGGTGCTCTCCCGGCTGGTGCTGCGGGAGCGCCTGCACGGCGGTGAGACCTGGTGCGTGGCGGCGATCGCCGTCTCGGTGGTCCTGCTGGCCATGTCCGCGACCGGCGCGGAGGATAGTCATCACGCCAACCCGGGGTGGATGGCGGCGGTCATGGTCCCGTCGGCCGCCGTCGGCCTCCTGGTCGCAGCCGGCTCGCTACGCGCTCGCAGGCGGGGCACTACGGTGGCCGGGGTCTGGGCTGGCATCGGCACCGGGCTGCTCTACGGAGTCGCGGCGCTCGCGATCAAGGCCCTCTCCGGCATCTTGGTCCGCCACCAGACGCCGGCGGACATAGCGATCGGCGTCCTCTCGTCGCCGTACCTGTACGTACTGGCCGGCTGCCTGGCGGTCGCGATGCTGCTCTTCCAGGCCGCGCTGCAAGCCGGCCGTGCGTCGATCGTCGTCCCGGTGTCCAACGTCACCGGCAGCGTGTACTTCATGATCGCGGGCACCTGGCTGTTCCATGAGCATCTGCCAGAGAGCCCGGGCAAGCTCGGCCTGCGCCTGGCCGGGATCGCCTTGGCCGTGCTGGTGCTGGTCGCGCTGCCGCGGCAGGCGCCGGACCCGGCCTCCGGCGCAGCTGATGCCGCGATGGCAGGCAGCCCGCTGGCAGAGGTGAGGAGATAAAGATGGCCCTGGAGGATGCACTGCTCGAGGTCCTCGTGTGTCCCATCGACAAACGCGGCCTGCTCTACTTCGCCGACGACGCAGTGCTGTACAACCCACGGCTGCGCCGCCTGTACCGGATCGAGAACGACATCCCGCTCATGCTGCCCAAGCTGGCCGTACCGGTGCCCGACGAAGAGCACAACCGGCTGATGAAGTGCGCCCGGCGCGGCGAGGTCACCGCGATCACGGCGGGCGAGGCCGGCGTCCTGGCGGATGACACCGTGATTTAGCCCGGCAACCGGTACACGGTCAGTCCGGGCTCGTCTACCAGGACGACCGCTCCGGGCAGTCGCGCGCCAGAGCCGGGTCTGCCCGCGTCGTCCACCACGAACCTCACCCCGGCCGCGACCAGCGTCGCGGTCAGCGGGCCGCCACCGTGGATGGCGCCGTCGAGCCGCCGCGCGCGCGGGTCGTCCGGCGCCAGTTCGACGTCGCCGACCCTGGTCCCGTCGTTCCAGATCACCGGCCGTGACAGGAGCCGGGTCCACGGCTCGAGCACCACCTCGCCGTGGTTCCAGGACGGCGTGCGGTAGGTCTCCCACGGCAGCAGCAGCACGTCGCCACGGGCCGGGCTGGTGTCGATCATGCGCGCGGCGGCCAGCCATCCCGCCGGGTACCAGGCCGGCCGGAGCCGCCCGGCGGCACCCCAGGCCAGGCCGGGCAGCAGCAGCATCGGCGCCAGGAGGGCGAGGACCCCGAGCGCCACTCCGGCCACGTCCACGCCGACCGGCCGCTGCTGCGTCCGCCCCCTGCCCCCGAACGGACTGGGCTTCATGGCCCAGGCCACGGCGAGGCCGAATCCGGCGGCCTCGGCGAGGGCGAGCGGCGCCACGAACTGCTGGCCGTCGCGCAGCACGGCTGCCCCCGGCCAGCCGCTCGTCACCGCCCTGAGCAGGTCCCGGCCGGCCGCGGTCACGCCGATGCAGGCGATCAGCAGCCCGGTGATCGCGGCGACGCCCAGCCCGGGCCAGCGGCGGGCAGGCCGGGCGGCGGCCAGGTACCCGGTCAGGGCGACGATCACCACCACAAGCCACAGCGCCGACCACGCCCCGCCGTAGGCCCTGGGGACCGTCTGCGCGTTCCACCCGCCGCCCAGCATCAGCAGGCTGCCGATGCTGCCGAACGGCGTGTCGGCTCGAGCGGCGAACGCGGCCGCGCCCGCGGGATCCGCGTACACCGCGTGCTGCAGGGAGGGGATGAGCCACGGCAGGCTGCCCGCGGCCAGGACGGCCAGCGCGACGGCCGCGCGGCGTACGCTCCTGGTAAACAGCGCGGCGGGGACCACGACCAGCGCGGTGATCGCCATCGCGGCGAACCCGCCGATCACCGCGGGCACCAGCGACAGGCACAGCCGCCCAGTCCAGCGCCACGGTGCCCCATCTGGACTAATGACGGCCCGCAGCGCCCAGGGCAGGCCGGCGTAGCCGAGCAGCAGCGCCCACTGGCCGATGATGAGCCGCTCGGCTACGTACGGGTTCCAGACGTAGAAGACGCCGCCGGCCAGCCGGGCGAGCAGCGGCTCCCGGTCGAGCAGAGCGGCTACCCCGGCGCAGCCGACCACGAATATCGCCAGTAGCACTAGCTTCTGCGCGATGTCCTCCGGCATGATCCGCGACGCGGCGGCGATGGCTAGGTCGCTGGGCATCGCCCTGGGCGGGGCGAGCCCGGGCAGCGCCGCGCCGAATGGCTCGCGCGGCACGAAGACCATGTCATAGCTGAGCAGGAACCCGCGTCGCAGCCCGGGGCCAAGTGCGAGCAGCCCCAGGCACAGGCCGGTAACCAGCCCTGGGATCATCCGCCGTGCGGTCGCGCTCACGATACCGCAGAGTAACGTACCTGGCCGGGAGCCGATCCCGGTAGTGACGCGGAGCATGGGCGCGGAGCGGGGACGTTCGGGGGCCTGGGGTTACTGGCTGGCGATAATGGTGTCGGCGTAGTGGCGGAGGTGGGTGAGCTTGTCTTCGAGGGGTTCGGTGTCGGGGCCGGTGACGTAGGGCCAGCGGAAGCCGACGATGAGGTCGGTGACGCCCTGGTCCTCCAGGCGGCGCACGCCGTCGAGGGTGTAGGCGTCGGCCGAGATCACGTGCACCTCGAACGGGCGGGCCTCGGTGCCCTCCTCGGCGCGGAACCTGGCCAGCCTGCTCAGCAAGCCGGGCAGGTCTGCCGGGTCTCCCCCGCCGTGCAGCCAGCCGTCGCCCAGCCGGGCGGCGCGGCGGAGGGCGGCGTCGGAGTGGCCGCCGATGAGGACGGGGATGGGTTCGGCAGGCACCGGCGCGATCTTGACCGGCGGCAGGTCGAAGACCTGGCCGTGGTGCTCGAAGTAGCCGCCGGCGGCCAGGCCGCGCAAGATGGCGATCGACTCGTCCATCCGCCGGCCGCGGCTGGCCCAGTCCACGCCGAGCACCTCGTAGTCCTCGCGCCACGGGCTGATCCCGGCGCCGAGGACGAGGCGGCCGCCGGTGAGCACGGCGGTCGAGGTCGCCTGCTTGGCAGTCAGCACCGGGTCGCGGACCGGCAGCTTGAGCACGAAGGTGACGAACCGCAGCCTGCTGGTGACCGCGCCGAGCGCCGGGATCAGCGAGAACGGCTCGAGGAAGGGCTTGTCCTCGAGGAACTCGCGGCTGCCGTCCGGGTTGAACGGGTAGATGCTGGCCGAGTACCGCGGGTAGCAGATGCTGTCCGGGATGACCATCGAGTGGTACCCGGCTTCCTCGGCCGCACGGGCCAGCGGGGAGTAGAAGGAGGGCTCGGTCATCGACTCGGCGTAGCTGAAGCGCACGGCTGGGCTCCCACCCTCGGCCTCCTTGTGCCGAAAAAACTAGAACAGGTTCTTGTTCCAGTCAATCGGATGCTCCAAGCTGGTTGGCATGGACCTTGCGACGATCGAAGAGATCCGTCAGGTGAAATACCGCTATCTGCGCTGCGTCGACCTGAAGCGGTGGGACGAGCTCGCGGAGGTGTTCACGCCGGACGCCACCGTGGACTACGGGACGCCGGTTTACGGCAAGCCGCTGAAGATCGCCGGGCGGGACGAGATCGTCGGGTTCCTGCGGGCCAAGCTCGGGCCGGACATGATCACCGTGCACCGGGCGGGCCAGCCGGAGATCACCGTCGACGGCGACACGGCCAGCGGCACGTGGTCGTTCGAGGACACCGTGATCGCGACCGAGCACCGGATCGTGATCGTGGGCGCGGCCTTCTACCAGGACCGGTACGAGCGCGGCGGGGACGGCCGGTGGCGGATCGCGCATACCGGGTACGTGCGCACCTACGAGGCGATGCTGTCGCTCGACGACCTGCCGAGCTTCCGGATCACCGCGAAGCTAGCGGACGGAGCGGCCGGGGCGGGTGTGGCGGACGGGGCTGACGTTGCTGACGAGGTGCTAACTGATGCTGACGCAGGCGTTCGCTGAGGCGCTGGCCGAAGCCGAGAAGATCATCATGGGCGCCCCGTTCGTGGCGTCGGAGCAGGACCTGGCCGAAGGGTATGACTACCTGGCAGGCAGCATCCAGGCCTCGCTCCGGCTGGCCTGGGCCTACCAGCGGGACTTCCCGTACTTCGTGCAGTCGACCGGGCCGTATACCAAGATGGGCCTGGACAACCCGGACACCCTGTACTTCCACGCCTACTTGCGCGACGACGCCGAGTACGTGGTCACCGGGCGCCGCGGCAGCACCACGGACCTGAGCTTCCAGGTGCTGAAGGGGGACTACTCCCCGGCCGAGGTGCCGGACAGCCTGAGCGCGTTCGACGACCGGGCCATCGAGATCGGCGACGACGGCTCGTTCGAGCTGCGGTTCGGACCAGGCAGACCCGGGCGGAACTACTTCCGCCTCGGCGTCGGCTCGTCGATGCTGCTGGTCCGCGAGGTGTACAGCGACTGGGGCGCCGAACGCCGGGGCACGATCAGCATCCGTAACCAGGACCGGGCCGGCTGCGCGCCGCCGCCGCCGGGCCCGGACGCGATGGCCAAGCGGTACGGCGTGGCCAGGCAAGATCCTGCTGTCCCGGCTGCGCACGTTCCTGGCCTTCCCCGAGTGGTTCTACCTGAAGGAACCCGCCAACACGATGACGCCGCCGCGGCCGACGCCGGGCGGCCTGGCCACCCAGTTCTCCTCGGCCGGCCACTTCGACCTGGGCGAGGACCAGGCGATGATCGTGACAGTGCCCGCGGCCGGCCGGGACGTCGCGCCCTATCAGGGCATCCAGCTCGGCAGCATGTGGTACATCTCGCTGGACTACATCAACCACCAGACCAGCCTCACCGCCGATCAGGCCCGCATCGACCCGGACCGGCGGCTGCGCTTCGTGATCAGCGAGCGCGACCCCGGCGTGGCGAACTGGCTGGAGCTCACCGGCCGGCGCCGCGGCTACGTGCAGATCCGCTGGCAGCGGCTGACCCGGGATCTCACCGAGGAGGACGGCCCGCGGGTGGAGGTGGTCCCGTTCACCCGGATCGCCGAACGGCTGCTGTACTACGACCAGGCGCGAGTGTCCCCGCCCGAATGGTGGGAACGGATCGCCGTGCGGCAGGCCGCCGTGACGGAAAGGATGCTCGGCTGTTGACATCCTCCCCGCCCTGATGAAGGCAGGGGATTCCAACCACTACGCCGATTGGAGCAGCAGTTGAGGTTCGCGGTTCACAGGCCGGGCAGCCCCGTCGCCTCCCCGCGCAGTCACCGCATGCCCTGCGGCGATGTTCCTGGCCGCGTTCACGTCCGCATTACCGGCGAAACTGCAGGCGCCGCAGGCGAAGAGAGCTTGGCTCTTGCGGCTCTCCGCTGCGATGTGCCCGCACGCCGAGCAACGCTGGCTGGTGAACACGGGACTGACCTTCTCCACCCGACCGGGTGCCTTATCGGCCAGGCGGCGCACCAGCAGGCCCCAGCCCGACCGCATGATCCCGCGGTTGAGCCCGGTTTTCTGAGCGATGTTGCGGCCCGGCTCGGCCGCTGTTCCCCGGGCCGACCGTGTCATGCCGATGATGTTCAGGTTCTCGACGCGGATCACGTCGAACTCCCGGGCCAGTCGGGTGCTGGCCTTCTCGGCCCAGTCCTTTCGCCGGCCGGTCTCGCGGGCGCGGAGCCGTGCGATGGCCGCTTTTACTCGTCTACGGCGGCCCGAACCGCGCTGGGCGCGGGCCAGCTTCCGCTCCAGCCGCCGCAGCCTGGCTCGTTCCCGTACGCTCAGCCCGGGCGCACGCAGCAACTCTCCTGTCGACAGGGCCGCGCTGACGGTTACACCGCGATCGATGCCCACGGCCTGGCCATTGCCCGGCGCGGGGACCGGCTCGGGGATCGCGGCGAACGCGACGTGCCACCGCCCCGCCCGGTCCCTGGTAACCCGGAACGACTTCACCCCTGGCGGCACAGGACGGGACCAGCGGAAGCGTATCCACCCGACTTTCGGCACCCGCACCTCGCCGACGCGGCGCGACAGGCGGCGTACGTCCCACTGCTCCTTGCGCTTTCCCACGATCCGGAATCCTTCGTCCCGGCCTGCCTTACGCCAGGTCGGTCGCCGGGCTGGGTTGCGCGGGTCGAAGAACGCGGCCATCGCCCGGGCGAAGTCCCGCAGTGCCTGCTGCTGCACCATCTGGGAGCCTGCCGCCAACCAGGCATGCTCGGCGCGGGCGGCGGTGAGCTGCCAGGCACTGCTCCAGGTAGCCAGGCGCGCCCTTGCGGCCCGGGCGCCAGTGCGCGTGCTGCTCGACGGCCAGGTTCCACACATACCGGGCGTGGGCGCAGTGATCCCGCAGCATCGCCTCCTGTGCAGACGTGGGGAGCAGCCGGTACCTGGACATGCGAACACATTAGCGAACGGCACTGACATTTCGGAGGAGGTGAAGCGGCATTTCCACCCCGGACCGGAGGCCGGGGTCTCCATGCCGCGATCCTGATGATGCTACGGGACAAGGTGGTCGTGGTGGCCGGCGTCGGGCCTGGGCTGGGGCGCGCGATCGCGCTGGCGAGCGCCAGGGAGGGTGCGGACGTGGTGCTCGCCGCGCGCACCGCGGCCCGGCTCGACGACGTGGCCAAGGAGGTCACCGGGCTGGGTCGGCGCGGGCTGGCCGTACCCACCGACCTAGCCGACGCAGCGGCGGCGGAGCATCTGGCGGCGGCGGCCCAGGACGCGTTCGGGCGGGTCGACGCGCTGGTCTACAACGCCCTCGCGATGCCGCCGATCACGGAGCTCGGCGACGTCAGCCTGGACGCGCTCGGCGCGAGCTTCGACGGGAACGTCGTCGCCGCGCTGCGGCTGATCAGGCTGTTCACGCCGCTGCTCGCGGAAAGCCGGGGCTCGGTGGTGATGATCAGCTCCATGGTGGTGCGCTTCTCCCAAGCCGCGATGGGGCCGTACAAGCTCACCAAGGCGGCCATGCTGGCGATGGCGCAGTCGCTGGCCACCGAGCTCGGCCCGCGCGGGGTCCGGGTGAACTCGGTGGCGCCCGGGCACATCTGGGGTGACTCGCTGAAGTGGTACTTCGGCTACCTGGCGCACAAGCGCGGGGTGGAGGTGCAGGAGATCTACGACGAGACCGCGGCCGCCATCGACCTGCGCCGGCTGCCCGAGCCCGACGAGATCGCGGACGCGGTGGTATTCCTGGCCTCGCCGCTGGCCCGGGCGATCACCGGGCAGTGCCTGGACGTCAACTGCGGCGAGTACCACCATTGAACCCGGCCGGCCCGGCAGGCTCCGCCAGCACCGTCGGCACCCTTGAGGAGTTGCACGCCGCGGCGTCGCAGGTCACCGGGCTGACCGATTTCGGGCCTGATGACTACACCGACGGGCTGGCCGTGCTGCTGTCCTCGTGTGCCGGTGAGGCGGGCCTGACCCCGCGGGGCGGCAAGGTGATGCGGGCCATGCTGCGCGGCGCGCTGACGGCCCGGCTGTTCAGCGAGGCGGCCTGGCAGGCGCACCCGCGGTACGCGCAGGTGCGGATCGACCGGCCGCTGTTCGTCACCGGGCTGCCCAGGACCGGCAGCACCGCGCTGCACCGGCTGCTCACCGCCGACCCGGCGCACCAGGGCCTGCAGCTGTGGCTGGCCGAGGCGCCGCAGCCCCGGCCGCCGCGGGCGACCTGGGCGGCCAACCCGGTCTTCCAGTACATCCAGGCCGGCTGCGAGCGGCACCACGCCGAACATCCCGAGTTCATGGGCGTGCACTACATGGCCGCGGACCAGGTCGAGGAGTGCTGGCAGCTGCTGCGGCAGTCGATGCGGTCCATCTCCTGGGAGTGCCTGGCGCACCTGCCGTCGTACTCCGCCTGGCTGCGCACCCAGGACTGGACCGGCGCCTATCAGCGGCACCGGCGCAACCTGCAGCTCATCGGCCTGCCGGACGCCGGGCGCCGCTGGGTGCTGAAGAACCCCAGCCACCTGTTCGCGCTCGACGCGCTGCTCCGGGTCTACCCGGACGCGCTGATCGTCCAGACGCATCGCGAGCCGGGCACCGCGATCGCGTCGGTCTGCAGCCTGGCGGCGCAGGCGTCGGCGGGCTGGTCCACCACGTTCACCGGCGCGGTCGCCGGCCGGGACCAGCTGGAGCTGTGGGCGTCCGGGCTGGAGCGGTTCAGCGCCGAACGTGCCCGGCACGACCCGGTCCGGTTCTTCGACGTGCACTACGACGACCTGGTAGCCGACCCGGTCGGCACGGCGGAAGCGGTCTACGCGCACTTCGGCCTGCCGTTCAGCGGCGCCGCGGCGGCTGCCATGCGGGCCTTCGCCGCGCCCGGTACGGCCAGGCCGGCGCACCGGTATACGCTCGCCGACTTCGGCCTGAGCGCGGCGGACGTCGACGCGCGGTTCTCGGGCCGGGCCGCGGAGCTGCGATAATCACCAGGTGAGCACGACACGTGAACCAGGATCGGGGCGGCGCGCCGACGTGGTGCAGCTCGCGGGCGAGCTGTTCGCGCAGAAGGGCTACCGCGCCACGACCGTGCGCGAGATCGCCGAAGCCGCGGGCATCCTGTCCGGCAGCCTGTACCACCACTTCGACTCCAAGGAGTCGATCGGCGACGAGATCCTGTCGGGCTTCATCAACGACGTGCTGGCCGACTACCGGGCCGCGGTGGCCTCGGGCGGCTCCCCCCGGGACGTGCTCGAGCAGATCGTGCGGTCGACCAGCCAGACCCTGGCCCGGCACCGCCCCGCCCTGGCCATGCTGCAGAACGACTGGAGCTACTTCAGCGGCCAGCCCCGGTTCAGCTACCTGCGCAAGGCGGTGGGCGAGATCGAGCGGACCTGGGTCACCCAGCTCGAGCGCGGCATGGCAGAGGGTGCCTTCCGCGCGGACCTGGACCCTCGGCTCACCTACCGGCTGCTCCGGGACGTGCTGTGGATCCCGTCACAGTGGCGCCTGGCGGAGGGCTACAGCACCGACCAGGTGGCCCAGGGCCTGCTGCGCCTGCTCTTCGACGGCATCACGGCCTAGCCCTGGGGGTCCCGATCGCTGATGAGCTGGGCGCCATGAGGCGAGCACAGTGCTCGCCGATCATCATGGCGGGAGCGTTCGTGTTCCCGCCGGTGATGCTGGGCATGATCGAGGCGTCCGCGACCCGGAGCCCGTCGATGCCGCGGACCCGCAGCTGCGGATCCACCACGGCCTGTTCGCCGGTGCCCATCCGGCAGGTGCCGACCGCGTGGTACACCGAGGTCGCGCGGTTCGGCAGCTCGCGGGCCAGCGCGGCCCGGTCCGGGTAGCCGGGCCCGGGGTTCAGCTCCAGGCTGACCTGGCCCGCGATGAGCTTGCTGGCCATCACCTCGCGGATCAGCTCGATCCCGTCGAGCAGCAGGCGGCTGTCGTCGGGCTCGGTCAGGTAGCCGGGGTCGATGACCGGCGCCGCGGACGGGTCGGCGGAGGCCAGCCGGAGGGTGCCGCGGCTCTTCGGGTAGATCAGCGTGGGCATGATGGTCAGGGCGCAGCGCTTGTCCACCTTCTGCCGGGCGGGCGAGTCCTGGTTGGGGAACGGGTACGACCACGGCAGCGCGTGCACCTGGATGTCCGGGATCTGGTCCGCGCGGGAGCTGCGGACGAAGCCGACGGCCTCGAAGACGGTGCGGCCCATCCAGGTGTCGCCGCGGATCGCCTCGGAGACGATGCCGCCGACGAAGTACGGCGTGGTGCCGCGGTTGCGGGCCGAGGTCATGCAGTAGGTCATCGGCACGAACATGTGGTCGTGCAGGTTGTCGCCAACCGGCAGGTCGGCGGCCACGGCGATGCCGTGCTGGCGCAGGTGCCCGGCCGGGCCGACGCCGGACAGCATCAGCAGCTGGGGCGAGCCGTACACCCCCGCGCACAGGATCACCTCACGGCGGGCCGTGATGGTGCCGCGTCCCTGCTCGGTGACGACCTCGACGCCGGTGGCGCGGCCCCGGGAGATCAGCACCCGGGTGATGAGGGCGCGGGTGGTGACGGTGAGGTTCGGCAGGCAGTGCTGGTCCAGGTAGCCGACGGAGGAGCTGTACCGCAGCCCGCCGCTGGCGTTCTGCTGGAAGACCGACGCGCCCTCCTGGGACTCGCCGTTGTAGTCGTCGATTCTCTTCACGCCGGCGGTCGCGGCGAGGGCCTCGATGAAGGCCTGCGAGGCCGGCGTCAGATCCTTCTGCCTGCCTCACCTTGACCGGGCCGCCGGCGCCGCGCAGCGCGGTGGCGCCGTCTTCCCAGTCCTCCAGGCGCTTGAAGCTGGGCAGCACGTCCGCGTACGACCAGCCCGTGCAGCCCGCCGCGGCCCAGTCGTCGTAGTTCTTGCGGTTCCCGCGGACGAACAGCATGCCGTTGATCGAGCCGGAGCCGCCGAGCACCCGGCCGCGAGGCTGCGGGATCCGGCGGCCGAGCGCGCTGGCCTGCGGGGCGGTGTAGTACCCCCAGTCCAGGCGCTTCTTCAGCGCGGGCACGTTGTGGAAGATGGCGATCATCCCCGGCTTGCGCACCAGCCGCGTGCGGTCCGGGCCGCCCGCCTCCAGCAGGATGACGGTGGCGCCCGTCTGGGCGAGGCGTCGCGCCAGCACGCATCCGGTGCTGCCCGCGCCGGCCACGATATAGTCCGCGCTCTGGTCCACCCGGTCCTCGCAAAAGATTCGGCCGAACGGGCTGCGTATCCGCCCGTGCTCGGACTTTACGCCGCCGACGATGCCGAAACAAGAACACGTTCTAGTTGAGGCGGGCTGGTGTTAGGCTCGGGCAAGCAAGCGTTTGGTTCAGCGGAGCGGAGGGACCGGAGGGGCCATGGGCCGGCTCGACGGCAAGGTCGCGCTGATCACCGGCGGCGCCCGGGGGATGGGCAAATCCCACGTGCGGCACTTCGTCGCCGAGGGCGCCCGGGTGGTCTTCGGCGACGTGCTCGACGACCAGGGCAGGCACGTGGCGGCCGGGCTCGGCGAGCCGTCCTGCCGGTACCTGCACCACGACGTCACCAGCGAGGGCGACTGGGCCGCGGCGGTCGCGCTGGCGGTGGACGCCTTCGGCCGGCTGGACGTGCTGGTCAACAACGCCGGTGTGCTGCTGTTCGCGTCGATCGCGGACATGCCGCTGGCGGATTTCCGGCGGGTTCTCGAGGTGAACGCGGTGGGCTGCTGGCTCGGCATGAAGGCGGTGATCGAGCCGATGAAAGCGGCGGGCGGCGGGTCGATCGTCAACATCTCCTCGATCGAGGGGTTCACCGGCGCGGCCGGGCTGTCGGCCTACAGCGCGAGCAAGTTCGCGGTGCGCGGCATGACCAAGGCCGCCGCGCAGGAACTGGCCGCGTTCGGCATCCGGGTCAACTCGGTGCATCCGGGCGGGGTGCTCACCCGGATGGTCGTCGAATCCGCCGATGCCCGGCGCCGAGAGCGCGGAGGCGTTCATGAGGGCCATGCCGCTGCACCGGTTCGCCGAGCCGGTCGAGATATCGCGGCTGGTGGCGTACCTGGCCTCCGACGAGTCGTCCTACTCGACCGGGAGCGAGTTCATCGCCGACGGCGGCCTCCTGGCCGGTCCGGGCTACTGATCGCAGGGGGCGGAATGGACGACGCGCTGACGCTGTCCGGCCGGGTGGCCATCGTGACCGGGGCGGGCAACGGGCTCGGCCGGGCCGAGTCGCTGGCGCTGGCCCGGGCCGGGGCCCGGCTGGTGCTCAACGACCTGCCGGGAGAGGCCGTGCAGGCGGTGGCCGCCGAGATCGGGGCCGCGGGCGGGCAGGCGGTGGTGGCCGCCGGGGACGTCGCGGAGTGGTCGACGGGCGAGCCGCTGCTGGCGGCGGCGCTCGGCGAGTACGGGCGGCTGGACATCCTGGTCAACAACGCCGGGGTGCTGCGCGACCGGATGATCTTCACGATGTCCGAGCAGGAGTGGGACCTGGTCATGCGGGTGCACCTGCGCGGGCACTTCGTGACCACGCGGCTGGCCACCGCCTACTGGCGGGAGCAGCGGAACGCCAGCGGCGGCCCGGTGTACGCGCGGATCGTGAACACCTCCTCCGAGGCCTTCCTGCTCGGGTCGGTCGGCCAGCCCAACTACGCCGCGGCCAAGGCCGGCATCGCCGCCCTCACCGTGACCACCGCGCGCAGCTGCTCCCGGTACGGCGTCCGCGCCAACGCCATCTGCCCGCGGGCCCGCACCGCCATGACGGCCGAGCTGATGGGCCCGGCGCCCTCGGACCTCCAGGACGCGGTCGATCCGCTCGCGCCCGAGCACGTCGCGCCGCTCGTGGTGTACCTGGCCAGCCCGGCGGCCGAGACGATCAACGGCGAGGTGTTCGTGGTGCACGGCGGCGTCGCCGCGGTGATGGATCCGCCGCGGATCCGGTCGGTGTTCCACGCCGGCACGGCCGACGGCATGTGGACGCTGGACTCGGTGCGTTCGGCGCTCGGCCCTGTCTTCGGGGGCCGGGCGTTGGGGGACCGGGCGCCCTCGGTGGGGTTCCTGTGCGAGGACACGCTCGAGCTGGCCACCGAGACCATCGGGTTCCCCCCGCAGGGATAGCGGTATCAGGGCAGCACGACGCTGATGGACAGGCCGCCCCCGGGCTGGCTGTGGATGTCCAGCTCGGCCCGGTGCGCGGCGCTGACCGACCGGGCGATCGACAGCCCAGGCCGACGCCGCCGTCACCGCGGCCTTCAAACCGCCGGAACGGCTCGAACAGGGTGGGCACGGCGTCCGCGGGCACCTTGGCCCCGCTGTTGGCGATCCGGAGGAAGACGCCCGGCCCGCACGGGCCGGTCGCGACCCGGATCCAGCCGCCCGGCTCGTTGTGCCGGACCGCGTTGTCGACGAGGTTCCACACCATCCGCTCGATGAGCTGCTGGTCACCGGTCGTCTCGGCCGGCGAGAGCTCCGCCTCCACCTTGAGCCCCAGCCGGGTGATGCCCGGCGCGGCGAGTTCGAGGGCGTCCTCGGCCACGGCCGAAAGGTCCAGCAGCTCGCTGCTGGCCACGCCCTGATCGCTGATCGCCAGGACCAGCAGCGCCTCGATCATGTTCTCGGCCCGGTCGACGGAACGGCGGACGCGCGCCGCCATGTCTTCCAGCTGCTGGGTCGTCCGGGATGGCTTGGCCAGCGCGACGTCGATGGCGGTCCGCATCACGGTCAGCGGGGTGCGGAGCTCGTGCGAGGCGTTCGCGACGAACCGGCGCTGCGCGGCGAACGCGAGGTCCAGCCGTTCCAGCATCTCGTCGAACGTGTCCGCCAGTTCCTTCAGCTCGTCCCGGGCGCCGGTCAGCGCCAGCCGCTCCCCCAGGTGCTGGTCCGAGGCCCGGCGGGCGGTCTCGGTGATGGCCCGCACCGGCCGCAGCACCCGGCCGGAGACGAACCAGCCCAGGCCGCCAGAAACGACGGTCATCGCCCCCAGGCCGACCAGGGAGAAGAGCAGCAGGCTGTTCAGGGCCCGCTGGCGCACGCTGGCCGTGGCGTCCTTGGCTCCGGCGCTGAAGGCCTGTTTGCACTGCGCGACCGTGCCGGGATCGGGATGGGGCTGCTTACAGGCGATACCCAGCTTGGCCAGCTGATTGCGGTCGGAGCCGGCGACGATGGAGGACGAGGACTGCGCGGGCAGGTTGGCCGCGACCAGCCCGTAGGTGAGCCCGAGCAAGGGCCGAGCCCGATATCAGGAACAGCCCGGCGTAGAGCAGCGCGAGCCTGGTCCTGACCTTCTGCGGCCAGCGCGGCCAGCGCCGGATAGGGGGCCCGCTCATGGCAGTGCTCATGGCAGGCGGTACCCGGTGCCGATCACCGTCTCGATCGGGTCGGGCTCGCCGAGCTTGCGCCGGAGCCGGCCGATAGTGACCGTGACGGTCCGCGAGAACAGGTCGGTATTCTCGTCCCACACCCGCTCGAACAGGTCCTCGGCGCTGAGCACGCCCCCGTCGGCGATCAGCAGTTCCTCCAGGACGCCCAGTTCCTTGCGGTTGAGCGGAACCGGGTGCCCGGCCCGGCTGGCCCGCCGCCTGGCGCGGTCGAGGACCAGGTCGCCGCGGGCGATCACCGGGGCGGCCGCCGGGCTGCGCCGCGCCAGCGAGCGCACCCGGGCGACCAGTTCGGCGAACGCGAACGGCTTGGTCAGGTAGTCGTCGGCGCCGAGGTTCAGGCCGTCCACCCGGTCGCCCACCGTGCCCGCCGCGGTCAGCATGAGGATGCGGGCCTGCGAGGGCGAGCCGACCAGCGTGGCGCAGAGCGCGTCGCCGTGGATCCGGGGCAGGTCACGGTCCAAGATGACGACGTCGTAGGAGTTCAGCAGCGCCTTCTCGATCCCGGCCGAGCCGTCGTAGGCCACGTCCGCGCCGATCCCCTGGTCGCGCAGGCCGTCGGCGATGTCGTCGGCCAGCTCGGCCTGGTCCTCGACCACAAGCACCCGCATGTAGCCATGGTGCCCCACCCGGGA
>CAWDBS010000036.1:0-96086 GCA_963800415.1 uncultured Actinomycetes bacterium
AACCGCCGCTGACCGACGCCCGCGGCGAGACGGGCGCCCGGCTGCGCCGTACCGCCACCGCGCAGGCGGCGGACCTGCTCGGCCGGCTGGTCAGCCAGAACGTCCAGACGCTGGCCTTCATCAGGTCCCGGCGCGGCGCGGAGGCGGTCGCGCTGGCCGCGCGCCGGTCGCTCGACGCCCACGGGCCCGCCGGGGCTGCCGAGCCCGCCGGGGCCGCCGGGGCGAAGGTGGCGGCCTACCGCTCCGGCTACCTGCCCGAGGACCGGCGCCGGCTGGAGGCGGCGCTGTCCGACGGGCGCCTGGTCGGGCTCGCCACCACCACCGCCCTGGAACTCGGGGTCAATATCACCGGCCTGGACGCGGTGCTGATCGCCGGGTGGCCGGGGACCTGGGCGTCGCTGTGGCAGCAGGCCGGGCGGGCCGGGCGCAGCGGCCGGTCGGCGGCGGCGGTGCTGATCGCCCGCGACGACCCGCTGGACACCTACCTGGTGCGGCATCCGGAGATCCTGCTGCGGCACCCGGTGGAGGCCACGGTGCTGGACCCGGACAACCCGTACGTGCTGGGGCCGCACCTGTGCGCGGCCGCCGCCGAACTGGCTCTGACCGAACAGGACCTGGACATCTTCGGCCCGGCGGCCCGGGCGGTCGTGGACGACCTCACCCGGGCGGGGCGGCTGCGCCGCCGCCCGGCGGGCTGGTACAGCACCGCGCCGGCCCGCGGGCGCGGCGGCCGGCCTGCACGGTGTCAGCTTGCGGGGCGCCGGCCTGGCGCCGGTCCGGGTGGTGGAGGAGGCGACCGGCCGGCTGGTCGGCACGGTGGACGAGCCCTCGGCGCACCTGATCGTGCACGAGGGGGCCATCTATGTGCACCAGGGCGACAGCTACCTGGTGGGGACGCTGGACCTGGATGACCGCGTGGCCCTGGTGGAGCCGTGCGAGCCCGGTTACACCACCACCGCCCGGGACGTGACCGAGGTCGAGGTGCGAGGCGAGCTGCGGCGGATGACCTGGGGCCGGGCCGAGGTCCGGTTCGGCGACGTCCAGGTGACCCGGCAGGTGGTCAGCTTCACCAGGCGCCGCGCCGACACCGGCGCCGCGCTCGGCGAGACCCCGCTCGACCTGCCGCCCCGCCACCTGCAGACCCGGGCGGTGTGGTGGACCGTATCCGACGGCCAGGCCGACGCGCTCACCGCCGCGGGAATCGACCTGGGCGGCGCGGCGCACGCGGTCGAGCACGCCGCGATCGGCCTGCTGCCGCTGTTCGCCACGTGCGACCGCTGGGACATCGGCGGGGTCTCCGCCGCCCGGCACCCGGCGACCGGCTTGCTGACCGTCTTCGTCTACGACGGGCACGACGGCGGTGCCGGGTTCGCCGAGCGCGGCTTCGGCGCCGCCGCGGACTGGCTCCGCGCGACCAGGCAGGCCATCGCCAGCTGCGACTGCGAGGCCGGCTGCCCCTCGTGCGTACAGTCACCCAAATGCGGCAACGCCAACCACCCGCTGTCCAAGCGGGGAGCGGTCACCCTGCTCGATACCATGCTGGCCGGCGTCCCGGCCGGTGCCGGGGCCGACGCCGACTGAGCGCGCTGTCCGGCTACGTGCTGGTGCGGCCGCTTCCTCCGGCACTCTTTCCAGGGCTTAGCCGCGGGTTCCAGGGCTTAGCCGCGGGCGAGGGCGGTAAGGAACGCTCCACAGGCACAGAGGCAACGGGAGTATCAGAAGCCCCACATCTGCACAGACGGCTCTCTCGTCACAAGGCGGAGAAAAGGAGGCGGGCGCCGCCGGGGGGGAGAGCGGCGCCCGCGCGTACGGTCCGGCCCTGGGGGGGAGGCCGGCTCCGTCCTATCCATAAGCTTATCTGCAAAGTGCCCCCGTAGCCACCACCAGTATCGGTTTCGCGACCACCAGTGGCGTGTCCGCAACAGGTACCCGTTGCAGCGTCAGCCCTATCGATTACAACATATGCCGATGGATCTTGGTAGGTCTACGGCGATATTGCGACCCGAAGGCAGGCTCCGCCCTTACTGGCTTATCACCTGGTAAGACCTCGGCGAGCCGGCGTCGATCTGGGCCTGGCATCGGACGATCTGGGCCGTGCATCGGACACTGTCCGCAAAGAACGGCGATAACCACCCCCGCCCGCTGGGCAGCCGTAAAACGGTCGGCAGTTGGCTGCAGACAGCGCAGGGCCGGTCCTGCGAGTCACTCGTTAACGGCATGTGATCGTGCGAACTGATTAAGATCACGAATTGGTCACGCATGAGGGCTTTGCAGGCCGGCGTTTTCGTCGTAGAAAGGTGCTACGGACGTTGAAGCGTCCGGGCACGGCAGCCGGGTACCCACGCGCGACCAGCCGCGGGAGGCGTGTCAGACCAGGTCAGGTCCTTAGCGGCCAGCCTGGCTGACGGAAAAGGTGCACGCTTGGTAGCCAGGCCTGACGTGGGTTTTGCGGCGGCGCCCCGGCCAGGGGCGCCGCTCACTATTGGCGCCCGCGGCAAGCGCCTGAGGTTCCTGCTGCTGCGCTTCTTCAGGGCTAACCCGGCCTTCTGGGCCCCGCAATCGAGACGTTATAACCCGGCGTATCATCACACATCGGTGAAAATGCCGCGTGTCCCCCACGGCGTCAGTACGGACCGGGCGTTCCAGATCGGCCGCCCGCCCGGTATGCTCGCCGCCGCGGCGGCGGCGCCTGAAACGCCGTACCGGCCCGGGGTGCTGCCATGATGACGATCACAACGCTAGCCTTGGACTTTGCCGAACATGAGCTAGCCCCGAGGAGCAACCGGACGCGGGCGCTCTTAACCGTGCGGGAGCGCGGATAGTGGTCCGCATACGAGGGAGATGGACTCGATGGTCCGCAGCGAAACGCCGGAATCCGCCGGCGGTGATCAGTCACTTGGGGATCTCGTCGCCCTGGCCGCCAAGGACGTATCCCAGCTGATCAGGTTCGAGATCGACCTGGCCAAGACCGAGCTGAAGGGCGACGCGCGGCGGGTCGGCGTGGCGGCCGCCGCGGTCGGCATGGCCGCCTTCGTCGGCTGCCTGGTGCTCGTCCTGCTCAGCTTCGCTTTCGCGTACGGCCTGATCACGCTCGGCATCTGGGACTGGGCGGCCTTCCTCATCGTCGCGGGTACCTACGTGCTGGTGGCCGCGCTGGTGGTCGGGATCTCCCTGATGAGGGTGCGTAAGCTGTCCGGGCTGCGCAAGACGCGCAAGACCGTGTCCGAGGGGCTCGGGATGCTGCGACCAGAGGTCGAGCCCCCGGACGGCCAGCGCCCGGAAATCGCCGCGCGCAAGACCAGCTGAGGTGACCTCGATGGCCGGCGGCGCCGAGGCCGCGATCCAGATCGGCGGCCCATGGCAGCACCGGTCCGTGAGCGCGAATGGCACCAGGTTCCACGTCGCCGAGGCCGGCGACGGGCCGCTGGTGCTGCTGCTGCACGGGTTCCCCGAGTTCTGGTGGACCTGGCGCCACCAGCTGGCCGTGCTGCCGGAGGCGGGCTTCCGCGCGGTCGCGGTGGACCTGCGCGGCTACGGGGGCAGCGACAAGCCGCCCCGCGGTTACGATCTGGTCACCGCCGCTGCCGACGCGGGCGGGCTGGTCCGGGCCATGGGTGAGGCGAACGCGATCGTGGTCGGCCACGGCCTGGGCGGGTTGATCGCCTGGACGCTGGCCGCGTACTACCCCAAGGTGGTCCGGCGGCTGGCCGTCATCTCGATGGGGCACCCGCTGCGGATGCGCGCCTCGGTGTTCACCGACCCGCTCGGCCAGGGCCGGCGCAGCCGCTACGCGCTCGGATTCCAGCTGCCCATCCTGCCCGAGCGCCACCTGCTGCGAGATGACGCGGTCCAGGTGGGCCGGCTGCTGGAGAAATGGTCCGCGCCCGGCTGGCCCGACCCGGAGACCGGTCAGATCTACGCGCGGGCCATGCGGATCCCCTCGGTGGCGCACTCCGCGCTGGAATATCACCGCTGGCTCGCCCGCAGCGGTGTCCGGCCTGACGGCCTGCGCTTCGCCCGGCACATGCGGGCCGCGATCCAGGCCCCGACCCTGCACCTGCACGGCGCCCTGGACAGCTGCGTGCTGCCGCAGACCGCACGGGGCGCCGGGCGCTACGTCGACGGCCCGTACCGGTGGCGCGTGATCGATGGCGCCGGCCACTTCCCGCACGAGGAACGCCCGGAGGTGCTGGACACCGAGCTGCTCGGCTGGCTGGCCGATCCGGAACCCGAACGTTGACGCGGGACCGCGATCCGGTCGGCCGCCCCAGGAACGCGCGTCCCCGCGACGCCCTGGGACGCCCGCTGGACCGGGGTGAGGCCGGCGCTGAAGCGGAGGCCGGCCAGGCCAGGATCCCCGACGACCTGGTGATCACCGGCCCCGACGCGGCCGCCCTCGCCGACCAGCTGCTCCGCGACGGACGCCCGTTCCACGCGCACGAGGTCCTCGAGGCGGCCTGGAAGTCGGCCGGGCCGGACGAGCGCGACCTGTGGCAGGGCCTGGCCCAGATCGCGGTCGGGCTGACCCACGCCCGCCGCGGCAACGCCAGCGGCGCGGTCACCCTGCTCCGCCGGGGCGCCCAGCGCGTCCGCGCCTACCAGCATCCCGCCGGGCCCCGCCCGTACGGCATGGACGTCCCGGCCGTGCTGGCCGCCGCGGACGACCTGGCCACCCGGATCGAGCAGCACGGCCTCGACGGCATCCCGCCTGCCGCCCTGGCGCCCGGCCTGCTGGCGTCCGGCCTCCTGGCGCAACGGGGAGAACCCGACCGGACCGAAGACGATTTATCCGGGAGGATTGGGGCTACCGGGAGGATTCGGTACCCCGGGGAGTACTAAATCCTCCCGGTAAGCCATATCCTCCCGGTTGTTTTCGGGCGGGCGAGCGCGGGGCGGGGTGCAGGAAGGGGAGCGCCGGGGAAGCGGGGTGCGGGAAGCGGAGCGCCGGGGGGTGTTAGTCGCACTCCATGGTGGAGACGGCGGTCGTGGACCGCGCGCCGGCCCGGGCGCCGTCGGAGACCTGGTTGGCGGTGAGCGCGAAGCCGGTGTCGGAGACGCCAACCGCGGCGGCGAACACGACACCGTTGACGGTGCCGCTGGGTGACAGCAGCGGGCCGCCGGAGTTGCCCGACTCGACCACGGCGCGGATCTCGTAGATCTGGCGGGTCACCGTGCTGGTCTGGTAGATGTTCGGGCCCTGCGCGTTCTGGATGCCGCCGATCCTGGCCGGCACGGTGTGCAGGGTTTGCGCGTCCAGCGGGAAGCCGGCCACCACGGCGTTGTCGCCGGGGTTGGCCGGCCCGGAGAACCGGAGCGGGGTGAGGTGGAGCCCGGGCACGTACAGCACGGCCACGTCAACCTGCGGGTCGTAGTAGACCACGGTGGCCGGCAGTATCCGGCCGCCGACGGTGGTGACCGTCTGGTGCTGCGTCACCCCGGCCACCACGTGCGCGTTGGTCATGATGTGGTCCGGTGAGATGACGAAGCCGGAACCCTCGATGGAGCGCTGGCAGCTCGGCGCCACCCCCTGCACCCTGACCACGCGGCCTTCGGCCCGCTGGACGCCCGGGCTGGTGAGCACGCCGGGGTCGGGGGCCGGGATGGAGAGAATCCGCTCGGCGCCGATCCCGCTGAACACCTGGGCGTAGGTGCTGTTGCTGGCCAGCAGCCGGCGGAAGTCGGAGAACATGGTCTTCGCGGGCGAGGGCATGAACTTGTCCAGCGTCTGCAGCGCCACCGAGTTATTCACCTGCTGGTCGACCACCGGGAACGGGGATCCGTTCAGCACCGATCCGACCACCCAGGCGATCAGCAGCACCGAGACCATGCTGACGACGGCTCCGCCCACCGAGTCCAGGACCGTCGCCGAGCGCCAGGTCACCGTGGACCGCATGGCCGCGCCGATGGAGGAGGCGATGAACTGCCCGAGGACGGCGAAGCTGACCAGCAGGACGACGGCGATGATGTCCTGCTGGGTCTGGCCGCCGACCAGGGCCCGGGAGATGCTCGGGCCGAACTCCGCGCCGAGCAGCGCGCCGCCGACGAAGCCGAAGAAGCTGAGCACGCCGACGATGAAACCCTGCCGGTACCCGGACACCGCGAACGCGGCCACAACCACGATCAAGATGAGGTCGAGCACATCACCGCGCACGACGTCGAGCGTATAGCGTTTTCGCCGTTGTCAAGTCCGCCGGCGAATATCACAAGTCCGCGACGACGGAGGCATCCCAGGGCTTTTCCCAGCCGCCGAGGGCGAGCAGGCGGTCCACCAGCACGGCGGTAAACCCCCAGATGAGCATGCCGCGGACCCGGAACGCGGGGGTGGTCCGCCCGTCGCGCACGCGCACCATCAGGCGGGCGGCGGGATCGGCCAGCTCGGCGACGCTGACCCGCTCCACCGCGGCCACCTCGCCCGCGCTGACCGGCGCGACCGCGGACGGCCGCCGCCACCAGGCCAGGACCGGGACGACCCGGAAACCCGTCCGGGGAATGAACACCTCGGGCAACGTGCCGACCACGTCGACGCCGCGCGGGTCGAGGCCGACCTCCTCGGCCGCCTCGCGCAGCGCGGCCCCGACCGGTCCGCCGTCCCCGGCGTCGATGGTCCCGCCGGGGAAGGCCGGCTGGCCGGCGTGCAGCCGCAGGCCCGCGCTGCGCTGGATCAGCAGCAGGTCCGGGCCGCCCGGGCCGTCGCCGAACAGGACGAGCACCGCCGATGCCCGGCCGCCGGCCGGGGGCGGCAGGAGCTGCGGGTGTATCTCCATCGTCTCGGCCACGGCGGCCAGCTCGCGCAGCCAGGCCGGGACGGCCCCGCCTGGGGCCGCCGGGGCGGGCCCGCCTGGGCCGGCTCGCGGCCCGGGGTCACGAGAACGGGCCGGACTTGACGAGCTTGGCGGCCACCTTCGGGTCGGTGGGACCCTCACCGTAGGAGGGGCAGAGCCGGGCCAGGGCGCACGCGCCGCAGGCGGGGCGGCGGGAATGGCAGACCCGCCGGCCGTGCCAGATCAGCCGGTGCGACAGGATCGTCCAGTCCTTGCGCGGGATGAGCGTGGCCACCTCGGCCTCGACCTTCTCCGGCTCCAGGCTCCTGGTCCAGCCGAACCGCCTGGCCAGCCGCCCGAAATGCGTGTCCACGGTGATGCCCGGGATGCCGAAGGCGTTCCCGAGCACCACGTTCGCGGTCTTACGACCCACGCCAGGCAGGGTGACCAGGTCCTTCAGCCGCGGCGGCACCTCGCCGCCGAACCTGTCGCACAGCGCCTGCCCCAGCCCCATCAGGCTGCTCGCCTTGGCATGGTAGAAGCCGGTCGACTGGATGATCTTCTCCAGCTCCTCGCGGTCCGCCGCGGCGTAGTCGGCGGCCGTGGTGTACCGCGCGAACAGCGTCGGGGTGACCAGGTTCACCCGCTTGTCGGTGGTCTGCGCGGACAGGATCGTCGCGACGAGCAGCTCGAGCGGGGAGTTGAAGTCCAGTTCGCAGTGCGCGTCCGGATAGAGCAGGGCCAGCTCGCGGTTGATCCGGCGGGCGCGCCTGACCAGCGCGGTATGCGACGGGGGCTCGGCGGTCACCGTTCCAGCTTAGGGCCGCTACCCGGCTCCGTGGCCAGGTGAGCGGGGCAGGCTCATGTCTGGGCGTGTACGGCGCAGCTGGCCGGGTCGTAGCGGGCCGGGACGAGGCCGGCCAGCGGCCCGCCCAGCTGGTCGGCCGGGTCGACGTGGCGCCCCAGCACCACCACGGCGACATGGCGGGCGCCCGCCCGCTTGAGCGCCGCGGCCGCGGACTGGGCGCTGGCGCCCGATACCCAGGAGTCGTCAAGCAACAGCACGCTGGCTCCTGCCGCGGTCCGTTCGGCTGCAAACCGGTCCGCGTTCGGGTCCCGGCCCTGGCGGCCCGGCCGGATGACCAGCCCCGTCACCGGCAGCCGCAGGTACGGGGCGGACAGCTCGAGCAGCGGGTGCGGTCCCGGGCGGCCGCCGCCGGCCGGCACCACGGCCAGCCGGGCGGGCGCGGGCATGCCCGCGTGCCGCCACACGCAGCCGCCGTGATCGTGCAGGAAGGCGAGCAGCAGGGCCAGCAGCGACGTCCGCGCGGCGGCGTCCGGGGCCCGCCAGGATTTGTAGCGGCACAGATCGGCGGCGAACGCGGTGCCTTTCAGCGCGTAGGAGACGGGCGCCACGGCGTCGGCGAGCAGGCCCCGGCCGAGCAGGTCGTGCTGAGCGCACTGGAAGCAGCGGGCGAACCCGGGGCGCGCCGGACCGCGGCAGACCGCGCAGATGCCCGGGCGGCCCGGCGGCTCGAGCGGGTACAGCTCCAGCGGGTACCGGGAGATCCGGCGCCGCACCATGGCCCAGGCATCACGGTCGCGCGCGTCGGGGGGCGTTGATCCGGACATGCGGCGATGCTACGGAGGGGCACTGACAACGCCGTGCTGTGCCGCAACTCACCTGCGCCGCCCCGGCCTTCACCCTGGTCGCGATTGATGACGACACTGGGCAAATCTCGCTTTTAGCCCCGCCTGTCACCCGGTGATGCGGCAGAATGACCCTGCCAGGAAGGCGGCCGGGCACTAGCGCGGCATCTGCCCCCGCCTGATGCGACTGCCTGATGCGACTCATGGCAAGGATTCTGCGTGACCGACAGGAGCGTAACCGTCTTGCCTGCTGCGAGTTCCGTGGCCCAGGTCCGTGCGGACGAGGATGCCGCCGCGACGGGGTCCCGCGCGGACCGGATCATGTGGGCCACGGTGGCCTTCGTGCGCCGGCACTGGCTGTTCTGGCTGCTGCTGGGCGGCGGGCTGGTGCTGCGCGCCGTCACCCAGATCGGCTACGAACCCGCCCTGCTGTTCATCGACTCCAAGAAGTACATCTTCGGCACCGACTTCACCAGCAACATCTGGGGCGCGTTCGACCCGCTCGGCTACTCGCTGCTGGTGCTGCGCCCGGTGCTGATGTTCACCGACCTCGCCGTCGCGGCCCTGGTGCAGCACGTCCTCGGGATGGCGATGGCCGGCGCGCTGTACGCGCTGCTGGGGCGGCGCGGCGTGGTCCGCTGGCTGGCCGCGCTGGCCGTGGCGCCGGTGCTGCTGGATGCCTACCAGCTGAACGCGGAGCAGACGATCATGCCGGACGTGCTCTTCGAGGCGCTGCTGGTGGCCGGGATCGTGCTGCTGCTGTGGCGGCCCAGGCCCGGTCTCTTCCTGGTCATCCTGGGCGGGCTTGCGCTCGGCGCGTCCGCCCCGGTGCGCCAGGTGGGCGAGGCCCTGATCGCGCCGGCGCTGATCTACGTGGTGATGGCCACGCAGGGCTGGTGGCGGCGGGTGCTGCACGGCGCGGTGCTGACGTTCTGCTTCGCGCTGCCGGTCGTGGGCTACATGAGCTACTCCGCGGTGATCCTGCACTACGGGTTCGAGCTGTCCAACATGGGCAACGCCTACCTGTACGGGCGGGCGGTGCACGCGGCCGACTGCGCCACGCTGAAGCTCCCCGCCGTCGAGCGGCCGCTGTGCCCGAGCCCCTCGGATTCTGCCGCCCTGGGCGTGGACGGCCTGGTCAACGCCAAGACCGCGCCGCGGGTGCTGTACCAGCCGGTCAACATCCAGCTTGGCCTGCTTATCGACACCCTGCCGTGGCAGCAGGCGCTCGCCTCCAGCGTGCTCACGCAGCAGCCCATCCGGGTGGCGGGCGACATCGCCGGGGACTCGGTGAAGATCTTCGCGCTGACCAGGAACACCGAGCAGGGCGACACCCCGATCTCGCGCTGGCAGTTCCAGTTCGGCTACCCGGTCTACCCGCCCGGCCTCACCCGCCACGGCGGGAACAGCGCGAATAAGGTCTTCGCTGCTGCGGGCGGCGGCGGGCATGCGCGGGTGCACTGGCGGGCCGACATCGCGCTGCGGTACTACCAGCTGCACGGCGGCTACACGCCGGGGCCGGCCTTCCTGTTCGGGCTGCTGGCCGGGATCGCCGGGATCTTCACCTTCCGGCGGCGCCGCGATTGCGGCCTGGCGCTGGCGTGCCTGCTCATCACCGGGTGCGCGGTGGCCGTGCTGCTGGGCGCGGACCTGTACGAGTTCTCCTGGCGTTACCAGCTGCCCGCCCTGGTCACGCTGCCGGCGGCGGGGGCGTTCGGGGTGACCGCGCTGATCAGGATGGTCCGGGCGCGGCGGCAGCCAGACGTGGGGACCGACGCGGGGACGGCCTTGGCCGGCGAGCTGGCGGGGGCCGGCGAGCTGGCCGGTGCCGGCGAGCTGGCGGCGGCCGTTTCCGAGCAGGCGGCGTGGTAGCCCATGTCGGCTCGGGACGGCGACGCGGATGTCCGCATGCTCGCCTCCGGCGTCGTCTACGAAGACCACTGGATGCGGCTTCGCCGGGACGAGATCGAACGGCGCGACGGCTCCCGCGGCACCTACGCGTTCGTGGAGAAGCGCGACTTCGCGCTGGTCATCCCGGCCGAGAACGACGGCTTCCAGCTGGTCGAGGAGTACCGCTACCCGATCGGGCGGCGCACCTGGTCGTTCCCGCAGGGCGGGTTCGGGTACGGGGAGTCGGGCGAGCCGGAGGAGCTCGCCCGGCTCGAGCTCGCGCAGGAGACCGGGCTGCGCGCCGGCCAGCTGGTCAGGCTCGGGTACCTGCACAGCTCGCACGGCACCAGCAGCCAGGCCGGGCATTACTTCCTGGCCACCGGGCTGGAGCCGGGGCCGCCGGAGCGGGAGCGGGAAGAGCAGGACATGCGCCAGGCCTGGGTGTCCCGGGCCCGGTTCGAGCAGATGATCGGCGAGGGCCTGATCACCGACGACTCCACCGTCGCGGCGTACGCGCTGCTGCTGCTGCACGAGCGGGGAGCTCCGTAGCGGGGGAGATGAGGCGGGTCGCGGTCAGGGGAGCAGGGGGGCGAACAGGTCACCGTGGGCGGCGACCCGGGCTAGGGTCTGGTCGGCGGTGAAGAAGAGGTCCTGGGGCTGGCGGCAGGCCGCCACCTCGTCCCAGCTGACCGGGGTCGAGACGGTGGGGAACTGGCGGGCGCGCAGCGAGTAGGGCGCGACGGTGGTCTTGGAGCCGTTGTTCTGACTCCAGTCGATCAGCACCTTGCCGGTGCGCAGTGCCTTGGTCATCCGGGAGACGGCGCGGCGGGGCTGGTCGCGTTCGAGCCGTTCGGCGTAGGCCCGGGCCCGGTCGCTGGCCTGCTCGGAGGTCAGGCCGCAGACCCGGGCGTAGAGCTGCAGGCCCTTGCCGCCTGAGGTCTTGGCCAGCGGCGCCAGGCCGTCCGCCGCCAGCAGCGGCCGCAGGTCCTGCGCCACCCGGCAGCAGTCCACGATGTTCGCCGGCGCGCCCGGGTCGAGGTCGAAGACCAGCAGGTCGGGCTCGCGGACGTGGGGCATCCGCCACATCGGGGTGTGCAGCTCCAGGCCGGCCAGGTTGGCCGCCCAGATGAGCGCGGGCAGGTCGTCGACGACCAGGTAGGTCACGCTGGTGCCGCGCGCCCGCGAGCTCTCCGAGTCGACCCGGGCGGTGCGGATCCAGTCCGGCCGGTGCGCGGTGACGTGCTTGTGGAAGAAGGCCTGGCCGTCCACGCCCTCGGGATAGCGCTTCAGCGTCAGCGGCCGGCCCGCGATGTGCGGCAGCAGCACCGGCGCCACCCGCTGGTAGTAGTCGAGCACCTCGGCCTTGGTGAACCCGCTCTCCGGGTACAGCACTTTGCCGAGGTTGGTCAGCGTCAGCGTCCGCTCGTCCACCTGGACGGCCACCTTGGTGTCAGCGTTCATCGGCATCAGGGCTCACGGACCACGTCCGCGGGGTCCTTGTCGTCGCGCAGGCCCTTGTACACCGGCGCCCGCATCCGGCCGGCCCTGGTCCACCTGTCGAAGCTCACCTCGATCACCAGCCGGGGCTCTACCCAGACCGCGGTGCGGGCATGCTCGGGCGGTACCGGTTCGCGATAAGGAGACTCCGAACGGCGCAACGGCTCGAGCCGCTCCCCCAGCAAGCGCAGCGTCTCGACGCTGAACCCGGTGCCGACATGCCCGGCATAGATCAGCCCGGAGGCGTCGTGCACCCCGATCAGCAGCGAGCCGACCTGGCCGGTCCGGTTGCCCTTCCCGGGTTTGTAGCCGGCCACGACCACCTCCTGGCGCCGGTGGTTCTTGATCTTGCGCCACTGGTCGGTGCGCACGCCCGGCAGGTACCTCGAGTCGAGCCGCTTGGCCACCACGCCTTCCATGCCGTGCGCGGCCGAGACCGACTGCACGGCCGGGAAGTCCTCGCCGGGGAACGACGGCGGGGTCTGCCAGTACGGCCCGGCCAGGCCCAGCTCGTCCAGCAGCGCCCTGCGGCCGGAGTACGCCTCGTCCAGCAGCGGCCTGCCGTCCAGCTGCAGCAGGTCGAACACCAGGTATGTCACCGGGTTCTGGCCGGCCAGCATTGTCGCCTGCGACGCGTCGGAGACGTGCATGCGCGGCTGCAGCGCCTCGAACTCGGGCCAGCCGTCCGGGCCGAACACCACGACCTCCCCGTCCAGCAGCAGCTGCTTGTGATCGGTGGCGTTGCCCAGGCCCGCCAGCTCGGGATAGGCCACGGTGATGTCCCGTTCGGTCCTGGACATCAGCCGCACCCGGCCGCGGTCCACGAAGGCCAGCGCGCGGACGCCGTCCCACTTCATCTCCAGGCCCCAGTTCCCGTCATCTGGCGGCGGCGTGGCCCAGGACGTGGCGAGCATCGGCCGCAGGCCGGCCGGCAGCGGCTGGCGGTCCCGGTGGATCATCCACTGGTTGCCGCGGGTCTGGAACAGCGCGAACTCCCCGGTGACCCGGCGCCCGCGCAGCCTGACCTTGACCTCGTTCGGCGCCCACTTCAGCGTCTGGTAGCGGCCGGAGTCCCACCGGGAGACCGCGCCGGCCCCGTACTGCCCGCGCGGGATCTCCCCCTCGAAGCCGCCGTACTCCAGCGGATGATCCTCGGTGTGCACGGCCAGGTGGTTGACGGCAGGGTCGTCGGGCATCCCCTTCGGCAGCGCCCAGGACACCAGCACCCCGTCCCGCTCGAGCCGGAAGTCCCAGTGCAGCCGGCGGGCGTGGTGCTCCTGGATCACGAACGCCCCGCCGTCCGGGTTCTCCCCCAGCGGGGCCGGCTCCGCGGGCACCGGCTCGGGCGTGCGAGCGGCATCTCGCTTGTCCCGGTACGCCTGGAGTTTGTCCACGTCCCCCTGTCTACCCGTATTTCTGTACCAGCGCGCCGAGGTTCGGGAGCGCGGCCGCGACGTGCCGGGCGGAGCTGCCGCGGACGGTGCGGTACGCCTTCAGGATCGTCGGCCGCTCGCAGACCTCGGCGCGCCTATCGGTCACCGACAGCAGGGCCTCGGATACCTCGTCGCCGCGCTTGGCCAGGTAGTCGCCGAACTCCGAGGCGCCGGAGGCGGTGAAATCCGCCCAGTAGGGCTGGAGCTCGTCCGCCATGTCCGGGATCAGGGATTCCACCGTGGACCGCAGGTAGCCGGGCTTGAGCGTGCTGGCGGCCTTGTAGGCGAGCTTGACCGCGGTGCCGGAGACCCCGGACTTGGCCGAAACCTCCTGCTCGATCAACTGCAAGCAGTCGGCGGTGACCTGCGGTTGGGTGTCGGGCGCGAGCAGGATCTGCTGAAGCGTAGCGGCCATGGTGGGTGTGTTCTCCTTGTCACTAGGGTGTTCCCGCATGTCAGTGCCCGAATGTCAGTGGGAGCGCCCCCGTGCAAGGTCGTACTGCCCGGCTCCCCTCCGGGCCCGTCCACGTTAACGCACTCCCCCGCCAGCCGGAATCGGAGTGTTCCCACTGTTACCTTGCGGCTTTCATGATCATGGCCGGGGTCGTCCGGGCGCGCGCCTAGAGTGGTCGGCGTGACTGACACGTGGCAGGTGGAACCGTCGGGGCCGCTGCGCGGCGACATCGGTGTCCGCGGGTCGAAGAACGCGGTGACCAAGCACATGGTCGCGGCGATGCTCGGCGACGGGCCGAGCACGATCCGCAACGCGCCCGAGGTCGGCGACGTCGACATCACGGCCGCGATGCTGGAGGCCACCGGATACGAGGTCGGCCGGTCCGGGGCCGATGTCACGATCGCGCCGGGCGGCGCGGTCGAGCCGCGGGTGCCCGAGGCGTTCACCGGGCTGAACCGGATCCCGATCCTGATGCTCGGGCCGCTGCTGCACCGGACCGGCGAGGCGTTCGTGCCGCTGGTCGGCGGCGACCCGATCGGGCGGCGGCCGGTCGACTTCCACGTGGCGGCGCTGCGCGCGCTCGGCGCCGAGATCGAGACGGGCCCGGCCGGGATCACCGCGCGGGCCGCGAAGCTGTTCGGCGCGCGGATCGACTTGCCGTACCCCAGTGTGGGCGCGACCGAGACGGTGCTGCTGTCGGCGGTGCTGGCCGAGGGGAAGACGGTGCTGCGCAACGCGGCCACCGAACCCGAGGTGGTCGAGCTCGCGCTGTTCCTGCAGCGGATGGGCGCGCACATCGAGCTCAGCCCGGACCGGCGGATCGTCATCGAGGGGGTGCCGCGGCTGCGCGGCGCGTCCCGGTGGCTGGCCGGCGACCGGCTCGAGGCGTTCTCCTACCTGGTGGCCGGGCTGATCACCCGGGGCGAGGTCCGGGTGCACGGCTGCCCGCAGGACCGGCTGGTCACCGCGATCACCACGCTGGCCAGCATGGGCGCGCAGCTCGACATCACCGACGAGTGGATCACCGCGTCGGCGCCCGCGGGCCTGCGCCCGGCCGCGGTGCACACCGACACCCACCCCGGGTTCATGACCGACTGGCAGCAGCCGCTGATGGTGCTGTTCACCCAGGCCGACGGGATGTCCGTGCTGCACGAGACGGTGTTCGAGAACCGGCTGGTGTACGTGCCGGCGCTGCAGAAGATGGGCTGCGAGATCGAGACGTTCGCGGCCTGCCTGGGCGGCCCCGCGTGCCGCTTCCACGACACGAACTCGGTGCATTCGGCGGTCATCAGGGGCGTGTCCAAGCTGGTCGGCGCCGACGTCACGCTGCCCGACGTGCGGGCCGGGTTCTCCGCCGTGCTGGCCGCGGCGGTGGCCGACCGGCCCTCGGTGCTGCGCGGCATCCACCACATCGAGCGCGGCTACCACCGGCCCTATGACCAGTTCGCCTCGCTCGGGCTGACCGTCCGGCGCGGCTGAGGTCGCGTGGTCCGATCCCGAACGGCTGGCTAGGCTGCCCTCATGACCACGGCTTTCGTCCTCGGCGGCGGAGGCCTGCTCGGCGCCCACGAGGTGGGCATGCTGCGCGCGCTGACCGAAGCCGGCGTCCGGCCGGACCTGGTGGTGGGCACCTCGATCGGGGCGCTGAACGGCGCGCTGATCGCGGCCGACCCGCTGGCTGCGGCGGACCGGCTGTCCCGGATGTGGCAGGGCGAGGAACTGCGGCTGGCGTTCAGCGAGAAACTGTGGAGCCGGGCAGTACGGCTGGTGCGTTCGGGGACCCACCTGCACTCGTTCGAGTCGCTGCGGCGGGTGCTGGCGGCCGCGCTGCCTGGTGACTGCTTTTCCGACCTCGAGCTGCCGTTCCAGTGCGTGGCTGCCAGCATCGAGGGGGCGAGCGCGCGCTGGTTCTGCGATGGGCCGGTGGTGCCCGCGGTGATGGCCTCGTGCGCGGTGCCCGGGCTGCTGCCGCCGGTCGAGATCGGCGGCGAGCACTACTTCGACGGCGGCCTGGTCGACTCGATTCCGGTCGGGCGGGCGGTCGCGCTCGGCGCGTCTACCGTTTACGTGCTGCAGGTGGGCCGGATCGAGAGCCCGCTGGCGGTGCCGCGCCGACCCTGGCAGGTGGGCCTGGTCGCGTTCGAGATCGCCCGGCGGCACCGGTTCCACGAGGAGATGTCGGCGCTGCCCGAGCACGTCCGGGTGCACGTGCTGCCGACCGGCGGGGACCGGCTGCCGCCGGGCCTGGCGCAGTTCCGCTACCGGGACAAGGCCCGGGTCGGGCTGAGCATCGAGCGCGCGTACACCGCGTCCAGCAGCTATCTCGCCGCGCTGGCCCGCAGCTTACGCTCGGGTGCCATCGTGCCGGGGCGCTGCTGTTCAGCTGCACCGGCCGCGGGTCGCGGCTGTTCTCCCAGCCCGACCACGACACCGGGCTGCTGGCGACGGTGCTAGGCCAGATCCCGGTGGCGGGGTTCTTCTGCGACGGAGAGCTCGGGCCGGTGGGCGGGCAGAACTTCCTGCACACCTTTACCGCGTCCATCGCCCTGTTCCCGGCCACGGCCCGGTAGGCTACGCCGACCTCTGTAGCCACGATCGCGATCCGATGTATCAGCGAGGGCTGCGGGCCGCTCTGGACGAGCGGGGGGCACCCGGAGATCTGGCGTCCCCCCCGTCTCGTACCGGGACCAGCGTGTAGGGGAGAAACGCATGACGGAGACAGTTTCCGCGAAGGACGGCGTTACCGGGGCCGGATCGGAGAACGGCCTGGACCGCGTGCCTGATCGCCAGCCCGGAGCCGTCGCCGACCTTCGGCGCACCGGGATCAACCCGGATTTCTGGTACCCGGTCGCCGTATCCGGGAGCGTGCGGAGGGAAAAGACGTTCGCGGCCACATTCGCGGGTGAGCGGATCGCGCTGTACCGCGGCGAGAGCGGCGAGGTCTACGCCCTAGAGGACCGGTGCGCCCACCGTCAGGTGCCGCTGAGCATGGGCGTGGTGGAAGGCGACGTGCTCCGCTGCTGCTATCACGCCTGGGCCTACCGCGGAAACGGCCGCATCTCGCAGATACCGTACCTGCCCAAGGGGACGGCCCGGCCACCGCGCGGTGTCCGCGCCTACCCGGTCCGCGAAGCCTATGGCCTGGTGTTCGTCTTCCCCGGCGACCCGGAGAAGGCGGCCGCGGCGGCACTGCCGGAACTGCCGGAGTTCGATTCCGCCAGGCACAAGACCATGAGGTTCTCCCGCACCGTCAACTGCCACTACTCGTTCATGCACGAGAACCTCCTGGACATGAACCACCAGTTCCTGCACCGGGGCATCCTGGGCAAGATCCAGCCCACCCTCCTCGGTTACGAAACCGGCCCGCAATCCGTCGCGGCCCGGTACCTGTTCACCCACGTCGGCGGCAAGAAGGACCGCGGCGCCGGGCTGCTGGCCGGCGGCGCCGCGGCGCCGGATGTCATCACCATCCGCACCGGGTACCCCTACCAGACCCTCCAGCTGGTCCCCGAGAACGCCGGACTCCCCGCGTTCTCCCTCTGGGTGGCCTACGTCCCCGAAGATGCCGAGCAGCGCACCAACCATGTCTACGGCCTGCTGATGATCGAGAAACCGCCGATCCCGGGCGCCCTCCAGCTCGCCTGGCCATTGATCAGGCGCTTCACCGAGCGCGTGTTCGCCGAGGACCGGATGGCGGTCGAGGCCGAGCAACGCGCCTGGGACGAGCAAGGCGAGGACTGGAACCACGAGGTCTTCCCGCTGATCCTCGATCTCCGGGACGTGCTGCGCAGCAACGGCGTCCCCATCCGCCCCGGATCCGCCCGGCCACAATCCACTCTGTGCGGCGCCGCCGCGTCCTGCGGCACCTCGCGGCTGGCCGGGCCGGGGGCTGTCCCCCCGGGTTAACCAGGTAGAACTCCGCGCCGTCAGCGATGCGGCCGGGTGCTGCTGTGCACCGACCTGCACGGCGACAATACCCTCGCCGCGCAGCGGACACCGTGGCTGATGATCGACGTGGATGAAACGAGGGGGCACCCGCCCTGGCCACAGCCGCCGCCAGGTGAGAAAATGGGCACATGGCCGTTAACGAGGGCAACCCGGCACGGCAGTTCGCCGCCGCCTGGCAGGCCGCCACGGCCGCCCTGGGAGAGTGGCGGCAGCGGGTGGCGACAGCGACAAACGAGGCGATGGACAAGCTCGATCCGGCCGTCCGCGCCGCGGTGGAGGCGGGGCGCGCTGCGCTTTCCGGGGACTGGCGTGCCTGTCATTGCTCGTGCGCCACGGCACACCCCGATGACAAGGGCGTGTGCGACCGCAGTGCCGTCATGACCCGGCGGCTCGGTGAGGCGGACGTGTCCCTGTGCGCGCCATGTGCCGTGGCGCAGGGTGTCGCGGAATTTCCCCGTTAGGCTCTACCGCTCGATCAAGCGGGTTGCATCGGCCGGAAGGGGATCCAGTTCCGCATCACTGCCGCCGACGGCGAGGTCTTGTCCGCGCGTTCACTGGGTTTGGGAAGCCGCTGATGGCTGACGCGGCTCCACACCGGCAGGATGAACCACCAGGTGACGAACCAGGTCAGCCCGCCGACGGCCAGGAACACCGCGGGACCCAGCCCGATGACCACGTCCAGGATCAGCAGGAGGGCGGAGATCATGGCGAGAAGGAGCAGCACCAAACCGGACAGGGCCAGCCGTTCGCGACCTGGACGAGGTGATGCTTGAGCCGTCGGCGGTAGATCACGCGGTGGAATGCCGCGGGCGCGATCAGCAGCGCGGTCGCGGCGGCGCACAGCATGAGGGTGGTGACGTAGACGTATTTTTGGAAATGCGTTACATCTGTGAACCGTGGGGTGAACGCCAGGGTGAGCAGGAACGCGAACAGGATCTGGACACCCGTCTGGGCAACCCGGACCTCCTGAAGTATCTCGCCGTAGGCCCGGTCTACCCGTTGCAGCGGCGTCTCGCCGCGCGCGTCGGCGTTCCACTGATCGTGCTCGTCCGGTGACAGACATATCCCGCAATGCCCATCGACGTGCGGCTCCGTAGCGTGTGCTGTGGGCACGGGGACGGAATCAGCGGCCGGACAGGCCTCTTCGCCGGCAACGGCGTCACCGGACAGCAGGATATGGCGAACCTCGGGCATCACGGGCAACTGCCCTGCCGTAGACGTTTTAACCGGCAAGCGCGGTTGCCTGGCCTGGCGTGCCACGATGCGTGCCGTACTGGGCAGGGGGCACTAGGCCATGCTGGTAGGCGTACCTGACGGCCTGGGCGCGGTCGCGGGCACCGGTCTTGGCGAAGATCCGGTTGATGTGCGTCTTCACCGTGGCGTGGCTGAGGTAGAGGCGCTTGGCGATCTCGGCGTTGCTCAGGCCCGCGGCCAGCAGGGCGAGGACTTCAGCCTCGCGGGCTGTCAGGCCGCCAGGCGGTTTCTGGTCCGGGGCCTGGGCTGGGCGGCTCGGCGGGGGGCCGGGTGATGACCGCGGCCACGAGGCGTTCCTGGACGGCGGGGTCGAGATGGGTCTGCCCGGCGTGGACCGCGTGGATGGCGGCTTCGATCTGCTCGGCGCTGGCGTCCTTGGTCAGGTAACCCCGGGCCCCCGCCTGCAGCGCGGGCACGATCGCCTCCTCGTCCGCGTAGGTGGTCAGCACCAGCACCCGGGCGGCTGGCAGCTGCTCGCGCAGGTCCGCGGTGGCGGCGATGCCGTCGGTGCCCGGCATGCGCAGGTCCATCAGGACGACGTGGGGTGGTGAGCCTCGGCCAGCCGCACGGCCTCGGCTCCGTCACCTGCCGTACCGACGACTTCAACCCCGTCGATGAGCGTCACTAGCATGCTCAGGCCCTCACGCACGACCCGCTGGTCGTCGGCGATCAGCACCCGGATGGTGCCGCGCCCGGGTGTGTCCGTCATGCCGGTACCTCCAGCTCGACGCGCCATCCGCCGGCTGTGGGCCCGGCCCGGGCGGTGCCGCCTGCCCGCTGGGCTCGCTCGCGCATCGCCGTCAGGCCGTGTCCGCCGCCCGCGTCGGCGAGGATGGGTGATCCGGGCTCAGCGGCCGGACCGGGGCCTGGCTCCTGAGGCGCGGACGTGGTCTTCGACGGTGACCAGGGTGCGGCCCGCCTGGTAGCTGACGGTGATGGCGAAGTGGCGGGACGGGCGCGTAGCGGGAGACGTTCGTCAGCGCCTCCTGAGCGCCGCGGAACAGGGCCAGGCTGGCCTCCGCGGGCAGCGGCCGGGGTGTCCCGTCGATCCGCAGGGTGGCGTCGGCGCCGGTGTCGCGGCGGAAATCTTCTACCAGGGCCGCTAGCTGATCTACGGTGGGCAGCTGTTCGCCGCGCAGGGCGCTGACGGCTTGCCGGTGCGTCGCGAGTCCTGCTTGGTCAGTTCGGCTGACCGCTCGATGGTGGCGCGCAGGCCCTCGCTGACCGTCTCCCGGCCGGCCAGCTTGCGAGCGCCCTGAAGCTGGATGGCCAGGCCGGACAGCGAGTGGGCGAGGACGTCGTGCAGTTCGCTGGCGATGCGGCTCCGCTCGGCCAGCGCGGCCGCGGCGGCCTCGCCCTCGCGTGCGTCCTGGAGCTGGGCCAGCAGCAGTTCGGTGCGGTCCTGGCTTTGGCGGCCGCGCCGGATGAACTGGCCGGTCACCGCCAGCAGCAGGCACAACAGCGTCGCGGTGATGGCTGACTGGGCGGCTGGATGCGCAGTGAAGCCCACGGCCAGGGCGAGCGCGGCGGTGATCGCGGCCGCGGTGGCCGCGGCCGGGACGAGCGGCAGCCTGACCGCCGCGATCCACACTCCCAGGCTCGCCGCTATTACGACTGGCCCGTTCGGCTGCAAGACGGCGAGCGCCACCCCGCAGCCGCCGATCAGCCCGGCCACGGCGGCCTGCGCCACCGGGCCACGGCGAGCCCAGCCACGCTGATCGCGGTCAGGACCGCCGCGGCGTAGACAGCCAGCACGACGGCCACCCCCAGGCCAGCGCCTGCCAGGCCGGGGGCGGGCTGACCCTGAGACGCTGGCCGTCAGCACGACCGCGAGGAAGACCAGGCCCAGCGGCCGCAGCGCCTGCCGCTGAGCGTCCCGCGCTCGCGGGCGCGAGATCGCGCTTGCGTCACGCGGGCCGAAGCGGGCTCTTGTCCCAGCCGGTAACCGGACGCGAGCCAGGCGGTCCGGGCTCGTGAACCGGTCCGGGCCGCGCGCGGCCGCGAGCAAGGCCCGCCACGGCCAGCCGTGCCTTCATGGACACAGTGTGGCCCGCGGCGGGCCGGGATACCAGGTCAGGCACCGGTGCCTGCCAGGACACGGGCCCTGGCTGGCGCCGGGCCGACCGCCAGCCGGCGGCCGCGCAGGTAGATGACGACCAGCCGGGTGAGCACATCGGCCAGCGCCATCATGACCAGCGCCGCCACCCAGGCCGCCGACCCGGTGATGTGGTGGGCGATGCTGAACTGCGCGATCGCCGGCCCCGCTCCGTTGCCCGCGGCGACCGCGAAGGCCAGCCGGGCCCCGACGCCGCCGACCCACATGCTGGCCGCCACAGCGCCCGCCCGGCCCAGCGGCCGGCCATCGGCGCTCAGGCGCAGGACGGGTGGCCAAGCCGCCGACCGCGCCCATGAGCGCGCCGGCCAGCACGCACCCAAGCTCCAGCACGACGTCGTTGCCGCCGGACGGCACCGAGTGCAGGAACAGGACGGCGGCACAGCCCACCGCAAGCACCGGGACCGCCAGGGACCGCAGATCAAGCGGGTGCTCGCGGATCTGCCGGACGACCATCAGGATGAGGACTGCGTTGATCACGTACATGTTGATGTTCATACCGACAGAATGCTTCGCAGCCCCCGTCCCGGACGTCGGCCCACGGGTGGGAGACAGGGTTGATACCAGCCTCAACCCCCGGGTTGACCCGGGCCGTTTACGAGCGACTCACGAGCGTTGGCTCTGGCGGGGCTCGCGGGGAACTCCGGGATGACCGGTGCTGCCCCGGGGGACAAGGCGGGGTTCGAGGACTGTCTCGGCGCGGTCGTGTGTCGGTTCCTCTAGGGGGGTGATGGCTGCTCGGACGGCTGATCCGGCCAGCTCTGCGGCTTCTTGAGAGACGCTCGTCAGGTCGATGGCGGCGAGGCCGGCGACCGGAGAGTCGTCATAGCCGGTCACCGAGCATTCGCCGGGGACGTGCACTCCGGCCTTGGTGAGCGCGTCGATGAGGCCGAGGGCGCAGTGGTCGTTGAAGGCGCAGAAGGCGGTGGGCAGCCGTTTGAGTTGCAGGAGCCCGGATGCGGCGCGGCGGCCGTCGCGTTCGGTCTCGCCGCCGGGCAGGATGCGGATGTGCGAGCTCAGGTCGCGGCGGCGCATGGCCGCGCGGTAACCGCGTCGCCGGTCGGCGGCGATGGGATGGTTGCCGCCGTCGATGTGCGTGATATCGCGGTGTCCGAGGTCGGCGAGATGGTCCACGAGCAGGGCCTGCCCGCGGTGGTCGGCTGAACGGACCACCGGAGACGCCGTTGAGGGTTGCCCGTCGGCCGATCAGCACGATGGGCACTTGCTGTGCGAGGCCACGGAGCTGCGCAGTGGGGAGGTCGGAGCCGAGCAGGATGAGGGACTCGCAGCGGAACTCCAGGAGGGTGTCGACAGCACGCTGTTCGGTGTGGGAGCCGGTGATGATGGAGAGGACGATCTGGTAGCCGGCCTGGTCGGCCGCGGACTGGATGCCCTCCACCAGTTCGGCGTGAAAGGCGTTGCGGACATGCATGGTGACGCCGAGATGCTTCGTGCGTCGCAGCTTCATCAGGCTGGCGGTGCGGTTGGTGCGGTAGCCGAGCTGTTCGGCGGTCGCGAAGACTTTGGCCCTAGTCTCGTCGCTGGCGCCCGGCGCGCCTCGGAAGACGATCGAGACCAGCGCCGTGGAGACGCCGGCCGCTGCGGCCACGTCGCGCATCGTGCCCGCTCGAACCCCGGCGGGCTGTCTCGTCATCGACGAACTAGTCCCATCATTATCCGAAGTTTGACTTGACATACTTACATAAACGCAGCCTACTCTAGACCGTTCTACTAGAACGTTCTAGAGGAGACCTGCCATGAGACTAGGTGCGTACACGGCGTGCTTGCACGACACACCCCTTCCGGAGACCCTTCGGATCCTCGCCGGTCTCGGTCTGGACAGTGCCGAGATCAACTCAGGAGGCTTCCTGCCGGCCGTGCACCTGCCGGTCGAGGACCTGCGATCGAGCGAGACCGCGCGGACTGAGTACCTGGGTCTGTTCGACGAGGCCGGCGTCGCCCTGACGGCGCTGAACTGCAACGGCAACCCCTTGGACCCCGATCCGGAGGGCGCGAAGCAGGCGCAGGACATCTACACCTCGATCGAGATCGCCGCCCTGCTCGGCGTCAAGCGCGTGGTCACCATGTCCGGCGCTCCCGGTTCGGAACCGTCGTCGACGCTTCCGGTGTGGAACGTCGTGCCCTGGCACAGCGCGTTCCTGAAGGTGCGGGACTACCAGTGGACCGAGGTAGGCATCCCGTTCTGGAAGAAGGTGCAGGCGTTTGCCGCTGACCACGACGTCAAGGTGTGCTTGGAGATGCACCCGGGCAACATCGTCTTCAACCCGCGCACTCTGGAGCGACTGGCCACGGAGATCAACGCCACCCATGTCGGCGCGGAGATGGACCCCAGCCACCTGTTCTGGCAGGGCATCGACCCGACGCAGGCGGTGAAGTCACTGAGCTTCCTTCATCCTCGTCTTCGCAGCTTGGTGGCTGTTTGACAGGTTGCCCGGATTTCTTTCCCGCTGGCTGGCGGGGGTGCCGGAGCGAGCGTGGCGATGCGGGTCCCGGCAGCGGCTGCCGGTAACGATCAGGGCAGATGATGGTCACGTTACGGTTGTGGCAGGTAATGTCCCCGCAGGCGCAAGGCGGCTCCTGCTAAACGGGTTGGTGTTCGAAGTCAAGCCGTCAACAGGAGCCGTCATGACTGTATACCAGGGGACGTCGTTCACGCCGGAGCTGACCGCGACGGGGTATGCCCTGTTCCGGGCCGGGGTGAAGGTCAGCGCCGGGACCTGCGAGGACCTCGCCGCCTCGCTGCAGCGCCGGCATGAGCGGAACCGGACGCGGTGGCGGCTGCTGTCTCCGCTGGCGCAGGCGGTGCTGGTGATCGCGTTCGTGCGCACGAACCTGACGTACGCGGAGCTGGCCGCGGGGTTCGGGATCTCGGAATCGACATGCTGGCGGGACGTGGCCGAGGGGATCAGCGTGCTGGCGGACCAGGGCCGGCGGATCAGCCTGCGCGATGTCGCCCGGCTGGCGGCGAAGATGGGCTGGGACTACCTGATCGTGGACGGAGTGCACGTGCCCGCGGTGACGTTTGGCCGGAAAACCGGGGGCCAGCGGGCCTTCTACTCCGGCAAGCACAAGCGGCACGGGCTCAACGTGCAGACCGTGTGCTCCCCGGCCGGGGAACTGCTGCGGGCCGCGGCCCGGCAGCCCGGCGCGACCGTGGACGTCACCGCGGCGCGGAAGGCGGGGATCGCGGCGATGCTGACCTCGCTGATCGGCGTGCTGGCTGACCTGGGCTACCTCGGCTGGGACGAGGCAGTGATCACCGGCCGCCGCAAGCCGCGGGGAAAGGACCTGACCGCGGCGCAGCGGGCCGCGAACCGGCTGCAGGCCGAGCTCCGCTGCGTAGGCGAGCGAGGCAACGCCCGGCTGAAGTACTGGAAAGTGCTGGCCACCGAGCTGCGCTGCCGCCCCGGACAGTGCACCGTGATGGTCAAGGCGGTGCTGGCATTGCTGCGGTACGCCGCTGACACGCTGTTGCAGGCCGCGCGCCGTTAAGACCATATCGGTGCGCCCGCGACCGAGCCGGTCGGTGTCGCGGTGATCGGTGCGGGCATGGCCGGCCGGTCACGCTCACGCCTACCGCACCGCGCAGACCGTGTTCGGGACCGGAGCGCCGCCGGTCCGGCTCGTTGCGATCGCTGACATCAATGCCGAGTTCGCCTCGCACACCGCGGAGCGGTACGGCTTCGAGCGCGCCGAGACGAGCTGGCAGGCGGTCGCCGGGGCCGACGACATCGATGCCGTGAGCATCGTGGTGGCCAACCACCTGCACCGCCAGATCGCGGAGGCTCTGCTGGCCGCGGGCAAGCACGTGCTGTGCGAGAAGCCGCTCGCCCAGAGTGCCGCGGACGCGGAGGCCATGGTGGCCGCGGCGCAGGCTGCTGGAAAGGTCGCTTCCTGCGGCTTCTCCTACCGCAGGTCGCCGGCCGTGAGTGCAATCGGTGAGCAGATCCGCGCCGGTTCGCTGGGCGAGATCCTGCACTTCAACGGCCGGTACTGGTGCGACTATGCCGCGGACCCCGACGCGCCGACAAGCTGGCGCTACACCGGGCCGCGCGGCTCCGGAGCGCTCGGCGACCTGGGCAGCCACCTGGTCGACCTCAGCGAGCAGCTGTGCGGTCCGATCACCTCCATCAAAGGCGCGGCGCTGCCCATCCTCATCAAGGACCGGCCGGTTGCGCTGGGCGCCGCGCTCGGTCACGCGGCCGGCGTGCCGGTCAGTGACCGACGTGAGCCGGTCACCAACGACGACCTCGCCACCTTCGTCGCGGCCTTTGCCAACGGCGCAGCCGGGACGTTCTCGATCTCCCGGGTGGCGCTCGGCCACCCCAACGACCTCGCGTTCGAGGTGTTCGGAACCGAGGCGGCTGCCAGTTTCCAGCAACGCGTGATCACCTCCGACGGGTGTGCTTCACCGGGATACGGGCGGGGAATCGCGTTGATGCCTGCCGGGGTGACACGCACGGGCGCAGCACGGGCGGGGAGTATTCGTCAGGATCGTCGGCTCCGGACGGGGTCCTCATCCGGCATGGGTGATGCGCCGACCCGGCCAACGGGGGAAATTATGAGTACGGCGTATGACCAGGGCCGGGGGTGTCTATGTTCGGTTCGGTGCCCGGGCTTCAGGTTATTGCGTCCTACCGCCGACGGTGGCTGCTCAAGGACGTCATTGCCGGCGTCGTGCTCACGACGCTGCTGGTCCCGCAGGGCATGGCCTATGCGGAACTGGCGGGCCTGCCGCCCATCACCGGCCTGTACACGTCCATCTTGTGCCTGCTCGGCTACGCGGTGTTCGGCCCGTCGCGGATCCTGGTGCTGGGCCCGGATTCCTCGCTGGGGCCGATGATCGCCGCGACGATCCTGCCGTTGATGGCCGCCAAGGGCGACGCCAAGCGCGCGGTCGCGCTGGCCTCGATCCTGGCGATCATGGTCGCGGCGATCATGATCCTGGCCGCCGTGGCCAAGCTCGGCTTCATCGCCGACCTGATCTCCAAGCCGACCATGATCGGCTACATGAATGGCCTGGCGCTGACCATCTTGATCGGGCAGCTGCCGAAACTGTTCGGGTTCAAGGTCAACGCCGATAACCTCATCGGTGAGGTCACCGGTTTCGTCAAGGGATTGGCGAACGGCGAGGCGGTCGCCGCCGCGGCCGCGGTCGGGATCGCCGGGATCGCACTGATCCTGGTGCTGCAGCGGTGGCTGCCGAAGGTCCCGGCGGTGCTGATCATGGTGGTGCTCGCCATCGCCTCGACGTCGGTCTTTCACCTGGCCGAGCACGGCGTCAGCCTGGTCGGGGTGCTCCCCAAGGGTTTCCCGCCGTTCACGATCCCGCACGTCCGGCTGGCCGATCTCGGGCCCTTGTTCGCCGGGGCACTGGGGATCGCCCTGGTCTCCCTCGCCGACACGATCTCCACCGCGTCGGCGTTCGCGGCCCGCACCGGGCAGGAGGTCCGCGGCAACGGCGAGATGATCGGCGTCGGCGCGGCGAACCTGGCCGCCGGTCTCTTCCAGGGGTTCCCGGTCAGCACCAGCGGGTCCCGGACGGCGGTGGCCGAACGATCCGGGGCCAAGACACAGCTCACCGGGGTCATCAGGCGCCGTCCTGATCATCGCGATGATCGTGCTCGTCCCGGGCTTGTTCCGGAACCTGCCCGCCGGCCCTGGCCGCCGTGGTGATCACCGCATCGCTGTCGCTGGCCGACATCCCCGCTACCGTGCGGCTGTGGCGGCAGCGCAAGGCCGAGTGCGCGCTGTCGATCGCGGCGTTCGGCGGCGTCGCCCTGCTGGGCGTGCTACCCGGGATCGCGATCGCGGTCGCGCTGTCCATCCTCAACGTCTTCCGGCGAGCGTGGTGGCCCTACGACACCGTACTGGGGCGGGTGGAAGGGCTGGAGGGCTACCACGACATCCGCTCATATCCCGATGCCCGGCACCTGCCCGGCCTGGTGATCTACCGGTTCGACGGCCCGCTGTTCTTCGCCAACGCCAAGAGTTTCCGCGACGAGGTCATGCGGCTGGCCAAGGCGGAGCCGAAGCCCTCATGGATCCTCATCGCCGCCGAGCCAGTCACTGATGTGGACACCACCGCATCGGACGTGCTGGAAGAACTCGACCAGACGCTGAGCGCCCAGGGCACCAGCCTGGTCTTCGCCGAGCTCAAGGACCCGGTACGGCGCAAGATCGAGCGTTACGGGCTGGCACGCACGATCGAAGCGCGCCATTTCTTCCCGACCATCGGAGCCGCCGTCGCTGCATTCCGCGGCGAAACCGGCGCCCAATGGACCGCCACCAGCCGCCCGCCGCCCGAGCCCGCAGCCCCACCCATCGGCTAGCCGGAGCGCAAGAGGCTAGCCCGAGCGCAAGAGGCTAGCCCGAGCGCACGAGGTCTAGTCCGAGCGCACGAGGCTAAGGATGGTTCCCGCCGTCCCGACCTCGGGACTCATCCTTCGTGGGTGAGGTCGAGGACGGCGGCGGCCCCGGACCATGGGTGAGTACCGGCGACGGCAGGTCGTGTCTTGTCTAGTCTTGTCTAGTCTAGTCTTGCGAGAGGAGCTCAGCGATGACCGACCCGGGCGCTGAGAGCGCGGCTGGGCGCGGCACTGGCCTGGTTCTGGTCACACTTGGTGCCGGGCAGTTCCTGATGACGCTGGACACCTCCGTGATGAACGTGTCCATCGCGACCGTGGCCAAGGACGTCGGCACGACGGTGACCGGGATCCAGACGGCGATCACGCTTTACACGCTGGTAATGGCGATGCTGATGATTCCGGGCGGCAAGGTCGGCGCGCTGATCGGGCGCAAGCGCGCCTTCTCGGTCGGGTGCGTGATCTACGGCGCGGGCTCCCTGACCACGGCCCTGGCTCCGAATCTCACGGTGCTGATCGTGGGCTGGTCGGTCCTTGAGGGGATCGGCGCGGCGCTGATCCTTCCGGCGATCGTGGCGCTGGTCGCGAGCAACTTCGGACCCGAGGGACGCCCCCGCGCCTACGGCCTGGTGATGGCGGCCGGGGCGATCGCGGTGGCGCTCGGCCCGCTGGTCGGCGGCATCGCTACCACCTACTTTTCGTGGCGGTATGTTTTCGTCGGGGAGGTCCTGGTCGTGCTGGCGATCTTGGCCCTGGCGCGCCGGATCCAGGACGCGCCGACCGGGACGCCGCCCCGGCTGGACCTGATTGGCGCGGTGCTGTCGGCCGCGGGGCTCGGGCTCGCGGTGTTCGGCGTGCTGCGCTCGAGCGAGTGGGGGTGGGTGCTGCCCAAGCCCGGCGGCTCAGCGATCCTGGGCTTGTCGCCCACCATCGTGCTGATCTTCGCCGGGCTGCTGGTGCTGTGGCTGTTCAGCATCTGGGAGCACCACGTCGAGAAGCGGGGCGCCGAGCCGCTGGTCCGGTTGTCGATGCTGGGGAACCGGCAATTCACCGGCGGCCTGGTGATGTTCTTCTTCCAGTTCCTGATCCAGGCGGGGCTCTTCTTCACGATCCCGCTGTACCTGTCGGTCGCACTCGGGCTCTCCGCGATCGACACCGGCATCAAGATCATCCCGCTCTCGGTCACGCTGCTGATCGCCGCGGCCGGCATCCCGCGGTTCTTCCCGCACATCTCGCCCCGGCTCGTCGTCCAGGCCGGGCTCCTGGCGATGTTCGCCGGGATCGTGTGGCTGTTCGCGAGCATCGACGTGCACGCCGGCGCGGAGATCGTGACGGTCCCGCTGCTGCTCGCCGGCCTCGGGATCGGCGCTCTGGCCTCGCAGCTCGGCAGCGTGACGGTGTCCGCGGTCCCGGACGATCAGACCCCCGAGGTCGGCGGGCTGCAGAACACCGCGACCAATCTCGGCGCCTCGATCGGCACGGCGCTCGCAGGTTCGCTGCTGATCGCGGCCCTCACCGCGTCGTTCCTGCACGGCATCGAGCAGAACCCGGCGGTCCCGCCATCGGTGAGCAGTCAGGCCAGCACCGAGCTGGCAGGCGGGATCCCGTTCCTCTCCGACGCCGACCTCCAGGCCGCACTCACCGAGGCAGGCGCGAGTAAGGAGGTCACCCAGGCTGTCCTGGAGGAGAACCAGCAGGCCCGCCTGGACGGGCTTCGCACTGCGCTCGCGGCCCTCGCGCTCCTGGCCCTCGTCGCGCTGTTCTTCTCCACCCGGATCCCCACCACTCAGCCCGGATCCGCCAAGACACGGCAATCCGAACCCCAGCCAGACGTGGCCGGAGCTCAGACATCCGGCTAGCGAACGCAGCCGACACTAGTGACCTGTCCGTTCCAGGGAATCGGAGAGTCACAGGCTGAAACACATGGAATGGACGTCGGCGCCGGGACGGGCACGGTGCAGTCGCCCGGCCAGGAGTTCCCGGCCGGATCTCCCACTGGGCGGGGGCCGCGCCGCTCGGGGCCGGTGCGGGTGACGGCGCGGTCAGTGTCCGGCTGATCTGGTCACCGTTATCCCTGTCTTCGCTGCTGGCCGCGGCGCACGGCGCCCAGCAGGACCCGGGCGCCGGCGCCAAGCAGCGCGAGGTCGCCGAGCATCTGGATGATGAGCAAGACCCGGGCGGCCTCGGATTTGGGGGTGATGTCCCCGAAACCCACCGTCGAGAAGACCGTCATGGTGAAGTACAGCGCGTCGGTGCGGGTTAGCGGCTGGCTGAAGTTCGCCGCGGACGCCCGTTGCATAATGAAATACGTCGAGGCGAACACCAGCAGGTACAAGGGAAGGATCAAACCCAGCGCCTCCACCGCTTTGACCCCCGGATACCGCGCGTCAGCGATCGTCTTGACCTGCCACGCCGTGATGCCGGCGAAGACCACCAGGCCGAGCAGGATACGCACCGCCGCGTCGCCGGTCAACGGCTGGTCCAGCGGAAGCACGTAGTACAAGACGACCAGGACCGTGGTGCTCAGGACGCCGCGCAGCACCGCCCGCACGACGAGCTTCCTCCGCTCTGCCTGCGGCAGTTCGTGGTAGGGCAGATCGGTCATGGTCATCCCCCAAAGGCCTCGTGAAGGCGTCAACGGTAGCGGCCCCAGGGGGTCGCTGGCCAGGGCTGCCTGCCGGCCAGGCCGCCAGTACCGCCGAGCACGGGCTTCAATGGCTGTCACAGCTACCGGCGACCAACGCATCACGAGCGTGTCCCGGGTGACGTGGTCGATTGCCCCGGCGTCGATTGCCCTGGCTAGGCTGGGCAGCGTGTCTGATCACTACCGTGCGCCTGGTTGGTTCACGCGCAACGTTTTCAACCGGTCGGTGGCCTTCCTGACCAGGCAGGGCATCAGTGTTCTCGGTTCGCGGGTCCTGGCGGTGAAGGGCCGGACGAGCGGGGAGTGGCGTACCACGCCGGTGAACCTGCTCACCCACGATGGCCGCCGTTACCTCGTCGCGCCCCGCGGCGAGACCCAGTGGGTGCGCAACCTGCGTGCCGCCGGCACCGGCGAACTGCGAGTGGGCAGGCGTGCCGAGGGCTTCCGCGGCCTGGAGCTCAGCGACGACGAGAAGGTACCGGTCCTGCGCGCTTATCTCACGAGGTGGAAGGCAGAGGTCGGGATCTTCTTCGAGGGCACCGGACCAGATTCCAGCGATGATCAGATCCGCGCCATCGCGCCCAAACACCCGGCGTTCGAGGTGCTTCCCGTCACGTAGGTCCTCGAAGCCAGGAGTTCTGCAGCGCTCATGCCGCCGCCAAGTTCGGGGGTGGAGGGCTGGATCGCGTCGCTGGGGCCCGAGGCCGACCCGTTCGGGATCCGAACGAGGCTCGGGCCTGGATACTTCCGCACCGAGTTGCTCACGCCGGAGCCGACGAAGTACGCCGGGTCCTCGATCGGCGACTACGCCGAGCGCAGTCGCCGCATTTCGTGGCCGAGACCGCGCCCGCCCCTCAGGCGACGTTGGCAATCCAAAACTAGCAATATTTTTCGTGAAGCTGTAGTAGGTTATTTATGTGGCAAGCTGGGGTTTCCTGACCAATCACGCCCGGGTCCTGGTGTGCATCGCCCATGATCCGGGCGCGCGACTGCGTGACATCGCGGCCCGCCTGGGCATTACCGAGCGCAGCGCCCACGGCATCGTCACCGACCTCGCCGAGGCCGGCTACGTGGTGAAGCAGAAGGACGGCCGCCGCAACCGCTACCAGATCCAGGCTCACCTGCCACTGCCCGAGCCCGGCACCCGGGAACCCGCGATAGGCGAGTTGGTCGCTCTCTTCACGGCCGAGGGTCGGCTCGGAACCGGGCCCGCCCAGGAGAGCGACCGTGATGGCAGCGGCGCCCGCACGGTGCCAGCTCTCTGACCTCGCGGGCCCGCAGCAGCACGATGTGAGGTTCCCTGGTATCGCACCAAGTCCGACCCGGGGACAACCGCCCCACCAGCGGGTGCGGCGTACCGGGAAGCAGAATGCCGCTGACCTGCCGCTACTACAGGATCAGCCGCCGGGGGCAGCGTGACCATCACCCCGGGCTGCGGCATCCGCGCTGTCCGCCGGACCGCCGCCGATCTGGTCCGCGGCGGGAAGGTCGGCCAGCCCGGTAAGAGCCTCCTTGCTTCCTAGCAGCAGGGCAAGGACTTCGCCGACGGCGGGTTCCCGGGTGCCGGGCTCGGGCAGTGGCAGGTGAGCCTGGATCTGGTAGCGGTTGCGGCGGCCGTCCTTCTGCTTCACCACGTAGCCGGCCTCGGCGAGGTCGGTGACGATGCCGTGGGCGCTGCGCTCGGTAATGCCCAGGCGGGCCGCGATGTCACGCAGCCGCGCGCCCGGGTCATGGGCGATGCACACCAGGACCCGGGCATGATTGGTCAGGAAACCCCAGTCCGCCACGCTCGGTAAGCTAGCACACAGCCGTTTCCGGAAACACGCTGCGTGCTTTGGAGTCAGGCTCCGCCGGGCCCGCCCGCTGGTGCCGGGCAGGCCCGGCCGCGGCTGAGCGTGCGCCTAGGTAGGCGGCCGGCCTAGCGGCGGACGGATGGGCGGGATGGCCGCGGTGGGATGCCGGCGTGGGCCTGACCACAGTGCGGGTACGGCGTCGACGGCGGCGGCCACCGCGTAGGCAGCCTGCTCGTAGTTGATCCGCCAGCCGGCGAAGTCCGGCCATGCTTCGGCGGGGTCGCGCTCGATCCGGAAGCCGACCTCGCGGATCCGGGCCACCGCGTCGAGGAATTCCTGGTAGGTCAGGCTGATGCCGCCTTCTGGGCCGGGCTCGTCGGGTACCTGGATGCCCATCGCCCGGGCGATCCGGTTGAAGGCCTGGAATCCGCCGCGCAGGCACAGCCGCGCCGGTACTACCGGCGCCGACTCGGGCGACAGGGCCAGGAACAGCGCGGCGGAGTCCAGCACGGCCAGCAGCGCGGTCACCCAGGACGACAGCGGCAGGGGTGAGCGGAACCGCACCAGCGGCAGGTAGGTGGTGTGGCTTTCGGCGATGTCCGCGGCCCAGCGTTCCCACCGGGCATACAGATCGGGCATCGTATCGATGGTGGACACGCCTGATCCCAGCGCGTAGTGGGTGCGCGCCAGCAGTTCCGGGCCCCAGGACGGGACGCCGGCCCGCGCGTTCAGCAGCGCCACCTCGGTTTCCCTGCGGTTGAACGCCGAGTACAAGGTCGGCAGGTAGGCGATCTGCAGCGTGACGATCACCAGGCCGGTCGCCGCGGCCAGGAAGACGATCGCCGACGGCGCGGCGCCGGCCGGCTCGGCGAATCCCAGAGTGAACATCGAGGACCCGGCATCGGTGAAAGCCGATGCCACACCGCGGGCGGCGAAAGGCCACAACAGCAGCGCGAACCCGGCAAAGGAAATCCCCAGCCACGCGGCCAGCTGCGCCAGCAAGATCGCCGCCGGCTGGGTGGCGAGCAGCCGGTCACGCCGCCGGTAATCGGCGATGGGGCCGACCGCCAGCCCGAATGCCCCGGTCACGATCCGGTCCACCCACCGTGTCAGCCAGCCGCTGACCGAACGCGACACGATAAGCGTCCCGGTGACGCTGGCCCACGCCGCGAGCACGAGCAGGCCGCCGGCCACCGCGGCCACCAGCCGGCCCGCCAACGGCACCACCATGGGGATCTCCTCCGCGTTAGCAGGTATGCCGAACTTACCCAGGCCCGGCTGGCGCGGGCGTGGCGTTGCCGCTAGCGGCGCCGCTGCTCTGCGGGACGCCATACCGAGCCCGGCCGGTGACCTGAGTCTCCCGCCGGTCACCTATCGCGGCACCTACGGGTTGACGTAATAGCCTGGGTAATAGCCTGGAGGGGCGCCGGCGGGCACACCCTCAGCCCCGCGCCGGCGCCCGGGAGGACCAGATGCGTATCAGCGATGTGCTCCGGGTCAAGGGCACGCAGGTCATCACCGTCACCCCGGACACGACGGTGCGGCAGCTTCTGGCGGTGCTCGCCGAGCACCGGATCGGCGCCGTCGTCGTCTCTGGCGACGGCAGCTCCGTCGACGGGATCGCCAGTGAGCGGGACATCGTCCGGGCGCTGGCCGTACAGGGCGCCGCGGTGATGTCCCAGCCGGTCACCGCGATCTGCACCGCCCAGGTGCGCACGGTCACGCCGCAGACCCCGGTCGAGGAGGTCATGCGCATGATGACCGAGCACCGGGTGAGGCACGCGCCGGTCGTGGCCGGCGGCGGCTTGCGGGGAATCGTGAGCATCGGCGACGTGGTGAAGAATCGTATCGACGAACTCGAAACCGAGCGAGCCGCCTTGACCGGCTACATCACAGGTACCCGCTGACAATCCGGCTCCGCCTGCAGGCGCCTGCAACGATCTCCCGGGCGACCGAGGGGCAACATCGGATGGGACAGAATGACGACTTCTGGCCGTCTTCTGCGGCGCTACGCGATGAACTGCATCTGGTGTCGACCCCGGCGTCCGGGGTCATCCACCGAGCCTGGAACGGCCGGCATGCCGGCCCTGGAGGGCAGCTGACCTGGGACGCTCCGGTTAATTGGATACCCCTAACCGGGCTTTCGACGGGGGTTCGGGGGTGAAGGGCAGGAGCTGGTCACCTCCCTTGCCGACTACCCCGTAGCTTGCTTCGGGCAGCTCGACCCAGGCGCCGGGGAGATCGCCGATGGGCTCGGAGACCACGAGCCGTGCGTCGTCGGACAGCTGCTGCAGGGCATGTCGTTCGGGATATTGCTGTTTGACCGTGCGGGCGTCGCGGCTGAAGAACAGCGACCGCGATTTGCCCTCGCTGGAGTAGCGGAACACCCACAAGCTCTCACCGTCACTGGTGGCGATCGTGCCCTGGAACGGGTCGGTGATGCCCCGCTGCCGCCCGCATGCCTCGACGAACCCGATGGCCCGCGCGACAGCGTGCGGCGGATCGTCGGCCACCGGCGCGCGCAGCAGCTGGGCAGCGGCCTTGGGTTTATATTGGGCGGCGGGTCAGCTCGCGTGCCGCTTCCGCGGCCAGGCGCGGCCTTAATGCCGTCGTCAGGAGTCGGCTGGCCGGGCCCACGGCACGGCCTCGGCCTCCTTCTCGGCGACCTCCTGCAGGTCCGCTTGCCCGTGCGCCTCGTCCTCCTGCAAGGCCCTGGCGATTGCCGCGGCCTGCTCCCCAGCCACCGCCGTCTCAGCCTCGGCCAGCCCGGCCTGGGCCCTCGCGGCCTTCGCCTGGGCCCGTGCGGCCTTGGCCGACGATCCGCGCCCGCCGTGGTTGCTCACGCCGCCGAGCGTCAAGATGCTCGCGGCCTTCCAGATAAGTCCCATGACGACCGTCCCTCGCTTCGGAGCCGCAACGAGCGCACCTGCTGGCCCTGGACCGTGATGCTGCCGCCCGGCGAGCTGCCGTTCGCGAGCACCCGCACGCTAGTGACCGCGCGGCACACCGCGCTGCCCGGAGGCCTTTTTCACATCACGGTCCACCATCTTCGCCGCCGATCAGGAAAACAAGGACTATCCGGCCCGGCCGGCCAGGGCCCTTGGTCCCGTACCGACGGCGACCCTGGCATGCCAGCATGCCGGGTGGTCAGCCGGCCGGGGTTGTCCTGACCGGTCCGACGTCGCCACGGCACGGGTCACCCTGCTTGGTCCGCTGCGTCCTGCAGGGCGGATAGCTGCTGCTGAGTACCGATGGCGATCAGTACGTAGCCCGCGTGGACCGGGGTTTGCACCGGCGGGTTGGTCAGGAAAGTCCCGTCGCGGCCGCGCAGTGCCAGCACGAGCGCCCCGGTCGTCTCGCCCGCATTCGCCTCCTGCAGGGTGCGCCCGGCAAGCCTGGAGCCGGCACGTACCGGTACCTCCTCCAACCGGAACTCCAGGCTCCCGTCATGCATCACGACATCCAGGAATTCCACCACGTTGGGCTGCAACGCGGCCGCCGCGATCCGCTGGCCGCCGATCCGCTGCGGATTCACGACCCGGGTTGCGCCCGCACGCAGCAGTTTCGGCTCCGACGCCTCGGTGCGGGCCCGGGCGACGATGATGAGGTCAGGACGCAGCGCCCGGGCGGACAACGTCACGTAGACGTTCTCCGCGTCGGTGTTGATCGCGGTGACCAGGGCCCTGGCCCGCATGATGCCCGCCTTGCGCAGCACCTCGTCGTCGGTTACATCCCCGGTGAGCGCGGGATAGGTGACCGCCGCCACCCGCGCCGGGTCGAGGTCGATCACCACGACCGCCGCGCCCTGCCCGGCCAGGTAGCCAGCGACCGCGCGGCCCACCCGGCCCCACCCGCAGACGATAGTGTGCCCGTTCATCCGGGCTATGCCGCGTTCCATCCGGCGCCTTTCGAAGTGCTGGTGCAGATGACCCTCCACCAGCGATTCCAGTACCACGCCAAAGGCGTACAGCGCCGTGCCCACCCCCACGACGATCAGCATGATCGTGAAGATCTTCCCCGCCACGCCCAGCGGCTGGACCTCGCGGAACCCGACCGTGGTAATCGTCGTGACCGTCTGGTAGACGGCGTCGAGCAGGCTGAATCCGAGCACGAGATAGCCGATGCTGCCAGCGACCACGACCCCGAGGACTGCCAGCAAGGCTAGCTGGATACGCCGTACATGGTTCACGAGGCAATTGTGTCCCGACCGGGCGGCGAAGGCTGTCACCCTCGATCGGCTCTACCCAACGTAAGCGACTGCGCTCAGGCCGTCCTGGGCACGAGAGAGCCGGGCGGAACAAGATCAGGATTACAAACCTCTCCATGGTTTCTGGGAACCAGGCCCGGCCCGGCCGACCGCAACATATCGACTTATGGGCGGAGGAGAAGGCAGGGAGCCGAGGCGCGAGAACCGCCCAGATCGGTTATCCGCGCGCAACACGTCGGTCCGCCGTGACCGTCCGTAACGGCAATCTGGGGATGTCGCCGGCTCCCCGCGACCGCCGCCAGCGTGAGCATCCCGGTGCCAGCGCGATCGTGGCATGAACGCCCAGCACGCCGTTGCAGATGCCGAGGTACGACAAGCGAGCTCACTGGCCATACGATCGCGTTGATGAGGGCTTAACGAAAACCGCCGGGCAGTGCCGGACGGGTGGGAGGACCTGGTGGAGGCAGAGTCGGAGCGTCAGCTGGCTGACCCGCCGGCCACCTGGCAGGAGCACTGGTTCGACCACCGCCAGTTGCTCCGGCTATACCACAGCGACGAGCACTGCGCGATCTACGTGGACCCGGACGTGCGCCGGGCCGAGGTCCGGTGGCTGCCCCGGTTCATCAATGTGACCTGGCAGTACTCCAAGGCAGCCTACGGCGACGCGTTCGGGTTCGACCCGCGCATCTACTCCATCCACCACGCCGGACGGCACGGCGGCGGCCACGCGGGCTACTACGTCAGCCCGGTCCACGACTACCACAACGTCAGCGACTGCGGGCTGGACAGCTGGCGGGAGGGCAACGCCCTCGCTCGCGAGCTGCCTGCTCATGAGATCGGGCATTCCGTGGAGAGCGCCAGCAACGGCGTCCACGGCTCACCGGCGTATGAGATCTGGGGCGACAGCAAGTGGGCCGAGTTCTACATCTATGACCTCTACACGGCGCTGGGCATGGATCGCGAAGCCAAGGGCGTCTACCGCAGGTTCACCGGCAACACCGACGATTTCCCTCGTCGGGGGACCCGCTGGTTCCGCGACTGGTTCTACCCGCTATGGCGGGACTGCGGGCGGGCAGAGGTCATGAACAGGTTCTTCCGGGAGCTGGCCCGGCACTTCCCGCGCGACTCCGGCGGCACCTACACGCGGCGGATGAACTGGGGCGAGTACGTCCACTTCACCAGCGGTGCCGCGGCCGCCGACATGAGCGGCCAGGCCGCCCGCGCTTTCGGCTGGCCCCGCGAGTGGGCCGGCCAGCTGGAGCACGCCCGCGAGCAGTTCCCCGGCATCACGTACTGAAATACCGGGCCGTGCTACCGGGCGGCCGTGCTACCGGGCCGTGGCCGATCGAGAGAGCTGGCCGGGTGCCGGGATTCGTCCGGGCGGCAGGCGGTGTCGGCGTGATCGATTGATATGGAGCCGCCACACACGTAGAGGCTTTCGATCTGGGCCGCCAGGTGATCCCTGGCATCCATTGGCTAGGCCACGCAGAGCAGGTAAATCTGCTTACCGTGCCTCAGCTGCTGGTATCGATCGTCCGGAAGGTGATCGCCACGTCCCAGCGCTCCAAGGTAAGCCGCCACAGGAAAGTCAGCGTGCACCAGCCAGGTGAATGCTGCGGCCAAACAGAGGGCTGTCCTCGGGCCTGGCGCCGCGGCCGGGCAAGCTGACCGCGCCTGGACCGTCATCTTGCTGGCTGAGGCCGGTCGCGGAGGTAGCCGTTGTCGTAGGGCGGATGTGATCGAGGGGCTTATGACGTGCGAGACTGCGCCCATGGATGAGGTCGCTGCGCGCACGCTGGGCCGGGTGGCAGCCAATGGCATCGAGCTGGCCTATGAGACGTTCGGTGATGCGAGCGCGCCGCCAGTTGTGCTGATCATGGGCCTGGCGACACAGATGATCGCCTGGCCGGACGAGCTGTGCGAAGGCCTGGCCCGGAACGGTCTGTTCGTGGTCCGGTTCGACAACCGGGACGTGGGCGAATCGACCCACCTGCGCAACCTTCCGCCGCCGCGCCTTGCCGACATCGTGGTGCGGCGCAGGCCGCCGCCGTACTCGATCGGCGACATGGCCGAGGATGTGGCCGGGCTTCTCGATGGCCTGGGCCTAGGCCAGGTTCACCTGGTCGGGGCGTCGATGGGCGGGTTCATCGCGCAGACCGTCGCGCTGGAGCACGCCGCCCGGGTTCGCACCCTCACGCTGATGATGACCTCCACCGGATCCCGCAGGGTGGGGCAGCCCAAACCCCGGGTATACGCCCAGCTGATGCGCGGCGCGTGGCCGTCGGCCGGCCCGCGGCCATTGCCGCGACCGTCGAGACGTTCCGGCTCATCGGCTCGCACGGCTTCGCGTTCGACGAGCAGTACATACGTGACGTGGCCGGCCGGAGCTGGGACCGAGGCTATGATCCTGATGGCGCCCGGCGGCAGCTCGCGGCGAGCGCGAGCCAGCCGAATCGCACTGCGGAACTGCGCCGGATCACGGTCCCGACACTGGTCATCCACGGGCTGCACGACCCGCTGGTCGCGCCGAGCGGCGGCCTGGCGATCGCCAGGGCGATCCCGGACTCCCGGTTCGTGGGGTTCTCCGGCATGGGTCACGATCTGCCCCGGGCACTGTGGCCAGAGTTCGTCAGGGAGATCGCGGCGCTGGCCGCGCCGGGCGAACATGACTAGCGGATCGATCCGCAGGGCTAGGTAGTCCTGGGCACCAGCAGCGGGTGACCTCATCCGCTTCTGCCGCTGGGAGCATCGCCGTCCGAGGCGGGGCGCCAGCCGGCCGGGTGCGCTGGCCTAGAGTCGGGACGTGGCAGATGACGAGACGAAGGTCTACGCGCTCAACCTGTTCGATATCGCCGACCGTGAGGAGTACCTGGCCTACTCACGCCGGTCGGCCCGCGAGGTCGCCCGGCACGGAGGACGCGTGCTGGCCCTGGGCCGGTTCCGGGAGAGCGCGGCAGGCGACATCACTCCCCGGCAGGTGCTCATCCTCGTCGAATGGGAGTCCCTGGCGGCCTTCGAGAGCTACCGCCAGGACCCGGCGCTGGCCGACCTGCACCCGCACCGGGAACGAGGCACCTCGGCGTATGTGTGGCACCTGTTCGACCGGCTCGATGACCTGCGGCCGCTCCTTCGCCTGTGAACCCACGGTGATGCGCAAAGTCGTGACTGCTAATGCCGCGACCGGCAACGTCTGCCCGGTTTATGTCGAGCGGTTGCCGTGTTCTCGGGCGCATATCCGATCGGCGCGGGCGGCGAATGGGCCCTCGCCCGTTTGCACGTCGATGGTCGTTAGATCGTGACGACGACCTTGCCGCCGGGATGACCTTGTGCCAGGTACCGGATGGCCTCGGGCGCCTCACGCAGTGGGAAGGTCCGGTCGATCGCTGGTGTGACCTTCCCCTCCTCGATCAGCGTGGTCAGGTACTCCAGGTCTTCGGAGCGCTCCTTTGCGGTCACGGCTCGCAGCCGCTGGCTCGAGAACACCGACCGAACGGGTGCTCGCAGGATCTGGCGGTCGAAGCCCCCGAGCCACCGGCCGCCTCCTTCGCCGCCGACAATCGCCAGGGTGCCGTGCGGCGTGAGGGCCCGGCGCAGCAACGACACGGGGCGGCGCCCGGCGGTGTCGAGGATCAGGTCGAACTGCGGTCCGCGCGCGTCCACCTCCTCGCGGGTGTAGTCGATCACGTCGTCGGCTCCGATGGACCGGACCAGGTCGATCTTCGCAGTGCTGCACATGCCCGTCACCCGGGCGCCGAACGCGTGGGCCAGCTGGACGGCGAAGGAGCCGACGCCGCCTGCCGCGCCGATGACCAGCACGCGCTGGCCTGGCTGCACGAGTCCGACGTCGCGCAGGCCCTGCAGCGCGGTCACGCCCGAGATGGGCACCGCCGCAGCCTGCTCGAAGCTCAGATTGGCGGGCATGCGGGCAAGATGGCTCCCCCGCGACCGCGCGTATTCGGCGAACGAGCCGGCCGTGGTCACGCCGTAGACTTCGTCGCCCGGACGGAATCGGGTGACACGGCTGCCCGCAGCCTCGACGACACCGGCGAGGTCACGGCCTCGCACGGGCACCTTGGGGCGGCGCACACCCATCCCCATGAGGCGTACGAGGTAGGGACGACCGGTCATGAGATGCCAAACCCCTGGGTCGACGCCGGCCGCCCGTACCCGCACCAGGACCTCGTCGTCGCCGATTACCGGCATTTCGATGTCCCCGAACCGCAACGTGTCGGCGGATCCGTAGACGTCCTGCACAATCGCCTTCATCCAGGTCCTCCCTCGTCCCCTCCGCCCCGAGTCTCCCCTAATTCCGAGGCAGTCGCCAAAGAGGGCGGGGAATTCGGGCCCTGCCCGGTCGAGGACCGGCAACGGCTGGACGAGCGCCGCGCAGAAGCCGGACTTGATCCGTTCGCTGACTACGAATCCCGGATGCGAGACCAGTCATAGCCAGCGTGGGCAACGGACCGTGCCCGGGGGCAGGTGTCCGCATTGTGAGGTCCGGGGATGGCCGCCTGGGGACAGCCGCGTTACGCTGTCCTGTGATCCTCCTCCACGGGAGGTGCCGTGATGGCATGGCCGGGAAACGAAAAGGCGGCAGTTGCCGTCGGCTGCGGTCACCTGCGGGCGTCGCACGCCGACCGCGAGCAGGTGGTCGGCACGCTCAAAGCCGCGTTCGTGCAGGGTCGGCTGACCAAGGACGAGTTCGACGCGCGGATCGGCCAGGCGCTCGCCTCACGTACCTACGCGGACCTGGCCGCCGTCACCGTCGGCCTGGCCGCAGCCCGGCCGCCCCGCAAGCCGCCCCGCAAGCCGCCCCGGCGGCAGGTGAGCAACGCAGTCAGGTGGAGCACATCCGGGTTGTTTACGCCAGCCGTTCTCGCCGCCGCTATTGCATCGGCTCCGCTGGGCGGTGATGGCCGGTATGAGGCCGTGGGTTTCGTGATCGCATTCGTCTATTTCGTGTTCTGGTTGTCCGTCGGGGCCGACATGCTCTGGCAATGGCACTGTGCGTCTTTGCCCACGGCAAGGATGTGCGTCCGGTGCGCGCACACCGCCGCCTCTCACCGCGCGCGAGCGTCCTGCACAGTCCGGCCGGGTCCGGTTACATTGTGGGGACGCTGTCCGTGTGCGGGCTATGTTCCGCCAGGGCTATCGCCACAGACCGCCGACCAGGACGGCCTGGCAGCCACCGGGTAAGGCCCAGCGGCTCTTGCCCGTCCTGCGCCACACTTTCGTCACGACCATGCTCGATTCTGGCGTCGACCTCAGGGACGTCCAGATCGCCGCCCGCCGCTCAACTGCGCAGCTGCGCGTTGAGCCGTGCAAGCACCGTGGCGACGTCACCGGGCTGGTTGAACCGGACACCCGAGACGGTCCGCTTGGCCCTGCTGATCCGCTGGGCCATGGTCGCCTCGGGCACGAGGTAGGCCTGCGCGATCTGACGCGTGGTCAGGCCGCCGACCGCGCGCAGCGTGAGCGCGACGGCCGAAGCCGGTGTCAGGGACGGGTGCGCGCACAGGAAGTACAGCTGGAGCGTGTCGTCCACCACCTCGCCCGAGCCGGGCATGGGCTCGCCCTCGACGCGTACCTCGCGGTGCCGTCGGGAGGTATCGGCGCGGGCGGCGTCGAGGAACTTACGCCAGGCCACGGTGACCAGCCAGCCCTCGGGGTGAGGGTCCCGGGCCCGGCGACAGCGGAAACCCGCCTGACCCGGGCTCAGGTGTCGGGGTCGGGATCTGCGTCCGCGATCTCGAGTTCTGGATCCACCCCGCCTTCCCGGTGCTTTTCTGATGCGCGCATTACGGCCCGCATCTTGGCGAACTCATCGGTGGCCGACATGTCAGGCTCGCTGCCACGCTGGTCGTCGGCGTCTCCCGGCTCCGGTATGCGGTTACTCATGCCAGATCCTCCTCCAGAAGCTGAATTCATGCCCAGCACGGTATCGGGAACCTGACGTCGCAGCCCGGGCGCCTGGCCAGCGTAGAGAAAAACCGCAGGTAGCCCGCGATTAATTCGTCGCCGGCGTTGGGGATGACGGCCGTTGTCCAGCGCCTGCGGGTATTGGTGCAGGAGGTGGATGGCGATGGCGCCCTCGCCCATGGCTGAGGCAAGTACAGGTCGCGGCAGGAGGCCCCGGGACCGGGCAAGGTCCTAGCCGCCGCAGTTATCCACATTTCCACAGATCCGCTTATCCACATTTATGCAGAGGGCTGAGCAGCATCTTTGCTCAAATCCTCCACAGGCTTATGCACAGGTTGTTATCCTGGCAGGCCGAAGGGCTGCAGGTGAACAGTAGGTGAGCATGAGCCAAAGGAGAAACACTGTGACATCGCGTTACCCACCCTCCTGCGGGGGTGGGCAGGAGGTGACCCTCACGCGCTTCGCCTGCTAGCCAGGCGGTCCCGGCCAGGTGTTCGCAGCACGCGGCCGGGACCTCACGTCGGACCAACCTTAGGAGGAATCCCGACATGTTCAGTATGGCAGTTGCCGCCATGCGCAGGCGCAGATTTGTCGCGGCGGCCGCGCTGGTGGCCGCGCTGCTCGCCCCGGCCGCGGCCACGGCCACCGCAGCTGCCCCGGCGGCGCAGGCTTCGGTGTCCCACTCCGCCGTCACCAGCGGCTACGGCGGGAGCCGGGCGGGCAACGCGGCCCTGAACTGGGCCGAACGGCACGCGACAGGCTGCTGGTACTACTACGGCGGGTCCAGCTGCTCCCAGGGCTATGACTGCTCGGGCCTGGTGATGGAGGCCTTCGGCCACGGCGCCGGGATCTGGCTGCCCCATTCGACCTACGCGATGCTCGGCAACCCGCACCTGCACTGGATCCCGCTGTCGCAGGCCAAGCGTGGCGACCTGATGTTCTACGGCTCCGGGCACGTGGAAATCAACACGATCTGGCATCACCAGACGTTCGGGGCGCATAACTGGGGTCAGCGTACCGGCTGGATCACCTGGGGGCCGTGGTGGCATCCCACCGCCGCCTACCGGGTCTGGTGACCCTCCGGAGAGCGCGCGGGGTTCAGCCCGATTGGCGGCACCAGGTCAGGCCCGTGGCGCGTACTCGATCGAGCGGAACGGCCAGTCGCGTTCCAGCCATGCGCGGACCGCGTGGTAAAGCACCGGGTCGAGTGCGGCACGGTCCGCGCGCACCCAGGAACTGACGGCCGCGTGCTGTTCACCTGCGCTGGGCTGGCCCGGGCTGTCGCCGCGCGGCGGGTAGATGTATACGCAGCCGATGACTTCGCCGGTGCTGGTGCTGAGCACGGTGTAGGTGAATCCGCGGCGTTCGGCGTAGTCCTGCGCGTGGCGTTCGAGGTCGCGCAGATTGTCCGCCAGGCTCATCTGGTGCGGCCAGCCTGTCCCGGCGAATCCCGGCGTCGCCTGGATGTGGCCGATGCTAGCCGTCCATGCGGCATAGTCAGCGGCGTTGTGCTGAGGCCCGAGCGGTTCCAGCCGGAATTCCTCAGCCGTGAGCCCGCCAGGTACCGCGAAATCCACCGGAACGAAGAACTGATCACTCATCAGGCGATGTTAGCCGTACGGCCATCGCACCAACCCCCGGCCCGGCCGCACATGCGATCAGCCCGCTGTTCATAGCGACGCCCCCAGCGGACCCGGCTGACGCTCCGCGGATGAGCCGAGCAGATCAGGGCGATACGCATGCACGAGTCCAAGCCCGGAGCCGGGCCGGTAGCGCTGCGTCACTGGTATGGTATGTGGTATGGCGACGAAAAAGGTCACCGTCACGCTCGACGAGGCCCAGCTCGACCAGATCCGCTCCTTGGTGCAGGCACAGAACGTCCCGAGCGTATCCGGGTTCGTGCAGCACGCCGTCGCAGTTGCCCTGGACGACGTTGCGGGGTGGGGTGCGATGCTCGCCGAGGCGCTGCGCCAGACCGGCGGCCCGCTGTCCGACGATGAGCGTGTCTGGGCCGATGAGGTGCTCGGCACGAGCACGCGGCCGGCGGCCTGATGCCGGGAGTGACCCTTGACGCTGGCGGTCTGATAGCCCTGGACCGGGATGATCGCCGTGTGGTGGTGCTCCTTGCCCGCGCGCGAGAGACCGGCACTCGGGTCACCGTGCCAGCCTCCGTGCTGGCCCAGGCCATCCGGCGGCCTGATCGGCAGGTCCGGCTTTCACGGCTGATCCGCCAGCCGACCACTGACGTCATCAGCCTAGGCCGGGTGGACGCGACGAATGTCGGCAGGCTGCTGGCAGCCAGCGGGACTTCCGACATCGCCGATGCCCACGTGGTGATCTGCGCCCGGCGCGCTGACCAGCCCGTCGTCACCTCAGATCCCGGTGACCTGCGCGAGCTAGACCCTACCCTCAGGCTGATCGCGCTATGACAGCCTGGCTGCAGAACACCAGGAACTCCCGCCAGCACCACCCGGTTCCTGTCACGGCGACAGGCCACCGTCCGTAACCTGCGCGCGTAAGGCCGTGCACACACTCCCGCCGCGCTGCGGGTCATGCCGATCTCGGTGATCGGTAACGCAATCTTCGCTTTGCCGGCGAGCAGGAGGCTGTGTGGCCTGTTGGTCGTGTGCCTTCGTGCAGGCGAACCTGGCTCTGGAGCCGGCTGCCGTACTTTCAGGGCGTACGATTTTGTAGCTCGCCAGCGCGGGCTCCGGGCCAGCACCGGGCCGAGCGTACCGGCGGGTTAGTGAACGCACGGGGGCTTGCCGATGCAGGTTCGGTTTCGAGGAGGGCCGTCGATGGCAGATGAGCCGTACCGGACGATCATTGAGCCGTTCCGGATCCACTCGGTCGAGCCGATGCGGCTGACCACCCGGGCCGAGCGGGTGGCCGCCCTGGCCGCTGCGGGGAACAACCTGTTCGAGTTGCGGGCCGAGGACGTGCTGATCGACCTGCTCACCGACTCCGGGACCGGCGCGATGTCGGCCGAGCAGTGGGCCGGCATCCAGCGCGGCAACGAAGCCTACGCGGGATCTCCCTCGTTCGGGCGGTTCCGTGCGGCGGTGACCGGCCTGTTCCCGTTCCGGCATGTCCTGCCCACGCACCAGGGCCGGGCCGCGGAGAAGATCTTGTTCACCGTGACCGGCGGCCCGGGCCGGGTCATCCCGAACAACACCCACTTCGACACCACCCGGGCCAACATCGAGTTCACCGGGGCGCAGGCCGTCGACCTGCCCATCCCGGAGGGCCTGCAGCCGGCGCTGCGGCACCCGTTCAAGGGCAACATGGACGTCGCGGCGCTGGACCGGCTGCTCGCCGGGCGGGCCGCCCATGTCCCGCTGGTGATGCTGACCGTGACGAACAACTCCGGCGGCGGCCAGCCGGTCAGCCTGGCCAACATCAAGGCCGTCCGCGAGGTCTGCGACCGGTACGGCAAGCCGCTGTTCCTGGATGCCTGCCGGTTCGCGGAGAACGCGTGGTTCATCAAGACCGGCGAGCCCGGCTACGCCGATGTCCCGGTCGCCGGGATCGTCCGGCAGATGGCGGCCCTGGCGGACGGGATGACGATGTCGGCGAAAAAGGACCCGCTGGCCAACATCGGCGGCTGGCTGGCCCTCAACGACGACAGCCTGGCCGCGCAGTCCCGCAACCTGGAGATCCTCACTGAGGGCTTCCCCACCTACGGCGGGCTCGCCGGCCGGGACCTGGAGGCGATCGCCCAGGGGCTGAGCGAGTGCATCGACGAGGGCTACCTGCGCTACCGGGTGCGCTCGATCGCCTACCTCGGTGAGGCGCTGGAGTCCGCGGGAGTGCCGGTCGTGGTCCCGTTCGGGGGCCACGCGGTCTTCATCGACGCGCGCGCCCTGCTGCCGCACCTGGACCCGCTGCACTACCCGGGCCAGGCGCTGGCCTGCGCGCTGTACACCGAAGGCGGAGTGCGCGCCTGCGAGATCGGAACCGTCATGTTCGGCCTGCGGCCAGATGGCACCGAGGTCCCGGCCGCCATGGACCTGGTCCGTCTGGCCGTCCCCCGCCGCACCTACACCCAAAGCCACCTCGACTACGTGACCGAAGCCGTCATCCGGGTGGCCAGCCGGGCAGCCGAGCTGCCCGGCATGCGCATCGTGTCCCAGCCCCGGCAGCTACGGCACTTCACCGCACGGTTCGCGCCGCTGCCGTGACCCGGGCCGAAGCCGGCACCAGCGGCGACCGATCGCACCGCCGCCCGCGATCGCCTGCCACCGGCGCACATAGCCTGCTGACCACTCGCGCCCAGGCCACGGGCCGTGCACGCCGTAACCGGCCCGCACCACCGGACAGGCACGCACTCCCGCCCAATCTGGCGCGGCAACGTGGTCGTCAGCCCGGTGGTCTGTGATGCGCCCGAACGGGGAATCTGGGTGCGGCACGGGCGTGGCTCGCGCTGCTGGCGCCGGTTTCCGCACCGGTGAGCGGAGTCCGGTGTGGTCGTGCACGGCCTGGCCGGCGCGGCTGGCCACGCCTTGGCCTTTGTCAGGCGGAGCGGCACCGGCCGCCGGGAACCCGTGGCCGGGGCGTGATCGCCGTAGATATGTCTCAATGCCGAGATATATATTTCCGAGATAAGAATCTTGACATGGGAACAACGGTTACCTTAGGTTCACCTGCATGGGGGCAGGCAGCCTCCGCTCCGGGAAGGGGAGACCACATGAGCGCCACACTTACCGTCCGGCACAACGTCCGCGACTACGCCACATGGCGGAAGGTCTACGACGATCTCCAGCAGCTGCGGGCCCAGCACGGATGCACCGCGCAGCGGGTGATGCGGATGCCAGAGGACGGCAATGACCTGTTCGTCACCCACGAATTCCCCACCGCCGAGCAGGCGGGCAGCTTCGCCCACGACCCCGGGCTGCGCGCCGGGATGCAGGCCGCCGGGGTCGAGGGAGCGCCGCGGATCGAGATCTTCACGGATGTCTGAACCGAGCCGTCCGCTGAGGCCGGGCAGGGGCAGCCGCCCCTCCCCGGCCTCGCTCGGCGTGGTCAAGGTTGACGCGGATTTCCAGGACGAGTACCCCGGCGGCGACGCTGCCTGCACCGAGGCATACGCGTCCTTGTGCCGCACCGGCGAGGCCCTGCTGGGCGAGCTCGACCGGCACATCGCCGCGACGTTCGGCATATCGCAGGCCGCCGCCACGGCACTGGCCGTCATCGACGGGGCCGATACCCCGCTCACCCCCTCCCAGGTCAGTGACCGGGTCCTGATCGCCTCCGCCACCATGACCGCCACCCTGGACCTGCTGGAGCGCCGCGGGTGGATCCGCCGCGTCCCCAACCCCGCCGACCGGCGCAGTGTCCTCATCCAGATCACTCCCGACGGCCGCGCGGTCACCGACCAGCTGCTCCCCGGCATCCGCACCATCGAGCGCAGCGTCCTGTCCGCCCTCACCCCCGGCGAACGAGCCCACCTGCTGGACCTGCTCGCCAAGATCCTGACCCGGACAGCCGAAGTCGCCGCCGGCCCGCCCGAACCGCTGCACGGCCAGCGCAACCGGCCCGCCCGGCTCGCCCTCCGGCACGACGCCGAGCCCGGCCCCCCGCCAGCCCCCGGCACCCTCGCAGCCACACCCCAGCGGCACAGCTGAACAACGCACCGGAACCCCCAGCCCCGCAGCCCGCGCACGCGGCTACCGCCGAACCCGGATGCCACGCGTAACCGGGTGCGCGGCATGCAACCGGCAGGACGCGGTGACCGTCCAACCGGCATGAAGGCTGGAAACCTCACGTATCCGTCGTCGTGGACGCCAGGACTTCCAGGTACTCGACTCCGGCCTCAGCCCCAGCCCCCCGCCGGTCTCGCCCGCCAGCCTCGGACCAGTCACGTACCTCACCGGTCACCCGAACTAACGGAACTGCCGTGCCGTAACGCCCGGTTATAGGGCCTTCGACGCACTCGAACCGCTATGCGCGACACCGGTCCGATCGGCGCAAGCCGCAGCTGGCACGCGGATCTGGACATCTTGGCCTAGTTGCCTGGCCGTCCTCCGCGTGATCGGCGACGGCCGGTCAGAAGGAGACGAGAGCCGACAGCCCAGCCTGGGCTACCTCCATGTCCTGGCTGTAATGGCCGCCGCTGACGCCGATCCCGCCGGCCACCGCGTCCCCGATCTTGATCGGGTACCCGCCGCCGAACACGATCAGGCGGTCAATGCCGGGGGCCGCGCCCATGGCAAGCGGCGGATCGTCCTTTACGAAGTCGTGCCACGCGTCGGTGGCCATGCCGAAGCCGACCGCTGAGTAGGCCTTGTCCTGGGCCACCTGGACGGACAGCAGAGCCGCGCCATCCATGCGGCTGAACGCCTTCAGCACCCCGCTGTCGTCCACGATTGCGATCACGAAGGAATGGCCCATCTCCGTCGCCTTCTGCTCCGCCGCCTCGATCATGGCCCTGGCCAGCCCCGCAGTCACGCTGGGCCGCTCAAATGTCGCTGCCATCCGCACCTCCAGTCCCCGGCCCCGGCGCAGCAGCCTTGACCGCATACCGCTGTTCGGCCTCGCGCACCTGGGGCAGCCCGATGAAATCCACGAACTCCGCGAACGTGGGCAATTCCTGCATCGCCGCGGCGGGCGTGCCCGCCCGGGCGATCTCCTGCAGTATCCGCCGCATGGCCCCGGTCGCCGCCAGCAACGTGCTGATGGGGAAGATAACGATCCGGTATCCCAGCTCCTTCACGCGGTCCAGGCTGATCGGCGGAGTCTTGCCCCCTTCCGCCCAGTTGAACAGCAGCGGCACGCCGGGAAAGGCCCTCACCGCCTCCTCGGCTTCTGCCTCACTGGTCAAAGCCTCGATGAACAGCACATCGGCCCCGGCCTCGCGGTACATCCGCCCGCGCTGGAGGGATCGCTCCAGGCCTTCCACGGCCCGCGCGTCAGTCCGCGCGATGATCACGAACTCGGGCTGCGTACGAGCCTCGACCGCCGCCCGGACCTTCTCTGCCATCTCCTCCGCCGGGATAACCAGCTTGCCCTCCAGGTGGCCGCACTTCTTCGGCGCCACCTGATCCTCGATGTGGATCCCGGCGACCCCGGCCGCCTCGTAGGCCCCGACAGTGCGGATCACGTTCAGTGGGTTGCCGTAGCCGGTATCGGCGTCGGCGATGACCGGGACATCCACACACGCCGCGATCCGCCCAGCGTTGCCGACCATCTCGGTCATTGTCAGCAGGCCCACGTCCGGCCGCCCGAGGAGCGCCGCCGAGGTCCCGAACCCGGTCATGTACACCGCCGGAAACCCGGCCTCCTCCACCAGCCGGGCAGAAAGCGGATCGAACGCCCCAGGCGCCACGATCGTCTGGCCGGAGTCCAGCAGGGCCCGCAGGCGGGCCGGCCCGCCCGGCCGCCGGGTAAGCCGAGCCGTCACCGGATGTCCCTCACTGGCCAGCCCCGCTGAGATCCGCCGATCCCGGCCAGCACCCAGGTCGCCTGCCACAGCGGGCATCCACCCAGCCGTGGCCCGCAATCCACGCAGAACCGAGCCCCGTCTCCTGGCAGGCACCACACGGCGCACAAGTGACCACGGCTGCACTCTAAGCCCTACAGCGCCGACACGGCCAGAGGACATGCTGTGCAGCATCGCCGCCGGTGCCAGGCCGGCCGAACGGGCCTGGCGCCTGCCCGGTGCGCTGAGCTTGCCTGGAGTCACAACCCATCCATGAGGTGAGTACGCGGAGCCGCCGTTCGGTACGCCGGTATCGGCAAGCGGCGCGACACTAGAGGTCATGGAATTGAGCCCGTTCCGGATTGAGCGCTTCTACGCCCAGTACGAACACAGCACCCGGTTCATGCTCTCCAGCAGCGACTGCCAGTCGCGGACAGTCGCGGAACTGCTCGAACTAGAGCCAGACGCACATGATCGGCTGCTGGAGTGCTGGTGCGGATACACCGAGTCGCCGGGCGGCCCGGAGCTTCGCCGGGCGATCGCCTCGCTGTACGAGCGGACCGGCGCTGAGGAGGTGGTCGTCACCTCATGCGCCGAGGAGGGCATCTTCCTGCTCTACCATGCCCTGCTCCGGGCTGGTGATCATGTGATCGTCGAGACGCCCTGCTATGAGTCAGCGCTGCAGGTCGCGCGCAGCACCGGCGCCCAGGTGAGCCAGTGGGAGCGCCGGTACGAAGACGGCTGGGCCCACGATCTTGATGCACTGGCGGGCCTGATCCGCCCGGCGACCCGCCTGCTCTACCTCAACCAGCCGCATAATCCCACCGGCACGCTGATGGCGCGGCCGGTGTTCGAGGATGTCATCGGACTCGCCCGCGCGCACGGGCTCGTCCTGTTCAGCGACGAGGTCTACCGGGAACTCGAGCACGATCCCGCCGGCCGGCTGCCGGCCGCGTGCGACCTGTACGAGCGTGCCGTTTCGCTCGGCAGCATCTCCAAGAGCTACGGCCTGCCAGGACTGCGGATCGGCTGGATCGCCACTCGCGATGCCGCTCTGCGGGAGGCCGTCAGCACGCTGAAGGACTACACGACTATCTGCGCGAGCGCGCCGAGCGAGTTCCTGACCGCGCTCGCGCTCCGGAACCGCCACGTCCTTCTCGACCGCAACCTCGCGATCGTGCGGCATAACCTGCCCCTCCTCGACGGCTTCTTCGAGCGGCACGCCGAAACCTTCGGATGGATACGCCCGACGGCAAGCCCGATCGGATTCCCCCGCGTCACGGGCATCGATAACCTCGCCCGGTACTGCGCGCGACTCGCCGGGATCGGCGTCCTGCTCCTCCCGGGCTCGGTCTACGATCAGCCAGATCACGTCCGCATCGGCTTCGGCAGGGCCAACATGCCCGACGCCCTCGAACTCCTCGAGGCAAACCTTACCGGCAGCCAATGACGCCGCACCCCCCGGGCGCCCGCGCCTCGGCGGCGCTGCCCGCTGTGTAATCAGCCCTTGTCTGGAGCAACGCGCACATTGCCGCCCACGAAGTGGTCTACACAGTATTTACTGGCCCGAGTCCGCTGCGGCAATGAGTTCCAGGATGCGAGCCGGAGGCAAGTGCTGCTCGTAGATCCGCACGCCGAAGGGTGAGAGCGCGTCCTCAATTGCGTTCACTACCGTGGGCGGTGCGACGATCATGCCACCTTCGCCCACGCCACGGAAGTTGACGTCAGCGTCGAGCGGCACAGTCTCGAGGTGCTCTATCTCGATGCGGGGAACGTCACAGGCGGTCGGCATCAGGTAATCCATGAACGTGGCTGACTGGAAGCTGCCGTCCTCGCCGTACGCCGATCGTTCGAGCAGCACCGCGCCAATGCCCTGCGCGACGCCGCCTCGGATCTGGCCCTCGACGACGGCGGGATTGATAAGTGCGCCGCAGTCCTCAGCGGCGACATACCGCTCCACCTTCACGATGCCAGTCTCGACATCGACTTCCACGATCGCGCAGTGAGTGCCGCCGGACCATCCACCTTCGCCGCCGTCGAACGTGGCCTCGACCTCGAGCTTGGCGTCCACGTCGGCACCGAACTGCCCTGATGCCGCACGCCGCGCGACCTCGCTTACGGTGATCGCGCTCGCAGGGTCGCCGCGCACCCAGACATTGCCGTCGGTGATCAGGAGGTCCGGCGCGCTGGCCTCCATGAGATGCGCCGCGAAATCGAGCACCTTGGCCTTGAGCTGCCGGGCGCCATGGAGCGCCACGCCTCCGGTCATGGTGGCTGACCGGCTGCCGCCGGTCAGTCCGAACGGGACGACGTCGGTATCGCCGACTACGATGCGGACCTGCTCGAACGGCACGCCGAACTCGTCGGCGGCGATCTGGGCGAGGGTCGTCTGGTGGCTCTGGCCGTGGGGCATCTGGCCGGTGAACAGCGCGACGATGCCGTCTTCCTCGAGCCGAAGGCGCATGGACTCCATGCCCATGGGGCCGCTGGGTCCCTCCGGCGAGCGCGGGCCCGGAGCGGCCTCGATGAACGTTGCCACGCCGATGCCGAGGTAGCGGCCTTGCGCTCGTGCCTCGACCTGCCGGCGCCGGAACGCGGGAAAGTCCATGAGCTGGGCGACCCGCTCCAGTGACTCCCGGGTCGTGACTCCGACCAGCGGGCGCCCGGTAATCATGACGGCCGGCGGATCGGTGCGCGGAGCGACGTTACGCAGCCGGATCTCGACCGGATCGAGGCCGAGATCCTTCGCGATGAGGTCCAGGACGCGTTCCCGCACGAACGTCTCGGACGCCCACGGCCCGCGATAGGCGACGTACGATGCCTTGTTGGTGATCGCCCCGGTTGACTCGAAACCCAAGGCCGCAAGCTTGTACGGACCGGGCAGCATCGCCTCCATGATCGCCGGAACCATCGCGCCCATACCTGGGTATGCGCCCGTGTCGACGACCATCTTCACGTCCAGCCCGAGCAGGTCGCCGTCGTTGCTGACAGCGGCCCGGACGTCGAAGCTCTCCTCGCGTGCCTGCCCCGACGCGGTGAGGTTTTCGCTGCGGTCCTCGACCCACTTGACCGGCTGGCCGACAAGACGCGAGGCAGCGGCCACGGCGAGCTCTTCGCGTGATGCGCCGATCTTCAGGCCGAACGAGCCGCCGATATCGCCGGCCAGGACGCGCACCTTGTCAGGCTCGATACCGAGGCGCATGGCGACAGCGATCCTGCTGACGTGAACGCTCTGCGTGGCCGCGTAGACCGTCATGAGACCCAGGTCGGCGTCGTAACTCGCGACGCAGCCGCGTCCCTCCATGGGCACGTTCTGGTGCCGGTGCACGTCGATGTGGAAGTCGGTAATGCGATCAGCATCGGCGAACGTACCGGAGACGTCGCCGAACTCGCTGCGCGCGTGCGGGCGGGCGATGTTGTCGCCCAGATTGGCGAACAGCGGCGGGCTGCCCGGGTCGAGCGCGAAGGCGGCATTCACGACCGGAGGCAGGTCGTCGTACTCGACCTCCACCAGCTCGCAGCCGTCCTCGGCGAGGTAACGGCTCTCGGCGATGACGACCGCCACGGGATCGCCCATGAAGCGCACCTTGTCGGTCGCAAGCAGGGTGAACTCCGGGGTGGGCCCCGCCCAACCCATGAGAGCCATCAGCGCATCCGGTCCCGGGACCGTCATCGCTTCCAGGTCCGCTCCCGTGAGCACCGCGACCACTCCGGGCAGCGCCCGCGCAGCCGAGACATCGACCGAGAGCACACGGCCGTGAGCCAGCGGCGAGCGCACGAACGCAGCGTGCAGCATCCCCGGCAGCTTGATGTCGTCGACGTACCGGCCTGCGCCGGTAAGGATGCGCGGGTCCTCCGAACGCTTGATGCTGGCGCCGGTGTAGCGCTCAGCCGCGATTGCTGCCATGGTTGCTCCCTCGCTCAGCGTTCACGGTTGCGCTCGGCGGCCAGCAGGACGCCATCGATGATGCTCTGGTAGCCGGTGCACCGGCAGATGTTGCCGGATAGCGCCTCGCGGATCTGCTGCTCGTCGGCGTCAGGGTGGTCGCTGAGGAACGCGGTAGCCTGCATGACGAACCCCGGCGTGCAGAAACCGCACTGGAAGCTATGCGAATCCCACATCGCTTGCTGCAACGTGCCCAGCCCGCCGTCAGGGGCTAGCCCCTCGATCGTCGTTACCTCGCGGCCGGCCGCCTGGACCGCCAGCATCAGGCACGAGCGCACCGCCCGGCCGTCGACGATGACCGTGCACGCACCGCAGGCCCCGTGCTCGCAGCCGACGTGGGTGCCGGTGAGATTGAGGTCATCCCGCAGGAAGTCCGCCAGCGTCTTGCGCGCCTCCGGCGAACCCGTGCACGTCGCACCGTTGACCCTCAGGGTGATGTCCACTATCAGTCACTGCCTCTCGCGGGCGTTGTCCGCAGCCGCTCGCAGGCCGCGACGCACCAAAGCGGCCGCGACCGTCTTCCGGTAGTCCGACGACCCGTGCAGGTCGGCCGGCGGGTCAGCATCGTCGGTCGCACGGCGGGCCGCCTCATCGAACAGCTCCGTCGACGGCCTCTCGCCGACCAGCAGATCCTCCGCGGCGGCGGCCCGGACCGGCACGTCAGAAATGCCCGCAAACGCCAGCCGGGCATCGCTGATCACCCCGCCGGAAAACACCAGTGACGCCGCCAGGCCGACAATGGCGAAGTCACCGTGGCGTCGGGCGACCTCCTGGAAGCTAATCCCCGTGCCCCGTCCTGCGGTCGGGAATCGCACCTCCAGGAGGAGCTCGTCAGGACGGCGTGACGTCGTGAGGAAACCCTCGAACCACTCCGCCGCCGGGATCACCCGTTGGCCCGACTGGCCACGCACCACGAACTCCGCATCGAGCGCCCGGGCGACGGCCGGCAACTCGGCGGCCGGATCGGCATGCGCCAGGCTGCCTCCTATCGTGCCGCGGCTGCGGATTGCCTCATGACCGATCAATGGCAGAGCAGCCGCCAGCAACGGCACCGTATCGGCGACGCTGTCAGATTCCTCGGCAACGTACTCCCGTGTCATGGCGCCGATCGCCATCCAGCCGTCTGTCGCCGACACCCCGGACAGCTCATCTATGCCGTTGATGTCGATGAGCACCGCCGGGCGGGCCAGCCGCAGCGCCAGCAGCGGTATCAGGCTCTGCCCGCCGGCGAGCACGCTCGCCTCGTCAAGGTGCTCAGCCAGCAAATCCACAGCTTCAGCAACGGTCGTCGGCGCCTCGTACTCAACGGGAGGCAGCTTCATCGGCGCGGCCCTTCGATCGGGGGCAACTCTTCTCTAGCCCGCCAAGGCTCATTAGTTACCCTAACAACCATGGCGACGGGCGTCGGGGCCGAGAGCCAGCCGGAACCCGCCAGAGCATGAGCGTTAGCCTGCAGATCACCGAACGTGGCGGAGTCCGCAGCCTACCGCGCGCCGGATCCGCCGTTAGGAGCACTCGGTTGCCCGGCGAATGCCGAACCGTACGACCCGTCAGGGGCCGCAGCGGAGGTCGGTCAGGTCGGCCCATGGCTGTCCCGGCGACCGATTGGCCGGTGCCCACGGCCTCGCCGTGACCCGGCCTCTGACCGTGGGGTAGCATCCTGCTGTGTCTATCGCCATCCGCCTCGCCCCTGGGTGCCGGCCGCGCGGCTGCCGGGCCCCCGCGCGGCGTGTGCTCGGGCGCAAGGTGCGGTACGTGCTTGGCGCCGAGGCTGGTCAGGTGAACGGGATGCGGTGGTTCGGCGTCCCCTGTGCCGTGCGGGGTATCTGAGCGAGATCGCTCTCCTCGGTTCCGTCGTTCCTCCCCGAATTCGGGACGACGAGGCTTACTCAAGCTTCCTTACCAGCCACCTAAAGCCGGGCGTGTCCCGTGCCAGGAGCGCATGTGCGATGAACAGCCAATTCTTCTTCCCGGCGTTGCCGGGCGGATCCCCCGACGGGGACGGATATTTCGGTGCGTTCGGCGGCAAGTTCATTCCGGAGGCGCTGGTCGCCGCCGTTGGATGAGGTCGCCATCGAGTACGAGAGGGCGAAGGCGGATCCTGCGTTCGCCGCGGGGCTCGAGCAACTGCTCGCCCACTACGCAGGCCGTCCGAGCGTGCTCACCGACGCCGCTGCGATGCGGGCCTTCCGGCTGCTCGCGTCGACCGAGGGCATCATCATCCCGGCGATAGAAGGCGCTCACGCGCTCGCCGGCGCTATCGAAGTCGGCACCGAACTCGGACCGGACGGACTGATCCTGGTGAACCTGTCCGGCCGGGGCGACAAAGACATGGACACCGCCGTACGGTACTTCGAACAGGACGCCGACGCGGCCAGGGCAGGGGGAGCCCAGAAGTGAGCGGAAACCTGCAGCTTCTGGCCGGCGCACTGGCCCGGGCGAAGCAAGAGAACCGGGCCGCGCTCATCACGTACATGACAGCCGGCTTTCCGACCGTCAACGAGGGCATCGCCGCGATCCAGGCGATGCTGAACAGCGGAGCCAACATCGTCGAGGTCGGCTTGCCGCACAGCGACCCGGTACTCGACGGCCCGGTGATCCAGGCCGCCGACGACATCGCCCTGCGGGGCGGCGTCCGGATCGCCGACGTCATCCGCACCGTGCGAGAGGCATACCAGGCCACCGGTAAGCCAGTCCTGGTCATGTCGTACTGGAACCCGATCGGCAAGTACGGCGCCGAGCGCTTCAGCAGCGAGCTGGCCGAGGCAGGCGGCGCAGGATGTATCGTGCCTGACCTGCCCGTGCAGGAGTCCGCGCTGTGGCGGGAAAGCGCGGCCAGGCATAGCCTCGCCACCATCTTCGTGGCCGCGCCGAGTAGTACCGACGAGCGGCTACGGGAACTCACCGCGGCAGGAACAGGGTTCGTCTACGCCTCATCGCTGATGGGAGTCACCGGCGTCCGGGAGGCTGTCAGTACAGCCGCCAGCTCGCTGGTGCGGCGTATCAAGGCGACCACCGGACTCCCCGTCTGCGTCGGAATCGGGATTTCCGACGCTGCGCAGGCTGCCCAGGTGGCTGGCTTCGCCGACGGCGTGATCGTCGCGTCCGCGCTGGTCAAGGCTATCCTCGGCGCACCCGATGCTGCCGCAGGAGCCGCGACCGTGGCGGAGCTTACCGCCGAACTCAGCCTTGCAACCCGTCGGCACGCGGATTGAAGCGTGAAAGTTGCTGGGTTTCAGACCGGCAGGCTCCGGACGGTGCCGGCGGCGATCGCGCTGACGAGCTGGGTGTGGTCTCGCTCGTTCTGATCGGCGTACTGGTCGGCGAACCGGCCGATCGCAGCGGTGAAGTTGGGGCCCTTGCCGATGTAGCTATCGATGGCCACCGGGTCGCCGGTGCGGGCGTGGGCGCGGGCGAGTGTCTCGCCGCACGCGGTAGCGAACTCGACGAGGCGCGGGGCGATCAGTTCGGTGGTCGGGATGATCTTCATGTCGCGGAACTGCCGCACGTAGTAGTCCTTGCCGTGCAGCGAGCCCCAGCCGACGAAGATGTCGGTGGCGCTCTGGATCAGCCGTTTGCCGTTGACCACCCGGGCGCCGTGGTTGTCGTGGCGGCTGGGCTGGGTGTGGGCCTCATATACCGACGGCCCGGCCTGCTTGACCTGCAGGAACAACGGGTCGGCGCCGGTGCGGCCCTCGAGAAGCACCAGGTAAACCTGCATCCCCACGCTGCCTACCCCCACCACCTGGCGGACCACATCGACCTCGGTGAACCGGTCGAACAGGCTCCGCCGGTCCTCCTGGAGGGTCAGCCGGTACCCGGCCAGGAGGTGGCCGACCAGGTCGGCTTGTTCGTCGTCGCTGATCGTGACGCGGATCGGGGGATCCTCGGTTATCCGGGGCCGCCCGTGCGTCATCGTGGTGAGCTTGGCGAACGCTCCACGGCTGGTGCGGCGTCTCCGCTTCTTCTCAATGTGGATCGAGACCCGGCCGCGGTCGGCCGGCTCGAAGTAGCTGATCAGGCTGTCGATGTACATGCCGTCGTACCAGATGTCGAGCTCGGGCATCATCGTGTACCGGCGCATGCGCCTGCGATAGGCCTCCAGGCCGGCCGTTACCGCGGCAGCGGCCCGTGTCGGCTTGATCCGGTTCTCCCGCGCCGCCACGACGACACTGGCGGCGAAGCGCTTGATGTCCCACTCGAACGGGCCGGGGTGAGTTTCGTCAAAATCGCGCAGGTCGAACGACAAGTTCCGCTCCGGCGTGGCCCACAGGCCGAAGTTCAGTATGTGGGCGTCACCGCACAGCTGCACCGCCAGCCCGCTGCTGGGCTGGGACGCGAGGTCGCCAGCCATGACCGCTGCGGCACCCCGGTAGTAATTCCAGGCAGAGGCAGCCATCCGCTGATGCCGGAGGGGAACCAGCCCGGGAACCCGGATCTGGTTCTGGGCCAGAATCGTCTTCAGCGCGTCGTGCCCGCGCTCCTCCTGTGCCCAGTACCCCAGCGTGTCCCGTCGAGCCCGTTTCCTGGCGGCCTTCCCCGCTGCTCGCCTCTCGTCACTCGTTGCCGACAGATCATGCAGCGCAGCAGGCGAGGGCGCTGGTCTCGGCGGGGTGGACTCCGTCATGAAGCTCTTCTTCGAAGTGGCCGCGATGGGGAGCCGGCGGATCAGCTATCTTCACCGGCCGGCTGCGCACATGCTACCTGGCCCAGACCTGGGACTCCTTTCGCCACGGCGGCTCAGCCGCACACCCAACGCACCTCCCCCGCCCAGCTCGCCGGAACGGTCACGGCGAATTCGCGCACGGTGGAACCACGTGACGAAGACTGGCTCCTGAGGGGCGGTGGTCATGGCAGGCCCGCTGCTCGAGACCAGGCTCCACGTCCCCAGGTGGCGACGCGGTCTGGTAGCACGTCCGAGACTGAGCGAGCGCCTGAGCCGCGGGGCGGAGCCGGCGCTGACGCTCGTCTCAGCTCCAGCCGGGTTCGGTAAGACGACGCTGCTGGCGCAGTGGCTGGCAGCCGCTCCGGCCGAGGGACGGTCCGTGGCGGGGCTCTCGCTCGACCAGCGCGACAACGATCCCGCGTTGTTCTGGACCTACCTTGTCGGCGCGCTGGCGGGTCGCGATGGCGCGGATACGGGAGGCTGAAGGAGATCTGGGCGGCCCGGGCATCGCTCGCGAGCTCGTAGTGTCGCTGAACACCGTGCGGACGCACACCAAGAACATCTACACCAAGCTCGGTGTGAACAACCGCCGGGCAGCGGTCCGCCGGGCCAGGGAACTCGACCTGTCGCACACCGGCAACCGCTAACCCCAGGTGCTTCATCGTTCGCGGCCCGTAGGGTCCTTCCTCATCGGACCGCTTCACCGGCAGGATGGCGACGGCTCCGACGATGGCGCTGACCCGGCCACCCGGTATAGCACGGCGTAGCTGCCGCCGCCGATCACCAGGATGGCCGGCGGGTTCACTGCCGTTCGCCGAGTTTCTGCACGACGCTGACGCCGTCGCCGATGGGGATCAGGACCACTTTCACGCGAGGGTCGGCGGCGATCGCGTCGTTGAGGGAGCGAATCGCCGTGACGTCCTCGTCGTCCGCGAGATGGCCGACGACGTGGCCGCCCTGGAGCGTGTTGTCCAGGAGCATCAGGCCTCCCGATCGCAGGCGGATCAGCACCTCTTCGTAGTACCGGGCGTAGCCCGGCTTGTCGGCATCGATGAACGCGAAGTCGAACTGCTCATCGGGCGGCAGCGCGCGGAGGGTTTCCAGACCCGGTCCCACCCGCAGGTCGATCCGGTCGGCGACCCCGGCTTCCTGCCACGCCGCGCGGGCGATCGACGTCCACTCCTGGCTGAGGTCACAGCACAGCAGGCGCCCGCCGGGACCCAGGCCCCGCGCCACCGCCAGAGCCGAATAGCCGGTGAACGTGCCGATCTCCACCGCGCGCGTGGCTCCCATGGCCCGGACCAGCATCTCCATCAGCACCGCCTGATCGTCGCCGATCTGCATGCCCGCGGCGCGGCCGGTCTTCTCCCGCGTAATGCGCTGCAACTCGAGCTGGTCAGCGTCGGGCCCGGTGGAATGCGCTGCTGCGTAGTCATCGATCACGGCATCGATGAACTGGCTCCGCCTGCGAGCGGCTGGTGGGGTCATGTCCGTCCTTCCTTCCAGGCTGCCACTTGACTGGGTTCACATCGTCTCATCAGCGATCCTGGCACCCGCCCCGCCCGGCGACACGCTTCGGCATGCCTTGACGCCTCCACGCCATCTCCATAGCGTCTTCACCTGATAGGCAATCGAGTTCTGCTGACTTAACTGAGGGATACGGTCGCAGTTGCATCCGGCTCGTGTTTCCGGGTTTCTCGGGGCAGGATGGTGTGCTTGATCTTCGGCGAGCGAGGTCAGGCTGGGTGAGGCAGGTACGCCTGGGGTGGCGCGAGCGTCTGGTTTGCGTGTGATTGCCTGAGGGAGGCAGCATCAGCGGGGTCTACCACCACCGCGATGACACGGAGTGCCCGCTGATGCTGCCGTCTTCGATGCTACCGATGCCCGCGACCTGGAATAATCTGCTGGGTGAGCTGGGGCCTGCGTTCCGGCGCCGTTCCACGCACAAGCTGTTCGTGGTGCTGGCCTCGGGGATGATCCTGGCGGGGCGGCGCACGGTGGTGGCGATGGCGGCGGCGGCCGGGATCGGAGATCAGTTCCGGCGGGCGTGCTGGTTCTTCTCCGGCGCGGTCTGGGACATCGATGACCTGGGCCTGGCGGTGGCCCGGCTGATCGTGACGTACCTGGTCCCCGCGGGGCAGCCGGTCACGGTAGCCGTCGACGGCACCTTCTTCCGGCGGTGGGGGCGCAAGGTCTCCCAGGCCCGGTGGGCGTATGACGGATCGGCGCAGGGCGGGAAGAAGATCGCCTACGGCAACACGTGGGTGATCGCGGCCCTGGTCGTTAAGCTGCCGTTCTGCTCCTCGCCGGCGGCGCTGCCGGTCCTGTTCCGGCTGTGGCGCGGCAAGGGCACCGCCTCCCAGGTGGAGCTGGCCGGGCAGATGGTGAAGATGCTGGCCGGGGCGCTGGGCGGCCGGGCGGTTCACGGGGTCGGGGACGCCGCCTTCCACGGCGAGCCACTGAAGGTGGCAGGAACGACCTGGACCACCCGGCTGCCGGCCAGCGCGGTGCTGTACGGGCCGAAGCCGCCCCGCACCGGCAAGCGCGGCCGGCCCCGCGTCAAGGGCGCCCGGCTGGGCAAGCCCGCCCAGGTCGCCGCCGGCGCAGCCTGGCAGCAGGTGACCGTCACCTGCTACGGCGCCACCGCCACCATGCAGGCATCGGTCATGGACGCGCTGTGGCACGGCAGCTTCGGCACCGCCCCCGGCCGCCTGGTGCTGGTCAGGGAGCCCGGCTCGGCCAGGCCCTATGACCTGGCGATCTTCACCCTCGACACCAATGCCGGCCCCGAGGCGGTCATCGAGCGGTACGCCTGGCGGTGGCCCATCGAGCCATCCAACGCGGCCGGAAAGCAGATCATGGGCGTCGGCGACGCCTGCAACCGGGTCACCGCCGCCGTCGAGCGGACCGTCCCCTTCGGGTTCCTCATCCAGACCCTGCTGATCTGCTGGTACGCCCGCTACGCCTACGACCCCGCCGATATCGAAAGGCGCCGCCTGGCCTGCCCGTGGTACACCACCAAGACCGAGCCCAGCACCGCCGACATGCTCGCCAGGCTCCGCCGCGAGTTCCTCACCGCCCGATTTACCGCCATACGACCAGGCCAGACCCCACCCGGACAAATCCCCGGCGACACCTGGACCTGCGACACCCTCGCCGCATAACTCGGAAACACGAGATCCGGGAGGGTCGTCATCGCCAAGATCGTGATTGTGGGTGCCGGGGTCGTCGGTCTTGGTGCTGGGCTTCTGCTGTGCGGGGATGGCCACGAGGTGACGGTCCTGGAACGAGACGCCCAGGCGGCGCCGGCGGGGGCTGACGAGATCTGGGGCACCTGGCAGCGTAAAGGGGTCAACCAGTTCCGGCTTCCGCACTTCTTCCTGGCCCGCTATCGCGGCCTCCTGGACTCCGAACTGCCCGAAGTGAAGAAGGGATTGGCCGCTGCGGGGGCCCTTCGCCGCAACCCGGTCCTTGATGCCCCGGAGGCGATCAGGGGCCCGGCCCGCTCGGGGGATGGCGCGTTCGAGTGCATCTCCGGCCGGCGGTGCGTGGTGGAGGCAGCCGTCGCGTCGGTGGCCGACCGGACTCCGTATCTGGAGATCAGGAGAGGGGCTGCCGTCGTGGGGCTGGTCACCGGCCCTTCCGCTCACGACGGCGTACCTCACGTTGCCGGGGTTCGCCTGGCCACGGGTGAGGAGGTAACCGCCGACCTGGTGGTGGACATGACCGGCCGGCGCTCGCCGCTGCCCCGGTGGCTCGAGGCGATAGAGGCCCGGCCCCCCCGCGATGAGCTCGATGACTGCGGTTTCATCTATTACGGCCGGCACTTCCGCTCCGCCGACGGTGGCATTCCCCCGGCGCTGGGCGGGTTGGTCATGCACCTGGGCACCATCACGGCCCTGACGCTGCCGGCCGACAACGGCACGTGGAGCGTCACCCTGGTAGCCAGCGCCAAGGACAAGGCGCTGCATCGCCTGCATGACGCTGCGATCTGGCAGAAGGCTGTCCGGTCCTTGCCGCTGGTGGCACACTGGCTGGATGGGCAGCCGATCGACGACCGGGTTACCGCGATGGCCGGGATCGAGGATCGGCACCGCAACCTCATGGTCGACGGCGCTCCCGTGGCGACCGGGGTGGTGGCGGTGGGCGACGCCTGGGCGTGCTCTAACCCGACAGCGGGCAGGGGCGCCTCGATCGGGATGCTGCAGGCCGTGCTCTTGCGCGACACGATCGCCGCGGCCAGCCTCGACGATCCCTGGGAGTTCGCCTGCTCCTTCCATCACGCCACAGCCGAGACGATCGAGCCCTGGTATCGCGACACGCTGGCGGCCGACCGTCACCGTCTGGCGGAGATCGATGCGCTCATCGGCGGTGGCGAGTACCGCCCTCGCGATCCCGGCTGGGAGATCGGCCAGGCCCTGGCCAATGCCGCCGTCAAGGACCCCGACTGCCTGCGGGGCTTCGTCAGTGTCGCCATGGTATTGAGCCGGCCAGCCGACGTGGCGGCCCGGCCGGGCTTGCTCGACAGGGCCGTCGCCTTGGGCGCCGGCTGGCGCGACGAACCGGTTCCGGCCCCGAGCCGGGCCGAGTTGCTTTCCATCGTGGCCGGCGATTAGGAGCGGATTCGTGAGAGCCGAAACAGCCGAGGCAGGCATCGAGTACGACGTGACCGGAGAGGGCCGGCCGGTGATCCTGCTGCACGGGTTCCCCGACTCAGGACGGCTGTGGCGCAACCAGGTCCCGGCCCTGGCCGGCGCCGGGTTCCAGGTCATCGTCCCTGACCTGCGCGGCTACGGGCGCTCGGACAAGCCCGGGACCGTTGATTCGTATTCCTTTCCCTCGCTGGTGGGAGACGTCATGGCCGTCCTCGGCGATGCCGGGGCGGAGCGGGCCCATGTCGTGGGCCACGACTGGGGAGCGGCGCTGGGATGGGTATTCGCGTCGCTGGTCCCTGACCAGGTCGATCATCTCGCGGTGCTGTCGGTCGGCCACCCCGCGACGTTCCGAAGGACGCCGGAACAGCGCGAGAAGTCCTGGTACATGCTCTTGTTCCAGTTCGCCGGCGTCGCCGAGCAGTGGCTCAGCGACGACAACTGGGCCAACTTCCGCTCCTGGGCCCGCCACCCTGACACCGAGGCCGTCATCACCGAACTGGAGGCCACGAAATCTCTGACGCCCGCTCTCAACTGGTACCGGGCCAACGTGCCTCCCGAGTCCTGGGTAGCGCCTCCCGTGGCGCTGCCGGCGGTGCAGGCGCCGACCATGGGGATATGGAGCAGCGGTGACATGGCCCTCACCGAGACACAGATGACCGATTCGGCCGAGAACGTGGCCGGGCCCTGGCGTTATGAACGCATCGACGGCCCCGGCCACTGGATGCAACTGGACGCTCCCGACACGATCAACCAGCTTCTCCTGGACTTCCTCCCCAGGTAGACGGCTTGGCCGGCTCAGGAGTTCTGTGCCCCGGCGGAAGCGGCGGGCTGGCAGTCCGGCCCGTGCTTATCGGCTGTCTCGCTTCGCCTGCCGGCGGGCACCGACGGCGCGGGTGCTTGCCGGGCGCTTCTGGGTGGCGGGCGAGCGTAGGGCACGGTCACCGGCGGGCGCTGCAGGGCGTGGCGGGGCGATCAGGCGAAGGCGGCGGCCAGCGGGGTGAGGCGCAACACGTCCTCGGGGCCGGCCAGGTCGGGGAGGGAGACGAATACTGTCCGCACGCCGCGCTCGGCCAGCAGCCGGTAGCGGCCGATGTGGTCCTCGGCGGTGCCGGCGTGGTGGCGCTGGGCGAACGCCGCGGCGGTGGTCCTGCCGCGCAGTTTTTCCACAATCGATCCGGCGTGCTCGCGGTCGCGGCCGATGACGGGGACGTCGAGCACGGTCACCTCGACCTGCGCGGGATCGCGCCCGGCCTGCAGGCAGTGCTGGCGCAAGATAGCGAGCTTGCGGTCCAGCGTGCCGACGTCGGAGGGAAGATTGCAGCCGTCGCCGAGCCTGGCGGCGATAGCCAGCGTGCGCTTCTCGCCGCCGCCGCCGACGATGACCGGGATCGGTGACGCCGGTCGCGGATAGCAGGTCGTCTCCGGCAGCCAGACCCGCTCGCTCCGGTATTCCCTGGTGCCGGGCTGCCAGAGAGCGCGAAGCGTCTCGATGGCCGACTCCAGCTCGTCGAGCCGGGCCTGGGCGGGCGGGAATGGCAGGCCGAACCCAGCGTGCTCGCGCGCCCACCAGCCGGCCCCGATGCCGCAGAACGATCGCCCGCCGCTCAGCGCGTCCAGGGTGGCCACGGTCTTGGCCAAGACTCCGGCCGCGCGGAACGTCACGGGCGTCACCAGCGTGCCCAGCCGAAGACCGGGTTCCAGGCCAGCGAGCATCCCGAGCGTCACCCACGGTTCCGGAATCGGCTCCCAGGCACGGCCCACCTGGGGGATCTGGATCACGTGATCCATCAGGGCGATTCCCTGCAGTCCGGCCTCGGCGGCGGCGCGGGCCACCGAAGCCAGCCAATGTGCCGGGCCTGACGGATCCTGATCCCACGGGAATCGCGAGAGCTGCAGCACCAAGCCCATCCGGACCGGCCGCTGCCGCTGCTCGCTGGCCGCGGTCCTCGCGCCGGGGGTGTGCGAGGGCTCGGGTTGAGCCGTCTTGGCGTTTACTACCAGGTCCCATCCCTCGCCGCCGATCTCCGCGACAGCCGCCCGCATCCGTCGCAGCTGGCCGTCGAGCACGGGCGCGGGCACCGGCCGGTCCCGTGCGCGATTACGGCGGCGGCACTCCGCCGGATCGGTGCCGACCAGCACGGCGACGGCAGGCATGCCGCTGCCCCTGGCAAGCTCCAGGTAGCCGCGGCGCCGCGCCGGGTCCAGGCCCAGCGTGTCCACCACCGCCGTCAGGCTGCGGCGGAGCCGGGCCGCCACTATCTGGTCAAGCAGAGCGAAGGCGTCGGCCGATGCGTCCAGGTCATGCTCACCGCTCCCCACAAGCGAGCGCAGCCGGTCGGACGAGACCACCTCATCCGGGCGGTAACGCTCCGCCGCCCAGACCGACTTCCCCGACCCGGACGGCCCGACAAGCACCACCAGCGCAGGATCGGGAAGCGCCACGGCAGCCCTCAGTTCTGTCGCCTCCATACCACTCAGCTTGGCAGACCCTCGGCAGGCCGGCCGGTGCCCGGCCAGGCGCCGGCTGAATGAACGATGCCGCTCGGCGCGAGGAAGGCCGTCCCGGTCGACATCAATCCGGTTCGGTGATAGGCCTGTCGCCAGAGGCAGCCGGTGCACCACTGCCTGATGATCAGTCCTGAACCTTGCCAGCGAGGTGTCCCCTGCCCGGCCCATTTGCCACCGCGACAGCTGTCCAGCCCGCTGCGGCCGGCCAGTGGTCGGCCTGCATCCAGCCGTCTCCTTCCCGCCCCCGTCGGGCTGGGACGATCGCGGGTAATGCCAACGGCGGCTACCTGCTCGCGGTGGCCGCTCGCGCCCTGGCCGACGCCACCGGGCGCCCGGACCCGTGACGGTCACCGCGCACTACCTGTCGCCCGGCCAGCCGGGCAGCGTCCGCATCGCCGCCCAGGTCCTGAAGGAGGGAAGGCGCTTGGCCACCGGCACCGCGACGATGTTCTCCGGTGCCCGCCCGCTGCTGGCCGTGCTGGGCACGTTCGGTGACCTGTCACAGGCCGAGGGTCCCGAGCTCGTCGAGGGCGCGCCCCCCGAGCTGCCCCCGCCAGGGCAGTGCGTCCGGCTGCATCCAGCCGTCTCCTTCCCGCCCCCGTTCATGGGCCGGGTCGATCTGCGGCTGCATCCCGACGACGCCGCCTTCGCCACCGGGCGCCAGTCCGGACAGCCGCTGATGCGGGGCTGGTTCCGGCTCCCCGGCGACGAGCCCGTCGACAGCATCGCTCTGCTGTGTGCGGTCGACGCCTTCCCGCCCACCGCCTTCAACGCCCGGCTGCCGGTCGCGTGGACGCCGACAGTGGAGCTCACCGCTCATGTCCGGGCCAGCCCGGCGCCCGGCTGGCTCCGTTGCCGCTTTTCGACCCGGTTCGTCACCGCTGGTTTCCTTGAGGAGGACGGCGAGGTCTGGGATAGCACAGGGCGCCTGGTTGGCCAGTCGCGTCAGCTCGCCCTCGTCCCCCGGAACTAAGACCCACCCGTCGGCCCCCGCGCGAAGTCCGGACAGGCCGTGCGGTCCTGCGGGCCTGGCGCACCGCCGGCGTGCGGCTAGTCCAGCGTGACGACGGTGGCGATCTGGTCCAGGCCGGAGACTCTCAGCAGGGTTTCGTTGATGGGGCCCGCTGTGCTGACCTGGATGGTGAGCCGGGCTTGCCGGGCGGCGATGAACAGTGCCCGGATGGTGGCGCTGTCGCAGTAGGTGACCGCGGTCATGTCGGCGGTGATGGCGCTGGAGGCGGCGGCAGCCTGGTCGAGGGCGGCCTGGAATTGCCCGACGTTGGTCAGATCGATGTCGCCGGCGGCGCGCACGATGGCGGGTTCATGTACGCCGGCAGCCAGGAACTCGAACCGTGCCTGCGGGCTGCTGGCGGGGGCGCTGCTGCTCGCGGGACGGTGGTGAGCGGGGCCGGCTGGGCTGGCCTCGTTAGTCATGGCTTCAGGTCCTTGGTCAAGGTCACCGTCGTCCCGTGCGCGGACGGATCGATCGCGACGTCATCCATGAGGGCGTGCATGAAAATGACCCCGTGGCCTCGGGTGCCCGGGGCGGGCTGCTCGCGGTCCGCAGGAGGAGACCGCCAGCTCCCGGTGTCCGCGACGGTCAGCTGGACCATGGTGTGGGCCGCGCGGGCGGTGAGGCTGATCTGGACTGGTGCCGCGTCGGCGGGGCGGCCGGCGCTGGCGTGTTCGACGGCGTTAGCTGCGGCCTCACCCGCCGCGATCATGATGTCGGTGGCTTCCCGGCTGCCGACGCCGGCTGCTGGCAGCCACTGCCGCAGCCTGGCCCGGAGCAAGGCCAGGCAGGAGGGGTCGTCTGCTGATACCTGGACGGTCAGCGGGGCAGGCGGGTGTCTGTAGATCAGGACGGCGACGTCGTCCTCGTCAGCCGCCGCCGGCGTCATGGCCGACATGACGTGGTCCGCAACGTCGTCCGGATGGTCCTGGGCGTGTTCGGCCACCGTGACCGCCGCGGCGTCGATCCCTTTGTCCAGCGGCTGGTTCCGCCGCTCGATGAGCCCGTCGGTGTACAGCATCAATGTCGCGCCGGGCGGCAGCGTGGCGGTCGCCTGGCTGCGCCGCCAGTCAGCGGGCAGCATGGCCAGCGGCAGGGACCGGGCCTGGTCGAGCAGGCGGTAATCTTCTCCGGCCGTGACGAGGATGGGCGGCGGGTGCCCGGCGCAGCTGTAGGTGACCGTCCCGGCCGCGGGATCAAGGATCGCGCAGAACACGGTGGTGCATTCCGCTCCCGGAATCCGGCTGGCGAAAGTGTCCAGGTCGGCGAGGGCCTCGGCCGGACCGGGAGCGCGGAGCAGGACGGCCTGGCTGGCGGAGCGGAGCTGGCCCATGACCGCGGCGGCGGGCAGCCCGCGGCCCACGCAGTCACCGGCGACGACGCCGGTACGCTGTCCGGGCAGCGGAATCACGTCATACCAGTCGCCGCCGACTTCGAGCGGGGGAACCGCCGGGGTGTACCGTGCGGCGAATCCGTGCGGCAGCTCGGTAGGGGCGAGGATGGCATGCTGGAGGGTGAGTGCGACGGCGCGGGTCTGCTCGTAGTCCCTGGCTTTGGCGAGGACCTGGGCCAGGTGGCTGGTGAGGACCGAGAACAGTTCCCGCACTTCGGCGCTGACAAGCCGTCCGGCCGGGAATTCCGCTGCGATGGCCGATGAGCCTGTCCCGTCGAGCGGAGCGGCGAGCAGGCTGGTGCCCTCGTCGCCTGGCAGCACGGCGACCGAGGCGGCAGGCTGATGCCGGACGACGTCCAGCGTTCCCGTCACCGCGGCGGAGGCGCCCTGGCCTGGGGCGGGCCGGGGCCATCCGGTGACGGCGGGGTTGTCGTCGCTGGACCATAGCGCGGCTGTCACCTGGCTGGCGTGTACCGCGGCGGCGATCTCGCGGGCGGCCGTGGTGAGCATCTCGGAGATCTCCCCGGCCGCGGCCAGCGCGGCGGCGAAGCCGGCCAGGGTGGCTTCGCGCTGCGCGGCCAGCCGTTCGGCGGTCACGTCCCGCGCGGTGCCGACGAACAGCCGGCCGCGCCCGTCCGGGCTGGGCAAGCTGGCCGAGCTGCATGCCAGCCAGATAGTGTGCCCGTCGTGGTGCCGTACCGGTATGGTGTACCGGCCGCCGCCGTGCCGCTTGTAGTCGTCGAACGCCTGGGCCGCCGCCGCCCACCCGTCAGGATCGGCGCCGGGGTCTGGAATCCAGGGGTGCGGCCAGCGGAACGGCAAGCCGTCCGGGCTGTAGCCCACCAGGACCAGGAAGGCCTGATTGGCCTCCAGGATGGTGCCTTCCTGATCGGTGAGGAAGAAGCCTTCCTGGAGGGAATCGATCAAGGTGCGGCGGAACTGCGATTCGCGGTTCCGGAACCTGGCCAGCTCCACGCTGGCCCGCGCCCGGGCCAGCAGCTCGGCCGCGGAGAACGGCTTGACCAGGTAGTCGTCGGCGCCCGCCCGCAGGCCCTCGATGGACGCCTCCTGCCCGGCCCGCGCCGACAGCAGGAGCACCGGCACGGTTGCGGTGCGCGCGTCGGCGCGCAGGGCGCTCACTAGGCCCAGGCCGTCCAGGCGGGGCATCATCACATCGCTGATCACCAGGTCGGGGGCGCCGGCGCGGACAGCGTCCAGGGCGGCCTGCCCGTTGGTGACCATGGTGACCTCGTAGCCGGCGGAGCGCAGCAGCCGGGCCAGGTACTCGCGCATGTCGGCGTTGTCATCGGCGACCAGCACCCGCGCGGGCAGGGCGCGGCGCGCCTGTGCCGAGGGATCTGTGTCATTTCCAGGCGTGATCTCCTCATGCACGGGGCGCGCCCCCGTGCCGCCACCGTCCTGCGCGGTCCCGGGCAGCCAGCGCAAGGCTTCCTGGACGAACGGGTCAGCGCTGGCTGAGACTGTCGCCGCGTGGCCGGCCGGGACGAGGGCACCGGCGGGCAGGTGGGCGTGCCCGAAAGGCAGGCGGATGGTGAACGTGGTGCCCGCGCCCTCGGTGCTGGACGCGGTGATGGTGCCGCCGTGCAGCTGGACGAGTTCCTGGACCAGGGCCAGCCCGATGCCGCTGCCCTCGTTGGAGCGGGAGCGGGTGTTCTCGATGCGGTGGAACCGCTCGAACAACCGCGGCATCTCGCGAGCGGGGACCCCGATGCCGGTGTCGGCGACCGTGACGACCGCCTGGCCGCCCTCGGCGCGCACGGCGATGTGGATGGAGCCGTCGAAGGTGAACTTCAGCGCGTTGCTGAGCAGGTTCAGCACCACCTTCTCCCACATGCCGCGGTCGAGGTAGACCGGCTCGGGCAACGGGGGGCAGTCCACCTTGAAAGCCAGGCCGGCGCGGTCGACGGCGGAGCGGAAGACGCTGGCCAGTTCGGCGGTCACCTGCGCGATGTCGGCCGGTTCGTAGCTCGCCTGCATACGCCCGGCCTCGATGCGGGAGAAATCCAGCAGCATGTTGACCAGCTTGCCCAGGCGCAGCCCGTTGCGGCTGATGACCTCCAGCTCCTCGCGCACCTGAGGGCCGGCGTCGGCCAGCCGGCGCCGCAGCTCCTGCACCGGACCCATGATCAGGGTCAGCGGGGTGCGGAACTCGTGGCTGATATTGGAGAAGAACGTGGTCTTGGCACGGTCCAGTTCGGCGAGCTCCTCCGCGCGGCGCTGCTGGTCCTGGTAGCTGCGTGCGCTCGCGATCCCCGCCGCGAGGTGCCCGGTTACGAGGCCGACGAACGCGCGGTAGCCCTCGTCCAAGGGCCGGTACCGGTTCAGGGCGGCCACCAGGAACCCGTACGGGGGGCCGCCGTGGCGGGCCAGCGGTGCTACCAGCGCCTGGACGGGCGGCTCACTCCACGCCCCGGCCGGCAGGACGGCGAACCGGGGGCTGACGAGGCTCACCAGCGCGGATTCACCCCGCAGCAGCGCCGCGACTGGCCACACCGGGTCCGGGTCCCCGGCCGCAAGCGTGGCCGGGGCGGCCGGGTGCCCGGCCGCGATGCCGGTGCTCCCCGCCAGCCGGGCGGCGGCGCCGTCGTCGTCGCCGAACAGGTAGGTCAGGGTGAAAGGCAGGTCCCGCCGGTTGCGGCCCAGCTGCCGTCCGGCGAAGTCGAGCGTCTCCTGCTCGGTGCGTACCACGCTCGGGTCAGAACCCAGATCGCGCAAGGTCGCCATCCGGCGCTCGCCGATCACGCGTTCGGTGTCCTCGCTGACCACGCACAGCATGCCGACCACGGTGCCTGCGTCGTCGCGCAGCGGACTGTAGGAGAAGGTGTGGTAGCTCTCCTCCGGGTAGCCGGACCGCTCCAGGAACAGCAGCAGCGCCTCGTCCCAGGTCGCCTTCCCCGTGGCCAGCACGGCGTCGATCCGCGGGCCAATGTCGTCCCAGATCTCCGCCCACACCTCGCTGGCAGGCCGGCCCAGCGCCCACGGGTACTTGCGGCCCAGGGTGTGGCGCCGGTACGCGGCGTTGCAGAAGAACGTCAGCTGCGCTCCCCAGGCCATCCACATCGAAAAGCGGGACGACAGCAGGATGTCCACCGCCGTCTGCAGGCTCTGCGGCCAGGACCCGGGCAGCCCGAGCGGGGTGGCAGCCCAGTCCACCGCGGCTAGGTCACGGCCGACCTCCTCATCGGCGGCGAACAACCCAGCCGCCCCCGACCCTGGCTCGGCATCTGCCGCGAGCGCCACCGGCTCTCCTCTCCTTCACGCCCCGGAACTCCGCTTACCCAGTACACCGCTCACCGGAGTGAAGAAGCGTAAACGTACGATAACCTGCCTTTACCGGCGACGGTGCGGCAGAGCGGCAACCGCGGTAGCCCAGAGGTGCTGACCGGCACCCACCTGGGGCGGCCCGAGGTGGATCCGGCCGAGCCGGGATGCGTGGCCGGTTGTCAGGCTCGCTGCAACCATGCGCAGGCCGCGTCGAGAGTCTCGTGGAATGCCGGGGCAAAACCGCTGCGTCCAGCCGGTCAGCGTCTTAGACCGCGTGACTTACAGGTCAGCAGCACATGCGTATTCCGCGAGGAGCCAGAGTTCGGCGCTATCCTCTTGATCCTCTTGCGTCCGGGTGCCGCCGGGCCGCCGGGCCGCCGGGCCGCCGGCCGCCGGTCCGGCGGTAACTCCGGGACTTTGCACGCGAGGACCGGCGGCGTGAGTGGTTCACAGCGCCCGCTGGAGGATGGCTTCCAGGTCGCCGTGGCTCAGGGCGACGGGGTTTCCCCGCATACTGCTCGAGATCAGGGCCTTGGCGGCGATCTCATCGGCGTGCTGCGGCCGCAGGCCGAATGCGGCCAGGCCGGGTACGGCGAGCAGGGTGAGGGTCTGGCGGATCCAGGCCAGGGCCTCCTCGACGGCCGCGGCGGGCTCGCCGGTCAGCAGCCCGGCCGCCTGGGCGTAACGCTCCAGAGCGGGATGGCCGGGCGGCCCGGATCGCAGCGCCCTGACGTTCGCCTCCATGACGGGTGCCAGCAGCGCGGCACAGGCGATGCCGTGCGGGACGTCCGCCACGCCGCCGATGACGCCGGCCAGGCCGTGCACGGCGCCGAGTCTGGCGTTGGCCAGTGCCATCCCGCCCAGCAGGCTGCAGATGGCCATGTCGGTCCGCGCGGCCAGGTCCTCGCCGTCGGCGTAAGCGGCTCGCAGGCCTGCGGCCGCGCGGCGCAGCCCCTCGCGGGCCAGCCCGTCGGTCAGCGGGGTGGCCTGGGGCGCGACCAGGGGTTCCAGGCACTGAGTAAGCGCATCGAGGCCGCTCGCGGCGGTGACCGGCGGCGGGCACGACACGGTGAGCTGCGGATCGACCAGCGCGACCCGCGGGATCATCAGCGGGCTGCGCAGGCTCGCTTTGAGGCGATGTTCCGGCGAGGCGAGCACGGCGTTGGCGGTAACCTCCGCTCCGGTGCCAGCCGTGGTGGGCACCGCGACGCACGGCACGGCGGGCCGGCTAATCGGCTGGCCGGCCCCGATGACCTCCAGGTAATCCAGCGGGTCACCGCCGTTGCCTAGCAACATGGCCACGGCCTTGCCGGTGTCGATGACGCTGCCGCCGCCGATCGCGACGATTATGTCAGCGCCGTGCTCGCGCGCGGCCGCGACGCCGGCGCGGGCTAGCCCGACCGTCGGCTCGGCGCCCACCTCCAGCACCGCGGCCGGCAACCCCAGGCCCTCGAGCAGGCCGGCGTGACGCGCCGGATTCGCGCCCGTGCACACCAGCACCCGGGAGCCGAGTCCCGCCAGGACGCCCGGCAGCTCCGCTAGCCGCCCGGCCCCGGCCATGATGCGGCCGGCCGTGGCGAACTCGAACTTCACGGCCGTCGCGGCGCGGCGGTGGCCCAGCCGCGGCTATCCGCCGGGAACACCACGGAGTACCGGACCGATTGCCGCGGCTCGGCCATCATCTCGGCGACCGCATCACGCCACGCCGCATAGTGCGGCGTCAGCTTGTGCGCCGCCGGCGCCTGCTCGTCCCGGTAGACCTCGGTCAACACCAGGTGCGCCGGGTCGGCCTGATCCTGGATCACGTCGAACCGCAGGACGCCCGGCTCGGCCAGCGACTCTCGCGCGTTGATCAGCGTCGCGGCCAGGAAATCCTCGACCCGCTCCGGGCGCACCCGGACATGAACATGAACGACCAGCATGCGTCCATCCTGCTACACGATGCCCATCCGGGACCCGAACCCGGCATGCACACAGCTGCCTACTCTCACGTCCTCTTCGGGGTGTCTCCGATGTGGCTTTACGGGCCTGTGAGCTGCGTCGTGGACGAGGCGCCTCGTGGCGCATTACGGTTTGCGGGTGACGCCGCAGAATTCGTCGACCTCGGCGGGTTGCCCGGACCTGATCAGACCTCAAGCTTCCGGTCAGCCTGCCGGGGCGTTGCCGTGTGTCCTGGCAGCTTGCCAGGTAGCCGTGCGCGCTGCGATGTAGCGGTCGTAGTCCAACGGCGTCTGCTGGGTGGCCAGCAGCGGCGCGGAGTGCAGTTCGCTCAGCGGAACCTGCAGCTGCGATGTCAGCTGGGCGTTCGCCAGCTGGAGGTGCGACACTTCGGCCGCGGCCGGGTTGGCCCCGGTCGAGGTCGGCGCGGCCAGGTCGGCGGGCAGGTCGGTGGTCCTGGGGGCAGGCAGGCTTAGCACATCTCCGACGTCGGGCGCGGCGGCGTCCCTGTGGGTAAGCGGGGGCAGCCCCCAGCGGGTCTGGATGGTTTTCAGTACGGAGGTGTGATCCAGCGGTGTCGACCCCGGTGCCCGGAACACCGTGCCGGCCGGGATCAGCGGCGAGACCAGCACCGCCGGGACTCGCACCCCGAACCGGGTGAAGTCAAACCCGAACTCGCCAGGCGTGGCGTCCGGCGGGGTGGCGCCCGATGGCGGCGGCACGTGGTCGTAGAGGCCGCCGTGCTCGTCGTAGGTGATGAACAGCAGCGTCTGGTTCCAGCCCGGGCCGTTGCGGATGGCGGTGTAGACGTCCAGGATGAGCTTCTCGCCGAGCGAGACGTCGTAGTTGGGGTGCTGGCTGTTGCCCGTCGATCCCCAGCTCGGCTCGAGGAACGAGTACTGGGGCAGCGTCCCGGCCGCGGCGTCGGACTGGAAATCGGCGAACAGCCCATGGCAGTGCCGCGGGCGGGAACATTCCCATGGTGGCCGAGGCGGTAGTGCCGGCCTGCACGCCGCGGCCGGAGCGCTGGTCGTAGGCGATGGCGTCGGCGATCGCTGGTTTCAGCCCTCCCCTGCTCTGGCCGCCACCGGGGCGGCGAACCGGAGCTTCCCCGGCCTCGGAACGCGCACCCCGGATAGGAGCCGCGCGGTGCGGAGCTTCTTATCACCGCAGGTCCTCCCGGTATCCCGTCGAAGGAAGAGTCAGGGGTCGGTGCGCCCGCTTCCGGTTGCCGGCGGAGCAAGCAGCTGGTCGATGAGGATGTCCTTCAGCCATTGTTCGTACCGGTCGGGGGGCCAGCCTCGGTCGCAGACGAGTAGCCGGTAGACGTCGGGGGACGTGAGTGCGTAGATGATGTCGTCAGCGTCGCGCCCGCGCAGCTTGGGCCGCAGGGCGCCGGCGCGAGCGAGGGAGCGTGCGATCTGCGCATGGCCGTGTTGCCGCTGTCGCATCAGCTCGGCGAGCAGCGCAGCGGCATCGGGATCGGAGCCCGCCGCGCTGACGAGGATCCTGTGAAGAGGCTCGGCCCGTGACATGACGCCGCGGACGATGCCGGCCAAACCGGACAGCTGGTTCGGGGGGTCTCGGTCCGCGAGCAGCGCATGGATGTGGGGCCGGTCCTGCAATGCGACGGCCTCGTCGTCACCGGCTATTGAGGCGTCGAGCAGGGCCTTGAGGATCCCGAGCTTCGAGGAAAACAGCCGGTACACCGTCGCAGGCGGGACGTCCGACAGGTCGCTGATGGTCTCGATCGTCGTTGCGGCGTAGCCGCGTTCGAGGAAAAGGGCCTGCGCGGCCCGGACGACGGCAGCGCGAGCCAGGCGGGTCCGTGCCTGGCCGCCCGTGCTGTCGTGCGAGCGGCGGCGCTCGGCATCGGTAGCCATGCTTATGAGACTACTACTCCCGAATTGAGAGTGCTACTCTCGAACTTAGCACACTACTTATCGGAGGCACGCAGATGACGAGTACCCCGAGCCCGGCTGGCGCGAACGTTGCCCGATCGCCACAGAACGGGCTCGGTCGCCTCGCTGCGTGGTGCTATGACCACCGGCGCCGAGTGCTGGCCGGCTGGCTCCTCGCCGTGGTGGCCGCCATCGGGCTGGCGCAGTGGGCGGGAGCCGGCTGGACAACAACTTCGCCCTGGGCAGCTCGCCCTCGCAGCAGGCCCAGCAGCTCCTGGCGAGCCGGTTCCCGTCGCAGAAGGGCGACAGCGCGGACGTGGTCCTGCGCTCGCCGGGGCCGCTCGACAGCCCCGCCAACGCCGCGACCATCGACCGGTTGGTGAGGTCCCTGCAGCCCCTGGCACACGTCTCTGGCGTGGAAAGTCCGCTCGCCCCTGGCGCCAGTCGGCAGCTGTCGCCGGACCGCCGGATCGGCTTCGTGGTGGTCCAGTTCGACGCCGCGGCCGCGGACCTGCCTGCGAGCGCCGTCCGGCGGGTGATCGGCACCGCGGGCAGCATCGCCCGTCGGGATCTGCAGGTGGCGGTCGGAGGCGCACCGATCGAGCAGGTCGTCTCGGCCGCACCCGGGTCGAGCGAGACGATCGGGCTGGTGGCCGCCGTCGTGGTCATGCTGCTGGCCTTCGGGTCGGTGGTGGCCATGGGCCTGCCGATCCTCACAGCCCTGGTGGGGGTAGGCATGGGCTTCGGGATCCTCGTGGCGCTCAGCCACCTCATCACCGTGCCCGCCTTCGGCCCGGACATGATGATCATGATCGGCCTCGGCGTCGGCATCGACTACGCCCTCTTCGTCGTCACCCGCTACCGCCAAGGACTGGCCGAGCGGCAACCGCCCCGAGAGGCCACCATCGTGGCCCTGTCCACGGCCGGGCGCGCCGTGCTCTTCGCCGGAGCCACGGTAATCATCGCCCTGCTCGGGCTGTTTGTGGTGGGCCTGCCGTTCATCGACGGCCTCGCGGCTGCCACAATCGTCGCGGTCGCCCTGGTGCTGGCGGCCGCGCTCACCCTTCTGCCTGCGATCTTCGGCTTCGCCGGCCCGGCCATCGACCGGCTGCACATCCCCGGCCTGCTCGCCAGGCCCGGCGCCATCACACGCCGGGGGTTCTGGAGCCGCTGGAGCGAAGCAGTGCAGAAGCGGCCATGGATCTGCGCCGCCTCAGCGCTGGCAGTGCTGGCGGTGCTGGCGGTGCCGCTTTTCTCGATGCGCCTGGCGTTCAGCGACACCGGCAACGACCCGCCCTCGCTCACCACCCGGCAGGCCTACGACCTGCTGGCGGAGGGCTTCGGCCCCGGGTTCAACGGGCCCCTCGTCGTCGCCGCCGACCTGCGCGGCCCGCACGCGCAAGCCCGCATCGCCCAGCTCGGCAAACGCCTCAGCCACGTGCCGGGCGTGGCCTCGGCCAGCCCGCCGATCGTCAACTCCGCCCGTGACGCCGCGGTCATCGTCGTCTATCCCGCCACCGCGCCGCAGTCCGCCCAGACCGCTGCGCTCGTCCACCTCCTGCGCGACCAGGTGATCCCGCAAGTCACCGCGGGCAGCGGGGTCACCGCATTCGTCGGCGGTGAGACCGCCGCAGGAGCCGACACCTCGGCCTACCTGTCTGGCCGGCTGCCATGGGTGATCGCAATGGTGGTCTTGCTGGCGTCCCTTCTCCTGGTGGTAGTGTTCCGGTCCATCGTCATCCCGCTTAAGGCCGCCGCGATGAACTTGCTCTCGATGGGCGCGGCCTACGGCGTCATCGTCGCCGTCTACCAGTGGGGATGGCTTGGCAGCATCTTCGGGGTTAGTCGCACCGGGCCGATAGACCCCTGGATCCCGCTGATGATGTTCACCATCGTGTTCGGCCTGTCGATGGACTACGAAGTCTTCCTCCTGTCGCACATGCGCGAGGAATGGCTCCGAACGGGCGACAACTCACGAGCGGTGGCCAGCGGGCTGGCCAGCACGGCTCGGGTGATCACCGCCGCGGCCGCCATCATGGTCTGCGTATTCGGCTCGTTCGTCATCGGCGATCCGTTGCGGATCCTCGGCGTGTTCGGCCTGGGCCTGGCGGTCGCCGTACTGGTCGACGCCACCGTGGTCCGCATGGTGCTCGTGCCCGCCGTCATGCAGCTCCTTGGGCCGGCCAACTGGTGGCTGCCCCGCTGGATCGGGCGGGCAACCCCCGACCTCGCCATCGAGCCGGACGTGGATCGTCTTGCCGGCGGCGGACTGGCCCGTACCCGGCCGACTAGCGCACAGACCGCGGACGAAACCGCCCGCGCTTGACTGTTCCGGAGGCGGTAATGCGCAAGCCAGCAGCAGCGGTCGTCAGCGTTGCGTGGGGCGTGGCACTCGGGGGAACCTTCGCCTGCCTGCTTCCCTTCCTCCTCAACGAATGGCACTTCCACCGGCCCCTGCCCTACTGGGCGCTCGCGCAGGCGGCTGGAGGGTTGCTCATCTGCGCTGGCCTCGCCCCGATCGTTCAGTCGTTTACCGAGTTCACCAAGGCCGGCGGGACTCCCGTGCCGGTGGCGTCGCCGCCGCGCCTCGTGGTCAGCGGGTTCTACCGCTACGTGCGCAACCCCATCTACGTCGGCTTCCTGGCCGTCATGACAGGCCAGGCGCTCCTGTTCGGCTCGCTAGGCCTGCTGGAGTACACCGCCGTGGCCTGGTGTATCGGCGCAGCCGCCGTCCGCTGCTACGAGGAACCTACCCTGGACCGCAAATTCGGAGCCGAGTACCGCGATTACCGGCGCGCCGTGCGTGCCTGGGTTCCCCGGCTGCATCCATGGACGCCTGGTGAGCCGGCCGGCCGGACCAGCCGAACATGATGAGGCCGAAGGCCGCTCATCGATCACCAGCGAAAAGAGGACTCACATGGCCCGCATCAAAATGGCCCGCATCAAAGCAGTCTCGTCCGCCCAAGCCGGGCTGTACATCAAGATCGCCTACCACTTCACCCGGCGCAGCATCGCCAAGCTCACCGGGCGACAGACGCAGCGGATGATCGAGCCGCTCGAGATGTACGGCCCACGTGCCCGTGCTGTTCAACGGCTACGCCGAGCTCGAACAGGCGACAGCGAAGCTGCACCGTCTCGACAAGAGGCTCCAGGCCCTCGCCGAGCTGAAGGCGGCCACCCTCACCCATTGCGATCACTGCATCGACATGGGCTCCGCCATCTCCCGCCGGTGGGGTTTGACCGACGAGGAGCTCCTGGCCCTCCCCGGCTATCAGACAAGCCCGCTGTTCTCCAAGCTGGACAATCTCGGAGAACAGATAATCTGCGCGCTCAAGCGCAGCAGCCCCGCGAATTTGCCTCACGCTCGTAAACAGCGATCCGCCGCTGGGACCGGATCGCGCACTCGTTACGTTACGTGATCAACCCTGCTCGACAGCTAACGACCAATAACCGCCCAACTGCTCGGCTGTCGGCTCGAGGCCGATCTTGAATCGGGCCGTCCAGATATGGGCATTCTGCGTGCCCGCGAGCTGGTTGCGCCGCGGAGTTCGCTGGCTGCTTCCGGCGGGTCCGCCCAGGCTGGTTGCCGGTGGCCGGGCCGGCCGCGCATGCCGGGCGGCGGGCGGTCTCCCCCTCCGCCTGCTCGCCCTGGTGTACCTGTGCGGAGAGGCCGGACTGGACGCGGAGGACCTCAACGTGGTCCGGCGGCTGATCCGCATCAAGGCGGGCCGCGATGTACAGCCCGCTCATGCCGATGAGCGGGCAGCTGTTCGCGTGGTTCTTCGCGAAGAAAGGGCGCGCTTTTGCCCTACTGAGCACGTTAAAGATCTTCAATTGCGGAGGCTACTGGAGTGCAAGGTCGAGTGCGGTCTTGGCGAGGACTGTAGAGCCGCAGCGCCCGCCGCCACCGGTTCACCGACATTTGTGACATCCGGAAGCGTTTCGCGATCTGGTCGCTCGCGCCGGGCTCGATCAGCTCCGCTGTGGCGATCAAGCATGCTTGGCTTACGGAGGTGGGCGGTAACAGCATCTTGAATGGAGAAGAGATGGTGTCATCCTGATGTTATGGCGAATACGGTGTCCGAGCCGAAGGACCGCCCGCCCGAGAACCACGCGCCGCATAAGAAAAAGAAGTGGCATATCGCCACATGGCTCGCGTTGGCCTCGGCAGTCACGGCGGTCGTTGCGGCAGGGTTTTCAGCTGAACAAGTTAACGTAGCCGCCGCGCAGAACACTGCGGCTGAGCAGGAACAGCTGGTAACCCTCACGACCACTATCGCGCAGCAACTCGCGCAAGAGCAGGCGTCTGGTAACCAGTCCGCAGCCAGCCAAGGGCTGACCACACTGCTCGGTCCGCTGCAGATACAGGCGGAATCGAACGCATCGCCAGTGGTGGTCGCTGAGCTGACTACCGATGGCCAGGCCGCCGCCGTGCTCATCAACAGCCTTCATGGCACAGGGGTAGCAGGCATCGAGTACGTCGAGGTCGCCAATGCGCTAGCGGCCGGGGGCGACATGGCTCAGGCAATCACCTTTTATGACGATGCAGTCAATGCACCGCCGGGTGACGTGGTGACACGCGCTAACGCCCTGCGTAACGAGGCAGCTATTTACTATTCCCTTGGCCAGAACGCGACCGCACACCAGGACATGATGGACGCCGCGAGGCTCTTCACCGGCCATGTGGTACTGGCCCAGTCCCTCATAGAAAGGTCCATCGCTCAGGCATACCTGGCGGATACGTACTATCAGATATTGATTAAGGGCTGCCGGGTTGCCATTGCCGACGTACGGGCCGCCGCGCAGGCGCTCGCCGGGCTCGGCCTCAACTCCCCCAGCGACGCATCCCTGGTGGCGCTTACCGCCCAGGATATAACGGCTGTGGAAGCGATTCATTCTTCCGGAGGGTGTGGGGCTGCGGCTCACGCCTCCCGGGACTACGGCGCATGGGCATGGTCTCAAGGCGACATGCCGCACTCCATCGCATCGGGCCTTGGCGATACGCAAGCTCAGGCCGAGACAGCAGCGGTGCAGGCATGTGAGACCGCCGGAGGTGGCTCCACCGGGTTCGGGGAATGTTCCGCGCACGTATGGTTCGAGAACGCATACTCGTCCTTTGCGTATGCCAGTAACGGCAGTTGGGGATACGGCTTGGCCAAAAGCAGCGCTGACGCGGATTCTGTGGCGCTTTCGGAGTGTAAACAGGCCGGCGGCACAGATTGCGCGATAGCCGGGCGCGCCCACACGCCGAACCCCACATCCCCTTACGGGGCACAAGTCCAGCCGACCCGAGGGTGAGCTACGGCGTATGGGCCGGCTCGACTTACCCGCTGCCACCTGCGAACTGCCTGGCCTCCCGCCATGATCAGTCGCGCCGCTGGTCCCGGAGCCAGCGGAATCCCGGCATAACGCGCGCTGCGCGTCTTTGCAAGTCGTCACTAACCCATAACCCCCCGTGCCATTGAAGATGGCGTTAGACGTCCCTGGTATGTCGCGTTCACCCGACTCTCCTTGCTGGGAAAACGTCTACATAGCGAAATCAATTCGTGAAACCGTGTGAGTCTAATACTTATAAGCATCCTTTGAGACTATGCTCGCTCATTACGAACAGCAATGTCCCATAAGGTTGACCGCAGCAGAGAACGCGTGGTTTCTGCATGCACTCACCTGACCGAGTCGACATACTCAACTGCCGCTGCGGGAGCGTTGCAGTTACAGCCCGAGTACGCGGTGGAGTCCCCGGTCGACCTCGCCCATCAGCGATGTCGGCAGGTGGCCGACAGGTTCCTCCAGGTCGGTCTTGTCGAGGGTCACCAGGGCCGTGACGTTAACCACCGAGTCTTTGGGCAGACCCGAGGCCACTGCGGGCAGGAAGACGTTGCCAGGCATCGCGGCCAGGCTCGTATTTGAGGTGATGACGGCGGCGATGGTGGTGTTCAGCCGGCTGGCGTTGAAAGAGTCGGCCTGGACGACCAGGACGGGCCGCCGTTTGGCGGGCTTGCTGCCGCGTTCCTCGCCGAGATCGGCCCAGCAGATGCTGCCGCGGCTGGTCACCAGTCGTCCTGGCCGGCCAGGTAACGGCGGCCAGCGGCGGCGGCAGCTGCGTTGGAGTCGTCCTCGGTCGTCTGCAGCGCCTCGTTGATCTGCCGGGTGAGCGAGTGCGCGGCGAGCTGGTCGAGGTAGCTGCGGGCAGCGCGGGCGAAGAACTCGGACCGGCTGATGCCGAGCTCGGCGGCTTGCCTGGTGGCCCGCTCGTAAGTGTCGTCGGGGAGCGAGATCGCTGTCTTCACAATCTCAGTATAACTGGGTATTACCGCAGCCGAGGCCACTGAGGTTTACCGGGCCGCAGCTCGCACTCTCATGCCGCGAAGCGATATGGGTGCACGGCTGTCAGGTCGTGGCTCCGGAGCCGGCCGGTTCCCTGGACAAGATGCAGAACTCGTTGCCTTCGGGGTCGGCGAGGGTGATCCAGCCGCTGCCATCGGGCCGCCGGTGGTCGGCCAGCTGCGAGGCCCCGAGTGCGAGGATCCGCTCGGTCTCCTGCTCGCGACTGCGATCTACCGGCCGCAGGTCCAGGTGCACGCGGTTCTTCACCGTCTTGCCATCCGGGACGGTAATGAAAAGCAGCAGCTGGCTCCGGTCTCGCGACATGATGAGGCATTCCTCGTGCCCTGGCTCGTTCGGATCATCAGGGTCCTCGGTGAAGTCCAGCACCTCAGACCAGAAGACCGACTGTGCGTAAGCATCCCGGGCGTCAACCGACGTGTGCGATATACGGCTAGTCATGGCGGCAGTCTCAATCGCCGGTCGGGAGCCGTCAAACGGTTTACGCGGCGGCAAGGACCGGCCTGACGGTCCGGGAGCCCGGACAAGAAGACAGGTTGACCACACGGTCAGGCCATACTCAATCTGCCGCATGGCGGGTAATCGGAATGATCGGACAGCGCCACGCCGCAGCAGTCGCTGAGTGGGTGTCTCGCTGGTTGTCAGGCCAGGGCGGCGAGCTTGCGCTGGAGCAGGCTGCGCTCGCGCTCGTTCCCGCAGAGCCGCACGGCGAGTTCGATCTCACGCCGCGCGTCGTCGAGTTTCCCGAGGCGGTTGAGCAGCTCTCCGCGCACGCTCGGCAGCAGATGAGAGCCGGAGAGGCTGCCGGCCGCGACCAGATCGTCCACGACGGGCAGCGCGGCTGCCGGGCCTTGGGCCATTGAGATCGCGACCGCCCGGTTGAGCTCGACGACGGGTGAGGGCGCCAGCCGGCCAAGCGCCTCATAAAGCAGCACTATCCGTTCCCAGTCCGTCTGCTTGACGGACGGCGCGACCGCATGACACTCGGCGATCGCGGCCTGCACGCCGTAGGCACCGAGGCCACGGCTGGCCCGCCCGGCCTGAACCAGGGCCGCCCGCCCGCGCCGGATCGCCGCCCGGTCCCAGCGCCGACGGTCCTGTTCCTCCAGCAGGACCGGTTCGCCATCGTCATCCAGGCGCGCCGGGAACCGGGCAGCGGTGAGCTCGAGGAGCGCGAGCAGACCGTGCACCTCCGACTGGTCCGGGACCAGCCGTGCCAGGATCCGGGTCAGCCGGACCGCCTCGCGAGCCAGGTCGGGGCGGATCCACTCACTTCCGGAAGAGGCAGTCGAGCCCTCGGTGAAGATCAGGTAGAGCACACTGAGCACCGAGCCGAGCCGCTTGCGGCACTCGCCGGGCGGCGGCACCTCGAACGGCACCTGCGCGGCCGCGAGCGTCTTCTTGGCCCGCGTGATCCGAGCCTGCACCGTGGCCGTCGGCACGAGGAAAGCCCGGGCGATCTCGTCGCTCGTGAGGCCGCCGAGGACGCGGAGCGTGACCGCGATCTGGGCCTCGCGCGACAGCACCGGGTGGCAGGCGATGAACATCAGCGCCAGCAGGTCGTCATCGATGCGGTCCGGATCCCACAGCAGGCCGGTGTCTGGCGCGGCGCTCACCGGAGGCGTTCCCGGATTACCAGTGGTAACACCGCCCTCGCCCAAATGCCGGGCAAGGGCGGCGTACCTCTCGTCGAGAGCCGAGCGGCGGCGGAAGGAGTCAACGGCGCGACGCCGGCCCACAGTGAGCAACCACCCCGCGGGATTGCGCGGCACGCCGTCTCGAGGCCAGGCAACAAGCGCCTCGGCCAGCGACTCCTGGGCCAGGTCCTCGGCCAGTGCGAAATCGCCGGTGAACCGGGCAAGCGTGCTGACGATGCGCGCGGACTCGATCCGCCACACCGCCGCGACGGCCTGACGGCCGCCGTCCGGATGGCTCACAGCTGACCGGTCGCCACCCGCCATGCCCGCTCCTTCTGGATCCACTCGTTGTCCTGCGGGAACTCGTCGATACTGGTGACGCGGCGGATCTCGGCCTTCATCCCGGGACCGCTCATCGGTGCCCGCCTGGCCCACTCGACGGCCTCTTCCTTGGAGGCGACATCGAGGATCCAGAAGCCGCCGAACAGCTCCTTGGTCTCACCGTAAGGCCCGTCGGTGGCGACGGGGGGCTCGGAGGAGTAGTCCACGACAACGCCCTGTGACGCGTCATCGAGACCCTCCGCGGCGACCAAGACGCCCGCCGAGATCATCTCATCGTTGAACCGGCCCATGGACTCGACGATCTCGTTGAAGTCGACGTCCTTGAAGGCGGCGTAGGCTTCGTCGGTCGCGCGCATGATCAGCATGTACTTCACGGTCTTCTCCTGCAGTGTCCCGGGTCCCGTTCGGACCCTCTCACCCATGAGTCGAGCGGCGGAACCGCCGAATCGACATCGCGCGCAAGAAACCGGAAACCGAGTGGAGAGGGAAGTGTCTGCTATCCGCTCGGCACGGAGCATCCAGGGCGCACTCTCATGCCGCAGACAGGGTATCGGCCAAGATCGTTGCGGCGCTGGCAGCCAAGTCCATGACGTTTCCGCGGAAGCGCCTTGTGCGGAATTTCACAAGCCGCTTCCGCGGAAACCAGCGCTCTTCTGCCGCTGATCGTGCGGTTGAGATGGCGCGATCCTGGAAGGCGAACCTCGATCCGCCGCTGCGCACATCAGCTTCGCGGGCACCCCCAGTTCAGGTTCTGATCGTGGGCCAGACCAGCTCGAACCGCTCGAAAACCACACCGGTATCGTCGGAGAACGTCAAGCCCATCGCCGTGCACTGACGGTTGAAGAAGCGCGTGTGTGCGTCCAGCCACCAGGCCCGCGTTCGGTCACCCTCGCCTTCGTCCCACGCGAAGCGGTCGTCGACCGACGAGAGCGGGCCGACTCGCACGTCTGTCGTGCGCACGATCGCCAGCGGCCGGCCATCGCCGCCGAGCACGAGGCACCGGTCGCCCGCTCGGGGCAACGGCTCGTCCCGCGCCACGAACGCCTGCACGAGCTCCGCCGTCGCCCTCTTGGGACCGTGCAGCACCAAGAGGCCGAGCTCGTCGGCCAGCTCCGCGGAGTCGCCGAACGCGAAGGCCGTCACGAGCGGTCCGTCGTAGCCGCTGTCCGCGACGTACGACGCCCACATCGCGTCGACTGCCCTCTGGTCGGCGGGGGCGATGTCCACGAACGTCATCCTAGGCAGTGCTGCCGGGGCGGACCCGGACCAAGGGCCGCAGGAACTTCCGCACATGCCGCGGAGAGGTACGTCGCGCGCAAGTGCTGGAGGGCCAAGTCACGTGGAGCGCGAGTCGGCTAGCTCAGTGGACGGCGCACCGGGCTGCCTGGGCAGCTCTTGCTGGCTGGTTGTAGCGAGGCTCATTGCTGGATAAGGATGTCTGTGGCGTCGTGGATCTTGTTGGGGGCCATCGCATGTCAGCCGGGTCGGTGGCCTCGGCGGCGCGTACCCGTTGGATGAGCTCGCCGCGCGTTGTGCTACCGGTCAGGCCCCAAAACTGCCCAGTTAAGCGGGATCAACTTGCTGGTCCTGGCACCCTGGGTGCGCTAATGATCATGTTCTGGCCGTCTCGCTGGCGTCCGATTCCGGGTCCCACCTGGGAACCCACCGGTGGGCCATCGAGCGCGCCTTCGCCTGGCTGCACGCCTTCAAACGGCTCCGCACCCGCTATGAATAGCGCGCCGACATTCACCTCGGCCTGCTCCAGCTCGAGCGCACCCGTCCGGGGCGTACGGGCAACTCCGCTGCGCCCGGCTGCCGGGACCGCCCGATTGGCGGCGAGACGGTCCCGGCACGTCTGTGGGCCAGCGGATCAATCCAGGCAGATTCCGCGTTCGATGAACACAGTCCGGCCGGTTGTGGCACTGTTGACCACCGCTCGATCCGCGATCCCCAGCCGCACGACATATCCGCACGGCTGCAGGGCCGACAGATCGACGGTGAATGCCTGCCCCGCGACCGAGGTCTGCTGGCCGGTCGCCAACGGCGGGGTGAGGGTGAGCGGTGTCGGCGGGATCGGACCGCCGGGACCACCGGCGACAACGATCGACCATGCGGCGAAGTGGGTGTCCCGCGCGACGAACGTGCCCGCGACCGGACCCGGGGTGACCCGGCACGCCCCCGCGGTGCTCAGTTGCAGGTCGCCGCGGTTATTGAGATCCCCGGCGACTAGGGAGGCGTTGAGCGTATTGTCCGCTTGCACACGCCGGACGTCGACAACGCCGACGCCAGCGAGCTCAAGCTGGACCTCCCATTGGTCGTCGCCGCCAGGATTGAAGTGACCGAGCTTGCCCGTGGTGTTGGTCGACCACGACGGCCATGCCGTCCAACCGCTCGCTCCCGGAGTCACCCACGAGCCGTTGCCGAGCCAATCGACGACGAAGAACGGCTCGATCAGGTCGGTCACGGTGCCGCCGACGGTCAAGTTGCGCACCCGAATCCGGTACGAGCGGCCGGCGAGGGCCGGGTCGAGCGGGCCGTGGAACGTCACCGTGCCCGCGAACGGGCAGTCCGGGTATGGCAGCGGCGAACCGTTTACCGCCAGGCTCGCGCCAGGAAGGGTCAACCCGGTGGCCGTGTTCACGGAGGCGGCCGGAACGCCGCCGACGATGTCGAACCGGGCAGTCCCGTCGTAAGGAGTGCCCGGGCGCAGCTGGACGTGGACATCGAGCCGGTTGCCCCAGTATGGGATCGCGTCGGGATCGGTGGTCGACGGGGGCGTTCCCCAGGAGAGCACCGCGCGGACACGGCCGATCACGGGGGTGTCGCAGCTGCGGCGCAGCGCCCCGAGGTCAACGGCGAGCGGTGCCGCGTAGCACAGCCCACCGTCCGGGAGCGTCGAGTAGTCGTGGGCCCTGACGGTCGCGGTGCCGAGGTAGGTGAACCGGCAGTCGGTGCCGAAGTCCGCCCAATAGGCGACGTACTCTGTGCTGCCCGCGGTGCAGGGTCCGCCGGAGTACCCGCTGCTGCGCTTGACCCGGAACGTGCCGACCAGCTGGTCAGTGTTGTTGTCCAGGCCCACGCACTCCAGCTCCTCGTAGCTGGTGTCACCGCTGGTATTGTCGAGCTCGGCGAGGATCGCAGACAGATCTATCTTGGCCGCCGCCGCTTCGAGCGCCGGGCCTACAAAAGCCGTCGCGTTCGCTGGCCCGGAGGCGGAGGCCTCCAGGTGCGGCAGCGTGAAGCGGTGCGGCGGGATGGCCCCGCCCGGGGCCCGCCGGTACAGGGTGGCCAGCTCGGCCAACGGCACCGGTGCCTGTGGAGCCGGGTCGGGGTCTGGCGACGGGGCCTCGGCGAGCACATGCGGCGGCAACTGCTTCACCAGGTCCTTCGGCAACTGAGCCAGGACGTCGAGGATGATGAACGGCCGCGGGCGGGCCTGGATGCGGCAGTCGCGAACGTCGCCCCAGATCGGCTTCTGGTCGGGACTGTTCGGATCCGGCACGACCTGCCAGGAAAGGACCGCGCGCACGAGCGGCAGCACCGGGAAGGCGCACCAGTTCCGCCGCGGGGTATAGGCGACCCCGCAGACGTAGGACAGCGGAGGCCACGTCGTCCCGTCGCAGCTCTTCCCAGAAGGCAGGTCGTGGACATTGATGCTGGCCAGCCCCGCGTCGTCCCAGCTCGTACCTCCGTCATAGCTGACGTAGAAGCGTACGTGCTCAAACGAGCCAGGGGTGCACAGCCCGCCGGAGTACCCGCTGGTCTGGCGGAGCTGCACCGTGGCCTCCAGCCGGTCTCGCTCCGGGCTGAAGGACACACAAGTCAGGCGCTCGTAGGTCGTGTCGAGCTGCTTTTCTGCTACTGGTTCGAACCCGAGACCGGGCAAAGTACCGAAGTAGTTTGGGTTAGTGGCGAGCAGGGTGAGCACGTTCGTGCGCCCGTGAATGGTCTCGACCACGGCTTGGTCTGATGCGTTGTCAGGCATGTCTCAGCCTTCCCCCCGAAGTAGTTGTGCGGCCGTACATCGGCCTACTAGGTAAGAGCGGCGCTCGTCGGGGCCAGATACACGCGACGTGGCCTCTTGCGGCCCCTGAAGGCAGGAGTCGGGTGGGGTATGCGGCTATGTAAGTGCGTCCCCGGATGGCTGCGATCATGCTGAGCAAAGGCTCGCCGAATGCCGCTGTGCTGGCATCACATGCCAGGTCGTCGCGCGCTGCTGGCAGGTGAGAAAGAGCTTGGCGCCCGTAGCGCAGGCCCCCGTGGCGGTACATCTGCCATGGGGTGTCATGGACGAAATTGATGAAGCCGAGCTCGCTGACGCAGATAGGAGGGGAGCGTTGTCAACACAGGGGTGAATGGCGTCAGCGCGTGCTGCAGGCAGCTCTGCTGCGCAAGTGCTGTCATGAGCCTAAGGATCAGATCGATCGGCGTGGGCTGCGGCTGAAGAACGCGGTCGTTGCCGGGTGCCTGAATCTGGCCGGGCTGGCGGTGCCGTTCCCGCTGCGGTACGACGGCTATGAATTCGACTCCGCGCTGGTGGTGGAGGGCGCTGAGCCTTAGAACGGTCGCTGCCCGGTCGCCCGCGGCTGCCTGGCCGCGCAGGTAGGCGGCCAGACCGTATGTTTATGCATCGTCAGCGCTGGGCGTGAACGCCCGCTATTGCCGCCGACCGGATGTGTCGAACCTTCCTGTCCGGAAGGCTAGGCGGAACTGTTTGGAGTTCTCGGCGGCCTACGGGAAGGTCCGCGTCGTTCCGCCCGGATGCCGTACTTCTCGGGTCGCTATCCGGCAGGCGAGATCTTGACGACCTTGATCTCACGAACCCCGATCTGGGCGTCAGCCTCTGCGGTCTGCCTGATGACCGTGCGGACGGTCTCGGCCGCAGCCGCGGCATCGCAGGCCATGCACTGCATGGTGACGGTCGCCTCATTAAGCATGTCCCACAGCACAGCCGGCGGGGCCAGGCGGCGCGCGGGATGGGCTGTGATCGCATTCTGGAAGTTCCAGCGCCGCGCATTGGTAAGGCGTGGATACAACTCTGCGATCAGGCGAGCCGTGACCTTGAACTTGCGCAGCTGCCTGCCCGGCACCTCTGGCGGCTGGCAGCCGCCGGGACATCGCAGCCGACCAGACCGGACCGGGGCCAGGCTGGCCTCAATGGCTGACCGTTTGTGCTGCCCGCCAGGGTCTTGGCCTAGTACGCAGGCGCCCTTCGCAACCCCGCAGACATTCACGATGCTGGGCCTCCTCCATCTAATCAGTCACCACCAGCAGCAGCGGGTTAATAGATGATATCGGCTTACCAGACGGCCAACGATAGTCGTGGTTCCCAGGACTTCCGCTTCTGCCGCGAAGAGGGTTGTCGGCCCCCCTGCAGGCAGAGCCGGGCAAGGGGAGCCGGATGCGTGCGCTGTGGCGGAGGTTGCGTGCCTGCCGGTAATCGCTCGGCGCGCACGGTGCTTCCGGGGAGACCGTCGGCCGTGATGTTCCGTTGCACGGCTGGATGCCGTCATCGTCCAGACCATCCCCACGGAGCTGCGCTATTGGGGTGCGGGAGGCATGGGTGGCGGGACGGCTCCGGAGCCTGCGGAACGCCGGTGTATCAGGTGGCACGCTATCTGCTCCGTTCTAGTTGAGCGGAGGGGATGCCGGGCCGCCGGCGCGGAACACGGGGGTGGTGTCTGCCTGGCGTGCGGCGGTTGCCGGGTGCGTCCCCCCGATGCTGCTGGGTGCAGCCGGTTCAAGGCAATGGGGCAGAACCGGCGGCCGGTGGCATGAGCGTTGCCCTCAGCGGGGCGGGAAGCGGGGGATCTTGATGCGTTCAGTCATTGTCGGGGCGGGGCCGACCGGGCTGTACACCGCGGTCGCGCTGGCGCGGCGCGGGCACCAGGTCACGGTGATCGACCGCGATCCGGGGCCTGACGGCGGCCAGTGGTGGGACCGCAAGGGCGTGATGCAGTTCCATCACCCGCACCATTTCCGTCAGCAGGTCGCCGACGCGCTGCTGGCTGAGATGCCCGAGGTCTGGCACGGGCTGCTGGCGGCCGGGGCCGTGCCGGCCATGCTGCCTGGCCAGCCCGGCGGGCCGGCCGGGCTGCACTGCCGGCGCCTCACCTTCGAGCGGGTGCTGCGGGCAGCGGCCCGGGCCGAGCCCGGGGTGCGGCTGCGCACCGGCCATGTCGATGAGGTGCGCGGCGAGCGGGGACGCGTCACCGGGGTCAGGGCAGGCGGCCGTCAGGTCGACGCCGGCCTGGTCATCGACGCGGGCGGCCGCGGCGGGCGGCTGACCCGGTCGCTGCGGGGACCGGCCCAGGGCCGTGACTGCGGGATCGCCTACGTCTCCCGGCAGTACCAGATGCTGCCCGGCGCCGCGGACGGGCCGGTCAACGCGCCGTTCGGGGTGATGGTGACGTACCCCGGCTACGCGGCGGCCGTGTTCATCCACGACAACCGGATCGTGTCCGCCCTGATCGCCCGGGCCAGCACCGACCGGCAGCTGGCGGCGCTGCGCGCCCGGGCTGCGTTCGAGGCCGCCGCCCGGGCGATCCCGGCCCTGGCAGCCTGGACCGATCCGGAGCAGTCGCGGCCGATCACCCCGGTCCTGCCCGGCGGGCGGCTGTACAACAGCTACCGGGGCCAGCTGAACGACGCCGGCCGCGTCGCGCTGGCCGGCCTGATCTATGCCGGGGATTCGGTGTGCACCACCAACCCGGCGGCCGGGCGCGGGGTGACCACCTCGCTGCTGCAGGCCCGGCAGCTGATCGGCCTGCTGGGCGAGCACGGGCGCGATCTCACCTCCTGCTCGCTGGCGTTCGACCACTGGTGCGCCGGCCACATCAAGCCCTGGTTCGATGACCACGTCTACTGGGACGCGGACCTGATCCGGCGCTGGTCCGGCCAGGACATCGACCTGACCCGGCCCCTCCCGCCGGACCTGATCATGGCCGCCGCGCAGGCCGACCCGGAGATAGTCAAGGCCGCCGGGCCCTACCAGGCCATGCTCGCCCTGCCCGCCAGCCTGGACGCCGTCCAGGCCCGGGCCCGGGCCATCTACGCAACCGGCTGGCGCCCGCCCGCGCCCCCCGGCCCGACCAGGGACGAGCTGGCCAGCCTGGTCACCGCAGCAGCTAGCTCCCGGTGCTATCCGGCCGAGGACGCGGCCTGATCCGCAGCGGCGGCTCCGGCCCGGCCACGCCCGGGCCGCCGCCCGCACGGAGCAGGGCCGCCAGCGTCACCGGCGTATTACAGCAGGACCGCCTCGCAGCCGAGCCCGGCGACAACCCCGCACGGATCTCCTGCACGCAACGGCACGCTGTCACGGAACAGGCGAGTAACCTTGCCTCGCCCGTACGGGCGCATTTGCCGAATAGCGGGCGTTGTGACAGCGTATCTTTATGCACAGCCCAGCATGATCATTCGGTACAGGTAAGCCGGGCTGAGGCATCTGACCAACGGCCTGATCCACCACTGCGGCCGGCCAGGTCGCCGAATCCGTAGTTCACAGACGACTCCAAAGCGGGCTTCCAACGCGTACCGAAACACCTCTTCTGCAGCCATCAGCTATCTCGGGACTGGAAGCGTCGCTCCAAGCAGAAGCAACGAGACGTCGCGGGTTGAAATCGGGCCACGGATAGGGCTTGCCTACGAGGTCGGGTCGCCACCCGGCATCGCCCGCTATCGAATCGTCGACCGCCGGAGGCGCTTCCTCCGGCGCCAGACGTGCACCGCCAGGTAGACGACGAGGGCGAGCCCGGAGATGGCGTGCCACCTGCCGAAGGGCCCGGGGATCGGCAGTTGTATCGGCGCGCCGCGGTTCCAGTCCAGGACGCCTGAGACGAGCACGTTCAGGGTGATGAAGAGGAGCAGGAGGTCCGAAGCGGCGCGGCGGATTACCCGTTCGGCGATCGTCCGGGCCCGGACGGTCCGGGTGGCCATGCGGGCGAGGGTCCGGGGGCGCTGGGCCAGGTGCACGACCACCAGCCCGACGAAGACAAGGCCGACGTCGGTGTGGATGGCGATCCGCACGTGCAGAAGGTCCAGGGTGCCGAGTGCGGCCGCTGCCGAGCACAGGAGACCGAGATGGACTGCCGAACGGGAAAGGGAACGGCGCGCGGTCCGGCGGCCGGCCTGCCGCTCGAGCGACGCCCCGGCCTGCGGCTCGAGCGGTGCGTTAAGCATGGGGCACCCGCCGGCGTCCGCGAGTGAGGCCAGCCGGGACAGTCACGCCGCGCGGTGACGCATGAACCACACGGTCGCCGCGCGCGGGAGCAAGGCAACCGCGAGCAGCCATCCTCCCTCGATGAGCTGGAAGGGCCAGAACCGCGCTGCCGCGTAGTGGTGGCGCAGGAACCCGGGTCGTCACGAAGAAGAGCCCCTCTGATCACTCGTTCCGCGCGACCCCGGGTCCGGCGATCCGGCTGGAGGTAGCCCAGCCGCAGCGGGTGGACGACCTGCTGGGCAAGCTGCAGGTAGGCCGGCACTCCGGAGGCCGCGTCCAGCCGGAACTCGACTGGCGACGCGGCCCGCGCCCGGCACCAGCGCCGGCGGCCGCCTGTGGTCTCGCTCATTGTGTCGTCCTCATGGCTGGCCGAAGCCAAGGCGGTCGCGGGCCGGGTCCGCGGCCGGGGCACTTGCTCATCTTGTGCCTCCATGCGGCTGGACCCGGCGACTGTGTGTTCATGCCCGCCAGCGCCCCGGTCGGCGGCGGCGGGCGCATCACGCGCCGCGCGTATGCTCATGAGCCGCTATACTCGATATCATGCCGAGTAGCATACTGAGTATTATTCTCTGGCGGCAACGAATGTTGCAGTAATACAAGCTGGCAATCCCCGCCAGCAGTGGTCTGCTCCCTGGCAGAGCATGGCTGCTGATCAGTGAACCCGGACCGCCAGTTCTGCGCCCGACACTGGCCGCGTGCAGAGCAGCCGCTGAACGTGCCTATCCGGCGGATCGGAGAGCGGTTATCAACCAGGAGTGTACAGTCTGCGAGTCGGCTGTCAGCCTGTCCGGGCGACGTGGGTACCGGCGCTGTGATCAAACCGCTCGTGATGCTGCCGGAGGAGATCGGCACCGTAGTCACCGCCGTTTGGCGTGCGGACAAGGGTGTGGATGTGATTACGAGAGGGCACGACATTGTCGAACGCAACGCCAGGATGATGATCGAACTCGATCAGCACGACGGGGCTATGGACCCGGTAGTAGAAGGGGCCATCATCGGCTACCGCGCCCATCCAGGCAAAGTGGGTCTCATCGAGATGTTGATCGACTTCGCGCATCTTCACCCCGGAGTGGCCTTCGGCGGCCCAGCCAACGTAGGCGGCGACCAAGGCCCGCAGGCGGCGGCGTTGAGCATCGGTCAGGTCGGCGGCGCAGACTCCAGCGAAGGGAACCACGGCGTTGTCCCGGAACGCGCCAGCCTGCATCCGGCCGTCGAAGGGGTGCTGCAGCTCTCGGGGAAGGTCGTCGGGATGGATCGAGGATCGGAGGACGGCGCGGGCTACCAGCCGGTCATCGAGCGAGCGGATCAGTTCCAAGCCGGCCCGCTCCTCGGCGCAGAAGACCATCGTGCCGGCCAGCGGACCGTCGAACACGCGGCACGGTTCCGAGCCCATGAAGCTCGGCGTGAGCACGAGCTGATCGCCGATGATCGTGCCGTTGACGCACAGGTGATGACCGTCGATCTGCCACGCCCACGGCCCTTCGGCGCTCGGCTCACCGAAAACAGACAGGAAGTACGGCCACTCGCCGAAGTCGTCCGAGAGGCCTGTCACCTCCGATAGGAGGCGGTTCAGTCGCATGATGTCGCGGGCTTGGGCGAAGCCGCGAGCCGACAGACTGGTTTCGAGGAGTCGCAATCCGAGCTGGCGCGCGGCGGGCGGCAGATCCTCGAGCATCACGCCGTGACGGAACACGAAAGGATGGATGTTCAGCCACATCCGACGCTGCTCCGCATCGAGGGGGAACACGGCACGCTCTCGCTGCCCGGCGCTGAGCGCACCCAGGAAGTCGAGAGCGGCGTCGGTAATGGGCGCGGTGGTGACGCCAGAAGACCGGAGGGGAAACAATCCCGATCGCAGTTCCCCATCCGAGGTGAGCCCACGCAGCGGTTGTTCAAGGGATTCTGTCAGTTCACGGAACATTGCCTGCATCGGCGGGGGAATGTCAACCGGCCGCCGCGCCGAGAAGGAGGGGAGTTGACCCACCTTGAAGTCAGTCCAGTGGTCCACGGTTAGCTAGCACCCCCCTCGACGGCACTGTACCGTCGGCGGCCACTCTACTTGGGCTGCGAGGCCGATGTCCCACTGTCCGCCCATAGGGCGGCCGGGCCGATCCCGCTGTCCACCTTCCAGGGAGTAGCTGCCGCTCATCTCGGCGGCGGGAACGGCGTCAGCGGACGTTGAACTGCTCCCAGCGGATCCGGCTGGCCGGGATACCCAGCTGCCGGAAACCCTTGGAAAGCGCGGTCATCATGGCGGGGGGGCCGCACATGTAGACCGAGACGTCGGCCTCGCTGGTGATGCCGTTCGCCGCCTGCCCGGCGGTGAGGTATCCGTCGCGGCTTGAGTCGACGACGTGGGGGTGCACGGTCGGGTGGGCCGCTGCCGCGGCGCGGATCTCGTCGAGGTACAGGGCGTCTGACTGGCTGGCGACGGAGTAGAAGAACGCGATGTCGCGGTCGAAGCTGTCATCCAGCGCCCGGATCCAGCTCATGAACGGGGTGATGCCGATCCCGCCCGCGATCCAGATCTGGTGCTGGCCCCCGCCGCGGTAGTCGAAACCACCGAACGGTCCCGCCGCCTTGGCAGGTGTCCCGGGCTTCAGCTTGTCGTGCAGGTCGCGGGTGTAGTCGCCGGCGGCCCGGACGGAGACTTCGAGCCGTCGTTCGGCCGGCGCGCTGGCCACGGAGAACGGGTGGCGTTGCCATCCGTCGACGCCCCCGAATGCCAGGAAGATGAACTGGCCCGGCTCGAAGCTCAACGGGCGGCCCACTGGCTCGAGGAAGACGTCGGCCGTCACCTCGTTCGGCCGCTGAACGTCGGCAACCGTGTAGTCATAGACGGGTACGACGAACCTTGCGAGCAGCTCGCGGTACACATACGCCGCGATGCCGATCCCGCCCACGACCAGGTAGGTCACCTTCAGCGGCACCGAGGCCTTCAGCACCGGATCGACGAGCAGGCCGTGCACCACCGCCGCGGCGACGAACAGCCCGGTCAGGCGGTGCCCCGTCAGCCAGCGCTCGTGGCTGATCCTGGCCAGGTGCCGGACCAGCCGTGACCACTTCGCGGCGCGAAGGCTCGGCGCCAGGGCCCACACCGCCAGGGCCAGCAAGCCGATCAAGGCGACGTCACCAAGCCGGAGACCCGCAGCGGAAGCGCTCGGCACGGGCGTGGAGCCCGCAAAAACCGGGTGAACAACCATCAAGATGACCGCGGCCACAGCCGTATGCCGATGCCACTGGGCCACCCGGTCCAGGCCCCCGAACGCCCGCTCGATCCCGCGAAGCAACGTAGCCAGCACCAGCGAACACGAGAACAGCAGCACCGCCTCGACACCGAAGAACTCACCCAGGTAACGGCCGCCCGGCTGGCCGCCAGGACGAGCAGCAACCCACAAGACCACACTGCCAAGCACCAGGGCACCCAGCATCGCCACTCCGGGGCTCGGCATCGCGAGCCGCCTCGAGAGCCTCATCGACAACTCCCAATCCGGCCCGACATAACCTCTCCCGCCAATCGATGCTCATCACACCAGGGCTCACACTCCAAGGCTACAGTCGGTACATCCCACGGTCCCCTGTCATTACGATCGCCGCGATCTGACCGCGCAGCCATCCGCGCGAGTTCGGCTGCGCTACATAAGCGGCCGTTCCGCGTGCCTGCACGGCGGTCAGCCCGCGGGCGACGTCTAGATCGCGTTCCGCGGCGAGCATCTCGTCGGCAGCAGGTGACGGTGCCGGTAACGCGGTTGCCGACCCGGCGTGGATGGGCCAAGATGGGCCGGTGCCCGTTGTACCGCCGAAACTGCGCCGGGGCTCGTCGGTGCGGGTGATCGCGCCGTCGCGGTCGCTGGCGATCATCGGACCTGAGGTGCGGGCTGAGGCGGACCGGAAGCTGGCGGCGCTCGGCCTGACGGTCTCCTTCGGAGAGCGCGTCAGCGAATGCGATGACTTCTCCTCTTCCCCGGCGGCGGCGCGCCTGGCGGACCTGCACGCGGCATTCGCCGATCCGGGAGTGGATGCGATCCTCACCGTGATCGGCGGCTTCAACGCCAACCAGCTGCTGGCCGGAATCGACTACTCGCTGGTCGCGGCGCACCCGAAGGTGCTGTGCGGGTTCTCCGACATCACCGTCTTGTCCAACGCGCTCTACGCCCGGGCCGGGCTGGTCGGCTACTCCGGCCCGCACTACTCCAGCTTCGGGATGAAGCACCATTTCGGGTACACCGAGGCCGGGTTCCGCGCCTGCGTGATGGAAGACGGGCCGATCACGCTGTCCCCGTCGCCGCACTGGAGTGATGACGCCTGGTTCCTGGACCAGGAGGACCGGCACCTGGAGCAGGGTGCGGGCTGGTGGGTGCTCCAGGAGGGCGAGGCGGACGGGACCATCGTGGGCGGCAACCTGTGCACCCTGAACCTGCTGCAGGGCACGCCATTCATGCCGCCGCTGGAGGGCTCGGTCGTCTTCGCCGAGGATGATGAGCAGGTGAGGCCGTGGGACTTCGACCGGGATCTGGTTTCGCTGCTGCAGCAGCCAGCTTTCGCGGGGGTCCGCGGCCTGGTGATCGGCCGGTTCCAGAAGGCGACCGGGATGACCCGCGATCTGCTGGCCCAGGTGGTGGCGTCCAAGCCCGGGCTGGCCGGCCTGCCGGTGATCGCCAACGTCGACTTCGGGCACACCACCCCGATCCTCACGTTCCCGGTCGGCGGCACGGTCGAGGTCCGCGCCGAGCGCGGCGCCCCGCGGCTGACCGTCACGAGCCACTGACGGGCCGGCGAGCCGCGGTGCTGCCACCCGCCCGGGCCCCGGGCTACACGGCGGGCGCCCAACGCCGACCTGCTTAAGATGCGATTCCAGCGACGCGAGCGGGAGC
>CAWDBS010000037.1:0-17591 GCA_963800415.1 uncultured Actinomycetes bacterium
TCCGCTGGCTCAGGCTACTTCTTGGGCTTCTCGCCGTTGACGAGCGCCTTGAAGTCCGCGCCGGCCCGGAACTTGGGCACCGAGGACCCCGGCACCTGGATGGTCTCCCTGGTGGCCGGGTTGCGGGCCGTGCGAGCGGGACGCTCGCTCTTCTCGAAGACGCCGAACCCGGTGATGGCCACCTTGTCACCGCTCGCGACGGCAGACTGGATGGTCTCGAGCACCGCGTTCACGGCTTCGGTCGCGGATTTCTTGTCCCCCAACCGGTCCGAGATCGCATCGATCAGATCACGCTTGTTCATGGTTCACTCCTGCGCTTCCCCCACAGGTCGCGTGGGCTCCGATACGAGATCGCGACCTCTAACCTGCCCGAAAGTAGGCGATCAGACGCCGTTGCACAATAACCAGGGCCAGATTGGCCGGCGTGTCGGCCACTATCACACGCCCCAGCATCCAGCATTTATACGCAAGGTAACCAGATGCCCGGAATGCGCGCGCTTACGGCCAACGGCGCCGGGCACCCCCGGGATGCCATCATCGTGCGCCATGACCGGCACGATGTGACAACGAGCCGGTGCGCTTTCCCGGGGCGGCCCGCACGGGCGGGTCAGGTGGTGACGGGGAGCCAGGCGGGGCGGGAGTGCTCGAAGGCGGTGATGTCGTCGACGTGACGGAGGGTCAGGCCGATGTCGTCGAGGCCTTCCATCAGCCGCCAGCGGGTGTAGTCGTCGATCTCGAAGGGAGCCTTGATCCCGGCCGCTTCGGCCCGCACCACGCGGTGGTCCAGGTCCACGACGACCTCGGTGCCCGGGTCGGCCTCAACGGCGTCCTGCAGGGCGGTCACGGCGGCCTCGGGCAGGACGACCGGCAGCAGGCCGGCCTTGGTGGAGTTGCCGCGGAAGATGTCGCCGAAACGGGGGGCGATCACGGCCCGGAAGCCGTAGTCGGTCAGGGCCCAGACCGCGTGCTCGCGGGACGAGCCGGTGCCGAAGTCGGTACCGGCGACCAGGATGGTCGCGCCCTCGTACTGCGGCTGGTTGAGCACGAAGGACGGATCCTCGCGCCAGGCGGCGAACAGGCCCTCGCCGAAGCCGGCCCGGCTCACCCGCTTGAGGTACTCGGCCGGGATGATCTGGTCGGTGTCGACGTTGCTGCGGCGCAGCGGCACCGCGCGGCCGGCGTGCGTGACGAACGGTTCCATATCGGAGATTCCCCTTTACAGGTCGGCCGGCTATAGGTCGGCAGGTGCGGCCAGGTGGCCGGTCACGGCGCTGGCGGCGGCGACTTCCGGCGAGACCAGGTGGGTGCGCCCGCCCTTGCCCTGGCGGCCCTCGAAGTTGCGGTTGGAGGTGGACGCGCTGCGCTCGCCCGCGGTGAGCTTGTCCGGGTTCATGCCGAGGCACATCGAGCAGCCCGCCGACCGCCACTGCGCGCCGGCCGCGGTGAACACGGCGTCGAGCCCTTCGGCTTCGGCCTGGGCCCGCACCGCCATCGAGCCGGGCACCACGAGCATCCGGACGGACGGGGCGATCCGCCGTCCTTCCAGCACCGAGGCGGCGGCCCGCAGGTCCTCGATCCGGCCGTTGGTGCAGGAGCCGACGAAGACCGTGTCCACGGCGACGTCGCGCAGCGCGGTGCCGGGCTTGAGGTCCATGTAGGTCAGCGCGCGCTCGGCGGCGGCCCGGGCAGCCGGGTCGGCGAACGAGTCCGGGTCCGGCACCGACGACGCCAGCGGCAGCGCCTGGCCCGGGTTGGTGCCCCACGTCACGTACGGCGTCAGGGTGGCGGCGTCGAGGACGACCTCGTGGTCGAAGGTGGCGTCGGCGTCGGTGGGCAGCGTGCGCCAGTAGTCCAGCGCGGTCTGGAAGGCGGCTCCCGACGGCGCGTGCGGCCGGCCCTCCAGGTACTCGAACGTCACGTCGTCCGGGGCCACCAGCCCGGCCCGGGCGCCGGCCTCGATGGACATGTTGCAGACGGTCAGGCGTCCCGCCATGGACAGCGCGCGGATCGCGGAGCCGCGGTACTCGAGCACGTAGCCCTGCCCGCCGCCGGTGCCGATCTTGGCGATGATGGCCAGGATCAGGTCCTTGGCCGACACGCCGTCGGGCAGCGCGCCGTCCACCGTGATCGCCATCGTCTTGGGCCTGACCTGCGGCAGCGTCTGGGTGGCAAGCACGTGTTCTACTTCGCTGGTGCCGATGCCGAAGGCCAGCGCGCCGAGCGCGCCGTGAGTGGAGGTATGCGAGTCGCCGCAGACGATGGTCAGGCCCGGCTGGGTCAGCCCGAGCTGCGGGCCGATGACGTGCACGATGCCCTGGTCGGCGTCGCCCATCGGGTGCAGCCGGATGCCGAACTCCGCGCAGTTCTTCCGCAGCGCCTCGACCTGCGTGCGGGACACCGGGTCGGTGAAGGGGCTGCCTGGGCCAGTGAGGGGAGTTGGTGAGGTGGGCGGGGGCACGCCGGGGCCGGTGATCCCGGTCGTGGGCACGTTGTGGTCTTCGGTGGCGATGCTCAGGTCGGGACGCCGCACCTTGCGGCTGGCCGCCCGCAGCCCGTCGAACGCCTGCGGGCTGGTCACCTCATGCAGCAGGTGAAGGTCGATATAGAGCAGGTCAGGCTCGCCCTCCGCGCTGCGCACCACGTGGGCGTCCCAGATTTTCTCGGCGAGCGTACGGCCCATCACGCCCTCTCCCTTCGGCTTGCGTCTCGCATTTCGAGACGGCAGTATTCATTCCATGAACAACTCTAGCGGAGTCGGCGTCCTGGACAAGACGATTTCCGTCCTGTCGGCGCTGGAGAGCGGGCCGGCTTCGCTGGCTCAGCTGGTCAAGGCGACCGGCCTGGCCCGGCCGACCGCGCACCGGATCGCGGTCGCCCTGGAGAGCCACCGGATGCTGGCCCGCGACGCGCAGGGCCGGTTCGTGCTCGGCCCGAGAATCGGCGAGCTGGCCGCGGCGGCCGGCGAGGACCGGCTGCTCGCCATCGCGCAGCCCATCTTGACCCAGCTCAGGGACGTCACCGGGGAAAGCGCCCAGCTCTACCGGCCGCACGCGGACACGCGGATCTGCGTGGCCGCGGCCGAGCGGAGCAGCGGGCTGCGGGACACCGTCCCGGTCGGCGCCGCGCTGCCGATGACGGCCGGCTCAGCCGCCCAGGTCCTGCTCGCCTGGGAGGAAGGCGGGCGGATGCACCGCGGGCTGCGCGGCGCCAAGTTCACCGCGACCACGCTGGCCCAGGTCCGCAGGCGCGGCTGGGCCGCCACCGCAGCCGAGCGCGAGCCCGGCGTCGCGTCGGTGTCCGCCCCGGTCCGCGGGCCTGGCGGCCGGGTCCTGGCCGCCGTCTCGGTGTCCGGCCCGATCGAGCGCCTGACCAGGTCGCCTGGGCGGATGCACGCCGTAGCCGTCGTCGCGGCCGGGGACAAGATCAGCAGGCTGCTGCGCGCCGAGACCTGACCCGGACCGGTAACCTGCAGATAGCTGCCGTCTAACCCAGGAAGGGACCTTAGGCCCGGTCAGACTACGGCCCAAGGCCCTTACCGGTCTAGGCCATGATGGATATGGTCAGATTCCGGCGGCAGAACCCGCAGAACGGAAGAACCGGGGAATGGATACGAGGTCGCGCGCATGAAGGCAGCAATTGTCAAGGAGACCTCGCCCGGCGAGCGCCGGGTGGCGCTGGTGCCGGACGCGATCACCCGGCTGCGCCCGGCCGGGATCGACGTACTGGTGGAAAGCGGGGCGGGCGACGGCGCCTGGCTGTCCGACGCGGCCTACGCCGACGCGGGCGCGTCGATCCTCAGCGCCGCCGAGATCTACCGGATCGCCGACGTGATCCTCACCATCACCAAGCCCTCAGCCGATGCGGTCAACGAGCTCAGGCAGGGCCAGGCGGTCATCGGGATGCTGGCCCCGCTGACCGACCCCGAATTCACCGCGGCACTGGCTGCCCGCGGGGTGACCGCGATCAGCCTGGATGGGCTGCCGCGCACCCTGTCCCGGGCGCAGCCGATGGACGCGCTCACCTCCCAGTCGAACGTGGCCGGGTACAAAGCCGCCCTGGTCGCCGCCACCGAGTTCGGCCGGTTCTTCCCGATGCTGATCACCGCGGCGGGCACGGCCAGGCCCGCCCGGGTGCTCGTGCTCGGCGCCGGGGTGGCCGGCCTGCAGGCGATCGGCACCGCCCGGCGGCTCGGCGCGGTGGTGAGCGGCTACGACGTCCGGCCCACCTCGAAGTCGGAGGTCGAGTCGCTCGGTGCCACGTTCGTCGAGCTGACCTCGGTCGAATCGGGGGCCGGCGAGGGGGGTTACGCCCGCGAGCTGACCGCCGAGGAGCGCCAGGCCCAGCAGGAGGAGCTGACCGGCCACATCGCCAGGCACGACGTGGTGATCACGACCGCGCAGGTGCCCGGGCGCAGGCCGCCGCTGCTGGTGACCGAGGACGCGATCAAGGCCATGGCCCCCGGCTCGGTCGTCGTGGACATGGGCGCCAGCGCGCTGGGCGGCAACGTGACCGGCTCCACTCCCGGCGAGACGGTCGTCACCGGTAACGGGGTCACGATCGTGGGCGCGGAGAACCTGGCCGCCACCGTGCCGACCGCGGCCTCGAACGCTTACTCGCGGAACATCTCCGCGTTGCTGCTGCACCTGACCAGGGACGGCGAGCTGGCCATCGACACCAGCGACGAGATCCAGGCCGGCGTGGTGATCGCGCATGACGGCAGAGTCGTCCACGACGGCGTGGCCAGCCTGCTCCAACCAGCCGAGGGAGGCCCCGGTGTCGACGGCTCTAGTGACTGACCTGACCATTTTCGTGCTCGCGCTGCTGGTCGGCATCGAGGTCATCGGGAAGGTGCCAGCCACGCTGCACACGCCGCTGATGTCGGCCACCAACTCGATCCACGGCATCGTCCTCATGGGCGCCCTGCTGATCGGGGTGACGGCGCACAACGTGGTCGGCTACGTCCTCGCGTTCATCGCCGCGTTCTTCGCCGCGGCCAACGTGGTGGGCGGCTACGTCGTGACCGAACGGATGCTGAAGATGTTCCGCAAGAAGGTACCTCAGCCAGAGCTGGCCGAGGTCGATGGCCAGAAGCTGGATGGCCATCAGGGCCGCAAAGGCCTGATGGGCAAGATCGGCAAGGCCCAGCCATGAGCGGGTTCACCGGCAACATCCAGCTGGTCTACGTGCTGGCGGCGGCGTGCTTCGTGATCGGCCTGCACCTGATGAACAGCCCGGCGACCGCGCGCCGGGGCAACCAGGTGTCCATGGCGGGCATGGCGATCGCCGGCATCGCCACGCTGATCCTGATGATCCACTACGGCACGGTCACGGCGACCGGCTGGATCGTGCTGATCTCCGGCGCGCTGATCGGCTCGGCCGTGGGCCTGTACGCCGCGCAGACCGTGCAGATGACCGCCATGCCTCAGCTGGTGTCGATGTTCAACTCGGTCGGCGGCGGCGCCGCCGCGCTGGTGGCGATCTACGGTTACTACGAAGCCGAGTCCAACGCCGGAGGCGTGCTCGGCAGCACGACGGTGTTCACGGTGCTCGACGTGATCATCGGCTCGGTGACGTTCTCCGGGTCGATCATCGCGGCCGGCAAGCTGCAGGGCTACATCGGTGGCCAGCCGATCATCTTCAAGGGCAGCCGCCTGCTCAACCTGGCCCTCGCCGTCATCGCCATCGGCACCGCCGCGTTCATGCTCAGCACCGCCAGCCTGCCGGCGCTGCTGATCGTGGTGCTGGCGTCGCTGGGGTTCGGGGTGATGATGGTGCTGCCGATCGGCGGAGCGGACATGCCGGTGGTGATCTCGCTGCTGAACGCCTTCACCGGCACCGCGGTGGCGATGGCCGGCTTCGTCATCGGGAACTGGGCGCTGATCGTGGCCGGCGCGCTGGTGGGCGCGTCCGGTGGCATCTTGACCAAGCTGATGGCCGACGCGATGAACCGGTCGCTGGCCAACATTATCGTGGGCGGGTTCGGCACCGGGGACAGCGCAGTCGCCGTGGAGGCGGCCGCCGACGCCCACATCCGCTCGATCGCGGCCGACGACGCGGGCATCCAGCTCGCCTATGCGTCCAAGGTGATCATCGTGCCCGGTTACGGCCTGGCCGCCGCGCAGGCCCAGTACGGCGTGGCCGAGCTGGCCAAGACCCTGGAGGACCGCGGCATCGAGGTCAGCTACGCCATCCACCCGGTGGCGGGCCGGATGCCCGGCCACATGAACGTGCTGCTGGCCGAGGCGAACGTGCCGTACCCGCAGCTCAAGGAGATGGACGAGATCAACCCGGAGTTCGCCCGCGCCGACGTGGCCCTGGTCATCGGGGCCAACGACGTGACTAACCCGGCCGCACGCCGGCCCGGCAACGAGATCTCCGGCATGCCCATCCTGGACGTCGACCAGGCCAAGTCCATCATCGTGATCAAGCGCTCGATGGGGCACGGCTACGCCGGCATCGACAACGAGCTGTACGCCGACCCCAAGACCAGCATGTACTTCGCCGACGCGAAGAAGGCCATGGCCGAACTGACCTCCGCCGTCAAGACCCTAGTCGGCTAGCCCCGCCGAGGTGGCCTGACGGCCAGGAAGCGTGGCCTGACGCCCAGGCAGTGTGGTCTGACAGCCAGGGAGCACCGTCTGACGCCCAGGGAGCACGGTCTGACGCCCAGGGAGCACGGTCTGACGCCCAGGAGCCGGTCTGACGCCCAGGGAGCACGGTCTGACGCCCAGGGAGCACGGTCTGACGCCCAGGGAGCACGGTCTGACGCCCAGGGAGCACGGTCTGACGCCCAGGGAGCACGGCGACCCCCCCCGCTCGCGGGGGCCAGGGGGGTCTGGGGGGATGGAATCCCCCCAGGATCGGGGGGGTATGGGGGGTCGTCCCCCCAGCCAACAGAGTGTCGTCCCCCAGCCAACAGAGTGTCGTCCCCCCAGCCAACAGAGTAGGGTGCGGAAAAGATGTTCCAAACCCACGTCGGAGGTCGGTCGTGACGGAGCGCACCAAGATCACTCTGGATGAGTCAGAGATCCCCCGCCAGTGGTACAACGTGATCCCCGACCTGCCCGCGCCGCCACCCCCGCCGCTGCACCCCGGGACGCTCCAGCCGGCGGGCCCGCAGGACCTCGCGCCGCTGTTCCCGATGGAGCTCATCCGCCAGGAAGTGGCCACCGACTCCTACATCGACATCCCGGCCGACGTGCTCGACGTCTACCGGCTGTGGCGGCCCACCCCGCTGTACCGCGCGCACCGGCTGGAGAAGGCGCTGAACACCCCGGCGCGCATCTACTACAAGTACGAGGGCGTGTCCCCGGCCGGATCGCACAAGCCGAACACCGCCGTCCCGCAGGCGTACTACAACGCGGCCGAGGGCACCAAGCGGCTCACCACCGAGACCGGCGCCGGGCAGTGGGGCAGCGCGCTGGCCTTCGCCTGCGCGCAATACGGCATCGACTGCGAGATCTGGATGGTCCGCGCCTCCTACGACCAGAAGCCATACCGGCGCACCATGATGGAGACCTGGGGCGCCACCGTGCACCCCAGCCCGTCCCGGGCCACCAAGGCGGGCGCGGACGTGCTCGCCGCCCACCCGGACTCGCCGGGCAGCCTGGGCATCGCGATCAGCGAGGCGGTGGAGGCGGCCGGCGGCGACCCCGAGACCAGGTACGCGCTCGGTAGCGTCCTCAGCCACGTGCTCCTGCACCAGACGGTCATCGGCGAGGAGGCGGTCAAGCAGTTCGCCGCGGCCGGGGAGTCGATGCCGGACCTGATCGTCGGCTGCACCGGCGGCGGCTCCAACTTCGCCGGGCTGTTCCTGCCGTTCCTGCGGGAGAAGCTGGCCGGCCGGGCCAACCCGGTATTCCGCGCGGTCGAGCCCACAGCCGCCCCGTCGTTCACCCGCGGGGTGTACGCGTACGACTTCGGCGACACGGCCGGGCTCACCCCGCTGTTCAAGATGCACACCCTCGGCCACGACTTCATCCCGGACCCGGTGCACGCCGGCGGACTGCGCTACCACGGCATGTCGCCGCTGCTCTCGCACGTCTACGAGCTCGGCCTGTTCGAGGCGGTGGCCAAGCCGCAGCGGGAGTGCTTCGCGGCCGCGGTGACCTTCGCCCGGACGGAGGGGATCATCCCGGCCCCGGAACCGTCGCACGCGCTCGCGGCCGTCATCGAGGAAGCCAAGCGCTGCACCGAATCCGGCGAGCAGAAGGTGATCCTCACCGCGCTGTGCGGCCACGGGCACTTCGACATGGCCGCCTACGAGCGCTACCTGTCCGGCGAGATGGTCGACTACGAGCTTTCCCAGGAGCGCATCGACGACGCCCTCACCCGGCTGCCCGCCGTCTAGCGCCCGAGGGGACGCCGGGGCGGGATACCCGGGCCGTTCGGGATAAGAAGCTACGGCGGGACTTGACCGCGGCGGCCAGGGTGCCGAGGACGCCGGCGGTGGTGCCGAAGTTCATGCACGCGTCGGTGACGCTCTGCCCGTGGGTGAGGGTCGCCGGGGGGCCGGGGTCCTGCTTGCCCTCGACCAGGAAGCTCTCCAGCATCACGCCGGTCAGGCCGGGCTCGCCGGCCGCCACCTGCTCGGCGATCGAGGCGACCACCACCGGCTGGCGGCGGTGGTCCTTGCCGCTGTTGCCGTGGCTGGCGTCCACCATCAGCCGGCGCGGCAGCCCGGCCGTCGCGATCAGGTCGAGCGCCTTGGCGGTGTGGCTGGCCTCGTAGTTCGGGCCGGCCCGCCCGCCGCGCAGGATGACGTGGGTGTCCGGGTTGCCCGCGGTGGTCACCACCGCGGCGACGCCGTTGTGGGTGACGCCGAAGAACGTGTGCCCGGCGGCCGACGCCCGGCACGCGTCGACCGCCACCTGGACGTCGCCGTCGGTGCCGTTCTTGAACCCGACCGGCATCGACAGGCCGGAGGCGAGCTGGCGGTGGACTTGACTCTCCGTGGTCCGCGCCCCGATCGCCCCCCAGGTCACCGTGTCCGCGATGTACTGCGGCGTGATCGGGTCGAGCCACTCGCAGCCCACCGGCAGGCCGAGCGAGACGATGTTGAGCAGCAGCCGGCGGGCGGTGTGCAGGCCGCGGTGCACGTCGTGGCCGCCGTCCATGCCGGGGTCGTTGATCAGGCCCTTCCAGCCGGTCACCGTCCGCGGCTTCTCGAAGTACACCCGCATCACGATCAGCAGGTCGGCCTGGAAGCGCTCGCGGACCTCCGCGAGCTGCCCGGCGTACTCCCGCGCGGCCGCCGGGTCGTGCACCGAGCAGGGCCCGGCAATCACCAGCAGGCGGTCATCTGCGCCGTCGAGGACGGCGCGGACCTCGGCGCGGCTCTGCTCCACGGTCGCCGTGGCCGCATCGCTCAACGGCAGCTCGTCGAGCAAGGCCGCGGGCGTAAACAGCGGCTCGTAGCCGATGATCCGGGTATCCCTGGTGCGCGTCATCCGGCGCGTCTCCTCCCGGGCGGGCGGCTGCCCGGGTCCCGGGAGCCAGCACACCCCTTAGCGATACAGGGCTGTCTGTCGCCTCACTGGCTCCAGGCGGTGATCAGCGCAGGCGCGAACGCCTGGCTCCGCCTTGAGCCAGGGTAAAGCACCGATACCACCGCGACACGCGACCGATGTTACACCCTGGCCGCGACGACCTCGCCGGAGGTGCGGGCCTCGGTAATGCGAGCCTGCGGTAGATCCGTGCGGGTGCGCGCCGCGCTGCTCGCGGTGTGGATCGGCTTCGCGGCCGCCGCACGGCGCTGGCAGGCCGGCGGCAGGCCGTCCCGGGCCCTGGGCGCCTCCCTGACCTTCGGAGCTGGAGCTCTTCACCCCGGCCAGCCAACCGCTGCAGGCCGGCGTGACCGTGGTCGAGGCGGGCTGGCCGGCCGGGCGGCCCGCACAAGCCAGCTGGCCGAATGCCCCGGCTGGCTGGCGGATCGTCGCCTCCGACCAGGCCAACGGCTGGGTGGTCTGGCGCAAGTCCTGAGCCGTCGGCCGCGGCCACTGCCTGGCCCGTCTCCTGCTGCCTGACCCGTCGGCGGCGTTTCCCTGTAACACCTAGCATGAAACAGGGATAACCAGATCGGAGGGTGACCAGCGTGGCGGCTGTTTGCGAGCACGGCGCGGCAAGCCATGACGGGACGGAGCCTGCCATGGCTTCGGCGCCCGAGGCGTCCCGGGCCTGGCTGCTGATCGAGCATCCCGGGCCGTGGCCGCACGATGCGGCCGAGGCCGCGCAGCCCGCGGTGCTCGGCGAGCTGGTCCGTACGGCGGCGGACCTCGGCATCCGGGTGCAGATGATCCGCCGGCCGGGGCGCCGTCGGCAGGTGGGTGACGTACGCCGCGTCTACGTCGGCTGGACGGCGGGCCATGAGCCCTGGCTGCGGCTCGGGTCGGTGTCCGCAACCGCACCTGACCTGAGCGAACGTGACCTGAAGGAGCTGGCGGCCGGGATCACGCCGTCGTTCGGGGCGCCGCCGGGCGAGCCAGTGTTCCTGGTCTGCACGCACGCCAAGCGCAGCGCCTGCTGCGCCCGGTTCGGCACGCCGCTGGCGCAGGCACTGGCGGCCCGGCATCCCGGGCAGGTGTGGGAGACCACGCACGTGAGCGGGCACCGGTTCGCCGCCAACCTGGTCATCTTGCCGCACGGCCTGTACTACGGCCCGGTCGGCGTGGACGCGGCCACCACCGCAATCAGCGCGTACCAGCGCGGCGCGGTCGCGCCGGGACGCTACCGGGGCCGGGCCGGGCAGCCCAAGCCGGTCCAGGAGGCGGAGTACGCGCGACTGGCCGAGGCCGGGTCGCTGGCGGTCGCGGCCCTGGCCTGACGATCCGGAAGCCGAGGGTCAGGCCGGCCGCGACGACCGCGATGCCGGCCCAGACCAGCGGCCGGGGCGCCGGGCCGCCGAGCAGGACTCCGGTGACCGCCGCGGCGACCGGGGCCACGCCGGTCAGCAGGCGGGGCCTGAGCGGGCGGGGGCCTGAGCGAGCGGGGCCCTAGCGAGCGGGGCCGGCCGACTCCCCCGTGATCCTGGCCGCCGCGACGCGCTTGGCGTCGGAGCGCCGGTGCCGCCGGGCCACGGTCCGCAACTGGCTGATCCGCGCCGCCCCGGCCAGGACGACCAGGAGCACGCCGCAGACCGCCGAGAGCAGCATGGCCACGCCGAGCGGGAGGCGGCCGTGCAGGCCCAGGTAGGAGACGCTGACTTGGGTGCCGTTCTGCAAGATGAAGATCAGCAGGAGTAGCAGGACGACGGCGAAGAAACCCACCGCCACCCAGAGCCCGCTGGTCCTGGTGCGCTTGATCTTGTGCTGGGGCAGCGCGGGCGCGGCCGGCGGCGCGCTCTGCTCCGGTGCGGCCGGCGCCACCGGAGGCTGGGCGCCCGGCGCGAGTTCCCCGTCCGGCGCGAGTTCCCCGGGGGCCGGTGCCGGCGGCGGCGCCGCGGCGCCCAATGAGGGGGCAGCCGCCGGTGTCGGTCCGGGCTGCGGTTCCGTGGTCATAGAGCATCCCCTCGTCAGCGGCGTGAGCTCGCGCGCTTTTTACTGCCCTGACCCGAAGCGGTTATGCCTCCAGGGCGTCCGCTGCCCAGAGAGGCGAGCACGGCGAGGACCCGCCGCACCGCATCGGGGCAGCCGAATCGCACCGGCCGGCCTGTGCGCGGATCACCGCCAGGCGCGCGGGTATGGTCGGTCTCATGGTGCTCGCACAGCGCAAGGTCCTTCTCCTGGCCGCCGACGACTTCGAGGACTCCGAACTGCTGTACCCGCTGTACCGGCTGGCCGAGGAGGACGTCGAGGTAACCGTGGCCGGGCTGGATGACCACCCGGTCCGGGGCAAGAAGGGCCACGGGCCGGTGCCCGTGGACACCACCGTGGGCCAGGTGGCCGAGGCCGACTTCGACGCCCTGGTCATCCCGGGCGGCTACGCGCCTGACAAGCTACGGCGCTCGGAAACCGTGCTGGATCTGGTACGGGCCTTCGACGCCGCGGGAAAGCCGATCGCCTTCATCTGCCACGCGGGCTGGGTGCCGATCTCGGCCAGGATCATCAAGGGCCGCCGCGCCACCAGCGTGGGCGCCATCCGCGACAACATGGTCAACGCGGGCGCCAACTGGGTCGACGAGGCCACCGTGGTCGACGGCAACCTCATCTCGGCCCGGACGCCGGCCGACCTCGGCCCCTGGATGAAGGCCCTGCTAAAGGCACTGGGCTAAAGGCACGGGGCTAAAGGCACTGGGTTTCCTAGTCGCCGGGCTGGCCGAGCGCCGCCGCCAGCGCGGTCACGGCCGCGTCCGCCGCCACCCGGGCGGTCAGCGCGTGCGTGTGGGCCCGGTCGACATCGCCGAGGGCGATGCAGTCGAAGGCCACCTGCGCGTCGTGCTGGGCGGCCTGAAGCTCGCGGGCCGCCTGTTCAAGCGCCGGGCTGCCGCTCTCGGTCTCTGGCTCGATCATCCTCGGTCTACCTCCCGTTTTGTGACTCCTGGGCCCTGATCAAGCTGGGGCTGAGAAGCCTACCCGGATGAACTGGCGTTATGTGACGACTTCCCGGCCCGGGATTATTCGTCGGGGCCGGGAAGGGGCGATCTGCGGTAGGTTCGGCAGGAGACGCCGGAGTCCGGGAGTAAGGGGTAGAGTGTGTGCCGCTTGTTCGGGCTGACCGCAGGCACGGCTCGGGTCAACGCGACATTCTGGCTGCTGGACGCCCCCGACTCGCTCGAGGTGCAGAGCCACCGCAACGCGGACGGCGCCGGCCTCGGCTTTTTCGGCCCGGGGGGCGAACCCGTGCTCGACAAGCAGCCCGAACCGGCGTTCAGCGACCCTGAGTTCCTCCGCGCAGCCAGGCAGGCCGAATCATCGGCGTTCGTGGCGCACGTCCGGTGGGCGACGACCGGCGGGCGGACGGTGCGTAACACCCACCCGTTCGGTATGGAGGGCCGCGTGATGGCCCACAACGGTGGCTTTGGCGAACCCGCCCAGCTGGACAAGGAGCTCGGCTCTTACGCCTGCCTAGTGCTCGGCGACACCGACTCCGAGCGGTATTTCGCGCTGATCACCAAGGAGACCGACGCGCGCGGCGGTGACGTCGGAGCCGGGATCGCGGCCGCGGCCAGCTGGATCGCCGAGCGCCTGCCGGTCTCGGCGCTGAACGCCATCGTCGCGGCGCCCGGCGAGCTGTGGGCGCTGCGCTACCCGGGCCAGCACGCCCTGCACATCCTCGAGCGTCCGGCCGGCCCAGGCCCGGGGAACCAGGCCTGCATGTCCGCAGCGCGACGTCCTCGGTGCACGTACCCGCGCTGGACCGCACGGCCTCGGTGATCATCGCCTCCGAGCAGCTCGACGGCGAGACCGGCTGGCGCATGCTCGCCCCCGGCGAACTGGTGCACGTCCGGCCCGATCTGAGCGTCCACTCCCGGATCGCCGTCCCGCAGCCGCCAGCGCACCTGGTCCCCCTCTCGGCCGGCAACCCGAACATCGACACCTGACCGGCCGGGTCCGCGTGGCTTAGCAGCTATGTGCGCCATCGCTCCGCGCCTGTGGGGCCGAGGGGTATTACCCTGGGCGGACCGGGGGGCTGTGGCTGTGGATGATCTTGGTTTTGTCCTTGTTCCAGGCGGTGGTGGTGCCGTCGGGGTTCAGCACGACGGTCCAGCCCTGCTGGTGGATGACCACCTGGTGGTGGAAGGTGCAGAACAGGGCGCAGTCTTTGGCGCTGGTCTTGCCGCCGTCGGCCTTGTGGGTGATGTGGTGGACTTCGCAGGCGGCGGCGGGCTGGTCGCAGCCGCCGGGGAACCGGCAGTGCTGGTCGCGCAGGATGACGGCGCGGCGGATCGCGGCCGGGATGTCGGAGGACACTCCGACGTCCAGCGGCAGGCTCGGCCCGCCCAGCCGGGCGCCGAGCTGACGGCGGCGCAGGAACCCCGCCAGCCCGCCCGGACCGGAGACCAGGTCCACGGCCTTTCCCGTGATCGCCTGCTCAAGCCGCTTTCAATGCTCGCCTACGTGCGTGCGGCAGCCCAAAACACCTCCTGGAGATCGATCTGTATAAGTGCAAGGTGGATCATGAACAGAGCCTGGTGTCACGGCCACATCCGGTTTTCCCCGGCTGAGGCCCTCAGCGGATGGGGTCCCACTGCGGTGGGGCGGTCAGCTGGCCGTTCGCCCTAGGGCACTGGCGGCCGGATGGGAATGCGGACTCGCAGTACCGTTTTGCATGGCCGGGAGTCGATGGTGATCGTGCCACCGTGGCGCTCCACGATGATGCGCCGTGCGATGTCGAGGCCCAGGCCGGTGCCTTTGCCGACGTCCTTGGTCGTGTAAAAGGCCTCGAACGCGCGGGCCGCCACCTGCGGCGGCATGCCCGGGCCGGTGTCGCCGACCTCGATGACGACCTCGTTGCCCTCGGCCCGGGTCGACAGCCGGAGCGTGCCCGCGCCGGTCATGGCGTCGATGGCGTTGTCGATGAGGTTGGTCCACACCTGGTTTAGCTCGCCGGGATATGCCTGGATCCGCGGGACCTCTGCGCTGTAGTCACGCACCACCGTGACACCGTCGCGGAGCTTGTACCCGAGCATCAGCAGGGTGCTCTCGATGCCGTCGGTCACGTCAATGTACTGGACCGATGCGCGGTCCATCTGCGAGTAGGTCTTGACGGCGGCGACAAGCTCGGAGATCCGCCGGCTCGAATCCTTCAGCTCTGACAGCAGCGTGGCGACGGAGAGAGTGCTCGCCATCCACTCCAGGCCCGGTCCCAGGGCCGGTCCCTCGACCACCAGCGCCACCCGCTCGCACCAGGCGACTGTGGCTCCGGCGGCGGCCAGCGGCGGGGCGATCATCCACTCACAGACGACGCCGTGGCGGCTAAGCCATGACGCCAGGGCCTCCTCGTGATCGGCCAGGGCCAGCGGGTCCAGGACCGCCGCCTGAGGCTCGATTTCACGGCGCAGCGCATCGAGCGCGGTGAACTGCCGGGCCGAGATCTCGCCCTGGGCGAGCCGGCCCAGGGACGAGAGCAGCACCTGGGATGCGGTCTGGAGCGCGTCGACCGCCCGGGTGGCGGCAGCCGCCGGGTTATTGATCTCATGCGCGAGGCCGGCGGCGAGCGTGCCGAGGGTGATCAGGGACTCGCGCTGCCGTGCCGTCGACTCGATGGAGCGCGCGGTGTGGTACACCCCCTCGATCAGGTGCCTTCCGAACGGGAACCAGGCGTTGAACCGCTCACGCAGCACCCCGGCCGGCACCCGGAGCACCCGCCCGGCGGTCACACCCCGGCCGGTCGCCAGATAGACGCCGTGGTCGTCCCAGGCGCGGAACCCGCCGGCCCACCTGCCCGGCACGTCCATCTTCGCGACCACGGTTTCCTCGCGGCCGATGTGGCGCACCAGGTCGATGGCGCCGTCGATGAGCACCCACCAGAAGTCCGCGTGCTCACCCTCGCGGAAAAGATCGGCGCCGGGCTCGACGCGAACCTCGGTACCGCCCTCGGCCAGCTCGGCGAGCTGATCCTCGGCTAGGCCGTCGAACAGGCTCAAAGTGCGAAGCTCGCCGGCGCGCATCAGATCGTGGCCAGGTACTGGTGCACCTGGTAAATCGACATCGCGCCCTCCCCGACCGCCGACGCGACCCGCTTCATGGAGTCGAGCCGGACATCGCCAGCGGCAAACACACCGGGCACGCTCGTCTCGAGGGCGAAGGGCGCACGAGGCAGCGGCCAGCGCCCGGCATGGGCGGGATTCAGGAGGTCTTGCCCCGTGACGACGAACCCGTTGTCGTCCCGGGCGACGTCGGGGCCGAGCCACTCGGTGCGGGGCGAGGCGCCGATGAACACGAACAGCCAGCACGACGGCACCTCCTCCGCCAGGCCGGAGTCCCTGTGAACGAGCGTGAGCTTCTCGAGGTGGCCGTCGCCCCGGCCCGCCACCACCTCGCTGCGGTACCGCACCTCGATATTGGGCACGGACGTGATCCTTTCAACCAGGTACCGGGACATCGTGCCCGCGAGCGTCGCAGCCCGGACCACCAGCACCACCCGCTTGGCGTAGCGGGACAGGTTGAGCGCGGCCTGGCCCGCCGAGTTGGCCGCCCCGGCGATGTAGACCTCGTCGCCCTGGGTCTGGCTCGCCTCGCTGGCGTTCGCGCCGTAGTACACGCCGCGGCCGGTGAGCTCGTCGAGCCCGGCCGCTTCCAGGCGCCGGTAGGACACCCCCGTCGCCGCGATGAGCGCGCGCGCCTCGATCTCTCCCGAACCGCCCAGGAGCACGGCGCGCACGGGCCCGCGGGCCTCAAAGCCGACGACGTCGCGCGCCAGGACCATCTCGGCGCCGAAGCGAGAAACCTGAGCGATGGCCCGCTGGGCCAGGTCGGAGCCGGTCAGCCCCTTCGGGAACCCCAGGTAGTTCTCGATCGCCGCGCTCTGACCTGCCTGGCCCCCGGGCGCCTCACGCTCCACGATAACGGTGCTCAGGCCCTCCGACGCCGCGTACACCGCGGCGGCCAGGCCGGCCGGGCCGCCGCCCACGATGCACACGTCATACAGCCGCTGCCGGGCGGTGGTGCGCAGCCCGAGCGCGCCCGCAAGCTCGAAGTGTCGACGGCGAGCGAAGCGTGTCACCATCAGGGACGAGCACCAGCGGGAGATCGGCCGGCATCGCATGCGCAAGGTCGCGCAACCGCTGGGCCTCGGCGTCGCGGTCGATGTCGTACCACCGGTACGGCACGTAGTTGCCGGCCAGGAACATCTTGATGTCATGACTGCGGTCGGACCACCGGTGCCCGACCACCCGCACCTCGGAGGTGTGGTCCGGGTTCGCCTGCCGCCAGTCGCCGAGCAGGTCATCGATGACCGGGAATAGCCGTTCATCCGGAGGGTCCCACGGCTTGAGCAAGTAGTAGTCCAGGCCGATGTCGTTGATCGCCTTGATGGCCACGTCCGTGTCGGCATACGCCGTGAGCAGCAGGTATTTCGCCCCCGGCGCATGAGTACGCGCCTGCTCGAGCATCTCGATGCCCGTCATCTGCGGCATCCGCTGGTCGGCGACGATCAACGCCACCGGCTGGCCGCGCAGCGCCAGCTTGGCCAGCACTTCCAGCGCCTCGGGCCCCGACGTCGCGCGCACGATACGGTAATCGGTGGCGTAGCGGCCCCGCAGGTCGCGGGTGATCGCGGCAGAAACATCTGGATCGTCGTCCACCGCCAGGATGGTCGGTTTGCTCATCAGCTCAGCCTCACCTGGCGGCCTCGCCGCCTGCCATGGCTGTTGCCTCCGTGCTGCGTTATGCTCTTGGCTCATGCGTATTCGGAGGCCCGCCCGGGCGACCTGATACATGGCGAGGTAAATAGACGGGCCCAGATCTCCGGCACTAGGACATCTGCGAGGTCACCACAGGCTGCCGGGCAGCTGAGTGCGCGGGCTAGCCCCTTACGCGATCTCCGCGGCCCGGATCAGCGCTCGGGGTGCTCTCACGCCGTCATCAAGGTTCACCGGCCACCGGCACATTTCGTTGTACCCGGCCGGGTCATCGAGCGACCACCAGCCGTCGAGTTCGCTCACGGGCCTCTGGCGAGCGCCCGGGACTGCCGGAGCCGGGCCCGCCAGCTCT
>CAWDBS010000038.1:0-37286 GCA_963800415.1 uncultured Actinomycetes bacterium
GATGTCGGCATCGTCTTGATGTTCATGGCGATCAGCGTGTACGGCGGCTACGTTCTGACCGGGGTCGTCGAGGAGAAGTCGAGCCGGGTGGTGGAGGTCCTGTTGTCCCGCGTGCCGCCATCGTCGCTGCTGGGCGGCAAGATCGCCGGGATCGGGCTGGCCGGGCTCGCCCAGTTCGTCGCCGTGGCGGCCGCGGCCGCGGCCACGCTCCTGGTCACCCGGCCCTCCGGCGTGCCGCCGGGAACCTACACGGCGATTCCGGCGCTGGTGCTGTGGTTCGTGCTCGGTTTCGCGTTCTACAGCATGCTCTATGGCAGCCTCGGCAGCCTGGCATCCCGGACCGAGGATGCGCAGGCCGCTGCGGGCCCGGTCATCGCCCTGCTCATAGGCATCTATGCTCTCGCGTTCGTGGCGATGGCCAACCCCGGCGCGGGATGGGTCACCATCGTGTCCATGCTGCCGCCGTCGGCGCCCATGTTCATGCCGCTGCGCACCGCCCTCGTGAACGTTCCAGCCTGGCAGATAGTGACCGCGGTGATCCTCATGCTCGCCGCGATCTACGGCCTGTTCCGCGTCGGCGCCCGGCTCTACCAGAACGCGGTACTGCACACCGGCGCCCGCCTCCGCCTGCGCGAGGCCTGGCACGGCGAACCGCCACGGCCGCAGCCAGCCCGGCGCTAACCGACGAGGCTGCCGCGGGACGGCTGGGACTCTTCGGACAGGTGCGCTCAGTGCCCGGTCAGCCAAATGGCCTGGGCCCCGGCCAGATATCACATGCCGCGCCCAACCGCGGTACTCACGCAGCCCGCAAGTGCCCGGCCTGCTCAGGGTCGGCGGGGACCTCCGCCGTACCGAAGGCGGATATCGCGTGTCCTGCGACCATCGAGCTGTCACGGTCTGTAACGAAAGGCCATTGACATCAGGTGATCGCCGGAGTGAGTCGTGGACTGGATCGTGGACCGGAGCAGCCGTGGAAGTGGGTGGAATGAGAGTCATCGTGGCGTGACTCCATGGTATCCGTGCACGCAGTGCGCTGGGAGCGCCGGGCGGTGGCAGCTGTACCGGAAGAGCGGATGCAGCTGGTCACGGTATGCAAGGCCATGCTGTCGGCGGATGTGCAGGGCCGGTCTCGTGGCGGCGGCGAAGGAGACGGCCGAGGAATTTCAACGTGTCCTGTCGGCAATCTTCGACGCGCTGAACCTGAGCGAGGCGCAGCGTGAGATGGTGCCGCAAGTGGTGCCGCGGGTGCTGGAGCTGCTCATCGCGCACGACCCGGATGGTGACGGTGCGGCCTGATGTCCTGTGAGCGTCCGTCCCAGATCGTCGGTGACTCAGAGCCCCCCGGCGCTTACGGCGGCTGGCAGCCGGCGCGGCTTCTGAAGTGCTACGTAGTCTGCTCGCCGCGAGAGTCTTGAGGACTGCAGGAGGCACGGTCGGTGGCCGATGCGAGGCTGGTTTCATCCGGTCGTGGGATGCGTGGGGGTTGACCCGTCCGGCTGCAGCAGGTCGAAGCCGTCGGGGGTGTTGAGTTGCCCGGGCGCGGTGCCGGGTTTGCCGGTGATGCCGTACTGCCACACCAGCGCCCCGGTGGCCGGGTCGATCGCGGCCATGCGGTGGTTGTAATCGTCGTTGACCATGAACACGCCGCTGGGCAGCAGTTCGGTCAGCGAGGGGTGGTCGAGCATCCCGGGCCCGGCCGCGGGGTGGTAGCGGTACAGGATCTGGCCTTGCCGGTTGAATTCGATGATCTGCCCGGGCGCGGCGTAATCGGCGATGAGATAGCGGTCCGGGCCGAGCTGCTGCGGGTCCGACGGGTAGCTGATCGGCAAGTGAACCGTCCAGGCCAGCGTCCCGGTCATGGTGTACTCGCTCACCCATGCCCCGGTGATCTCCGACACCAGCAGGTTGCCGTCCGGCAGGGGAGTGTCTCCGTTCGGCGAGCCCATGGAGGTCGGCGGGTGATGCGCGCAGATGCCGGTGGCGCCGATCTGATGCGCGACGGTGCGGTTGGCGTTGATCACCAGTACCCGGCAGTTGTTGGCGTCAGCCACCGTGATCTGCCCGTTCTTGAGCAGGTAGGCGTCGTCGGGTTCGGACAGGTAGCCCGCGGCGGTGCCTGCCTGCCTGGGGTGGCCGTAGGACCAGATGATTCTCCCGGACGGGTAGGCGATCTTGATGATGGTCTCGTTCTGCTCCTGGTTGGAGATGATGGCGGTGCCGTGATCGGTGAAGAACGCGTCGTCGGGGAAGTACAACCGCGGCCCGTGCCGCGGGGAAGACCGCGGCGGGTACTGCCATATCACCTGCATCTGGGCGTCCATGAGCAGGAGCCGGTTGTTGCCGCGGTCGGCGACCAGCAGCCTGCTCCCGAAATACGGCGAGCCCGCCCCCGGCGCGCCTGCGGTTCCGAAGGCCCGGTCCGGGCGCAGCATCTGCACCGCCGAGACCAGCTTGCCGCCGGATTCCCCCCCCCCCGATGATCCAGGCCGTCGAGCCAGCGACAACGGCCGCGGCATGAGAGACCGGCACCTGAAGACGCCCGGCCGCAAGCAGCCGCCTGCTCGCCGGGTCGAAGGCCCAGATGGCCGGCACGGTCGAAGCCGAGGACGACGAACCTTCTGCTCCGGCCCCCGTGCCTGACTCCCCGGGGCCGAGCTGGGTGGTGCCGAGGCCGGGGGCCGGCCGCTGGGCCGCGGGGCTCTCGCCGCCGGCCACGAACAGCTCGCCAGCCACGGTCACCGCCGCGGCACCGGCCAGCGGCTCGGGAAGATCGCCGATGACGGCCGCCGTGCGCCGGGCCGGGTCGACGGCCTGGATGACGTTCACCGGCGCGCCGGCATGCGGCCCGGTGATGGCCTGGCCGCCGAAGACATAGATCTTCCCGCCCAGCGCCGCGGCCGCCGGGTACCGCACCGGCACCGGCAGCGCGGTGACCGTGGTGAAGGCGCGGCCGTCGGTGGTGGCCAGCACCGGGGCGTCGGGCCGAGTTCCGTCGTAGCCGCCTACCAGGTATGTGGTGCTGCCGATGGTGACCGCCGCGGCATCGGAGCGCGGCGCGGGCAGTGATCCCGCGCTGGTGGCGGTAGCGGGGCGCGTAACGCCCGGGCCGCGGAGCGGGAACGCCTGGATCGTGGCGACCGTGGCCGGCGAGCCTCCCCCGAAGATCACGGCGCGTCCCCCGGACGCTGCTGCCGCGGCATCGTGCAGCGCAGCGCCGAGCGCACCCATCCGGCGGGTTGCCCCGGTAGCGGTGCGCACAGCGTACACCGCGTTCGCCGACGCGCCGCTGGCCATCAGCCCGCCAAGAACGAGCAGCTGGCCGGGGGATCCGGCCACCGCCACCTCACGGCTGACGGGGTCCGGCAGATGCCAGGGCAGCAGGCCGGCCTCGGCGGCGGGCAGGCCACGCGCCGCGGCCGCGGCCCGCGTCGGCAGCGGCACCTTGCCGCCTGTGCCTGCCCCGCCGCGCGGGCCAGCCGCGACCCAGGCGGCAACGGCTGCCACGAGCAAGGCCAGCACGGCAGCGGCAGCGCGCCTGCGGCGAACGCGAGCCGGAACCAGGCGCTCCCAGGACCGCCATCGCCGGACCGCCAAAGGCTGCCGGATGGCCGGGGCACCCATCACCGTGCGCCTGGCGGGAACGAGGACCAGCCGCCCGGAAGCGTACCCCGGCGCAGCCTCAGGGCACCCACGGCAGATAGCGGGCCGCGCGGGCCGCGGCACGGTACAAAGCCGCCGCATACCGCCTTAAGATGGCCGGACCCGGCCCGCCGGTTCAGCATTCATCCGCCCCAAGGTCGTTGCCGCCGAGCCAGGGATTGCCCGGCAGATTTCCCTGTCCGGTTGCGCGCCCAAGCCCGCAGCCGCAGGCGTGCATGGGCGACCCGGATCCGCCTTCAGGCGGACCACGATAGCGTCATCGATCGCCGGCGGCATGCCGCCTGCCTGATTGCCTTCGATGGCGCGGGCACCTGCCCTCCTGACTGAAGCCACCAAGCTGCGTTCGCGGAAGCCAGCGCAGGGATTTCGGATGGGGTTGGCGCTGCGGCAGCGTGCCATCGTTCGAGTCAGCCAGCTGGCCATTCCTCCCAAGGCCAGACGATCGTCGTGTCTGCCGGGGCTCACCGGGTGGCCCGATTCGCGGACCGACAGCGCCCCTACCATCTGACAGGCGGTCAACGCCCCTACCATCTGACAGGCGGTCAGATGTCCTCGTCGCCGATGCGGCGGATGAGCGCGGCAACGTCGGCCGGGTCGGCGCCGTGGTAGTGCGGGTGCAGGTGGTGGTCTCCAGCCCCGGCCGCCGGCTGGGGTGCTCGCGCCCGGGGAATCTGGGACCGGTAAGGCCTAGGGTGCTGGTCGCGTGAGCGCCCATGTCTGACCGCTCGATCGGGCACGAAACTCGGGACCGTTCACGGCCTGGCCAGGACCTTTGGCACATGACCGTTGAGGCCGTGCGGGCGAGCATCGAGGTATGGGAGGTAGAAAGGGGGGAGCTCGATGAAGACTACTGATGAGCTCCGTCAGGGGGAGCTGGCGCGGCGGGCCGAGGAGTTCCGAATCGCCTCCCAGGACCGCGACGTCGAACGCATGCTGGCGCTGTTCGCCGACGACGCGGAGGTCACCATGGCGCCTGGCACATTCCGGGGCAAGGCCGTGATCCGCAAGTTTTTCGAGTGGGAGGTGCGGATGGCGCCGGTCGCGACGAGCAGCGACGCAGGTCTTGGCATGGTGGTCGTGGGCCGGTCGGTCGTGTGGGAGTGCCAGATTTCGCCGTCATGGAGAAGATCGCCTCGGGGATGTCCGGCGCCTCTGGCTGGGTCGCCAGGGCACTCATCGGTTACCTCGTCGCCCAGGGCAGGAAGGGCTTGGAGACCTCTTCAGCTTGACCCGCCGCCGGCACGGTCTCTAGACCGGTCAGCGGCGGACCGAGGGCCAAGCGGGTGCCTGGTCACGGTCGGTAACGGTCAGCGGTTATGGCTGTCTAGCCAGCGTCACAGCTCAAGCGAAGCCGTGTGTCGCACATCAAGTGGCACCAGGCACGTGGCCCAGTGCCATGCTTTGCGGTCCCTCCAGGCAACCTTTTGAAAGGTTGTAAGAGAAGTTCTCACAGGTCTCTTGGCGAGTCCTTGGCGAGTCCTCGCACCATCAGCTTGGGAAGTCGGTGTTCTAGTCGTTGGCGGCCTGCGGGTAGCGTGACCTGCGCCGATGGGCTTGATCTTTGGTGAGTGGCCGTGGTTGACTCTTACCGTCCGTGCTGGCGGGCACGCTGCGCTCTGGCCAACGGCCCGGCCGTGCGCGGGCGGAGGGCGGATGCCGTGAGCCTGTTGCGTGCCATGGAGGTGCCGCGGCTGACCTGCGGGTCGCTGACACGGTGTCCGTGAGAGACCGTGACAATCCGCGGTGGCTCGTCCGTCCGGGCACGTAGCGGGCACGCCTTGGCGGCTCGTGACGGCGAGTCGGCCACCGGGCAAGCCGACGGTTTTACAAGAGGGTACTGCTTTATGGTGCTGGCCAGCGACTGACCATCTCCATCCGGCCTCCACACCTGATACATCTGGCCTTCACCGTGGCTGGCTTCATTGGGTTAAGAAGGATGACATGCCCAGCACGCCCATCCCGAACTGCATACTGCGGCGCCGTTTCGCAGACGGGCCGCTTCTCGGGTTGCCCAGCCGCGGGGACTATCAGCAGCGAGGCCGCCGCGCGGAACCCGGGTCGCGGGACTTCCGGTGACGACCGCACAAGCGAGCCCGCGCCGGCGGTCCATTCCGCAGACGCGGCCCAACATCCTAGCTGCGCTGTACCACGAATGAGGTGATCGCAGTGACAGCGACCCGGCGGCCACGCCGCTCACACCCCGGAGGGGGGATGCCCGCCCTGCGGCGGTCCATCCGCACCCTCCGCTACGTCAACGATGAGCTGCTGCGCGCCGGAGAAGCGATTATCCGCTCCTCTCGCGCACCGCAGCCCCCGCCGCGGCCGGACGTGGCCGCAGGCACGCGTGCCCACCCCGCTTCCATCACCGAACGTGCTGATCAGGCCGCCTGACCGTCAGCCAGCCCGTTCCTTGATGAGGACTGGGGTGAATGTCGTAGGCGCTGCAGGCGAGACGATGGCCCTCCGGCGGGCGGCCTTCGGCTCTGTGGCAGGCGAGCCGTGACGCGGCGGGTGGCGGTAGGTGTGCTTGAGCGCGGCCGGGGGGCACTGAAGCGGATCGCCGTCGGCAAGGCGGTCTTGGCCATTCAGGTTCGCGGGAGCATGGTGCCCGCAACCGTGACGGAAAGGGGTGCATCATGCCGGGCGAACGTGAGTACCCGGCCCCCGCGGCTTCCCCCGCGCTGGTTTGTCCGCTTCGCGTGGTCGGTGCACCGCGGCTTGTACCGCGTCACTGCTGGCCGGATCGGGCTGTGGCGTCCGAAGGGCAACCGCTGGGGCGCGATGCGGCTGACCGCCACCGGGCGTCGTACCGGCCGGCGGCGCAGCGTGATCGTCGGGTATTTCGAGGATGGCCCGGATCTCGTCACGATGGCGATGAACGGCTGGGGTGACGGCGAGCCTGCCTGGTGGCTCAATCTGCAGGCGCACCCGGACGCCGAGGTGCGCCTGGCCGGCGGGTCCCGCCTGGTGAGGGCCCGCGCCGCGGCTGGCGGCGAACGGTCGCGCCTGTGGGCTCGGTGGCGCGAGATAGACAAGAACCTTGACGCCTATGCGGCGCTTCGATCGACCGGGACCGCGGTCGTGGTCTTCGAGCCGCGGCCCTAGCCTCATTGATCCTGATCTCATCGACGCGGCAAGGATGGCGGACGTAGTGGGTCAAACTGCTGAGGAGGCCGACGGCAGCATGCCAACCGACCACGCCGCCAGCGCGGGAATCGCCACATCGAGCAGGAGCAGTCGGCCGAACGGGGTCGCGAACAGGAACATCGCCGAGTTGTAGAGCACAAACCCCGAGGTTCGTCTGCTATCACCGGAGAGTGCGGCCTGAAGGTAGTAAGAATCAACATCGGCGGGCCGATACGTATCGGCCCGAAGGTAGGTATCGTCGGTAGCCCACGCCGCGGACTTGCCTGCACGATGGCCTGGTCGGACCTCCAGCGGTGCAACATAGTGGCGCGTGGAAAGGCCGCCAAGTCAATGCACGGGTCCAGTTCCACTATGTAATCCAGATCGGACAGCAGCGAGTTAGGTTTTACACGCGTGCGATCCATGTGCGATTAGGCAGGGCATCCAACAGTCAACTACGGGATCCAGCGATAGGCGCGAACTGCCAGGCGCGGACATCCCAGGTGCCGTTCGGGGAGATACGAGCGAGCCGCATAGAAGCCCAGGTCAGGACCTATAGCCGAGTTCTGGAACCCGACAGGCATCACGGATCATGGCCAGCATTTCGACCTCCTCCTGGACCAGGCCGGCCTGATTCTCATCGTGGTCGCCGAAGAAGAAGGCCGGCCGGACACCGAAAGTCCGCGCCATCGCCTCGATCAGGCGCTTCTGCGGGTTGGTGGCCTGCCCGTTCCGCAGCTTCCAGATGGTGGTGTGGGAGACCGGCTCCCCAGTCGTGTTCCGGATCAGGGCCGCGACCTCGGCGCTGCTGTAGGGGCCGCGGCCGGCGGGATGCGCTGTCGAAATGAGCCAGTTCACCCTGTCCGCCAGCGTTCGCAAAGGAGGTGTGCTCTTGGCGCCGTGCGCAACCTCACCCGGCATCACTGAACCTTCACGGGGCCAGATGCGGCAGGTAGATATCCTCGATCGGTCACGGCACCAGGTTGCCGTCGGCTCGACCCGGGAGCAATCACCGTGCACCGCTACAACTTCGACATCCCAGCCACCCTGCGCCTTCGCGAGCTGATCGCCGACTACGGGCGCATGCGCGGCCTGGAAGAGATGACGGTACAGCAGCGAGGCCAGCGGCTCAACGAATTCGTTGCCGAACTGCTCAGGTACTGGGGTCTCGGTCGCGTTGAGGCCAGCGTCCGGTCGATCGGCGAAATCGATGTGGCCTTCGCCATCGATGACACTCGGTTCATTCTTGAAGCCAAATGGGAGCAGGCACCCGTATCCTTCGACCCCATCGCCAAGCTCTCCCGGCGGATCACCCAGCGCCTCACCGGAACGCGCGGAGTCTTCCTTTCCATGTCCGGCTATACCGCCGAGGCGATAGGCGACATGCTCCGCGGCCAGCAGCCCGACATACTGCTGCTGGACCGGTCGCATCTCGAAGCCATGCTCTCTGGCCTGTTCTCCCCAGCGGACCTGTTCACCGGGCTGCTGGACCGCGCCTCCTACCGCGGCGAGGTCCAGGTGCCGCTCACCGGCCTGTTGATGCCAGACGACAGGTCGCCCTTGCCAGCGCTGACAATCAGCTCTCCGGCAGGCGACTTCCCGCCAGTCATCACCGAAACGGCCCCGGGCATCCACGCCGAAGTCGTGCTGCACGGCACCCAGCCGCAGGACACCGTAATTGACGGCATAACTGTCGACACGCAGGAACGACTGCTCCTGACCACGCCAGCGGGCATTGTCCGCGCTGACCTGAGTTCGGGCGCGCTCGGCTGGGCTGCCCCCATCCCCGGGTGCCGGGGAAGCGCCCTCCAACGCGCCGACGGCAGCATCCTGGTCATCTGCGGCGAGACTGTCCTGCGCTGGGACGGTCACGACTGCCAGATCCTGGCCGGCGGGTTCACTGGCGGCACGTCGCTGTTGCTCGGACCCGACGGGCAGGAGTGGGTCTTCGATTACAAGACGGCACAGTGGATGCAGTTCGGCATGTCCGTCACCTTGACCCGTCTCGGTGACGGGCTGGGACAAGAAGAGCGGCACACGATCGACTTCCGGGCCGGCATCTGGAGCGCGGTGTGGCTCTCCGGGCTCCGCTTCTTCCTGGCCGGGGATGGTCACTTCGGCCTCGTCGACCTCGATAACACCACTACGGTGCCGATCGATGAGCGCCTCCGTTCCCCGCATCCAGACCAGCGCGGCGCAGTCCGGATCGATGAGCACACCGTTATGACCGCCACCCGCCACGGCACCGTCTACCGCATCGACGTCGAGACAGGAAAGAGCACCCTCATGGCGCGACTCGACATGCTCGCGCTCGGCTGCGACCTGGCTTCAGGCCACCAGGGACGCGCCTACGTGCTGGAGCATCCAGGCAGCCCCCGATCGTTCATTCCTATCGTCGTCGCCTTGTCCGGGTACATGCCATGAGATCTACGTCCAGGCGGCCCGCGCACTGCTACTGGCGGCACCCTCGCCCGCGACTGCGGGCCGCCTTACCCCAAGCTCGCTGTCGCCATCACCCGGACCCCTCAGCTCGATCGTGGATGTCCCGTCACGGCGGGATGTCAGGACCATCTCGCCGACCTGCGTGTTCGCGCCCCCACAGAATCCCCACAACTCCGTGTCCGCGGCCGGCGGCACCCACAAAAAACCCACGGACGAAACGGCATTGCCCGGCACAAGACGGCACGGCTGCTAGCATGGCCTTGTCAGCCCTGACAAGCCTTTATGCAGGCAGCACGGGCTGACGCTAATGACAGCCCCGGGCGCTCCCGGCCATGACAGGCCTTCTGTTAACCGGCAGGTTATAGGTTCGAGTCCTATCGCGGGAGCCACTCGGAGCCTACGTCGTAAGCCCTCTCACCTGCGACAACGCAGGAAGAGAGGGAATCCTCATGGCGCAGGAAGCGCCCGCGCGGACCAAAATCCCCACAACCGGCGCGCGGCGCGGTCGCACGGCCCGCCGGGCGGGCGAAGTCCGGCCGTGCGGTACCCGGCAGGATGCTTGCGAGCGGGACCGGACGCGCGGCCACCCGGGGCGGCGGCCCGGTGATCGAGCTGGAGTGCGGGATCACGGTGTACCCGGCCCGCGAGGAGCAGGGCCGCTGGAGGGCGGTCTGGTACGAGAACGGCGCGCGGCAGCAGTGCGAGGCGGCGACAGTTCCTGCCTAGCCGGTACCACCATCGGTCCGGCGCTGGCGGCCAGGGGCGGCTGGCCGGGGCTGGCCCTTGCCCGGTCCGGACCGCGCGGATAGCCGGTGCACGGGATGTGCCTCCTGGCGGGGGCCTGACCCCGGCTTGGGACACCGGCATCTTCCCTGCTCAGGAGGCACTTTCCGCGGATAAGCGAACCCTCAGGCCGCTACCTCGGCGGCGGGCCGGGGCTTAGCCGGGTCGAGGTCCGGGCTGGCATGCTCCAGGCCCTTGAAGATCAGCAGGAGCGGGAAGAGGAGTTCGAACAGGCCACCGGGGGCGAGGAACAGCACGTCGGCACCGGAGTGGATGTCGGTGATGCCGAGCGCGGTGCCCGCCGCGCCGAGCAGGAGCGCCGCGTAGCCGACGATCCCGAGGATGGCCAGCCACCGCGGGACGAGGCGAGAGCCAAGCAGCAGGAACGACAGGACCAGCCCGGCTGCGCCGGAGAAGGCGTAGACAAGCACGTCGTAGTCCCGCCACTGTGCCCGGCTCGCCACGAAGTACACCCCGACCGCGAGGATGGCGGCGCCCTCCAGCACCCTGAAGGCGAGATACGCCGCCGGCAGGCGCGGGCCGTGCGGCCGCAGCAGGGCGCGCACCGCGACACCGATGCCTACGACCGCGAACCCCGTGCAGGCCTCCAGGAGCACGCCCGCGACGAGCGTGCCGTTGCCCGGGCGGCCGCCGGAGAAATACGACTTGATGAGCAGATTGCCGATCGCGAACGTGACCGTGCACGCCAGGAACAGCAACCCCGCTAGCACTTCGATCTTCCTGCGGGACACGGGTTGCTCCTCAGCCGCCGGCTGCTGGCGCAATGAACCGCGCGAAGCGCGGGTCGCGGGCGTCGGCTCCGCCGGCCGGCTGAGCGTTGCTGTCTTCATGATCTCTCCAGATACTCGATGACTTACACTGTAAGTACGACGGTATACTTACGGTGTAAGTCCTGTCAACCCCGCGACCGGAGCGAACGCAGATGACGTCACCAGCCAGGCCCGCGGCAGCGCCCCTTGGGCATGCGCATAATGTCCTTTCCGGCTAATGCTTCATATGGTGACAGGGTGCTCGCCTACTGCGATGCTGCTACTGGACGAGTTCCTGAGTTGGCGCGGCGCGCGCCTGAGGTGCTGCGGCGGCCGGCCCGGGACGAGGCGATCAGCGTCGGCCGTGCGGTGTTCGTGCCATGCGTGTTACTCGCCGGGATGATGAACTCCTGCTGGCCGGCCAGCGATGTGCGGTGCGACGCGGGTTATCAGCCGAGGAACGACTCGATCAGGGGAATGAAGGCGGCCTGGTCCTGGAACAGGAAGGCACGGCCGGCGTCGGGGTAGAGCGTGAGCTTGGCTCCGTGGATCAGGCCGGCCAGGGCGTGGCTGTTGGCGAGCGGGTCAAGCCGGTCCGCTGTGCCGTCGGCGATCAGGGTGGGGACGGCGATCTTGGCGGACTGCTGGCCAGCCGGGTCGAGTCCGGCCCACCACTGGTCCACTGCGTGCCCCTGCGCGGTCACGGTGCCCGCCTTGGCGCTGGGGGCGGCCGGATAGCTCGAGATCGAGGCGAGGTAGGTGTTCTGCGCGCCGGCCTGGCTGGCCGGGAACAGGTCGGCCATCACTTGCTGCGGGCCGCCGCTGGTGAGCGCGTGTGTCGCGTTCTCGGAGGGCCGTATCGCCGTCCCGCTGCCGGGTAGCTGGCGCACAGGACCAGGCGGCGTACCTGGTCCGGGTGGTGCACCGCGAGGGCCTGGGCGATCATGCTGCCCATCGACCAGCCGAGGATGTCGGGCCGGCTGAGGCCGAGCGCGGTGATGAGCGCGCTGGTCTGGTTGGCCATCGCGTCGATGGTGAGCGGTGCGGGCAGGGCCTGTGTCTGGCCGGCGCCGGCGTTGTCGAAGATCACGACCCGGTAGTGCTGGGCGAGGGCGTCGACGAAGCGCCGGTCCCAGCTCTCCAGGTTTCGCTGTAGCCGGTGATCATGACCAGGGGCGGGCCGCTTCCCACGGTGCGGTAGGCGACCGTGCCCAGCGTGGTGCGCGCGGTCCGTATTGGCGCGGACGTGATCGAGACCTCGCCCGGGACCGGAGCCGTCGCCCCGGTCTCTGCCTTCGCTACCGCCGCGTCCACGAAAGCCTGCACCGTCGCCGCCGTGGGCGGTCCCAGGTCGGAGTAGGTGAGATAGCCCGCATACGTCCCGGTTTCGAACAGCAGGAGGTCGAAGCCGATCCGGATCCCCGCGATCGTGAACCCCCATGCGTAGCCGGAGGACGTGCTGGCGATCCGCGGGAAGGGCAGGGGCCGGATGGTGGCCTTGACCTTGGTGCCCTCGATGGTCAGGGTGGCCGTCCGGCAGCGTGCCATTGCCCGGGCAAGGCTTTGCCACCTCTGCCCCGGCTGCGGGCCGGTGGCCAGGACCTCGGAGAGCGTGGGGATCGCGGTGCCCTGCACGAAGGCCGCGGCCGCGTACGTCCATCCCTTCGGGTTGGCCGTCAGGCTGGACAGGCATCGCGCACTGGTCTGCACGCTCCCCGGGTTCGCGGGTATCGCCGACCATCCGGCGGGCAGGTCGGCAACCGCCAGGAGACGGTCGTGGAGCGCGGCCTCCGTGCTGTTCCCCCCGCACCCCGATGCCAGCACGGCCGTCGCCGTGAGCACGGCCAGCGCCATAACCCAGGCGCGGCGTGGCAGGGATCCCGTGGCCAGTGCAGGCATGTAACGGCTCTTTCTCGCGTCGGTCAGGCTCGGCTGGCCCGGGTCAGACGGTGACGCGGCGCACGGTGGCGTACCCGCCGGCCAGCAGCGCCACGGTCAGGGCGGCGAGCAGGCCGGTCAGCCCGCCGATGGTCAGCGTGGCGAAGAAGTGGGCGACGCTGTGCCAGTCGCGCGCCCCGCCGATGGTCAGCAATACCAGGAGCAGCGCTAGGGCCTGAGCGGCGATGAAGCTGAGCAGGCCGGCCAGGTTCCAGCGCCGGTAGACGATCCCGAACCACATGCCCCAGGCGAGCATCAGGGTCAGGCCGACGAACGAGGTGAGCCAGCTGAGGTACCACGGCCCGGCCAGGAGGTACGGCACCCGGAAGAAGTGCAGGTTCAGGCCCCAGCCGCCGGTGCCCCGCTCGATCGCTTCGCACCAGGCTGTGGTACGGCTGCTGCTGCACAATGCCCTGCGCGTCGATGAGGCCAGCGCCGCCGACGTCACCGAGCTCGCCGAGGGCTCCGGCCGTCTCGCCCCTCGTTATAGATGGACTGTAACCCGGCAAGAGGAGCAGCGTGATCCTGGCCCTGGCCCTGGATGATGCGGGTAGCATCCGGGGTCTCACTGAGACTGATCAGGGGCGGTCTATCGTGTCCGGACCCGTGATTATGGGCGGCGCCTTCCGGTCCTTCGCCGCGGCACGCTCGAGGCGCAGCTGGCTGGCCACCTGGCCGGTGATATCGGTGTAACGCATGGTTACCCGGATCATGGCGCTGATGGCTTCGCTTGCCTCGAGGTGCGGATTATCCGGGTCGACCGCGACCGCCGCGCTGGCAAGCCAGCGAGAGAACATCTGATGTTCGGCGTCGTTCAGGTGGATAGCTACCTGCATCGTCACGGCTACCTCCTCGTCTCCCAGATACGGACCCGGACCCGGGCAGCAAGGTCCGGGTGGGCCTGCAGCTCATCCAAGCAGGGCTCGGAGGATCTGGGCGCCGCTGCCCCCCGGCACCGCTAGTTACTGTGCGTGCTGTCACATTCAGTCAGAAGACGTGACACTGCAGGTCGAAGCACAGCCGGACGGATGCAGGTTCCTCCCGATCCTTGAGAACGGCCATTCTCGGGAGTAAAGCCCAGGCATGACTCCTGAGAACGCAGCCAGCGGGCAGCGCGGCCCGCGGAATTGACTCCTGAGAACGCAGCTACTCAAGGCGCACGCCGCCACCTTGAGCACTCTCGCTGAGTGGAGGGCCAGCCGCTGCCAGTGGGCGTGGTCGTCGCCGGCGAGCCGGGGGCGGGCCCAAGGACCGGGCGAAATGGCTGCGCGAGACGCTCCCGCTGACCGGCGAAGGCACCGGCTACACCCGGCCGGAGCAGATCGTCCTGCCGGGCACAGCACCACTGCCTTGGCTGCCAGTGCTCCAGGTGAGGGCGGAGGATCCTGTGCTGCTCTTCCTCAGATCCCTACTTGGCGCCTGCCGCTGCCGGGACCCGGGCATCGGGCCGGCGCGAGCGGCCCGGCTCGTGGCCGGACAGCGTCTCACGGGCGAGTGCGGTGATGAACGCGGGAGTGGATGCGGCGCTGGTGAACAGGGCTCGCTGGCGGTCGGCTCCGGTGCCCCGGTCATCGAGCCGGCGCAGCAGCCTGGTGATCGTCTCGGTGTCGCCGTGGTCGCTGAGCGCGGGGTAGACATGATCCAGGAGGCGGGCGCGGAGCGCCGCCGCACCGGCGGCCTGCCCGGTGACCGGGTCGGCTCCTGCCCCGGCGAGCCCCGGCCGCGCCGCGGCGGCCAGGGCCGCGGCGACCTGCCGGGCCGGCGGCGCTGCCACCGGCGTCCCCCGGCGGGTCTCGGCCAGGGCGGTGGCGACCAGGGCGCGGGTCAGCCCCGCCGCGAGCACCGCGGTGCCGGCGTCGAGGCAGACGTCGGCGACCCGGACCTCGACGGTGGGGTAGCGCGGGGACAGCCGGGCCAGGAAGTAGACGCTCCGCTCGTCCAGCGCCGCGCCGCGGGCGATGAGGCGGCGGACTGCCGCGTCGTAGGCGGCGGCATCCGACCACGCCGCGGGCGGCACCGCGGTCGGCCAGCGTGACTGGAGCACATACCGCCAGCTGGCCCATCCGGTATCGTGCCCGCCGGCGATCGGGGAGTTGGCGGTGACGGCGAGCAGCGGCGCCAGCCAGGGCCGCAGCCGGGCCAGGACCTGGACGCCCAGGTCCCGGGAGGGGACCCCGACGTGCACGTGGCAGCCGCAGGTGCCGGCCTCGGCCACCACGGAACTGTACCGGCGGGCCAGCTCCTGGTAACGGGGCTGGCCGGTCACGGCGGCCAGCCCGGCTGTGCGGTACGGCGCGACCCCGGAAGCCACCAGCCGGCAGCCCAGCCGCGCCGCGGCGGCCGCGGCGAGCCGCCGGAGCCGGATCAGCTCGCGGCCGGCCTCGTCCAGGCTGGTGCACACCCTGGTTCCGGTCTCCACCTGGAACCGCATCAGCTCCTGCTGGATCCCCGGCTCACCGCCGAGCATCCGCACCAGCTCGGGGCCGGCCAGCACGGTGGCGCCGGTGGACGGGTCCAGGAGCACGAACTCCTCCTCCACCCCGAGCGTGATCGCGCCGGCCGCGCGCACCGCCCCCGGCCGGCCGCCGGGCACCGTCGCGGCCCGTCCTGCACCGCCCGATCCGGGCATTACCACGACCACCTGCTGTTCCGGGAGCGGGCGTAGCGGCAGCCAAGGGCCCAGCGCGCTGGCCAGGCCGGCGACTGCGTGGGCTGCGGGGATCAGCGGCCACAGCAGTGCGGCCACCGTGATGGAGGCTGCCACCTGCACGGCCACCACCTGGACGCCGGCCAGCATGACGACTTGCCCGGCGGCCTTCCGGGTTGCGGCTGGCGGCTGCCCGGCCGGGATCGGCAGGGCCTGGGCCATTGTCTCGTCCTTTCTGTCGTTGAGGACATGCCGTGTCCCCGACCATACGGCTGTCACGGGGTGCCGGTAAGGAGGCGATGAAGGAGCGCTGAGCCGGGCGGCTGCGGCGCCGGGCCATGCCCGCTGGTCGCCTGCGTTGTCCCGGTCACGGAGGTGCCGGGCGGGTCATCACCCGCGATGAGCACGGCGGCGGCGTTCTTGCTGGCCCGGCCTGGCCCAGGCCCCGGCCGGGGTGACTGGCGTGATCGCCGGCGCAGGTTTTCAGCGTGTCACCCCGCCGGGGGATACCCGAAAGCATGATCTCGTATAGACATGATGACGGAGCGTGGTTAAATGTGGCAGAGATCACGCCCTGGCCCGGGCTACGCCGGCCCGTTCGCCGGGATGGACGCCCGAGATGACGTGCATGGCGCTGGAGGATTCGTGGATCTGAAGCTGGGTCACTACAGCAAGGACGGCATCGAGGTCATCGACGTCGGCGGCGAGATCGATATCTACACGGCGCCGCGGCTCCGTGAGCTGCTTATCGATCTGGTCAGCAAGAACAACTACCAGCTCATCGTCAACATGGACAAGGTTGAGTTCCTCGACTCCACCGGCCTCGGGGTGCTGGTCGGGGGCCTGAAGCGGGTGCGGGCGCACGACGGCTCGCTGGATCTGGTCTGCACGCAGGAGCGGATACTGAAGATCTTCCGGATCACCGGGCTGACGAAGGTCTTCGGCATCCACCAGACAGTGAACCAGGCCATCGCGGCCAAGAAGGGGCGCCGGTAAGGAATCCGTCATCGGGGCGAGGCGGCCGAGGGCTCCGGGGCTATCGGCTGCGGCGCGGTCACACCCCGGTACTGCGGGAGAAACGGTGCCGGGCCCGGGCCTAGATGCTGTCTCCGCGCTAGTCAGCGGCGAGGCCCTTGGCGAGCACCGGCACGTCGACCTCGCGGATGATCGCGCCGATGTCGAGGCGGTCCCAGTCGCAGTCCTCGATCCGGTCCGGGCCCAGGAAGTGGGTGCCCGCCAGGGTGACATCCTCGGGCAGCCTCGCATCGACCGCCCGGGCTGACGTGGTTTAACCGCCAAGATGGCGCCTGGTGATGACAGACGTTCTGTTAGGGGTCGGTACTGGAACTTCTGGCGGGACTGAGATCGGGTCACTCGCAAGGCTGCGCTAGCTGCGGCACAATGTGACGCCTGTCGCGATGGGCAGCGGGCCCTGCCGGATGCACCAGTAAGAGCTGCCGGTGCGCACCCGGCCGCTCTTACTCTTCAGGCCACCGAAGACGAACCAGGTCCTCCCGCCTCCTACCGTGTCACCCTCCAGTGAGCATGCTGGCACCTACGCGGGTTGGGAGACATCACTGGCTAGAGGAGTCTGAGCTCGCGAGTCCGTTCAAGCGCTTCGGCCCGCGACGAGACGCCGAGCTTGCGGTAAATCGACCTGATGTGGCTATGAACGGTTCGAGGGTGAGCTCACTGACGAGCAGCGCGCCCGGCTTCTGGACATTGCCGAACGCTGTCCGGTTCATCGCACGCTGCATTCCGAGGTACTCGTATTGACGGCCGAGAGCATTCCGGATGGCCCGGGCGGCTAACGATCGTGGAGAGTCAGAACCAGAAGGGATGTTACTGAAGGTCGCCTCGCATCCTGTCAGCCCGGAAGGTACCGGCCCGGCATGAGCCGAGTGATTGGGTGACCGCATCACCACTGACCGTTCGGGAGAATAAAAAATCCCCTATTTCACTAAACGAGTCGTATCTCCGTTTTTTTGCCGAACGGGCCGTGGTGCGTGCCTGAGCCCCAGTGCACCCTGGGATTCCCAGCGTCGCCATCTCCCAGCGAAAGGGCCCGTTCGTCCCGTGGCTTGGTGCCCATGGTCGCTAGACGCTCCTCAGGCGTCCGGCCGAGGCTGAGGATGCGAACAGCAAGGCGCCGCATCATCCCAGACGTCCTGCGTCCCTACGCAGGTTTCTGTTCTGCCTGGTAGGAGGCAGCCGTGAAGGAAATCCTTGACGCCATCCTTGACCCTAGTAGCCAGCCCGCTGATTTCGCGGCGCTGCCGGTGCCGCAGGCCTACCGGGCCGTGACGTTGCACCGGGATGAGGAGCACATGTTCGACGGGATCCATACTCGTGACCGGGATCCCCGTAAGTCGCTGCACGTGGAACAGGTGCCGGTGCCCGAGCTGGGCCTGGGTGAGGCGCTGATCGCCGTGATGGCCAGCGCGGTGAACTACAACACGGTGTGGAGCTCGATCTTCTCGCCGGTGTCCACGTTCGCGTTCTTGCGCCGGTACGGGAAGCTGTCGGAGCTGACCGCGCGGCATGACCTGCCGTATCACGTGGTCGGGTCGGACCTGGCGGGGGTGGTGCTGCGCACCGGCCCGGGGTGCACCGTGTGGCAGCCGGGTGAGGAGGTCGTCGCGCACTGCCTGTCGGTGGAGCTGGAGAGCTCGGACGGGCACAACGACACCATGCTGGATCCGGAGCAGCGGATCTGGGGGTATGAGACTAATTTCGGCGGGCTGGCGGAGCTGGCGATCGTCAAGACCAACCAGCTGATGCCCAAGCCGAAGCACCTGACCTGGGAGGAGGCGGCGACGCCGGGGCTGGTGAACTCGACCGCGTTCCGGCAGCTGGTCTCGGATAACGGCGCGTCGATGAAGCAGGGGCATAACGTGCTGATCTGGGGGGCCAGCGGCGGGCTGGGCGCGTACGCGACCCAGTACGCGCTGGCGGGCGGGGCGATCCCGGTGTGCGTGGTGTCCAGCGAGCGCAAGGCGCAGCTGTGCCGGTCGATGGGCGCCGAGCTGATCATCAACCGCAACGCCGAAGACTACCGGTTCTGGAAGGACGAGCACACCCAGGACCCGAAGGAGTGGAAGCGGCTCGGCGCCCGGATCCGGGAGCTGACCGGCGGTGAGGACGTGGACATCGTGTTCGAGCATCCGGGCCGGGAGACGTTCGGCGCGTCGGTGTACGTGACCCGCCGCGGCGGCACGATCGTGACGTGCGCGTCGACGTCGGGGTTCATGCACGAGTACGACAACCGGTACCTGTGGATGAGCCTGAAGCGGATCATCGGGTCGCATTTCGCGAACTACCGGGAGGCGTGGCAGGCTAACCGGCTGGTCGCCAAGGGCATGATCCATCCGACCATGTCGGTGGTCTACCCGCTGGAAGATGCCGGCCAGGCCGCCCTGGATGTGCACCGGAACCTGCATCATGGCAAGGTCGGGATCTTGTGCCTGTCCCCGAAGGAGGGTCTGGGCGTGCGTGATCACCAGCTGCGCGCCAGGCACCTGACCGAGATCAACCGGTTCCGGGACCTGTGAGGATGGCCAGAGCATGACCGAGCCGAACGGGGCGGGCGGGCCGGGTGCGGCGCCCCGGCCCGCCCGCGGGCGGCCGTGGCTGATGCGGACTTATGCGGGGCATTCGTCGGCGGGGGAGTCCAACGCGCTGTACCGGATGAACATGGCCAAGGGGCAGACCGGCTTGTCGGTGGCGTTCGACCTGCCGACCCAGCTGGGGTATGACGCCGATCATGTGCTGGCCCGCGGGGAGGTGGGCCGGGTCGGCGTGCCGGTCGGGCACCTGGGTGACATGCGGGCGCTGTTCGGCGGGATCCCGCTGGAGGAAACCAACACCTCGATGACGATCAACGCCACCGCGATGTGGCTGCTGGCGCTGTACCAGGTCACCGCCGCCGAGCAGGGCGCCGACATCGCCAAGCTGGCCGGGACCACGCAGAACGACATCATCAAGGAGTACCTGTCCCGCGGCACCTACGTGTTCCCGCCGGGCCCCTCGGTGCGGCTGACCACCGACGTGATCACGTACACGGTGGCGCGGATGCCCCGGTGGAACCCGGTTAACGTGTGCAGTTACCACCTGCAGGAGGCGGGGGCGACCCCGGTGCAGGAGATCGCGTACGCGCTGTGCACCGCGACCACGCTGCTGGACGCGGTGCGCGACTGCGGGCAGGTCCCGCCGGAACAGATGGGCGAGGTGGTCGGGCGGATCTCGTTCTTCGTCAACGCGGGGGTCCGGTTCGTGGAGGAGATGTGCAAGATGCGGGCCTTCACCCGGCTGTGGGAGGCGATCACCCGGGACCGGTACGGCATCACCGACCCGGCGCTGCGCCGGTTCCGGTACGGGGTGCAGGTCAACTCCCTGGGGCTGACCGAGGCGCAGCCGGAGAACAACGTCCAGCGGATCGTGCTGGAGATGCTGGCCGTCACCTTGTCCGCCGGCGCCCGGGCGCGGGCCGTGCAGCTGCCGGCCTGGAACGAGGCGCTGGGCCTGCCGCGGCCCTGGGACCAGCAGTGGGGCCTGCGGATCCAGCAGGTGCTGGCGTTCGAGTCGGACCTGCTGGAGTACGCCGACCTGTTCGACGGCTCGCCGGTGGTGGAGGCCAGGACCGCGGAGCTGGTGGCGGGCGCGCAGGCGGAGATGGCCGCGGTGGCCGAGCTGGGCGGGATGGTGCCGGCGGTGGAGTCCGGGTACCTCAAGGCCCAGCTGGTCGCCGCGCACGCGGCCCGCCGCGCCCGCATCGAGTCAGGCGAGGAAATGGTGGTGGGGGTGAACTGCTTCCAGGCCACCGAGCCCAGCCCCCTGACGGCGGACGCGGACACCGCGGTCCACCACGTCGACCCGGCCTACGAGCAGGACGTGCTGGCCGGCCTGGCCGAATGGCGCAGACGGCGGGACGAGACCGAGGTCACGGCCACCCTGGGCCGGCTGCGGGCCGACGCGGCGCGGCCGGAGGTCAACCTGATGGACGCGACGCTGGCGTGCGCCCGGGCGGGCGTGACGACCGGCGAGTGGTCCGGGGTGCTGCGGGGGGTGTTCGGCGAGTACCGGGCTCCTACCGGTGTCGGCCACGCCCCGATGGCGCCGGCCGGGCCGGGGCGGCCCACTGCTGAGCTGGCCGCGGTCCGCGCGGCGGCGCACGGCACGGCGGCGGACATCGGGGCGGGCCGGCTGCGGCTGCTGCTGGGCAAGCCCGGCCTGGACGGGCACTCCAACGGCATCGAGCAGATCGCGGTCCGGGCCCGGGACGCCGGGTTCGAGGTGATCTACGCCGGCATCCGGCTCACCCCCGGGCAGATCGCGGCGGCCGCGGCCGCCGAGGACGTGCACTGCGTGGGCCTGTCGGTCCTGTCCGGCGGGCACGCCGAGCTGGTCCCGGACGTGCTGCGCCGGCTGCGTGCGGCCGGCGCGGGGGATATCCCGGTGGTGGTGGGCGGGATCATCCCGCCGGCCGACGCGGCCAGCCTGCGCGCCCAGGGCGTGGCCGCCGTGTTCACGCCGGCGGATTTCGGCATTACCGCCATCATCGGCCGCATCATCGAGGTGATCCGGCAGGCTCATAAGCTCCAGCCGCAGGCGGATGGGCTCGCCCAGGCCATGACAATCGAAGGGTGACCATGAATACCGCAACGACCACGCCCGCCATTGAGACGGGCCGGCTGCGCCCGCGCCGGTCCTGCCTGGCCGTCCCCGGCAGCAGCCCGCGTTTCCTGGAGAAGGCCCAGGGGCTGCCCGCGGACCAGGTGTTCCTGGACCTGGAGGACGCCTGCGCGCCGCTGGTCAAGGACAGCGCCCGGCACATGATCGTGGACGCGCTGAACACCGGCGACTGGGGCGGCAAGATCCGGGTCGTGCGGGTCAACGACTGGACCACCCGCTGGACCTACCGGGACGTGATCACGGTGGTCGAGGGCGCGGGCGCGAACCTGGACTGCCTGATGCTGCCCAAGGTCGCCGACGCCGGGCAGGTCACCGCGCTGGACCTGCTGCTGACCCAGATCGAGAAGACGGCCGGCCTGGAGGTGGGCCGGATCGGCATCGAGGCCCAGATCGAGAACGCCGCCGGGCTGATGAACGTCGATGAGATCGCGGCGGCCTCGCCGCGGCTGGAAACGATCATCTTCGGGCCGGCGGACTTCATGGCCTCGATCAACATGAAGTCGCTGGTGGTCGGCGAGCAGCCGCCCGGCTACCCGGCCGACGCCTACCATTACATCTTGATGCGGATCCTGATCGCCGCCCGCGCCCACGGCCTGCAGGCCATCGACGGCCCCTACCTGCAGATCCGCAACCCCGGCGGGTACCGCGCGGTCGCCCGGCGGGCCGCCGCGCTCGGCTTTGACGGCAAGTGGGTGCTGCACCCGGACCAGATCGCCGCCGCCAACGAGATCTTCTCCCCCTCCCAGGAAGACTACGACCACGCCGAGCTGATCCTGGACGCCTACGACTGGTGCACCTCAGCGGCCGGCGGCGCCCGGGGGTCGGCCATGCTGGGTGATGAGATGATCGACGAGGCGTCGGCCAAGATGGCCCTGGTGATCGCGGCCCAGGGCCGCGCCGCGGGCCTGCCGCGCACCTCGGTGTTCGAGCCCCCGGAGGCATGAGATGCAGTTCGGGCGGACCTATGAGGAGTTCGAAGCCGGGGCGGTCTACAAGCACTGGCCCGGCAAGACGGTCACCGAGTACGACGACCACCTGTTCTGCCTGCTCACCATGAACCACCACCCGCTGCACCTGGACGCCCACTACGCCGGGGCAACCGCCTCGGCACCGTCTACACCTGGGCCGGCGCCCTCTACCTATCCAAGAACCGCGGCCACCGCATCATCAGTTTTCAGACCGCTCCATCCAGCCCTACATGACCCCCCGACTCTCAAGACACCCCAGCCGCCATCACAGAGCAACCCGAGGCCAGCCACTAGGAGACAGAACTGCTAGAACACAGGAAGCGGTGAGATCGTGTTTGCCTGCCGGCTGAGCCGTGCCGGGTAGCGACCGCGGCCACTAGAGCGGTACGCATCGCCTCCACCGGGCCGGGATGACCAGTCATCAGCTCGACCTGCGCAACCGCCTGGTACAGCAGCACGGTGAGACCGCTGACCACCTGGCAGCCCACGACCAGGGCTGACCTGGCGAAAGGGGTTGGCCACGGCGCGTACACCACATCAAGCACCATGGTGTCTGGTTTCCAGCGGGTGGCGCTCAGCGGATCGGCTGCGCCGCGCGGCAGCGTGGAGATGACCAGGTCGGCGGCGGGCAGCGGTTCGGTGAACAGGCCGTCGGAGATCGTCGGCCGCATCCCGAGTCGCTCGGCCGTCTCGCGCAGCTCACCGGTACGAGCCAGGTTGCGCACCAGGACAATCGGCGACTGATGGCCCAGTTCGCGCACCGCGGCGAGGGCAGCCTGCGCCGTGCCGCCCGCGCCGAGAATGACCGCCTGCTCGACCCGGGCCAGCCCGGCCTCCTTCAGCGCCGAGACCATGCCGGCCACGTCAGTGTTGTCCGCCCGCCTGCCTCCGGCCGGCCCGGCCGAAGGGAACACCAGTGTGTTCGCGGCCCCGACCGCCTCGGCCAGCGGCGATACCTCGTCGGCGACGGTCAGGGCAACCCGCTTGAGCGGCATCGTCAGCGACAGGCCCGCCCACTCGGGTCCCATGCTGTCGACCAGGCGCGGCAGGCCCGGCTCATCGCACTCGATCTTGTCGTAGTGCCAGCCATGCAGGTCAAGCGCCTGGTAGGCCGCTCCGTGCAATACGGGGGAGAGCGAGTGCTTGATCGGGGACCCAAGCACGGCCGCCCGCCGCACGGTCTGGTCGACCGCGGTGGTGGTAACGTGCACGTTCATTTGCCTATCTGGAGGGCTGCCCTGGGCGCGGGCCTGCCCGGGCCTGCTGGTCGGCCAGAGGCCCGCGCCGCCTTGGCGTGAGTCTGTAGCAGGTTAGGGCCGACGGCGCCCAAGATGCCAATCCGTCAGCCGCGTCTCGCTACCTCGCATCTGCCTGATCGTTAGCCTGGTTCGCCTTGGCCAGCAATCCGGTGAGGGCCGCATGGACCAGGCGGGTCCGCTCGCCGACCGTCCTTCCGGCCAGGTCGGCGACCGGCGCCTCCACGGCCAGCGACGCTCCGGCCGGTAGCGCACCGAGAAGCTCAGCCAGCGGCAGTTCACCATCGCTGGGAAACAGCCGCCCGGTCCTTGCCTCGGTAAGAGCCACCGTGCTGTCCGGGAGGATCGGCTGGAACGGGCCATCACACAATTGCACATAGTGCAGCCGCTCCGGTGCCACGGCGCTGACATCGGCAGGCGTGCCTCCGGACCGCTACAGGTGCAGCGCATTGCGCCCGAGCCTGACGGCGAGCACCGCACTTGACGACCCGTCCATTAATATGATACCACTTTGATATCGGACTGGGGCAGCTGGCACCGCAGGCGGCAGGAGGCATCCCGATGCACGCACCAGATGACAACACCACTCCCTTGCAGTCCCTCATGAGACGCACGATGTTGCCATGGGAGTACCGCCACCTCCGTGCCGTTGCGAGCGTGCGCTTTGCTGCCGGCGGCTTTACACTCGCCATCGGCCTCGTTCTGCTCTCTCTCGGTCGTCAGGCGGAAACTAGCCAAGATCGGCGCAAATACTACAGGTTGGCAGCGTGGTTCCTGGTGGATGCGCCGTTGCAATTCGTTGGCGGCTATATGGAGATGAAGATGGCCCGCTCCGCACCTCCCCGCACCTGAGTATGCGCTACTCGCACGGGCCTGACGGGCGCTGGCGCGCTCCCTGCTGGCAGAAATGCTTCCGCTCTTCGGCTGAGGTTCCGGCTGCTGGTCTTCCGCGTCGGCCAGCCTCACATCACTTCGAAGGACTTTGCCGACCCCCTGGCCCGGAGCCGTCCTAACATTGGCGGTCCGCGCCGCGACCGCAGACCAGAATCATCGGCCAGTGTCCCCAACACCACTTACTTAAGGCGACTGGCGGTGTGACCTGGGCGGATGCCGCGTTCATCACCACGCGGCTCGGAGCGGGCCGCCAGGTAGGTGCCGAGGAACCGTACGCGACCCTCGCGCCCGCGCCGCTCGCCGGCGCCGTCCCCGGCATGCTCGCCGGACTGTACCCTGCTTGGCGGGCGAGCCGCATCGAGCCGGTCGAGGCGCTCCGTGCCTGAGAGCTGACATCGTGGACAAGGAACTGGCCGAGACTTACCTTCGCCACGCGGCTGAAGCAGAACTGCGCCACGCGGGGTCGGCGCATCTGCCCGAGATCACTCGCGCGCTGACCGCGGTAGGGGCGGTGGACGCGGCAGTTGCCGAGGCCATCACCACCGGGTTCGAGCTGGCCATGTGGGCACGCCAGCCCGGGCCAGCCCAGCACGGGCCATCCCGCCGGGCTGCCCGGCGGGTCCGGCCGGCCGAGACATCGCGGCCTCCGGTACGCGTGGCCGTGCCAGTCGGGCTCCGGATCCCGGCCCAGTACGGTGCCGCCAGCGCGGAGGTGCTCGTGCTCGCCTACCTATGCAGCTCCTCAGGTGCCCGGTTCGCGATCCACGGGCAGGGTACCGACGATGGTGACCCCGGACTCTGGCTGCGCCAGGCGGGCCTGATTATCAGTGATGACACGGGAGCCCCGTCGACGGGCTTGTATTTTCTCGGCGAAGGCAGCGGTGGCGAGTGGAACGGCGAGCTCTGGCTCGACCGCGCGCCAGCGCCCGGGGCGCGCTGGCTCAGCATCGACGTGCCCGGCCAGCCTGCCAGGCGGGTCAGCCTGGCCGAGAGCCCGGCCACTGCGATTACCGGGACGACCGTGGCGCCGGGCGAGCGCTACCTGCACGGATTCGCGGGTCTCCTGCTCTGCGGGCATCAGCCGGCGCCTGGGATGAATGCCGTGGTGAAAGCGCTCACCGCAGTGGGGGCGCTGGCGCCTGATAGCTCCGTGCCAGGTCAGCTCGCCGGACTCTGCGCGCGGCTGGGCCTGCCCGGCCACGGCATCGAGGCGGCACCGGCTGACGAGCTGCCTGAGCGCTGGGAGAGCGTGCTGGCCAGCGAGCCGCGTGCCGCCGGAGTACGGGGCGGTGCCGCAGCTGCGGCCCGGCTGCAGGAGGTGGACGGCGACGCGGTGACCCTGCTCGGCCTGCACGACGACGGCGCGCACACCGGCCTACACGTTCATGCAACCGAGAGCCTCCCCCCGCAGCTGTGGGTGCGTGATGACGAGGGCGGCTGGCATGTCGCCGATGGCAGCGGCTGGCGCAGGGCAAGCGGTGACCCGACCTCGTCGCTGATACTCACCCCGCCGTTGCGCCGGCCCGCCTGGGTGGACGTCCTTGCCGCCGGGAAGTCGGCCGAGACAGGTGCGCGAGTATCACTGCGCTGGGCCTAGTTACCTGACCGGCGCTCCAGGACCCGGCGGAATCAGCGGAGAGGGAACGACTGCCCTCGCTCCGCTTCCGGCCGCGGGCCGAAGATGCGCCGGTCAGCCTCGGCAATGGGCACATCGTTGATCGATGCTTCCCGGCGCTTCATGAACCCGTCTGCGTCGAACTCCCACAGCTCGTTGCCGTAACTGCGGAACCACCGGCCATCGGAATCGCGGCACTCGTACTGGAACCGTACGGCGATGCGGTTGGCGTGGAATGACCACAGGTCCTTGCGCAATGCGTAGTCAAGTTCGCGGGCCCACTTCCGGCGCAGGAACTCGATGATCGCGGCCCGGCCGGTGAGGAACTCATCCCGGTTGCGCCAGACCGAGCCCTCGCTGTAGGCACCCGCGACCCGCTCCGGATCGCGGGTGTTCCAGGCGTCCTCAGCCGCCTGGACCTTCTGCCGGGCGGTCTCCTCTGTGAAGGGCGGCAACGGCGGTCGAGAAGGCACGGAATCACTCTCCTGCTGTGTTGAGAACGATCGTTCTCAACACAGCACCGTATCGTGGAGAACATTCGTTCTCAAGGCCGACCAGGGAAACGACATGGACGACGACGAGACCCGTGAGCATCTGCTGGCGGCAGCAGGCCGGCTGTTCTACGCCCGTGGCATCAGCTCGGTGGGGGTGGACGAGATCCGGGACGCCTCCGGGCTGTCGCTGAAGCGGATATACCAGTACTTCCCGTCCAAGGACCGGCTGGCCGAGGCCTATCTGGCCCGCCGGGACGAGCACTGGATGGCCGCCCTGGCGCGCCGGGTCGACCGCAGCCGCGATCCCCGGCAGCGAGTGCTGGCCGTCTTTGCCTTTCTCGGCGAATGGTTCGCCACGCCTGACTTCCGCGGCTGCGCCTTCATCAACGCCTTCGGCGAGCTTGGCAGCGGATCCGCCACCGCCGCCCAGATCACCCGGCAGCACAAGCAACGACTCCACCGCTACCTGGCCGGCCTGGCCGCGGACGCCGGGGCGGCCGAGCCGCAGGCACTGGCGGCCCAACTGCTCATCCTCATGGACGGGGCCATCGTGTCCGCCGCCACCGGCGCCAATGTCCGCGCAGCAGCCGACGCCAGGCAAGCAGCCAGCCTATTGCTCGCCTCAGCTTTCCGGCAGACACCTGACGGTACCGGGGGACCTGACCCAGGTCAGGTTCGCTGAATCACACCGCCGCCACACCGCGGTGGCCGAGGCCGTAGCACCACGCCCGTTCGGGATTATCAGAGTTCCTTATCTGGCCGAACGATCAGTGCTGCACGCCCGCCCGTACGAGTCCCAGCGGTCATCCCGGCACCGACCTGGGCGTAGATCCTCTGGTGCTCGGCGGCGGAACGGGCCCAGGTGAAGCGGGCGCACAAGGCCCGGCCGGCTGAGCGCAGGCTGTCTGCGAGCTGCCGGTCATCGAGCACGGCGGCGAGCGCCGCTGCCAGCGCGACCGCATCGTTCACCGGCACCATGAGGGCGTCCCGGCCCGGCCGCAGATACTCGCGGAAGACGGGCAGGTCGGAAACCACCACGGGCAGTCCCGCGCTCATCGCTTCCAGCACCGCCAGGCCCCAGCCCTCCTTGGTGGAGGGAAACGCGAGCACGTCCGCCGCGGCATACCAGCCGGGCAGTTCGGCGTCGGGCACGGTGCCGAGCAGCTTGACGTCGTTGTCGAGCCGCAGGCCCAGCCGCGGGAGCGACGACAGCACCCGGTCCCGGTACTCGCGGTAGTCCTGGAACGAATGACCGCCGACGATCGCTAGGACCGGGCCGCGGCCAGACCGCCGCAGCGAGGCGATGGCCTGCATGAGGGTCTCGCTGCCCTTGCGCGGCTCGATCCCGCCCACGGCCAGGATGAGCGGTCGGCCAGCCGCGCCGGCGCGCTGCCGCAGCGCGGCGGCCAGGGCGGGATCGGGCGCCTGGAAACGGCTGATATCGACCCCGTTGTGCACCACCTCGGCGGCCGTGCCGTACTCCTCGGTGAGGATTTCCTGCCAGTGCCGGCTGACTACCAGGACCCGGTCGGGCTCAAGGATGGCCTGGCGCTGGCAGTCGATGAGCGAGGGGCTGGTGAAGTCGTCGACGTGGTGGACGGTCCGGATGACGACCGCCCCGCCGGCCGTGTCCCGGACCCGGCAGGCGGCCCGGGCCGAGATGCAGTCCTGGGTGTGCAGGATGGGGTACTCGGCCGCGAGGCGGCTCAGACCGATGGCCAGCGCGTCCACGTTGGCGAAGACGCGTTCTTCCAGCGTCGGCAGGCTGGGCGGAGCCTGGATGATGCTGAACGGCGCCTGCACCGGCCGGAAGAAGCCCGCCGCGGGGTCGCCGAGCGCGATCACCCGCACCGGGTACCCGGCCGCGTGCAGCGTCTCGGCCAGTGCCAGCGTGTGGACCACCCCGCCGCGTGGCTTGACGGAGTAGGTCACCAGGCCGACGGGCACCGGCGGGCTGGTCAGGTCGTGCCCTCCGGGGGCCGTCACGGGCGCACCGTGGTGGCCCGGGCGGCCTGCCGGACGGCGATCGCGGACGCGGCGCGCGCCGCCTGGGCTGCACTGGCGGTGACGATCGCGCCGGCTTCGGCGAGTACGGCGCGCTGCCGGTCGACTCCCTGCCGGTCCGCGCGGGCGCCCAGCACGTAGCAGACCACCGCGGCTCCGCTGGCCACGATGTCAGCGCAGGTCCCGGCGATCTCTCCGGCCGGATCGGGGTGTGAGCCGTATCCGATGACGACGTCGAGCAGCACCGCCGCGATGTCCGGGCCGAACGCTTCGGCTTGCATGGTCTCCTTGCGCGCGGCCGGATCGATCATCGGGTGGGGCCGGCCTTTGGTGTACTCCTCCTCGCCGAGGTCCAGGCAGATGTGCGCGCCCGCTGGCGCCGGCAGCCCGAGACCGGGCCGCAGCGGGATGTTGGAGTACACCGGGCCGAGCGATTCGCTGAGGATCACCTGGGCCTCATAGCAGAGCGTGCCGCCGGTGAAGAACCCGCGCACCGCGCCCCGTCGGGGGCTCATCCGTTCGGTCGCGCGCTCGGTTATGTCAGCCAGGCTCCCGGCCGGGTCCGGCTCCGGCCTGCCGAGGATCGCGGCCACCCGCCGCGCGCCCCCCTCCAGCGTGGCCTCAAGCGGGGCCCCTGCCAGCAGGCCATCCGGAGCGGACATACCGAGGCAGGCTGCGACCACGGGGGTGGCCCGGCTGGCGCCGATCACCATCCGGGCCACGTTCTCATCGGGCGGTTTGGAGACCAGCAGGATGACCTGCGTTCCGGGATCGGCGTCCAGGGCCTGGACGGCGTCGCGCGCCATCAGCCCGCCGACGTCGGCGGACAGGTCCCGGCCGCCGACGCCGATGACCGCCGATACGCCGATACCCCAGCGGTCCAGCAGGGTCATGACCTCTTGCGCCCCGGTTCCGGCGGCGGCGACTACGCCGACCGGGCCGGTGCTGACCGCGTTGGCGAAGCCGAGGCCGACCCCGCCCAGTACGGCGGTGCCCGCGCCAGGGCCCATCATCAGCCTGCCCAGCCGGCTGGCTCGCTGCTTCAAGGCAACTTCTTCTGACAGCGGCACGTTGTCGCTGAACAGCAAGACGTGCAGGCCGGCGGTCAGGGCGGAATGGGCCGCGATTGCGGCGTACGGGCCCGGCACCGACACGACCGCCACGTTCGCCTCAGGCAGCAGCCGGGCCGCCTCGCCGACCGTACGGGGATCGGGCCGGCCGCCGCTTCTCCATCGGGCCGGCTGGCCTCGGCGAACAGCACCGCCCGGCCCCGGTCCAGGGCTTCGCTGGCGGCTGGGTCGCCGGCCGCGCACACCGCGAGCACGAGCGCGTTGGCGTCGGCTCCCGCCAGGGCGTCGGGCGAGAATCCGCGGCCGGTCAGGTCCGCCACCACGGCCGGGGTGGCCATCGCCGCGCTGGCCCAGCTCACGTCGTTGCTGTCCTGCATGGCGCGGGTCGCGTTGAGCAGCAGCAGTGAATCCCGGTACGAGCCAGGGAACGCCTGGATCCGGCTTATGCTCATCGGACCCGTCCCGTCTGGGAGGAAGCCCGCTCGATGCGCGTGCCCGCCGGCTGCGCGCTGCCGGTCAGCGTCGACGCCAGCAGGGCGGGTGAGGTGACCACCGCCAGCTCGCCACCTTCGGCGAGGAAGCGGAGTGCCGCCTCGATCTTGGGGCCCATGCTGCCCGGCGGGAACTGACCCTCCTCCAGGTACCTGGCGGCCTCGTCGGCGGTGATAGTGCCCAGCTCGGACTGCGTCGGCATACCGTAGTCGAGCATCACCCGGTCTACCGCGGTGACCAGGAGCAGGGCCTGGGCTCCGAGTTGCCCGGCGATGAGGCAGGCGGCGCGGTCCTTGTCGATGACCGCGTCGATAACGCCGCAGGTGTCCGTGGTGGCGACCGGGATTCCGCCGCCGCCTGCGGCGATGACGAGATGCCCGGCGTCCACCAGCGTGCGCAGCGCCTCGATCTCGATCACGCCGGTCGGCTGCGGCGATGCCACCACCCGGCGGTACCCGCGGCCGGAATCCGGCTGGACCACCCAGCCGCTGCGGGCCGCCAGCCGCTGCGCCTCGACGGGCTCGAAAAACGGGCCTATCGGCTTGGACGGCGACCCGAACGCGGGATCGGCCGGGTCGACAGTGACGTGCGTGATGAGCGCGGCCGCGGTGCCACGGCCGCGCAGCAGGTCGATCGCGCGGGCGATGAGGCTGCCGAGCAGGCCCTGGGTCATCGCGCCGAGCAGTGCCAGCGGCTGCGCGGGCACCAGGGAAGTGGCTTCCTGCTGCAGCGCCAGGTTCCCCACCTGCGGCCCGTTGCCGTGCACGATCACCACTCGCCAGCCGGCCTCGAGCACGTCGTTGACCGCCGTGGCCATAGCCGCCGCGTTGGCCATCATCTCGCCGTACGTCCCGGACTGGCCTGCCCGGGTCAGGGCGTTGCCGCCCAGGGCGACGACCGCAATCTTGGTCAAGGGATCCTGCTCATGACGACGACGAGGTAGAGTTACGAATCGCATAGATGATGATTCGTTCATAATAGTAAACACGAGGGCGTGAGGGGTGCAATGGCGGGTGGCGACGCCGGGCTCGGCGGCGAATTGCCCGGGGCTCCGGCGAGCGAGGCGAACGTTCCGCCGCCCGTGTTGCGTTCCTGGGATGAGGCCGAGGCCAGGCTCTTCCCGCTGGTGATGGCGCAGCCCGACCTCTACATGCAAGCGCTTGGCGTGATCCAGCGGCTGGTTGAGCGGCTGCGCGAGACCTGCCCGGACCTTCCGGCCCTGCTCGCGGCCCACGAACGTGGCGGCGATCTGGTCGCGGACCTGGTGAGCGAGTCGGTAGCCGGGGTGGGGCCAGGCTTGATAGCGGCCGCCGCCTGCGCCATGCGCTACCGCGAACTCGTGGCGCTGATGGCCGCCCGGAGCCGGCTGACCGCGCTGGCGCGGGCGCGCGAGCAAGGCCATTCCTGGACGGTCGTGGAGGAGAGCGGACGGGCTGACCGCGCGCCCTACGTTCCCTACCAGCGGATCGAGGCGGAGGTCGAGAGCGGCCGGGCGGTGATCGTCTCGATCGGGCCGGACGAAACGCTGAGCCGCGCCATATACCGCCTGGACGCCGGCCAGATCGACCTGACCTCCGGCGCCCTGCGGATCGGTGAGACGGCCGGCAGTTACCTCGATCCTGATGAGTTCGCGGCCGCGCTGCGGCAGGCTCAGGGCGGTCCAGCCGGGGCGCCGGGTCCGGGCTGATCCGCTGCGAAGCCCCCGCAGTCATACCTCGCCCGCGGGGACCGCCCCGACTGTGACTGGTCCGAACGCATGTCGCGCATGTTATTGCCGCGATGTATCCGTGAGGTTGCCTTGACGTAGCCGACAGGTTTATCAAGGATGGTAAACGAACGTGTCGGATCAAATAGATGATTGCCCGCAGCGGCGGGCGAGGGAGAGGCGATGGACGACTCCTCGACCAGCAGGGCTGATCGGCGCCCAGGGATAGCCGGGAGCGGGCCGGCCAGGCCCCGCGCCGATGACAGGCTGGCGCGCCTGATCACCGAGCTGCAAGGGCATGGCCTGCGGGTAGAGGTTCCGCTTGAGTCCCGCCAAGGCGGTGCCGGGCGGGCCGACGCCGGCATGCTCTGGGTCGGCGGCTTCGCCGCCACCGTGCCCACCGGCGCGCACTACGCGCGGACCTCGCCGTACGTGCTGCGGGCCGAGGACGACGGGTGGGCGGTCTACCGAGACGGCGAACGGCTGGCCTCGGCCGAACCGTCCCGGCGCCCCCGCTACTACGACCTGGCGACGGCGTTCGGCGTGCCCTACTGGCAGATCGCGTTGCTGCACCTGGACTCCGTGGCGAGCACGGTCATCCAGACCTGCGCCTACTGGGGCAACTCGGATCAGTGCGCGTTCTGCGGGATCGGAGTCACTCTCGCGAACGGGCGCACGATCGCCAGGAAGACCCCGGAGATGCTGGCCGAGGTGGCCGTCGCGGCCAGGGACCTCGACGGCGCGGTGGACGCTACCCTCACCACGGGCACCACCGCCACCCCGGACAAGGGCGCGCTGTACGTCGCACGCTGCGGCCAGGCGGTGCACGAGGCATCGGGCCTGCCGGTCGAGGTGCAGTTCGAGCCGCCCAGGGACCTGGCCGTGATCGACCAGGTCCGCGACATGGGGATCGCCTCAGTCGGCATCCATGTCGAGACGTTCGATCCGCAGGTGCTCGCGCGGATCGCGCCCGCCAAGGCGCGCACCGGGATCGACGGCTACTTCCGGGCCTGGGAACGGGCGGTGGCCGCGTTCGGCGAGGGCCAGGTATCCACCTACGTGATTCTCGGCATGGGCGAGGACCCGGACCTGATCGTCGAAGGTTGCCGGCGCGCCATCGACATCGGGGTCTACCCGTTCGTGGTGCCGCTGCGCCCCACCGTGGGGAGCCTGATGGAAGACCTGGTCGCCCCGTCACCGGAGTACTGCGAGACGATCTACCGCCGGGTCGTGCCTTACCTGAACGCACGGGGCATCGGCGCGCACACCGCGGCGGCCGGGTGCGCCCGCTGCCAGGCCTGTTCCGGGATGAGCCTGCTCGAGGGGAGAGCCGACATCGATGGCCGAACCTACCTCCCGCTCGTCAGCCACGGTTAGCCGGCCGCCGAGCGCGGACCGCCGGGCGGCCGCCCCGCAGGCAGCGGGTACGGTGCCGCTGGCCTGTCACGCGGTATCGACCGCGGCGGAGCAGGACGCCCACTTCCGGATCCGGCACCAGGTCTTCGTCATCGAGCAGGGGCTGTTCCGGAGCGCCGGCGGCGACGACAGGGACGGCCACGACGACGACCCGGCCACCATCCACGTCATCGGCCTCGCGGACGGGGCCATCTGCGGGACGGTCCGCCTGTATCCGCTGCCTGACGTGCCGGGCCGGTGGAAGGGGGACCGCCTGGCCGTGCTGGCGAGTCACCGCCACCTCGGCCTCGGCGCGCCGCTGGTGCGGTTCGCCGTCAACGCGGCTGGGATGAACGGCGGACAGGAGATGGAAGCGTATATCCAGCCCGCGAACGTCACGTTCTTCCGGTGGCTGGGCTGGCGGCGAACCGGCCCGCTGGCGGACTACGCGGGCATTGCGCACCAGCGCATGCTGATCAGCCTGCGGGCCGGGCCAGGTTCGTCACCGATTCCTGGCTGAGGTCGAACACGGTCTCGGCCCGGCCCGCCGAGCAGAGCCGCAGCTTGCCGGTGCCGTCCAGGGTGCCGACCGATGCGGCGGCCAGACCGCGGCGGCCGAATGCCCCAGCGGCCTCGGCTTCCCGGCCGGCCGGGACACACAACAGGAAGGCCAGGCACGGGAAGCAGGTGACCCATTGTTCCACCGTTACCCCGGCCGGGACGGGCAGCGCGTCCAGGTCAACGGTCACCCCGAGCTTGTTGCATTCCAGCAGCATGGCCAGCGACCCGATCAGGCCCGCCATGCTCACGTCCTTGGCCGCCACCACCCAGCCGGCCGCCGCGCCTTCGGCCAGCAACCGGACGTCACCGGCCAGTTGCCCGCCGCGCTCGTCGAACGACGGGAAGAACGGGAAGTCGGGTCGCATCTGCCCCTGGACACAGCAGCCGACCAGCAGCGACTGCCCTGGCTGCGCGGACTGCGCCGACAGCGCGCGGTCAGCCCGCCCGAGCCCGAAGGCCGACAAGCCGGGCGGCCCGCCGGTGACCGTCAGATGGCCGCCGACCACCGGTACCTGGTAGAGGCCGGAGGCCCACCTCATGCCTTCGAGCACGCGCTGGATGATCGGGCGCGGGCCGGTGACCGTGTCCACCAGGGCCAGCGGCCACGCCCCCATGGCCGCCAGGTCATTGAGATTGGTGGTGACCGCGGCCACGCCGGCGCCGTATGGATCAGCCGCCACGAACGAGGGAAGAATGGCCTCGCCGCCGACCACGAGGGCCATTCCCTGTTCCATCACGACGGCACCATCGTCACCCGGTCCCGCCAGCCAGTCGGTGCTCTGGAAGATCTCGCTGACCAGGCCGATCTCGGACTTGGCCAGGACGCCAGGATGTGTCCGCACCATCCGGGCCAGGGTCGGCAGATCGATGCCCTCGCCAGCCCGCGCGTCCACCATCCGGCTCCGTTCTTGCACTAAAGTGTAGGAATATCTATTATAGCGTTTATGCCCGGCCCTGGTTTCCTTGACCTGCCCGCTCGCACCGCCAAGCCGCGCAGGACCGGGATCACCCACGTGCTCGACCGGGGCATCCCGCTGGCCCAGGCGGCCGACCTGCTGGATCTGACCGGGCCCTATGTCGACGTGTGGAAGTTCGGCTGGGGCATCTCCTACCTGGACCCGCAGCTGACCGCCAAGCTGGACCTGCTGGCCAGGCACCGGGTACTCGCCTCACCGGGCGGAACGCTGCTGGAAATAGCCTGGGCGCAGGGCCGGGAGCTTGATTTCCTCGACTGGGCCTGCGACTGCGGGTTTCCCTGCGTCGAGGTCTCGGCCGGCACGGTCCGGATGGAGGATGCGGCCAAGCGGGACCTGATCGCCGCGGCCGCAGAGCGTTTCATCGTGCTCGCCGAGGTGGGCTCAAAGGACGCCGCGGCCGAGCTGACACCCGGGCAGTGGGCGCAGGCGGTATCACGTGATCTTGAGGCCGGCGCGACCTGGGTGCTGGCCGAAGGCCGGGCCAGCGGCACCGTCGGCATCTACCAGCCGTCCGGTGCGGTGCGCCAGGACGTGGTTGCCGCCCTGGCGTCAGCGGCCAGCCCGGACTGCGTCGTCTTCGAAGCTCCCCGCGAGGACCAGCAGGCGTGGTTCATCCGCAGGTTCGGCCCGGACGTGAACCTGGCCAATGTGCACCCGGCCGACGCGCTCGGGCTTGAGACCTTCAGGCTGTCGCTGCGCGCCGACACCTACCGCGCGCGGACGCCGGGCATGGTGCCCGTGCGCGGGACGTGACCGGGCCGGACGTGAACCTGGTCCCCTCGCAGTACCGTGAGGTCAGCGTGGCCGAGGTTCCGGTGCCGCTGGAGGACGGCAGGCTGCGCGCCTACCTGACCGGCCGGCCCGTCTACCGGCGGACCCGTTACATCATCGCCCGCCACGGCACGGCCAGTGCAGTGGCCGAAGTCGGCAAGGAGTCCGAGCAGCCGCTGTTCTCCCCGGTTAACTCGGTGACCGTGCTCGCGCGGGCGGACGAGACCGTGCTGGTGGACGCGCCCGACGCGGACACGGCCGTGCCCACCCAGCTGGCCACGGTGGCGGCCAGGCACGCGCCGGGCGCCCGGTGCGTGATCGTGCGCGGCCGGTACGGCCACGTCAACTTCATCCTTGACCCGGCCCCGATCCGGGTCCGGGTGCTTGAGGTGGTGCCGCCCTGGCCGCCGAAGCTGGTAGATCAGCTGACCCGGGTCCTTGACCTCGCCGAGGACCTGCCGCCCGTCGAGCTGGTCCCGGACCTGATCGACCTGAGGGAACTGGCGGGCACGCGCCCGGCGACGCACTACCTGTTCCCGTGCCGGGCCGGCGAGGCTAGCCTGCCGGACCAGGCCGGCCCGGCGGGCCCTGGCTCCGTGATTCCCGTCTCCTACCTTGATGAGATCCCCGGGCGGGAACCGTGGACACTGGTCGGGTGCGCCCGCTCCAGGGCCATCCATGACTGGTTCTACGGTGACGATGTGCCGACGGTGGACATGTGCCCGCGCAACCTGGCCGCGCGGCACGTACAAGACGGAACGGGCCCGCTGCTGACCAAGTGCTGCCTGCTCGAGGACCGGGTTGCCTGCGACGGGGAGATGGTGGTGGTGCCCTGGGGGGCCAGCATGGCGCAGATCCGGGACGGGCTGCGGCTGGCGGTGACGGCTCACACCGACTCGGTCCGGCGATGACCGACCGGATCGCGGACTCGGCCCTCTACCAGCACCTGTGGGGGACGGCTGAGGCCAGGGCGGTGCTTGGTGAGGAAGGTCGGCTGCGAGGCTGGCTGGACGTGATCGTGACGCTGGCCCGCGTCCAGGCAGAAGCCGGCGTTATCCCGGCCCGCGCGGCCGGCCTGATCGCTGAGCACGCACGGGCCGACCGGATCGACCTCGGGTACGCGGCTGAGCAGACCCGGCAGGCATCCCACTCCATGCTGGGCCTGATCCGGGCCGTGCAGGCCGTGCTGCCCGCCGAGGCCCGCGACTATGTTTACACCGGTGCCACCGTCCAGGACATCACCGACACCTGGACGGCACTGGCCCTGCGCCGGATCGGCGGCATCGTCTGGCGGGATCTGCGCCGGATCGAGGAGCGGCTGCTCGAGCTCGCGGCGGAGCACCGGTCCACTGTCATGCCGGGCCGCACCCACGGGCAGCCCGGCAGCCCGGTGACGTTCGGCTGGAAGGCCGCGTCCTGGGCCGATGAGATCCGCCGCCACCTGGACCGGCTGCGGGACGGTGCGCCCCGCTGGCTGGTCGGACAGCTCGGCGGCGGAGTGGGCAGCCTGGTGTTCTACGGGGACCAAGGGCCGGCCGTGCGGGCCAGGTTCTGCGCCGAACTCGGCCTAGCCGACCCCGGCATCTCCTGGCTGTCGGCGCGCGATCGCGGCGCGGAGTTCGCCCAGTTGCTCGCGCTGATCTGCGGCACGCTCGCCCGGATAGGCGGCGAGGTGTACGAACTGCAGCGACCGGAGATCGGCGAACTCCGCGAGGCGGCTCTGGCGGGCACGATCGGCAGCATCACCATGCCGCACAAGCAAAACCCGGAGGCTAGTGAGCACCTCGACACGCTGGCCAGGCTGACCAGAGCGAGCGCCGCGGTCATGTCGGAGGCCGCGGTCGCCCAGCACGAGCGGACGGCCGCGGCTGGAAGGCCGAATGGGTGGCATGGCCAGAAGCCTGCCTGCTGACCCACGGCCGCGCTGCAGATCGCGATGGCCTGACGGCAGGCCTGAGCGTCGACGCTGAGGCGATGCGGCGCAACCTGGCCTGCCACGGCGGGTACCCGGTCAGCGAGCGCGCCCT
>CAWDBS010000039.1:0-50012 GCA_963800415.1 uncultured Actinomycetes bacterium
GCTTGGAAGGCTGCGACTGCCCTGTTGCCATGCAGTTGGGACGCAGGTCAGCGGGGACGCTCGTCGTCCGTGAGCGCGCGTCAGGACACGTGGACTACCGCCCGATCAGGCGCGCGGCGAGCAGGCTCACGGCTCCGGAGACACGCCTCTGCGATCTAGCGAATTTGTGTACTCTGCCTGCTTGGACTCGATCGCTCATTTCCCAGGTGGCCAAGATCATTCCGCGTATATTCCGGATCATGGAAACCTGCGCCGTGACTGCCCGCACCTTGCAGGGATGGCCATCGTTAACCTCTGGTTCCCGTTCCAGCTCATGGGTGTGACATCTGGCGGGCCGCCCGGGGTCATCTCGCGATGCGCTCCACTTCTCCGGTATGGACTGTGCAGGTGCAAAGGCATTCATCGGCCAGCTCGCCGGGATCATGCAAGCCATCCGCCGGTCACCGGTCGTCACCGTCGCCGCGGTCAGCGGATACTGCTTGGGCGGAGCGTTCGAACTGGCCCTTGCCTGCGACCTCCGCGTGGTCACCACGACGGCAGCCTTCGGGTTGCCCGAGATCAAGGTGGGAGTGCCGTCCGTCATCGACGCGGCCCCGTTGCCCGGTTTCGTCGGCCTCAACAAGGCACGCGAGATGATCCTTACCGGTGATACCTACAGACTCGACCAGCTACCGCCGGACAGCATCGCCAACGTCATCACCGAGCCCGGCCTTCTCGCCGGCGCCACCGCAAGTCTGCTTGAACGCACCGCGATGCATACCCGCACAGTCACTGCAGCCCAACGTCGGCTCTTCAGCCTCTGGCTCAACAATCCGCTCGATGCAGCGGTGGAAGTCGCCTGCACGGCTGGGAGATCGCCCGGCTGGCCGGACATCCGGCTCTCACACCACCGAGACTATCTACCGCCACGAGCTACGCCCCGTGATCACCACGGGCGTCGACATGATGGACACGGTAGTCATCTAACGGGTTCCGGTATGCGGTATATAGCCGTATCAGTACGCTCGGTAATGAGCGTTTTCGGTACAAATCGGCCGTTTTTGCCCTGTTCACGTTGAGGATTGAAACTAAGTGTGTTTATCCTCACTGAGTGGCTAGCGGCTTTACCCCAGAGGAGAAGGCTTCATGAGGTCCGAACGTGCCCTCACCCAGCGTAGGCAGGAGGTGGCCTTCACGGGTCTCTCCGGCTAGCCAAGGCGGTCCCGGCCAGGTGTTCGCAGCACGCGGCCGGGACCTTGTGTCGGACAACCCTTAGGAGGAATCCCGACATGTTCAGTATCCCTGTCACCGGCATGGCCAAGGCGTTGATGGTGGTCACGATTTCGCTGCACCCCGCAGCGCACCCCGCCCAGGCCAGCTACACCGTAAAGCAGGGCGACACGCTGTCCGAGATCGCCGCCCACGCCTACGGCAAGGCAGCCGACTGGCCCGCCGTGTGGTGGGCTAACCATCGCCAGGTGTCCAACCCGAACGTGATCGCCGCGGGCCAGCGGCTGCGGCTTCCGGCCAGCAGCCAGGTGCCGGCGTGGATGGCCCGCGCCGCACGGGCCGCCATCCCGGCCCCGGCGGTGGCGGCGAGCGTCCCCCGGCGGACCCGTCCGCTGCCGCGACGGTCTCCACCGGGGCCCCGGCCTCCTCGGGCGGGGTCAACTGGTCGGCCATCGCAGCGTGTGAGTCCGGCGGGAACTGGAGCGCCAACACCGGCAACGGCTTCTACGGCGGGCTGCAGTTCACCGAGCAGACCTGGCTTGGTTACGGGGGCGGCCAGTACGCCTCGTCGGCCAACCAGGCGACCGCGGCCCAGCAGATCGCCGTTGCCCAGCGGGTGCAGGCCGGCCAGGGCATCGGTGCCTGGCCTGTATGCGGGGCAGGCGGCTAAGGCCAATCTCACGTCACCTGCCTGCACCGGGTACAGATCTCCCGGGCAGGCAGGTGACGCCGTTCCGGCTGCGGCATGAGCTCCGCCCGGTCATCACCGTCGGCGCCGATCTGATGGACAAAGATAGTGGCGGGCTCAGGCGGCCAGGACCGCAGCCATAGTGATCGGCTGCCCTCGTGCTACCAACTCCGGGGGCTGGGTATTCTGACCACGTCACGCGATGAAGGTGACGTAATACCGGGACACCGGTGTTCCGGGATGGCCGCTACCTACCTCGGCGCCATAGCGATACTGCCGCACTCAGGTAGAGGCCTTGTTCGAGTGGGATAACGCCTGGGCTGACGTGCTGACCAAGCGTATCAGTCATCGCAATGCTCTCCATGACGCTGCGACCGCTCAGGCCATGGCGAAGCGATGGAGGGGTCGACGATGAGCCTGAGTGGGTGGGAGCAGGATGCCCTGGACTCGATCAAGGACAGGCTGGCTAGCTCTGACCCCGCGCTGGTCGCGCGGCTGGCCATATTCGCCCGGCTGGCGTCCGGTGAGGAGATGCCGGCGCGGGAGAAGATCCAGGTCGGCTCGCGGCGGGCTGTCCGGCCTTCTCGCCCCCGGGCAGGGCATGCCCGCCGTGCGGGCCGGCGCTTGAAGCAGGGGGCGCTGCTGCTGTGGCTGGTGACTGTCGTCGCGCTGATCGCGGTCGCGCTGGCCCACAACCGCGGCAGCCAGGGTACCTGCACGGGATCGTGGGCACCGTCCTGCACCGATGCGGCGTCCGCCAATTCGGCCCAGGGCATTCCCTGAACAGGCTATAGGGGTGGCTGGTCCTTATCTCTCGTGACATGCGAGGCTATGACCATGGCAGATGGCACGGGCCAGAAGCTGGTGCTGATGCGGCACGCCAAGTCGGCATGGCCCGACGTGCCGGACCACCAACGGCCGCTGGCCCGCCGCGGCCAGCGGGATGCGCCCGTTATGGGGCGCTGGCTGCGTGCGGCCGGGCACGTGCCCGATCAGGTCCTGTGCTCCACCGCTCGCCGGGCCCGCGAGACATGGCAGCTCGTGCAGGCCGGGCTCGGGGCTACCCCGCCGGTCAGCTTCGATGACGGCGTCTACCAGGCCTCAGCAGTGCAGCTGCTGGGCTTGATCCGCCGCGCCCCCCCGGCGGCGAGGACGCTGCTGATCGTGGGCCACGATCCCGCAGTCTCCGAACTCGCGCTCAGCCTGACGGCAACCATTTCGGCTGCCCACTTGGCCGCCGCGAGCGACGCCGCACCGGCTGCTGTGCTCGGCCGCATGCGAGCCAAGTTCCCCACCGCCGCCATCGCGGTCTTTGAGTTCGCCGGGAACTGGGATCAGCTAGGCCCGGGGACAGCGCGGCTGACCCACTTCGTGACCCCCCGCGACCTGCCAGGCACAGCTGGGCCGTGACACGACATGATCACCTTGATACCGAAGGCCGCCGCGCCCAGATCCTCGGTGGTCATCACGCCAGGGCGGTTATCACGGCGATGACGGCGAGCCAGCGCGGTGAGCATGTAGAGCAGGTACGCGTCCAGGCGACCGGACTGGAGGCGCTTCGCCGCCGGCCCCGCGGCAGCTCCGCTGACCCGCCCGCGGTCCTCCCGCCGCCGGGATCACCGGAACCCTGGGTGCCGGCGGCTTAATCTGCCGATCAGGGGGTAAGGGCGACCGGTCTGCCCTGGCGGCCGGGTACCGTGGGCAGGATGGCGCACCTGCCGGGTGGCCGCAACTGGCATGGTGGCGTGGCCTCTGGTTGCCCTTCGTGGTTCTCCTGGCACCTGACCGGGGTGTGCGTTCTCGATGAGATCGTCGTCGCGAGATGGGAGGGCCATATTGACAGGCGCAATCGCTCCGCTAGCTGACCTAAGCGGGTGGGCGCGCGGCAACTTGCTGGTGATCGTACTGCTGGTGCTGGGGGCGCTGCTGCTCACCCGGCTGGCGGAATGGGCGCGCGGCCTGATCATGACGCGCATCGACGCCCACGCGAGCGAAGCCGACGAGCTGGTGCGTTCGGAGGCCGCCAAGCATCGTCACGTCGTCGCGCAGGTCGTCACCTGGGCGGTGCTGGCCGTCATCTACATCGTGACCGCCGTGCTGGTGGTCCAGCACCTGGGCGTGCCCCTGGCTGGCCTGGTCGCGCCGGCCGCCTTGCTCAGCGCCGCGCTGGGGTTCGGCTTGCAGCGGTTCGTCCAGGATATCGGCGCCGGGCTGTTCATCACGGGAGAGCGGCAGTACGGCTTCGGCGACGTCGTCCGCATCGCGGTCGCCGGCGTGTCGCAGCCGGTCACCGGCACGGTAGAAGATGTCACTCTCCGGGTCACGCGTCTCCGGTCGGTCAGCGGCGAGGTCATCACCACGCCCAACGGCCAGATCATCCAGGTCACCAATCTGTCGCGTGACTGGGCCCGGGTCATCATCGACGTGCCGGTCCCGTCTACCGTCGACGTGAGCCGTGTCACGGAGATACTCCACCGCGTCGGCGAGGAAGCCTACAGCGACGACAGCTTGCGTAAGTTGATGCTTGACCCGCCCACCGTGATGGGTGTGGAAAAAATCGAAGTCGACACGTTCTCGGTGCGCATGGTGGCGCGGACGCTGCCCGGCGTTCAGTTCGACGTCGGCCGTGAACTTCGTGCGCGGGTGGCGTCGGCCTTCCGCCACGAGGGCATCAACATCTCGGCTGATCTCGACACCGGCCGCGCCACCGGGGGCGCCTCATGAGCCGGCGGCCGCGCACCTCGACCATGGTGATCGCCGGGCTGTTCCTGGCCGTGCTGGCGCTCTACATCCTGGTGCGCCCGGTGCCCGTGGCGCCCGCCGGAGCGACCCAGCAGACCGTGAACCCTTCAGGAACGCCCAGTCCCACGCGCTCTGCCCCCAGCCCGACGCTGTCACCCAGCCCCTCCCGGACGCCGAGCCGCTCGCCCACGCCGACCCGTTCGCCCACCGGGGCTGCCACACCCAGCGGGTCACCTTCCACCACGCCGGCTGCACCCAGCGCAGGGCCATCTTCTGGGTCGCCCACACCGTAGCCGTGATGGCCGGAGGCGTATATGCAGGCCGCCGGCGGGGTAACGGCCGGGTATGGCATGGGGCAAACGCGACGACATGATCGTCCATAGCACCGATCCGCTGAATGCCGAGCCACCCCGAACGGTGCTCGGCGAGCGCCAGCTGACCGGCACGGACGCGTTCTACGTGCGCAATCATGGTGCGGTGCCAGAGGTACTGCCGGACGAATGGCGGCTGCGGGTCGACGGGCTCGTGGACCGGCCGCGGGAGCTGTCGCTGGCCACCCTGCGCGGGGGTTTCGCCCACCACGATGTCGTGGCGGCTCTGCAGTGCGCCGGAAACCGCCGGGCCGGCCTGCTGCAGGTCCGCGACATCCCCGGCGAGGCGCCGTGGGGGCCCGGCGCGATCGGCAACGCCCGCTGGACCGGGGCGCGGCTGGCGGACGTGCTGGCCGCCGCCGGGGTGGCTGCCGACGCGGAGCACGTGGCGTTCCTGGCGCCCGACGTATCTGAGCAGGCGTCTGCGCCGCAACCGTTCGGCGCCTCCATCCCGCTGGACAAGGCGAGGCGGGACGAGGTCCTGCTGGCCTGGGCCATGAACGGGCAGCCGCTGCCACGGGTGCACGGGGCGCCGGTCCGGGTGGTCGTGCCCGGGTACATCGGGGCGCGGAGCGTGAAGTGGGTGCAGCAGATCACGGTCCAGGCCGAGCCGTCGGACAACTACTTCCAGGCCATCGGCTACCGGCTGCTTCCGGCTGAAGCCGATCCCGCCGCGGCCGCCGGTGACGGCATATCGCTGGGACCGTTCGCTGTCAACGCCGATATCCTCGCGCCCGAGGAGTACGGACGCGTCCCGGCCGGGCCGGTCACGGTGTCGGGATATGCACTCGCGGGCGATGACCGCCGCGTCGCGCGCGTCGACATCTCGGCTGACGGGGGCCGCAGCTGGCGCCAGGCCAGGCTGGCCGAAGCGCTCGGCCCCTGGTCGTGGCGGCGCTGGGAGTCCACCCTTGACCTGGCGCCCGGGCCCGCCGAAGTCACGGCACGGGCATGGGACAGCGCGGCCAGCGTCCAGCCGGAAAGCGCCGCGCAGCTGTGGAACCCGAAGGGCTACGCCAACAACGCCTGGGCCCGCCTCAGCTTCACGGTCACCCGGCCCGCCCGGTGAGCTGGCTGCCCGACCCGGCGGCAGGCGAGGGGTAACCGGGAGCCGCGGCGTGGCCCACGACGGCCGGCCGGCACCGAACTTCGGGGCCTTCGGCAGCGCCGTGTGCTCCACCTGGGTCGACCGTGAAGCCGGCCAGCAGGGCCTCGCGGAAGGCACGCAACCCGGCCTTCTCGGCCCCGGCTATCTGGCGGTCGTACGTCAGGGCGAAGAACTTGGTCCGCAGGCTCATGGCTCTCTTCTTTCGTCACGGTTGAGATCGCCGGCAAGGCGAATGTAACGAGACCGCCGACGCCGGCGCATGAGGCAAACACCTCACCATTCCCCGCGGCGCAGGCCCCGTCGCGAGCCCTCCGGCGCCGGATCTGCGCAGGTTAAGCTGTGCTGGTGGGAGCGGGTCATCCGCGCGTCCGGCTGGCAGAGCTCGTCGCCGCGCTGTCGCTCGGCGTCGACCTGGGGTTCGGCCAGCCGATGGAGCACGTCCTGCGCCAGTGCCTGATCGCGCTGCGGCTGGCTGACCGCGCGGGCCTGGACGAGCAGGACCGGATGGCGGTTTACTACACCGCCTTGCTGGTCAACGTCGGCTGTCACGCCGACGCGCATGAGCAGGCGAAATGGTTCGGCGACGACATCGCGCTCAAGTCCGGCAAATACCTGTACGAGCTGGGCAGCGTCCGCGGCACACTGGCGACCATGAGGCTGGTCGGGGCGGGTAACCCGCCGCTGCACCGGTTCCGGGTCGGGCTCGAGTTCGCCTTCTCCGGCCATCTCGCCCGCAGGCGCGCAGGCAGGCAATTCGACCCGGCCCTGGCGGCGCTGCTGTGCGCCAACGCGAAGGACATACTCGGCGGTCTCGAGGCGGCCCCGGCGTGGCAGGCCGTGATCGCGGCCGAGCCCGCGCTGGCCGTGGAACTATCGGCGGAGCAACTCGATGGCGCGCTGGCGGCCATCGCGAATTTCGTGGACCTGAAGGCGCCGTTCACCCTGGGTCATTCGGTCGCGGTCGCCGCGCTGGCGGAGGAAGCCGGCCGCAGGCTCGGACTGCCGCCGGAGCAGGTGCTGATGCTGCGCCGGGCCGGGTTCGTGCACGGGTTCGGGCGGCTGGGCGTGTCGAATTCGATCTGGGACCGGCCCGGGCCGCTGAGCGCGGGCGAATGGGAACGCGTCCGGATGTACCCCTACCTGACCGAGCGCATGCTGCACCAGTCGGCCGCCCTGGCGCCGCTCGGCGAGATCGCGGTGCAGCACCGAGAGCGCCTGGACGGCAGCGGATACCCGCGGGGGCTGTCCGGCGGCGCGATCTCCATGCTGGCCAGGGTGCTCGGCGCGGCGGATGTGTACCTGTCGATGCGCGAGCCCAGGCCGCACCGGCCGGCCCGGGAAGCGGAGGAAGCGGTCGCCGAGATGCGGGCCGAAGTCCGGGTCGGCCGGCTGGACGGCGCGGCCGTCGATGCCGTGCTCGCGGCGGCCGGCCACCGCCCGGCGCGCCGCCGGGAGGCGCTCCGCGGCCTGACCGCCCGTGAGGTCGAGGTGCTCATCCTGCTCGCGCGCGGCATGTCGAACAAGCAGATCGCCGAGCGGCTGGTGATCACGCCGAAGACGGCGGGCAACCACGTGGAGCACATCTACGCCAAGATCGACGCCTCCAGCCGGGCCGCCGCCGCTATGTTCGCTGTGCAGCACGGCCTGCTTCCCGAGGAGAATGTCGCGGCCATCGTGCCGTCCTGAGTCCGGCAAAAGATGAGGCGATCGCCCCATGCCACGGCCATAGGCTCGGGGTTACCGTCGGTGCTGCCGAGATGCGCGGGAAGCGGGCGTCTCGCCGATCCTCGAAGGAGGCACCATGCCCAAGCTCAGCAAGGACAGCGCCCCGAACATCCAGGACGCCGGCCCGGCCATCGACCGCGGCGGCGACCTGGACGAAACCACGGTTGACTTCGTGACCATCCGGCAGAGCCACTCGCTGGCCCCGCTGCTCCGCGGGCTGCCGGGGGATAGCTGCCAGTGCCCGCACTGGGGCTACCTATTCGCCGGGAAGATCACCGTCAGCTACGCCGACCACGAGGAAACCTACGAGGCCGGCGACGCCTTCTATATGCCGCCCGGGCATGTGCCCGCCGCCGAGGCAGGCACAGAGTTCATACAGTTCAGCCCCAAGGAACAGCTCGCCGAGACCATCGCTGTGATAATGGCCAACGCCCGGCAGGCGATGCAGGGCGCGTAATTCCCGGCGACGTCTCCGGGTGCCGTCCGCCGCCCGCCTCGATGCCATTATGGACCAAATCATTACCAATTGGTCATATCGGTTGAGACCAGCCAGCTCATGTGCTCTGCTGTCCCCGATGATGACTGGGCCATGAGGCGGCGCGGGGTGGTGGGTGTTGGGCGAGGACAACGGCGATCCCGTGTCATCGGGGAACGTTCTCGTGCGCACGGCACCCCGGACGGCGGAGCCTTCATGGGGCCGGGTCCTGGCCACCACCGTCAAGCTCTCGATGAAACGGCGCTGGCGCATGGCCACTCCCGTCCTGGTCACGGCGCTGGTCGCGATGGCTGGGCTGTGGTTCACCGGCGTCCTGGCCGGCCACGCGGCCCCGGCTGCGCCGGTCTCCGCCGAGGGCTCTTCCCCGGCGGCCAGCGCCGGGACCAAGGGCACGTCCCCGCCCGGTCCCGCGGCGGTGGCCCGGTCCCGGGCCGCGGCGTGGATCGCCGGCCAGGTCAGCGCGAACGCGATCATCGCGTGCTATCCCGACATGTGCGCGGCCCTGCAAGCGCAGGGGGTCATGGCAGGCCGGCTGATGCCGCTGCGGACCGCCGCGGCCAGCCCGGTCGGCGCCGCCGTGCTGGTGACCTCCCCCTCGGTTCGCAGCGGAGCCGCCGACGAGTACGCGCCGGCGCTGATCGCGAGCTTCGGTTCGGGTGATACCCGCATCGACGTGCGTGCCGCCGAGCCCGGCGGCCCGGCCGCCTACCAGGCCGCCGGGCGAGCCGATCTCGAGGCCCGCCGATCGGCGGGATCCCAGCTGCTGCAGAACCGGCGGCTGGAGTTCACCGCGCGAGACGCCGCGCAGTTGCGGGCGGGCGAGGTGGATGCCCGGCTGCTGGCCACTCTCGCGGCGCTGGCCGCCCAGCACTCGTTCCGCGTGACCGCGTTCGGCGACGCCTCCCCCGGCGTCCCGGTGCTGTTCCCGGCGGTGACCCTCACCGCCAGCGGCAACGGGACGGCCGCCGTCACGGCGGCGGCGGCCCTGGTGCGGGCGCAGGCCCCGCCCTACCTGCCCGCACACGTCACCCTCGTCCAGCTGGCGACCGGGCAGACCGCGCTGATCATCCAGTTCGCCGCGCCGAGCCCGCTGGGGCTGCTGACGCCGGTTCTGCGATAGCCGGCTCGAAAGAGGCAACCTGGCCTACGTGGCATTCGCCCGGCTCGCCACCATCACCGCCGCTCAGCGGCACCGCCGCCCTAGCCGCTGCAGCGCCCGCGGCGTTAGCCGGCATGTCATACGGGCGTCCGAAGCGAGGTCCGTTAAGATCAGATCGCGCGATATACCATGAAAGCCAGCCGTAGCCGACAATCGGGGTGAACATGGGGTACGCGGGACTGCAGCCCGAGGACCCGCGCGAGATCGGGCCCTACCGGCTGCTGGGGCAGCTGGGCAGCGGGGGTATGGGCCAGGTGTTCCTGGGCATGTCGGCGGGCGGCCGCCCGATCGCGGTCAAGATCATCCGGACGGAACTGGCTGAGGACCCCGAGTTCCGGGGCCGGTTCCGCCGTGAGGTCGCGGCCGCCCAGAAGGTAAGCGGCCTGTTCACCGCGCTCGTGGTCGACGCGGATCTGGATAGCCCGATGCCGTGGCTGGCGACCGCGTACGTCCCCGGCCCCTCGCTGACCGAGGCGGTGCGGCGCCACGGGCCGCTGCCCGTCCGCAGCCTGCTGGCGCTGACGGCCGGGCTGGCGGAAGGCCTGGGCGCCATCCACGCGGCCGGGGTGGTGCACCGCGATCTGAAGCCCTCCAACGTACTGCTAGCCGAGGACGGGCCGAGGGTCATCGACTTCGGGATCTCCGAGGCCGCCGAGGCGAGCGTGGCAGCGGGCGCGAACGTGATGATCGGCTCGCCCCGGTACATGTCCCCCGAGCAGGTGCTGGGCTTGGACATCGGCGCGGCCAGCGACATGTTCAGCCTGGGCGCGGTCCTCACCTTCGCCGCGACCGGGAAGGGGCCGTTCGGGACCGGATCGAACGCCGCGCTCATGTACCGGCTGGTCAACAGCCCGGCGAACCTAGGTAACGTGCCGGACGAGCTGCGGTCGCTGGTCGGCAGATGCCTGGCTAAGCATCCGGGCGACCGGCCCACGGCCGGTGAACTGCTGGCCGAAGTGGGGGCCATCCAGCCCGCGCCGGGCTGGCTCGCCGAGTCGATCATGAGCAGCTTTGCCCAGGACCGGTCGGCGGCCGCCGCCCTCGGCCCGGCCGACGCGGCCAACCTGGTCGCGCTGACCGGCGCCTCTGGTCAGCCGCCGCCCGGCGGGCCGGGCCGTCCCGGACGGCACCGCATCTCGCGGTCGCTGGCCTCGGTGGCTCTGACCGGCGGGCTGGTGGCGGCATCGGCCGTGGCCGCCTTCGCCTTGATCGGCGCCGACCGGGCGCCCGCGGCCCACCACGCACCAGCCACAGACCGGAGCGGGAGCGGTGGCGACCGCGCCCGCCGCAGCGTCGAACCCGCCCGCCAGCCCGCGCGCGTCGTCGTCGGTCTCGCCCTCGGCCGGAGCCTCGGTCTCGCCGAACTTGTACCTGACCCCGGCCCTGTCCCGGTTGTCCAGCACGTCAGTGCCGCCGACGCCGATTAGCTCCTCGTCTGCGCAGCCGATCCAGTCCTCGCACTCGAGCCACCCCCCGGCGTCCTCGCCCCCGCCGTCGTCACCTCCGCCGTCCTCGCCCCCGCCGTCGTCACCTCCGCCGTCCTCGCCCCCGCCGTCCTCGCCTCCGCCGTCGTCACCTCCGCCGTCCTCGCCTCCCGGCCGTCGTCAGCCCCGGCGTCGTCGCCCCGGCGTCGTCAGCCCCGGCGTCTTCGCCCCGGCGTCGTCACCTCCCGCGTCGTCAGCCCCGGCGTCGTCAGCCCCGCCGTCGTCAGCCCCCGCGAGCACCTCCGCGTCCACGGCTAGCACCTGACACGGCGCCCAGGCGATTAGCCTGCCGGGCGTTCCGCGCGGACCAGGGTGTCGATGGCCGTCGCCTGTCCGCCGTCCCACTCGACCGTGCGGCGGACCCGTTCGGCCCGCACGATGCGCAGCCCGGGTAGCCCGGCGGTGATCGCCTCGGGCGTGTACAGCAACTCCGGGTACTGCGGGCCGCCGACGCCCTCGGTGAGGTTAGTCAGGTCGTGGCCGACGACCAGCAGCGTGCCGCCCGGGACCAGCGCCGCGGCGGCCCCGGCCAGCACCCGGTCGCGCAGCGCCGCGTCCACCTGCAGGTAGGCGATGAGCACGAGCTCGAAGGCCGCGCGGGCGGCCTCGTAGTCGCTCAGGTCGGCGACCACCCAGTCCACCTGGCCGTCGGCGATGCCGTGGGCGGCGCTCAGCCTGCGGCCCTTCTCCAGGCCGACCCGGGAGAAGTCGACCGCGGTCACCGACCAGCCTCGTTCGGCCAGCCACACCGAGTTGCGGCCCTCCCCGGCCGCCAGGTCGAGCGCCCGGCCCGGGGCAGGCCGGCCAATTGCTCCGCCACGAACTGATTCGGATGCATCGACCACTCGAAATCGGCGCCGGAGTACCGCTCATCCCATCGCTGCCTGTCCACCCGGCCACTGTCCCCGATGACGCGCGCCGCAGGCAACTCAGGAGGCGGGCGCGCGCCCGAGCACCTCACGCAGCCGGACCCTGGCGCCCGTGCGCAGGATGGACCGTCCGTAGATCGTCGCCGCGATCCGCGCCATCCAGGCGGTGCCCGCCGCGAGCAGGACGGCGGAGATCGCCGCCTGCCAGGCAGGCACGTCACCGGCCGCGTACAGCACCGGCATGGCCACCGGAGCCGTCGGCGGCAGGAAGCCGAGCACCCGGTAGAAGGTGCTGGCGCCATTGGCGTAGATCACCGTGTAGGACAGCGCGTAGGCGATGATGAGCGGAACCTGCACCGGCAAGATCACCGTGCCCACGTCCGACTGCCTGCTGACCAGTGATCCGGCCGCGGCGTACGCCGTGCAGTAGAAGGCGTAGCCGAACACCAGGAACACCGCCCCGGTGATCACGATCCCGGGCGCCGCGCCGTGCACGACGCTGGATCCGACCGCGGCGCCCAAGCCGAGGAAGGTGGCCACCATCAAGGCGGCCTGGACCAGGGCCAGGACCCCGATGCCGGACACCTTCCCGACCAGAAGCTGGAGGGGCCGAACGGACGCGAGGATCACTTCGACGATCCGGTTCGACTTCTCCTCGCCGACGCCCATCGCGATCTGCGAGCCGTAAGCGGTGATCAGTATCCACACCAGCACCACGGTGAACAACCCGGTCAGCCGGCGCGACAGGCTGGCTGACGGCGGCGTCAGGCCGCGGACGGGCAGCGTGACACCGCTGGCGGAGGCACCCGGCGGCAGCTGGCCGAGCAGCTTGCTCAGCCCGGCGACGTCGGCGATCGCGCTCGGCAGGCCGCCGGTCGAGCCGGCTATCGAGACCTGCTTCACCAGCACCTCGGTGTCGTCTACCAGCACCGCGTCCAGCTGGCCGGAACGCAAGGCGGTCTCGGCCGCCGCCAGGCTGGGCTCGGGCACGACGGTGACGCCGGTGCCGGTGAGATGGCCCGCTTCCCGCACGACCTCGGTCAGGCTGGCCGTCGGGCCGCCCACGATGCCCACCCGCTGCGGCTTGGAGTTGTGCGCGACGATGGCCGGGATCGTCACCCCGGCCGCGACGACGAGCAGCAGCACGACCGTGCTGATGGCGAAGGCCCGGGACCGGCCCCGCTGCCGCAGCTCCCGCTCCGCGACGATCGCCGTCAGCCGGAGCCAGCGCCGCTTATCGCTCACACGTCCTCCCCGGTGACGTCGCGGAACACCTCGGACAGCCGCCGGGACGCGAAGCTGAAGTGCTCGACGGCTCCGGCCGCCCGAGCCGCGTCGAGCACCCGCTGGGAGTCGGCGCCCGGAGCTAGCGTGAGCAGCACCGTGCCCGAGTCCGCCCGCTCGACCGAGGCGACCTCCGGTTCCAGCTGCCGGGCCCAGTTTCCCTTCGGGTCGTCGGCCACCCGGACGGCCAGCCGCGGCCGCTCGCCGCGCTCCAGGTCGGACACGGCGCCCTGGGTGACGACCCGGCCGCGGTGAATGATCGCCACCGACTCGCAGATGTGCTCCACCAGGTCAAGCTGATGGCTGGAGAACAGCACGGTGACTCCCGCCCTGGCTCGCTCGGCCAGGATCTCCGTCATGCCGTCGACACCGCCCGGATCCAGGCCGGCGAAGGGCTCGTCGAGCACGAGCAGTTCCGGGTCGTGCAGCAGCGCGGCGGCCAGCTGGACCCGCTGCTGGTTGCCGTGTGACAGCGCCTCGAGCTTGTCCGATTCCCGGCCGGCCAGGCCCAGCTGCTTGATCCAGTTCTGCGCGGCGCTGCGCGCCGAGGCCGCCGTCATGTCGTGCAGGCGGCCCAGGTACTCCAGTTGGTCCAGGATCTGCATGCTCGGGTAGAGGCCGCGTTCCTCGGGCATGTAGCCGAACCGGCGCCGGTCTTGCTCGGTTACCGGCTGGCCCTGCCAGCGCACCTGGCCGGCGTCCAGAGCCACCACGCCGAAGATCGCGCGCATCGTGGTGGTCTTGCCCGCCCCGTTGGGCCCCAGGAAGCCGAAGACCTCACCAGGCGGGACACTGAAGGTGAGACCGTCCAGCGCGACCACTGACCCGAACCGGCGGGTCAGCCCGATCAGCTCGAGAGACACACGGGCTCCGGCTCCGCGGCGGCCCCGGTGGTCCCGGTGCGCCGCAGCCGCTCGGCGGCGAGGTCCGCGAACGCCGGGTCGGTCTCCGCGGCGAAGGCGCGGCGGTCCAGGGCGAGCGCCGCGACCGACGCCGAGCACAGGCCGCCGAACGGCTCCCACACCACGTCGCCGGGCTCGGTTACCGCCGTGATCAGGCGCTCCATGAACTCGAGCGGCTTCTGGTTCAGGTGCGCCGAACTGGCCGCGGTCGGGTTGTGTACCCGCGGCGCGGCGCGGCGCAGGGTGCCCTTCAGCCGCTCGTCGTCGTGCAGCGGGCGGCGCGACCAGACGTTGGTCACGCCGTGCGCGTGCCGCCAGCTGTACCGCAGGGCATCCCACTGCGCCGCGGTGACCGGCCGCTCGCCATCGAGCGAGTAATACGGCCAGCTGGACGGCGGGCCGTACGCGTTGGCGTACGCCGCGAGCCGCTCGGTCATCTCGCCCGGCGGCCAGTACCATAGCCAGTCCCTGGTCAGGTACTTGCGGGTGGCTGCGTTCTTCACTCCGCACGCCTCGTTCGCCCGCTGCAGCGACAGCCCGGACCTGGCCCATTCGTGCCGGACCCACCCTTTCACCGGCATTGGCCCGTCCGGCCCGGTAATGGTGAAGGTCCGCTGGTAGAACGCGCACACCTCGGTCACGACCGGGAACTGCCTGATCGTCCGGCCGTTCACGTTGCCCGCGATGTGAGCCAGCCCCTTGTCCCAGACGACGAGCTGGACGTAGTCCCAGCCGAACTCGGCGAGCACCGGGTGCACGCAGGCCCAGCCGAGTTCGGTGTTCCAGAACCACAGCGTGGTGGCCGGTCCCGCAGCCGCCGTCCAGGCCGCGATGTGCGGGCGGTACCAGAGCGGGAGGGCGTCCGGTCCGATCGTGTCGCCGTGGAATCCGCGCACGCCGTAGGCGCCGTCGCTGATGATCGTCGCGGGAGCCGGCCAGTTCGGGTATGCGTCGAGCGCATCGCCACGGAACAGGTCGAACCCTCCCATGGGCTAGCACTCTATGACGTTGACGGCGAGGCCGCCACGCGAAGTCTCCTTGTACTTGTCCAGCATGTCCCGTCCGGTGGCGCGCATGGTGGCGATGGCCTTGTCAAGCGAGACGAAGTGGCGCCCGTCGCCGCGCAGGGCGATGCGGGCCGCGTTGATCGCGGTGACCGAGGCGACCGCGTTCCGTTCGATGCACGGCACCTGGACTAGGCCGCCGACCGGATCGCAGGTCAGCCCGAGGTTGTGCTCGATGCCGATCTCCGCGGCGTTCTCTACCTGCTCCGGGGTGCCGCCGAGCACCTCGGCGAGGGCGCCGGCCGCCATCGAGCAGGCCGACCCGACCTCGCCCTGGCAGCCGACCTCGGCGCCGGAGATGGACGCGTTCTCCTTGAACAGGGTGCCGATGGCCGCCGCGGTCAGCAGGAAATGCGCCACGCCCGCTTCGGACGCGCCGGGTACGAACCGGTCGTAGTAGTGCAGCACGGCCGGGACGATGCCGGCCGCGCCGTTGGTGGGCGCGGTGACGACGCGGCCGCCGGCCGCGTTCTCCTCGTTGACCGCGAGCGCGTACAGCGTCACCCAGTCCATCGCCCTCAGCGGGTCATCGTCGTTCCGCTCGCAGGTGAGCTGCCGGAACAGCCGCGGCGCGCGGCGCGGTACCTTCAGGCCGCCGGGCAGCATCCCGTCCGTGCGGCAGCCGCGCTCCACGCAGGCCCGCATGACCTGCCACAGATCACGCAGGTCCGCGTGGACCTGTTCGGCCGTCCGGCCGAGCGCCTGCTCGTTCGCCAGCATGATGCCGGAGATCGGCAGGCCGCTGGCCCTGGCGTGGGCGAGCAGTTCCTCGCCGGTCGTGAACGGATAGGGCCGCTGCGGGCCGTCCGCGCCATTACCGGGCGGCGCTGAACTGGCCGGCGCTGAACCGGCCGGCGCTGAACCGGCAGGCACTGAACCGGCCGGCACTGAACCGGATCCCGCCGTTCCGGCGGCCGTCTCGGCGGTGACGAAGCCGCCGCCGATCGAGTAGTAGGCGCGCTCGCGGATGGCCGCGCCGTCGGCGTCGTAGGCGGTGAAGCGCATGCCGTTCGGGTGGTAGCCGAGCTTCTTCCTGCGGTTGAACTCCAGGTGCTCGCCGATGGTGAAGGGGATCTCGTGCTCGCCGAGCAGCCGGATCGTGCCGTGCTGCTTGATGGCCTCCAGGCGGGCCGGGACCGCGTCCACGTCGACGGTGGCCGGCTGCTCGCCTTCGAGCCCGAGCAGGACGGCCTTGTCGCTGCCGTGGCCCGGGCCGGTCAGGCCGAGCGAGCCGTACAGGGCCACCCGCACTGTACGCACCCGGGGCATCAGGCCGTCGTCGCGCAGGCCCCGGGCGAACATCCCGGCTGCCTTCATCGGCCCGACCGTGTGCGAACTCGACGGGCCGATGCCCACCTTGAACAGGTCAAAGACGCTGATCGCCATGGCTGCGCTCCGCCCTCAAGGCCGATGTCAGTGAAAGACTACGGTCCGGTCGCCGTTGAGCAACACCCGGTGCTCCGCGTGCCAGGTCACGGCCCGCGCCAGGACCTGCGCCTCGACGTCACGGCCGGCCTCGGTCAGGCGCTCCGACGAGAGCGTGTGGTTCACCCGGATCACGTCCTGCTCGATGATCGGGCCCTCGTCCAGGTCCGGGGTCACGTAGTGCGCGGTGGCGCCGACCAGCTTGACACCGCGCGCGTGGGCCTGATGGTAGGGCTTAGCGCCCTTGAAGCTCGGCAGGAAGGAGTGGTGGATGTTGATCATCCGGCCTTCCACCCGCTTGCACACCTCGCCGGACAGAATCTGCATGTAACGGGCGAGCACGATGAGGTCCGCGCCGGCGCCGTCGATCAGCTCGAGCAACTGGCTCTCGGCCGCCGCCTTGGTCTGCGGCGTGACCGGGATGTGGTGGAACGGGATCCGGTAGGAAGCGGCCAGCTCGGCGAAATCGCCGTGGTTGGATACCACGCCGGCCACGTCCACCGGCAGCGAGCCGGTCTTCCAGCGGAACAGCAGGTCGTTCAGGCAGTGGCCGAGCCGGGAGACCATGATCAGGGTGCGGACCCGCGCGGCCTGGTCGTGCAGCTGCCAGGTCATGTGAAAGGCCTCGGCGACCCAGGAGAAGCCGCGCTCCAGCTCGGCCAGCGGGTGCCCAGACGGCGGCACGGGGAGCGGCGGCACGGAGAAGTGCACCCGCATGAAGAACAGGCCGTCCGGGCTCTCCCCGTACTGCTGGCTGGCCAGGATGTTCGCCGAATGCTGGACCAGGAAGCTGGATACCGCGTAGACGATCCCCGGCTTGTCCGGACAGGACAGCGTGAGCACGTACTCCCGCCCCGGCTCCACGCCCACCGCTAGTCGCCTAGCTCGCGGCGGCGGCGCTGGACGAAATCGTCGAGCTCGGCACGGATGGCGTCGTCCAGCGACGGCGGCTCGAAGGAGTCCAGCTTGGCCCGCCAGATCTCGCCGGCCCGGGCGGCGGTGTCCTTGCCGCCCAGCTTCAGCCAGCGCTCGAAGTTGGCGGTGGAGGAGAGCAGCGGGCGGTAGAAGCACTCGCGGAACCGCTCCATCGTGTGCTCCGCGCCGAGGAAGTGCCCGCCGTGGCCGACCTCGGAATGCGCGCCGAACGCGAGCGATTCCTCGGTGATCTCCAGCGGGGTGAACTCAACCCGCAGTTCGCGCAGCAGCTCGATGTCGATGATGAACTTCTCATAGCAGCTGACCAGGCCGCCTTCCAGCCAGCCGGCCGCGTGCATGACGAAGTTGGTGCCGGCCAGGAAGGTCGGCAGCAGCGTCATCAGCGCCTCGTACGCCGACTGCGCGTCCGCGGTCTGGCTGGAGTTCAGCCCGCCGCCGGTACGGAACGGCAGGCCGTAGTGCCGGGCCAGCTGGCCGGTGCACAGCAGGCCCATGGCCGACTCCGGGGTCCCGAACGACGGCGACCCGGACTGCATGTCGATGTTGGACAGGAACGAGCCGAAGATCACCGGGCAGCCGGGCCGGATCAGCTGGGCCAGCGCGATGCCGGACAGCGCCTCGGCCAGCTGCTGGGCTAGCGCGGCCGGGATTGTCACCGGCGACATCGCCCCCATCAGCAGGAACGGCGTCAGTACCACTGGCTGGCCCGCGGCACAGTACTCGAACTGGGCGTCCAGCATCCGGTCGTCCCAGCGCAGCGGCGAGTTGCAGTTGATCAGCGAGATCGTCGCGGGCACCCGCTCGATCGCGTCCCGGCCGCCGAACAGGATCTCCGTCATCCGGATCGTGTCGGCGGCGTTCGGCCCGGAGACCACGTTGCCCATGTAGATCTTGTCGGTCAGCGTCTGCAGCGCGTAGATCATGTCCAGGTGCCGGGAGTCGAGCGGGGCGTCGTTCGGCTCGCAGATCACGCCGCCGGCCGAATCCAGCTCGTCGTAGGCCTGCGACAGCATGGCCAGCTGGCGGAAGTCGTTCAGGGTGGCGTCCCGGCGCACGTCGCCCTGGCGGACGAACGGACAGCCGTACACCGCGCTGAACACCATGTGGTCGCCGCCGATGTGCACGTTGTGGGCCGGGTTCCTGGCCTGCACGTCGAACTCGCGGGGCGCCTTCGCCACCTGCTCGAGGATGAACTCCGGGTCGAGCTTCACCACGTCGCCGTCCACCTGCTGCCCGGCCTTGGCGAACAGCTCGACCGCCTCGGGCTTGGCGAACTGGATGCCGATCTCGGAGACGATCCGGCGCCAGCCGCGGTCGAGCACCGCGATCGAGTCGGCGGAGAGGATCTCGTACCTCGGCATCGTGTTGACGAACATCGATTCTCCGTGCTCTCGAGTGGTTCAACGGGAGTGAAAGGCGAGCTTGACCGATATTAGAACGGGACCCTACGATCACATAGTAGAACTAGGTCCCATAAAGTGGAACCCATGTCCTCGCAAGCACTGTCTTCGCAAGCACAGTCCCCACCAGCACAGTCCCCACCAGCACAGTCCTGGCCAGAACGGAAACCCCACGCGGCGATGAGCAACCAGAGCGGCACCCAGGCCGTGGACCGGGCGGCTCGCCTGCTCTCGGAGGTTGTGCACTCGGCGGACCCGATGACGTTCACCGGGCTGAGCGCGGCCACCGGGCTGGCCAAGTCGACCACCTCCCGGCTGCTGCTCGCGCTCGAGCGCAACGGGCTGGTCCGGCGGGACGACCACGGCCGGTTCCTGCCCGGCGAGATGTTCGTCAGCTTCGCCTGGCGGGGCGGCGCCAAGGCCGGCCTGGTGGCGGTGGCCCAGCCGTTCCTGGAGCGGCTCGGCAAGGCGACCGGCGAGACGATCAACCTCGGCGTGGCCAGCAACGGGACGGTCGAGCAGATCGCCCAGGTCGACAGCACCTTCCTGATCGGCGGCACCAACTGGATCGGCATGTCGGTGCCGCTGCACTGCTCCGCGCTGGGCAAGGTGCTGCTGGCCTACGGTACGGCTCAGCTTCCCGGCGGCGTGCTCGAGCGGCGCACCGACAAGACGATCACCACCGAGGCGGCGCTGCGCACCGACCTGGCCACGGTGCGGGCCTGCGGCTACGCGGTGACCGACGAGGAACTCGAACCCGGGCTGATCGCGGTGGCCACCCCCATCCGCGGGTACGACGGCGCCGTGGTCGCGGCGCTGTCGGTATCGGCCCCGACGAACAGGATGAGCAGGGACGGCGTGGCCACGGTGGCCGGGTACTGCGCGGAGGAGGCGGCCGGCCTGTCCGCCGTGCTCGGCTACCGGCAGCGGGCGGCAGGCCGAACCGGAAGGCGGGTGCGGCATGAGGCGAGCAGGAGGCAGCAGATGACCACGGAGGAGCTGCTCGGCCAGCTCTACGACCAGACGCTGGTCGGCAACAGGCCCGCCGTGCTCGAGCTCACGAACGCCGGGCTGGCGATGGGCCTCGGCCCGGAGATGCTGCTGTACGAGGCGCTGATCCCGTCGCTGGAAGAGGTGGGCGCCCGGTTCGAGCGCGGCGACTTCTTCGTGCCCGAGATGCTCATCGCCGGCAAGGCGATGGCCGGGGCGCTGGAGATCCTCCGCCCGCTGCTGGCCGAGACCGGCGCGCAGACCATCGGAAAGATCGTCATGGGCACGGTCAAGGGCGACGTGCACGACATCGGCAAGAACCTGGTCAACATCATGTTCGAGGGCGCCGGGTTCCACGTCATCGACCTCGGCGTGCAGGTCTCGCCGGAGAAGTTCGTCGAGGCGATCAAGGAGCACAAGCCCAACATCGTCGGGTTCTCCGCGTTCCTGACCACCACGATGCCGATGTTCAAGGCGAACATCAACGCACTGCAGAAGTCCGGCCTGCGCGATCAGGTCATCGTCATGGTCGGCGGCGCCCCGGTCACCCAGGAGTACGCGGACGTGGTCGGCGCGGACGGATACGCGTCCGACGCGTCCGCCGCCGTGGTCCGGGCCAAGGAACTGCTCGCGCAGCGCCGCGCGACCGTCAGCGTCTGACCAGCAGAGCACCTGAGGAAACAGAGCGCCGAGGAAACAGAGCGCCCGGAGGGAAAGCCAGTGCACACCATCCTGTCCTCGGCGACCAAGACGGTCCGGATCGGCGACGACCAGCCGTTCGCGATCATCGGCGAGCGGATCAACCCGACCGGCCGGAAGATCTTCCAGCTGCAGCTGCGTAACGGCGACCTGTCCCGGGTGGAGATCGACGTCAAGGAGCAGGTGGCCGGCGGGGCCATGCTGCTCGACGTGAACATGGGCGCGCCGCTGGCCGACGAGGCCGCCCTGATGACCCGGGCCGTCACGCTGATCCAGGAGCTGACCGACCTGCCGCTGGTCATCGACTCCTCCATCATCGAGGTGCTCAACGCCGGCCTGGCCGCGTACCGGGGCAAGGCGCTGGTCAACTCGGTAACGGCCGAGGACGAGCGGCTGGCGGCCATCTTGCCGCTGGTGAAGAAGTACGGCGCCGCGGTGATCGGGCTGCCGAACGACGAGCAGGAGATCCCCGAGGAGCCCGCCCGCCGGGTCGAGCTGGTCCGCAAGCTCATCGGTGTCGCTACCGAGAAGTACAAGATCCCGGTCGAGGATATCGTCATCGACCCGCTAGCCATGCCGGTCGGCGCGGACACCCTGCATCCCAGCCGCACGCTCGAGACGATCGCGCTGATCAAGAGCGAGTTCGGGGTGAACATGACGCTGGGCGCCTCGAACGTGAGCTTCGGCATGCCGGACCGGCACTCGATCGCCGCCACGTTCTTGCCCATCGCCATCAGCCACGGGCTGACCAGCGCGATCATGGACGCGCGCTCGCCGCAGATCGTCCGCGCGGTCAAGGCCGCCGACCTGGTGCTCAACCGGGACGAGTGGGGCGCCGCCTGGATCGCCGCCCACCGCGCCCAGCAGGCGGCCGAGCGGGCCAGGGAGCAAGAAGCACACGATCAGGGTGCCACGTGACAGCGGCGGAGGAGGCAGCCACCCAGCCCGTTCGGGTCAATCTGGTCTTCAACGAGCGGGCCGTGCGGGTTCCGTACGGCGTGACCCTGTTCGACGCGGCCAGCTGGAACGGCATCGCGATCGACTCCACCTGCGGCGGCCACGGCACCTGCAAGAAGTGCCGGATCCGGATCGCGGCCGACCCGCCCGCCCCGACCAGCCTCGACATCAGGGCCTACACCGCCGCCGAGATCAGGGACGGCTGGCGGCTGGCCTGCCGCACCACCGCCACCCGGGACACCCAGGTCGAGGTGCCGCCGCTGACCACCCGGCCGAAGGCCGCCACCGTGGGCGTCGGCCGGCAGGTCATCCTGCGCCCGGCGGTGCAGAAGCGGTACCTGGAACTGGCCGAGCCGAGCCTGGCCGACCAGGCCAGCGACGTGGAGCGCGTGCTGGCCCAGCTCGAGGATCTGGAGCCGCGAGCCGAACTATCCGTGCTCAGGACCCTCGGCCGGACGCTGCGTGACGCGGACTACAAGGTCACCGCGGTGGTGGTCGACGACGTGCTGATCGCGGTCGAGCCCGGTGACACCACCGCCCGGCGGTTCGGCATCGCCTTCGACCTCGGCACCACCACGGTGGTCGCCACCCTGCTCGACCTGTCCACCGGCACCCCGGCGGCGGTGGAGTCCATGCTGAACAAGCAGCAGCCGTTCGGCGCCGACGTGATCACCAGGATCAGCGCCACCATGATGGACCCGGGCGCGCTGGACAAGCTGCAGCAGCTGGCCGCCGAGACCCTCGGCGAGCTGGCCCGGGCGGTCTGCGCCCAGGGCGGCGTCGCCCCGCACGAGGTGTACGAGGTCGCGGTGGCCGGCAACGCCACCATGACCCACATCGTGCTCGGCATCGACCCCGAACCGCTCGGCATGGCGCCGTTCATCATGTCCACCCGGCTGCTCCCCGAGGTGCTCGCGAGCGACGTGGGCCTGAGCGGTGCCGTCCACCCGCGGGCTCGCGCGGTGGTGTTCCCCGCGTTCGGCGCCTACGTCGGCGGCGACATCACGGCCGGGCTGCTGGCCAGCGGGATGGACCGGGACGCCCGGGTGCGCCTGTTCGTCGACATCGGCACCAACTGCGAGATCGTCCTGGGCAACCGGGACTGGCTGCTGGCCACGGCCGCCCCGGCCGGGCCCGCGTTCGAGGGCGCCGCGATCCGGTGCGGGATGCGGGCCGCCGACGGCGCCATCGAGGTGGTCACCATGACCCCCGATGACCTGAGCCTGAAGGTGATCGGCGACACCGAGCCGCAGGGCCTGTGCGGGTCCGGCCTGGTGGACGCGGTGACCGGCCTGGTCCGGCTGGGCCTGCTCGACTCCTCCGGCCGGTTCATCGCCGAGGAGGAGGCCGCGGCGGTGGCACCCGGCCTGGCCCCCCGGCTCACCCGCATCGGCAAGGAACGAGTGTTCGTCCTGCACTGGCGCGGTCCGGCGGCCGAAGACAGCATCTACCTGTCCCAGCGCGACGTCCGCGAGCTGCAGTTCGCCAAGGCGGCGATAGCGACTGGCTGGCAGATCCTGCTGGAGGAGGCCGGCCTGACCGCGGCCGACGTCAAGCAGGTGCTGCTGGCCGGGTCGTTCGGCAGCTACCTGTCGGCGGCCAGCGCGATCAGGATCGGCCTGGTCCCGAAGGTGCCCGTGCCGCGGGTGGTGTCCGCGGGCAACGTGGCCGGCGAGGGGGCGAAGATGGCGCTGCTCAGCCTGCGTGAGCGGGCCGGCGGCCTGGCGCTGCTGGAGGAGGTGAGGTATGTCGAGCTCTCCGACCGCGCCGACTTCAACGACCGCTTCGTCGAGCAACTACCGTTTCCGGGGGGTTAGGGCCACCGGGGTCTGGGCCATGGGGGTACGGGGGTATCCCCCGGGCCGACAGAGCCCCAGGGGGCAGGGTGTCCCTCCGGAGGAGCAGAGCCCTTCCCCTCATCTTGAGATCATCGCCTGCGGGGCGCTGGCCGGGCACGTGCGGGAGATCGTGGCCCGCCGCGGCTGGCCGGCCGCCGTACGGCCGTTGCCCGCCGTGCTGCACAACCGGCCGCAGACCATAACCACCGAGGCCGAACGGGCCGTGCTCTCCGCCCTGGCGTCGGGCCGCACGGCGGCCTTGGCGTACGCCGACTGCGGCACCTACGGCGTCCTGGACGAGCTCTGCGCCCGGTACGGCGTGCGCCGGCTCCCCGGGCTGCACTGCTACGACGTGTTCGCGGGCGCCGATCGGGTCGCGGCGATGTTCGCGGCGGAGCCCGGCAGCTACGTGCTCACCGACTTCCTGCTGCGCAGCTTCGACCGCTCCGTGCTGGCCGAGCTCGGCCTGGACCGGTACCCGGAGCTGTGGGGTGACTATTTCGGGCACTACCGGCGGCTGGTCTGGCTGGCGCAAGAACCGTCGCCGGCGCTAGCGGCTGAGGCGGAGCGGGTGGCGGGAATGTTCGGCCTGCCGCTGACCCGGGTCGAGGTCGGGGTGTCCCGGCTGGAGCAGGCCCTCGCTTCCCTGGTCGAGGAGGCGCTGTGACCGGACTGGACGTGCTGCTTTCCCGGCCGCGGTACGAGGTGTTCCCGGCCAAGGGCACCGAGCAGGCGGTCATCGAGTGGGTGCCCGCCGGGATGACGGTCACGGTGACCGCGTCACCGGTCAAGGGGCTGGAGCCGACCATTGAGCTCGCCGAGAAGCTGGCCGCCCGGGGGTACCAGGTGGTGCCGCACCTGGCCGCCCGTTCGGTCGCCGGTGACACGCACCTGAACGGCATCGTGGCCCGGCTGAAGGCCTGCGGGGTGGACGACGTGTTCGTGCCGGGCGGGGACGCCCCGCACCCGGCCGGGCCGTTCGACAGCGCGCTGCCGCTGCTGGAGCGGCTGGCCGAGATGGGAGGCCCGTTCAGCCGGATCGGCATCACCGGCTACCCGGAGAGCCACCCCAAGATCCACGACGACGTCACCGTCCAGGCGATGTGGGACAAGCGCAGGTACGCCAGCTACATCGTGAGCAACGTGTGCTTCGACGCGGCCCGGCTCGGCCGCTGGATCCAGCGGATCCGGGCGCGCGGCGTGACCCTGCCGCTGCACGTGGGGCTGGCCGGGCCCGCCGAGCGCAGCCGGCTGCTGCGGATGGCCGCGGTGGCCGGCGCCTCGGAGTCGGCCCGCTTCATCACCCGGCACCCCGGCTGGATCCTGCGGTTCTGGGTGCCCGGCGGGTACAGCCCGGACCGGTTCCTGGACCGCGCGGCCGCGGCCATCACCGCGCCCGGCGCCGCGGTGGCCGGGCTCCACCTGTTCACCTTCAACCAGCTCCAGCCGGCCGAGCAATGGCGCCGGGCGGCCCTGGAGCGCACCGGAACCGACAAGCGACTACTGGCGGGATGACCTCCATGACTTCTTCGGGACAGACCCCGGCGCGGGCTAGCGCCGTCATCATCGGCGCCGGCATCGTCGGCAACAGCCTCGTGCACCACCTGGCCCTGCTCGGCTGGCGGGACCTGGTCCTGGTGGACAAGGGACCGATGCCGAACCCGGGCGGCTCGACCGGCCACGCGTCCAACTTCATCTTCCCGATCGAGTACTCCAAGATGATGTTCGAGCTGACCGAGGACAGCACCGCGCAGTACAAGGACCTTGGCGTGTTCACCGAGAGCGGCGGGATCGAGGTAGCGCGCACGCCCGAGCGGATGATCGAGTTGCGTCGGCGGTGCACCCAGGCCAAGGCGTGGGGCATCCCGGCTGAGGTGCTCACCCCAGGCGAGGTGAACAAGCTGGTGCCCTACCTGGATGAGTCGGTCATCGGTGGCGGCGCGCACTTCCCCACCGTGGGGGTGGTCGACTCGCTGCGGGCCGGCACGCTGATGCGCGAGCAGGCGCAGCGGTCCGGCGCGCTCACCGTGCTGGCGGGCACCGAGGTCTACGGCGTCACGGTGAACGGCGGCCGGGTCCGGTCGGTGACGACCAGCGCGGGCGAGATCGAGACCTCCAGCGTCGTCATCTGCTGCGGCGTCTGGTCGCCGCGGATCGCCCGGATGGCCGGCGCCCGGCTGGCGCTCACCCCGACCGTGCACCAGATGATCAGCGTCGGCCCGATCGCGCTGTTCGCCGACACGCCGGGCGAGATCTCCTACCCGATCGTGCGCGACGTCGACACCAACATGTATGAGCGCCAGCACGGCGGTGACATGGAGGTCGGCTCGTACGCGCACCGTCCGATCATCGTACCGCCGGACGAGATCCCGTCCATCGAGGAGTCGGTGCTCTCGCCCACCGAGATGCCGTTCACCCAGGAGGACTTCGACCCGCAGCTGGAGCAGGCGCTCGAGCTGATGCCCGAGCTGCTCGGCGACGAGCGGGCCGGCATCAGGTACGCGATCAACGGCCTGATCTCGATGACCCCCGACGGGCACCCGATCCTCGGCGAGATGCCCGAGGCCAGGGGGCTGTGGGCGGCGGCGGCGAGCTGGATCAAGGAAGGCCCGGGCTGCGGCCGCGCGGTGGCCGAGCTCATGTCCGGCCAGGTGCCCACGGTGGACGTGCACGAGGCCGACGCGGCCCGGTTCTACCCGCACCAGCAGACCGCCGAGCACGTCCGCGGCCGGGCCCGGGAGGGCTTCAACAAGATGTACGGCATCGTGCACCCGGCCGAGCAGTGGGAGTCCGGCCGGCCCGTCCGGGTCAGCCCGGTGTACGAGCGGGAACGCGCGCTCGGCGCCGTGTTCTACGAGACCGCGGGCTGGGAGCGGCCGTTCTGGTACGCCTCGAACGAGGAGCTGCTTGACCGGTACGCGGGGCGGCTGATGGAACGCCCGGCGGAATGGGAGTCGCGCTGGTGGTCGCCGGTCATCAACGCCGAGCACCTGGCCATGCGGGACACCTGCGCCCTGGTCGACCTGTCCGCCTTCGCCGTGCTGGAGATATCCGGGCCCGCCGCACTCCAGGCGGTGCAGACCCTGTCGGTCGCGCAGCTGGACGTGGCCATCGGGCGGGTCGTCTACACCTCGTGGCTCGACGAGAACGGCGGGTTCCGGGCCGACCTGACCGTCATGCGGCTGGCCGAGGACAGGTTCCGCGTGGTGACCGGCGGGGCGACCGGGAGGTCCGACGCCAAGTGGATCAGCGACCACCTGCCGTCCGCGGCGTTTCTCGCCGACCTCACCTCCGCCTGGACGACGATCGGGCTGTGGGGGCCGCGGGCCAGGGACGTCCTGGCCGCGGTGACGGCCGACGACGTGTCGCACGCGGGGTTCGGGTTCGGCACCTGCCGCGAGATCGAGGTCGGCGGCATCGTGGTGCTCGCGTCGCGGATCTCCTACGTCGGCGAGCTCGGCTGGGAACTGCACGTGCCGATCGAGCAGGGCGCCCGGCTGTGGGACACGCTGCGGGAGGCGGGTCAGCCGCACGGCCTGGTGCCGGCCGGCATCGGCGTGTACGGCACCACCGGGCGGCTGGAGAAGGGGTACCGCGCGTTCGGCGCCGAGCTCACCGCAGACTACACGCTCGTGGAAGCCGGCATGACCCGGCCGAAGGTCAAGGAGCAGGCGTTCATCGGCAAGGACGCGTACCTGCGGCAGCGGGCCGAGCCGCCGTGCGCGGTGCTGTGCACGCTCACCGTGGACTCGCACACCTCGGCGGACGGGACGCCGCGGTACATGCTCGGCGGCGAGCCGATCCTCCTCCCCGCTGGCGAGCGCCTGGTCGACGCCAAGGGGCGGCCGTCGTACGTGACCAGCGCGGGCTCGGGCCCGTCGGTGGGCAAGCACCTGCTGATGGCGTACCTGCCCGCGCAGTACGCGGTCGAGGGCGGCTCGCTGCTGGTGGAGTACATGGGCGAGCAGTACCCGGTCACCGTCGCGGTAGCCGGCGCCACCCCGCTGTTCGACCCGTCGAACTCGCGGATCAGGAGCTAGCCGTCATGGAGATTCTCGTCTGCGTCAAGCGCGTCCCGACCGTGGGCGGCAAGATCGCGGTGACCCCGGACGGGCAGGAGGTCGACACCCGGATGTCCGGGTTCTCCGTCAGCCCGCACGAGGAATGCGCGGTGGAGGAGGCGGTGCAGATCACCGAGCGGGTAGGCGGCACGGTGTCGGTGCTGACCCTGGGACCCGAGGCGGCGATCGAGCAGCTCCGCGGCGCCCTCGCGCTCGGCGCCGGGCGGGCAGTGCTGCTGGAGACCGACGGCCGCGAGTTCGGCCCCATCACGACCGCCGCCGCCATCGCCGCCGAGGTCCGGGCGCACGGGTACGACCTGGTGCTGCTGGGCAACGAGGCGGCCGACACCGGCGACTACCAGGTCGGCGTCCGGCTGGCGCACGAGCTCGGCTGGCCGGTCGCCACCGGGATCAAGGACCTGTCCGTAGCCGCCGATGGCGTCGTGGCCCGCCGCGAGTACCGCGGCGTGGCGGAGGCGTACCAGCTGCCGCTGCCCGCGGTGATCACCGTCAAGGAAGGCATCAACCTACCGCGCTACCCGTCGCTGCCCGGGCGGCTGCGGGCCAAGCGCGCGGCCGTCGACCGCTCCGCACCCGCCTGGGCGCCGGAGGGGCTGCGCAAGGAAGCGCTCCGGGTACCCGCGTCAAGCAAGCACCAGGCGGCTGTGCTCGGTAACGGCGCCGACGCGGTGCCCGAGCTTGTCCGCGTCCTCGGTGAACTGGGGATCCTGTCATGACCGTCCTCTGCCTGGTCGAACTCGACGGCGCCGACCCCGCGGACGCCTCGCTCCGCGCGCTGACGCTCGGCCGCGGCCTCGGGGACACTTCTGTCCGGTCAGTTGTGTTCGGGGATTCCGCCAGCGTGCCCGCCTCGGTGCTCGCCGAGTACGGCGTCACCGACGTGGATGTGATCGAGCCGGGCACGCTCGAGGGGTACGCGCCGCAGGCCTGGGCGCGGGTGCTGGCCGGGCTGGCCGCGGAAACCGGCGCGACCGCCGTGCTGGCGGCCGGCACCGACCGGGGCAACGAGGTGCTCGCGCACCTCGGCGCGATCACCGGCCTGCCGATGGCCGCGAACTGCACGCTCGTCACCCCCGACGGCGGGCAGACGCACCGGCTCGTCCGGCACCGCTGGGCTGGGCTGCTGCTCGAGGACGCGGTCATGGAGGCGCCCGTCGCGCTGTTCACCGTGGCCACCGACGCGGTGGCCCCAGTACCTGCGGTGGCTGCTGCCGACGCGGTGTCAGACGCTCCGCGGCGATCCAGGTGCATGTCCACAAGCCCGAGCTGGCCGAGGCGGACCTGGTGGTGCGGGCGGCGGAGTCGCCGGCCGGTGCGGGCGGTGCGTCCCTGGCCACCGCGCGGGTCGTGGTCGGCGGCGGCCGCGGCGTGGGCGGACCCGACGGCTTCGCCGCGCTCGAGGAGCTGGCGGACCTGCTGGGCGGCGTGGTCGGGGTGTCCCGGGTGGTCACCTCCGAGGGCTGGCGGCCGCACAAGCAGCAAGTCGGCCAGACCGGCACCAAGATCACCCCGGAGCTCTACCTGGCCTGCGGCATCAGCGGCGCCATCCAGCACATCGCCGGCTGCGGCGGCGCCAAGCACATCATCGCGATCAACACCGACCCGGGCGCTCCCATCCTGGCGCACGCCGACTACGCCGTCATCGGCGACCTGCACCAGGTCATCCCCGCCCTGGTCGAGGCCCTCCGCGCCCGCTGAGCTAGCCGGCCGTCGCCCGGTCGGCGGGCCCGGCCAGCGAGGCGACGGCCATGGAGCCGGACGCCAGCGGGGTCCGCGCCCGGGGGACCAGGGCCGGCACGTCGGAGCGGGCCGGGACGGGCAGGTGCACCCGGCCGCGCCGACGCCGCTCGCCCACCTTGACCTGGACGCGCTGCTGGTAGGGGCCGCCGTCGACGTATCCGTGCCAGACGATCCCGGCCCAGATCTCTTCCGAGACCACGAGCACCAGCGGTGCCTCCGGAGCATCCCGCAGCACCCGCTTTACCGTCGGCGCCTCCAGCAGCCGGAACGCGACGTCGATGTCGTCACCGTAGAACCCCCACTCGTCGTCGTGCACCTCGCCGGCGTGCACCACCGCGCGCAGCCGCATCCGCTGCTCGGGCTCGGCGACGGCGGCGTTGTGCTCGGCCAGAAGGGCGGTCAGGGCCGGGATCAGCCGGCCGAGCAAGGACGGTCTTCGGCACGTCGTCGTACGGCCGGATCAGGATCAGCACGCCGTCCCCGCGATCGGCCAGCTCTTCCAGATGCCGGGGACTGATCCCGGCCGCCTTGAGCGCCCGGTCCAGCAGGTCATACAGGATACGCCGGAGTTTGCCCTTGGCCGGATTGGTGCGCTTGGTGGATCCCTCGACGTCGACCGCGACGATCGAGCGGTGCACCGGGCCGTCGCTCATCGGGGGCACCACCGCCAGCTGGCTCATCGGCCCTCCTCCCTGCCAGGTCGTCCATCAGGTTCCTGTTCCCAGCATGAACCCGGCGGGCGGACGATTACTCGCTGGTAAGCAAGCCGCGGACTGCTATGGACGGCTTTGCCTGGTCCCCGTCCGTTGCGTGTACGCCTGTGCGTCGGTCGCACAGCGGTGGACGCCCGTACATGGCGCGTGCGCACGGCCCGTCACGCGGACACGTATTGCGACTGTGTACGGCTTTTGACAAACTTGGACAGCTGTAACCATGGGGAGGACCAAACGGTGACGGCGATCAACCGCAACGCGACCCCGCCCGGGCCGATCACCGAGCTTTACGACCGGCTCGACGAACTGCATCTCGCGGCCGGAAGGCCGTCCATGCGGGAGATCGCCACCCGGGCCGGGCGCGGCCGGATCAGTTCTTCGACCGTGCACAACGTGTTCGTGTTCCGCAATTCGCGGGTAACCCGGTGGTCTTTCCTGGAAGAAATAGTCAAGGCGTTGGCCGGGGATACCGCGGTTTTCCTGGCCCGTGGCAAGCGGCCTGGCAGGCGGAAAACAACATCGATGCCGCGGGTCGGCGCGCCCGAGACCATGGCGCCGAACCCGGGCGGTCACCGGGCGGGCCCGGCCCGCGCCGCCCGGCTCCTACCAGCGAGATCTGGTCCACCGAGGTCCCCGCCCGCAACCTGAACTTCACCGGCCGGGTGACGGAACTGGAGACGCTGCGGGCCAACCTCATTTTCCGCGGACGGCCTGTCCCTCCGGCTCAGGTCATCTCCGGGATGGGCGGCGTCGGCAAGACCGAGATCGCCACTGAGTACATTCACGTGCACCGGGACAAGTACGAACATCGTCTGGTGGATCCGGGCCGAACATCACGACCGGATCCGGGACGCGCTGGTCAGACTGGGCGAGCGGCTGGAATTGCGGCTGGTCACGTCGGGCGGCCGGGACCGGGCCATCGCGGCGGTGCTGGAAGCGCTGGAATCGGGGGTCCGGCCGAACTGGCTGCTGGTCTACGACAACGTGGCGGAGCCGCTGGACCTGCAGCGGTATCTGCCGACGTGTCGGCCGGGCGGCCACGTCATCATCACCTCGCGACTGCAGACCTGGCCCGGCTACATCGAGGCGGACAGCATCGAGGTGCTGCCTTTCACCGAAGAGGAGGCCGTCAGCTTCCTGCGCCGCCGGGTGCCCGCCCTCGCCGCGGACCGGACCCTGCGCGAGAAGGAAGACGAGCAGCGCGAGTCACGAGGCCGGCGCCTGGCGGCCGCTCTCGGTCACCTGCCCATCGCCATCGAGCACGCGGCGGCCTACCTGACCGAGACCGGCCAGAGCGTCGATGACTACCTCAGCCAGTTCGACCAGAACGCGCACCGGCTGCTCAGCGAGCAACTCCCGGAGCTGCCCGAGTCCGTGTCGCGCACCTGGGCGATGTCTACCGCACTGCTCACCCCCGACGCGGAGCACCTGTTCAACCTGTGCGCGTTCTTCTCCCCGGAGCCGATCGCGGGTGAGCTACTGCTGGAGAACGCCCATGCGGTCAGCGATCCGCCCGGGCTGCGCGAGTTCCTGTCCTCCTCGCCCCGGTTCCGCGCCGCGGCGAGCCAGATGCACCGGCTGTCCCTGGTCAAGGTGGACGGGGCCCGTGACCAGATCCAGATGCACCGGGTGGTCCAGGCGGTGACGCGGGGCCAGCTGCGGCAGACCGGCCCGACACGTTCCTGGCGTACCGGGCGGCCGCGGATACCCTGCTGGCCGAGTCGAACCCGGGTAACCCCGACCGGGCCGCCAACAACGCGGTCTACGACCTGTCGCTGCAGCACCTCGAGTCCGATCGCAGCTTCCTGCACACCGGCAATCCGGCGCTGCGCCGCCTCATCATCGACCAGGTGCGAAGGCTGCACCTGCGCGGCAGCCATGCCGAGGCGACCAGGTTCGGGCAGGAGGCCCTCCAGGGGTGGCGGGAGCAGCTTGGCCCGGAGGACCTCGAGGTGCTGACCATGGCGGTGGAGGTGGCGATCGCCATGCGATCGGACGCCCACGCCGCCGACGCCCGCGATCTCATCCTCAGCACGCTCCGGGTGCTCCGGGAGCGCTACGGCGAGAACCACGAGGTCACCCTGCTGTGCGCTAACACCTACGGGGCCGACCTGCGCAGCCGGGGCCAGCTCGCCGAGGCGCTGGATCTTGACCTCAGCCTGCTGCCCCGGTTCGAGCGGGTCTTCGGCCCCGATCACCACCGGACGCTCAATGTCCGCAACAACATCGCCGCCGACTACCGTCGGCTGGGCCGCCACCAGGACGCCCTGGACGAGGACCGGAAGACCCTGCGCGATCGCCGTCGTATCTTCGGTCCCGACGACCCCATCACCCTGACCTCGCTGGACGCGGTGGCTCGCGACCTGCGCGACCTGGGCCATTACCAGGAATCGCTGGATACCGCGCGCAAGGTGGTGGAGGGGTTCGCGGCGAGGCGCGGGCCGGAGAACCTCGACTGGCTCAACGCCCGCAAGAGCTTCGCGGCGGCGCTGCGCAAGGCCGGCTACCACTGGGACGCCCTGCAGGAGTGCGAGGACGTCGTCCAGCGCTACCGGGGTTACCTAGGCCTGGACCACACCTACACGCTCCGGGCCGCCGCCAACCTGATCAACGACCGGCGGGCGGTGGGCGAACTCGCCCGGGCCGAGGAACTGGGCCGGGAGGTCCTGGACCGGTGCCAGGCGGTCGGCTCCCCGACCGACCTGGCCTACGCGACGCTGGTCAGCCTGGCGTCCGTGCTGCGCGCGGCGGGCGAGCCCGAGGAGGCGCTGCGGTACGACCGGCAGGCCCGGGACGGGCTCATCAACGCCTACGGAGACGAGCACCCGTTCACCCTGGAGGCGACCATCAACTACGCCTCCGACCTGGCCGCCTGCGGTGATCTCGCCGCCGCGATCCGGGCCGGGCAGGAGACGCTGGCCAGGTGCCGCGACTCGCTGGGCGAGAACCACCCGGTCACCCTGATGGCCGCGGCCAACCTGGCCCTCGACGAGCTGGCCTCGGGGAACGAGGCGGCGGCCGAGGAGATGCTCGCCGACGCGCTGCGCCGTTACACAGACACGCTGACCACTGAGCATCCCGAGGCCCGCGCGGCCCTGGCACGGAACCGGCTCACCGCGGAGATCGAGCCGTACTGAGCCGGGCCACGTCGCCGCGTACCCGGTCGCTCACGTGGGTGATGAGCTTCATCAGGTCGGCGCAGTACACCGAGGGGTGGCGGAAACCCTCTCCGCTCCGGTAGCGATGCGGGTAGAGGCCGCCGCCGCAGACGCGCAGCACCGGACACCGCTGGCACTGCGCGGACAGGGCGTCGACGCCGATCTGCCGGGCCACCGTGGTCGGATGGCCGAGCGCCGCGTCGAAGGCGTCGGTGCTGACATGCAATCCGGTCTCGGCCGCGCCCTCATAGGTGGAGCTCAGCGAGTCGAGCTGCTTGATGGAGCCGTCGGTGTCGACCACGATGAGCGTGCTCGGCCCCAGGCCCAGTCCCTCGACCGCGCCCGGGTTACCCAGCACCAGCTGGATCAGCTCGGCGAACAGGCGAATCCGGGTCTCCTGCTCGGGCGCGGAGTACCAGCGCTCGAACACCGCGATCAGCCAGTCGGCGTAGCCGGCGCCGGGCGGCGGGCAACTCCAGTTCGCGTGCGGGAGCAGCAGGTCCACGGCGGGCGGGCGGAACTCCAGCAGGGCCTCGTAGGTGGCGAGCGGATCGTTCTGCACATCGATCGTGCACAGGATGCCGCTGTAGATCTCGCGGAAACCGGGTGAGCCGAGCAGGCGGAGGCCGTCCGCGACGTCGTCGAAGCTGTTGCGTCCGCTGGGGTACAGGCGGTGCCGCCCGGTGGCCTCGGCGTCACCGTCCAGGCTGACGCCGATGCCGATGCCGAGCTGCTTCAGCGTCTGGAGCATGCGCGGGCGCAGCAGGGTGCCGTTGGTCTGGACGCCGATGTTGACCTGGGCCGGGACCCGGGCGCGCAGCGTCTCGGCCAGCTCGGTCAGCCATTCGGTCCCGGCCAGCAGCGGCTCGCCGCCGTGCAGGATCACGTCGACGCTGGGCAGATCGTGCGCCTGGGCGTGCTCGCCGATGCGATCGGCGACCTTTCCGGCGATCGCGGTATCCATCCGCCTGGGCAGGCCGGGCCAGCCGCGGTCGGCCATCTCATACACATAGCAGTACGTGCATGAGAGGTTACAGCGACTGTGGATCTTCAGGATGAACTGGCAGAACGGCACCGGCTCGTGACCGCGTTGCCGCATGGCCGCCACGTCCAGGTCCCGGTGCGGCCAGCGAGCGGGATGTCCGGTGACCTGGAGCAGCTCGGTCACGTGAACCAGCTCGCCAGGTCCAGCGGGTCGGTCCGGTCGGCCAGCCGGGCGTGCACCTCTGCCACCTCCGCCAGCCGGGTGGCCAGCGCCGCCCGCGGCGGCGACGGCGGGAGCTGGTGCAGCGCGAGCGCCAGGCCGATCCAGGCGTCGGGCTGCGGGTCGGCGGAGTCGGCGATCCGGGTGCGGTAGGCCTGGACCGCGGCTGCGCTGCTCCGCTCGAGCAGCAGGCGGTCGGCCTCGCTGAGCGGGAGCACCCCATCGGCGCGCAGCGCCCGGTAGCGGGCCGACTCCAGGTAACGCAGGTTCAGCAGTCGGCTCCGCAGCCCCGAGTCGACCTTGCGGACGTCCTCCTGTATCCAGGTCCGCGCTCCGCCCGGGCACGGTTCACCGCGCCGGTAGGCATCCGCCAGGCCCGCCACATCGGCCGCGTCGGTCGCCACGTGGCGGAGCTGCCAGGTGAGCCGGTGATCCAGGGCGACTTCCGCGGCGATCTGAGCGGCCTGCGCCGGGACCGGCGCCGACATCAGCTGCTGTCCCTGCGCCCGCAGCCGTTCGGCGAACCGCACTCCGGCCGGGGTGAGCGAGCCGGTTTCCAGCAGCGTCTGCACGGTCTCGCCGATGGCCGGCCGCCAGCGGGCGAAGAGCACCTGGGCCCGCAGCAGGCCATCGGGATCGGTTTCGGCGTGCTGCTGCGCCTGCCAGAAGCGGACGATCCCGAGGTGGGCGTAGATGCCCTGCAGCAGGCCGCCGGGCGGCCGCGGATCCTGCCGCCACGGGGCGTACACCCGCTGGTCGCCGGAGGCGGCCAGCGGCACCATGTCCAGCAAGCCGCACAGCTTGACGTGCTGGAACTCGTGCACCAGGGTTTCGGCCAGCGTCACCTCATCCGGCGGCCAGGACGTCGCTATCGCGCCGTAGGCGGCCGGGGTGGTCGCGCTGACCAGGTCCGTGTCGGACCGCGGCGTCAGCGGGACGATGACCGAGATCACGTCCGCCATCGGCTCAGCCGCCCAGCGGTGCCGGCCGGCCACGATCTGCCAGGCGGACCGGACCTGCTCCCGCCAATTCGCCACCTCGCCCGCTGGCATCGCCGTGCGCATCGGCAGCGTGTAGCGGTCGAGGTACGGGTCACCGGTCTCCAGCAGCAGGGTCCAGGCCGGCCCGCCGTGGGCCGCGCGAATGGCCGGGGTGCCGGACCAGCCCGCCACCCCCGCCCCCGTGCCGTCGTCCGGCACCATCCGCCGGGCCTCGGCGGCGAACTCGTCGCCGACGGTGACCCACTCGCCGTCGCCGCGCAACCGGACCCAGGACGTCTGGCTCGCGACCGGCAGCGAGCCGAGGCCCGGCAGCCGGACCCGGCCGTCCTGGACCGGGACGTCCAGGTCGACGGGCAGGCCGGTCCGGATGGCCGCGGCGGCGACCAGGCACGCGAAGTGACCGAAGTCCGCGGCGGTCCCCTGGTCCAGGTGGATCAGAGTGTCGTGCACCCATCCGCCCAGGTGGGGCAGGCCGAGCAGCCAGGCGGCGGCCCCGGGCGCCGTGTCCCGGATCCGCGCGAGCTGTTCGTAGCCGGCCCGGAACGCGGTCGGCCCAGCCTCGGGCCCGGTGGCGGCCTCGGCGATGGCGTGCAGCAGCATCAGGTGCTTGCTGCGCTGCGCGTCGCCCAGTCGCCGCATAGTCGCCGGGCTGCCACCGCCTTCGGCCAGCTCGGTAAATGCGGCTTCCGGCAATGGATGGTTAGTAATGGTCACTAAATTCTCGCCTGGAACGAACTCAGCGGGATGCCGTTTTCCCTGAGCCGCTCCCTGTAGAGCGCAATAGAATGCACGAGAGCCGAAGAACCTAGTTCGGCGAGACGATTCACCGGAATGTCACCGAGGTCGGGAATTACCGTCTCTATGTCATTTTCTGGCACGGCCATCACATCACTCCGGATGGATTATGAAAGCACGGGACATGGTGCAAGGCGCTGCTCGCGGTCACGATGCGCGCAGCGCCGATCATTGAATGATGCCAGCATGCGGGACACTGCGGAGCACCACCGGGATGCGTAGTTCAGTCCATCCTTGCGGAAAATACGTGGATTCGGTGGACGGCCATGGACGGCTGTGGACGTGTGACGGATGTTCCGATACGCGTCCGAAACCTATTCGTTACGCCCTCACGCTAGGGCAAACCCGGCGCTCTGCAAAGCGGCGACTGACGCTACCCCGGCAGAAATCCCAGTACGAGTTTTCTGTATAGTTCGTTATTTTAGGTCAGTCCTCGGCTGACGTCGACCCGGTCCGCGCTTTTCGTGACGGGTAGCCTGGGGGGACGGACCGCCCGCCGCAGATGGCTCGCATACCGCCCCGGCCGCAGTAACCCCGGAACCAGCACACCGCCGCGCCGGCCGGACTGGCCCGTGTGATCACCGCTGACATGGGAAAGTGTGAGATGGTCGGAGCGCACTTCAGCGGGAGGGATGGGGAACATTTGGCGGCGACTGCCGTGTGGCCGGGCGAAAGCTATCCGCTGGGCGCCACGTATGACGGAGCCGGGACCAACTTCGGCCTGTTCTCCGAGGTAGCCGCAGCGGGTCGAGCTCTGCCTGTTCGACGACGACGGCAAGGAGACCCGGGTCGACCTGCACGAGGTGGACGGGTTCGTCTGGCATGGGTACCTGCCTGGCGTCAGCCCGGGGCAGCGTTACGGGTACCGGGTGCACGGTCCCTACCACCCGGGTGACGGGCATCGCTGCAACCCGGCCAAGCTGCTGCTCGACCCGTACGCCAAGGCGATCGAGGGCGGCGTGAACTGGGGTCAGCCGGTCTTCTCCTATCACGTTCGGCCACCCGGACCGGCGCAACAACACCGACTCCGCGCCGCACGTGCCCCGCTCGGTCGTGGTGAACCCGTTCTTCGACTGGAACCTGGACCGGCCGCCGCGCATCGCCCTACCACGAGACCGTCATCTACGAGGCGCACGTCCGCGGCCTGACCAAGGAGCATCCGGTCATCCCGGAGGAGCAGCGCGGCACCTACCTGGGCCTGGCGCATCCGGCGGTCATCTCGCACCTGCACGAGCTCGGCGTCACGGCGGTCGAGCTCATGCCCGTGCACCAGTTCGTCACCGACAGCCACCTGAGCGAGCGCGGGCTCGGCAACTACTGGGGCTACAACACCATCGGCTTCTTCGCCCCGCACAACGCCTACGCCGCCGGCGGCAGCCGCGGCCAGCAGGTGCAGGAGTTCAAGACCATGGTCCGCGCCCTGCACGCGGCCGGGATCGAGGTGATCCTCGACGTGGTCTACAACCACACCGCCGAGGGCAACCACCTGGGGCCCACGCTGTCCTTCCGCGGCATCGACAACTCCGCCTACTACCGGCTGGTGGACAACGACCGGCGCTACTACATGGACACCACGGGCACCGGGAACAGCCTGCTCATGCGGCACCCGCACGTGCTCCAGATGATCATGGACTCGCTGCGGTACTGGGTGCTCGACATGCACGTCGACGGCTTCAGGTTCGACCTCGCCGCCACCCTGGCCCGCCAGTTCTACGAGGTGGACCGGCTGTCGGCGTTCTTCGACCTGGTCCAGCAGGATCCGGTGGTCTCCCAGGTCAAGCTGATCGCCGAGCCGTGGGACGTGGGCGACGGCGGCTACCAGGTCGGCAACTTCCCGCCGCTGTGGAGCGAGTGGAACGGCAAGTACCGGGACACGATCCGCGACTTCTGGCGCGGCCAGCCCTCGACGGTCCCCGAGTTCGCCTCCCGGCTGACCGGGTCCAGCGACCTGTACCAGCAGGACAGCAGGCGCCCGGTCGCCTCGGTGAACTTCGTCACCTGCCACGACGGCTTCACCCTGGCCGACCTGGTCTCCTACAACCACAAGCACAACGAGGCCAACGGCGAGGACGGCCGGGACGGCAGCGACGACAACCGGTCCTGGAACTGCGGCGCCGAAGGGCCCACCGAGGACAAGGCCGTGCTCGCGCTGCGGGCCAGGCAGAAGCGCAACTTCCTGGCCACGCTGCTGCTGTCGCAGGGCGTCCCGATGCTGCTCGCGGGCGACGAGATGGGACGCACCCAGCGGGGCAACAACAACGCCTACTGCCAGGACAACGAGATCTCCTGGATGGACTGGGCGGTCCGGGCCGAAGAGGACCAGGCGCTGTTCGACTACGTCCGTACGCTCATCCGGCTCCGGGCCGACCACGCGGTCTTCCGCCGCCGCAGGTTCTTCCGCGGCCAGGCGATCCGCGGCGGCCGTAACCGGCTCGGCGACATCGGCTGGTTCACCCTGGCGGGCGAGGAGATGACCGACGAGGACTGGGACGCGGGGTTCGCCAAGTCGCTGACCGTGTTCCTGAACGGCCGGGCGATCAGCGAGCCGGACCGGCGGGGCGAGCGCGTCCAGGACGACTCCTTCCTGCTGCTGTTCAACGCCAGCGACGATGACCTCCAGTTCGTCATCCCGCCGCGCCGCTACGGGCCGCGCTGGTCCAAGGTGCTGGACACGGCGTTCTCCGCGACGGAATTTGCCGACGAGAGTCCCGTCAAGCCGGGAGACGTGATGACCGTGACCAACCACTCCCTGCAGTTGCTGCGCCGTGGCTGAGCCAGCGACCGGGTTCGCGGGCGGCCCCGCGGACGGCCCTGGGAACGGGCCCGGGGATAGGCACAGCGCCCCGGTGTCCACCTACCGGCTGCAGCTGCGGGACAGCTTCGGGTTCGGCCAGGCGGCGGAGCAGGCCGGCTACCTGGCCGCGCTGGGCGTGACGCACGTCTACCTGTCGCCGATCCTGCAGGCCAACCCGGGCTCGCCGCACGGGTACGACGTGGTGGATCATTCGCGGGTCTCGGCAGACCTCGGCGGGGAGCCCGCGTTCCGCGAGATGGCGGACGAGTTTCACCGGCACGGCCTCGGGGTAGTCGTCGACATGGTGCCCAACCACATGGCCCGGCCGACCCCGGAATCGCTCAACCGGCAGCTGTGGTCGGTGCTCTACCAGGGTCGGCAGTCGGAGTTCGCGCACTGGTTCGACGTCGACTGGGACGCGCAGGAGGGCAAGCTGCTGATGCCCATCCTGGCCGGGCCGCTCGAGGAGTGCCTGAGCGATCTCATCATCGACACGGCCCCGAGGAACCCGGAGAACGCCGGGCACCGCGGGCCGGTACTGCGCTATTTCGACCACGTGCTGCCGCTCCGGGACGGCGTAGCCGACCTGCCCCTCGGCGTGCTGCTGGCCCAGCAGCACTACCGGCTCACCGACGCCCGCGACGCGGCCACCCAGCTCAACTACCGGCGGTTCTTCGACGTCGACGAGCTCATCGCGATCAGGGTCGAGGATCCCGGCGTCTTCGCCGCCACCCACCAGGTGCTGCTGCGCCTGCTGCGCGAGGGGCTGATCGACGGCCTGCGGGTGGATCATCCCGACGGGCTGGCCGACCCGCGCGGCTACCTCGCCCGGCTGGCCGCCGAGACCGGCGGCGCCTGGGTGGTGGTGGAGAAGATCCTGGCCCACGGCGAGGAACTGCCCGACTGGCCGTGCGCGGGCACCACCGGGTATGACGCCCTCGCCCTGGTCGGCGGGCTGTTCACGGACCCGGCCGGGGACGTCCCGCTGACCGAGGAATACGTCCGCTTCACCGGCTGTGCTAGCCCCCGGGGGCGACCCCCCGGTGACCCCCCGCCTGGGGGGATGCCATCCCCCCAGGCCCCCCTGGCCCCGAGGCAGAGCTTCGCCGAGGTGGAGCGGGACGCCAAGCACGACATCGCCGACGGCACCTTCGCCGCCGAGCTGTCCCGGCTGACCCGGCTGTTCGGTCGGGCCCGCTACCCGGCCCTGCACGGCTTCCCCGCCGCTGACCTGCATGACGTGCTGGTCGCCGTGCTGGCCGAGTTCGGCGTGTACCGGGCCTACGTGACCCCAGGCGAGCCGCCGTCCGCCGCCGCGGCGGCGGCGGTGACCGCGGCCGCCGCGGCGGCCCGGGACCACCTGGACGAGCGCCTGCATCCGGTCCTGGACGCGGTGCAGGCGGCCGTGCTCGGCCTGGGCGAGGTGACCACTGACGCGGCCCAGCAGGCCGCGCGGGACGAGCTGATCGTGCGGTTCGGCCAGACCACCGGCCCGGTGCTGGCCAAGGGGGTGGAGGACACCGCGTTCTACCGCTGGTCGCGGCTGGCCGCGCTGAACGAGGTGGGCGGCAGCCCGGACATCTTCGGCATCAGCCCGGCCGAGTTTCACGCCGCCGCGGGCCGCCTCGCCCGGCGCTGGCCGTTCACCATGACCACGCTGTCCACGCACGACACCAAACGGCAGGAAGATGTCCGGGCCCGGCTGGCCGTGCTGGCCGAATGGCCGCAGGAGTGGGGCCACCAGGTGGCGGAGTGGCACGGGCTGGCCCGGTGGCTCACCGACGGCGCCGCGGCCGAGGCCACCGAGCGGGCCCCGGAGCCCGATCTTGAGTACCTGATGTGGCAGACCCTGGTCGGCGCCTGGCTGATCGGGCCCGAACGGCTGGGCGAATACCTCGGCAAGGCGATGCACGAGGCGAAGACGCGGACGTCCTGGACCGTACGCCGGGCGGACTATGAGTCGGCGGTGCTCGGCCTGGTCGACGCCGTGCTCGGCGACCCGGAACTGACCGCCGCCATCGCCAGCTTCGTGGCCAAGATCGCGCCGGATGCCCGGGTGAACACCCTCGGCGCGAAGCTGGTGCAGCTCACCATGCCCGGGGTGGCCGACGTCTACCAGGGCTGCGAGCTTACCGGCCTGTCCCTGGTGGACCCGGACAACCGCAGGCCGGTCGACTACCAGCGCCGCCGGAGGCTGCTCGCCGCGCTTGAGGCCGCCCCGGACCAGGCGGCTTACGGGGGCGGCCTGGACGCGGAGAAGCTGCTGGTGACCTCCCGGGCGCTGCGGCTGCGGCGCGATCACCCGGACTGGTTCGCCGGGAGCTACGCCCCGCTGGCGAGCGAAGGGCCGGCCGCCGAGCATGCGTTCGCCTTCCTGCGCGGCGGCCACGCGGTCACCGTCGTCACCCGGCTGCCCGCCGGGCTGCGGCGGCGCGGCGGCTGGGCCGACACCGCCCTGCCGCTGCCCGAACTGCACTGGCGCGACGTGCTGACCGGAGTCAGGCACGCCGGCCTGCGGCCGCCGCTTGCCGAGCTGACCAGGCGGCTTCCGGTGGCGTTGCTCATCCCGGACCGGGTCTACGAGCTGGAGCAGGGGCGACGCGCGGACGGCAGCCCGCGTTGACCGCGTTCAGCGTCTGGGCGCCCGCCGCGGGAAAGGTCGAGGTTGAGGTCGCCGGCCAGCGGTACCCGATGAGCCAGGAAAACGCGGGTCCCGGCACGGGCTGGTGGACTGCGGACGTGCCCGACATGGCGGCCGGGATCGACTACGGGTTCCGGCTGGACGACGGCGAGCCGCTGCCCGACCCGCGCTCCCTGCGGCAGCCGTTCGGCATCAAGGGCCTGAGCCGCACCTACGATCACGCCGCCTTCCGCTGGACGGACTCCAGCTGGCGCGGCGGCGCGCTGCACGGCTCGGTGATCTACGAGCTGCACGTCGGCACGTTCACCGCCGAGGGTACCTTCGACGCCGCCATCGGGCGGCTGGACCACCTGCGTGACCTCGGCGTGCACGCGGTGGAGCTGATGCCGGTGGCCGCGTTCCCCGGCCGCCACGGCTGGGGCTACGACGGGATCAACCTGTGGGCGGTGCACGAGCCGTACGGCGGCCCCGACGGGCTCAAGCGGTTCGCCGACGCCTGCCACGAGCGCGGCCTGGCCGTACTGCTCGACGTGGTGTACAACCACGTCGGCATCGGCAACCGGCTGGGCGACTTCGGGCCGTATTTCACCGAGGCCCACGTGACGCCGTGGGGCCCGGCGGTGAACCTGGACCAGCCCGGATCCGACGAGGTACGCGCGTACCTCATCGGCAACGCGCTGATGTGGCTGCGCGACTACCACCTGGACGGGCTGCGGCTGGACGCGGTGCACGCCCTGGAAGACCACCGGGCCCTGCACTTCCTCGAGGAGCTCGCGACCGAGGCACACGCGCTCGCCGCCCTGCTGAACCGCGAGCTGATCCTGATCGCCGAATCCGACACCAATGACCCCCGGCTGGTGACCTCGCGGGAGGCGGGTGGCTACGGGCTGGCCGCGCAGTGGAGCGACGACTTCCACCACGCGGTGTACGCGGCGATCACCGGCGAGCGGCAGGGCTACTACTGCGACTTCGGCTCGCTAAAGACGCTGGCGAAGACCTACACCAGGGTGTTCTTTCACAACGGCAGCTGGTCCGCCTTCCGCGGCCGGACGCACGGGCGGCAGGTCGACGTGTTCCGCGTCCCCGCCCACCGCTTCCTGGGCTACCTGCAGAATCACGACCAGATCGGCAACCGGGCCATCGGCGACCGGATCGCCGCCACGCTCTCGCCCGAGCTGGTCAAGGTCGGCGCCGGCCTGGTGCTGACCTCGCCCTACACCCCGCTGCTGTTCATGGGCGAGGAGTGGGGCGCGGACACCCCGTGGCAGTACTTCACCGATCACATCGAGCCCTGGCTGGCCAAGGCCGTCGCCGAGGGGCGTGAGGCCGAGTTCGCCGCACACGGCTGGGAAGAGCCCGACGTGCCCAACCCGCAGGACGAGGCGACCTTTCTCCGCTCCAAGCTCGACTGGGAGCAGCGCCATCACGAGCCGCATCTCGGCCTGCACGCCTGGTACCGGGAGCTGATCACGCTGCGCCGGGCCAGGCCCGAGCTGACCGACCCGCGGCTCGACCGGGTACACGCCGACTTCGACGACGACGCACGCTGGCTGCTGGTCCGCCGGGGGCGGCTGCGGATCGCGGCAAACCTTGGCACCGGCGCCGCCCGGGTGCCGCTCGGGCAGCCGGGTATCGGCGTGCTCGCCGCGTCCAGCTCAGGGGTCGCGATCCACCGGGACGTGGTCGAAATGCCCCCCGCCGCCTTCGCCGTCATCAAGACCAGGGCCCTTCACGCGGCGTACTGATCCACGGCGTACTGATCACGGCCGCGGCGGATCAGACCACCGCGGAGTTAACCAGCGCAGCTCTGCTGGGCGGCGGAGTACACGGCGGAGAAGGCCCAGGGATTCTCCGGCGCGCTGCCGCCCTGCAGGGCCTTGGGCAGGCCGGCCGGGAACTTGAACGAGGCGCGGGTCCAGAACCAGCGGGTTCCCGACGGCGAGCAGACCTTCACCGGATTGCTCAACGTGACCACCGTGGCCACTGAATAAACGGGCCCGGCGGCGCAGTTCGGATTGCAGGCGTCCAGCTTATAAATGCCCGTTCCGACGGCCCCGGTGGCGGACCACGTGCGCCAGGACATTTTGTCAAGAATCGCGGTGGAATCACCGGATAGCGGGCAACCCGAATTACACGCCGGCCGGTACAGCGCGGTCCCGTTAATGTCCTGGGCCGGGGCCAGGAAGGTGCCGGCCCCGGCGGCTGAGGCGGTCACGCCTGGTGAGGTCGGCGGGCTCCTTAGCGGCTCGGTGAGCCATCTCACTCATACGACGTCCGCCGCGCCGCCATGGTTGGGGCAGCCTTACGCGGGGCGGGAACCACGGCCCGTTCGGCATAGATATCACGGGCCGCGCCGGCTACGGCGGTTTAAGGGACCGAACGGAGCCGGGTAATTGTCGCGCCGCCACCAGCGCCGCCGGTCCGGCGGGCGCGGAAGGCGACCGATAGCGCCCTACCCGAAGCACTGGCCTTCGCCGCGGTACGTCGGCACGGTGGTGACCTGTCCGTCGTCATGGATCACGCGGTACGCACCGAAGCGCTCGGCGAGGTCGCCGGCCTTGGCGTGGCGCAGCCAGACCGGTCGCCGGGCTGCAGGTGCCCGGCGGCCGTGCCGCGCACCGGCGTCTGGACCTCACCGGCGCCCTCGACGCCGGTGAGGCTGAGGCCCGCGGGCAGGTACGGCCGTGCGACCATTTCGAGTTCTACTGGTTCCCCTACGGCCGCAAGGCCCTGGTCAAGCGGAACAACCGGCTGTCGCCCAGCGGTTCCGCTGCCGCGGCGGGGGCGGCGCGCCCGCTGCCGGGGTGGCGGCGGTTCTGGGAGTTCGAGGTGATGGAAAACGCCGCCTTCGGGACGCTGTGCCGGATCGGCCGGGCCAGGCCGCGCCTGATCCCCGGGCTGAACAGGTTCTCTTCGGCCGCGCTGTCCTCCCGGTCCTATACCGACCTGTCCCACCGGGTGTTCGCGACCCCCGCTCTACCCCCGGTTTGAGGAGTTCCGCCGGGTCCGCGCCGAGGTCGACCCCGAAGCCAGGTTCGGCAATTCCTACCTGACCCGGGTCCTCGGGAATGTTCACGACTTGTGACGGAAAGATTACGGAGCCCGCCTTGGCCGAACCGTGCCTGGCTGCCTGCCCGTAATCGGTGTTAGTGGCCAGTGCACGCGGCCGCCATGATCACCGCCTTCGTTCACCGATGGCGGTCGCGGCACCGGTCACGCAGACGATCGCGCTCACCCGGCGTGGTCGATGAGGACGTATACCCGCGCGGGGAAGGGCAGGTAAGGCGATGGCAGCTGGGCGCCGCGCCGCGGCCATGACTCCACTGGCTTGGCTGGCGGCAGCCCATCAGGGCGGCAACGGTTCGGCCGCGGGGCGGATCGCGCTGGTTGCGGTGGCGGTGCTGACCGTGAGCGCATTCGCGGTCCTGCAGATCAAGGCGAAGTCGCGCCGCCAGCGGCCACCGTCCGAGCCGCGCCGCCGCCGGTACAACCCCTCAGACTGGCGGACGCTGCCGCCGCCGTACTGGCCCGAAGGCCGGGACGACGAGCGGCCGTTGGGCAACGAATACAGACACCGGCCCGACTGGAGATACGGGTACCCTCCGGGCTACGAGCCTTACCCCCGCTACGATCCCGCCCGGTCGCCCTGGGCCACCCGGGATGACGCGGCGCGCGACCCCGGATCTTTAAGGGCACCGGCCAGAGGGCACGGCGGCCTTCCTAAGTCCGACTCTGCGTGCTTAAGGTATTCGTATCGGTAACGGGCAAACGTGTTGATTGGCGGCAATTGGTTGCGCTCGCGGCACACACGGTGCGCGGATGAGCGTTGACGATCCCTCTGACGCTGATGATCGGATACCCGAGCATGACCACTTCCGGCCGGCCGAGATGCCAGCCGAGGCTCGCGACCGCGAGGAGTGTTACCGCGACCTTCGCGCCTACGACCAGGCCGGCGGGCGTCCGTCCGTCGGCGGGCGCCCCGACGAGCCGCGGTTCGGCAGCGACGGCGGGTGGAAGTGGAAAGGGCTGGAACTCAGCCCGGAAGCCAACCGCGTCGCGGATGAGGGACTCGCCGTCCGCCAGGCCGCCGAGGGCCGCGACGCGGAGGGCAGCTACGGCGAAGGGGGCCTTACTCCCGCAATGCGCCGCATCGAAGCCGAACTGACCCATGGCACCCTGGTACCGGACACCGAGAAGTTCGCCCTCAAATCCCCCGACCGCTTCAAGGAAAAGCTAGCCAGGATGATCGAACGTTATCCTGGTCAGCCTTGTGGTGAGCTCATCTCGGCGATCCACGACGGCATCCGCTATACGTTCCTGTTTCCTACCGGCGACTACACGGCCGGGGTGGCCGACGCGACCCAGGCACTCCGTGACCGCGGATACGACCTCAAGATAAGAAAGCCCTCGTGGAACGAGGGAGACTACCGGGGCGTCAACAGCCGATGGCGTGATGCCGACAGCGGGGTCTCGTTCGAGGTCCAGTTTCACACGCCGGAAAGCTGGGACGCCAAGCAGAAGACCCACGATATCTATGAGAGGTTGTGTGATACGAGAACTCCGCCGAGGGAACGCGAACAGCTCGAGGAACAACAAAGAATGATCGTCGCGGCAATTCCCGTGCCTGCGAGGAGCTGAAACTATTACCCACTACGTGAAAGGTCAGCCGGACAATCGTGAGTGAGAAAGTCACCTATTACGCGGTTATCCTCAATGCCGGGGACAGGGCGAACCCGGACGGTCTGGCGCGCCGCCGCTGGTTGTCCGAGGGCGGCATAGAAGACGAAATGCTTCGCCAGGATCTCACCTGGAAGCGGGATACGGTCATTGCCGAATGGAAGCGCGGCGAGGCCACAGAAGAACTTCACCAGATCAGTGAGGATGAGGCCAATGTGCTTATGGCACGGTTCAAACGGAAGTGGGAAGGGGCGTCGTGACGTTAGCTTGGGACGCGCTGAACGAACTCGACGCGTACCGGATTACCGAAATCCCGCGGCGCTCCGGCGCGGACGCGGAACCACCCGCGCAGGACCGGCCCAACGACCCCGGCCGGACCCAGCGACTCGCCGCCTTGATCGCGGCGTATCACGCCGGGGCGGAAGCCAAGGAGAATGGCTCGTCCGCCCTGGCCATCGGCTGGATAAGGCACAGCGCGGGCGGCCCGGTCCAGATTCTGGTGGCGGGTGCGGGCCTGGTCGGCAGTGAAGCCGGCCAGGAAGTCTTCCTGACGCTTCCTGGTGGCGCGAGAGCCCAGCCGCTGCCGCGTGGCACGATGGCCGCGCTGATGGCGCAGCTGCCGTCCTGGCGCACGATTGGCGGAATAAGCGACGGGCTGCTGCCGGATAACGAGCGTCGCCCTGGCGACCGGCCGTCCCCGTCGATGGAAGAATGCCTGCTTGCGGTGTGGCCAGGCCCGTTTGGCTGGCTGCTTCTTGCCGAGCCCCTGAGTGCGGCCGAGATCCGGGCAATGGCGGACGAGCTCGCTCAGCTCGAGCAGTATTCGACGGGCAATTCGGACAGATTTCCCGAACGGGCCATGGCCACTCGTCGGCTAAGCCTGCGCCATGCCGAGATGCGGAAGGGCTCCTCGGCGGGTCTGTGGCGGGTCCGGCTGCTCGCGGGCGGCACCAGTGCCGAGGCCGCGTCGCGGGTGGCCGGGCTGGTGTGTGCCTCGGCCGACCTGGACGGCCTGCCCTATGCCGTCACCCCCGCCGGCAGCGCGGCCCGTAACCTGCAGGAGGTCCTGGAAGAACCGAGCCCGGCCCCGGCCGGAGGAGACGCGGTGCCGGGCCACCCGTTTTACGCGAGCACCGATTTGATCGCCGCGCTAACCCGGCCGCCGGAACGTGAGATGCCCGGAATCCGGCTGGCGCTGCGGCCGGATTTCGACGTCACCCAGGAGCCCGTGGCCGGCCGCGAGGCGATCGACGTCGGCGAGATCCTGGACAGAAACCACAGGCCAGCAGGCTCGCTGGTGCTGCCGCTCGACTCCCTGAACCGGCATGTGTTCGTCAGCGGCGCCACCGGGTCGGGGAAGTCGCAGACCGTACGGGCGCTGCTCGAGGCCGCCACCAGGGCGGGCATCCCCTGGCTGGTGGTGGAGCCGGCTAAGGCCGAATACCGGCTGATGGCCGCGCGCCTGGCCGGGATGCGCGGCGGAGTCCCGGGAACCGATGCGGCGGTCTCCGAGGTGGTTCGGATCCGGCCGGGCGAGTCGGACGCGATCGCGGCCGGGCTCAATCCGCTCGAGCCCGCGCCGGATGAAAACGGCCGCCGCTTCCCGCTGCAGACCCACGCCAACCTGGTCAAGGCGCTGTTCATCGCGTCCTTCCGTTCGGATGAGCCCTTCCCTCAGGTGCTCAGCGCGGCTCTGACCAGGGTGTATGAGGACGCCGGATGGGACCTGGCGCTAGGTGAGACGGTCGCGGTGGATGCCAACCCCAGCTATCCGAACCTCGCCGATCTTCAGCGGGCCGCGATCAGGATCGTCCAGGAAGTCGGCTACAGCCAGCGGATCACCGACGACGTGGTCGGCTTCATCAAGGTGCGGCTTTCGAGCCTGCGGCTCGGTACCACCGGGCGGTTCGTGCAGGGCGGTCACCAACTGGACTTCGGCAAGCTGCTGCGGACCAATGCCGTGCTCGAGATCGAGGACGTGGGTGACGACAGCGACAAGGCGTTCCTGATGGGGACGGTGCTGATCAGGCTGGTCGAGCACCTGCGGATGGTGAACCGGGCCACGCCATCGGGCCCGGCCACGCTCCGCCACCTGACCGTCATCGAGGAGGCGCACCGGCTGCTCCGCCGCCCGGAGGCGCCGGGGAGCGGCGCCTCGGGCGGCGCGGCGGCCCACGCGGTCGAGATGTTCGCCGGGCTGCTCGCCGAGATCCGTGCTTACGGCGAGGGGCTCATCATCGCCGAACAGATCCCGGACCGCCTCATCGCCGACGTCATCAAGAACACGGCGGTGAAGATCACCCACCGGCTGCCCGCGGCCGACGACCGCGATGCCGTGGGCGCCACGATGAACATGACGCAGGCGCAGAACCGGTTCCTGGTCACCCTCAAGCCGGGCGAGGCCGCGGTGTTCGCGGACGGCACGGACTTCCCGCTGCTGGCGCAGATGCCCGACGGCACCAGCCGCGAAGCCGACGCAGGCAGCCACCGCCACCCCGGCCGGAGTCGTCCGGTCGCGCAGCATCACCTGCGGCGCCGACTGCTTCGGGCGCCCCTGCACGCTGCGGGACATGCGGGTAGCCCAGCGCGCGCTTGACGAGTATCCGGTGATCAGGCTGTGGGCCGAACTGTCGGTCCTGGCCCACCTGGTCGGCTGGCCGATGCCGGTGCCGCGCACCGCGCTGCTCTCGCTCCTGCAGATGATGCCGTCCCGGCTGCGGGACTGCGCCATCTCCCACGGCGTCGATGCAGCCCTCGGCGTCCGGGTACCTGTCATCGCCGGGCGGGTCAGCGCGGTCGGCCTCGCCTCCCACGTCAGCACCGCGATCAGGTCCAGGGTCTCGCGGGGAAGCTGGCTGTGCCAGCGGGAAGAACCCAAGTGGCTCGCCCCCGCCTACAAGTGGACGCTCGTCCTCGACGCGCTCAAGGCAGCCGACAGGAAGAACCCGGGGGCCGGCCCGCACCCGCGGAGTCCGGAATGGGAGCGGACGTACGGGCAGGCGATTACGGGCGGCACCTGTGCGCGCCAGGTGGGAACGGTGCAGCGCTGGTACGACGGCGCGCAGCGTGATGACTGGGAGGTGCGGGCCGTGGCGTTCGGCGTCGACAGCCCTTCCGGCATCGAGAAAGCCGCGGCGCCCGCGCCGAAGACGACGACTTCGAGGAGCGCCTGACCGGCTACCTCGACCAGTTCGTCGACTGCCGCTGGCCGCGGCTGTACCTGGCCGCCGACCCGCTCGGGGATCCGCCAGAGCAGCGGTAACTCAGGGCACTCGCGGCGTCGACAGATGCGCAACGGGCGGCACCGCGGCTGGGTTGTCCACAGCGCAATCCACAGAAGTGTGCATCAGGTTGCCAGTGGCGCTCTGCATCCTGGGCCGTTGGGTAAAGAGTTATCCACAGTGCGTGGTTGTGGAGAACATCGCTCAGGTCATCGGCAGCAGTTCGGGGAGCCGTCCGGACGATGCCGCTGACACCGAACGCCAGCCCCATCGGCCGGAAACGCAGAGCCAGACGAACGCGGCGGCGGCGAGTAGGCGGATAGTCGGCGTGAGCCATGTCCCGTTGAACTGGCCAAGGTCATAGAGCCAATGCGGTTCGACCGGGCTCTGGACGGCCTGGGCGTAGATGGTCGCGCCCGCCAGCAGGCGGATCAGGACCACCCAGTCCAGCCGGGAAGCCGAGTAAAGCGCGAGCAGGCTGATGGCCATCACGTCGTACCAGGGTCGCTGGAACGCCGTGACGAAGAGCCACGCCAGGCTCAGGGCCAGGGCTGGGGTGACGGCTGGCAGGCCGGGTACCCGGTCAGGCATGCGCAGCAGCGCCAGCAGCGCGACCGCCGCGAACAGCAGGTAGGCGATC
>CAWDBS010000040.1:0-173709 GCA_963800415.1 uncultured Actinomycetes bacterium
CCGCGCCCCGAGCTTCTCACCGAACCCGTCGTGTGCCTATCGGCGCGACGGGGCTCTCCGCGGTTCCTGCGGTCAGGCTGCTGCTCTCAGGGTGCCTCGGCCGAGGCACCCTGTACGCACCCACCGCCGCTGATGGAGAAGCTGCGGTTGCTGAATTCCTCCTGGGTCAGGGCGGTAACCGCCGATCACCTGGTTGTAGAACCGCCCAGCCGCGCCCAGCGTCGGGCCGAAAATATAGGCGCATTCGTCGCCATTCTCGAAGCCACTGGAGTCGTACCAGCCGGCGACGGTGTCCGGGTCGGCGATCGACTCATAGATTTCGTGGCTCGTCGGGCTGACCTGGACGTCGCCGTCGGGATTTCCGTTCGGCGACTGGATCACGCCAGGGAAGTTGACGTCGTATCGCAGTGAAGCCAACCGCTGACAAATAGATCGGGTAGGGCATGTTCGCGTACACGGCGTTGCTCGCAGCCGTAGTTGTGGTAGGCGCAGTACGCCGCGCTCGGCTGGTAGTTGATCGTGCAAGCGTTAGCCGCGGTGGTCGTCGAACCGGCGAAGAAGCAGGACTCGACGTGCTTGGGCAGGTACATCACGAAGATGTGAGAGAGGTTATGCGGCAGGCCGTGGGCCGCGGTGACGCGGTTGGTTTCAGCCTGAACCTGGTCATCATCCAGGCAGGCGTTGTAGCCGGAGTTGTCAGCGTAGATCCCTGCAGTGTCCTTGCTGGCCACCTTGCAGCCGCTCGCGGGCAGCGGGTTGCTGTCAAAAATGGGGAAGCCGAGCCTGATCTGGTAGCGGATTTGCCCGTTGTTACCGAAGTACTCCTTCGCAACTGAGTACACGTTGCTGTTGCGGCCGCTCGCCAACGCCACACTTTCGATATATTTACTGATGAGTAGCTTGTACGAAGCCGACATCGGGTGGCCCGGCGGACTCCAGAAGATCGGGGTGACGATCAGCGGGCCGGTCGATCGCGTGTCCATCACCGGGCCTCCGTGGAAGATCAGTGGCGGAGTGCCGTTGGCGGGGTCGCTGGCGCGGATCGCCGCAGCGTTCTTGACCGGACACTTGCCTACCGCAGGCACGACGCCGCTGAAACCCTGAGCGCGGGCCATGGCTTGGATCTGCGATCCGCAGGCGTTGGGTGGCGCCGCTGCGCTTGCCTGGGTCGTGGTCGCCATAGCGAGACTCCCCGCTACCAGGATCAGGGCGGCGCCTAGACCCCATCGCTTGTGTGCGTTCTTCATCGCTTTCTCCGTTTTTTGCGGATATCCAGCTGTCTGCCGGAGCCGTGACTACGGTACTGACGCAGAACGCACGCTTCCAGTCAAACGCAAACAACTCCGCCAAATCTTGATGTGCTGACCCGGGTTACTTCAAAGTGCCCTCTACCGAAGCCGCTGCGTGGGCCGGCACTGTCCGGTTGAAGGTCAAGACCCTGCAGCGGGCGGACAGCCAGGTCTGCTGCCGCACAACCCCGCGTACAAGCCGATTCCCGGTCAGCACGCCACTATCCTCGGCAAGGTCGTCACCGTACTGCGCCGCGTCTGACCGGCGACCAGGCGCGCAGCGATCTCGAACCTGGCGGATCTCTACGAGTCAGCAGCGTCCTCGTTCTCTTCGGCCTTCTTGGCATTCCGCAATTCCCGGATGCTGTAGGCCATGGTCGCCAGCACGGTCAGGCCCCCTATGGCAACGCCCACGCCGGTTCCCGCGCCGGAAAATGGCAGCAGGTCCGTGAATATCAGCACAGCGCCAAGGCCGATGGCGCCTATGCCGAAAAGAACGGCAGAGGCCGTGGCGACTCGGTTAGCTGCCGCCATGAGGGCCGCCGACCGGGCGCGTGCCTGCACGGCGGCGAGGTTGCGTCTGGCCCATTGATACTCGATGGCGAACACGGCCAGCGCCAGCGCGATGACCAGCAGGCCAGGGCCGGGTGCCACCAAGAGCACCACGCCGACGGCGAGGATCACTGTGCCTGCGACAGTGACCGCGATCCGGCGGAGCAGTCTAACCAGGTCCTTCACCTCTGCAAGCATGCCCAGTTCACCGCGGTGCTATCGCGGGCCATGGCTTAAGGGACGTGGTGGCGTAGGCGTCGACCACAGCGCATCTCACGCCCCTCCGCGGCGATGCAGCTGGCTGAGCCCTAGGTACGTGGCGGCGTTGCGCTCGATCTCCGCGCGCTCTGCTTCGGACAGGTCCCGCCGGACCTTGCCCGGCACCCCGGCCACCAGCACTCCCTCCGGGACCTGCTGCCCTTCGGTCAGCACGGCGCCGGCGGCGACGATCGAATGACGCGCCACGCGTGCCCCGTTGAGCACGATCGCGCCCATGCCGATGAGGACCAGATCCTCGATGGTGCACCCGTGGAGCGTCGCGTTGTGGCCGATAGTGACGTCCGAGCCCACCGACAGCGGCATACCAGGGTCAGCGTGCAAGACGCACCCGTCCTGCACGTTGCTGCGCTCGCCGACCACGATGGTGTCACGGTCAGCGCGGAGCACGGCTCGGTACCACACGCTCGCCTCCGCGCCGATGGTTACGCGTCCGATGAGGATGGCACCGGGGGCGACGAAGGCGGTTCCGGCGACATCGGGGCGGTCCTGGCCGAGCGCGACGAGGGACGGTACGCCGGCATCGGGGCGGGGCGCAGGCTGGCTGTTCATAGACCACCACTATGGGGTTTGCCGCCGCTCGCCGTAAACAGGCGAATTTGTGCTCGCGGTGGCCTCACGCGGGGCGGGTACCGGGCCCGTTCGGCCTCAATCATCTGATGCGCCGGTACCGCGAGCCGGAGTGAGCGGCGCTGGCCGCGACCCGCTGACCGGAAGCCCGGAAGCCCGGAAGGGATAATGGGGTCATGGCGTCCCCTGTCACCGGGCTGCCTGACGAGCTTGCCGGCCGTCAGGCCGGGCCGGGTGCGCCCAGCCCGATTCTTCCGAACGGTCCTGGCTATCCGCGCATCGTCCAGGCCTGGCTGTGGCTGAAGAAGCCGACGTGGTTCCTCGACCGCTGCTCGCGGACCTACGGCGACGTGTTCACCATGCGCCTTCCGCTCGGCATCAACCTGGTCCACCTGGCCAGCCCCGAGCTGGTGAAAGCCGTCTTCGGCGGCGACAATGACGTGCTGCGGGCCGGTGAGGCCAACGCCGCGATCCTCGAACCCCTGGTCGGCCCGCATTCGGTCCTCGTCCTGGACGGGCCGGAGCACCTGCGCCAGCGCAAGCTGATCCTGCCCGCGTTCCACGGTGATCGCATGCGCGCCTGGGAGGCCGCCGTCCGCGACATCACCCGGGCGGAGATCGCCCGCTGGCCGGTGGGCAAGCCGTTCGCGCTGCGGCCGAGCATGCAGTCGATCACCCTGGACGTCATCGTGCGGGTCGTCTTCGGGGTCGACGGGAGTGCGCGCGGTGATGAGCTGCGCCGCCTCATCCTCACTGTCACCGCCGTCGGCCGGAATCCGTTCCTGCTCTTCGCCACGCGCGATCGCAGGCTCGGGCCGCACGCCCCGTGGGCGCGGTTCATCCGGGCCCGGGATGCGCTCCACGCGGCGCTGGCCGCGGAGATCCGGCAGCGGCGTGACGTACCCGACCTCGAGCAGCGCAGCGACGTCCTGTCTCTGCTGCTGCTCGCCCGCGACGACGAGGGCCGGGCCATGACCGACGACGAGGTACGCGATGAGCTCGTGACCTTGCTGTTCGCCGGGCATGAGACGACGGCCACGTCGCTGGCCTGGGCCTTCGACCTGCTGCTGCACCATCCCCGCGCGCTGGGCCGCCTGGTCGCGGAGCTGGACCGCGGCGCGTCGGAGTACCTGGACGCCACGATCATGGAGACGTTGCGGGTCCGGCCGGTGGTCGCGCTCGTGGATCGCCACGTGCGCCAGGCGGTCAGGATCGGCGGCCACGCGATTCCCGCCGGAGCGATGGCGTGCCCCAACATCTACCTCGCCCAGCGGCGCGCGGATCTTTACCAGGACCCCGCCGCGTTCCGGCCGGACCGGTTCGTCGGCCAGCCGCCCCCGGCTTTCGGCTGGTTCCCCTTCGGCGGCGGCATCCGGCGGTGCCTGGGGGCCAGCTTCGCCACCTTCGAGATGCGGATCGTCCTGCCCGAGGTGCTGCGAGCCGTGACGCTGCGCCCCGCCTCCCGGCAGCCCGCGCGGGTCCGCCGGGAGGCGGTGACGTTCGTCCCCCACGATGGCGCCCGCTGCGTCGTGACCGCCCGGATCCAGCCCAGGTAACCCGGGGATGCCAAACTGCTCCATCCTGACCATGAGCGCCTCTGCCGTGTTCACCCTGACGTGGGGCTGCTCACCGTGGCGGCTCTAGCCACGATGATGGCACCTGGTCTGCACAGTCTTGCCCCCGGGCGCCGTTACGGACGGTTACGGCGGGGGCCGTCGCGCGGCGCGCAAGTATCCGCCCAATCTGGACGGGTGGTGACTCCTCGGCGATCGCAAGCCGAGGCGCGCAGATCGGGTCGTTCCGTACTCCAGCAGCGCCCGGATCTGCCGATGTGAGAGCGCTGTTTGACAGGTCCGTTACGCACTAATCTGTGATAAGTCGGGTGACATGGAAACGGGCTGAGACGAGTTAATGCGGAACTGCGATCAGCGGCTACAACAAGAGTCATCGCGGCCATGAGAGACAGGGCTGCGGACAAAGTATTTCCGCTGTTCAAGCAGTGTCTTTGGGGCGGGCGGTGGGCGGCTGCAGGGCCTGCCCGTCTCCGTGCAGGGTTGGGGCTTCCGTTCCCAGGCCGGGGGGAATGCGGGCACCCGGGGGTCTGGTTACTGACCGCAATCTGGGCGCCGCTGGTTCTTGATGGCCGGCGGTGACTGGCCGTGACTGATCCGGCGGCGATCTGGTTACTTCACGGGCAGGGCAACGGGGTCCCGGATAAGACGAAGGGGTTCTCACATCTCTTCACCCGCCGGGAGGCCCCGTTGCGTGGCCAGTCTTGCATGCCCGTGCCCGCTGATGCCGCCGAGGCTGTGATCGCGGAGGCGGAGGACATCGCCCGCCGTGCCGCGGCAAGGGAGAAGGCGAAGGCCAGCCGGGGGGCCCGGCGGGAGGGAAAGCGGCGGCAGCGGGAGGCAGGCCGGGAACGGAAGGCCGCGCATCAGCGGGAGCGGGACCGGGCGGAGCGGGAGCGGCTGCGCGCTGCGGCGGACGAGGCGCGGAGGGCGCTGCTGAAGCGGGCCGCGGCGCTGCGGGCAGCGTGCGGCGGGAGCATCCGGGACTGCTTCGCGGCCATGGCGGAGCCGCGCGATCCCCGCGGCCTGCGGCATTCCCTGCCGTGCGTCCTGACGCTCGTGGTGATGGCCATGCTGCACGGCAAGACGAAGCTGGCCGGCATCACCGAGTGGATAAGGCACGCGGGCCAGGAGGACCTGGCCGCCGCCGGCGCCCGCACCGGCGGGGACGGCTTCCTCGTGGCGCCGTCGCCGAGGACGGTGACCAGGCTGCTGGGCATGCTCGGCGCGCAGGCCCTGTCCGACGCCGTGTCCAGTTATCTCGCGGCCGCGGTCCCGGCGGAACCGCCCGCGTACCCGGCGGCGGGGCCCGTCCTGCAGCCGCAGCTGGCCTGTGACGGGAAAGAGGTCCGCGGCGCGCTCCTGCCCGGCGGGACCAGGCTGTTCATCCTGTCCGCCGCGGCGGGCGGGATCGTGCTGGCGGACCGGGAGATCCCGGCCAAGACGAACGAGATCCCGGAAATCGGGCCCATGCTGCGGGACCTGAACGGCCGGTTCCCCCTCGCCGGCTGGATCCCGACGGCCGACGCGCTGCACACGCAGCGTGACCTCGCCGTCCTGGCCTGCGAGGAGCTCCTGGCCCAGTACGTGCTGACCGTGAAGAAGAACCAGCCCGGCCTTTACGCCGCCCTCGATGGCCTGTGCTGGGCCGGCGCTCGCCGCCACGTCACCCGGGACAAGGGCCACGGCCGCCACGAGACCCGCCGCCACCTGGTCATGGACGCACCTGACGAGATCAGGGCCCTGTTCCCGCACGCCGCCCAGGTCGCCCGCGTCGTCCGCACCCGCACCGTCACGTACTGGAAGGGCAACGGCAAGACCTGGACCCGCGTCACCCAGACCAGCAGCGAGACCGTGTACCTGATCACCAGCCTCACCGCCCGCGAGGCCGGCCCGGAACACATCGCCGCCTACGCCCGCGGCCACTGGGGCATCGAGAACGAGGTCCACCTGGTCCGCGACGTGACCCTGCGTGAGGACTCCTCGAAGGTCCGGGCCCAGTCCCGGCCCCGCAACCTCGCCACCCTCCGTAACCTCACCACGGGCCTCATCCGCCAGGCCGGCCGCAGCGACATCGCCGCCACCATCCGCGAAGCCGAATACGACAACGACCTGCTCCACGCCCTGCTACGCCTCACCCCGGACCCACTGGCGTTCGGTTAGAGCCGGTGGTCTTCTGGCCTGCGGGTTCTGCGTCTCATCTCGGCGGCAGGGTTCCGGGCTGCCGTTACGGATCGTTACTAGCATCTCGCTGCGCCGGGAATCACGTTGCGTGACAGGCCCCGGTGTCGTGGCCGGGCGGTCTGCTCCCTGGGAAGTGCGGGCGGGCAGGATCCTGCGCGACACGCCTCGCCAGTTACGGGACAAACGTGGCGGATGCGGAAGCATCGGCGGTCTCTGTCCGCCTCGAGCGAGGGGCCCGCCGGTGCTTCCTGCTGCGACGCTACCCGCTGCCCGGTATTACGTCACGCCTGCCCGGCGGCGGCGGGCCTGCGGGCGCGGGCTGCCGGGGCCGCGGCGGGAGGCGCGCCGCCGGGAGGAGCCGGCGCGGGACGCGTCGGCGGGCCTGGCCGAGGTGATGGCGATGCCGGCGATCTGGCGGGACGCGACCGGGAACCTGCTGGAGCTTCCCGGGCCGGGCGGGGGGATCGTGGTATGCGGGGCGCTGCCCGGCGCGGCGGCCCCGGTCCCGGCGTGGACGGCTGGGGAGCTGGCGGCGGCGGGGGTGGCGGCGGAGCCGGGGCCGGTGCGGGACGGGACGGGGCTGGGGCTGGTGAGCTGCGTGACCGGCCCGGCGCTGATCGATGAGGCGCTGGCCGGGACGCCGGCCCGGCGGACGCGGAAGATCACGCCGCGGCTGGCGATGCAGGTGGCCCTGGCGCGGGGGCTGATGCCCGGGCCTGCCGCGGCGGTGCTGCGGGCGCTGGCGCAGCGGCCGCGGGAGGCCGATCCGGGCTACGACCTGCCGGCCGCGTCCTCACTGTCGGACGCGGACGCGTTCTTGCAGGTCAAGCCGTTCCTGCGGCTGCTGGCCCTGCTGTCTGGCGAGGTCCGGCCGGTGCCGCTGCCCGGCGTGACGCCCGTGCTGCCCGCGCCCGGCACGCCGGACGCGGGCCGGGCGGCGCTGCGGCTGCGGCCGCTGGAACGGCCGGGCGGGCCGTGGCGGGACGGCCGCTGGCACGGGCTGCGGGTGCTGGCCAAGGACGGCACCGTCCGGGCGGTCGCCGACCCGAAAGGCACCGACCGCAAAGGGAGCGGCGGGCAGTCCCGGAGCGCCGCGCACTTCGGCCGGCCAGCCAGCACCGGCGCCCCCGCCGCCCCGCAGATCCGCATGGTGGAGGTCACCGACGTCTGGGCCCGCAGTTGCGCGGCGTGGGCGGCCGGGCCGCACGGCACCGGGGAGACCACCCTCGCCGCCTGCCTCGAGCCCGCCTACGGGCCCGGTGACCTGGATCTGGCCGACCGCGGGTTCCCCAGCCGCCAGGCCGCCGCCGCCAAGATCACCGCCGGGAAGCATTTCATCTGGCGGGTCTCGTCGGCGTGGAAGCTGCGCCGCTCGGGCCGGCCGCTGCGCGACGGCACCTGGAAGACGGCGATCACCTGGCGCGGCCGCACCATCAAGGTCCGCGTCATCGAATACCACATGGACCAGGTCTTCGGCCTGCCGCCCAGCCACCCGCTGCTGGCCGCCCCGCCGCCCGGGGTGTCCGTCCGCGTCCTGGACGACGGTGACGGCCCTCCGGACGGGATGTGCCGGCAGCCCGGCGACGGCACGATCCGCGTCGAGGTGTCCGAGACCGTCACCATCATCACCAGCCTGACCGACCCCGCCGCCTACCCGGCCGGTGACATCGCGGAACTGTACGGGATGCGCTGGGCCAGCGAACTGGTCTACCTGGAAGAAAAGCAGACCCTGTCGTCCGGGCAGCCGATCACCGCGGCCACCCCGGCGGGGGCCTACCGGATGGCCGCCGCCACCGTCGCCGCCCACCAGGCACTGCGGGTCGCCGGCGCCGCGATCGCCGCGGCGATCGGCGCCGAGCCCGCCCGGATCAGCGCCACCGCGCTGCGCGACGCCGCCACCGCGAGCATCCGCGCCGGGCAAGGATCCACCCTCCCCGCCCTGACCAGCGCCATCGGCATCATCAGCCGCGACGTCGCCCGGCACCCGCTGCGGTTCGTCACCGCCTGGCGGCCCGGACGGCACTACCCCCGCTACACCATCAAGAAGGTGAGAACCCGCAAAAGCAGGTACGCCGTCCCCGCCGCGACCCGGCTGCACCTGCTCCCGCTGCCCGCCGCGGCGCCATCCGCGCAGCCGAACGCGCCGCCCGCCGCCTGACCCGCAACCCCGCCAGCCCGGCCCGGCACCGCAGCGCCGGGATCCCGGCATGCCCGGGCAGCGCAAAACAGGTACTTACTACGCGGCTCACCGCGAACAGGAGCCTCAGCGCCCCGCCGGCACGCGTCAGCATCACGAAACGTAACCGGAACAGCAGCCGCACAGCACGCACACGACCCCCGCCGCCGGCTACACGACGTGACGGCAAGCCAATCGCTACACGCCGCCATCCCGCAGAAGCGACTCATAACCGAACGCCAGTGGGGGCGGGACCACTGGCATTCGGTTAGAGCTGCGAAGCGCCCGGCCTGCGGGTTTGCCGCTGCAGGCGGCGCCGGGGCTGCTGCGTCCTGCCACGCAGCGTAACTGGACAGCGGCCCGGCTCGGAGTCACGTTGCGTGATCAGTGACAGGTGGCGCGCGGAGACGGTTCCGGGTGGCTTCTGGCGGCCATGTGCGGTTCCCGGCGGCACGCCGCATGGGTTACGGGGCAAACGGGGCTTTTCGCGGAAGCATCGGCGGGTCTTGTACCTGCCTCTTGCGAGGGGTCCGCCGATGCTTCCTGGTGCGACGCTACCCGCTGCCCGGTATTACGTCACGCCTGCCCGGCGCCGGCGATCCTGTGCCGGGCCGCGGCCGGCGCCGCGGCGGGGGCCGCGGCGGAAGCGGCCGGCGCGGGATGCGGAGGCGGGCCTGGCTGAGGTGATGGCGATGCCGGCGATCTGGAAGGACGCCGGCGGGCGGCTGCTGGAGCTTCCCGGGCCGGGCTCGGGGATCGTGGCGTGCGGGGCGCTGCCGGGCGCGGCGGCCCCCGGGCCGGCGTGGACGGCGGGGCAGCTGGCAGTGGCCGGGATCGCCGGGGAGCCGGGGCCGGTGCGGGAGGGGACGGGGCTGGGGCTGGCGTCGGCAGTGATCACCCCGGCGCGGCTGGATGAGGCGCTGGCCGGGGTGCCGGCCCGGCGGGCGCGGAAGATCACGCCGCGGCTGGCGATGCAGGTGAGCCTGGCGCGGGCGCTGATGCCCGGCACGGCTGCGGGAACGCTGCGCGCTATGGCGCAGCGGCCCCGGGAAGCTGACCCGGGATATGACCTGCCCGCGGCGTCGTCGCTGTCGGACGCGGACAGCTTCTTGCAGGTCAAGCCGTTCCTGCGGCTGCTGGCCGGGCTGTGCGGGCAGATCCGCCCCGTCCCGCTGCCCGGCGTCGCGGCGGTGTGCCTGCCGGCGCCGGGGACGCCGGGCGGGCAGCGGACGGCGATCCGGCTGCGGCCGCTCGCGGGCGGGCCGTGGCGGGACGGCCGCTGGCACGGGCTGCGGGTGCTGGCCAAGGACGGCACCGTCCGCAACGTCGCCGACCCCAGGGGCAGCGACCGCAAGGGCAGCGGCGGGCAGTCCCGCAACGCCGCGCACTTCGGCCGGCCGGCCAGCACCGGCACGCCCGCTGACCCGCAGATCCGGATGACCGAGGTCACCGACGTCTGGACCCGCGGCGCGGTGGCCTGGGCGGCCGGGCCGTGCAGCACCGGGGAGAGGACCCTCGCCGCGCACCTGGAACCCGCCTACGGGCCCGGTGACCTGGACCTGGCCGACCGCGGGTTCCCCAGCCGCGAGGCGGCCGCCGCCAAGATCGATGCCGGGAAGCACTTCGCCTGGCGGGTGTCGGCGGCGTGGACGCTGCGCCGCTCGGGACGGCCGCTGCCGGACGGCAGCTGGAAGGCGAAGATCACCTGGCGCGGCCGCACGTACAAGGTCCGCGTCATCGAATACCACATCGACCAGGTCTTCGATCTCCCGCCGGGCCACCCGCTGACGGCCGCCCCGCCCGCAGGGCCGTCCGTCAGCGTCACGAAGACAGCCGGTGACGGCGAAGGTGACGCCGGGCTGTGCAGGCGGCCAGGCACGATCCGCGTGGAGGTATCCGAGACTGTCACCATCATCACTGACCTGATGGACACCGCCGCCTACCCGGCCCGCGACATCGCGGAACTGTACGGCATGCGCTGGGCCAGCGAGGTCGGCCACCGCTGGCACCGGTCAAGCTGCGCTGCTTTCTCATGGCTGTGTTCCTTGTTTCTCGTCAGGTTCGTGTTCCTGTTGTGGCGGTGCCCAGCGGGCGCGGTTGTAGTAGCCGGGCGGGCGTGCCCTGCGCTCGCGTAGCTGGCGGATCTGCTCGTCGCCGGCGGTGATGATCCAGTTCCTGGTCCCGGGGGCGTGGCGGGCGGTGATCCAGCCGCGGTAGATCCAGTTGTAGATGGTGACGGTGGGCATGCCGAGCTCGGCGGCCAGGCCGGGGACTGGCCATTCGCCTGGTCCCAGGCTGGTGAGCACGGCGGGCCGGCCCTTCGGCCGGCCGCGGATCCCGCGCTGGGCGATCATGGTGCCCACCTGGCCCTCGTTGAACCGGCTGGTGCGCTTGGGCGGGCGGAATCCCTCGGCGTTGAGGGCGTCGGCGATCTGCCGGTTATTGCGGCCTGCGGCGGCGAGTTCGGTGACGCGGGCGAGGAGTGCGGGATAGTACGACAGCTGGTCCAGGCGCGCGACGGGGCGGACGGCCTGGCCGGCGGTCTGGTGCCCGCCGGCCCAGGTGATGGTGACATCGACCAGCTCGCTGTCCCCGGCGACCGTGGCGGTGATGTCCTCGATGAGGATGCGCAGCAGCTCCTTGCGGTCAGCCTGCGTGGTCGACGGCGCGCTCCAGACTCGCGGGAGGTCGCGGGCTAGGTCCTGGATGGCCGCGCGCTCGGCGGCGGTGAGCGTGGCCGGCTGTTCCTCGGTGAACCGCTGGTAGTCCGCTTCCAGGCGGGCCGTCTCGGCGAGCGCGGCTTCCCAGCCGGCTTCCAGCTGCCGGGCGACGAGCCGGTTCTCGGGCTCGGCGAGCTGGTACTGGCGGCGGGCGCGGTCGGCGGCGTAGCGGGCGCGCTCCAGCCGCTGGCGCCACAGCTTGTCCAGCATGGCCCGCTCGTCCTCGGCCTGGGCGGCGGCGGCCATGGAGACTTCCAGCGCGGCCGGCGCCACAGCGTCCAGGACCTGCCGGGCAACCCAGTCGTCGAGCGGAGGGCCGGCGATGTGCTGGCAGTTCCCGCCGGTCCCGTAGTTCGCCTGGTAGAAGGCGCACGTGTAGCTGTGCGCCGGGCGCGCGGCACCCGGCCCGTCGTGATACCGGGCTGTCATGCGGTGCCCGCCGCACCGGCCGCAGCGCAGCAGCCCGGACAGCAGCGCCGAACCGTCCCGCGGGGCGCCGGGCGTGGCCGCGGTCTGCCTGTTGGCGGCCATCCGGGCGATGTTCGCCTCGTGTTCCTCGGCGGTGATGTAGGCCGGCAGCCGCCCGGGCAGCAGGACCAGCCACTCGTCACTGCCTTTCACCACGCGCCCGGTGCTGGGCAGGCCCGGCACCTTCCGCCGCGGCTCGACCTGGCGGCGGCCGTAGGCGTAATACCCGGCGTAGACCGGGTTGTGCAGCATGTTCTGCAATGTCTCCCTGGTCGGGCGCCGCCACTCGAGCTCCCCCTTCGACGGGCCGGAATGCACCCGGACCGGCAGCTGGACCTCCTGCTCGACCAGGTAGCGGAGCACCCCGTTGAGCGTCCCGAGCCGCGCGAAGGCGCTGAAGACGAGGCGGACCACGTGCTGCGCCTGCTCATCGGGGTCGAGGACGGCCTCGCCGGACGGCAGGCGCACGTAGCCGATCGGCAGCGGGATGGCCAGGTCACCGCGCTCGGCCTTGGCCAGCTTGCCCGACAGCATCCGCTGCCGGATCAGGTACAGTTCATGTTCGCTCATCGTTCCCTTCAGCCCCAGCAGCAGCCGGTCGTTGTAGTAGCCGGGGTCGTAGACGCCGTCGGGGTCGGCGAGCAGCACGCCGGACAGGCAGCACAGCTCCAGCAACTGGTGCCAGTCCCGCCCGGTCCGGGCCAGCCGGGACATCTCGATCCCGAGGACGACGCCCACACGTCCCATCGTGACCTCCGCGACGAGCCGGGCAAAGCCCTTCCTCGAATCCGCCGTCGCGGCCGACACCCCGAGGTCGTCGTCGATCACCGTGACCTGCGACCGCGCCCAGCCCAGCGCCACGGCCCGCTCGGCGAGCGCGTACTGCAGCCGCGTTGACTCGGTGTGCTCGAGAACCTGCTGCCTGCTCGACTGGCGGACGTAAACCACCGCAGCCCGGTCCAGGTGCTCCGGGCGGATCTTCTGCTGCGGCTGCCCGCGCAGCCGGTAACCGGCCAGGCTCATCACGACCGCCTCCCGCCGTGCGGCCCGCTGCCCTGGCTGCCAGCATCGCCAGCAGCGCCACCACCGCAGCCTGCCGCTCCGGCGGCAGGACCATCCAGATCAGGAGGTCGGGAGCCACCATCCGCTCGGTGCTCGGTTGCATCTGGCTCACCTGCTGCCGCTGACCTCAGCCGGCGAACAGCAGTCGCCGCCTGCAACAGTGCCCCCACGCTCAGTATCGCCCCGGCACCAGGCACCTGACTAGAGACGATTTCAGCTTGAGGGGTATCAGCGGTGGCCGATTGAGCTGGTCTACCTGGAAGAAAAGCAGACCCTGGCCGGCGGGCAGCCCATCACCGCGGCCACCCCCGCCGGGGCGTACCGGATGGCCGCCGCCACCGTCGCCGCCCACCAGGCGCTGCGGATCACCGGCGCCAGCATCGCCGCCGCGACCGGCGCCGAGCCCGCCCGGATCAGCGCCACCGCGCTGCGCGACGCGGTCACCGCCAGCATCGGCGCCGGGCAGGGCGCCACTGCGGGCGCCCTGGCCGCGGCCATCGAGATCATCCGCCGCGACATCACCGCGCACCCGCTGCGGTTCGTCACCACCTGGCGGCCCGGCCGGCACTACCCCCGCTTCACCATCAAGAAGGTCGGGCCCGCAAGAGCAACGACATCGTGCCCGCCGCCACCCGGCTGCACCTGCTGCCGCTGCCCGCGACGCCAGGATCGCAGCAGCCGAACGCCCCGCCGGCCGCCTGACCCGCGCATGCCCTCCCGGCCCGGCAAGCGCCGCGCGGGGACCCCGGCATGCGCACAGCCGCCGCGGCCCCGTCCGGCCCGGCCCGTCCCGGGCGCTGACCCCAGGCATCACATGCCGATCTCACCGAACGTAACGAATCTGCCGCCGCAAATCCCGCCCAGCACCGCAAGAGCAACCACGCAACGTCACCGGATCCGAGGACACCACGAGGAACCCTCGCCAGGACCGATTCACAACCGAACGCCAGTGCAGTCGGCCGGATCCGTCGATCGGGTCGTTGAAAGACATTCTGAGTCAGGGTGCCGGGCAAGATGGCTCAGAACATCCACGTTTATTCGGCGCGCCTTCCACTACGATCAGCAGGTCAACGGGCCCGGCTGGTGAAGGGCCGGGCGCCGCAGTCACCAGGAAGCAGCGGCAGGACCAGGTCGATGGCGCTCCTGCGCAGTCAAATTGAGGGTCTTGGATAGATGTGGACGGCGCGGAATCGGACGTTCAAGGACATAACCGCAGCGGACAGGTTAAACTTGGCCTGTGGGAAGCTCCAACAGTGAGCATGTGAAGTACTGATTTTTCCCTCTCTAAATGGGAATCGGCGTGCGCCAGCCAGTTACACATTAGAGTTGGGTCGGTTGTGTGATGCCGCGCGTGCAGGACAGGCCGCCAGGAAGGGGTGCCATGTTGGTTCCGCCGCCAGGTCAGCTCTCGATCGTCCTTGAGGCCAAGCTCATCGATCCGGAAGTGACTGGGCAGTATCAGTATCGCACCATGCGCCCCAACGCGCGCCTGACCCCTCCCGCCGACCGGATGTGAGTGGCATGCTGTCCGAAATCTTCCTGACTGTCCTGGTCCTCGTGGTCGGCTTCCTTGTGGCGGTGGACTTCGCCAGGACAAATAGCGAAAGTTCGCTTGGGCACGCCGATGGGTCGCCGCATGACGTAAGACCAAGGATGGTCGGAGACACCCGCGCTGGCCGCACCGAAGCGTTCCTCCGAGAACCCGCCGTCGCGCACGATGCCGGTCCGACCAGGCATCCTGAGAGCATCGGCCCGTCCGCCGATAATCAGCAGTACTCGCGCACCGGTCCGTCGCCGGTGCATAAGAGATCGCGCCGTGGACTGAAGGACTGGCCTGTCCGCTCGCGTCTGTTGCTGCTAGTCATCATTCCAGCCGTCGCCGTCACTGCCGTCGCGTTCTGCGTTGTCCGCATTGCCGATATTTTGCGAGCTGCGCCGACCCACTCGCCGAACGCCAGGGCCATCCTGTCGGCGCTCGCGATCGGCGTCGTGGTGATCATCGTCTTGGCGCTAGCGTCGTGGTTCACCATGCTGGTTGCCAGGTCCGTCCTGCACCCGCTGCACAGATTGCGGACCGGAGCGCTAGAGATGTCAGCGGTTCGGCTGCCCGATGCCGTCAGCCGCATGAGAGAGAACAATGGCGAGGGCGTGCCGTCCGATGTGGAACCGATCCATGTGGATTCCTCGGACGAGATAGGGGAGGTTGCGCGCGCCTTCGACCAGATGCGCAGGGAAATCCTGAGGTTGGCGGCCAACGAGGCTGCTTTCCGCGGCAAGCTCGACGCTATGTTCACAAATCTGTCTCACCGCAGCCAATCCCTTGTTGAACGCCAGATCCGCCTCATAGAGGGTCTTGAGCAGGGGGAGCAGGACGGGGAGCGCCTGGCGTACCTGGTCAGGATGGATCGCATCGCTGCGCGCATGCACCGCAACTCGCAGAACCTGCTCATTCTGGCCGGTCACGACCTAGCCACCGGCTGGAACCAGCCGGTGACGCTTGTGAATGTGATCAGGGCCGCGGTTTCCGAGATCGAGGAATACGAACGTATCTCGGTGAATGCGCAGCCGGACGTCGCAGTACGAGGGCTTGCCGTCCACGACGTGGTGCACCTGTTCGCCGAACTGATCGAGAACGCAACGTCATTCTCCGCGCCGGAGATGCCAGTCGATATCTCTGGCCAGTTGCTGACCACCGGGGGCATCGTGGTCGATGTCACCGATCGGGGCGTCGGAATGACCGCGAAAGAGATGGCGTACGCGAACTGGCAACTGGAAAACCAGTCGGCGAAGGATGTCAATGTCCTCAAGTGGATGGGTTTGTTCGTGGTCGCCAGGCTTGCTGCGCGGCACGGCATCAGGGTCCGATTGCAACAAGCGGAGTTCGGTGGTCTCACGGCGCTAGTGTGGCTCCCTGATGAAGTCATCGCTTACCAAAGCGCGGCCGCATCGCCGAGGCCTGGCCGTTTCGGTGACGTCGGGTCAAGGCCGGGTTTGCATGAGGCGGTGGTGCATCCCGGCTACGCCACCACGGAGCAGAGGGTGACCTCGGCGAGGTCAACGGAGTTTACGCCAGGGTACGAAGAAATGCGGGACACGCCGCTCGGCCGACGGTTGATGTCTGGTGCGGGTCGGCCGCCTAACTCCGCATGGTCAGCTAGCGGTCCGCGGTCAGCGTTTCCGGCTGGCGAAGCGCCTGGAACCGTCAGACGGCCCGGCTCCAGGCTGCCTGATGCGACGAGCGAGCACGTTGGCGCTCCGGGTCCGCAGGCCCAGGCCCTCGGCGATGAGGCTGCTAGAGACATCGCTGGGGGAACTTTACTAACGGGCCAACTGTCCGAGCCAGGCTTGTCCGCGCCGGGCCAGAGCGAGATCTCACAGTTCGCTAGTCTTCCGACGCAGACTGCGGCGCCCTTGAGTCAGGGGACGAGTTCCGCTGAAGGCAACGTGGTGGTGCCGTCCGCGGAAGATCTCGCAGAGGCGCACCGGCTGCCAATCTTCGACGCGGTCGAGTCGCACTGGTTCACGGATGGTCGCAAGGTGCCCAGCCGATCCGGCCATACCGCCGCGGCCGGGAGCCGTTGGTCGTCACCAGCAGATAAAGGCTGGCATGCCGCGGAGACAGCCGATTCGCCGTCATCTGACGGCCAGACGACAGCGGGGCTCCCCAAGCGGGTGCCGAACGCGAATTTGGTCCCTGGCGCCATTCCGAGCACGCAACCCGTCGCGCCGAACCGGTCAGCTGCCGCAGCCCGAGACCGGCTGGCCGGATTCCAGCGAGGTGTCACCGAAGGCCGGGCCGTTGCCAGCGAAACGGCAAATCCCGGCGGAGAGGACGAATCCTGAACTGAGGTGGCATGACGTTTCCGAAAAGGTCTGCCTCGTCCGCGAATGCGGCATCTCCGCTGATGGTGGTGCCGTCAATTCGTAAGCATGTCTGTGACAGGGATATCCCAGCCAGGCGCCCAGCGGAAACCCTGCAGCACGTCACCGCCACGTCGGTGTGGCACGCATCAGGGATTGTCGGGTCGGCGCGGGTGAAGTGCCAGCCGAATACTGTCTGTGGCGTTTTAGCTGGGTTCGAAGGCTGCCAGTCGCGCGGCCGACCGGGCTCGACCCCGTTCCGGGCGCCTCCAGCGCACGAACGGCGCAAGCCGTCGATCAGCGCCCACACCTAGCCAGCAGCTCAAAAACAGGCAACGGGCTGCCCACGCCAGCTTCATGTCATCCTGCGCAGCCGTCGCCAGCACGCATCCGGGAGCCGAATCCCCGCTCCTACGCAAAGCAAGAACTCCCCATGGGAATCCTTGTCCGTGGCCATGAGAAAATGGCTCTGACTGTCACCCGCCAGCGAGATGGGACCAGCGGCTCGCCACGAAACCTAGGCGAAGCAGGTCTTCAGGGCTGGCCTGGGCGGCGTCCAGGCTGGTGACGTAGAGGACGGCCTCGCAGTTGCGAATGATCTAGCGGCCGTTCTTCTTGGTTCGTGACGTAGCGCTCCAGGAGGATGGCCTGGCTGGCGCACGGGAAGCCCGGGCCGCCGGGGGCCGGGCAGGACGCGGATGGTCCGGGTCTCGATGCGGTCGCGGCTGATCTGGTTGGTCAGCCGCGACCGAGGTGTTCTCCCAGGGCAGCGCGTCGAGCCGCGCGTACATTCCTGGCTGGTTGCCCAGCACCGGCAGCAGGTAGAACGCGCCCTTGTCTTCGGTCAGCCAGCGGGCATGCTCGCGCTGGGCCTGCATCGGCGGTGATGACCACGCCGCCCAGAGGCAGCGGTTCCAGCAGCGGCCTGAAGTGGGTGATCTCGTCGGCCTTGCCCACCTTGGCGGCCTTGTCCTGGCAGATCACCAGCCCGGTACTACAGTCCCGGTTTGTTACTTACCGGGTTGGCGGTCGCGGGTGCCCGCAGCGCAGGCTTGACGGAGCGTGACGGCCACCTCACGATCATGGTTTGTGAGACATCTGAAGAGCGAGGTGGCCGTCGGGGCCATCGTAGGTGACGGGGCGTGGCTGGGGGAACTGCGGCGGGAGCTGTTCGCGCTGCTGGCGGGGGTGTTCGCGCAGGCCAGGTCGCGGCTGGCGGCGTTCGCCTATATCGGGGCGCTGCTGGCTGAGCCGGGGGACCGCAGGTCGTGCTGGCAGCTGGCGGAGGCGGCCGGGCACGCGACGCCGCGGCGGATGCAGGCGCTGCTGGCGGAGCACCGCTGGGACTGGACGGCGGCGCTGGAGGCGCTGCAGCGGTTCATCGTGGGCCGGCTGGGCGATGCGGAAGCGATCCTGGCGATCGATGAGACCGCTGAGCTGAAGAAGGGAACCGCCACGGTGGGGGTCGCCCGGCAGTATGCCGGGATCACCGGGCAGGTGGAGAACTGCCAGACCGTGGTGTTCGCCGCGTATGTGACGCCCCGCGGCCACGCGCCGTTTGACTTCCGGCTCTACCTGCCGAAATCGTGGTTCCGGGGCAGGGCACGGCGGGAGCGGGCGCGCGTCCCGGCGAGGACGAGGTTCGCTACCAAGCCGGCGCTGGCCGCCGCGATGGTCACCGCCGCGGCCCGCGCGCGGGTGCTGTTTTCCTGGGTGGCCGGCGATGAGGTGTACGGCCGCAGCGGCAGGCTGCGGCAGGCCTGCGAGAAGGCCGGCAAGGGGTACGTGCTCGCGGTCCCGGTGAACTTCGCCGTCAGGCTTCCTTCCGGCCGCAAGGCGGCCGTGTCCTCCGTCGCTGCGATGGTGCCAGCCGCGGCGTGGGAGACCCGCTCGTGCGGGCCCGGCTGCAAGGGCCGCCGGGACTACGGGTGGGCGTGGGCCGCCACCGCCTCGCCGCGGCACTGGCTGCTGGTCCGCCGCAGCCTCGCCGACCCCGCTGACCTGGCCTTCTACTACTGTCATGTGCCGCAGGGCGGCCGGCGACGCTGACGGTCCTGGTCACGGTGACAGGGAAGAGATGGCCCGCGGAAGAATGCCATCAGCAGGGCAAGGGCCAGACGGGCCTGGGCCAGCACCAGGTGAGGCTGTGGTGCTCCTTCTGCCGCCACACCGTGCTGTCCATGTGCGCTCAGGCGCTGCTGGCTGTCGCCGCCGCCCGCCCCGCCCCGGCCCCGCCGCCAGACGGCACCCGCGCCGCCGCCGCCCGGGCATGCCAGCCCCCGGCCTGGCACGACACCGGCAAGCTGCCCGCCACCCCCGCCGACCGGCCGCCCGCCGATCCCGGCATGGTCAAGGTCAGCGTCCCCGAGGCCCGCCGCCTGGCCCGCCTCGCTGCCGCGCCCATGACCCACGCCGCCCGCGAGGCCGGCTACGCCTGGTCACGATGGAGACGCCGCCACCAGGCACGCGCCCGCTGGCACCATTACCACGCCCGCCTCAAAGCAGCTGCCCACCCTCCGTAACCCGCAGACGGCAGAAAGGAGGACGCCATGTAACAAACCGGGACTGTAGTACCGGTCACATGGGTGACCGCTCCCGGCAGGTGCACTTTCTTGCCGCCGCTGGCCTTGGCGAGCCTGCGTTCCTTGCCGTCCACGGCCACCGCGGGCCGTGCCGGCCGACGGGCCGACGGGCCGACGGGCCGGGTCACCGGTGATGGCCGGGTCCAGCCACACGGGCACGGCCCTGCTGATGATCATTCGGCCTCGACACCCAAATGATCAGCAGGGCCGTGCCCCCTGGTCAAGCACATCCGCCCGCAAACTCGTGCCGCACCGGGCAACCCCGCCCGCCGGACCGCGAGCGCTCACGCAGTGTCACCAGCCCGGCGCCCGGACGTGCCGCCGCGAAGCCGCCTATCACCGCAGACCGCCGACCACTTTCGATCACCACAGTCACGCTGACTTTGACGAGTCCCCGCCTTGTACACAAAGAACGAGATGCCGCACAGAGCCTTGCGGACATCAGCGCTTACACCCTGGATACCGGTACCGCCACACAACCCGTGGCGACAGCGGCATCGTCTCAGGCCCATAACTGGGCCTGAGACGATCCACGGTTGCCACTGGCTCTTGCTCGCGCCGCGCCCAACCGGCAACGATCACCGGTACTCCACTCATTCTGTTAGGGGTTTCTAGTCGGCGTTCCTCGGAGCGCTCTCCCGCGGGATCTGGAAGAACGGCGACCGCAGGACGAACCGCGCGACGAACATCAGGATCAGGCCCAGGGCGATGATGCCGACGAGCGACCAGTTCTGTTGGGCCGGGGCTAGCTGCATCGACCTGAAGATGATCCAGATCAGGAATCCCGCCGCGCCGAGGGGGAGGATGCCGAGGAGCAGCGCATCCCAGACATTGGCAATGACACGGCGGCGGTAGTAGGCGATCGTGGCGAGCGCAGTCATCACGTAGAAGCCGGCGAACAGCAGGCCGGACACGTTAACCACGGAGTCGAATGCGTTCTGTAGCGATGTGGCTAGCAGGTATATCCAGGTTATCCCGATCAGGAGCACGCCGACGACAACGCTGGCCGCTACCGGGGTGGAAAAGCGGCGGTTCACGGTGCCCAGGAATGGCGGCAGTACTCGGTGAGACGCCATCCCGTAGATGATTCGCGCGCCCAGCAAGATGCTGGTGCCGGTAAGCGCGATCACTGATAGCGCCAGCGAAAACGCCATCGCCTTAGCCCAGCCGCCGCCGCCCAGCACCCCGGCGACGTAGACGAGCGAGGAGGTGGAGTTGGCCTGCAGCTTGGCCGGCGACACCACTCCCGACAGGCCGAGATTCGTCAAGATGTAGATGACGGTGAGTATGACGACCGCGTAGACGGCGGCCTTTCCGGGGTTGGCCCGCCTGTGCTTGACTTCCTCGTTGACGTACAGGGTGCCGTCCCAGCCGCTGTAGATGAACACGGCGATGAGCAGCCCAGACGCGAGACTGCCCTTCCCGCCTATCCCGGACAAGCTGAACCATTGTCTGGTGATGGGGTAGGTGCCAGGGTGGTGTTGCAAGACCTCCACCAGCCCCCAGATCGCTATCGCGATCAGGATGGCGTACTCGACGACCGCCATGCCGACCTGAGTCCGCGCGGTGAGCCGGATGCCGACGATCGTGATGATCAGCATCACGAGTGACACGCCGGTAGCGATGGCGATGTCCCCCCACGTGCCGGCCGAGCTGTTGAAGATCGCGAGCACCGACGGGCCGAGGACCTCCACGCCGGCGACCGCGCCGATGATGTAGGCCGTGATCATCAGCCAGCCGGTCATGAAGCCGAGGTAAGGGTCGATGGCACGGCCGACCCACTCGAACGACGCGCCGCAATTCGCCTTCCACAAGTTCAGCCGGCGATACGAATTGGCGATGATCAGCATGGGAATCGCGGTCACGAGAATAACTGGCAGGCTCGCATAGGCGCTAGCTACTGCCAATGAGGCCAGGGTAATGCCCACAGTGACCGTGGGTGCTGAGGAGGCCATCCCGATGACGGTGTCCTGTGCCACGCCGATGGCATCGGGTTCGAGCTGAGCCGGGATGGCGGTAACTTGGCCCGGTCCTGGGACGGCGGTCGCGGGTCGATCCGTCATCTGTTCTCCTATCGTGTCGGCGCGCCTGCGCTGGAAGATGGTCGCGGGCAGCGAGAAGGCGGCACGCCTCCTAATGGTCCTGGGTTCCGCCGCTGGGTGGTCCGCAGACGAGGAGCACCTGCGCTTTGCGCCCGCCGATGGGCGCGAAAGTGCTTTGGCTCACGCCAGTACCGGCCCACAGGCCCCCCTACGTCCTCGCTCGCAGGTTAAGATAAAGCCTCGCAGATCAAGATAAAGCATGGATGATCAAGACAGAAGCATGGCTGAGCCTATGGCAAAAAAGCAACACCTGCAGCTGATTAGGGTAGATTTGCCCTGGCTGTCCGACTCTGTTGCGGGTGAGTTGCCGCCTAGCGTCATCCGAACACACAATCGACGAACACGTCGCGATGAGGTTGTAAGATCTCTGGGACGCAAACCGGATGAATCAGTCATGATCTTCCCAGGCGAGCCACTGCAAATGAAGCGCAAGTCAAGCACGTCATGATAAAAGCTGGGCTGAGTCGCCAGGAGAGGTGGCTCGGCCCGCGGGAGGGAACACCAGTGGTAACGCGCCAGCAAACAGGGGACAAGGATCACAGCAGCCCGGCCGCCGCTGATGGGCACCACACGGCCTGGGTCCGCCATCCGCTCGATCCCCTGGACGCAGGCGAGATCAGGCGGGCGGTGGAGATCCTCCGGCGAGAGCGGCCGGTGACCCCCGAGGCACGGTTCGTCTCGGTGACCTTGAACGAGCCGCCCAAGGACCAGGTGGCATTCGCCACGCCTGATCGCCCGGTACCCGGCCAGCCCGCCGGTCCGGGCTCGGCCGCCGCGGTGCCGCGCGAGGCATTCGTCGTCTTGCTGGAACCGCAGCAGCACGCCACCTACGAGGCGGTGGTGTCTCTCACCGCCGGCTCAGTTCTATCCTGGCGGCCCGTCCCTGATGCGCGCGCGCCATTCACCCCGGCGGAATGCATCCAGTGCGAGGTCGTGACAAGGGCCGATTCGCGGATCCGGGCCGGACTTGAGCGTCGCGGCATCACCGATCCTGGGCAAGTGCGTGTGGAGCCATGGGGGATCGGCGCGTTCTCGGCCGCCGAGGACGCGGGGCGCCGGGTGGTGTGGACCTTGCTGTTCTATCGCGAGCGGCCGGACGACAACCCCTACGCCAAGCCGATCCATGGCCTCCACGCCATCGTGGACCTCGACGACTTGACGGTACTGCGGGTGGAGGATCTGGGTCCGGTGCCGCTGCCGCCGGGTTCCGGTGCCTATGCCGCCGATCGCGTAGGGCCGCTGCGAGACGATCTCAAGCCGCTCGAGATCATCCAGCCTGAAGGCCCGAGCTTCGAGGTCCGCGGCTGGGAGGTTCGCTGGCAGCGCTGGCGACTCCGCCTGGGCTTCACCGCCCGCGAGGGTCTTGTCTTGCACACCGTCGGATACGAAGACCAGGGTGGGGTCCGGCCGGTCCTCTGGCGTGCCTCGGTCGCAGAACTGTTCATCCCCTACGCCGACCCGCGGCCCTACCAGGGCTGGCGCAACGCGTTCGACATCGGCGAGATCGGCGCCGGAATCCTGACCAACTCACTCGAGGTCGGCTGTGATTGCCTCGGCGAGATCCGCTACTTCGACGTCGAGCTTGCCGACGGTAACGGCGAGCCGTACACGATCAGCCAGGCCATCTGCCTCCATGAGGAAGACTTCGGCCTGCTGTGGAAGCATTTCGACGCCACCCTCGGGACGACCGAAACCCGCCGCAGCCGTCGCCTAGTCATCTCGTTCATCATCACCGCGGATAACTACGAGTACGCGATCTACTGGTACTTCTATCAGGACGGCACCATCGAGTTCGAGGTAAAGCTGACCGGCATCGTGGTGACCAGCGCCCTGCTGCCCGGCGAGACCAGCGATTTCGGCTCGCTGGTCGCACCGCAGACCCTCGCCACCCATCATCAGCATTTCCTCAGCCTCCGCTTGGACATGGCCGTGGACGGGCTGAGGAACACGGTCTATGAGGTAGACACCGAGGCGGTTCCCCCGGGTCCCGGTAACCCGCTGGGCAACGCGTTCCGGCCGGTGAAACGGCCGCTGCGCCGGGAGTCGGAGGCGCAGCGCGTCATCGACCCACTGCACGGCCGGTACTGGCTGGTGGCCAACCCGGGTAAAAGGACCCAGCTCGGCCATGAGCCCGCCTACAAGTTCGTCCCCGGCACCAGCGTTCTGTCGTTCAGTCACCCCGACTCGCCGGTGACGAAGCGTGCCGCGTTCGCGACCAAGCACCTGTGGGTCACCCCCTTCCATCCCGATGAACGGTTCCCCGCGGGCGATTACCCGAACCAGCACCCTGGCGGCGCCGGGCTCCCCGCCTGGACGGAAGCCGACCGCCCGATCGAGAACACCGACGTGGTGCTCTGGTATACCGTCGGCAGTCACCACATCACTAGGCCCGAGGACTGGCCGGTCATGCCAACCGAACGGGCCGGGTTCATGCTCAAGCCAGTCGGCTTCTTCGACCAGAACCCGGCGCTCGACGTGGCCCCGAGCACATCCCCGCACTGCTAACCGTGCCTGATCGAGGCACCGTACCGCCCGGCTGCTCAAGCGCCATGACCTAGCCGATGGGATGCTGGCGCGGGGTAAGGTCATTGGGGCGCGCGACTTCCGCCGTGCCGGGAGGCGGCACGTCTTGGATTACGCGGCGCTGCGCGGCGCGGCGCATCACGTGTATCCGCAGCAACTGCTCGTCGGTGACCTTGCCGACTCGCTGCGTTCGGCCGGAGGCGAGATCCGCGTCGGCGTGGCAGTCGGGTCGATCCGGCTCGCGGAAGCGCCGGTGATCGTGACTAGCAGCGGCGACATGATGAGGTGCGGCTTCGTGTTGGCTGTGACGGGTTCCACGGGGTCGCCCGGGCCGCGGCCCACAGCATCCGGTGCTGCGGGGTCGACTTTGGTGCGGGGTGGCTGGCGATCCTGGCCGAGGCGCCGCCTTCGAACGAGTTGCAGATCTATGGGCTGCAGCCGAAGGGGTTCGCCCGGCCACATGCACGCGGACCCGCCGGTTTCCCGCTTCCACCTTCAGATCCAGTCAGGAGCCGGCGTTGGGGCGTGGGCTGGCAATACTATCTGGGCGCAACTCGATATCCGCCTCGCCGCCGACCGTGAAATCACGCCGCAAACCGCGGACGATGTTCCGACGATTGGGCTGGCGTGGCGGAAAGTTGTCGTATTGACGCAGCGTTATTGTGAAGATCGGAGCTCAAGTTGAGTGAACTACCGGACATTGCCGATGTGCTCGTCGTCGGAGCTGGCCCCTCGGGCGCCGTCGTATCCCATACGCTGGCGGAGCGGGGATTCAAGGTGGTCTGCCTCGAACAGGGCGACTGGGTAAACCCGTCAGACTTTCCCGCTAACCACCCCAGTGGGAGCTACTGATTCAGCAGCAATGGCATCACGATCCCAACATCCGGGCGCTGCCAGCGGACTATCCGGTTGATGTCACTGATTCGGACATGTCCCCGGTGATGTTCAACGCGGTAGGCGGTTCGAGCATTTTCTACGGCGCTGAGTGGCCGCGGCTTCTGCCTTCCGATTTCCGCGTCAACACGCTGGACGGTGTGGCCGATGACTGGCCGATCACATACTTCGATCTGGTGCCTTATTACGATGAAGTCGATGCGTTCATCGGGGTATCCGGTGTCGGCGGCGACACGGCGTATCCGCCGGGATTGGATTACCCGCTGCCTCCTAACCCGATCGGCCCGGCGGGTAGACGCGCCGCCCATGGCGCCAACAAGCTGGGCTGGCACTGGTGGCCTGGCACCAACGCGATCCCCAGCCATAAGCACAAGAACCTCGAGCAATGCGTGCGCTGGGGCACCTGCGAGTTCGGCTGCCCGGAAGGCGCGAAGAGTTCCTTCGACCTGGCGTACTGGCCGCACGCGCAGCGCGCCGGAGCGCAGATCATCACCGGCGCCCGGGTTCGCCGCATTGAAACGAACAGCCGCGGGCTGGTCGAGGCCGCGATCTGGCTGGATCACGCTGGCGCCGAGCATCGCCAGCGGGCCCAGGTTGTTGTCCTGTGCGCCAACGGCATCGGAACACCGCGGCTGCTTTTCCTGTCAGATTCGCCGTCCCACCCGCACGGCCTGGCCAACTCCTCCGGCCTGGTCGGGCGAAATCTCATGCTGCACCCCAACTGCAGCGTCGTCGGCTTCTACGGCGAAGATCTGCAGAGCCACCGGGGCCCGGCCGGCCAGCTCATTCACAGCCTGCAGTTCTATGAGACCGACCTCAGCCGGGGCTTCGTCCGGGGCTGCAAGATGCACGCCCTGCCGACCCCTGGGCCGCTGAACGCGGTCGAAGCCCACCGGCCGGCGGCTTATGACGAGGTTTGGGGCTCGAAATTCCACGACGTCGCCCGCACGGCCGAGAAAGGAATCTTGTGGGCCGCGAATATCGAGGATCTTCCCGAGGAGAATAACCGAGTCACCCTCGCTCCTGATCTGGTGGATGGCAGTGGGATCCCCGCTCCGAAGGTCGATTACCGGATCAGCGAGAACACGCGAAAAAACCTCAGGTTCACGGTCGCGCGGATGCAGGAGCTGCACAAGGCGGCCGGCGCGCTGGAAACCTTCGCGACCGAGCTGTGGGTCGATCAGCCGGGACACCTGCTGGGCACCGCCCGCATGGGCGCGGATCCGCAGCGCTCCGTCGTGGACTCGCTCGGCCGATCGCATGACGTGCCGAACCTGTACATCGCCGATGGCAGCATCTTCGTCACCAGCGGCGCGGCCAATCCGACCTGTACGATCTCTGCGCTAGCCCTGCGGATCGGCCGGGGCATTGCGGACAATGCGTCCCATCAGGAGGTACCCGCATGAGTAGCCCGGCCGACAGCCCCGAGACAACCGGAAGCCGCCGGAGCGGAACTGATTCCGGTGGCGAACCAGGACCGCCCATGAATACGGCAGCCTCCCCGCGGCGCCTGTCCGTGCCGCGATGGCGCAAGACATCGCCGAAAGATCTCAGCGCGGCACAGCGCAGAACGCTGCACAGGATCGCCGACCAGCTCGTGCCCGCTGCCGGTGACAATCCGTCGGCTACGCACGCCCCGGATTACGACCAATGGCTCGATCGGTGCATCGCCGCTCGCCGCGATGCCATCGACTTGCTGCTGTCTACCCTTGACCAGCTCGCCGACGCGGACGGGACTGAACTGGACCAGGCGCTGCGGCAACTGCATGCCGACGACTCCAAAGGGCGTTTCCACCTGATCTCCTCCATCGTCGCCGGCGCCTACCTCGCAGGCGACCACATCCGCCAGCTTGTCGGCTATCCCGGCCAGCTCCGGCAGCCTGCCAAGGTCGACGACGCGGCCAACGAACTCGCCGACGGCATCCTCGATCCGGTGCTGGAGCGCGGCCACATCTACATCTCCGCCGCAGGCGAATAACCGCAAGCCAAGCCGGGACCTGCGGCCAACGAGGTTGCTGACCGGCGGGTTCGGCTTGGCGTTCCCGGCGATGATCACGCTGGCCTGTTAGCGATCTCGGGCGGCTGGCTCCGCTGGTTTGTGCCGAAACCCGCCCCGGGCCTTACTTGATGCCAGCCGGAAGTCCCGGCTAACGTTAGCTTCAACGAACGTTAGCCGGGAAGGGAGAAGCCATGGGCCGGGACCGGCCCGCGGCCCTGGCCGAGCCGGATGCTCCGCGGGAAACAGAGACGGACGAGGCGCTCCGCGCCCTCGCAGAGCCCCGCCGCCGGGCGATCCTGCGGCTCGTGGCCCACTCCGAGCTGACCGCCGGTGAGATCGCCAGCTGCTTCGAAGTGACCAGGACCGCGGTGAGCCAGCATCTGACGGTGCTCAAGAATGCAGGCCTGTTGTCCGAACGAAGGCAGGCTACTCGTCGCCTCTACCGCGCGCGCCCCGAAGGGCTGGCGGGCCTGCAGCAGTTCCTCGACGAGCTGTGGGCGTCGTCTTTGGAGGTGGCTCGAGACCTCGTCGATGCGGACCGCGGGGTCCGCGACGACCAAGCGCCGGCCGCGAGTTAACGGCTCCGGCCAGCCGGAGCGCGAAGCCGCACGAGGATGACCACGAAACCAGGGAGTAAATCGGCAGATGACCGAGGACAGGCAGGCCCGGGCCCCGGGCACGGTAACGGCGCTGTGGCGGCCGCCGGTGCGGCAGTCGATCGTGGTCCGCAGCGGCCGGCGGCACACCTTCGAGACCTTCGTCCGGACCATCGGCGTCTGGTGGCCGGTCACCCCGTTCTCCGCGGGCCGGGACCGGGTCCGGGACGTGACGTTCGAGCAGCACCCGGGCGGGCGGGTCTACGAGACTTGGCAGGACGGCACCGAGGTGGCCTGGGGGCGGGTGCTGGTCTGGACGCCGCCCGAACGGTTCGTGATGACCTGGAACATGACCTCGGTGGTGACCGAGGTCGAGCTCACCTTCGCCGAACTCGGCGCGCAGCTCACCCGGGTCGCGGTCGAGCACCGCGGCTGGGAGCAGCTGACCGAGGAGCAGCTGGCCAAGGACTGCGCGCTGCCAGGCGGCTACCTCGGCGGCGCCTACCGTGAGGGCTGGGCGCGCATTCTCGGCTGCCTGGCCGCGATGACCGGAGGGAAGCATGAGAGCCGTGGTGTTCTACGAATCGGCGGACAACGTGGCGGCCAAGGCGCCCCCGCACTTCGCCGCGCACTGTGCCCGGTGGAAGGAGTTCGCCGACCGCGGCGAGCTGCTCATGATCGGCACCTTCGCCAACGCGCAGGAAGACGGCTCGATGGGTATCTTCACCACCCGCGAGGCGGCCGAGGAGTTCGTCCGCGGCGACCCCTTCGTTCTGCACGGAGTAGTAAGGAACTGGACTATCCGCGAATGGAACGAAGCTCTCGTCCCCGATCAGGGCACGAACCCGGCTCGTTCGGGATAATCCTCAGGCGGCCGGGTCGTCCGGCCGGCGGTCATAAGCGGTGCGCGCGGCGGCGATATCGGCCCGGTGGCGCGCGGCGCCACGCTCCGGGTGAACATCCCTTGCGCCACCCCGGCTGACCTAGCCACGATGTCTGGAGCACGGCCGGTCACACGGAAACCGCCGGGCCGCGTGACCGGAGGGCGGTGATCGTGATCTGGACGGGTGAGCGCCACCGGCAGCAGGGCCGGCTGGTCGCCGAGATGTACCAGGCTGCCGCCGGGGTGCCGTGCGAGCGGAGCGCGGTCATCGCGGGCGGCCTGCCCGGCGCGGACAAGGCCGCCGCCCTCGATCAGTCCGGCGTGGACCGACAGCGGTATCTCACCGTCAGCATCAACGCGGTCCTGGACCGGATGGCCGCGGCGGGGCTCATCGGTGAATCCGACGGGCTTTCCCCGCTGGCGCGGGCTGCCCTGGTTCACGCCGAGGCCCAGTACCTGGCCAAACGGGTCGGGCTGCGGGCCCTGATGGACGGCACGAACCTGCTCCTTGACATCTCGCTCGCGTCCTGGCGTGCCGCCGAGGCCTGGACGTACGCGCTGCGGTTCGCGGACTACGCGGTGGCCGCGGTGTTCGCCGACATCGGCGTCGACGAGGCGGTGCGCCGGTCCGGCGAAGCCCGCCGGCGCGGGGAGGAGGAGTTCCGCCGCGGGCACGGCCACGGCGGCCGGAACATCCCGGCCGCGGCCATCAGGGCGCTGGCCAGCCCGGCCGCGGCGGCGGCCGGAAACCGCATCAGGTGGGCGATCGGCGCGCGGTCGGCCGGGGCCATCGGCGGCACGGTGGGCACCGGGACGTTTCCCGGCAGCGCCGTCACCGCGATGCTCGTTTCCTACCGGGACGGCCGGCTCAGCCTCGACGACCTGTCGCTCGAGTTCCGCGCCCGCCGCTGGCCGCAGGTCCCGGACGTCTGCCCGCCCGAACTTGAGCAGGCCAGGGAGGCCATCGACGACCCCGAGCCCTACGTCCCCGGCTCATTCGACGACGTCGTGCTCGCCTACGACCTCGGCTGGCTGTCCGACGCCGACTACGATGTCCTCGCGACCGCCGCCGAAGGCCTGCCCGGCGCCTGACTCATCCCAGTAAAACGGGCCCAGTAAAACGGGGGAGCGGGGTGCCGTTGACAGGGCGCGGCACCCCGCTCCTATGAGGGCAGGCGTCTGCGGGGCAAACGCCGCACCGCGCACCCGCCCTATGGCCCGTTATGTTCCAACAATGACTTAACCGCCCAAATCGGGTCAACTCTTTTTCTCGGCGCATTGGTAAATAACAGGGCACCACGGATTTAACAATGGAACAGGTAGCCTGACCGCGGGCCGAACAGCTGGCGCGACCCGAGCCGGGGCCTGACGCCGGGATCCTGGCAGAGCATCTCCGAGCTGACCCGGGCCTGCGGCACCTGCGCGATCAGCACCGAGACTCGCCCCGGAGCCCGGTAGCGGCGCGATCGGGGCGGGTTCATCCATGCCGGGTGATGTGGGCTCCGCCCTAGCGCCGCAGGATACGAGCATCGGGAGCAGACGGCGAGCGACGGGAGCGGGTCCGGATGGCGATTATCGAGTACGGGCCGGGCGCTGCGTTCCCCGGCGTGATCGGACGGACCGCGGATGAGTCCACGCCGGCCTGGCCGGCCCCGGCGCGCGCCCCCGAGGGCGCGCCTAATGTGCTGTTCATCGTGCTGGATGACACCGGGTTCGGCCAGCTGGGCTGTTACGGCAGCCCGATCGAGACCCCCAGCTTCGACGCGCTGGCCGCGAACGGCCTGCGCTACAACAACATGCACACGACCGCGCTGTGCTCGCCCAGCCGCTCGTGCATCCTGACGGGCCGCAACCATCACAGCAACGCGATGGCCGCCATCACCGAGCTGGCGAGCGGCTATCCCGGGTACAACGGCGTCATCCCGTTCGAGAACGGCTTCCTGTCCGAGATGCTCGTCGAGCACGGCTACAGCACGTTCATGGTGGGGAAGTACCACCTGACGCCGAGCAACCAGGAGACGGGAGCGGGCCCGTTCGACCGCTGGCCGCTGGGGCGCGGCTTCCAGCGTTTCTACGGTTTCCTGGGCGGTGACACCAGCCAGTGGTATCCGGATCTGGTGTACGACAACCACCAGGTGGAGCCGCCGCGCACGCCCGAGGAGGGGTACCACCTCAGCGAGGACCTGGTCGACAAGGCGATCGAGTTCATTTCCGACGTCAAGCAGGTCGACCCGGCCAAGCCGTTCTACCTGCATCTGTGCTTCGGCGCCACGCACGCGCCGCACCACGTGCCGAAGCAATGGGCGGACCGGTACGCGGGCCAGTTCGACGAGGGCTGGGACGCGTACCGGGAGAAGGTGTTCGCCCGGCAGAAGGAACTCGGCATCGTCCCCGCGGACGCGCAGCTGTCGCGGCACGATCCCGACGTGCCCGACTGGGCGTCGCTGCCGCCAGAAGCCCGCCGCCTGTACAGCCGGATGATGGAGGTCTTCGCCGGCTTCCTGTCCCACACCGATCACCAGGTCGGACGGCTGGTCGAGTTCCTGCGCCAGCTCGGGGAGCTGGACAACACGCTGGTCATGGTCATCTCCGACAACGGCGCCAGCGCCGAGGGCGGGCCCACCGGGACCACGAATGAGGCGCAGTTCTTCAACAACGCCCAGGAGCCGCTGGCGGAAAGCATCAAGCTGATCGACGAGATCGGCGGCCCCAAGCACTTCAACCACTACCCGTGGGGCTGGACGTGGGCCGGCAACACGCCGTTCCGCCGGTGGAAGCGGGAGACCTACCGGGGCGGCGCCAGCGATCCGTTCATCGTCTCCTGGCCGCAGCGGATCACGGCCCGGGGCGAGGTACGCACCCAGTACGCGCACATCATCGACATGGTGCCCACGGTCCTGGACCTGCTGGGCCTCGAGCCGCCCGCCGCGATCCGCGGCGTCACCCAGTCACCCCTGCAGGGAGTCAGCTTCGCCCGCACGCTGCAGGACGCCGCAGCCCAGAGCGACCACCACACCCAGTACTTCGAGATGCTGGGTCACCGGGCGATCTACTACGACGGCTGGCGGGCCGTCTGCCCGTGGCCCGGCCCGTCGTTCGCCGAGGCGGGCATCCCCTTCGGGCAGCCGATCTCGGCCCAGAAGCTATCTGAGCTGGATGCCACCGGCTGGGAGCTCTACCACGTCGCGACCGATTTCGCCGAGAACCACAACGTGGCCGCCGACCATCGCGACCGGCTGATCGCGATGATCGGGACATGGTACGTGGAGGCCGGCAAGTACAACGTGATGCCGGTCGACGGCAGCGGCCTGGCCCGGATGATCGCCGAGAAGCCGCTCGTCGCCGTTCCCCGCGACCGCTACACCTACCGGCCCGGCACGCAATCGATCCCGTTCTTCGCCGCTCCCCGGGTCCTCAACCGCCCGCACAGCATCACCGCGGAGGTCGAGATCCCCGCGGGCGGAGCCGAGGGGGTGCTGCTGTCCCAGGGCACGGCGGCCGGCGGATACTCCTTGTTCGTCAAGGACGGCAAGCTCCGCTACGTCCACAACTACGTGGGCCGAGCCGTGTACGGCGTGGAATCCGACCAGGTCCTGGCGCCCGGCCAGCACACGCTCAGGTTCGAGTTCGAACCGACCGGAAAGCCGGACATGATGCATGGCAAGGGCGCGCCCGGCAAGCTCCAGCTCTATATAGACGGCACCCTCACCGGGAACGCGGAAGCGCCCGTCACCAACCCGTTCGTGCTCAACCCCGGTGCGCTCACCTGCGGCGCCAACCCCGGCTCCGCGATTACCGACGACTACCCCAGCCCGTTCAAGTTCACCGGCACCATCCACAGCGTGACGGTGGACGTCAGCGGAGACCTGATCCAGGACACGGAAGCCGAACTGCGCATGCACATGGCCCGCCAGTAGGCCCGCGAGGAACTGCTCACGCATACCTCGGGCCGGCCGGACAGCCGCAAGTTCTGCCGGTGGCGCTGCGCCGGGCCGTGCCCGCGGCGATCGCGGTTACTGGGGCCACACCGCCCTGACCTCGATCTTGCCGAAGGCCGCGACCGGATGCGCCGCGGCCACCTTGATGGCCTCCTCCAGGCTCGCGCACTCGAGCATGTCATACCCGCAGATGATCTCCTTGGTCTCGGCGAACGGACCGTCGCTGACCAGGATCTCGCCGTCCCGGACCAGTACCGTCCTGGCCTCGTCGGCGGGCCGGAGCCGGTCGCCGTGCAGCCGGATGCCGCGGGCGATCACGTCGTCGAGCCAGGGAAAGCTCCCGCTGTCCCCGGTGTCCCCGGTGTCCGCGGCTTCCGGTGCATCCGGCTTCTCGTCGCCGGCGAAACGAGTCGGGTCAACGCAGACCAGCATCATGAATTTCATGTCGTCTCCGATCCTCGTGGCCCGGCCGGGCCGCAGGCGTTTACACCATCACGACGAACGGGAATCGCGCAAAGGACAGCCCGAGAGCCGGCGCCCTGGCTGGTCGGCCGGCCGACAGCGAGTCGCCGAACCGGCCCGGCGGCCCGGCGGCGACGTTTCCCGATTAAGAGCTATTGACAACTGCCCGGGGCCAGCGAAGACTGTCTGGCTATCGGCGCTTGGCCTGGGGGAGAAAAATGGATAGATGGCCAATAGTATACATTCGCGGTTACGCTGGGCCGACCGCCGGAATCAATGCCCAGGTTGATGACCCGTTCTATGGCTTCAATAGCGGGTCTACTCATATCCGGGTGGCCGGGGACGGCGCGCCCGCCTTCTATCAGTTCGAGGGCCCGCTGGTCCGGCTGCTGGGGGACGAGCAGTACAAGGTCTACGTCCGCGGCAGCCAGGAGCAGATCCTGGACGATCCGGGCCAGCAGACACCGCTCGACCCCGCGTCGGTGTGGATCTACCGCTTCTACGACCAGGCGGCGACCACCTTCCAGGCGCAGCCGCATCAGAACCTGGCCGAGCGACTGCTCACCCTGGGGCGTCAGAAGGTCACCAGCGCCGGGTTCAATATCGAGGACGCGGCGGCGGGTCTGTACGACTTCATACAGAAAATCCGGGCCCGGACGGGCGCGCCGAAAGTGTATGTGGTCGCCCATTCGATGGGCGGTCTCATAGCACGCTGCATGATACAGAAGAAGTGCCGGCAGGATGGGCGCGTCGCGGCTCGTGACATTGTCGCCAGGCTCTACACCTACGGGACCCCGCACGGCGGCATCCGGTCCTCCGGCGGCGTGGCGCAATGGATCGAGGCAGCATTCGGCCCGGCCGGATCGAACATTTTCGCCCCGGAACTGATGCAGGGATATCTCGACCCGGCCAAGAATTTCGGCGAGGTCTGCGACCCGGGATGGGATCCGCAGGTCATGGACGACGCGCTCTTCCCCCTCGACGGCGTCTTCTGCCTGGTCGGCACCGATCCGGCCGACTACGGATGGGGCCCGCGGACGGTCATGGGCCCGCAGACAGACGGCCTGGTCCATATCGCCAATGCTTACGTGCGCGGAGCGCACCGGGCCTATGTCCACAAGTCCCACTCCGGTGCGTACGGCGAGGTTAATTCCGAAGAGGGGTACCAGAACCTGCGCCGGTTCCTGTTCGGCCGGTGGGCGGTGGACGCGGCGCTGGCTGATGTCCAGCTGCCTCAGCAGGCAGGTGTCTCGTGGCAGATGGACATGCGGCTCGCGATCCGCGGCATGTCCGTGGTCATGAGCGAGCAGATCACCGAACACTGGTGCCCCATCATTCTCCCCGTTCAGCCAGCTGCCGCGGGCACCACGCTGGTGCGCACATTCCTGCTCGACCCGGCCGACCGCGAGGACGCCGCCGCCGTGGCAGACCGTCAGATGCGCTACACCATCACCCTCCGGCTCTTCCGCGTCCAGGAGGCCAACGGCGTCTTCGACTTCAGTAACTCGGTGGAGCAGGTCCCGCTGTGGTCGGACTCGCTCATCGTCGATGTCGAGCCCGGCGCGGGCGACGATTCGCTGACCGCGCACGCGGCCTGGAACTCGGCGGTCCCCGGGGCCAGCCAGGCCGTCGGCTCGGTCACCGACCAGCTGCCAGACGACCAAGGCGCGCTGCTGACCTTCAAGGCCGAGGGGAGCGTGCTGGTCACGTCCGTCCCGCTGCCCGCGTCGGTCCTCCAGGCGGGCATCCTCGGCGGTCAGGCCAGTATCCGCCTTGCCGTCAGCCCGCGGGCCGGTCAGTGACGGCCAATCCGCGGCGGCCAGGTGGGCAGTCAGCGCGGCACACGCGCGCAGTGAGTCATCACAGTCGCGGCGTGGAGACCCCGGCCTTTCAGGCCGGGGAGGACACGCCGCGTCACCTCCCCGGAAATGTCAGCGGTATCCGATAGTGTGTTCGCATGTCCCGGGACCGGCTGCTCCCCACCCCCGCCCAGGAAGCGGTGCTGCGGGACCACTGCGGGCACGCCCGGTACGTGTGGAACCTGGCCGTCGAGCAGCACGCCCACTGGCACCCCGGCCGGGCGAGCCCGCCGGGCTACCTGGAGCAGTGCCGGCAGCTCACCGCCGCGCGGGCGGAATACCCGTGGCTGGCCGCCGGCTCCCAGACGGTCCAGCAGAGGATGTCAAGATGCGCACAGTAACCCAACGCTGGCACCGGAACCCGTGATCTAGGATTCGGCTTATGTCGCAGCAGCCGGAGCCCGAGGTTCAGGGCGGGCCCGTCACGGTGCGCAACTGGCAGGACCCGCCCGCCAACCGCTGGGCGTACTGGCACGTCGGCGAGATCCTGCCCACCTACCGGGTGTCCCGCGGCGACGGCCCGGTCCGGGCGCTGCCCCCTGCCGCCACCGCGGGAACGGGCCGGGACGGAGTGCTCGCGGTCCCGGTGACCCGCGCGTACCGGTCATCCGGCACCGTGGGCGAGGTCCTCGAGGACACCTTCACCGACGCCTACCTGGTGCTCCAGGACGGCGAGCTGGTCACCGAGTGGTACGGCCCGCTGGGCGCCGCGGACCGGCCGCACGCGCTGATGTCGGTGTCGAAGTCCGTGGTCGGCTGCGTGGCCGCCGTGCTCATCGACCGCGGCCAGCTCGACCCCGGCCGTGAGATTACCGGCTACGTCCCCGAACTGGCCGCCAGCGGCTACGCCGGCGCCCTGGTCCGGCACGTCTACGACATGCGCAGCGGGGTCAGGTTCGGCGAGGAGTACGCCAACCCGCAGTCCGACATCCGGCGGCTGGACGAGTGGGTCGGCTGGCAGCCGGGCGCGGGCGAGCCCCGCGGGCTCTACCGGTTCCTGGCCACCCTGCAGGCCGAGGCGCCGCACGGCCAGAGGTTCCTGTACCGCTCGGCGGAGTCGGACGTGCTCGGCTGGGTATGCGAGCGCGCGGCGGGCCGGCCCATGGCCGCGCTCATGTCCGAGCTGATCTGGGCGCCGATGGGCGCCGAACACGACGCCACCCTGCTGCACGACGGCCTGGGCGCCGCCGTGCACGACGGAGGCCTCAGCGCCACCGCCCGCGACGTGGCCCGGTTCGGCCAGCTGCTGCTGGACGGCGGCCTGATCCGGGAGGGGCTCGGGTCCGCCGGCGGCATCCGGCGGGTGGTGTCACCGCAGTGGCTGCGCCGGGCCTGGGCGGTGGACGCCGACGCCCGGACCGCGTTCGCCGCGTCGCCGGCCGAGTTGGCGTTTCCCGGCGGGTGGTACCGGCACCAGTTCTGGTTCCGCCCCGGCGACTATGGCGACGTGCTGCTCGGCCTGGGCATCCACGGCCAGATGCTGCACGTCAGCCGGCGCACCAACACGGTCTGCGTGAAGTTCTCCACCTGGCCAGAAGCGCAGAACCCGGCCTACCTGGAGGACACGCTGCGCGCCTTCAACGCCGTCGGCGGGTTCCTGGCCGGCCGTGATCCCGGCCGGCGCCGCCTGGCCGGCGTGGTCTCCGGCCTGAGTCGCAGCGGTGACACGTCCCCGCCTTCGCCGCCGACCGTGATCTGAGCCTCGACGGCGGGCTGACCCGGGCTCTAGCCTGGGCGGTATGGCAGGTTCAGCAAGCTCAGCCGGATCACCGCCCCGCCGTCACCTCGACGGCATCGCCGAGATCCGCACGTTCTTCCGGACCAACTCCCAGCCGATCTACTTCGTCGGCCCGACCGCGTTCAACCTGCTCGGCATCGACCGGTGGGTCCGCAACTTCCAGTACATCGCCTACTACGACTCCTGGGACGGCCAGCACCCCCGGGTGTTCACCCCGGAGAACCGCCCGTACGTGGAGTTCGAGTCCAGCGAGCAGATCAACAACTACCTGCTGCGCGACGCCGAGGTCCGGGAGCATCTGCGCCGCCGCGGCGGGACGCCGATGGTCGCGATGGTGTTCTTCGACGAGGAAACCGAGGAGATCTGCCGGGAGCAGGGCTACACGCTGATCCTGCCGCCGGATTCGCTGCGGCGCCGGCTGGACTCCAAGATCGTCACCACCCAGCTGGGCAACGAGGCCGGCGCCCCGTCGGTCCCGAACGTGCTCGGCCAGGCGGACGGCTACGCCGCGCTCTGCGCGCTCGCGGCGTCGGCCGGCCTGGGCGAGGACCTGGTCGTGCAGACGCCCTACGGCGACTCGGGCAAGACCACGTTCTTCATCAAGTCCGAACGGGACTGGGACTCCTATGCCCCGGACATCGAGGGCCAGCAGCTCAAGGTGATGAAGCGCATCAACAACCAGGCCGCGGCGGTGGAGGCCTGCATCACCAGGCGCGGCACGATCGTCGGCCCGTTCATGACCGACCTGACCGGCTACCCCGAACTCACCCCCTACAAGGGCGGCTGGTGCGGCAACGACGTGTTCCCCGAGGCGCTGTCCGAAGCCGAGCGCACCATCGCGATCAGCCACGTCCGCAAGCTGGGCGACCGGCTCGCCCAGGAAGGCTACAAGGGCTTCTTCGAGGTCGACGTGCTCACCGATACCGACACCGGGGCGGTGTACCTGGGCGAGCTGAACCCGCGGATCTCGGGGGCCTCGTCGATGACGAACGTCACCGCCGGCGCCTACGCCGACGTGCCGCTGTTCCTGTTCCACCTGCTCGAGTTCATGGAGGTGGACTACGCCGTCGACGTGGAGGAGATCAATGACCGCTGGCGCGCGCTGGCCGCGGTGGACGTCTGGTCGCAGCTGATCATGAAAGAGCCCGGTGACGACGTGGAGCGCATCCTGGCCGCCCCGCGCACCGGCGCCTGGCGCCTGTCCGACGTCGGCGCACTCACCTTCGAGCACGTGACCAACGACTGGCACGAGATCACCACCGAGGACGAGGCCTTCTTCATGCGCGTCTATGGCCCGGGCGACTTCAAGTTCCACGGCGCCGACCTGGGCATCCTCGTCACCAAGGGCCGCATGCAGACGCCCGAGGGCCTCACCGAGCGCTGCCGTCACTACATCGACGGCATCCGCGCCCAGTACAAGTCCGAAGCCCTCCCGCAAGCGCCCCCCGTCATTCCCATCGCCTACGTCAAGTAGCAGGCCGCCCCGGCGGTATTCGGTAGGAGATTTCCCTCGCGGGTCATAACGTAGACACCCGGAAAGCAACCAGGCGGGTCGATGCTTCCGTCGTCGATTCGGGCCATGCTTCAGGGGTTCCGTCAGCGATGTGAGGAATTCACTATGGTGTTCAAGTCTGAGACATCGACCGATGGCGTGCAGGCTGCACCGGCGGCGCATTCCGTAGACCTGCGCAAGACGTACGGGGTCGGACAGGCAGCGGTGCATGCCCTGGCCGGTATCAGCGTGACCATCGAGCGCGGCCGGTTCACCGCCGTCATGGGCCCGTCTGGCTCAGGGAAATCGACGCTCATGCATTGCATGGCGGGCCTGGACCGGCCGACGTCGGGGCAGACGTTCGTGGGCGGCCTGGACATCGGGAGCCTTGATGATGCCGGGCTCACCCAGCTGCGACGTGACCGGATCGGGTTTGTCTTCCAGTCCTTTAACCTGGTCCCGACGCTGACCGCGGCCGAGAACATCACCCTGCCGGTCGCCCTCGCAGGCGCCAAGGTGGACCGGGAATGGCTGGACTACCTGGTGGAACAGCTGGGTGTCGGCGACCGGCTGACGCACCGTCCCAGTGAGCTGTCCGGCGGTCAGCAGCAGCGGGTGGCGTGTGCCCGGGCGCTGATCAACCGGCCGGACCTCATCTTCGCCGATGAGCCCACCGGCAACCTGGATTCCAATTCCTCCGCGGACCTGCTGGCCTTCCTGCGGCGATCGGTGACGGAGCTAGGCCAGTCAATCGTCATGGTGACGCACGACCCGCGCGGTGCCGCGTACGCGGACCGGGTCCTGTTCCTGGCCGACGGGACCGTGGTAGGTGAGCTGGAAAAGCCGACCGCCGATTCAGTCCTGGAGCGGATGCGGACGCTGGGGGCCTGACATGCGCAACGTGACCATCAAGGGCCTGCTCGCCCACAAGCTCAGGCTGGCGCTGACCGCGCTGGCGATCGTGCTCGGGGTCGCCTTCATCTCCGGCACGTTCGTCTTGACCGACACCCTGAACAACACTTTCACGGTGCTGTTCGGCAGCATCTACCAGAAGGTGGACTTCCAGGTCCGCGGGGTCGCGCAGCTGGGCAGCGGCGCCAACGCGACGCGCAATCAGCTGCCGGAGTCGGTGCTGGCCACAGTCCGCCACGTGCCCGGCGTCGAGGCCGCCTCGGGCAACGTCAGCGGCTACGCCCAGTTCGTGGCCCACGACGGCAAGGCGATCCAGACCGGCGGTGCGCCCACCCTCGCCGTCAGCTACGACCCCTATCAGCAGATCTCCCCGCTGCACCTGGTCGCGGGCGGCCCGCCGGTGACCGCCGATGACGTGGTGATGGACGCCGGGACAGCCAGCAAGTACCACTTCACCGTGGGGCAGCAGGTGCGCATCCTGTCCGTCGGGCCGGCCCGGAGCTTCACCATCACCGGCATCGCCCAGTTCGGGTCGGCCAACAACCTCGCCGGAGCGACCCTGGCCGCGTTCACGCTCCCGACCGCGCAGGCCATCGTCCAGGAAGTGGGCCGCCTCGACAACATCAACGTGGTGACCGCCCCCGGCGCAAGCAAGCCCGCGGTCCAGCGGGCCATCGCCCGGGTCCTGCCGCGGGGAGTGGAGGTGGTCACCGGGCAGACCGTGGTGAACGAGAACACGAGCTCGGTCAACCAGGCACTGTCGTTCTTCTCCACGGCGCTGCTGGTCTTCGCGTTCATCGCCTTGTTCGTCGGCGCGTTCACCATCTACAACACGTTCTCGATCATCGTCGGCCAGCGGACGCGCGAACTGGCCCTGCTGCGGATCGTCGGCGCGAGCCGCCGTCAGGTGTTCGGTTCCGTGCTCGCCGAGGCGGCCGTCACCGGGCTCGTCTCCTCGGTGATCGGCCTGGGCCTCGGGGTGCTGGCCGCGCTCGGGCTGCAGGCGCTGCTGCGCGGGTTCGGGATCACGCTGCCCCCGGGATCGCTGGTGTTCGAGCCGCGTACCGTGCTGGTGGGGCTGGCCGTCGGCGTCGGCGTGACGGTCGTGTCCGCGGTCGGTCCGGCGCGGCACGCCGTGCGCATCGCGCCGGTCGCCGCGCTCGATGATCGCCAGTCCGGCCCTGGCGTCTCGCTGCGGCGCCGGTTCATCTGGGGCGCGGCCCTGGCCCTGGTCGGCGTGGTCCTGCTGGCCATCGGGCTGGCCAAGCCCGCCATCGCGCTGGTGGGCGTGGGTGCGGCCGGCATCTTCGTCGGCGTCGCCATGCTCTCCCCGGCGATCGCGCGCCCGGTCTCCAGCGTGATCGGCCGTCCGCTGGCCCGGCTGCTCGGTGAACCGGGCAAGCTCGGGCGGGAGAACTCCATGCGCAGTCCCAGGCGCACCGCCCAGACCGCGTCGGCGCTCATGGTCGGCCTCGCCCTGGTCGCCGCGATGTCCGTGTTCGGCGCCTCGGTGGCCAGATCGGCCACGAGCAGCGCGGACCAAGCGATCAGCGCCGACCTCATCGTGACGCCCACCGGGTCCGGACAACTCAGCGACTCGACCGCGGCCACGGCCTCGGCCGTGCCGGGCGTCACCACGACCACCACCTTCTACGGCGGGCAATTCGAGTTCCAGAACACGCTGGCCACGCTCACCGCAGTGTCGACGCAGCGCCTGGCCGACACGGTGATCCTGCGCATGACCGGGGGCAGCCCGGCCGCCCTGGCCCAGGGTGAGCTGCTCATCGACTCCACGACCGCGACCTCCAAGCACCTGTCGGTCGGCAACACGGTCCATTCCAGGTTCGCCCGGACAGGTCCGGCCGTCCTGCGTATCGGCGGGATATACCAGGCCAACGCCTTGATCGGTAGCTATCTGGTCAGCGCCGGGTTCTTCCTGGCGCATTTCAGCCAGCAGCCTCCGGCCGGCCTGCTGCTGCGGACCAACGGCAGCAGCGCCGTGGACAACGCCGTCACCAAGGCTCTGGCCTCCTCTCCGAACCTGCAGGTCCAGACCAGGGCACAGTTCGAGCAAGCCCAGGTGGCCGGCGTCAACCAGATCCTCGGGCTCGTCTACGCCCTGCTCGCCCTGGCCGTGCTCATCGCGCTGATCGGGATCGTGAACACGCTCATGCTCTCGGTGTTCGAGCGCACCCGCGAGATCGGCCTGCTCCGGGCGGTCGGCATGAAGCGGCGCCAGGTCCGGACGATGATCCGGTCCGAAGCAGTCATCCTGGCGATCTTCGGCGCCATCATCGGGATCATCATCGGCACCGGCATGGGCATCGCGCTGGTGTCGTCGCTGAAACAGCAGGGCATCACCGACACCGTCGTGCCGGCGTCCCGCCTCGTGGAATTCCTCGTGCTCGCCGCCTTGCTCGGGCTGATAGCCGCCAGCTGGCCCGCCCGCCGGGCGGCCAGGCTGGACGTGCTGGCCGCCATCGCGGCCGAGTAGCATCCACATCCTCGAGTTCACCTCTTGTTCACTCGAGCCCGCCGGAGCATCGTTACTCTTAAGCGGCTGGTGAGGATGTCCACACTGCCTGCGGAGATCGCGGAGGTGGTTACCGTGTCGGTCGGCACGAAGCCGTTGGCGTACAACAGCCTGTGGCAGCTCAGGAACGACACCTGGTCCAGCCTGGAAGAATCGACTACTCAGCTGGCGCTGGCCGGCGCCCAGCAGCGTCCCGTCGAGCAGCTGGTCGAGACGGTGACCGGGTTGCTGGATGTCCTCTCCTCGATCGAGCGGTTCTGGGCGTTTCCCGGCGCGCAGACCTACCAGGAGGTACAGCGGCTCTTCGCCGCCGGCAAGTACAACCGGCTCGCCGCCGTGGTGAGCCGGGCCAACCGGGCCCTGGTCACCGAGTCCTACCGCGGCGGTCAGGCCTGGGATTTGCGTTCCGACGACGACGCCTACGAACGCGAAAGCCACCCGGCGAAGCAGTTCGGCAGTGACCGGCCGTACTTCGAGGTTCTCGTCGTCGAGGACCTGACCGAGGAGCAGGAGAGCTCACTGCGGGAAGAGCTGCGGCGGTGGCGGCGCCCGGATGACCAGTTCCTCTACGAGATCGTCGTCGTGCCCAGTTTCGATGAGGCGGTTATGGCCGCGCGGCTGAACTTCAGGCTGCAGGCGTGCGTGGTCCGGCGCCGGTTCACCCACCACTCGCGCCACGAGTCGCCCTTGCTCGCGCCGTTCGCGGGCATTGACGGATCTGACGACCTGATGGAGCATTCGCCGGATGACCGCGCCCAGGCACTCGCCAGGTCGCTGGCCAAGATCAGGCCGGAACTCGACCTGTACCTGATGACGGAGATCTCCGTCGAGGATCTGGCCGCGGCTCAGCCATCATTTCCGGCGTATCTTCCACGCCCGGGAAGGCTCGCTCGAGCTGCACCTATCCATCCTGGATGGCGTCGCGGCGCGGTATCGTTCCCCGTTCTTCAGCGCGCTGCGTAACTACAGCCACCGGCCCACCGGGGTATTCCACGCGCTGCCGATCTCGCACGGCAAGTCGATCGTCAACTCCCACTGGATCAGGGACATGGTCGACTTCTACGGCCTGGAAATCTTCCTGGCCGAAACCTCGGCGACCTGCGGCGGGCTCGACTCGCTGCTCGAGCCGACCGGGCCGCTCCGCGAGGCTCAGCAGCTCGCGGCCAAGACGTTCGGCTCGCGGCAGACCTACTTCGTCACCAACGGGACCTCGACCGCCAACAAGATCGTCGTGCAGGCTCTGGTCCAGCCCGGCAACATCGTCCTGGTCGACCGGAACTGTCACCAGTCGCATCATTACGGGCTGATGCTGGCCGGCGCCATGGTGACCTACCTCGAGGCGTACCCGCTGAACCAGTACTCGATGTACGGCGCCGTCCCCCTCACCGAGATCAAGCGCCAGCTGCTGGCGCTGCGGCGGGCGGGCAAGCTGGACCGGGTCACGATGCTGCTGCTGACCAACTGCACGTTCGACGGGATCGTCTACGACGTGGGCCGGGTAATGGAGGAGTGCCTGGCCATCAAACCCAACCTGGTCTTCCTCTGGGACGAGGCCTGGTTCGCCTTCGCCAGGTTCCACCCCGTCTCCCGGCCGCGCACCGCCATGCGGGCCGCCCGCACCCTGGCCGAGCGGCTGCGGCTACCCGGGTACCGCGAGCGGTACGATGCCCAGGCCGACGAGGTAGGCGCCATCGATGCCGCGGACGACGAAGTGCTGCTGAGGCGGCGGCTCACGCCCGATCCCGCCCGGGCCCGCGTCCGGGTGTACTCCACCCAGTCCACCCACAAGACGCTGACCTCGCTGCGGCAAGGCTCCATGATCCACGTCTGGGACCAGGATTTCAGCCAGAAGGTCGAGGAGACCTTCCACGAGGCGTACATGACGCACACCTCCACCTCCCCGAACTACCAGATCCTGGCCTCCCTGGACCTGGGCCGGCGCCAGGCCGCCCTGGAGGGGTTCGAGCTGGTGCAGAAGCAGATCGAGAACGCGATGCGGCTCCGCGACGCGGTGGACCACCACCCGCTGCTGAGCAAGTACATGCGCTGCCTGACCACCGCCGACCTGATCCCGGCCGAATACCGGCCGACATGCATCGACCAGCCGCTGCGTTCCGGCCTGCCGAACATGATCAAGGCCTGGGACTGCGACGAGTTCGTCCTGGACCCATCCCGGATCACCATCTACATCGGCGCCACCGGCATCGAGGGTGACGCGTTCAAGCGCAGCCACCTGATGGACCGCTACGGCGTCCAGATCAACAAGACCTCGCGGAACACCGTGCTGTTCATGACCACGATCGGCACCACCCGCAGCTCGGTGGCCTACCTGATCGAGGTGCTGGTCACCATCGCCCGCGACCTGGAGTCCCAGCTGGCCGACATGAGCCCGGGCGAGCGGGCCGCCCACGAGCGCGCGGTGCAGCGGCTGACCGCCCCGTCGGCGCCGCTGCCCGACTTCAGCGGCTTCCACCCCAGCTTCACCGATGCCAGCGGCGAGCCCACGCCGGAGGGCGACGTGCGCCGCGCCTTCTACCTGTCCTACAACGACAGCTACTGCGAGTACCTCACGCCGGAAGAGGTCGAACAGCGGGTGGAGAACGGCGAGCAGGTGGTGTCCACCACCTACGTCACCCCCTATCCGCCCGGCTACCCGGTGCTCGTCCCCGGCCAGGTGTTCAGCCCCGAGATCCTGGCCTTCATGCGCAGCCTGGACACGCCCGAGATCCACGGCTACCGGGCCGACCTCGGCTACCGCGTCTACCTGGATAAGGCCCTGGAGATCGCGGCCAGGTCCGGCCGGCGGACGCGTTCCGGCGTGGCGTAACCCGCCGGAAACATCCGGCATAGATCATGAATCATGCAAACGCGCCGGATCCTGGTCGGATGCGACTTCACCTATGTCGCGGCCGTCAGCACGCCGGTGATCTTCCAGGTGCAGCCGGCCGAATCGGCGCATATTTCCGTTCGGGGCGGGCAGTGGGCATCCGACCCGGCCATGGCCATCCGCGGCTACACCGACCTGTACGGCAACCCGTGCCTGCGCGCGGTGCTGCCCGCGGGCCGGTCCAGCTTCCGGTACCAGGCCGTGGCCGTGGTGCCCGACCTGACCGAGGAGGTGGACGAGGATGCGCCGGAGTGCGCGCCCGACGCCCTCCCCGACGAGACCTTGATCTACACCCTGCCGAGCCGCTACTGCCTGCCCGACGTGCTCGGCGATGAGGCCTGGTCCCGGTTCGGCGGGCTGAAGCCCGGGTACCGCCGGGTGCAGGCCATCTGCGATCACGTGCACGGTCACCTCACCTTCGAGTACGGCAGCACGACGGCCCTGTCCAGCGCCGCCGATGTCAACCTGGGGCGGCGCGGGGTCTGCCGTGACTTCACCCACCTCGCGATCTCGTTCTGCCGGGCGCTGAACATCCCGGCCCGCTACGTGTTCGGCTACCTGCCCGACCTCGACGTCCCGCCGGATCCGGCGCCGATGGACTTCGCGGCCTGGATGGAGGTGTGGCTGGGGGACCGGTGGTGGACTTTTGATCCCCGCAACAACACCCGGCGCAAGGGCCGGATCGTGATCGGCCGGGGCCGGGACGCCTCCGATGTCGCCATGGCCACCACGTTCGGCGGCCCGCTGCTCGAGTCGATGCTGGTCCAGGCGGAGGAGGACCAGACGGGGGAGGGAGCCCGATGATGCTGAATCCCTCGGTGCTGTGCGCCCCGGTGCTCGATCACCGCGGACTGGACCTGGCCGCCGCCCGGCGCGTCAGCTACGTCCTGGAGCAGAGCTTCCGGTACGAATACGACGCGCCGGTGGAGTCGCTGCGGCAGCGGCTGGTCATCGTGCCGCCGGCCCGCCACGGCAACCAGTACCTGCGCGCGTACCGGCTCGAGGTGACCGGCGCCAGGGTGCGGCGGCGGGTGCGCCGGGACGCGGGCGGCAACGTCGTGGCCTGGCTGCAAGCCGAGCGCGTGCCGGAGGCGATCGAGTTCCGGCTGGCCGCGGTGCTCGAGCGGATCCGTGACGACGGCCCCGCGGTGCTCCCGGCGGCGGCCCTGGACCACCCGCGCCTGCTGCGGCCTACCCGTCTCACCGCGGCCGACGAGCGGCTGCGCACCATGGCGGCGGACATCGTCCCGCGGGCCCACCAGACCGCGCGGCCCGGCCGGGAGGACCCTGAGGACACGGCCGAGCGGATCTGCGCCGCCGTCTTCGACGCGGTCAGCTACGAGTACGGCGTCACATCGGTGACCACGACGGCGGCCGAGGCGCTGGCCGTCGGCCGCGGCGTCTGCCAGGACTTCGCGCACGTGATGCTGGCCCTGTGTCACGTCCTTGGGTTGCCGGCCAGGTACGTGTCGGGACACCTACTCGGCCAGGGCGGCACCCACGCCTGGGTGGAGGTGATCGCGCCGCGCGCCGGGCACGCCGAGGCTGTCGCCTTCGACCCGTGCCACGGCCGCCGCACCGACGGCGGCTACGTCACCGTCGCCACCGGCCGCGACTACTCAGACGTCGCCCCCACCTCAGGCTCCTACGTCGGCACCTCCCCGGGCCGCCTGACCGCCGCCCGCCGCGTCGGTGTGCTGGCCGCCGCCTGACCCGGTACCCGTGGTGCCCTAGCGGGACACCTGCCGCTGCAGCGCGGCCAGGGACTGAGCGACGTACAAGCGATTCAGCGGGTCCAGGTCACGCTGATGATCCGCGCTGGCGGGCGTGCGCGCGCAGGATCTGCGACCAGCTCCGCGGCGGCTCCGGGGCCGGGATCTCCGCGTGCGGCCGGCCGCCGACCAGCACGACCGGGTACCGCCTCAGCTCATAACCGGCCGCCGTCCGGCACCGGCCGGTGGCCAGCTCGTAGCTGTACCAGTGCCACGGGCAGGTGACAACGCCGTCCCGGACCAGGCCTTCGGCCAGCGGGCCGCCGTTGTGCGGGCAGGCACCATCAGTAACGTGCAAGGCGTCCCCGTCCGCGAACACGGCGTACGACCGCCCGGCGTGCTCGAACGTCCACTGCGTCCGCCCCTCCGGGCGATCGAGCGGCACCAGGGCCCCGCCTGGCCCGTTCGGCGGAATATCGTCGCTCACCTGCACCCGAGCTCGACGCTGCCGAGCCGGTCGGCGGTCGCGGTGACCACGTCGCCGGCCTTCACCGGCACAGCCGCCGTCAGGCCGCCGGACAGCACGATGTCGCCGGCCCGCAGCCCTTCGTTCTCCGCGGCCAGCGAGCGGACCAGCCAGGCGACCGCGGCCGCCGGGTGGCCGAGCGCCGCGGCACCCGCCGCGGTCGCCACCACCTCGCCGTTGTGCTCCAGCACCACGCCGATCAGCCGCAGGTCAAGTCCGGCCGCCGGGACGGGCGACCCGACCAGGTAGCGGCTCGCCGAGGTGTTGTCGGCCACCACGTCCGGCATGGTGAACTTGTAGTCCAGGTACCTGGAGTCGAGCACCTCGATGCCGACCGCCACCGAGGCGGTGGCGGCGAGCACCGCCGACGAGGTGACCGAAGGCCCGGACAGGTCCGCGCCCATGATGAAGACGATCTCCGGCTCGCACCGGGGCTGGATGTGCTGCGCCACGACGAGGGGCTCGCCGAGGTCGAGCGCGTCCCCGGCGGCCAGGTGGCCCCGGACCGGCTCGTGCACCCCGACCTGGGCCTGCTTCGCGCGGGAGGTCACGCCGAGCTTCCAGCCGGCCAGCGGGCCGGCCTCGAGCCGCAGCAGCCGCTGCACCTCGTAGGCCGCGCCGAGTGAGAAGCCGCCGAGCTCGGCGGACAGCGAGCCGATCGCCGTCCGGTCGGCCCGCGCTTTCGTCAGCCGGGCCGCGACCTCGGTGGTCTCGAAATCATGAGAGGTCATAGCCAAGTCCTTACTCGACGACGCGGACGGTGACGGGACCGAGACGGTCGAAGTCGGCGCGGAACACGTCGCCGGCCCGCATCGGCACGGCGGCGTGCAACGCCCCGGTCATGACCAGGTGCCCGGCTTCCAGCTTGGCCCCCATCTCGCCCAGGGTGTTCGCCAGCCAGGCGACCACCTTGACCGGGTCGCCGAGCGCGGCCGCGCCGGCGCCGCTGTCGACCAGTTCGCCCTGCCGGGTGAGCACCATCCCGATCAGCCGCGGGTCCACGCCGTCCAGCGGGACCAGCCGGCTGGAGACGGCCACCGCCCCGTTGGAGGCCAGGTCGGCCACCGTATCCGCGAGCTTGATCCGCCAGTCGGCGAAGCGCGAGTCGACGATCTCCACCGCGGCGGTCATCCCGGCGATCGCGGCCCGGGCCTCCAGCACGCTCACGCCCGGCCCGGCCAGGGGGGATCCCAGCACGAACGCGATCTCGGCCTCGATCTTCGGCTGGATAAAGGCACCGACAGGCACGGCGTCGCCGTCGGCGTAGACCGTCGAGCCCAGCACCGGCCCGTAGTCGGGCTGGTCAACCCCGATCATCTTCTGCATCGGCTTGGACGTGAGCCCGACCTTGTAGCCGACGATGCGGTCGCCGTCGGCCAGCAGCAGGCTGGTGAGTTCCTGCTGCACCGCATAGCCGTCGGCCATGCCGAGGTCGGGGTCGGCGTCGGTGAACGGCTCGATCGGCTGCCGCCTGCGGCGGGCCTGGTACAGCGCCCTGGCCTTGCCGGGCACGTCGGTCAGCGGCATCTCAGTCTCAGCCTTCCTTCCGCTGCTGCAGTTGCCAAGACGATGGCACAGACATTTCCGGGGACCAGCCCAGCCGGCGCGACGCCGCCTCGGCCGCCTCCATGATGACGGGCGCCAGCCTGCGCAGCGCCATCACGCTGCACCGGGCCAGCGGGACGCCGATGCTGATCGCGGCGACCACCTCGCCGGTGACGTCGCGCACCGGGGCCGCGATGGACGCCACGCCGATCTCGCGTTCGTTGATGGCCTCGGCCCAGCCGCGCCGGCGCACCCGGGTCAGCTCCGCCGCCAGCTGCTCGCGGTCGGTGATCGTGTACGGGGTCAGCTCGGTCAGCGGGGCCGCGCGCAGCACCGCGTGCCGCCGGGCCTCCGGCAGGTAGGCCAGCAGCACCTTGCCCGAACTCGTGCAGTGCACCGGCACCCGCCGCCCGGTCTCGGTGAATAGCCGCAGCGAGTGCGTGCTCTCCAGCCGGTCCACGTACACGACCTCGTGCCCGTCGAGCACCCCGACCTGGGATGACTCGCCGGTCTGGACGCGCAGCTCGCCGAGCACCGGGGAGGCCGCGGCATGCAGGTCCATGTGCACCCGGACCGCCTCGCCCAGCTCGAACATCACGATGCCGAGCCGGTAGCCGCCGGTGCGCGGATTCTGCTCGATCAGCCCCTCGGCGGCAAGCGTGGTGAGCATCCGGTGCACCGTGCTCTTGCCCAGGCCCAGCCGCCGGGCTAGTTCGGAGACGCCGAGGTCAGCCTCCCGGGACCGGAACACCTTGAGCAGCCGGGCCGCGTTGCGCACCGTGGAAAGCCCGCCCTGCGGGGGGCCCGGAGTCATGAGCTTTTCTCCGCCGGCGGCTGCGCCGACGAGGCCGCCGGCGGTTCCGCCGGCGGCTGCCACTGCGTCCGCCCGCCGACCGCGGCCAGCAGCTCGCGCCGCACCTCGTCCGGATCCGGCCGAGGCTGCGAAGCCAGCGCGCCGAGCGCCTCATTGCGCGGCGCGATCGCGGCGGCCAGCAGGGCGTGCGCCCGGACCAGCCCGGCCGCCGCGGCGCCGGCCATCTCGTCCACCAGGTCCTCCCGGCCCCGGACCCGGCTGCGGATCGTCTCGAAGTCCCGCGCCGCCGCCGAATGCCCGCCCGCCAGCCCGGTGCCGACGTGCGCCGCCTGATGCCCGGACAGGCCCGCGCCCGGGGACGCCACGAAGTGATACACCACCGTCCCCACGCCCAGCGCGTGCCGAACCTCCGCGAAGGCGGGGCCGCCCGACTCGTCGATCAAGGCGAGTTCCGGCAGCACGACCGAGTCGAAGAACCGCAGCGTCCAGGACAGTCCCTGCACCGACCCGGAAAGCTCGACCTCAGGAGAACGCAGCGGCCCGAGCGAGTCCCGCGTCGCCAGCACGTGCAGGTTGCGTGCGCCCACCGCCGCGACGGTCAGCGGCCCGGGCGTGAGCAGCGGCATCCGGCCGCGGACGGCGGCCGGGAACGTCAGCGCCTGCGCCACGTACGCGCGGTGGATCTCCTCGACGTACTGCGCGACGGCCGCGCGCATCTGCTCTGGCGTCGACATCGGTGCCTTTTCTAATCTTCGCGGGCCTTTTCAGATCTTCGCGGGCTCAGCAACGGACGAGGCGTTCCTCTATATGGAACGCTAGGGCTTTATCTGGAACATTAGGCGAGGTATGTTCGAGCCGTCAAGCATTCCCGGCCCTTGGAGGCACCGTGGGAATCCTGCGCCTGGCCCACGTCGACGTTCGCACCCCCGACCTCGAGCTGTCCACCGCCTACTACACCGAGGTGCTGGGGCTGCAGCTGGCCGGGCGCGGCGAGGACACCGTCTATCTCAAGTGCTGGGACGAGGAGGACCACCACTCGATCCGGCTTCGCTACCACCCGCGCACCGGCCTGGACCTGTTCAGCTTCCGGGTCGAGCACGAGGACGACCTCGCCGGACTGGAAAAAGCCGTCGAGGGCTACGGCTGCCAGGTGCAGCGGGTCAGCCGCGGCGAGGCGGTCGGCCAGGGCGAGTCGATCCGGTTCGGCATCCCGTCCGGGCAGACCATGGAGCTGGTCTACCAGCTGGATAAGACCGGCGGTCTGCTGGGCAAGCTGAACCCGGCGCCGGTGCCGCCGCCCGGCCTGCCGGGGATCGCGCCGCCGCGTCTTGACCACATGCTGATCAACGCGGAGGAGGTCGGCGAGGCCGGGGCGTTCTTCCAGCAGGTCCTCGGCTTCCGGATGACCGAACAGGTTCTCGACGCCAACGGCCACCAGCTCGGCGTCTGGCTGGAGCGGTCGCACTCCCCGCACGACATCGCCATCGTCAACGGCCCGAATGGCGCGCTGCACCACTTCGCCTTCTGGCTGGACGACTGGGACCAGGTCCGCAAGGCCGCCGACATCCTGGCCTTCAACGGCGTGCAGATCGACCAGGGCCCGACCAGGCACGGGGTGACCCGCGGCAATACCATCTACTTCTTCGACCCGCTCGGCATCAGGAACGAGGTGTTCACCGGCGGGTACCGGCCGGACCCGGACTTCCCGTCGATCACCTGGACCGAGGACCAGTTCGGCCGCGGGCTCTTCTACTACGAGAACGTCATCAGCCAGCGGTTCCTCCGCTTCCACACCTAGGAGCCACCATGAGCGACCGCATCCTGCGCCTGCAGCACGTCGAGATCCGGGTTCCGGACCTGGAGCTGTGCACGGCCTACTACACCGAGGTGGTCGGCCTCATCGAGGTCGCCCACGAAGAGGGCCGGGTCTTCCTGAAGTGCTGGGACGAGCACGAGCACCATTCGGTCGTGCTGCGCCAGGCGCCCACCTACGGGCTCGATCACATGTCGTTCAAGGTGGCCGAGGCGGGCGACCTGGACTACTACGCCGACCGGGTGGAGAAGGCCGGGATCGCGGTCAAGCGCTTCGCCCCCCGGGAGCTGGGTCCGGGCTGGGGCGAGGCCATCAGGTTCGAAGCCCCGTCCGGCCACCTGGTCGAGCTGGTCTACGGCATGGAGAAGGTCGGCAACATGCTCCCGCTGACCAACCCGCCGCCCCGCCCGGCCAACCTGGTCGGCATCGCGCCGCCCCGGCTGGACCACATCTTCATCATGGCCGAGGACGTCGAGGCCGCCACCGCGTTCTTCCGTGACGTGCTGGAGTTCCGGCTCACCGAGCAGATCATCGCCAACGACGGCCACCAGCTCGCCACCTGGCTGGAGCGCTCGCACTCCCCGCACGACATCGCCATGGTCACCGGCCCGAACGGCGCGCTGCACCACTTCGCCTTCTGGCTGGACGACTGGAACGGGGTCCGCGAGGCCGCCGACCTGCTGGCCTACAACGGCGTGACCATCGACGTCGCGCCGACCAGGCACGGCGTTACCCGCGGCTACACCGTCTACTTCTTCGACCCGGTCGGCAACCGGAACGAGGTCTTCACCGGCGGTTACTGGGTCGACCCGGACTTCGAGCCGATCACCTGGACCGAGGAGGAGATGGGCCGGGCCATGTTCTACTACGCCCGCGAGGTCAACGAGCGCTTCTTCACGGTGCATTCGTGACCGCCGCCAACGGCGGGACGCCGGTTCCGGGTGGCCCGGCGTTCCGCCGTACCGACCGTACCGATGCTCCTTTCTACCTCGCCCGATATGCCGAACGGCGTGAGCTCAAGCAGGCGGCTCAGCCCGAGAGCCCCGCCGAGGCAGACGTTCCCCTCTATCTTCGCCGGTTCCGCGAACGCGGAGCGGCTACCTCCTCCGCCCTGCTGGAGGTGGACGGTGAGCGCTTCACCAGCGAGTTCGCCGGCACCTCCCGGGACAAGGAGATCGTCGCGCCGCCCGAGCGCAAGCCCCGGGAGGACTTCGCCACCGAGATCCGGATCATCAGGCACGGGATCACCCAGGGCTACTCCACCGACGCCGGCCTGACCCCGATGGGCGGCTGGCAGTCGCACCAGCGCGGGCACAGCCTGTCCAAGAGCGTCCGCCCCGGCCAGCAGGTACGGATCGTCTGCGCCGATACCAGCCGGGCCCGGCAGACCGCCGACCAGATCTACCGCGGCATGACCGACGGGCTGCGGCAGTGGGGGAGGGAAGCCGACATCGGCAAGCCCGAGCCCATCGGCGAGCTGCGCAACTTCCAGGTCTGGACGCCGGACGGGCCGCGCGACGTCACCTCGGCGTTCCGCCAGTACCAGGCGCTGATGGAGAAGCTGGAGCGGATGGCGGCCGGCGACCGGCCGCGCTGGCTGGTGGAGATCGACCGGTTCTACCGCACCCAGCTCGGCGGGGCAGATCCGATCTACATGTGGCTGACCATCCCGCTGATGTACTTCGAGCCGCCGCAGTCGTGCGTACGCCGGTTCTGGCGCGGCTTCCACCGGCTGATGGCCGAGTCGCCGGACACCCGGATCATCGCGGCCACCCACTCCGGGCCGATCCGGGCCTTCGCCACCTGGGCGCACGGCTACGATCCCGGTGAGCCGTACAACACCGAGGAAGTCGTGGTGCGGATCCGCCGCGGCGGCGGGACCGCGCTGGTGGCCTACCGCAACCGGGTCACCGAGGTGAACGTGCCCCCGCCCGACGAGATGCCGGTTTGGGAGTAACCGAACGCCGGAGGACTCATGCAACGCAGCACGCAGCGCATCCTGACCACTCACGTCGGCAGCCTGGCCCGCCCTCATGACCTGCTCGAGGTGATGCGGGAGAAGGAGCGCGGCCGCCCGTACGACCCGGCTCGCTTCACCGAGATGATCAGCGCGGCGGTCCGCGACGTGGTGCGCAGGCAAGCCGAGGCCGGCCTGGACGTGGTCACCGACGGCGAGCAGGGCAAGGTCTCCTTCCTCACCTACGTCAAGGAGCGGCTGGCCGGGTTCGACCAGGGCGAGGGCGAGACCCTGCTGCCGCCGTCCTGGCAGCGGGAGATCGATGACTTCCCCGAGTATTACCAGGCCTACATGGCGAAGTACTCCTCGGCCGTGGCGCCGATGCGGGTGATGGTCTGCACCGGCCCGGTCGCTTACATCGGCCGGGACGCGGTGCAGACCGACATCGCGAACCTCCGCGCCGCGCTGGCCGCGGTCGACGGCCCGGTCGAGGCGTTCCTGCCGTCCACCAGCCCGAGTGGCTTCGGCCGTAACGACTACTACTCCTGCGAGCAGGACTACCTGGCCGCGGTGGCCGCGGCCATGCGGGAGGAATACCTGGCCATCGTCGAGTCGGGCTTCCTGCTGCAGGTGGATGACCCGTGGCTGATCGAGATCCTGACCGACGACGGCCGCAGTGATCGGGCTGAGCGCCGCCGCCGTGCGCAGGAGCACGTCGAGGTGCTCAACCACGCGCTGCGCGGCATCGGTGAAGACCGGATCAGGCTGCACACCTGTTACGGACTCAACCACGGTCCCCGGCTGAACGACATCCCGCTGGCCGACGTGGTGCCGGTGATGCTGCGGATCAACGCGGGCGCCTACTCCTTCGAGGTGGCCAACCCGCGGCACCAGCACGAGTGGCGGATCTGGGCCGACGCGGCGCTGCCCGAAGGGAAGGTGCTGCTGCCCGGGCTGCTCGGGCACGCGACCAACTACGTCGAGCATCCGGAGCTCATCGCCGACGGCATCTGCCAGTACGCGGGGCTGGTCGGGCGGGAGAACGTCATCGCCAGCGCCGACTGCGGGTTCTCGTCCCGGGCCAGCTTCGCGCCCGAGGTGCATCCGACCGTGGTGTGGGCCAAGTTCGCCGCGCTCGCCGAGGGCGCCGCGATCGCGACCAAGCGCCTCTGGGGAGGTATCTGAAGTGGCTCGTAACTCCGACACGGGCACCAAGACCCTGGCCGCCATCGTCGGCCCCGGCAATATCGGCACCGACCTGCTGGCCAAGCTTCAGCGCAGCGAGCATGTCGAGGTCGGCTACATGGTCGGCGTGATCGAGTCCGACGGCCTGGCCCGGGCCCGCAACCTCGGCCTGGCCGCCTCGGCCGAGGGCCTGGACTGGCTGCTGAGCCAGGATCCGCTGCCGCAGCTGGTGTTCGAGGCCACCTCGGCGAAGGCGCACGCGGCCAACGCTCCGCGCTACCTCGAGGCCGGAATGCAGACCATCGACCTGACCCCGGCCGCCCTCGGGCCGCCGGTGTGCCCACCGGTCAACCTGCACGCCCATCTCGACGCCCCGAACATCAACATGATCAGCTGCGGGGCCCAGGCCACGGTGCCGATCGTGCACGCCGTCTCCTCGGTCGTCCCCGTCCCTTACGCGGAGATCGTCGCCTCGGTGGCGTCGCGGTCCGCGGGGCCCGGCACCCGGGCGAACATCGACGAGTTCACCCACACGACGTCACGCGCCATCGAGACCGTCGGCGGCGCGGCCCGGGGTAAGGCGATCATCGTGCTCAACCCGGTCGAACCGCCGATGATCATGCGGGACACGGTGTTCTGCGCCATCGCGGCCGACGCCGACACCGACGCGATCGCCGCGGCCATCCACCAGCGGGTCGCCGAGGTGCAGCAGTACGTGCCCGGATACACGCTGCGCGCCGAGCCGCAGTTCGACGAGGCGCGCGAGTCCTGGCAGGGCCACGCCCGGGTAGCGATCTTCCTGGAAGTCCTGGGCGCGGGCGACTACCTGCCCGGGTACGCGGGCAACCTGGACATCATGACCTCGGCGGCCGCCCAGGTCGGCGAGGTCATCGGCCAGCGTAGGGCAGCGCAGGTGACAGCATGAGCGCCCCGGCCCCCTCCAGCCCTTCCGCGCCCTCCACCTCTTCCGCCCCACGCGAGTTGCGCATCACCGACACGACGCTGCGCGACGGCAGCCATGCGATGGCGCACCAGTTCACCGAGGAGCAGGTCCGCGCCACCGTGCACGCCCTGGACGCGGCGGGCGTCGAGGTCATCGAGGTCACCCACGGCGACGGCCTGGGCGGGTCCTCGTTCAACTACGGCTTCTCCCGGGTAGACGAGATCGCGCTGATCGCGGCCGGCGTTGAGGAAGCCACCCAGGCCAAGATCGCCGTGCTGCTGGTCCCGGGCATCGGCACCAAGGATGACCTGCGCAAGTCCCGTCAGGCCGGCGCCTCGGTGGCCAGGATCGCCACTCACTGCACCGAGGCCGACGTGTCGATCCAGCACTTCGGGCTGGCGCGTGACCTGGGCATGGAGACCGTCGGCTTCCTGATGATGGCGCACAAGACCTCCCCGGCCGAGCTGGCCAGGCAGGCCCGGATCATGGTGGACGCCGGCGCGGAGTGCGTCTACTGCGTGGACTCGGCGGGCGCCCTGGTACTCGGCGACGCGCAGGAGCGGGTCCGGGCCATGTACGCGGAGATCGGCCACCAGGCGGAGATCGGCTTCCACGGCCACCAGAACCTCTCCCTCGGAGTGGCCAACTCGGTGCTGGCCTACCAGCACGGCGCCCGCCAGGTCGACGGCGCGCTGTGCGCGCTCGGCGCCGGCGCGGGCAACTCGCCCACCGAGGTGCTGGCCGCCACCTTCGACCACCTCGGCGTGCACACCGGCGTGGACGTGGGCGGCGTGCTGGCCGCGGCCGAGGAGGTCGTCCGGCCGTTCCTGCCCCGCTGGCCGAAGATGGACCGGTCCGCGATCGTGCAGGGCTGGGCCGGGGTGTACAGCAGCTTCCTGCTGCACGCCGAGCGGGCCGCCGGACGCTACGGCGTCCCCGCGCACGAGATCCTGCAGCGGGCCGGCGAACTCGGCTACGTCGGCGGCCAGGAGGACATGATCATCGATATCGCCGTGCAGCTCGCCGCCGAGCGTGACCTGGCCGCGACCGGCGCGCGCTGAGCGGCGTTTTAGGCGCGATCGCGGTGTCGTGTTAAAGCGTTACCCCTCTGTCACCTAAGCGCAATCGTTTGCCTCTGAGATGAGTGCGATCCTACGGCAAGGAGGCCACCATGAAAGATCTGCCCGCCATCGCCGTGCCCGCTGTCAGTCTCCAGCCACGCTCCCGGCGCCGCCCTCGAGCCCGTAGTCTGTCCGGGCGGTCCGCCAGCGTGGCCGCCCTGGCCGCGCTGACCCTGGTCATGGCCGGGTGCAGCTCCAGCCAGCCATCCAGCTCCAGTTCCAGCTCCAGTTCCGCCTCCAGCACCGCGCAAGCCGGGCACACGGGCGGTACCTTCACGATCCTGGCCAACTCCGCCTTCGGCGTCGCCGACCCGGCGCAGAACTACACGCTGGAGCAGTGGCAGCTGCTGATCGACACCCACGACGGCCTGGTGGGGTTCGCCAAGGTGGGCGGCGTCCCGGGCGCGAAGATCGTGCCCGACCTCGCGACCTCCGTCCCCGAGCCGACCAACGGCGGCAAGACCTATCTCTTCCACATCCGTAAGGGGATCAAGTTCTCCAACGGCCAGACGCTCAAGCCCAGCGACTTCGTCCGGACGTTCGAGCGCCAGTTCACCGTGCCCGGGCCGACCACGTTCTACTCGGGCCTCGTCGGCGCGAGCAAGTGCAGCACCAAGGCCTGCGACCTGTCCCAGGGCGTGGTCGCCGACGACACGGCCTACACCCTGACGCTCAACCTGACCGCGCCCGACCCCGAGCTGATGGACCAGCTCTCGCTGCCGTTCGCCTTCGCGGTTCCGGCTACCACGTCGCTGAAGCTGACCGGCAACAACGTGCCGCCGGGCACCGGGCCGTACACGTGGCAGTCGTATAACCCCAACACCCAGGCCGTGCTGGTCCGCAACCCCTACTTCCACGTGTGGAACGCCGAAGCGCAGCCGGAGGGCTACCCGAACGAGATCATCGAGAAGTACGGGCTCCAGGTCTCCGACGAGGTCCGGGCGGTGCAGAACGGCCAGGCCAACGAGGTCTACGACGGCGACCAGATCCCATCCGACCAGCTCAGCCAGCTGAACAGCCCCAAGTACGCCAGCCAGGTGCACGTGAACACGCTGACCGCCGACTGGTACTTCGCGCTGAACACCAGGCGCGCGCCGTTCAACAACCTGAAGGCCCGGCAGGCCATCAACTACGCGGCCAACCGGGCGGCCTACGTCAAGATCGCGGGCGGTTCCTCGCTGGCCGTGCCGACATGCCAGATCCTGCCGCCCAACTACCCCTCCTACACGCCCTACTGCCCGTACACGGCGGGACCTAGTCACAACACGTGGAGCGGGCCCGACCTGACCAAGGCCAAGCAGCTGGTCCAGCAGTCCGGCACCGCCGGGATGAAGGTGGTCGTCAACGGCACCAACGACCAGGTCGGCAAGGCGCTGGTCGAGCAGATGATCTCGGACCTGGACGCGATCGGCTACCAGGCGTCCCCGCAACTGCTGTCGACGAGCGTCCAGTACCCGTTCGTGCAGAACTCCGCCAACTCGGGCAAGTGGAACGTCGGCTGGTCGGCGTGGTACCAGGACTACCCGGCCCCGTCGGACTTCCTGAACGTGCTGCTCGGCTGCGGGACCATCCACCCGAACAGCGACGCCAGCCCGAACATCGCCGCCTTCTGCGACCAGTCCATCCAGTCGAAGATCACCCAGGCCGAATCGATGCAGGCCACCGACCCGTCCGCGGCCGGCACGCTGTGGACCCAGGTGGACCAGGCTGAGACCGACGCGGCGCCCTGGGTCGACATGTACAACCCGAAGCAGATCGACTTCCTGTCCAGCAACGTTCACGGTTACTTGTGGAACCCGCAGTGGTACATCCTCATCGACAGGCTCTGGCTCTCGTAGGCCTTCAGATAGGAGGCCCAGGTAAGCCGAACCTCTGAAGGAGGCTCATGGCCACGCTGCTTGAGCAGGCTGAGGTCGGCGGCGGGTTGCAGTCAGGCGTGGTCGGCCGCAACCCGTGGGCGCTGGCGGCCAGGCGGCTGTGGCGTAACCGCATCGCGCTGGCCGCGCTCGGCGTGTTCCTGCTGATCGTGGTGATGTGCCTGGCCGCGCCGCTGTACGCGAACTACGTGGCGCACGTGAACCCGTTCCCGCCCAACCTGAACGGCCACACGGTGGTGAACGGCACGGTGGTCCCGGTGATGCAGCAGGGCGGCGGGACCCTGCACCTGGGTGAGACCCCGATCGGGCCGACCTGGGACCTGGGCCACTACTTCCTCGGCGCGGACAGCGTGGGCCGCGATGTCGCTGCCCTGCTGCTGTACGGCGGGCGGAGCTCACTGCTGGTCGGGATCGGCTCGGCCATCCTGTGCTGCCTCGGGGCCACCGTGATCGCCCTGATCGCCGGCTTCTTCGGCGGCACGGTCGACGCCCTGCTGTCTCGCCTGATGGACATCATCTGGGCCTTCCCGGTCTACCTGCTGGCCATCTCGCTCTCGACCGAGCTGCTCACCCACTCCAACGGGTTCCAGTTCGGGCCGGTGCACGTCAGCGCGTCCAGCCTGTGGACACCCACGGCCATCATCGCGGTCATCTACGTGCCGTACGTCTACCGCCCGATACGCGGCCAGGTGCTCTCGGTGGTCAAGAAGGAGTTCGTCGAGGCGGCGATCGGCCAGGGCGCGGGAAACCTGAGGCTGATCTTCTCGGAAATCCTGCCCAACGTGGTGTCCACGGTGATCGTGCTGCTCCCGCTGATGATCGCCACCACCATCCTGACCGAGTCCGCGCTCTCCTTCCTCTCGGTTGGCGTCCAGCCGCCGAACGTCAGCTGGGGAACGATCATCCAGGACGGGACAGACCTGCTGTACACCCGGCCATGGGTCTCGATCGCCCCCGGGATCATGATCCTGCTCACGGTGCTCTCGCTGAACGTGTTCGGCAACGGGGTCCGGGACGCGCTCGACCCGCGAGCCAAGCTGCGGGTGGAGGGCTAAGTGGCGCGGTGCTGACCTTCATCATCCGGCGCGTGCTGTGGACCGTGCTGGTCATGTTCGTGATCACGGTGGTCGTGTTCGTGATCTTCTTCAAGACCCCCGGGGTCGATCCGGCCCGGGCCATCGCGGGCCGCAACCCGAGCGCGCAGGTCCTGCAGGAGATCCGGGCGCAGTTCGGGCTCGACAAGCCGCTTCCCGTCCAGTACGCGGAGATGATGAAAAGCATCTTCGTCACCAGGGACCTGGTCTCCTACTCGAACCAGGGCGTGAAGGTGGTCCCGGAGATCGCCGCGGCCGCCCCCGCAACGCTGTCGCTGGTCTTCGGCGCCGCGCTGATCTGGGTGGTGATGGCGATCGCGGTCGGGCTGGCCGCTGCCATGTTCAGGGGCACGGTCTTCGACCCGCTGCTGATGGTGGTGGCGCTGATCGGGATCTCCGCGCCGGTGTTCTGGCTCGGCGAGGTCGCCAACCTGATCACGCAGGGCACCCTGCACGATACGTTCCTGTTCAGCTGGGTGCCGCCATTGGGGTATAACCCGTTCTTCCAGGATCCGTGGCTGTGGTTCAAGGGGCTGATCATCCCGTGGATCACGCTGTCGATCCTGTACATCGGCTTCTACGGGCGGGTGCTGCGGGCTAACATCCTCGAGACGCAGAACGAGGACTTCATCCGGACCGCCCGCGCCAAGGGGCTCACCGAGCGGCGGGTGCTGCTGCGGCACACGCTGCGCACGTCCATGATCACGTTCGTGAGCCTGTTCGGACTGGACTTCGGCGCCCTGGTGGCCGGCGGGGCGTTGCTCATCGAGGTGGTGTTCGCCATCCACGGGGTCGGCTACCTCACCTGGCAGGCCCTGGGCAATCTCGACCTGCCGACGATCATGGCCACCGTGGTGTACGGGGCGTTCTTCATCGTGCTGGCCAACGCGATCGTTGACATCGCCTACGCCTGGCTCGACCCGAGGATACGGCCGGCATGACGGGGGAGCCGCTGCTCGAGGTGCGTGACCTCAAGGTCTCGTTCCGCACCGAGGACGGGCTGGTCCGGGCGGTCGACGGCGTGTCGCTGTCCTTGTCTGAGGGCGAGACGCTCGGCATCGTGGGCGAGTCCGGTTCGGGCAAGAGCGTGACCATGATGTCGGTGATGCGGCTGATCAACGATCCGAACGCGCGTTTCGAGGGTGAGGTGCTCTACAAGGGCCAGGACCTGATGACGCTGAACCCGGGGCAGATCCGCGAGATCCGCGGCACCGGGATCGCCATGATCTTCCAGGACCCGATGACCTCGCTGAACCCCGTGTACCGGATCGGCTGGCAGCTCGCCGAGCAGATCCGGGCCCATGAGCGCATCTCCAAGCAAGCCGCGCGGACCCGGGCGATCGAGCTGCTGGCCGCCGTCGGCATACCGGAGCCAGCCGACCGCGTCGATAACTACCCGCACGAGTTTTCCGGCGGCATGCGGCAGCGCGTGATGATCGCCATGGCGATCTCCTGCAACCCGGACATCCTGATCGCCGACGAGCCGACCACCGCGCTCGACGTGACCATCCAGGCGCAGATCCTCAAGCTGATCAGGAAGCTCAGGAATGACTTCGGCACCGCGGTGGTGCTGATTACCCACGACATGGGGGTGGTGGCTGATCTGGCTGACCGGATCGCGGTGATGTACGCGGGGCGGATCGTCGAGCAGGGCAGCCGGCGGGAGCTCTTCTATGACGCCCAGCATCCCTACACCTGGGGCCTGCTCGGGTCCATCGCGCGGCTGGACCGGCCCAAGCCGAGGCGGTTGGCCGCGATTCCCGGGCAGCCGCCGTCGCTGCTCCGGCTGTCCCGGGGCTGTGCTTTCGGCGACCGCTGCGCTCACCGGTTCGACCTGTGCGACGAGCGGCCGGAGCTGCTCGACCGGATCGATGGCAATCACCTGGACGCCTGCCATCTCGAGCCCAAGCAGAAAAAGGAACTGCGGGAGACCACCATCCACCCGGAGCTGAGGGGCAAAGCGGAATGACCGCCCCCTCCGTGCCGCCCGCGGCCGAGTCGCCTTCGGGCGCTCCCGCCCCGGACGGGGCTGCGGTCCCGGACGGGGCTGCGGTCCCGGACGGGGAACTGCTGCTGCGAGCCGAGCACGTGACGAAGTATTTCCCGATCAGGAGCGGCGTTCTGCTGCAGCGTGAGGTCGCGCGGGTCCACGCGGTGGATGACGTCAGCATCGAGTTGCGGGCCGGGGAGACGCTCGGCCTGGTCGGCGAATCAGGGTGCGGCAAGTCCACCCTGGCCCGGTGTATCGCCCGGCTGTATCCGCTCACCAGCGGGTCAGTGGTGTTCGATGGCCAGGACATCTCCCGGCTGTCCCGGCGCGAGCTGCGGCCGGTGCGGCGTGAGCTGCAGATGGTGTTCCAGGATCCGTACGCCTCGCTCAACCCGCGCAAGCGGGTGGGCGAGATCCTCTCCGACCCGCTGCGCATCCACAAGCGCGGGAACCGGGACCAGATCAAGCGCCGGGTGCGCGAATTGCTTGAGCTCGTCGGCTTGTCGCCGGAGCATACCAACCGCTACCCGCATGAGTTCTCCGGCGGCCAGCGGCAGCGGATCGGGGTCGCGAGGGCCCTCGCCCTGCACCCGAGGCTGATCATCGCCGACGAGCCGGTCTCCGCCCTCGACGTCTCGATCCGCGCCCAGGTGATCAACTTGTTCGACGACCTCCAGGACGAGCTGCACCTGACCTATATCTTCATCGCTCACGACCTGGGCGTGGTGCGGCACGTGTCGGACCGCATCGCGGTCATGTACCTGGGCAAGATCGTAGAGATGTCGCCCGCCGAAGAGCTCTACCAGCGGCCCGTCCACCCCTATACCGAGGCACTGCTATCGGCGGTTCCGATCCCGGACCCGGACCTTTCAGACGCCAGGACGCAGATCGTGCTCGAAGGTGACGTGCCAAGCCCGATCGTGCCGCCGCCGGGCTGCCGTTTCCACCCGCGCTGCCGGTATGCCACCGAGATCTGCACCCGGCAGGAGCCGCCGCTGGTTGAGCACGGCGGCGCAGGCCACTTGGCCGCCTGCCACCACCCGCTCAACGCCGGCCTCCCGGCGGCACCGGACGGGGCCGGCCTGACCCAGCCGCCCGTCTGAGCTACCGCAGGAGATGCCGGCCGCGCTCGGAGTTTCTCTTGGCCAGGCATTGTCGGCACCCTGGCAAGCCCGTAACGTGTGGGACACCGGCGACGCCAGGCAACGCCGTCGGGCCGGGCCAGCGGGCCGTTCGGCCTCGCGGAACGCGGCTGGGCGTTCCGCCCTGGGGGAACGCGCTCGTTGCCAGCGCGAAACGGCAGTGACACCTTCTGGACATTGGAGCCCAACCAGCCCGAGGAGACGCAATGGCCACGGTCATTCCCGTCGACGAGTTCATCAGCGACGAGTGGTACCCGGGATTCAAGCCCGGCTACACCCACGCGCCGTGGTACATAGACCCGGTCCAGACGTTCCGTAAGGAAGACGAGGAGAACTTCTGGTTCCTCGACTTCCACTGGCCGCGCGGCCTCACCCCGATGGGGCTGATCTGGAACGAGGACGGCTACAACTGGGCCTCGCAGCTTGCCGCCGAGCAGATGCCGCTGCCTCCGGGCCGGGGGATCACCTGCCGTCTGGGCGGCACGCACACCTACGGCTCGCCGCTGCCGGTGAACGACGTGCGGGAGATCGGCCAGCGGGCCAGGCGGCTGGAGCGCGCCCTGCCGCCGTTCCTGCAGAACTTCGACACGATCTGGGGTGATATGCGGGAGGAGGTCAACGAGAGCTGGGACTACTTCCGCGGCGTCGACCTGTCCGCGCTGTCGCTCGAGGACCTGCGGGAGAACCTCATCCAGGCCCGCCAGTACCACAAGCGCGCCTTCGAGATCCACTTCCAGGTGATGTACCCGCTGCTGGCGAACTACGTCGGCTTCTACAGCATGTGCACCGAACTCGGCCTGGACCCGGGCCAGATCGGCAAGTTCCTGCAGGGCTACGACACCAAGATCATGGAGACTGACCGGGAGCTGTGGCGGCTGACCAGCGCGGCCCGCGCGGCCGGCCTGGAGCCGGTGTTCGCCGCCCACGAGGCCGACGGGATACGCGCCGCGCTGGCCGCTCACGGGGGCGCCGCCAGCACCTGGCTGACCACGTTCGACGACTTCCTCCAGGTCTACGGCTGGCGCACCGAAGGCTCCTGCGATATCGCGCTGCCGAGCTGGATCGAGGACCCCACCCCGGCCCTCGGGACGATCAAGACGTTCCTGCAGAAGGACACCGAGCACGACTTCGCGGCGGCCTTGACCGCGGCCGTCGAGGAGCGCGAGGCGGCCGTCGACGCGGCCAGGTCCACCCTCACCCTGGACGAGCAGAAGCTCTTCGACGGCGGCCTGGCCTCCTGCCGGGCGGCGAACTTCCCGTGGTGGCAGGACGACCACAACTACTACATCGACCTGCGCATCTCGCTGCCGATGCGGTGGGCCTGCCAGGCCATCGCGGACCGGGTCGGGGCCGACCACTGCGACGACACGCTCTACCTGTTCTGGGAAGAGATCATGGACGTGTCGGCAGGGCGCAGGCCCTACGACGCCGCGCTGCGCAGCCTGGTGGAGCAGCGCAAGCAGTACTTCGACTACTGGCTGGAACGGCGGCCTACCCTGCCCAAGGTGGTCGGCACCATCCCCGAGTCGGTCAACGACCCGATCCTGATCGAGATCTTCGGGCTGAACAGCCACTTCCTCCGGGCGGTGGAAGCCGTCGGCTCCGGCGGCCAGGTCAAGACGCTGACCGGCGTGCCCGCCTCCAAGGGCACCGGCCGGGGGACCGCCCGCGTCCTGCACAACGCCGACGAGTTGCACCGGCTCAGCCCGGGCGAGGTGCTGGTCTGCGAGTCCACCTCACCGAACTGGACCCCCGCCTTCGCCAAGATCGCCGCCTGCGTCTGCGACGGCGGCGGCACCCTGTCGCACGCGGCCATCGTCGGGCGCGAGTACGGCGTGCCCACGGTGACCGCGACCGGCCTGGCCACGATGGTCATCGCCGACGGGGACGAGGTGGAAGTAGACGGCACCACCGGCCGGGTGACGGTGCTCAAGCAGGGCCCGAACGGGCACGGCTAGAGCCCATGCCGGACGCTATTGCCTGGGTCGATGAGGTCGCCCCCGATGAGGCCGTCGGCGTCTGCGGCGCCAAGATGGGCCGGCTCGCCGAATTGCTGCAGGCAGGCGTGAGCCTGCCGAAGGGGTTCACCGTCACCGTCGATGCGTTCCGGCGGCACTGGGATCAGGCGGGCCTGGACGAGGTAATCGACGCCGTGCTCGGCGGCCTCGGCGCCGACGCCGGGCCCGCCGAGGTCGAGGCGGCCGCGCAGACGGTCCGTGCCGAACTGATCAGCCGGGACATCGGCGCGGACCTGGCCGCGCTGATCGGCGACGCCTACGAGGAGCTGAGCTCGCGCTGCTTCGACATCAACGTCCCGACCGCGGTGCGCAGCTCGGCCATCGGCGAGGACTCGGGCACGGCCAGCTTCGCCGGGATCTTCGACACCTACCTCGGGGTGTCCGGCCCGGACCGGGTGCTCGACGCGGTCCGGCAGTGCTGGGCCAGCCTGTTCAACGGGCGCGCGGTGGCCTACCGGCTCCGGGCGGGCACACACCACCGGGACATGCCGATGGCGGTCGGCGTCATCGAGCTGATCCACGCCCGGGCCTCCGGGGTGGCGTTCTCCGCCCATCCGGTCACCGGGAAGACCGACCGTATCGTCATCGAGACCAGCTGGGGCTGGGGCGAGGCGGTGGTGCAGGGCCTGGTCACGCCCGATCACGTCGAGGTCGGCAAGGCCGACGGGCGCATCCTGCGCTACCAGGTCGCGGCCAAGAAGGTGGTGTCGAACTTCGACTACGCCGTGGGACGCGTGGTCGAGGCCGCCATGCCCGCCCGCCTGGTCGACCGCCGGGTGCTCGACGACGAGCAGATCGCCGCCGTGGTCGACGCCGTGCTGACCGTCGAGCGCCACTACGGCTACCCCGTCGACGTGGAATGGGTCCTCGATCGCCACCGCCGCGAAGGCGAGCCCGTCTGCGTCGTCCAGGCCCGCCCGGTCACCGTCACCGCCGCGGCCGCCGCCACCCCCACCGAGTGGAACCCCGCCGCTATGGCCGCCAAATACATCTTCGGAACCTAGCGCACCGACCAAAAGGGAGTCACCATGCATGTGCTGACCGTCTGCTACGGGCACCCGGCTGACCCGGCCGCGTTCGACGCACACTACACGTCCACCCACGCGCCGCTCGCCGAGAAGATCCCGAGCATGGCCAGCTACACCTACCGCCACTGCGAATCGCTGGACGGCTCGCAGCCGCCTTACTACCTGCTCGCTGAGCTCAGCTTCGCCTCGCGGGAAGCCATGAACGCCGCCTTGGCCTCACCCGAAGCACAGGCGGCGATCGCCGACGTGCCGAACTTCGCCACCGGCGGCGTCACCATGTTCGTCGCCCACGACTGAACTCCGCGGCCCTTCCGGTTCTCCCGCTTCTAGCGGGGAGAACCGGGACTCGCATCGTGCGGTATCAGCGGCCGTCGGGCTTCACGGTCTCACGAAGTTGAGGCTATGCTCGCGTCCCACATCGCGGGCTGTGCGGGCATCGGTGACACGGGACCAGGCCGCCCGGCAGGAAGTCTCTACAGAAGCTCCCGGATTGCCTTGGCCCGCCGCGCGTCTGGTGCTTCGTCAGACAATGTTGGCCCGGCCGCCGTGACCGTGCGCGCGGGTCGGCCGGCCTGAGATCGGGGGCGGGGACCGGCACGATGTGGCAGCGAGCCGGCCAGGGCCGGCACGATGTGGCAGCGAGCCGGCGCGGGACGGGGCCGGCGCGGGACGGGCCGGCGCGGGACGCATGAGCGGCCCGAGGCGCCTGGGGTGCGAGGTGCGAGGCCAACGGTCAACGTAGCCTGCTGCTGCACTAGCACGGCCGCCGCTACGCGCCGGGCCTCAGTCCGCCTCGTGGCCGACGACGCGATCGGCCAGCACGATGTCGCCGGACCAGCCGCACGCCCCGCAGAAGCACACGAACACGCGGTCGCTGCCCGTCCAGTACTCGGTGGTCAGCCCCTGCCCGCCATCAGCTAGCGACAACGCCGCCGCGCACGCCGGGCAGTAGCGCGGCGCGTCCCGGCGATGCCGCTCGGCGTCAACCGGGAACCACCCCCGCCCGACGTCAGCACCAGCAGGGACTCCAGCCTCAGCAGAAACCCCTGTACCAGCAGAAACGGCGGGCGTGCCAAGGCTAGCCGTCACCCGGCCTCGGCCTTCCGGTTCTCGTGCGCCTTGATGTGCAGTTTCTTCAGCGCGTCGGCCTGCGGGCTGAACCGGGACGAGGCGCGGTCGATGAAGTCGATGGCAAAGGTGACGCCCGCGTCGAACTTGTTCTTCTCGCACGGCAGGTCGATCCGGTCGCGGAAATCCCGGTACACCCCGAGCGGGTCCTCACCCCGGGCCACCAATGACATGTTCTCCTTGAACATCCGCCGGAGCATCGTCACGCCGATGTCCGAACGTCCCAGGTGCTCCACGGTCCGGTCGGTGATCGGCCCCTGCGTCACCCAGGCCATCATGTCCTGCCCTTCGACGTAATCGACTCGATGCCTGCCATTCGAGTCATACACCGGGATCGGGTAGTCCGGCACCTGCGGCTGATCGGGGTACTCGATGCCGACCGGGGCGTGCACCGTGTAGAGCATGAACCGGGTGGTGGTCCGGTCGATCGGCACCCGGATCTGCATCTGCTCGATGTTCGCCCCGCCGACCCGCATGTTGTACGGGAACACCAGCGGGTGGCCGATCTTCCAGTCGTCGTCCTCCTCCGACGCGCCCTCGACCACCCGGCGCTTGATGATGCCCCACTCGAACGCGTCGAAGCCCACCTTGACGTGCTTCTTGCCGAACGAGGGGGGCGCGTCGAAGCCCTGGTGGCGTGCCATGAACTCGAAGAACCGGCCGTGCAGCCACTCGGTGTGGTGCGGGTCGACCGCGTTCTCCATGATCTGCACGAAGTTGCACGGCAGATCGGTCCAGCCGATGTCCCGGACCCCGTCCATCACGAACACGTCGAACCGGGGCAGCTCGGGGGCAGGAGACGGCCCGATATAGGCCCACACCAGGCCGCCGAGCTCCTGCGCGGCACCGGCGGCCGCCCGGACCCGGGAGCGGAAGTTGGTCTCCTCCCGCTCCGCGGGCTGGTCCAGGCAGGTGCCGTCGGTGCCGAACAGCCAGCCGTGATACGGGCAGCGCAGCCCGTCGGCCTCGACCACGCCGTAGGCCAGCGAGGCCCGCCGGTGCGGGCAGCCCTCCGGCAGGATGCCGTACTTACCGCGAGGCGTCTTGAACACCGCGAAGTCCTCGCCGAGCAGCCGGGCCGGCCGGACCGGGAACTCCTCGAGCTCGCGGGTGAACGCGACCGGGTACCAGTAGCGCCGCAGCAGCTCGCCCATGGGGGTGCCCGGGGCGACCTGAGTCAGCTCGTCGTTCTGTTCGGCCGTCAACATCGCATTACTCCAGTACTCGAATCAGTCGATGACGGTGACTCAGGCGACGTTGCCTCAGTCGATGATGGCCACCGTTCCCGCGTTGCCATCCACGCGCAGGCGCTGGCCGGTCTTGATGGTCTTGGTGCCGAACGCGGTGCCGGTGACGGCCGGCAGTCCGTATTCGCGGCACACGATCGCGGCGTGGCTCATGATCCCGCCCACGTCGGTCACCGTCGCCGCGATCTTGCCGAACACCGGCGCCCAGCTCGGCGCGGTCAGCGGCGCGACCAGGATCTCGCCGTCGCGCAGGTCGCCGATCCCGTCCGCGGACAGGATGACCCGGGCCGGGCCCTCGGCCACGCCGGGCGAGGCGGCGAAGCCGGAAAGGCCGCCGTCGGCCTTGGCGCCGCCGAGCCACTGCCGGACGCTGTCCGAGGTGATGCCCCAGAGCATGATGGTGAACGGCTCGGTGATCACCTCCGGCGGCACGCCCAGGGCCGGCGGCGGCGACCACTGCCGCAGCGCGTTCATGATCCCGTTGCGGCGGGCCATCTCCCGCGGCCAGTACTTCGGCCCGCGCGAGGGCACGCCGACCGCCCAGCCGTGGTACAGGTCGAACAGCACCTCAGGGACCTCGTGCCGGGAAAGCAGGAACACGTCGTCCGGGTCGGCGAAGAACTCCGCGGCCACCAGGACCCGTCCGAGGTCGCGCATCTTGCGCCAGATCACCGAGTGGGCCCAGTGCTCGACGTAGAAGTTGTGGTTCTCCACGTACGGGAACACGGTGCGGGCCAGCCCGAGCTTGGCGCCGAAGGTCGCCCGGTCCTCGTCGCTGTCGATCAGCTCGCTGTACTCCTCGACGATCCGGTCGCGTTCGGCGACGACGGCCTCCATCGGCCGCTCCAGCGTCTCGCCGCGCTGCACCTTGGCGATGTAGGTGCGCAGGAAGCCCAGCGGGATGTCCAGGTGCTCCAGCCACACCTTGTCGCTGTGGTAGAAGGCGGTGCCGGCCGAGAAGTTGAACCAGGGCTGCTTGGCCTCCTCCCAGGCGGCCAGCCACTTGTCGCCCTGCGGGTCGCCGCGCAGCCCGTCGAGCACCTCAGCAGCCGGGGCGGAACCGGAGAACCGTTCGGCGATCCCGAGTTCGACCGCGAGCCGGGCCAGCTTCTTGATCTCCTCGTCCGGCTGGAACAGGTCGACCTGGATCCCGGCCACCATCTTGGCGATGGCCTGGTCCGGGATGCTCGGGAACAGCTGCTTGCAGCAGCCGAAGAAGTCCAGGTAGGCGGCGTAGCCCAGGTTGAGGAACTCGAAGTGGTAGTGCCACAGCTTGAGCGTCAGGTCCACCAGCCTGTGGTAGGTGGACAGCAGGTCCAGCGCGCTGCCGGTACCGCGTCCCTCGGTGATGACGGCCAGATCCTCCCGGTGCGGAAGCGGCTCAAACGAAATGGCCTCGAGCTCGCCGATGAGCGCGCGCACCTTGGGCATCCAGGCCGCGTACAGCCGGTCCCAGTTCTGGAAGTAATACCCGGCCCGCTCGGCGAACTCCGGTACCCGCGCCCCGATCTCCTCCGGGTCGGTCACGCCGACGGGGGAGAGGTACATGTAGCCGTTCAGGAAGCGGATGTCCACGCCCAAGGCGGGCGGGATCACGTAGTGCCTGGTGTTGTACTGAGACAGCGCGATCAGCGCGTACTCCACGATGGTGGCGTCCCACGGCGGTATCGCCTCGGGCGAGTGCACGCCGTCCATGAACCAGAACGTCGACTCCTCGTATTCGCGCCGGTCCTCGCTGAACACCGACGAGTACGCATACAGGTCCTGCCATCCCTCCGCCCCGGGCGGCGTCGGCATCTCGAACGGGCTCGGGAACCGGTCGGCCATGATGTTCCTCCTTGAACTGCCGCCGGCCGCCTCGGCCGCCGGATGATGGTGTGGTAACGGAAGGGCTGACCCTCAGCCGTGGCCTTCCGGTGCGTGGTGCGCAGGGTGCAGCAGGGTCTGGACCATGCTAGTGATCGGGTCCGCGGTGCAGGTGGCGGCGGGCCGGGCCCGGCGGCTCCACACCGTCTCCGGGCGGCTCTGCAGCAACACGACGTCCCCCGACAGTCCCTCGATCGCCCACTCCACGTCCTGCGGGCAGCGGTAGTGCTTCTCCGCGCGCCGGGCCATCCTGGCCACGGCCCCGATCTCCTCGTCGGACAGGCACGGAACGGACTGCCGCGCGGCCTCGACCGGGACAGCGCTCACCGCGTCCTCGTCGGTCAGCCGGTACTCCAGCGTCTTCGCCGAGATCGTGCGCCTGGTGACCGTGCCCATGACCTTGTCGACCAGGAAGTTGTCCGGGGTGACCTCGCCGCTGACCACGGCCTCGCCGAAACCCCAGGACGCGTCGATGGCGACCTGCGACCGGTCGCCGTTGAGCGGGTTGAGGGTGAACGCCACCCCGGCCACCGTCGGCTGCACCATCTGCTGCACACCGACGCTCATCGCCACGCTGGCCCGGCCGTAGCCCCGCTCCAGCCGGTAGGCGATGCCGCGGTCGGTGAACAGGCTCGCCCAGCAGCGCAGCACGCAGGCCACGACCGAATCGCCGCCGCGCACCCACAGGTAGGTGTCGTGCTCGCCGGCGAAACTGGCGTCCGGCTGGTCCTCGCAGGTCGCCGAGGAGCGGACCGCGACGGGAACGTCGCTGTCCCCGCAGCGCGAGCACAGCTCCGCGTACCCGGCCCGGATGGCCCCGGCCAGGTCCGCGGACAGGGTCAGCGAGCCGATCAGCGCCCGCGCCCGCGTTCCGGCCGCGGCCGACGAGGCCGGCTCGTGCGGGTCGACCGCCGCGATCAGCGCGTCGAGCTGCCCGGCGAGCCCGGCGTCCGCCAGCGCCTTGCGGTAGCAGTCGGCCGAGACCGCGAAGCCGGGCGGGACCGGCAGCCCGGCGCCGAGCATCGAGCCGAGGGACGTATTCTTCCCGCCGAGCACCGGGGCGTCCGCCGGTGAGTAGTCCTCGAACCACAGGATCTGTGCCACGTGCCTCCCAGGCGCCGCCGCCGGTTGCGGGATCTGCCCAGACCGTACGACGTGCCTGCCTGCCATACCAATGCTGTTGTCCCGCAGAGCGGAACAGAGTTACGGTGAGGCATGGTGACAGCCGCCGGGGCCAGTGCCCAGCCAGGCAGTGCTCAACCGGCCAGTGCCCAGCCAGGTCGGGCCACGCTGGCGTCGGTGCGCAACGCCGCCCGGGTGCTGCGCGCGTTCTCCCGGGCCGGCCAGGAGCTCGGCATCACCGAACTCTCCCGCCAGCTCGGCCTGGGCAAGAGTACGGTGCACCGGCTGGTGACCACGCTGACGGCCGAACGGCTGCTCGAGCGGGGCAGCACCCCGGGCCGGTACCGCCTCGGCCTGGTCCTGTACGAGCTGGGCAGCCGGGTCACCGAGCACGTAGACCTGCACCAGGCGGCGCTGCCGGTGCTCACCACGCTGCGGCACGAGACCGGTGAGATGGTGCACGTGGCCGTGCTCGACGGGCTCGAGGTGGTGTACGTCGAACGGCTGGAGAGCCACACCATGCTGCCGATCTTCCGCCAGGTCGGGCACCGGCTGCCGGCGCACTGGACGAGCTCGGGGAAGGTCCTGCTCGCGGCGCTGGCGCCGGACGAGCTGAGCACGCGGCTCGCGGACTGGCGGCCGGTGGCCCAGACACCGTGGACCATCACCGATAAGAACCGGCTGATGGCCGAGCTGGCGGCGGTGGCTCAGCGCGGCTGGGCGCAGAACAACGAGGAGGGACACCTCGGCATCGTCTCGGTGGGCGCGCCGATCCGCGGCCGGGACGGCCAGGTCATGGCCGCCGTCTCCGTCGTCGGCGACAGCGCCCGGATGCGCACGATGATGCGCCGGGCCACCGCGCTGGTGGTCGAGTCGGCCCGCATCATCTCCGGTCGGCTGGGCTACAGCTCTCCGTCGGCTTAGCTCAACAATTGGGACCTAACGGACCGGGTATCCGCCCTTCCGTCACTGTCAGTGGATTCCGCGGTGGCCGCCCGCGTCCAGGTACAGCACGCTGCCGTGCAGCACGTCGGCCTCGGGGTCGAGGAGCAGCTCCACGGCCCAGGCCAGCTCGTCAGCGGTCGGCAGCCGGCCCAGCGAATTCTGCGCCACGTACTCCTGCCAGACCTCCTCCTCGGCCGCGCCCCGCTCGGCGGCGACCGCGGCCACGATGCGGCGCAGCCTGGGCGTGTCGGCCGGACCCGGGCTGAGCGTGTGCGTGGTCACCCCGCGGGGCCCGTAGAGCAGGCTGATCTGGCGCATCAGGTTGAACACGGCGGCGTTGACCGCGCCGGGGCCGGCCTCGTGCGCGCGCGGCTCCAGGCCGAGCGAGCCGGCGAACGTCACGAACCGCGACCCTGGGCCCAGCCGGTCGCGGACCGCGTGCAGCAGCCGCAGCAGGCCGCCGACCTTGATGTTGCTGCCGGCCGCCAGCGCGTCCGGATCGATGCTGTCCGCCGAGCCGCGGACCGGCAGCCCGGCCGCGAAGACCGCCATCCGCACTGGCCCGGTCAGCGCCGAGCCGATGGCCTGGATCGCGTCGTTGCTCCCGATGTCGGCCGGGCAGGGCGTGATCAGGTCACTGACGGACGCGAGCTCGTCCAGGTCGGCCTTCCCGCGCGCCACTGCGAGCACCCGCAGGCCGCGCCGGGTCAGCCGCCGACCACGGCCTGCCCGATGGCGCCGGTCGCCCCGACGACAACCGTTTGCTCAGGAGTGGTCACGTACCCGTGCGCTCGGCGGTCGCGGCGCGGCGGGCGGCTACCTCGTCGGCGCGGGCCACGTCGGCGGGTACGCCGCCGATGCCCCAGCCTTCCGGCGGGAACTGCGTGATATAGGTGCGGACCCGCTCGATCGGCGTGTCCAGGATCTCCGCGACCAGCGCGGCGACCCGGCTGTGCAGCTCGCGGATCTTCTCCGGCGGGCGGCCCTCCATGATGTCGATGCGGACTAGCGGCATGTCTGCTCCTCAGTGTTTGTCGCCTCGGTGTTTGTCGCCTCGGTGTTTGTCGCCTCGGTGTTTGTCGCCTCGGTGTTTGCCGCCCGGCTGCCGGGGCGGCAGCCGGAGCAGGGTCCTGGCGGTGTCGATGGCGGGCCCGGGGTCGTCCCAGGGCACCTGGACGGCCGTCATGCCCGCCCGGCGGGCGCCCTCGACGTTCCACGGCATGTCGTCGAGGAACACGATCTGCTCGGCGGGCAGGCCGAGCGCCTCGGCACCCTGGCCGAAGGCGCGCGGATCGGGCTTCATCACCCCGGTGAGGCTGGCGTCGACGATGACGTCGAACAGTTTCAGGTGCTCCTGCTGCTCGACCCAGCCCGGGCCGTGGAACGCGGTCATGTCATTGGTCAGCGCGCCGAGCCGCAGCCCGGCCGCCTTGACCTCGGTCATCAGGTCGACCATCTCGGCGCGCAGCCAGTCCTGCCGGGGCAGTTCGTACAGCCGGCGCATCATGGCCCGGGTATCCCAGGGCTCGCCCACCGCGGCCCCGAACTCCGCGGCTCGCTGTGCCCAGTACTGCCGTTCGGTCACCTGGCGGCGCAGCATCTGCTGCCACAGCTCGTCCCGGTCGCTGGCCACCCCGCCGATCCGCTCGAGCACCGGCCGCATCGCGGGCTCGCTCTCGGCGAGCCGCCCCACCAGGTGCATGGCGGTGCTGTGCACCACGCCGCCGATGTCGAGCAGCAGCCCACCTGGGCGGGCCGCGGCGTGGCCGCGCGGGCGTTCCGCGCCCGGTACCTCAGCTGCTGGCGGCATAACCGCGCTCGGCGTAGGGGTACCCGGCGAGCTCCAGCCGGCCCAGGCCCGCCGCCTGCGGCGAGGCGTAGTACGCGCGGATCTCGGTGATCAGCCCGCTGTCCGGGTCGAAGTGGTACCACTCGTCGCCGCGCAGCACCACGCCGGCCTTGGTCTTCTCGTGCGTCCACTCGATCACCGCCCGGTCGGTGTCCGGGTCGCAGATGATCTCGTCCACGGTCCAGTGCGAGCCCAGCGTCTGCACCGCCCAGGACCACTTCGCGCCGATGGTATGGCCGCCGCGGAACGGTCCCTCGTACATGTCCGGCGGGAAGTAGTGCACCGCGCCCGGCGCGAAGTACTTGGCCACCGCGTCGGCGTCGCCCGAGTTGCAGGCGTCGAAGTAGCCGCGGATGACCTCTTCCATCCGCTGCGCCTTGGCTTCCCGGTTACTGGTCCGCGCATCTGTCACAGGACCGAGCCTAGGTGGTCACCGCCTGGCCAACGAGGGCGTGTTCCGCATGCAGAAACGGGCGGTCATCCCGCCTCTACCGGAAAGCGCTCCGAGCAGCCTGGCAGCGCCGGGCGGGCTTAGCGGCCGCCGCGCTCGCGCAGCGCCCGGACGTCCTCGGCGATCCGGAACCTGACGACAAACGATTCCAGGACCAGCCGCCAGATCGCCATCACGATGATGATGAACAGCGGGTCCCCGATGACCAGCGTCAGGAAGCCGAACGCTGCGCCCAGCCGGAACGCGACGAGCGTGTACACCAGTGCGGTGATCGAGGCCAGCACCAGGATCAGGATGTAGAGCCCCTTGATGATCTTGGTGGTCACGAACGACGTGAAGCTGAAGTCGAACAGTGCGCCCAGGAAGCCCCGTGCGTCGGCGGCCTGCGGCATCCCCATCGGCGGCGGCCCCACGGGCTGTGCATCGGCCGGTGGCGTCGCGCCCTGCTCGTAACCGCCTTGCCCGTAACCGCCCTGCCCGTAACCGCCCTGCCCGTAACCGCCCTGCCCGTAACCGCCCTGCCCGAACCCGGCCTGTCCCGGTGCACCTTGTCCCGGTCCGCCCTGGGCCGGTGTGCCCTGCCAGATCGGGGTGGTCGGCATGCCCGGCCCGGCCGCGCCCGCGTGACCGGGCGTCCCCGGCGTGGGCCGCGCGGCGCCAGCCCCGCCCTGACCAGCACCGCCCTGACCAGCACCGCCCTGACCAGCACCGCCCTGACCAGCACCGCCCTGACCAGCACCGCCCTGACCGGGGTTCCCGTAGCCCGAGCCGCCCTGGCCCGGCACTCCCGAACCTGGCCGAGAGGATCCGGGTGCGCCCGCACCGTAATACTGCTCGCCGGCGTACTGCTCGCCGGCGTACTGCTCGCCGGGGACGTAGCCGCCGCGGTTCCAATCGTCGGACCGGCCCTGGCCTGATGATTGCTCTGTCATCAACCCCCCACAGGGAATTCCGTCATATCTGGGCCACCCTACCCGCCCGGCTGCGCCGCCGTGCCCGGCACGGAAATCGCCGGGCCCGGACATCACCGGCCGGCGACGCTTACCCGGCCCGCAGCCGGAGCCCGCGCGGCGTGGGCCGGAACCCGGCCGCCTCGAGGGCCTGCGTCAGCGGCGAATCGCCGCCGGCCCGCTCCCCGTCGGCGCGTTCCACGGTCAGCCGCCCGAGCGCGCCGTTCCGGACGGCGGCGGCCAGCGCCGCCGCGCTCAGCGCCAGCCGTTCCGGATCGTCAGTCCAGGACAGCAGGGTCCGGCCGCCGCGCTCGACGTACAGCACCAGCGCCCCGTCCACCAGCACGGTCAGCGCGCCCGCCTTGCGTCCCGGCCGGTGCGAGGCGAGCGTCTCGCCGGGGCGGTCCGGCCAGGGCAGCGCCGCCCCGTAGGGCTGAGCCGGATCCGCCGCGGCAAGTACTACCGCCCGTTCGGCCGAAGGCCCTGCTAGCCGGGGAACCGTCCCCCCCAGACCCCCGCGGCCCTGGGCCCGCATCCGGTCCACCGCCCCGGGCAGCGCGAACTGCGCTCCGCCGAGGCCCTCGACGAAGTAGCCGCGGCGGCACTGGCCGGCCTCCTCCATCGCCCGCAGCACCGGGTACACCGCGGCGAAGCCGCCCGTGATCCGCTCGGCGGCCACCGCGCCCCTGGTCAGCACGCCGTGCCGCTCGAGCAGCGTCAGCGCGAGCGCGTGCGCCCGCAGCGTGGGATCGGCGTCGTCCCGGGCGGGCAGCAGCGACCACCGGCCGCTGACCGTCGGCGGTCCGGTACGGGTCGGCATGGACGGCCGGCCGAAGCCGTACCGGCCCGCGGCCCGGCGCGGGCGCGGGGCGGTCGCGGCGGGCGCGGCCGCCCGTCGCTGGCCGCCGCCGAGCAGCAACCGGAGCGGCCCGAGCGTGTCGTTGGTGAGCCGCCCGGCCCACACCAGGTCCCAGATCGCGTCCGCGACCTCGCCATCGGTAGGTGGCAGAGCCGCGGGCAGCGGGCCGTCCAGCCCCGAACCTGAACACAGGGTGCCGACCCGGTCGCTGAGCATGCGGAAGAACAGCGCGCCGCCCCCGCTCAGCGCCTCGAGGACCGCCGAATGCAGCGGGGTCATGCTCACCTCGGCCGGCTCGGGCAGCAGCAGCGGCGCGCTGTCGGCGGGCGCGAGCACCAGCCAGCCGTCGCCGCCGGGCAGCGCGCCGGCCCCGGACCAGACGATCTCGCCCGCCGAGGTCAGCTCGTCGAGAAGGGCGGGGGAGTAGCCCGGTACCCGCCCGGGCAGCACCAGCGTCTCCAGGGCCGAGGCCGGCACTGGCGCGCCGCCCAGCCGCTCCAGTACCTCCAGGACCGCGCCCGCATCCGCGCGCCGACTGCCAGATCCGGGCTTGCCCGAGCCGGAGCCGCCGATCCCGTGCCAGGCGGGCAGGAACCGGGCCAGCACCTCGGGCGGCACCGGCTCCGCCTCCTGGCGCAGCCGGGCCAGGCAGCGCCGCCGCAGCAGCCGCAGCACCTCGGCGTCGCACCACTCGGTGCCCCGTGCTACCGGCAACTGTGCTACCGGCAACTGTGCCGCGGGCAACTGCGCCGGCGTCAGCGGCCCGTCGGCGTCGGCCTGCGCGCTGCCAGCTTGCCCGGTCGGCAGGAACTCGCCCTCCACCACGCGGCCGCTCGCCGCGAGCCGGCGCAGCGTCAGCGTCACCACCGCCACGCCGAGCCCGTACCGTCCGGCCACCGCGTCGGCGGTGAACGGGCCGTGCGTCCGCGCGTACCTGGCCATCAGGTCGCCGAGCGGATCCGCGACCGGCTCGGTGAACGCCTCGGGCACGCCGACCGGCAACGGCACGCCGAGCGCGTCCCGCAGCCGCCCCGCGTCCTCGATCGCGGCCCACATCGGCTGCCCCGCGATCCGCACCTGGATAGTACGGCGGGCCACCGACAATTCCCCGAGCCAGTCACCCGCGGCCCCGGGATCCTCGCACCGCTGCGCCACCTCGTCCGCGGTCAGCGGCCCGGCCGTGCGCAGCAGGTCGGCGACGCCCTCCGGGTCGCGGCAGCGGCGGGACGCGGACAGGTGCTGCAGGTCGCGTTCGGCCTCCGCGATGACGGCGGGGTCGAGCAGCTCGCGCAGCCCGTCGGTGCCGAGCAGCTCGGCCAGCAGCGCGGGATCGAGCGACAGGGCCTGCGCCCGGCGTTCGGCCAGCGGCGCGTCACCTTCGTACATGAACGCGCCGACATAGCGGAACAACAGGGATTTACCGAACGGACTGGGTGTCTGCGTCTCCACCTCCACCACGCGCACCCGGCGGGCGGCGATATCCCGCAGCAGGCCGGTCAGCGCCGGTACGTCGAAGACGTCCCGCAGGCACTCCCGGACGGTCTCGAGCACGATCGGGAACGCCGGGTACTGGCTCGCCACCTCGAGCAGCTGCGCGGAACGCTGCCGCTGCTGCCACAGCGGCGTGCGGCGGTTCGGCTGGCGGCGGGGCAGCAGCAGCGCCCGGCTGGCGCACTCGCGGAACCTGGACGCGAACAGCGCGCTGGCGCCGACCTCGGCGGTGACGAGGTCGCCGACGTCGTCGGGGTCGATCAGCGCGATCCCGGTCGGCGGCGGCTCGTCCGAGTCGGGCACCCGGATGATGATCCCGTCGTCGGTGTGCAGCGCCTGCACGTCCATGCCGCCGTACCGCTCGCGCAGCCGGGCCGCGATGGCCAGCGCCCACGGCGCGTGCACCCGGTCGCCGTACGGGCTGTGCAGTACCACCCGCCAGTCGCCGAGCTCATCCCGGAACCGCTCCACCACCAGGGTCCGGTCGTCGGGCACGTAACCGGTGGCCGCGCGCTGGTCGGCGAGGTACCTGATCAGGTTGCGCGCGGCCAGCTCGTCCAGGCCGGCCTGCTCCAGCTTGGCGGTGGCCTCCTGCTCCCCACCCACCTCCCCTGCCCCCATCATCGCGGACAGCTCGCGGCAGGCCGCCCCGATGGCCCGGCCGAGCTCGGCGGGCCGCCCCGGGGTGTCGCCGTGCCAGAACGGCAGCTTGCCGGGTTGCCCGGGCGCGGGCGTGACCAGCACCCGGTCGGGCGTGATGTCCTCGATCCGCCAGGAGCTGGCGCCGAGCACGAACACGTCGCCGATCCGCGACTCGTACACCATCTCCTCGTCGAGTTCCCCGACCCGGCGCGGCTGCCGGCTGGTGTCCGACGCGAGGAACACGCCGAACAGGCCGCGGTCGGGAATGGTGCCGCCGCTGGTGACGGCGAGCCGCTGCGCACCGGGCCGGGCCCTGACGGTGCCCGCCACCCGGTCCCAGACGATGCGCGGCCGCAGCCCGGCGAACTCCTCGCTCGGGTAGCGCCCGGCCAGCATGTCCAGCACGGCCTCGAAGATCGGCCTGGTCAGCCCGCTGAACGGCGCGGCCTTGCGGATCGTCTGCTCGAGCTCGTCCACCAGCCAGTCGTCAAGCGCCGTCATCGCGATGATCTGCTGGGCCAGCACGTCCAGCGGGTTGTGCGGGATCTTCAGTTCCTCGATCGCGCCTGCCCGCATCCGTTCGGCCACCACGGCCGCCTGGACCAGGTCGCCCTGGTACTTGGGGAAGATGATGCCGCGGGAGACGTCGCCGACGTTGTGCCCGGCCCGGCCGACCCGCTGCAGCCCGCTGGCCACCGAAGGCGGCGCCTCGACCTGGACGACCAGGTCCACCGCGCCCATGTCGATGCCGAGCTCCAGGCTGGACGTGGCCACCACGGCGGGCAGCCGGCCCGCCTTGAGCGCTTCCTCGATCTCCGCCCGCTCCTGCCGCGACACCGAGCCGTGGTGCGCCCGGGCCACTTCCGCGGGCGCGCCCGCCCAGCGGTGTACCCGACGCCGGCCTGCGCCATCATCTCGGCTGGCATCCCGGCCGTCGGCCGGTTGGCCTGACCCTGCCCGCCTGGGCCTGCCGTCTCCCGCAAGCGGCTCAGCTGGCTTCCTCGGCGGCCTCGGCCCGCTCGGCGGCCAGCTCGTTCAGCCGGCCGCACAGCCGCTCGGCCAGCCGCCGCGAGTTCGCGAACACGATCGTGGACTTGTGCTGCTCGATCAGGTCGAGCACCCGTTCCTCGACGTGCGGCCAGATCGAGCGCCGCGGCGCAGGGCTCTCCTCGTCCTCGCCGCCGCCGCGACCCGGCATGGTGTCCAGCTCGGTCATGTCCTCGACCGGGACGACGACCTGCAGTTCGATGCGCTTGGGGCTGGGCGGCTGCACGATGGTGACCGCGCGGGTGCCGCCGAGGAACGTGGCCACCTCCTCGGCCGGCCGCACCGTCGCGGACAGGCCCACCCGCTGATTGCCTCGGGGGGGCGCCCCCTCTGACCCCCCCGCTCCTGGCGGGACCCATCCCCCCAGACCCCCCTTAGGGCGTCCAGGCGCTCCAGGGAAAGGGCCAGGTGGGCGCCGCGCTTGTTGCCCGCGACCGCGTGCACCTCGTCCACGATGATCGTCTCGACCCCGCGCAGGGTCTCCCTGGCCTGCGAGGTGAGCAGCAGGAAAAGCGACTCCGGGGTGGTGATGAGGATGTCCGGCGGCTTGCTGACCAGCTTCCTGCGCTCGTCGGCGGCGGTGTCGCCGGTGCGCACCGCCACGCTGATGTCCGGCTCGTCCAGGCCCAGCCGGTGCGCGGCGTGCCTGATCCCGGTCAGCGGGGCGCGCAGGTTCCGCTCGATATCCACCGCCAGCGCCTTGAGCGGGGAGACATAGAGCACCCGGGTACGCCGCTTCGCCTTCGGGTCCGCGGGCGGCGGCAGCGCCGCCAGCTTGTCGATCGCCCACAAGAACGCGGCCAGCGTCTTGCCCGAACCGGTCGGCGCGACGACCAGCGTGTCCTCGCCCTTGCCGATCGCCTGCCACGCTCCGGCCTGGGCCTGCGTCGGCTCGGCGAACGCCCCTTCGAACCACGCCCGGGTGGACGGCGAAAATCCGTCAAGTGCATCGGTGCCGGTCACGGGCGACTCTACTGCCATGCTCCCATACTGCCTTGCCCCACCGACATTTCTGGCCGGCCGTGCAGTAGTCCAGTAGTCTCGGCTGCACCCGGAACGAGAACGCGAACATGGCGGGGTGGCGGCATGGGGTTGTCCCGGCAGACGCCGCTGGCGGCGCTCATCATCGCGGTCCTGCTGGTCTGCGGTCCTGCTGGCGGGGTGCGGCGCCGGTTCGCCCGGTCAGCCGCCATCGACGGCCAAGGCCAGCGTGGTCGCGACCGGATCGCCGCCGGCGCAGCCCTCGGCGCCAGCGGCCCGCGCGACTCCGCGAGCCAGCGCCACCGCGTCCCCGGTGTCGCTGCCGGTGGCGCCGGGCGCGGGCGCCCTGCCGCAGACCCGCGCCTTCCCGAGCACCGGCTCGACTGCCTTCCGCCATGCGATGGCCGATCTGTGGCTGGCGGTGACCACGGGAAACCCGCGGTTCGGCCTGCCCGCCTTCTTCCCCGTAGGCCGCGTACAAGCAGGTGAAGGCGATCCCGTATCCCGCCGCTGACTGGCAGGACCGGCTCTGGTACGACTTCACCCTCGACGTCCGCGCGGCGCACGGCCTGCTCGGCCCGGGGGCGCGCCTGGTCCGGGTCATCGTGCCGGCCGCCGACGCGGCCTGGGTCTACCCAGGCGCCTGCTACAACTCGGTCGGCTACTGGCACGTCCCCGGCGCCCGCGTCGTCTACCGCGAGCACGGTCAGGAACGGTCGTTCGGCATCGCCTCGCTGATCTCCTGGCGGGGCGTGTGGTACGTGGTCCACTTCGGCGCCGTGCTGCGCAGCGTGGTGACCGGGGTCGTCGATCAGCCCGCCGTCGGCCAGGGCATCCCGGGACCACCGGGCGGCTGCTGATCGGTCCCATGCCAGCGACCGGCCCCGTGCACGTATCGCGCGGGCGGCGTGCGGACCCATAAACTGCGCATTATCGCGCAGGTGACTTGCGCGTTACCGGAAGGTCTGATCGCGTGTCCAGGTACCAGCGCTGGAATGCCCTGCTCGACCTGCTGCCCGGCGACGGGCAGCTCACCGTGGCCGAAGCCGCCCAGGCGCTGGGCGTATCCGAGGCCACCATCCGCCGTGACCTGGATCAGCTGGCCAAGCAGCAGCTGGTGACCAGGACCCGCGGCGGCGCCATGGCCGGTCACGTCTCCTACGACCTGCCGCTGCGGTATAAGACCGCGCGGCACGCCCCGGAGAAACAGCGCATCGGCCGCGCGGCCGCCGGCCTCGTCGCCCGGGGTCGTCCGTGGCGCTGAACGGCGGCACCACCACCAGCGAGGTCGCCCGGGCTCTGGCCACCCGGCCTGACCTGCAAGATGGCACCGGGTCGCCGGCCATCACGGTGGTGACGAACGCGATGAACATCGCCAACGAACTCGCCGTCCGCCAGCACATCAAGATCGTGGTGACCGGCGGGGTGACGCGCGGCCAGTCGTACGAGCTGATCGGCCCGCTCGCCTCCCTGGTCCTGGCCGAACTGACCCTGGACTGGGCCATCCTCGGTGTCGACGCGCTGGACCCGCGGACCGGGGCGACCGCCCATCACGAGGGCGAGGCCAGCATCAATCACCTCATGGCCACCCGCGCGGAGCAGTGATGATCGTGGCTGACAGCTCCGCTCGGCCGCCCTGCTGCTCGTATAAGGCATGTATCGATCAGAAACTGCACAAGATGTGATCGATGGGGGCCGTGATGAGCTATCTGACTGACGAGATCGCCAGCCAGCCCGAATGCTGGTCCAAGGCGATCGAGATGGCGGGTTCGGCGGAATCTGCGCTGCCCGGGCCGGGGGAGCGGGTCGCCGCGATCGGCTGCGGCTCGTCGCTCAACGTCGCGCGCTGTTACGCGGCCCTGCGCGAGGCCGCGGGCCAGGGCCAGACCGACGCCTTCCCCGCGTCTGAGGTGCCTGCCACCCGGCAATACGACCGCCTGGTGTATATCTCCCGCACCGGCACCACCACCGAAGTGCTCGACGCCCTCCGCCGCGCGCCGCAGGACACGCCGACGACTGCCGTCACCGCCGTCCTGGACGCGGCGCTCGCCCGTGCGGCCCGCCACGTGGTGCTGCTCGATTTCGCCGACGAGCGTTCGGTGGTATCCAGCCGGTTCATCACAAGTTCTATCGTGCTTCTCCGGGCGCATCTAGCGGCTTGTCCCGGCGTCCGGGCCGGTCTTGGGGCGGACGTCCGCGCCTTGCCCGGCGCTGCCGCCCGTGAGGTGGCGCGCCCGCTGCCACCGGAACTCACCGAACGGACCGAGTTCACCTTCCTCGGCCGGGGCTGGGCCGCCGCGGTGGCCGCCGAGGCGGCACTGAAACTGCGCGAGGCCTCGCGCACCTGGGCCGAGTCGTACCCGGCGATGGAGTACCGGCACGGCCCGATCAGCGTCAGCGACGAGAACACCGTGGTGTGGGCTCTCGGTGAGGTGCCGGCCGATCTGCTCGCCGACGCCCGCCGCACCGGAGCCACCGTAATCGCCTCGGACACCGACCCGCTCGCCGCGCTGATCGGAGCGCAGCGGCTCGCCGTTGCGCTCGCCGGGCGGAAGGGCATCGACCCGGACCAGCCCCGAGCCCTGTCGCGTTCTGTCATCCTGGCGTGATGCACCCGGCCCCGGCTCCCGCCCGGGCCCTGCCACCGTTCCGCCTGCTGACCGGTGGCCGTGTGGTGACGCCCGAAGGGGTGCTCAGCCCCGGCTGGATCCGGCTGGCCGGGAACCTGATCGACGCGGTCGGGCCAGGCCAGGCGACCGAACGATTGCCGCTCGGGATTCCCGTCACTGACCTGCACGGATCCTGGGTGCTGCCCGGATTCGTCGATATGCACGTGCACGGGGGCGGCGGCACGTCGTTTACCGAGGGACCGGTCGGCGACGCCAGGCGCGCCGCGGAGTTCCACCGTCGGCACGGCAGCACGACCATCGTGGCCAGCCTGGTCACCGCGCCCCTCGCCGACCTCGAGGCCAGGGCCGCGATGCTGGCCGGACTGGCCCGCGAGGGCGTCATCGCCGGCATCCACCTGGAGGGGCCGTTTCTCTCCGCGGCCAGGTGCGGCGCCCAGGATCCGCGGCACATGATCGCTCCCGACGTCGCCGCCTTCGAGCGCCTGCACGCGGCGGCCGCGGGTCAGCTGCGCGTCATCACCGTCGCCCCCGAACTTCCCGGGTCGGCCGCCCTGATCAAGGCGGCGGTCCGGGCCGGCGTCATCGCCGCCGTCGGCCATACCGACGCCACCGCGGACATCACCTCGGCGGCCGTCGACGCCGGCGCGAGCCATGCGACGCACCTGTTCAACGGCATGCGGCCGCTGCATCACCGCGAGCCGGGGCCGGTCGGCGCGCTGCTCGACCGGGACGAGGTCACCTGCGAGGTGATCGCCGACGGCGTGCACCTGCACGACACCGCGATCCGCCTCGCGGCCCGCGCGTCCGGCCGGGGGCGGCTAGTCCTGATCACCGACGCGATGGCGGCGGCCGGGATGCCGGACGGCAGCTACCGGCTCGGGTCGATGCGCGTCGACGTGGCCGGGGGAGTGGCGCGCCTCGCCGGAGACGCCGAGCCCGGTACGGCTGGCGCGATCGCCGGCTCGACCGCCACCATGGCCAGCGTCGTCCGGCATGCCATCGCCGCGGGCCTGCCGGTCACCGACGTGGCCGCCGCGGCGAGCAGCACTCCGGCCCGCGTGCTCGGCCTCGACGACCGCACCGGCGCCCTGCGCGCGGGCCTGGACGCGGACCTGGTCGTCTGCGACGAGGAGTTCCGGCTGCGCGCGGTGATGCGGCACGGCGAGTGGCTCGGCGGACAGCCCTAGATCCCGGCCGGGATCAGCCCTGCGCGCGGACCGAACCGGTGAGCTGCCCGCTCGTCGCGCGGACCTCGCACACCACCGTGCGCTCGTCGGCCCGCCAGGCGGCCTGGTTCGGGTAGACGTATTCCTGGGTCAGGTCGGCGGTCGCGAACTGCGGGTTCAGATAGCTGTCGAACCGGCTTGCGCAGCCGTTGCTCGCGTCCAGCTGCACCGCCGAGTCGCCGGGCCAGGCCGCGGCCGGCAAGCTGAACGTGGCGAACACCTCGGCGTCGTGCGGCCGCCCGCAGGACAGCACGGTGACGGTGAGAGCGTTCGCGCCGGAGTTAATGCACTGACCCGGCCGCAGCCCGAACACGGCGGCCGGCCGGTAGGTGACCACCGTCTTGGGCCGGAACCCGTGCGTGACCACGGCCAGCACGCCCACCGCCACCCCGACGAGGGCGATGATCCCGACGATGATGCCGACCACCGCGAGCGGACTGACATCCCGGCGTTTTACCTCAGCGTCCCAGTCGGCCTCGGCCGACTCCGATTTCTCATACCCGGCCTCCGCGGTCTCCTCTTCGGCCGGCGCCGCTTCCGCATCGGCATGCTCCGCTTCCGCGAGCCCTGCTGCCGCGAGTTCTCCGCCCGGGACAGTTGCCAGTTCCCCCTCAGCAGGCTGGACCGGTTCCGCCTCAGCCGGCTGCACCTCGGCGAGCTGCACCTGTGCCACCCCGACGTCCGCCGGCTCAGCCTCCGGCTCCTGAGGAAGCCCCTCGTTCACCCCCGTCGGCGCGGCCATCCGCCCTCCATCACGCAGTGCCCGCCGCGGCCGGCCCCGCTGCGCCGGCTCGCTGGTCAGACGGCGCACGACCAAGATCGCGAAGTGCGCCTTGCTCCCTCTACTTCCCCCGTATTTAATAACGACACATCGGGGCAAATGTTCTTTGGGACCTGCTCGTACGCCGGTCGGCCGGCGAGCGTCGATTTGTCCGCTGAGCAGGCCGGGTCCGGGTCGGCAGTACCCTGGGCGACGTGCGGCTGACGGAATTCTGGAACCGGATGAGAGCGCAATTCGGCGACGCTTACGCGCAGAGCGTGGCCAAGGACTTCGTGTTCGACCAACTCGGCGGCCGCACCGTAGACCGCGCCCTGGCGGACGGAGTAGACGCCAAGGTCGTCTGGCGGGCGGTCGCCGACACCTTCAAGGTGCCTGAGAACCTGCGCTAACCGCACCAGCAGCCCAGGCCCGAACTCTCATCCCGGGCACCACACCATGCCCTCCGCGGCGCCACCAAGCGAGGCCCCGTTGCACATGGATGCGGCACCCTACTGACTCTTCGGGCAGGCGCGTCAGCGGCCGAGCAGGCGCGGGGTGTTGACCTTGTCCGGCGCGACCTTGAGGATCACGCGGCCGTACGGGCCGACCGGCGGGGCGTAGTCCCGCCCGGTGTACTTGCGGGACAGGTCGTCGATGTGCCGCCGGGCCTCGTCGCCGGTGACGGTCTCGACCACGTGTCCCCGGACCTCGGCCCAGTCGTAGGGGTCCTCGCCGTGGATCAGCACGGTGATGCGCGGGTCGCGGGCGACGTTCCTGGCTCGCTGCCGCTGCGGTTCGGTGTTGACCAGGACGTGCTCGTCGTCGGCGTCGACCCAGGTGAGCAGCGCCTGCGGCTGGCCGCTCGGCATCAGGGTCACCACCGTGGCCAGGTTCTTGCCCTTAGCGAGCCGGGTTACGTCCTCGTCGAGCGGCATCCCTGATCTCCTTGTGCTGGCGGGTCTGGCTGCTGCCGATGCTAGCCCCACCGCCCGTCCCGGCCGACCCCAGGTTCAGGCCCTGGCTCAGGCTCAGGTCCTGAACCCCCCAGTCCTTGAATCCCCAGGACCGCGCGGGCCTGCATTTTCCGGATTTCTGGCACCGCTTTCGGCGTGTCGCCCATGATCGAATACACGTTCGCTCTATAGTGGTCGAGTGGCGGTGATCACTGGCTTCGCAAGGCCGGGGAAAACGGCCGCGAAGATCCCCCGGGCCGGGCGCCGCGCGGTGCGAGGCAGAAATGTCAGTGGCGGCGCATAGCGTGTCCACCGATGACCGCCGGGGGATGTCCGGCGGGACCGAAACTCAGACGACCTGGGCGGTGCGGGAGGTGCCCGCAGGCCCCTAAACCCGGCAGGGAGTCCCCCATGGCAGTAAACAGCAAGTCGAGCCCGGAGCGGGCGGGCGACAGGGAGAAGGCCCTGGAGACCGCTCTCCTCCAGATCGAGCGGCAGTTCGGCAAGGGCTCGGTCATGCGCCTCGGCGAGGAGACGCGGGTTCCGGTCGAGGTGATCCCGACCGGTTCGATCGCGCTGGACGTGGCGCTGGGCCTCGGCGGCCTGCCGCGCGGCCGCATCGTCGAGATATACGGACCTGAGAGCAGCGGCAAGTGCCTGACAGTTGACACCTACGTGTGGTCCGATCGAGGGCTGGAGACAATAGCCGAAGTCTTCGAGCGCGCGGGCATGAAGGCGAGTTGTACGTCACGCGTTACCGACGTCAGCGAGTCTGGTATCCGCCTCGTCAATGAGAAGGGCGAGCTCGAGACCGTCGTCGCCCTGACGCACAACAACCGCAAGCCGGTTCTCCGGTTGAAGCTACGGTCGGGGCGGACCGTTAGCGTCACTCACAACCATCCGCTCCGGGTCGTCAGCGACCGCGGGTTCATCGTGTGGCGCAAGGCCGGGGAAGTGCACGTAGGCGACACAGTTGTCTCTGCCGAGTTCGGTGCCGTAGAGGCCGCGGCCGGTGACAGGCTCAGCGAGGACGAGGCTGTCCTGCTGGGGTATCTCGTAGCAGAAGGCACTCTTTGCTACGACTACTCGATCAGGTTCACCAACTGGGATCCTGAGGTGAGCGGCGAATTCACCCGGCTCATGGAGCACATCGCCGGAGTTCCGGTTCGCAACTACGGCAATAAAGAGTTCGTCGCCCCGGGCAAGAAAATCCGGGACCGGTTCGCGAAAGAATACGGTCTCGATTACGTTAAAGCAGCAGGCAAGAAAGTCCCCGCCTGCGTGCGGGTATCCGGGCACAAGGCGCAGCGCGCCTTCCTTTCAGCACTCTTCGAAGGTGACGGGTGGATTGACCCTACATCAACGATCGGGCTGGGCACCGCGTCCGAGGAACTGGCCCGGCAAGTCCAGCTGATGCTCTACGGGCTGGGAATTCCGGCGACCGTCTCGTCGAAATACAACGCGAAGTATGAGCGTGACTACTGGTCGGTGACCGTAAATCCCGCGGTAGTCGGCCGGTTCCTGTCCGAAGTAGGGTTCCGCTCTGCTCGGCGAAAGGCGCAAGTCGAGAAGTGCTTCAAGTTGTCACCCCGGGACCCGCAGTTCGAGAACATCCCGCACCTGGCAGGTCTGCTCCGAGACCTGCGTGATGATTGTGGCGGCGACAGGGGATTCGACAAGGCCGCAGGCGACATCTTCCGCAGGGACATGTCTCTCTCGTGCTCTCGGCAGCGCCTGTCGAAGATCGTCGAATGGTGTGACCGGCAGGAAGACCGGTTCTCGGCCGGAGCCAAGACGATCGTGGAGTATCTGCGGATGCTCTCAGGACTTCCGTACACCTACGAGGAGGTTGTCGCGATCGAGGACGGAGGGCTTCAGCCGACCTTCGATGTAGTCCTCCCTCGTACCCACAGTTTCGTCGCCAACGGAATGCTGTCCCACAACACGACCGTGGCGTTGCACGCCGTGGCCAACGCGCAGAAAGCGGGCGGCATCGCGGCGTTCATCGACGCCGAGCACGCGCTGGACCCGGACTACGCCAAGAAGCTCGGCTGCGACACCGACGCGCTGCTGGTTTCCCAGCCCGACACGGGCGAGCAGGCGCTGGAGATCGCGGACATGCTCATCAGGTCCGGCGCCATCAACATCGTCGTCATCAACTCGGTCGCCGCGCTCGTGCCGAAGGCGGAGATCGAGGGCGAGATGGGGGACAGTCACGTCGGTCTCCAGGCGCGGCTCATGTCCCAGGCCCTGCGCAAGATCACCGGCGCGCTGAGCCAGACCAAGACCACGGCGATCTTCATCAACCAGCTGCGGGAAAAGGTAGGAGTCCTCTTCGGCTCGCCCGAGACCACCTCGGGCGGAAAGGCGCTCAAGTTCTATGCTTCCGTCCGCCTCGACGTACGACGGATCGAGACGCTGAAGGACGGTACGGAATCCGTCGGCAACCGCACCCGCGTCAAGGTCGTGAAGAACAAGTGCCTCGCCGAGGGGACACGGGTCTTCGACCCGGCGACCGGGCTGACTCACCGGATCGAGGAGATCGTCGACGGGCGGCTTCCGGTTCACGTCGTGTCCGCTGACAAGAACGGCGAGTTGAGCGTGCGCGAGGTCCGGTCCTGGTTCGACCAGGGCGAGCAGGAGGTTATCGGCCTCAGGCTGCGGGACAACACCGAGCTGTGGGTAACGCCGGACCACAAGATCCTGACCGAGCGCGGCTGGCGCCTGGCGGGGGAACTCGCCCGCGGCGACCGGGTAGCGCGGCCGCGCAGCTTCCTGGGCTTCGGCTCGGACGAGCCGATGCCGCCCGAGCACGCCCGGCTGCTCGGCTACCTCATCGGCGACGGTTACGTGGGCGGGAAGACGCCAATCCACTTCATCAACGTGGAGGAATCCTTGCAGCAGGACGCGGCAAGGATCGCAACCACGCTGGGTTGCGAGGCAAAACCCACGGGAAACCCTGGTGAGGTAGCCCTTTCGCACCTGCCGGGAGAGAAGAACGGTGTCCTCGAACTCTGCCGCCGGGCCGGGATCCACGGGTGCCTGGCACCAGGGAAGAAGGCACCGCCGGAGTTCTTCGGGCCTGAGGTCTCGGCGGAAGTCGTAGGCAATCTCATCTTCGGGCTCTTCGAATCCGATGGTCATGTCTCCCGAGAGCAGACAGGCGGAATCCGGATCGGCTTCACGACGACATCGGAGCAGCTCGCCCAGCAGATTCACTGGCTCCTGCTGCGGTGGGGCATCGGCAGCGGTATCCAGCGGCGCGACCCGCACGCACAGCGAGGCGGCATCATCAAGGGCCGCCGGATATCCGGTAAGCGACCTACGTGGGAGGTGCGGGTCTCCGGCGTGGACAACGTCTCAGCTTTCGCCGACGCCATCCCGATGTGGGGACCACGTGGTCAGGTGGTGACGCGGGAACTCGCTGCCCTCGATAAGCGCCACCGCGGATCGCAGCGAATCTACCTGTCCGGGGATATCGCCGAGCCCGTGCTCAGCCACCTGGAGCAGCGGGGCGTGACCCCGCTGCTCGCGGCCCAGATGATCGGCGACAGCGCGGGGGACCCGCGGGGCGGCATGAAGGTCGTGCTCGGCAACCCGCGCATGCGCCGCGACCGGCTGCAGCGGCTGGCCGACGCGCTCGACGACCCGTTCCTCGACCAGATCCTGGCCGATCAGCTCTGGTTCTCCCGGATTCGTGAGATCCTGCCCGCCCGCCGGGCTCGCACCTTCGATGTGGAAGCGTCGGACCTGCATAACCTGGTCGCGGAGGACGTAATCGTCCACAACTGCGCCCCACCCTTCCGCAGCGCGGAATTCGATATTCTTTACGGTATCGGGATCAGCCGCGAGGGCAGCCTTATCGACATGGGCGTGGAGCAGGGGTTCGTGCGCAAGTCCGGTGCCTGGTACACCTACGAGGGCGACCAGCTCGGCCAGGGCAAGGAGAACGCTCGCAACTTCCTGCGCGACAACCCCGACATAGCTAACGAGATCGAGAAGCGGATCAAGGAGAAGCTCGGCGTAGGCCCGCGCCTCGACGCCGAGGCCAGCGCCACCAACGGCAACGCCAGCAACGGCAATCCCAGTAACGCCAGCAGCGCCAGCGGCCGCCCGGCCGGCAATGGTGCCCCGCCGTCCCGGGCCGCCGTCACCATCCCGGGTGTCGCGGTCTAGCCCATGACCCGCCAGGGCCGGGCTTCAGGGTCCGGGGAAGGAGCGTCCGCGGCCACGGCCCGCGGCGCCCAGGACCCTGAAGCCCGCGCCAGGCAGATCTGCCTGCGGCTGCTGACGGCTGCGCCGCGGACCCGGGCGCAGCTAGCCCAGGCGATGCACCGTGGCGGTGTCCCGGCCGAAGCCGCCGAGGCCATCCTCGTCCGCTTCGCCGACGCCGGCCTGATCGACGACGCCGCGTTCGCCCGGGCCTGGGTCGAGTCCAGGCACTACAGCCGCGGGCTGTCCAAGCGGTCTCTGTCCGCCGAGCTGAGGCGTCACGGCGTCACGAACGAGGAGATCCGCGAGGCGGTCGACGCGCTCGACCCCGAGCAGGAAGTCGAGACCGCCAGGCGCCTGGTCGAGCGGAAGCTGGCGAGCACCCGCGGCCGGCCAGCGGAAACCCGCGCCCGGCAAGCGGCGGGCATGCTGGCCAGGAAGGGCTACCCGCCGGGCCTGGCCTTCCGGCTGATCAAGGAAGCCATGCAGGAGGAAGGCGCCGAGCTCGACGAGATAGACGCCGACCAGTACCTCGACCCCGACGCCGAGGACGCCGTCCCAGGCCGCGTCACCGATCTATAGCGACATCTGACCGCCACCGGCCGGTCGGTCTCGGGTGGCCCTTACCGGCGTCCGCCGGACGCGCAGGCTCACCGCCGCGGAAAAACCGCCGCGGACAAACCGCTGCGGACAAACCGCTGCGGACAAACCGCCGCGCGCAAGAGCCAGCCCCTCGCCATCGGCTACTCTCTGTAACGAAAATCGCGATGGCGACCGGCCGGAACCCGGCTCGCCCGCACCGCCCTCGTCCGCCTGCGCTGCCCCGGGGGCGGCCCCGGCCGCCGCGCCGCTCCCACTATTCCCGCAGGCAGCAGGCATCGCGCCTTTCGTCCGGTTGACGCGCCGGCCGCGGTGGTCGACGATGCCTTGCTTGATAAAAAGGTTATCAAGCCTTAACCTCACGGCAGCGAGATGTTGTCCCATCCGGCACAGAAGCCCAAGCGGAGGAGAAGCAAGCAGCCACGCAAAGTAGCCGAAGCTGACGGGAAAACAGCTGACGGGCGGATGCCGCGTGCGACCGCCCGCGCCGGGGCATAAACCCTGGTGCCGGGACAGTAACAACACAAGGGTGCCCCGAGGGCTATGGACGGAAAGGGGTGACCATGAGCAGCGGATTGTCGCTCGCGTTCATGGTAATCGGGTTGCTCGCGGTGGTATTCGCGCTCGTCGTCGTATGGCGCCGGACCCCGGGCGCAGCAAAAGTCGAGCCAGGGAACGCGGACCGCAGCCGGCTCGACAGCGTCACCACCGAAGCCGAACACATCCGCACCCGCGCCCAGACCGAGGCCACCGGGATCCTGACAAGGGCGCGCGAGGAAGCCGAACAAGCCGCCCAGGGCCGCCGTGAAGTCGAGGAAGAGATCCGCGCGGTCAAGGACGAGGTGCGCGAGCTGCGCGGCGACCTCGAACGCCGGGAAACCCGTCTCGCGGACCGCGAGCAGCGGCTCGACCAGGAGCTCAAGCGGATCGAAGATCGTACGCAGGCCCTCGACCAGCGCAGGCACGATCTCGGCCGGCGCGCCGCCGAGCTAGACAACCAGGACGCCGAGCGCGGCAAAGAGCTGGAGCGCGTCGCCGGCCTCACCGTCGACCAGGCTAAAACCGAGCTCGTCGCGACGATCGAGAACCAGGCCAAGCGGGAAGCGGCGCTGATCGTCCGCGACATCGAGCACGAGGCCAGGTCAGAGGGTGAGAAGCGAGCCCGCAAAATCGTCACCCTGGCCATTCAGCGGGTGGCCACCGAGCAGACCAGCGAGTCCGTGGTCTCGGTGCTGCACCTGCCCGGGGACGAGATGAAGGGCCGCATCATCGGCCGTGAGGGCCGCAACATCCGGGCCTTCGAGTCGGTGACCGGCGTCAACCTCATCATCGACGACACCCCCGAGGCGGTCCTGCTCTCCTGTTTTGATCCGGTAAGACGAGAGATCGCCCGGCTCACCCTGGAACGGCTCGTCCTGGACGGCCGCATACATCCGCAGCGGATCGAGGACGCCTACGAGCGGGGCAAGGCGGAGATCGAGCAGCTATGCAAGCGGGCCGGCGAGGACGCCCTGGTCGAGCTGGGCATCACCGACATGCACTCCGAACTCGTCGACCTCCTCGGCCGCCTGCGGTACCGCACGTCTTACGGTCAGAACGTGCTCCGGCACCTGGTCGAGTCCGCGCACATCGCCGGCATGATGGCCAGCGAGCTGCGGCTCGACCCGGCGCTGCTCAAGCGCTGCACGGTACTGCACGACATCGGCAAGGCGCTTACTCACGAGGTCGAGGGCAGCCACGCGCTGATCGGCGCGGAGATCGCCCGCCGGTACGGCGAGCCGGAGGACGTGGTGCACGCCATCGAGGCGCACCACAACGAGGTCGAGGTCCGTACCGTCGAGGCGGTACTGACCCAGGCGGCAGACGCGATCAGCGGCGGCCGGCCGGGCGCCCGGCGCGAGTCGCTGGAGATGTACGTCAAGCGCCTGGAGCGCCTGGAGCAGATCGCCGCGGGCCACGAGGGCGTGGAGAAGGTCTTCGCCATGCAGGCCGGCCGCGAGATCCGGGTCATGGTCAAGCCCGACCGGATCGACGACATCCAGGCCCAGGTGATCGCGCGCGACATCGCCAAGCAGGTCGAGGAGGAACTCACCTACCCCGGCCAGATCCGCATCACCGTGGTCCGCGAATCCCGCGCCACGGAATTCGCCCGCTGACCTCCAGCAGAAGACCTTTATCCCGAACGGCCGCGGCGCGTGCCCCTCAGCCGCCCGCGAGCGGCACCGGCGGAACGCCCGGCGGCGTGAAGCCCATGATCTGGCCGTAGAAGGAGAGCTCGGCCTCCAGGCTGGCCACGATGTTCTCCGCCTTCCGGAACCCGTGCGACTCGCCCTCGAAGGTGATGTACGCGTACGGGATGCCGTGCGCGGCCAGGTCCGCCGCGATGGATTCGGCCTGCGCGGGCGGCACGACCGGGTCGTCGAGCCCCTGGAGCAGCAGCACCGGGCAGGTCGCGTCGTTCACGTGCCCGACCGGCGCCCGCTCGGCGTACAGCGCCTCGCATTCCGGCAGCGGCCCGATCAGCCCGTCCAGGTACCGCGACTCGAAGTCGTGCGTGTGCGCCGCGAACGAGCGCAGGTCGGTCACCCCGAAGTAGGACGCCACGGCCGCGAAGACGCCTCTTTCCCCGGGTCCGTTCGGTCCCGAAATCTCTCCGATCACCCCGATACCGGACGTCACGGCGGCTAGCGCGGTCCAGCCGCCCGCCGACCCGCCGCGAATGCCGAGCCGCTTCCCGTCCGCCTCGCCCGACTCGGCCAGGGCCAGCGCGGCCGTCATGGCGTCGGCCACGTCCACGAGGCCCCACTGGCCGCGCAGCCGCTCGCGGTAGGCGCGGCCGTACCCGCTCGACCCGCCGTAGTTCACGTCGATGATGCCGATGCCGCGGCTGGTGAAGAAGGCCTTCTCCAGGTCGAGCCGGGGCACGACCTGCGCGGTGGGACCGCCGTGCACCCAGACGATGTATGGCGGCAGCTCACCCTCCGGGCCCCGGACCGCGGGGTTGGCCGGCGGGTAGATGAGCGCGTGCACGACCGAACCCGACGGCCCGGTCAGCATGGCCGCCCGCGGCACCGGCAGGTACGCGGGGTCTGGCAGCGAGTCGGTGCTGCGGCTCAGCTCGCGGGCCGGCGGGGCCTGCGGATTCCCCCCCGGGGCTCTGCTGACTCCCCCCGGAGCGGGGACGTCGACCTCGATCACGGTCATCGGCACGGCTGGTCCGCCCGCGATGGTGGCGATGGTCTGGCCGGCCGCGGAAAGCCCGGAGATGAACACCTGGTAAGGCAGGTCCAGATCGGTCAGCCGGCCGCTGTCCGGGTCGAGCACGGCAAGCCGGGTTTCGCCGGTGCCGTAGGCGACGGCGAGACGGCCGTCGTCCAGCACCGCGTACGGGCTCGTGCCCAGCTGCCACAGCGGGCTGGCGAACTCTTCCTCCCGCGGGCACAGCCCCTGCGGCCCGGCACTCCTGGCCTGCGGCGGGCCCGCCAGCTCGGCCAGGTAGAGGTTCCACCATCCAGACCGGTCGGAGATCACGTACAGACTGCGGTCGTCCCGCCAGACCGGGGCCAGCACGGACTCGCTGTCGCCGCCCATCAGCCGCTGCTGCTGGCTCTCGTCGCTGACCGGCCCGGCGCCACCGAGCGCGGCGACCCGCAGTTCAGTGCCGTCCCACGGCATCCGGGGATGATCCCAGCAGATCCAGGCCAGCCGGGTGCCGTCCGGCGACGGCGCCGGGTAGGCATAGAAGTCCGAACCGCTGACCAGCACCCGGATGGCGTCCGGATCTCCCGCGGCCGATCCGTCCAGCGGGACCGCCACGATCGCGCGGGTGATCCGGCTGGCCCCGTCCCGGCTGGCCCCGTCCCGGCTGGCCCCGTCCCGGCTGGCCCCGTCCCGGCTGGCCCCGTCCCGGTCGGCCCCGTCCCGGTCGGCCCCGTCCCGGTCGGCACAGTGCCGTTCCCGCACGCACCACACCTCGTCCCCGCGGGGGGAAAGGACGAAGTCGGCGAACCGGTCCGCGGCGTCCTCGTCCGGTGCCGGGGTCAGCGGCTCCGGCTCGGCCGGCCACGACTGGCCCGTCGTCCCGCACCGGTACAGTCGCTGGTCGCCGAAGCTCGCGAAGACGAACCCGCCCGGCAGCGGCAGGTACGACTTGCCGCCGTACTCGTGCACCCGCGTCCTGGCGTTCCACGGCATCGGGAGCAGGTCGCGCTTGATCCCGTCCGGCCCCTGGCAGACGACAGCCAGCCGCCCGCCCTCCTCCGGCCGCGTCTCCTGCCACCACACCCCGGCGGCGTCGATGACCGGGAAGGCCAGGCCAACCTGCTTGCGCGCCACGTCGGCGCCGCCGATCGGGGAGGGCCATTCGCCGTAGATGTGCGTTTCTGTAGCCATTCGCATACAGATATCATGCCGGATCGGGCGGCTGAGATCACGGGGCACCTTAGCGCCTGTCCGCCTCTATCCTGGTGCTGTGGCAGCAGGCGGAAGGACGTACCAGATCCGCACCTACGGGTGCCAGATGAACGCGCACGATTCCGAGCGCCTGGCGGGCCTGCTCGACGAGGCGGGCTATCAGCGGGCCGGCGACGGCGAGACCCCGGACGTGGTGGTGTTCAATACCTGCGCGGTCCGCGAGAACGCGGCCGACCGGCTGTACGGCAACCTGGGACATCTGCTCCCGCAGAAGAAAAATGGCATGCAGATCGCGGTGGGCGGCTGCCTGGCCCAGATGGAGCGCACCCGGATCACGCAGCGCGCCCCCTGGGTCGACGTGGTCTACGGCACGCACAACATGGGCGCGCTGCCCGCGCTGCTCGAGCGGGCCCGGGTCAGGCACCAGGCGCAGGCCGAGTTCGCCGAGACGCTGGAGACCTTCCCCTCGCTGCTGCCCGCCCGGCGCGAATCGGTCTACTCGGCCTGGGTCGCGATCTCGGTGGGCTGCAACAACACCTGCACCTTCTGCATCGTGCCGAGCCTGCGCGGCAAGGAGAAGGACCGCCGCCCAGGCGACATCCTGGGCGAGATCAGCGCGCTGGTCGCCGACGGGGTGCTCGAGGTCACCTTGCTCGGCCAGAACGTGAACTCCTACGGGGCTGAGTTCGGGGACCGCACCGCGTTCGGCAAACTTCTGCGCGGCTGCGGTGAGGTCGAGGGCCTGGAACGCGTCCGCTTCACTTCCCCGCACCCCAGGGACTTCACCGACGACGTCATCGACGCGATGGCGCAGACCCCGAACGTCATGCCCAGCCTGCACATGCCGCTGCAGTCGGGCTCCGACCGGATCCTGAAGGCCATGCGCCGGGCCTACCGCCGGGACCGCTACCTGGCCATCCTGGACCGGGTCCGGGCCAGCATCCCGGACGCCGCCATCACCACCGACATCATCGTCGGCTTCCCCGGCGAGACCGAGCAGGACTTCGCGGACACCCTGGACCTGGTGCGCCAGGCCAGGTTCGCCGGCGCGTTCACCTTCCGCTACTCCATCCGCCCCGGCACCCCGGCGGCCATCATGGACGCCCAGGTACCCGCGCAGATCGTGCAGGAGCGCTACGAACGGCTCACCGCGCTGGTCGAGGAGACCACCTACGCGGAGAACGAGCAGCTGGCCGGCGCCACCGTCGAGGTCCTGGTGGCCGAGGGTGAGGGCCGCAAGGACGCCGCCACCCACCGGATGTCCGGCCGCGCCCGGGACAACCGCCTGGTGCACTTCACCCCGGACCGGACCGCCCCGCGCCCCGGCGACGTCGTGACCGTGACCGTCACCCGCGGTGCCCCGCACTACCTGCTGTCCGACGCCCCCCCGCTGTCGGTTCGCCGCACCCGGGCCGGGGACGCCTGGCAGGCCAGCGCCGCGGCGCCCCCTGCTCCGGCGAGCGCTGCTCCGGCGAGCGCTGCTCCGCTGAGCGCTGCTCCGCTGAGCGCTGCTCCGGTGAGCGCCGCGCCCGCCGCCGCCCCCGTCCTCCTCGGCATGCCGCCCGTCACCCCGCCGGGTAGTCAGGCTCCGCACGCAACCTTTTCCGGGTGGCCAGGGCTCCGAGTCCTACCTGCCTTCGAGGCCGTGCAGGAAGTCGATCAGGCCGGCGAAGTACACGGCCTGGTCGTCGTACATGGCCAGGTGACTGCCGTCCGGGCAGCAAAGGTAGCGTCCGTGCGGCAGCCGGCTGGCCATCATCTCCATGTGGCCCGGGTCCATGGTGTCGTGGCGCGCGCCGATGACCAGCGCCGGCACGTCGATCGAGGCCAGCTCCGCGGTGCGGTCCCAGTGGGCCAGGCTGGCGTCGGCGCTGATGCCCAGCTCGCTGGGACCCTGCATGGACACGTAGATGGCCGGGTTGATATGCGCGAAGGCGCGCACCACCGGGTCGGGCCAGTCCGCGACCGGCATGCGGAGCACGTGGTGGACGTAGTGCTGCTCATTCAGCAGCTCCATGTACCTGGGGTTCTCGATGTCCCCGTTCGCCTCATATGACTTGATCTCGGCCAGCGCCGCCTGGTCCATCCGGGGCATCAGCACCTGCTCGGCGTAGGCGTTGTACGCCGGGACGCTCGCCATCATGTTGGAGATGACCAGCCCTCGCAGGTGCTCCTGGTGGTGCAGCGCGTACTCCATGGCCAGGATCCCGCCCCAGGAGTGGCCGAAAAGGACGAAGCTGCCACGCTCGAGCCCGAGCGCCCGGCGGACCTGTTCCACCTCGTCGACGTAGCGGTCGAGGTCCCACAGCGACGGCTCACCCGGTTGATCGCTAAAACCAGAGCCAAGCTGGTCGTAGTAGTAGTACTCGATCCCCGCGCCGGGGAGGTAGCTGTCGCAGGCCTCCAGGTACTCGTGTGTCGCTCCCGGGCCGCCGTGCAGGAGCAGCACCCGCAGCACGGGATTGTTGCCGGTCCGCTTCACCCAGACGCGGTACCGCCCGGCCGGAGTGTCCACCGGGATCATCCGGGCGCCCCCGCTCAGCGCGTCCTCCCGCCCGGAGTTGTCCAGATACCCGCTCATGACCCGTGCTCCTCTCCCGTGACCGGCACCTGTGCCAGAGGAGGATTATGCCAGGCCCGCAGGCCAGCCCATAGACCAAGCCGGGCCAGGCGGTCTGTCCGCCTGGCCCGGCTTGAACGGGACCGCTACCTCACCCCGGTCACCGCGAGATCGCCGGTGCGGGCGCTCACCGGCTCCGCCGCCGGACCGGCGGGAGCCGGGATCCGGAGCAGCCGGGCCAGCGAGGACGGCAGCCACCAGTTGGCCCGGCCGAACAGGGCGACCAGCGCCGGGACGAGCAGGCAGCGGATGACCACCGCGTCGATTCCGATACCGGCGCCGAGCCCGGTCGCCAGGATCTTCAGGTCGGTCTGCGGCCCGGTGGACATGGACAGGAAGCTCAGCATCAGGATCGCCGCCGCGCTGGTGACCAGGCGCCCGGTCCGGCCCAGACCTTCGGTGACCGCGTGCCGGGCGTCGCCGCTGGTGTCGTAGGCCTCCCGGATGCGGGTGAGGATGAACACCTCGTAGTCCATCGACAGGCCGAACAGGAAGGCGAAGACCATCAGCGGCACCCACATCGTGATCGCCCCGGTGGCCGGGATGCCCCACAGCGCATGCGAGCCGTGCCCGTCCTGCCACACCCAGGTCAGCACGCCGTAGGCGGCGGCCAGCGAGATCAGGTTGAACACCACGGCCTTGGCGGCCAGCAGCACTGAGCGGAAGGCCCGGGTCAGCAGCAGGAAGGTGGCGACGCTGATGATGGCGAGCATGAGCGGGAAGTCGCCGTAGACCGCGTGGTCGAAGTCGATCAGCGTCGCACCGTCGCCGCCGATGCCGATCACGTGCGGGCTGGGCAGCAGCGCGCGCTCCAGCGCGGTGACGGTCGCCTGGCCCGCGGGCACGCTGCTCTCGGCGGCCGGGATGACGGTGACGATCGCCGTGCCGTCCCGCTCATAGTCCAGCGTGGCCGGCGCGATCGCGGCGTATACCCCGGGTACCCGCGCGGCCTGCGCCGCGACGGCGGCCGAGGACGGAGCGGAGGTCAGCACCTCGGCCGGGGTGAGCACGCCGGAGGGGATGCCGCCGTCGGTCAGGCTGACCAGCGCGTCGTGCGCGGGCCCGCTGGTGGCCTGCGCGGAGCTGCCAGGCTCGCCCAGGTGCAGGGACAGCGCCGGCAGCATCAGCGCGGCCAGGATGCCGAGCCCGGCCAGCGCGGCCAGCCAGCGGTGCCGGTAGACGCCGCGGGCCCAGGCCGAGAACACCCGGCTGGCCCGGCGCTCGGTCCGCAGCCGCGGCCAGTCCAGCCGCGGGCCGACGGTGGCCAGGATCACCGGGAGCAGGGTGATGGCGACGGCCACCGACATCAGCGGCACCAGCACGCCGCCGTAGCCGACGCTGCGCAGCATGGGCACCGGCAGGACGACCATCGACAGGAGCCCGATGGCCACGGTCAGGCCGGAGAACACCACGGCCCGGCCCGCGTGGTTCATCGCTTCGGTCACGGCGGCCACGTTGTCCCGGCCCGCCGCCCGCTCCTCGCGCCAGCGGCTGACCACGAGCAGCGAGTAGTCGATGGCCACGCCCAGCCCGATCAGCGCGATCAGGAACTCGACGATCTGGCTGACCCCGGTCACCTCGGTGAGCCCGCCCACGACACCGAACGTGGCCAGCACCGAGATCCCGCCGATGAGCAGCGGCAGCAGCGCCAGGAAGCTGGCGAACACCAGCGCCAGGATGACCAGCGCACCGAGGGAGCCGATCATCGCCTCGGCCATGATCCCGGTGCCCTTGGACGAGGACGGCTGCCCGGTGGCCAGCAACTGCGAGCCGGTGACCCCGACATGCCAGCCGGGCGGCGCGGCCGCCGTCACGGCGTGCTCGAGAACCGGGCCGAGGTTCGGGCCGCCGAAGCCGGTCACCGGGGCGGTGTAGACCAGCGCGAAGGTGGACCGGCCGTCACGAGTGACAAACGCCGGGTTGTGCGTCGTCGCGTAGTCCGCGATGCGCACGCCGGGAATCGCCCGGGCCACCGCGGCGAACGCCCGCCCGGTGGCGGCGGCGGTAGCCGGGTCGGTTACCTTCTGCCCGGCAGGCACGGTGATCACCGGCAGGTAGGGGGCCTGGGAGCCGCCGTTGCCGTACTGGCTGGCGATCTGGTTGTCGACCTTGAACGCCTGCCCGGGCATGGCGAAGTTGTTGGTCATCCGGTGGGTAGTGCCGCTGATGGTCATCACGCCGACGGCGGCCACGACGACCCAGAACAGGGTCAGGAGCGCCTTGTGGCGAAGGACGAAGCGGGTGAGCGCTGGCATCGTGACCTCCGAGTCAGGGGTGCCGGCGGCCGTTCCGCCAGCTGCAGCTCAAGACTGCCGCCCAGGCCCCCGGCCCGTCGTCCGGCGGCGGGTGGCACTTGGCCGTACCGCCGCGGGATGAGCCGAACCCGGCGTACTCCGGGGGGAGTAGCCATGCCACCTACCGGGGGAGGGCGACGCCAGGCCACCGGCATGCCTACGCTTACGTGCATGAACGGTGTCGGGGCGGTCCGGCGGTGGTGGCGCCACCCGCCTGCCAGGGACGCGGTCTTGGCGCTGGCGCTGACCGCCGCTCTGCTCTACGGCGCGTATGGCGAGGCTCATCCCAGCACGACCGCCTACTTCAAGTCTGGGCAGCAGCTGCCGCACACCCCCACGCCCGCGCTCATCCTCGTCGCCGTGGCGACCCTCGTACTGATATGGCGGCGCCGGTGGCCGGTCGTGGTGCTCTGCGTGTCGGTGGCGGCCGCGACGGTCTACACCCTGCTCGGTTACCTGAACGGCGCGGTGCTGGTGGCCCCGATGGTCGCCCTGTTTACGGTGGCCGCCGAGCCCGGCGTCCGGCGGGCGGTGGCGTACGGGCTGGGAACGCTTGCCGTGCTCGGCTCGGCCAGCATCGCGGTCAACCCCCTCGGGCACCTGGGCGGCGGCGTAGTGATACTCCCCTTCATGGTCGCCGTGGTGGTGGTCGCGGGGATCGCGGTGGCGAACCGGCGCGCCTACGTGGCCTCCATCCGCGACCGGGCCGAGCAGGACGCCCGCCGCCGCCTCGACGAGGAACGGCTGCGCATCGCCCGCGAGCTGCACGACGTCGTCGCCCACACCATGGCCACCATCAACGTGCAGGCCGGGGTGGCCGCACACGTCCTGCCCACCCGTCCGGAGGCGGCCGCCGAATCCCTGCAGGCGATCAAGACCGCGAGCAAGGAGGGGCTCAGGGAGCTGCGCGCCATCCTCAACGTGCTGCGCCAGGCCGATGACGCCGACCCCACCCAGCCTGCCCCCGGCACTGCCCAGCTCGAGGCCCTGATCGCCGGGGCCAGCCGGGCCGGCCTGGAGACGACGTTCACCGTGACCGGGGAACCTGTCCCGCTGCCGGCCGCGGTGGACATGACCGCCTACCGCATCGTCCAGGAGTCGCTGACCAACACGATCCGGCACGCGGGCCCGGCCACCGCCGCGGTCTGGCTCGGCTACCAGCACGACGAACTGTGCATCGACGTGACCGACACCGGCCGCGGGCAGCCGGTAACCGCGGGGCCTGGCGGCGGCCACGGGCTGGCCGGGATGCGCGAGCGTGCCGCCGCCGTCGGCGGTACCGTCGAGACCGGCACCGGCCCGGCCGGCGGCTACCGGGTCGCGGCCCGGCTACCCCTCGGCAGCCGTCTCGCCGACCCGCCGCCAGCCCTCGCGTCCGATGCCACGCCAGGCTCCGGACCCGATGCGGCGCCAGGCCCCGGGTCCGATGCCTCGCCAGGCCCCGGACCCGATACCGCCTCCGGTGCGGCCCCTGCGACCCGGGAAGGCGCGCGGCCGTGATCCGGGTCCTGCTCGCCGATGACCAGGCGCTGATCCGGGCCGGCTTCCACGTGCTGATCGACGCCGCGGATGACCTCGAGGTGGTGGGCGAGGCCATCGACGGGGCGCAGGCGGTCGATCTGGCCCGCCGCGAGCGCGCCGACGTGGTGCTGATGGACATCCGGATGCCCGGGGTGGACGGTCTGGAAGCCACCCGGCGCATCTGCGCCGACGAGGACCTCGCCGGGGTCAAGGTGATCATCTTGACCACCTTCGAGTCCGACGAATACGTCTACCGGGCGATTCGCGCCGGGGCCAGCGGCTTCCTGGTCAAGGACACCGAGCCGGCCAACCTCATCCAGGCGGTCCGGGTGGTGGCCAGAGGAGATGCGCTGCTCTCGCCGAGCGTGACCCGGCGGCTTATCACCGACCTCGCCACCCGCCCGGAGCGGCCGCCGGCCAGCGACACGTCGCGGCGGGCGCTGGCCGCACTGACCGAACGGGAGCGCGAGGTGCTGGCACTGGTCGCCGAGGGCCTGTCCAACGACGAGATCGCCGCCCGCCTGTTCCTCAGCCCGCTGACCTCAAAGACGCACGTCAGCCGGATGATGACCAAGCTGAACGCGCGCGACCGCGCCCAGCTGGTCGTGATCGCCTACGAAAGCGGACTAGTGACCCCGGGCCGCCGTGACCTGCGGTAGCGGCCCTGGGCATTAAACCCCTGGTTGAGTGGAAGTCCGCGGTCAGCCGGACTGACCCGGCGGGAGGCGCAGCGGCCGGAAAAACTCGCGCACGTCGCCGACCAGAAGGTCGGGCACTTCCATGGCCGCGAAGTGACCGCCCCGGTCGTACTCGGCCCAGTGCACGATGTTGTCGGACAGCTCGGCGAAACGCCGGATCGGCGGCGCGATCTCCCGCGGGAAGACCGCCACCCCGGTCGGCACGACCGAGACCGCCGGGGGACTCCAGGCGCGCGACCGCGCGGCCTCGTAGTACAACCGCGCCGCGGATCCCGCCGTCCCGGTCAGCCAGTAGAGCGTCACGTTGGTGAGCAGCTGGTCACGGTCGACCGCCTCGTCCGGCAGCCCGCCATCGGTCCACTCCCCGAACTTCTCGGTGATCCAGGCCAGCTGCCCCGCCGGTGAGTCGGTGAGCCCGTAGGCCAGCGTTTGCGGCTTGGTGGACTGGATCGCGCTGTAGCCAGAACCGGTGGCGCGGAACGCGCGCAGCACCTGCCGTCGGCGGGTTTCCTCCTCGGTCAGCTCTCCCGGGTCGTCCGGCATCCGGGTGATGAACATGTTCAGATGCACGCCGACGACCTGCCCGGGCGCGGTCAGGCCGAGTTCACGCGAGATCGGCGAGCCCCAGTCGCCGCCCTGTGCGCCGTACCGCCGGTAGCCGATCCGCTCCATCAGCGCCGCCCAGGCCCGCGCGATCCGGCGCACGTCCCAGCCTCGGTCCCGGGTCGGCCCGGAGAACCCGTAGCCCGGAATGGACGGGATGACCAGGTGGAACGCGTCGCGCGGATCGCCGCCGAAAGCTCCCGGGTCGGTCAGCGGGCCGATGACGTTCATGAACTCCACGATCGAGCCGGGCCAGCCGTGCGTGATGATCAGCGGCAGGGCGCCCGGCTCAGCCGAACGGACGTGCAGGAAGTGCACATTCTGTCCGTCGATCGTGGTGGTGAACTGGTCGAACGCGTTCAGCCGCGCCTCATTGACCCGCCAGTCATAGCGGCTGCGCCAGTACCCGGCCAGCTCCCGCACGTACTGCAGCGGGATGCCGTAGTCCCAGCCGACCCCGGGCAGCTGGTCGGGCCACCGGGTCCGGGCCAGCCGGTCCCGCAGGTCATCCAGGTCGGCCTGCGGGATCTCGATGCGGAACGGCCGAATCTCACTGTCAGCGTCCATGCCACCATCTTCGCAAAGCCCCGATGAGTACCCGCGGCGCCCGCCGTCTCAGCAACGAGAAACGTATTTCGGCCGGCGTAACTTGCTCTGAAACGGGTAGCGGGCCGTTGGCCCGAGGTAAGGGGGCATCATGCATCCGATGTTTGTGCGGCTGTACCTGCAGGCGGAAGCGGATCAGGACGGGGAGGACAAGCGGCGCCGGGCGAACCGGGCCCGGCGCCTTCGCTCGCGCGCGGCCGTGCGGGTCACCGCCCGCGACCGCGATCGCGACCGCCAGCCGCGCCGGTGACGTTCCGGTCCCGGGCGGCCGCGGGCCGGATCATCCCCCGTCGGCCAGGACCGGGCGGAGCGCGTCGAGGACGGCGGGGTCCTCGATGGTAGAAGGGGGCGCCTCGTCCTGGCCGTCGGCGATCCCCCGCATGGTCTTGCGGAGTATCTTGCCGGATCGGGTCTTGGGCAGGGCGGCCACCACGTCGACCCGGCGCAGCGCGGCGACCGGCCCGATCTGGTCGCGGATCAGCTGGACGAGTTCGGCGGACACGGCGGCAGGCTCGGCGCTGACGCCCGCCTTGAGGACCACGAACCCGCGCGGAATCTGGCCCTTGAAATCGTCGTTGACGCCGATCACCGCGCATTCGGCCACCGCGGGATGGCTGGCGAGTACCTCCTCCATCTGCCCGGTGGACAGCCGGTGGCCGGCCACGTTGATCACGTCGTCGATGCGGCCCATCACATACAGATAGCCGTCGCTGTCGCGGTATCCGCCGTCGCCGGTGATATAGAAACCAGGGTGCTGCTCCATGTAGGAGTCGACGAACCGCTCGTCGTCGCGCCACAAGGTGGGCAGGCATCCCGGCGGCAGCGGCAGCCGCACCACGATCTCCCCGGTCTCACCCGGCTTGACCTCCGCCCCGTAGGCGTCGATGATCCGCACGTCGTAGCCGGGCACCGGCATGGAGGGCGACCCGGCCTTGGTCGGCAGCGCCTCCAGGCCCATCAGGTCGGCGGCGATCGGCCAGCCGGTCTCGGTCTGCCACCAGTGGTCGATGACCGGTATGCCGAGCAGTTCGCGCGCCCACCGGTAGGTCTCGGGGTCGAGCCGCTCGCCGGCCAGGAACAGGTACTTCAGTCCGGACAGGTCGTACTCGCGGGCCAGCTTGCCGTCCGGGTCCTCCTTCTTGATCGCCCGGAACGCGGTCGGCGCGGTGAACAGCGCCTTGACCCGGTGCTCCTCGATGACCCGCCAGAACGCTCCCGCATCCGGGGTACCCACCGGTTTTCCCTCGTACAGCACGGTCGTGCACCCGGCCAGCAGCGGGGCGTAGACGATGTAGGAGTGCCCGACGACCCACCCCACGTCAGAGGCGGCCCAGAACACCTCGCCCGGTTTGGTGTCGTAGATGTTGTCCATGGTCCAGCGCAGCGCGACCGCGTGACCCCCGTTGTCGCGGACCACGCCCTTGGGCTTGGCCGTCGTGCCGGAGGTGTACAGGATGTACAGCGGGTCGGTCGCCTTGACGGGGACGCAATCCGCGGGCTCGGCCCCGGCCGCCGCCTGGATCCAGTCCAGGTCGCGCCCGGCCGTCAGGGCGGCGGACGCCTGCGGCCGCTGCAGGATCACGCAGTGCTCTGGCTTGCGTCGCGCCAGGTTGATGGCCTGGTCCAGGATCGGCTTGTACTCCAGGACGCGGCTCACCTCGATGCCGCAGGAAGCCGAGACCACCACCTTCGGTGCGGCATCGTCAATGCGCGTCGCGAGTTCGGGCGCCGCGAAGCCGCCGAACACCACCGAGTGCACCGCGCCGATCCGGGCGCACGCCAGCATCGCTATCAGGGCCTCGGGGATCATCGGCATGTAGATGACCACCCGGTCGCCCGCGCCGACCTCCAGGTCGCGCAGCAGCCCGGCGAACCGCGCGACATCCTCAAGCAGTTCCCGGTAGGAGTACGTCCGGCGGGTGCCGGTGACCGGGCTGTCATAGATCAGCGCGGCCTGGTCACCCCGGCCGTCGCGCACATGCCGGTCTAGCGCGTTGAAGCAGGTGTTCAGCACGCCGTCGGCGAACCACCGGTAGAAGGGCGGATTCGAGGCATCAAGCACCTGCGTGGGTGCCCGGTACCAGTCGATGTCCTTGGCCGCCTCACCCCAGAATCCTTCGGGATCGGCCAGGCTCCGGTGGAACGCTTCCGCGTAGCGACCCATAACATTACTCCATCCAGTAGTAGCGGCCAGGTCAGTGCTTGGCCAGTGGCCAGACAGGGAGCACCGAGCGCTTATACGAAGCCTCGCAGAGCTCGGCGCAGGACAGGTAGGCGGCGAGGAATGCCACCACCAGGCCCATGTAGCCGCCTATCTCCACCGTCAGGCCGTTTCCTCCGTAGTTACCCGCTCCGAGCACGAACAATGTCGCCGCGAGGCCAGCCAGGGCCACGACCACCACGACGTTGGTACGGAACGAGGCCAGCCAGAGCCAGGCCGCGAAGATGCCGAACCCGTACAGGAACAGCCCGAGGGCGTGACCCACCTGCAGGGCCGGCACATCCTTGAGGAAGAATTCGGCGATCGCGTACAGGGACAGCCAGAACGCGCCGAAGGCGGTGAACAGCACGCCCGTGAACGTGTTGCCGGTGCGGAACTGGATCGTCCCGGCAATCAACTGGGCGATGCCGCCGAACATCAGCGCCACGCCGAACACGACCGGTTCGACCCCGATGTTCACCAGCTTGGCGTTGACCATGCTGAGCATGAACGTGGTGACCGCGAAGCCGGCCAGGCCAAGCGGCGCGGAATTTCCCCAGCCACTGGCCGGGACGGCTGGCTCGGCTGCTGGTTGCGCGAGCGGTCGCGCAAGGTCGACAGTGGTCATGTGACTCTCCTCATATCGGTACTCTCCTTACTGGAGACTCTGTTACCGCGATGCCGCCACGAAGCCCCAAAGGTCCCGATCAGAGGGTGCCGAAGGTCCGCACCCGCCAGGTCCGCCGGGGACGGCACACTAGGGGGCATGGGGACGCACGTCATCGCCGTGGTGGGGGCCACCGCCACCGGCAAGTCCGGGCTGGCCATCGAGCTGGCCCGCGCCCTCGGCGGCGAGATCGTGAATGCCGACTCGATGCAGCTCTACCAGGGCATGGACATCGGCACCGCCAAGGAGCCCGAAGCCGCCCGGCAGGGCGTCCCGCATCACCTGCTCGACATCTGGCCGGTGACCCAGGCCGCGAACGTCGCCGACTACGCCAAACTCGCCCGCGCCGCGATCGACGAGATCATCGCCCGCGGCCGGGTTCCCATCCTGGCCGGCGGCTCAGGCCTCTACGTCCGGGCCGCCCTCGACGACCTGGATTTCCCCCGAACGGATGCGGCTATCCGCGCTCGTCTGGAGGAGGAGCTCGCCCGGGTGGGCGCCCCGGCGCTGCATGCCCGGCTGGCCGGGCTCGACCCGGCCGCCGCCACCGCGATCCTGCCCGGCAACGCGCGCCGGATCGTGCGCGCCCTGGAGGTGATCGAGATATCCGGGCGCCCGTTCACCGCGACCATGCCGGCCTACCTCCAGAACCGCCCGGCCGTCCAGATCGGCCTGGCCCTGCCCCGGCCCGAACTCGACCGGCGGATCGCCGCCCGGGTCGACCGGATGTGGCAGGCGGGCCTGGAAGCCGAGGTGCGAAGCCTGGCCGCCCGCGGCCTGCGCAACGGCCGGACCGCCAGCCGCGCGCTCGGCTACCAGCAGCTGCTCCGCTACCTGGACGGTGAGTGGACCGGTGAGGAAGCCCGCCTGGAGACGATCAAGGCCACCAGGCGGTTCGCCCGCCGCCAGGAATCCTGGTTCCGCCGCGACCCCCGGGTTCGCTGGCTCGACGCCAGCCAACCCGCAGAACCCCTGTTCGCCGAGTCGCTCCGGCTCGTCGGTCCCGCCTAGGCGGTGCTGCCTAGGCGGTACGCCGGCGGGCCTGCTCCCGCAGGTCGCGCGGCAGCGCCTCGGCGTCGAGCAGCCGGGGCAGCAGGTCCGGCTCGAGCGTCAGCGCGCGGAAGACCACCGCCACGGTGACGTCGTGCTCCGGCCGGTGCACAACCTCGACCACGTCGCCCGCGCGGACCTCGCCCGGCTCGATCACCCGGAGGTACGGCCCGGGCCGGGCCGCCCAGGTGAACCGCTTGATCCAGCCCTTCTGCCCCAGCCAGCCCTGGAAGGTGCGGCACGGAATCCGCGGCGACGCGACCTCCAGGATCAGCTCGGGCCCGATTCTCCAGCGCTCACCGATCCGGGCGGCGTTGACGTCGCCCCCCACCGTCGTCAGGTTCTCGCCGAACATGCCGCTGCGCAGCGGCCGGTCAAGCTCAGCTTCCCAGAAATCGAGATCCTCCCGGGCGTACGCATAGACCGCCTGGTCAGGTCCGCCATGGTGCCGCACGTCACAGACCCGGTCGCCCGCCAGCCCGACGATGCCCGTGCCCTTGGCCCGGGCAGGTGACACCATGACGGGGCCGGTCACGGGCTGTTTGTCGATGCTGGTCACATCGACGTCACTCCATTCGGTCGGGCGTGGCTGGCCGATGTTGACCGATAGCAGCTTCATATGTCCATTGTCCATTACATCTGATCGCCGAGCTGGTAGACGCGTTTGGCATTGTCGGCGCCGAGCATGCGGGTGAGCCGCCACGCCGTCCGTTCGGTAAAAAGATCTCCGGCCAGACCCTCGCGCAGGTGCGAGGACAGCGCGGACCGGAACAGCGCCGCACCCAGGTAATACAGCTCGGGCAGCCCGAACGCATCGGAGCTGTACAGGAACTTCCCGTACGGCGTGAGCTCGAGCGCCTCGGCCAGCAGGGCCGGGGCGCGCGCGCCCAGGTTGTGCGTGGCCAGCCCGGCGTCGACGTACACGTGCGGGAACACCTGCGCCAGGTAACCGGCCTCGCGGTGGTACGGGTAATTGTGCAGCAGCATCACCGGCACCCCGGTGGGCTCGATGGCCCGCAGCAGCGGGGTGAGCAGCAGCGGGTTGCAGCGGTGCAGGTCGACGTCGCTATCCCCGTAACCGACGTGGAACTGCACCGGCAGCCGCAGGTCCACACCGCACCAGACGAGGAACCGCTGCAGGATCTCCTCCGCCAGCCGCGGCGGCCCGGTGTTAGCGGTCCCGGTGTTAGCGGTCCCGGTGTTAGCGGTCCCGGTGTTAGCGGTCCCGGTGTTAGCGGCTGGAGCGCTCGCGGCTAGCCAGCGCCCGGCCGCGGCGGTGACCTCGAGGTCCGACGGCCGTTCGGCCCGCAGGTCGAGCCCGGTCCGGTAGGCGGCGATCGACTTCACGCCGACCGCCGAGGCGCTCCGGGTGGCCAGCGCGGACCGGACCGCGTCGGCGAACCCGGCCGCGCCCACCCCGGCCGCGACGACGTCCTCGGCCACCCGCTCGAGCCGGACGATCTCGTGCGCGGTCGCGCCCGCCAGTTCGCCGAGCTCGGCCGGGGAGGTGACCGGTTCCGGGATGAAGCCGGTGTCCACGCACAGCACAGAGGCCCCGGCGGCCGCCAGGAACCGCTTGCTCACCTCGGCCATGCCCAGCTCGGCCCGCCGGGCCACGTAGTCCGGCAGCTCCGCGTGCGCCGGCAGGCCGAGGAGGGGCGGGCAGAGCCGCTGGAACATGAACCCGGCCTGCGAGTCGAACACCGAACCGCCCGGCCAGCTTGCGCCCTCGGTCAGCATCGACTCGAGCGTGGCCACGTCCACGTCCCGGCGCAGCACCCCGTGGCAGTGGTGGTCGACGAGGGACTGTTCGGCGACGCAGGGGAGCAGGTCCGGCACTAACAGGCCTCCCACTTCAGCGCTGCCCCCCGCCTCGTCCCGCACAGCCGTGAGCCGGTGCCGGCCTGCCCGGCGCGTCCTCGGCGCCCGGCGCCGCGATGCCCTCGCGGGCGGCCAGTGCCGCGCCGAGTTTGCGCGCCGTGCCTGGCGCGACGATCACGGCCACGATGGCCGCGGCCAGCCAGGCGCCGGACACCACCGGGAACCACGCGGCCGCGCCGGTCGGGTACGGGATAACGTTACGGTACAGCGTGTAGCCGAGCACGATCAGCGCCGCGATCGGCACCACGACCTGCCACATCGGCACCGGGAGCTTGCGCCGCACGAACACCAGCATCGTGCAGCCCACCGTAGCCAGCACGTACGCGACGAGCAGGATCAGCGTGCCGATGGTGCCGGACCACAGGAAGCTGTCAAAGGCAGTGGCGTGGAACGCCGCCGTGTAGATGATCACGATCAGGGCCGCCATGGCCACGATCGCCAGCGTCGCCCAGGCCGGCGTGCCCCAGCGCGAGCCCTTGCCGAGCCCTCGCGCCCCGGCGGTGTCCCGCGACAGCGCGTAGAGCAGCCGCGCCGCCGCGACCGTGGAGGCCAGGCAGCAGCCGAAGGCACTGATGGTGGTGCCGAGCGTGATCACGTCGCCGACCCAGTGACCGACGTATGCGGACCCCAGGTCGCCGAGAAGTGATGGCGAGCTTGTGAACGCCTTGACCCCCGCCGGGCCCGTGCCGAAGCCCATCATCTCGACCGCCGTCACGATCACGAAGTAGACGCCGCCGAAGATCGCCGTGCCGAGGATGGCCCGCGGGATGTCCCGGGTCGGCCGGTTGGCCTCCTCGCCCAGGGTCGCCGCCGCCTCGAACCCGGCGAACGACAGGAAGCCGAACACCACGCCCAGGAACAGCGCGGAGAAGCTCGTCCCCGGCGTCACCTGGAACACGCTCCAGGTGAAGTGCTGGTGGCCGGGCGCGTTCCCGGCCAGCAGCCGGACCAGCACCACCGCGGTGACGACCAGGATCAGCGCGACCGTGGTGCCCTCGACCGACAACAGCACGTGCGCGCCGCGCCTGGCCGGCATGATGGCCAGCAGCAGCGTCAGCGCCAGCGCGACCGCGAGCAGGACGAACGGCGCCCAGCTGGGCGGGTGCGGCCAGATGCCGACGGCCTGCAGGAACGCGGTCCCGAAGATGCCCGCCGCGCTGGCGGTGACCACGGCGTAGAAGGTGTAGGTGCCGAGCAGGCCCCAGCCCGCGACCACCCCGGCCCGCGGCCCGAGCGTAGCGCCGACGAACGCGTAGACCGAGCCGGAATGGTGGAAGTACTGGCACAGCCGGACGAAGGAATAGGCCACCAGCAGCACGCCGACGGCCGCGATGAGGAAGGTCAGCGGCACGGCGCGGCCCGCCGTGGTGGCGCTCGCCTGCGGGTTGATGTTCGCGGCCATGCTCGGCGCCATCAGCGCGACCGAAAGGCCCACCGCGGCCCACACCGACAACGAACGCTTAAGCCCAGGTGCGCCGGAAGGGTTCGCTTCCATCTGCTCCTCCTCGCTGTGCTTGATCCCCATAGTGTCCCTCTGACCCGTCCGCCACGGAAGGGGCAAAATATCCGAAATAGACGTTTCGACCAGCATTTTCCGAACGGACCCCGCCGCGCGCCCCAGCTCAGCCGTCCCCGCCCACCGACATCCACCGTCACCCCCGGAAAGCCTGTGTGAACCATTTCGCGCCCTTACGCGTCACTTACAGTAGGAGCTAGTAGTCAGGGGGTGACCTACGGTGACAGGTGCCTACCCGGTGCTTCACGTGGGTCCAGTTCGATCGACGCGTCCGTGGTCCCGTACCTACCGGGGCACGCCCATGTCTGTGCCGGAAGCGCGCAGGTTCGTCGGGAAACTGCTGGCCGGCTGCCCGGCCCGGGAGACGCTGATGACCTGCGTCTCCGAGCTATGCGCTAACGCGATCGCGCACACCGCCTCGGGGCGCGGCGGCGTGTTCACGGTCGAGGTCGACTGCCCCCGTGACGGGGTGGCCAGGGTCGCGGTCACCGATGACGGCGGCGCGTCCGTCCCGGCCGCGGGATCCCTGGACCTGATGGCCGAGGGCGGCCGGGGGCTCGCCATGGTCGCCGCCTGCACCAATCGCTGGGGCTTCTGCGAGGCCTACCCGGGCCGCACCGTCTGGGCCGAAGCCAGCTGGCCCGTCGCGGTGCCGTCGCCCGATCGCCTCGAGAAGATCACCCGCCGGGTACGTCCCGTCCCCCCGCCCGGCTGGCCCCCCGGTCCGGCCGCATAACCGCAGCAGGCCGCACCGCCAGAGAGCGGCGCGTCCATCACCCTAGGTCCCCTAACGCCGAGCCTCAGCGTACAGAGCCTTCAGCGCGCGGAACCCCCCAGCGCATAGGCCCCTCGATCGCGTGGGCCCCCAACAGGAAGTGAACTATACCGTTCAGTTTAGTAAATAAAACTGAACGGTTTAGTACGATAAGGGGCATGCGACATGTCTCGGCGTCAGGGTCCCGCTCGAGCGGAGGGGACCGTCCCGGGACCGGCGACGTCTACCTGGTGTCCGGCTGGCAGCGCAAGCACGACGCGATCGCGGCTGCCGCCCTGGTGCTGTTCGCGCGGGATGGCTACGAGCGCACCAGTGTCGACGCGATCGCCGCCGAGGCCGGCGTGTCGAAGCGGACCGTCTACAGCCACTACGGCGACAAGGAGAACCTGTTCCTGCTCGTGCTGCGCGAGACCTATGACACGATGCGTGAGCGGGTCAGTGACATCGTGGACCGCAACTTGCGTGACGTCGACGACGTGCAGCCGGCCCTGACCACGTGCATCCGCGAGATCGTCCGGACCATCACCCACGCTCCCGAACGCGCTACCCTGATCCGCCTGCTCATCTCCGAGGCGCCGCACTTTCCCGCGATCCTCGACCTCTGGCACAACCGGGGAATCGTGCCCCTGATCGCCGAACCCCTGGCCAAGCTGGCCGCGGCCGGGCTGCTTGACACCGACGACCCCGCCCAGGCCGCCGAGCACCTGTCCGCCCTGACGCTTGGTCAGGTCAACAACAAATCAATGATGGGCACCAGCCAGCTCACCGACTCCGAGGCCGACCGCATCATCGTCAGCGGCATCGCCGTCTTTATGCGCGCTTACGCTCCTGCCGCCCGGGCGACACCACGGTAGGGCGCCGGGCCGGGTTACAGTCGGCCCGGCGCTAAGGCGGGTTATCTCAAATATGAGATAGCCTTTAAGGTATGGACATCCAGCAGCGCTCTGAGCCGGAGCCCGCCGGTGGGCCGGAGCCTCCCGGTGGGCCGGAGCCTGCCGGGGATGATCCCCGCGCGTCGCTGCCGGTCATGCCCGGCTTCCGCGAGATGGCGCTGCGCCGTATGACGGACGAGCAGGTGGCCCGGATGGCCGAAGACCGCGGCAGGCTCGTCCGTGAGCTAGCCGGCCAGCGCCAGGCAGCCGGCCTGTCGCAGACCGAGGTCGCGGCGCGTATGGGGACCTCCCAATCCGCGGTGGCCAGACTCGAGTCCGGCGCAGTGGACGTGCGCGCCTCAACGCTGGAGCGCTACGCGGCGGCGATCGGCGGCCAGATCACCTGGAAGCTCAACCGTCCCGAGGAAGGGTAGCGAATGACGTCACGGAAGCCGCAGCGAAGCATGGCGCTGTACGCATCAGCACGGTATCCCATTGCGCGCGCGCACCTACCAGGATTCCCAGGGCCGGGGGAGCCAGGCTGGCCGTCCACTCCGTCGACGCCACCGATCCCGGGTACCCCGCTCACTCCGGATGCTCCTGATCATCCGTCCACGCCGCCGTCCCCCGGTCCGGTCCCGCCGACCAGAGTTTGGCTGGATCCGCACGCCGACTGGAAGAGCACGCTGTACGAGCGACTGCTGGCCAACCGGATCGTATTGGCCTCGGGCTTGCTCGATGACGACGCGGCCGCCAGGCTCTCGGCTCAACTTCTCACCCTGGATGCCGAGCAGGAGGACCCGATCCGCCTTGAGTTGCAGAACGTGCGGGCCGAACTGCCCGCCGTCCTCACCGTCATGGGCATCCTCGACGTGTTGCGGGTGCCGGTGCACGCCTGCGTCAGCGGCGAGATCAACGGTCCCGCCCTCGGGGTGCTCGCCTCCTGCCCGCGCCGGTCCGGTTACCCCAACGCGACCTTCGTCCTCACCGAGCCCAGACTGCATTTCGGCGGTACGGTGACCGCGCTCACCGCCCGCGAGCAGCAGATGACCCGCATGCTCGACACGCTGTACTTCAGGCTGGCCGACATCACCGGCCGCGAGGTGGATGAGATCCGCGAAGACGCGCGCCGCGGCCGGACGCTAACCACCGGCCAGGCCATCGGGTACGGCCTGATCCAGCGCCAGGAAACCGCGAGCCACCCGCCGGTTCCCGGCGGCTAAAAAATTGCCCTCTGTACACGCTCGCTCTCAATCGGTAACATCAAACCGCGGGCTATCCCGTATGAGCTGGAAAGTGTGAGGATCGGCACACTGTGGCGTTTGCCAGAAATGTGCCTGGACTGGGGTCTTTTATGGATACAGAAAGTGACCAGTCGAGTGGAAATCGTCATCAAGACGCCTCGTGGGAGGAAGAGCGGCAGCGTACCGGCCTGTTCAGCTGGGATGATCCGGAGAATCTCATGCCCTCCTGGTCGGTGCCGCCAGGTCTGATAGTTCCGGGTCCGCGCCAGCCGGAAACGGATGCCCCGCCATCTGGACCTGTCCTTGAACCGGCTGGTGCAGAGCCAGCCGCTGACGACGGTTCCTGGCCCGGCGTCGCCCCGCCAGCGGGCTGGTTCCTGCCCGCAACCCAACCGCCGCCGACTGCTCAGCCAGACAGCGCACCCGCTCAGCCAGACAGCGCACCCGCTCAGCCAGACAGCGCACCCGCCGATCCGACCCCGCCGTCTCCGACGTGTCGACCGCGGATGAAGCTCCCGCCGAACCGGAGCCCCGCGCTCCTGCCCGGGCCACGCCCGCCAGTCCCTGGCCGACCAGTGGTGCCTGGCCGAAAGCCATCCGGTGCCCTCGCCCACCCGCGAGCCGGATGGATCCTGGTCCTCTCCGCTGACGCCGAAGCCAGCACCCGGACCCTTGGCCCGACGCAGGCGCGGTATGGTCGTGCGGGCGGCCCGGGCTTCCAGCCCGTCCGCTCCGGCCAGCCCGGCACCCCGCCAAGCCGCGGGCAGCCAAGACAAGCCGCGGGACCAAAGCCAAGCCGCGGGCCTTTCCCCGTGGCAGCGCTCCGACCAGCGCTGGACCGAAGCCGGCATCCAGTGGGAGCAGCGCCCCGCCCCGCAGCTGCCGTACCCGAGGCCGCCGGCCGCACGCCAAGCACCCCCGCCCGCGCCGCCGCGGCATGCCCCAGGCCGGGCGCACCAGGCCGGGGCCCTATGCCCCCGAAAAGGCCGGCCTCCCATGCCGCCGAACCAGCCGCCGTCGGCTGGCCCGGGCGCATGCAGGTCCCCCTCGGCGCGCCGGTGTTCTCAGACCCCGGCGTCGCCGAGGACGACGGCCCCGCCCAGGACGACGGCCCCGCCCAGGACGACGGCCCCGCCCAGGACGACGGGCCCGCCCAGGAAGATCGGTGGGGTGACGACCGGCCGCCCATCTGGGAGCGGCCGCCCGGCCTGGTGCCCCGCGGCCGCGCCGAGCACACCAGGCTCGCCAAACGCACCAGGCTCGCCAAACGCACCAGGCTCGCCGAGGGAGTGACGCACCGAGGCAGACGCGGGCCAGCGACACCCTTCTGCTCGATCACCGCATGCCCGGCTCCGGCCGGCGCGGCCCGGGCCGGCTCAGCCGCCGCACCGCGACGGTCGCGGTCCCGGCCATCGTGCTGGTGGCCGTGGCGGTGCTGGCTGTCGCGCTGCTGACCGGCCGCGGGCCGAAGTTCGGTCCGCTCACCGCGAACCAGTACAAGACCCCGAACGCCGCCGCACCGCAGTTGCCGCTGGCCGCGGTCACCTTCGACACCTATCCGGGACAGCAGCAGCGCGGGGTCTTCCAGACCATCAACCGCGTCGTCGCGGTCGGCGGCACGATCGTGACGACGGGCACGCAGAGCAGCGACGGCCTGGTCCGCCAGCAGTTCCTGGTTTCGACCAACGCCGGGGCCAGCTGGCATGTCGCCCCGGTCCGGGCGCCCGGCGGCGGCCAGGCCCCGCTCGGTCACCCGGCCGCGCGGCTGGCCGGCGGCCCGGGCGGCTGGGTAGCGGTCGGCCAGCAGGCCATCTGGACCAGCCCGACCGGCCTGACCTGGACCCTCGCGGCCACCCACGGGATCAGCCCGCAGTTGCCCGGCGACTCGGTGTGGGTGATCACGAAAACCGCCGACGGCTTCGTGGCCGCGGGCGCAAACGCCGGATCGGGGAACCATAGCGCGGTGATCTGGACCTCACGGGACGGCGTGACCTGGCAGCGGATGACCGCCGCGCAGCTGGGACTGGCCGGCCCCGGAGAAACCGTGCTGAACATCTCGTACGCCACCTGGCGGGGTAACGCCACGGTGATCTCCGGCACGGTGACCTCGAGCACGGGGGCCAAGGGCGGCACGTCGTACGACGCCGCGTGGCTGAGTACCAACGACGGGGCCGCGTGGACCCGGGTGACGGTCCCGGCCGACCACGGGGCCGGGACCGCGATCAGCGGCCTGGGGTTCGATGGCTCCGGGCTCATCGCGGTCAGGCCGGGCCGGGCCGCGAGCGGCGCCGCGGACGGTATCGCTTATTTCTCGCCGAACGGACAGACATGGCAGTACGCGGCCACGATCGACCCGGCCGGCGGCTGGATCCCCCGTGTGGTAAAGGGCAGTGACGACGGCTTCGTGGTCACCGGCGCGAGCGCCTCGGGCCAGCTCGTGGCCTACACGAGCACCGGTACCGGCACGGCTTGGCTGCCGACGGGCCCGCTCGGCAACGCGGCCGCGGAGTCCGTCGTCGGCGCGACCGTCGCCCCGGCCGGCACGATCGTCGCGATCGGGTACACGGCCGCCAGCAGGGTCAGCCAGCAGCCGGTCTTCGTCCAGGCGAGCACCGACGGCACCGTGCGGCCGGTCTCGCTGGCCGGCATCGCCGGGGCCGCCATTCCCGAGATGAAGGTCAACAGCACCGCCGTGGACGGCGGCCTGCAGATCGCGGTCGGCAGCGCCAACGGCTACCCGGCGGTGTGGCGGAGGACCTCCGGTGGCGCCTGGACGCTGGTCTCCTCGCTGGCGCTGGTGGCGGCCGACCCGAGGCTGCGCGCGCTGACCAGCGTGACGCACGGGCCGGCCGGCTGGCTCGCCGTAGGCACGCCGGGACCCGTCGTCCTGACCTCGGCCGACGGCGCGATCTGGGAGGTGGCCCGCGGGGACATCACCCAGGATCTGACCGGCGTCTCCGCCGTCGCGGCGACCTCCGGCCCGACTGGGTACGTCATCGTCGGCAAGCTCGTCGCGCCGGGCGGCGGTTGCGTCGCCGACGTCTGGTGGTCATCCAACCTGACCAGCTGGACCCGCGCGCACGACGTGAACGACGCGACCGGCTCCAGCCAGGTGCTCGCGGTGGCCGCGAGCGCGCACGGGTTCGTCTCGGTGGGCTCGCACGACAGCAAGCCGACCGTATGGACGACCGACAACGGGCGCTCCTGGAAGACGATCGTCCTGCCGGTACCCGACGGCGCCGCGGCCGCCGCGCTCCAGCAGGTCGCGATCAGCGGCGACCGGGTGGTCGCCCTGGGCCAGGCCTCCACCGGGACCGTCCCGGCGGTCGGCACGGCGACCGGCACCGTACCCGGCACCGCGCCGTTCGCCGAGCTATCGGTGAACGGCGGCGCCACCTGGCGGCAGGTGCCGTTCAGCTCGCCGGGACCGGACACCGCCTTCACCGCGCTGACCGCGGACGCGGCCGGCTTCACCGCGGCGGGCCTGTTCGGCCCGCCCGGGCAGCAGGACGTGGCCGTGTGGACGTCGGCGGCCGGCGCGAGCTGGAAGCCATCCCAGTCCAGCGGCCTCACCGGATCCGAAGCCTGGCAGATCAACGCGCTGGCCCCGTCCGGCTCCGCGGTGGCCGGCATCGGGACCATTAGCACTCAGCAGAGCCAGCAAACCGTCACCTTCACCCTGCCCGCCCGCTGAAGGAAGTTCCCATGTGCGCCACCGACCTGGACCAGGACCTGCCGGAAATCACCGAGGACGAGCAGGCGACCGGCCCCGACCCGCACCCCACCGGCGGCCAGTACGCCGGCGTCGCCTGGGGCCTGGCCAAGCGCCAGGTCACCAAGCCCATCCCGGACGCCGAGGCCACCAAGCCGCCAAAGGCCACTAAGCCGCCAAAGGCCACCAAGGCCGACTAGCAGGCGGGCTCACTCCATCCGGTCGAGGACCTCGCGCACCAGGTCCATCGGGGTGTGCGGGTGCAAGAACGCGAACCGGGCTACCGTCTCGCCTTCCCACGCCGAGGGCGGGATGAAGGCCACCTGGTCCTGCAGCAGCTGGTCGGCCCACGCCGTGTACTGCCCGGAGTCCCAGCCGCGACGGCGGAACAGCACCACCCCGAGCTCCGGCTCGCGGATCAGCTCCAGGTTGTCCCGGGCCCGGATCTCCTCCGCGGTCTGCCGGGCCAGCTCGATCGCCGTCTCGATGGCCTCGGTGTAGGCGTCGACTCCGTACACCGACAGCGAGAACCACAGTGGCAGGCCGCGGGCCCGCCTGGTGAGGTGGTAGGCGTAGTCAGTCGGGTTCCACTCGCCCGGCCGGTCGTGGATGACGTCCAGGTAGGAGGCATCCTGCTTGTGCACCGACCGGGCCACCGACGGGTTCCGGTACAGCAGCGCCGCGCAGTCGAACGGAGCGAACAGCCACTTGTGCGGGTCCACGATGAACGAGTCGGCGTGCTCGATGCCGGCGTAGGAGTCCCGGACGCTCGGCGCGAACAGGCCGGCCCCGCCGTAGGCGCCGTCCACGTGGAACCACACGTTATGCTCGCGCGCCACCGCCGCCGCGCCGGCCAGGTCGTCGATGATGCCCGCGTTCGTAGTGCCTGACGTCGCCACGATCGCGGCCAGCGAGGCCGGGTCGCCGTCGGCCCCGATCGCCGCCCGCAGCCCAGGCCCGGTCAGCCGGTGGTCCTCGGCCGGTACGACCAGCGGGTCCATCTCGCAGATCCGCAGCGTGTTGATGATCGAGGAGTGCGCGTCCTCGCTGACCGCCACTCGCCAGCGTCGGCCAGCCGCGGCAGGCCCCGCCTTTCGCTTGGCCACCTCGCGCGCGACGACGAGGGCGGACAGGTTCCCGGCCGAACCTCCGGAGACGAAGCAGCCGCCTGCAGTCTCCGGCATCCCCGCCCGGTCGGCGATCAGCCGCAGCACGGCGTTCTCGGCGTGGATCGCGCCCGCCGCCTCCAGCCAGGAGATGCCCTGGATCGACGCGCACGAGATGAGCATGTCGAACAGCAGCGACGCCTTGGTCGGCGCGGCCGGGATGAACCCGAGGAAACGCGGGCTGTCCGCCGAGATGACGGCGGGCGCCAGGACCGAGGCGTACACTCCGAGCACCTGGTCGGGGGTGTGCGGTTCGGCGCCCGGCAGCCCCTTGAGCGCCGCGTTGAGCTCGGCCGGGTCCCGGGAACCCTTGTCCAGCGGAACCGGGTTCAGCCGCAGCCGGTTCTCCGCGTAGGCGAGCACTGACCTGATCATCGACTCCGTTGTCGGATCCACACTGTGCATGGCCGAAACGTAGAGCCTGCGCCACGCGCGCCGCAAGGACTAGGTGGTGGCCAGGCCGCCGATAATCGGCCAAGATTGGCATGCTCGCGGGAATGGAGGGACGATCGTGACCCACTCAAATCCGCTTGACCCGCTGACAGCGGACGAGATCCGGCAGGCGGCCGCGATCCTGCGGCGCGATCGCGGGGTCGGCGGCAGCTGGCGGTTCGCCTCGATCGAGCTCAGGGAGCCGGCCAAGGCCGCCCTCGAGGCCGGCCAGCAGACTGGCCAGGCGAGCCGGGAGGCGATCGTAGTCTGCTGGAACCGCGCCGACGGCCAGGCCCACCGGGCCGTGGTATCGCTGACCGGAGACGACGTCACGCAATGGGAGCACCTGCCCGGCCAGCAGCCGAACATGACCGTGGACGAGTGGCACGAATGCGACGAGATGCTCCGCGCCCACCCCGCGCTAGCGGAGGCGCTGGCACGGCGCGGGATCACCGACATGTCCCTGGTGCTGACCGACATGTGGGCCTACGGCGCCGCGCTGGTGCCCGAGCGCTACAAGGGGCTCCGGCTGGGCTGGTGCGACGTCTGGCACCGGGCCAGCGAGCAGGGCAACCCGTACGCGCACCACGTCACCGGCCTGCACCCGGTGGTCGACCTGAACACGATGACGCTGCTCGAGCTCGAGGACAGCTCTTACGACGGCGCCGAGCCCGAGGTGATGGGCGAGTACCTGCCCAGGCTCATCCCGATGCCGCTGCGCGAGGTGACGCCGCTGGAGATCAGCCAGCCCGCGGGGGTCGGCTTCACCCTCGATGGGCACCTCCTGTCATGGCAGAACTGGGAGCTGCGAATCGGCTTCAACCACCGCGAGGGCCTGGTGCTGCACCAGGTCGGGTTCCGCGACGCGGGACGGCTGCGGTCGGTGGCCCACCGGCTCTCGTTCGCCGAGATGGTGGTGCCGTACCGGGACGCCAGCCCGGACCACTACCGGCGGACCGCGTTCGACATCGGCGAGTGGGGCCTGGGCTTCATGACCACCTCGCTGGCCCTGGGCTGCGACTGCCTGGGCGAGATCACCTACCTGGACGCGGTGGTGCACGACTCCCGTGGCCAGCCGCGGACCATACCGAACGCGATCTGCATCCACGAGGAGGACAGCGGGGTCCAATGGAAGCACGTCGACGAGCGGGCCGGCGTCGAGGTCCGGCGGGCCCGGCGGCTCGTGGTCTCCTTCCACGTCACCGTGGCCAACTACGAGTACCTCGTGTACTGGCGGTTCTACCAGGACGGGAACATCGAGTGCGAGGTCCGCGCGACCGGGATCCTGGTCACCTCGCACACCGACGCGCCGGGCAGCCGGCCAGGCAACGGGACGCTGGTGGACCGGGGTACCTACGCGCCGTTCCACCAGCATTTCATCGTCGCGCGGCTCGACCTCGACGTGGACGGGACGGGTAACACGGTCTACGCGTCGGACTCACAGGCGGCATCGGCGAACGACCCCGCAGACCCGTACGCTCTGGGCCTGGTGGTCAGGAATACCCCGCTGCGCACCGAGGCGGAGGGGAAGCAGGACTATGACTGGGGGACGCAGCGCGGCTGGAAGGTGGTCAACGACCATGTACCGAACGGACTGGGTACTCCCGTCGGCTACAAGCTGGTGCCCTCGGCGATGTTCCCGCCCCTGCTGGACCCCGCCTCCCCGGCCTTCCAGCGGGCGGAGGTGATCGGCCACACGCTCTGGGTGACTCCCTACCGCGAGGACGAACGCTGGCCCTGCGGCGACTTCCCGAACCTGAGCGAGCACGACTCGGGCCTGCCGGTCTGGACCGCCGCCGACCGGAACATCGAGAACACCGACGTCGTGCTGTGGTACGTGTTCGGCATCCACCACATCACCCGGCCGGAGGACTGGCCGGTGATGCCCTCGGACATCGTCTCGTTCTGGCTCAAGCCGTCCGGGTTCTTCGACCGCAACCCGGCCCTGGACGTACCCCCGTCCCATCCCGATCACTGACCCCGGCCCCTCCCCGGCTCCGGCTGGATCGCGGTCCTAATCGCCGAGGGCCGTGATCTCGGCGAAGCTCTCCCGCAGGCAGGCCATCAGGACATCGGGGTCCGGCACCGCCGCGGTGTCGATGTTGACGCCGATGTCGCAGCTGCCGTCGTAGGACATCAGGGTGATGTTGACGGAGGCGCCGATGGTCGGCCCGAACGCGAACATGCCGGTGACCTTGGCGCCTGCCAGGTAGACAGGCACGGGAACGCCCGGGACGTTGCTCGCCAGGAAGTCGACGTGCTTGAGGATCCCGGCGACGTAAGCGACGGGCAGCATGTTGAGCGCCCCCGCGATCGTCCCGGTGACCGAGAGCGACGGTTCCTCGCGGGCCGCGCGGGCGACGCGGTGCAGGGCGCGCATCCGGGCTTCCGGGTCCGGTTCCCCGACCGGAACGGTCAGCCGTTGCAGGGTGATCCGGTTGCCCCAGTCGGTGTCCGGCCCGGCCCGCAGGTTGATCGGCATCATGGCCCGCAGGGACTCGACGGGCGTGTCGTGCCGTTCGTGGTACCTGCGCAGCCCTCCAGCGATGGCCGCCAGGTAGGCGTCGTTGACGGTCCCGTCGACGGTCTTGGCCGCCTTCTTCAGCGCGTCCAGGGAGACCTCGATCATGGCAAGGTGGCGCGTCATCGCCCGCTCCCGCATGAGGGGTGACATGGCGGAGGAGTTCGGCGCTGCCGTGCGGTAGACCGAACAGGCCATCGCCATGGCGCCGCGGGCCTGGCCTACGGGATCGCGTGTGTAGCGGATCAGCGCCGGGATCGCCGCTGCGGTCCCGAGCCACGCCAGGCTCGCGGCGCGCCCGGCCATCGAGCCGACGGTGCCAGCCACCAGGCCGGGCAGGTCCGGCGTCTCATCCGGCGGCACGGGCGGCATCTCCCCTAGGTCTGCAGGTTTGCGCTGCAGGTCGGCCACGATCGCCAGCATGCGCATCGCGCCGACGCCGTCGGACAGGGCATGGTGAAGCTTGACGATGAGCGCCGCCTCACCGCCCTCGATGCCTTCGACCAGCGTGACCTCCCACAGCGGGCGGGCCGGGTCGAAGGCAGCCATCGCCGACCTGCGCGCGAGCTCCAGCACCGCGTCCCGCGTGCCCGGCGGGGGAGCAGCGACCCGGCTCAGGTGGAAGTTCAGGTCGAAATGCGGATCGTAGGTCCACCGGGGGACGGTGAGACGGAACGGAGTCTCGACGACGTGCTGCCGGAGCGAGGGCATCACCCTGGATATCCGGTCGACGCGCCCGACCAGCACGTCCCAGTCGGGTGCGCGGTCGAGCCAGTCGATGACGACGATCGTCGAGCGGAGCGCGGGGTCGCGTTCCATGTACCAGGTGAATGCGTCGCTCGCCCGCATGTACTCCATGCCGGTCGTCCTCATTTTCCCGACACTAGGATCGCATCTGGTGCGTCGGCAGGGCCATTGGTCCCCGCGATCCGGCGTGCGCGACCCGCTTCCACGGGCCGCAGGTCCCGCCCGCGCGCGTGGATTACTGTCATCTCTGCTGCGGTCCTCGTGATCATGGCGATGCGCTGACGCGGGTTACCGGGTCCACGCCGGATCCGGCCTGGGTGCCACGGCGGCGCCGGGCAATTCATACGGTAATCAGAGGATTTCATACGGTTGGCAGAGCGTCGCTGCAGCAGGTCCGCAGTCCGCACGGGTGTCCTGAGCGCTGGGACCATCACCCGACCGCGAGGAGGCGGACACGCTGAAAACCCGACTGGGCAAGATCATGATCGGCACCGCTATCGGAGCAGGTGCGCTGGGCGTGGGATTCGGCGCCAGCATGGCTGTCGCCAGCGCCGCGCCCACGTCCTCGGCGACATCGACGGGGGCGGCCACCACGGCGGTGCGCGCGGCCACTCCCTCGTCCGCGCCGTCCGCCACGCATAAGGCCACGCACAACTGCCCGAACATGAAGGGCAGGCCCGGCGGCATGCAGGGCGTGCCAGGGAGCGCGGGCACAGCCCGCTAGACCACACCAGCCGGTCCCTCCTCAGGTGCGGGAGGGGCCGGCTGTGGACGACCACCGCCCGCCGGTGCCGGGCGCGGGCACCCGCTGCGGTCCTGAACGCGAGACTTCCCCCTAGCCATCCCGCGTACTAGACATGATCTGACACAGTGATCGGGCCGATCGTCTGGGCGTCGGCATCGATAAATACGGCGATAGCCGGATGGCGGCGCAGCCTGGCCAGGCAGCGGCTGCGGCTGGGCCCGATGCTGCCGACTGGGATGCCTAGTCTGGCGCTGATCTCGGCGTATGGCACCGGAGGGTCCGCGCTGAGGAGAGCCATCAGCTGCTGGCAGCCGGGAGGTAGGTCGCAGAACGCCTCGCGCAGCGCGGCGTTGCGCTCGGCTAGGAGCAGCTCATGCTCGGCGGACACGGCTTCCGGGTCGGGCATGTTGTCTGTGTCCGTGAGCGGCCCGGTGGCCTGCGGCAGCCGGGCGGCGGCCTGCAGAACCCGGAGACATTCCCGCCGGGCGGTGGTGGCCAGCCAGCCAGGCAGCGCGGCCGGATCGCGGAGGTTGTCGAGCTGGTCCACCAGGTGCAGCCACACCATCTGGCCGACGTCCTCGGCGTCGGCGCCATCCAGGCGATGGCGGCGGCAGATCGACCAGATCAGCGGGGCGTACCGCTCGACAAGTTCGTCCCACCCCTGCTGCTCGCCGTTCCTGGCGGACATCACCAGATCGGTGACTGGCAGGTTCATCGGGTCACCGTCCTTTCGTGCCGGTTCCCGGAGGCGGCTCGGGTTCTGCCGCGCTCGTGTTGCATGATCCGACTATGCACATTGGGCGCTGACAGCCCGCTGACAGCAACCGCGGCACCCGACTTCCCGATCGCGGGACTGAGCGACTTGGATAAGGGGTCATCGGCGCTAAGCAGCGAATCCCGTAACGGCACTGCGTCCTCGCAGAGCACTCTTCTTCAGAGCACCGACGAAGCAGGGGTACCTCAGAAAGCCTTCCGCAAGGTCGCTACGGAAATGTGGGGCCACCCCAGTTTCACCAATCTGTCCGGAGTGCCTTCCTCCGAAGGATGGAGCAGCGTGTAAACGGAGAAGTTGAGGACAGCCATCTGAGCGTACTGAAGCTGTATGAAGGAAGGGCCAGACTTGGGCGTGACCTTCTCGATCCAGAAGGTCGCGTAGACCAGCCCGGCCTGGGCGTTCGGCCCCTGCGCTCCTGTCGGCTCGCCTCCCTCCAGGAAAAGGATGTTCTCGATCCCCCCGGCCGCGCCATTCACCCAGATGTTCACGGTGGGACCCGTCAGCGGGCTGTCCGCATGCACGCGGAACATGACCGGAGCCTGGGTCGCGATGTTCAGGGCCAATCCTTCGAAGGTGCACTCCTCGGCCTTCTGCTTCTCGATTACTGCCTGCAGCAGCCGGATCGGGTCGTTGATCACAACCTGCATGGGTAGGTCCCCGATCCGCTCCGGCAGTGCGGGCTCGGGAGGGCTGGCAGCGAACGGGGTTCTGGGGTTGTCCGCGCTCTGGGCGAATGACAGGTCGTATTGGTCAAAGGGCTCCGCGTCAATCTGCTTAGCGGTCTCCTGCTCCGAGGAGCCGTCGGCGTTGATGACGGGCCCGTCGGCCGGGAACGGGGTGCTGTTGAAGGAGGGGAACCGCGAGCCGTTGTACTTCTCAATCCAGTCCTGTGGCTGCAGCGTCGGTGGACCGGTGAAGCCGGTCGCATTTCCCTGCGCAAGCACGGCGCTGCCGTGCGGGATCGAGGCCATCCTGGCGATGAGCTGGCCACCTGGGGGCGGATACTGGCGCGGGTACGTCGTGCCGGGCTGTGTGATCCACACACCCGGCTCCAGGTGCAGTGCGCCACCCGTGTGGTAATCATCGATTGTCTGCAGGTAGCTCAGTCCGAACAACTCGATGTCGTCCTGCCCGAAGCCCCGGTTCGGTATCGCGGACCCGATCGGCGTGATCGCGAGTGTCTCGTGGGTCTGGTTGAGCTGCAGATACAGGTTCGCCTTGTCGCGGAAGTCGGGCCTGGCGATCAGGCTGAACCCCGCGCCTTCCCAGGTGCCGGAGAGCTCACCAAGGAGTCCCAGCTTTTCACGTACAGTCGCCTCGTCGGGGACATGCCGGGTGGAAGACACATCGGCCTGCTGGTTCATAGTTCCCCCTCTTCTCGATTGGCTGACAGACCCCCCGAACGGCGACGCTGGTGGCCACGAGCCCTGCTCACGGAGCCCCCACCAGCGGCCTGCCCTCACTGAGGAATAGAACGCAACTGGCCCGTCCTCGTCACGGCTGGCTGAGTTGTAGGCGGAACCTGCCAGGCTAGCGCGCGCTCCACGGGTTGGCCCCGCCTGCGGATGAAGGGTTGTCGGGCAGTGCCTGCCATGTCGCCGTGACGTTCTGAACGTGCTCTACCGGTGCTGCGCTCAACGTGGTAGGCCAGATCATCGCCTCCGTCACCCGCGCGATGACCTTGACGTCTGCTTCCGGGTTCAGGTTCAGCCCCGGGACGTTCACCGTCACGGTAGGAACGCTGTTGGCATCCGGAGGCAGGGGGACCACGACGGTGGCGGAGAAAGGAGCAAAAATATTAATGGCCTGGATTTCGGTACCCGGGGCTGTGGCTTCCTGGATTACGTAACCTGATACGTCGGCCCAGTGGCCTGTATCGATATGGACGATCTCGACGATAACGTCCACGCTGCCGTCATTTTTGCGGTTGACTTTCGGAACAAACGGGTGGGGCATGGTGTCTCCTTCAGGCAGGTGCGTAGTTAGCGAGGTATCGCAGCGATTCCCGGGCCCTGGGCAGGTTGCCTTTGCGTTTGTAGAGGTCAAGGGCCTGGGTGGCTGCGGCGTGCGCGTCGCGGGTTCGGCCGGCCGCGGCGAGGACGTGAGCGAGATCGAGCAGGGTGTCGGCGTGTTCACTGAGCAAGTCGGTCTGCGCGGCGAGTTCTCGCCGCCGAGCGCCCAAGTGATTCTGCTTCGCGATGGTGGCCGCGGTCGGCGAGGATCCTGGCCGACAATCCCTGACTGACGGCCTGGGTGGACAGGTCCTCACCTGCGGTTTCCTGGCTTATCGCGATCAGGCGGGTGGCTTCGTCGTACCGGCTTGGACCTTGGGCCGCGACGGCTCGGGCCAGTTGCGCCGCGGTGGTGGCCAGGTAGCGCCGCTCGCCCATCTCGTGGAACGTGTCGTATTCGACCCGAAGGTGCCTCTCGGCGGTGGCTGGATCGCCGGCCAGCATCGCAACGAGGGCGGCCGGATCGGTAATCGCTCCGGTCATCGTGGGACCGAGGGTGTCGAGGAGGTCTTTCGCGCTGTTGAGTGTGTCGTATGCCGCCGCGACATCGTCCTGCATCGCCTGCAGGGCCGCCAGGTTCTGCAGGATATTGGCCCTTCCGAAGGGGTGGTTGCCGATCTCGTCGAGGTACTCCTTACATCGCCGTATTCCTTCCGGTGCCGGCGTCGGTCCCCAGAGCGCGGCCGTGGCGAGCCAGCCGAGAATTTCGGACAGTTCCCTCCGGTCGTTCACACTACGCGCAAATTCGGCAGCGCGCTGCCAGGCCTCTTCTGCGGCGGCAGATCGCGCGTTGTTCCAGTGCAGCGCGGCCTCTAGCTGAAGGGTGCGGCATAGTCCCAGATCATCTCGGCTCCGATTGAACTCCCGTTGCAATTCGGGAAGCGCGCGGCTGATCTGCGTTGCTGCGTTATCCGGGTCAACTTCCAGCCCCAGCAGAAGAGCCTGAAGCCGCGCGTGGGCATGCTGCCGTTCATCGTTGCTGGCGTTGGCGATGCGCTGAGCGTGCTCAAGCGTGGTCTTTGCTTTCTCAAGCTTCCCGGCCTCACCTCAATGCTGTACCTAGAAATGTATAGAGCCGCGCGAGAGCTGGGTCGTCGCTCGGAAGCAGCGCAGTCGCGCGGTCCAGTAGGTTCACTGCCGCGAGGTCGTCGCCGCGGTCGTGTGCGGCGACCCCAGCCGTCTCGAGGTGTGCGGCCGCCCGGAGTGACAGGGCGGTGGACTGGGCTTCGGCGGGCCACAGTTCATGGTGGTAGCGGACGGACTGTTCCAGGTGGTAACCGAGGATTTCTGCGCGCTGCGGGAGAGGCTCGGAGAAGACGTACTCGAGCCAGTCGGCGAAACGATGATGGAGCTCGGCACGAAGCGACTTGGGTATCGCCCGGTAAGCCGCCTGCTGGATAAGCATATGGCTGAAGCTGTATTGCCTCACGAGCATGCTACTGGGCGGCCTCTGCTCCACGAGGCCCTTTGCCACCAGGGTCTGGAGATTGCGGGGGAGCGGATCGCGCGCCTCGGGCGGAAGCAGCTCTCGAACCGCCTCTACGCCAAAGTCCTTGCCCATGATGGCCGCACGGGCGAGCACGCTGCTGGCTCCCGGTCCGAGACGCTGCAGCCGCGCGGCGAGCAGGGCCTGGATCGTCGGAGGCAGCACCGGCCGGGTCTCGCTCCCGGTCTGCTCGCTGAGGGAGGCTGCCAGCTGCTCAAGGTAGAGAGGATTGCCGCCAGCGGTGTCGATGAGCCGGGCACGAGTGGAGGCCGGGATGCGCTGATCCCCTGTCAGGGCCTCAAGCAGCGCCGCCGCCGGGCCTTCGCCGAGCGGCGTGAGCTCGATGGAAACCGTCCTGTCCGCCTCGACCGCCCAGGCTGGACGCTGTTCCAGCAGCTCGGGACGGGCGTTGCAGACCAGGACGATCGGCGATTCCCCCGGCTGAATGGCCAGGGACTCCACGAGGTCGAGGAAGGTCGGTTCGGCCCAGTGCAAGTCCTCGAACACGACCAGCAACGGCTGGGATCGCGCCAGGGCTTCGAGGAAGCGGCGCGCCGCCCAGAAAATCTCGGCGGCGTCCGACCTGCCCTGGTTACCTGCGCCGAAGGCCCGGTGCAGCCGCTCGGCGATGCTCGCCGCGTCCGCCTCACCATCGAGCAGGGCTCTGATCCGTTCCTCGGAGTCATGGCCGCGCCGCCTGGAGAACCAGGTCACGCAGCGGCCAGAACGTGATGCCCACGCCGTAGGGGAGGCATCGGCCGGTCAGAACCTTCACTTCAAGGCCGAGACGTCCGGCGATTTCCCGGACGAGCCGTGTCTTCCCCAGTCCTGCCTCGCCGATCACGGTGACGGTCATCGTCACCCGCTCGCGGGCGGCCCGAACGCACGCGTCTTCGAGGCGGCGCATCTCCTCGTCGCGACCTACCAACGGAGCATCGAGACGGAGCGCCAGCGGACGCACGCCGGCGTGTGCGGACAGCAAGAGGAATCGATCGGGACCGGCAGTGTCCGTCTCGATGGCCGCCGCCGCTAGCTGCTGGGTCTCCCGGCTGATGAGGATCTGGCCAGGCGCTGCCGCCTCCGCGAGCATCACCGCACGGGCTTCCTACATCCCCCGCGAATCCAAGCGGGCCTGACCCTCCCACGAGCGCCTCACCCGTCGCGAGGCCGAAGCGGCATACCAGGCTCGCGCCATGGCGGCGCAGCAGAGTGCCCGCTTCCGCGGTGAGCGCGTTTCGCGCTTCCAAGCTCGCCCGGACCGCCCGAAGGGCATCATCCTCGTGCAGGGTGGCGACACCGAACACGCCCATCAAGCGCTCGCTGGCGCTGCTCGCCAGCTTTCCGCCGTACCGCTCGAGTACTGCCGTCAGGCCCGAGACTGAGTGTTCGTTCACGACTTCGTATGCCTCTGGGTCCAGCGCCATTTCCGCGCCGGACGCTATCTCCAACATGACGCAAAGGACGGTCACCGGTCTGCGCGCCAGTGCAGGTGCGGCGGTGGTCGACCCGGGTGAAAGCACCGGATCATGGCGCAGGATCGCGGCTTCGAGTTCATGGAGCGCCGGCAGCGGTTCCAAACCGAGTTCTTCGCGCAGGGTGCCCCGGAAGTCGCGGTAGACCTCCAGCGCTTCGGCCTGCCGGCCGCTGCGGTAGAGGGCCAGCATGAGCTGGCCATGAAGACGTTCACGGAGCGGATGCTCACTGACCAGCCGTCGTAGCTCAGCTGTTAGCTCACCTGCCGAGCCAAGAGCCAGGTGCGCCTCGATGCGCTCTTCCAGGCATGCCAGTCGCAGCTCCTCCAGCCTGGCGATCTCGGCCTGCGCAAAGGGCTCGTAGCGAAAATCAGCCAGCGGTGGACCGCGCCAAAGCGCCAGCGCCTGGTCTAGCGTCCGGACCGCCTCCGCCGGGACCCTCGCCACGAGAGCCTCGCGGCCCTCGGATATCAGTTGCTCGAATTGCCTGACGTCCAGTTCTGCCGGGAAAATCCGCAGCGCGTAGCCCGGCGCCGCGGTGCTAAGGCGGCCGGGCGGAAGCACTCTTCGTAGCCGTGAGATAGCCGCCTGAAGGGCGTTCGCTGCGCTGGGCGGAGATTCTTCGCCCCATAGGTCGAGCAAAAGCTGTTCGCTCGGCACGACCTTGTTCGCATTCAGCACCAGATCGGCAAGTACGGCGCGCTGCCGGACGCCGCCGACGGTGATCTGTCGGCCACCGTCCTCGAGCTGAAACGGGCCGAGGATCCGGACCTGCATCGTTCCCCTTCCCCAGCTCCGGGGAGTGTCGACACCCCGTGTTCATTGTCGAACTGGTCGGCAACAAAGGCAAGCCTCGGACTGTAGACGAGAAAGAGCGCTGTGCCCGCGACGCAGGGGATACGCTGAATCGGCGGCGGTGACCGCATCCGCACTAGCGCATAATTCGGTAGATCTCCCGGGCCCGAGCCCGAGCAGGAGATGATTTCGTCAAACGCCAAAACGGTAATCAGTGGGGTGTTTACTGCTCAACCTCAATGAGGCCATCGATAGATCTCGGCTGTTCCGTCAGCTGTAAAGTCAGTGTGTTCGCGCCAGCTGTTGGGCCCTCGGACGCATAAGCCCGATAGCCGCAGCGGCCGGCCGCGGATCGAGGCGTCCAGGACTTCGGCGGTGTGCGCGACCGCGATGTCCTGGCCGCGCTCGGCCACCGCGGACGCGATCTGCAGTGAGCAGCCGGGGTTGGCCGAGATGAGCAGCGGCGCCCCGGTGGCCAGCACTGATTCGGCCTTGAGGGCGCCCAGTTCGCTGGCCGCCTGGGGCTGGAGCAGGTTGTACACGCCCGCCGAACCGCAGCAGGTGCCCGCGTCGGGCACTTCGACCAGCTTCAGCTCGGGGATCGCCCGCAGCAGGTCCCGTGGCTGCCTGGTGATCCGCTGCGCGTGCGCCAGGTGGCAGGCGTCGTGGTAGGCGGCGGTGACCGGCAGCGGGTGCCGCGGCGCCACCGGCCCGATCTCGGTCAGGAACTCGGTGAGGTCCCGGACCTTGGCGCTCATCTCGCCCGCACGCTCGGCCCACCCGCCATCTTCCCCGCCTAGCAGCCGCTCGTACTCTTTCATCGCCGAACCGCAGCCGGCCGAGTTGACCACGATCGCGTCCACCCCGGCCTGCTCGAAGGTGGCGATCGTGCGCCGGGCGAAGCCGGCCGCCTCGGCCTCCCGGCCGGAGTGCAGCGAAAGCGCGCCGCAGCAGCCTTGCCCGCGCGGGATGATCACGTCGCAGCCCTCCGCCGCGAGTACCCGGGCGGTCGCGGCGTTCACCTGCGGGAAGAACACCGACTGGACGCATCCGGTGAGCATGCCCACCACCGCCCGCCGGGTGCCGAGCGCGGGCACGCGCTCGGGCAGCGGCCGCGCTGCCGCCGCCGAAACGCTCGGCGGCGCGAGCCGCAGCGCCGCACCGAGCGCCGGGGAGACCCGTCCAGGCAGCCGACTGCGGGCCAGCCGGCGGTCCAGCCCGGTCCGCTGGGCCAGCCGCAGCGGCGCGGTCATCGCCCGCAGCCGACGCGGATAAGGGAACAGGGCGAAAATGGCTGTCCGCGCCGCCCGCTCCCGCACCGTCCTCGGCGCGGCCCCGGCGGCAGGCCCAGTAACAGGACCAGCGGCAGGCCCGCTAGCAGGCGCCGTGGACCTCGCCTCCTCGGTCCACACCCGGGCCGCCTCGATGAGCTGGTCGTACTGCACCCCCGAGGGGCACGCGGTCATGCAGGCCATGCAGCCCAGGCAGCGGTCGAAGTGCTCGGCGGCCGTGGCGGAGAGCTCGGCGCCGTCGAGGATCTGGTTCACCAGGTAGATCCGGCCCCGCGGGGAGTCCATCTCCTCGGCCCACAGCTGGTAGGTCGGGCAGACCGGCAGGCAGAACCCGCAGTGCACGCAGTCCTTCGCCACCTCGCGCAGCGTGTCCTCGTCCTGCATCAGTCGCCATTTCCAAGGGGGGTCCGGCCGGGAAACATCCGGTGGTCTGGATCGAACTGGTCCTTGACCGCCCGCATCAGCGCGGCCCCCGGCACGGTCCCCAGCGCCGAGGCGGAGGCGAGCACCGCCGGCGGCGCGGCCAGCACGGCCACGCCGCCCCGGGGACCGGCGGAGCCTTCCGCCCCGGATAGCCGCTCCCGCAGCGCGGTCACGAACCGGGCGGCGGCCTCGTCCCCGGTCGCCGGATCAAGGCAGGCGTACAGGGCGCCCGCGCCGGCCGGACCGGTCACCGCGGGCCGGACCCCCGCGCTCACGCCCGCCGACACGAGCGCCTCAAGCACGGAGTCCAGCGCGCTGACCCAGAACGAGACCCGCACCACGGTGCTCGGCAACGGCAGCGCACCCCACCGCGCGGGCGCCGTGTCCAAGACACCCACCGAGCCGCCGGCCGCTCTCCAGCAGCTCGGACATCTGCTCGGCCCGTTCGGCCACGCCCGGGGAGGTGCCTTCGAGCAGCACGCCGACCCGCAGCGCGCGCGGGGACTGCGGCGAGCCGGCCGGCCAGTCGAGTTCCACCGCCGAAGGCACCAGGGGCGAGCGGGCCGCCGCCGCTACCGCGGCGACCGCTTCGGCCCGCTCGGCCGGCCCGAACTCCGCCGTCACCCACGCCATCGCGGCCGGCAGCGGATGCAGCCGGAAGGTCGCCTCGGTGATCAGCCCCAGCGTGCCCTGCGAGCCGGAGAAAAGCTTGCCGATGTCGTAGCCGGCCACGTTCTTGACCACCTTGCCGCCGGAGTGCGCGATCACCCCGTCGGCGCGCACCATGGTCAGGCCGATCAGCAGGTCGCGCGGGGCGCCGTAGCGGAACCGCCGCGGCCCGGCCATGCCGGTGGCGACCACCCCGCCCACGGTCGCCTCGGCCGGGACGTCGAGCGCCAGCTGCTGGCCGGCCGACGCGAGCGCCACCGCCAGCTGACCGATCGTCGCGCCGGCCTGCACCCGCGCTACCAGGTCGCCGGCCGCGTGCTCGAGGACCTGGTCCATCGAGCTCAGGTTCACCACCAGATCGCACCGGGACGGCGGCCAACCCCAGGAGAGCCCGGTCCCGGCGCCGCGCGGGACCACCGCGAGCCCGGCCGCCGCCGCCGCCCGCAGCAGCGCGGATGCCTCAGCCGTGCTGGTGGGCGAGGCGACAAACGAAGGCACCACGCCCGCCACGGCATCGGCGGCCGTGCCGTCCGCCAGCGACGGGCAGGCCGCGGCGAGGGCCGGCCGGACCGCGGAAACCATGGTTCGTTCGGTGTCCATATAAGAAGATCTCTATATTCGCCTGGCCGGCCGATACGGCCGGATGTACGGCCCGCCGGTGGCCAGGTACCTCGCCGCACAGCCGCGGGGTGGGGAAGATCTTGCCCGGGTTGCACAGGCTGGCCGGGTCGAACGCGCACCGGACCAGCTGCATGGTGTCCAGGTCGTCGGCGTCGAACATCTTCGGCATGTACCGGGACTTGTCCACGCCGACGCCGTGCTCGCCGGTGATCGAGCCGCCGTACTCCAGGCAGGCGTCCAGGATCGCGCCGGACAGCTCCTCGGCCGCGATCGTCTCGCCCGGCACCGCGTCGTCGTAGAGCACCAGCGGGTGCAGGTTCCCGTCACCGGCGTGGAACACGTTGGCCACCCGGACGCCCGCCTCTTCCGACAGCGACGCGATTCGAGCCAGCACGGCCCCCAGCGACGTCCGCGGCACCACCCCGTCCTGGACGATGAACGCCGGGCTGATCCGGCCGACCGCGGCGAACGCCGATTTGCGGCCGGCCCAGATGATGGCGCGCTCGGCCGGGTCATCGGCCGCCCTGATCTCCGTCGCGCCCGCGGCCTCGCACAGCGAACGCACCGTCTCCAGCTCGGCCTCGACCTCGGCGGCCGGGCCGTCCAGTTCGACGATCAGCACGGCGCCGGCGCCGGGCGGGTAGTTGCAGCGCACGGCGGCCTCGGCCGCCTCGATGGACAGCGCGTCCATCATCTCGATCGCGGCGGGCACGATGCCAGCCGCGATGATGTCGGACACCGCGCGGCCGCCCTCGCTGGTGGTGGCGTACGCGGCCAGCAGCGTGTGCACCACCTCGGGCAGCGGCATCAGCTTGACCACGATCTTGGTCACGATGCCGAGCGTGCCCTCCGAGCCGGTGAACGCGCCGAGCAGGTCGTAGCCGGTGGTCACGCCGGTGCCGTCGCCGAGCCAGGTCAGCTCGCCGGACGGCGTGACGATTTCCAGCCCCATCACGTGGTGCACGGTGAACCCGTGCTTGAGGCAGTGCGCCCCGCCGGAGTTCTCCGCCACATTGCCGCCGACCGAACAGATCACCTGGCTCGACGGGTCGGGTGCGTAGAACAGCCCGAACGGCGCCGCCGCCTTGCTCACCGACAGGTTGGTCACGCCGGGCTCGACCACGGCCCGCCGGCTCACCGGGTCGATCTCGAGGACCTTCCGCATCCGGGACATCACGACCAGGACGCCGTCCTGATGCGGCAGCGCGCCGCCGGACAGGCCGGTGCCGCTGCCGCGGGCCACGAACGGCACTCCGGCCCGCGCGCACAGCGCCACGACCGAGGCCACCTCGGATGCCGAACCGGGCAGCACCACCAAGGCCGGCACGCACCGGTGCGCGGTGAGCCCGTCGCACTCGTAGGTGCGAAGCTCCAGCGGATCCGTGATGACGTTGCCCGCGCCGCAGATATCCCGCATCCCCGGCACCAGGGCCTGGATGGTAGCTGTCACGCCGCACCACCTCGTTGCCGACCTGTGGTGATTGTCCCTCTTTCCTGTCTCGGTGAACTACAAACCCGCTCCCGGTGGAAGAACCTCGCTACGGCATTCGCTCGTACGCCGGGATGGTCAAGAAGTCGGCGAAGTTGTCGGCCAGCGCGACCTCGGTGAACAGCGCGGTCGCCTGGCCGTACCGTTCGGCGTCGAAAGCCGCCCCGGTCATCGCGCGGATCTTGGTCAGTTCCTCGTCGATGAGCCGCTCAACCAGGTCCCTGGTCACCAGGGTGCCGTCGTCCAGGGTGACGTCGTTGTGGATCCACTGCCAGACCTGAGAGCGGGAGATCTCCGCCGTGGCCGCGTCCTCCATCAGGTTGAAGATGCCCACCGCGCCGTTGCCACCCAGCCAGTTGGCCAGGTACTGCAGCGCCACGCTGATGTCGTTGCGCAGCCCGGCATCGGTGATCACGCCGGGCGTCTTGCTCACCGCGAGCAGGTCCTGGGCGGTGACGCTGACCTCCTCGCGAAGCTTGGAGATCTGGTTCGGGTTCGAGCCGAGGACGCCGTCGAAGACCTCCTTGCAGATCGGCACCAGGTCGGGGTGGGCCACCCAGGAGCCATCGAAGCCGTCCTGCGACTCGCGGGTCTTGTCCTCCCTGACCTTGGCCAGGGCTTTGGAGTTGACCTCGGGGTCGCGCCTGCTCGGGATGAACGCGGCCATGCCGCCCATCGCGTGCGCCCCGCGCCGGTGGCACGTCTTGACCAGCAGTTCGGTGTAGGCGCGCATGAACGGGGCGGTCATCGTGACCGAGTTCCGCTCGGGCAGCACGAATTCGCGGCCCCGGGTACGGAACTTCTTGATCACGCTGAACAGGTAATCCCAGCGGCCCGCGTTCAGCCCGGCCGAGTGCTCCCTGAGCTCGTACAGGATCTCTTCCATTTCGAACGCCGCCGGGATCGTCTCGATCAGCACGGTGGCCCGGATCGTGCCGCGCGGGATGCCGAGGGCGTCCTGGGCCAGGTTGAACGCGTCGTTCCACAGCCGCGCCTCGAGGTGGCTCTCGTTCTTGGCCAGGTAGAAGTAGGGTCCCTTGCCCGCCTCGATCTGCCGCCGCGCGCACGCGGCCATGTACAGGCCGAAGTCCACCAGGGCGCCCGAGGCCCGCAAGCCGTCGATGAGAATGTGCTTTTCGTCCAGGTGCCAGCCGCGCGGCCGGACGACGATCGTGGCCAGCTCGTCATCTGGCCGCAGCGCATATTCCTTTCCCTCGGCACTGGAGAAATCAATCGTCCGGTCAAGCGCGTCCTTGAGGTTGAGCTGGCCGGTGATCATGTTGTCCCAGAGCGGGGTATTGGCGTCTTCGAAATCGGCCAGCCAGACATTCGCCCCGGAATTAAGGGCATTGATTGTCATTTTCTTGTCGGTCGGGCCGGTGATCTCCACCCGGCGGTCGACCAGCCCGGGAGCGAGCGGGGCGACCTGCCAGCTCAGGTCCTCGCGGATGTCGGCCGTCTCGGGCAGGAAGTCGAGCATCGCGCCGCCGGAGAGCTCGGCCTGGCGGCGCCTGCGCGCGGCCAGCAGCTCGGACCGGCGCGGGCCGAGCTCGGCGTGGAGAGCGGCGATGAGGTCGACGGCCTGCGGCGTAAGGATCTCGTCGTAGCGATCACCGTAAGGACCAGTAATCTCCACGCGTTCGGTTCCCGGCATGTCCTAGCTCCTCCTCAAGTCTGCCCTACATCCTAGGCGGGCCGGCAGGCTCAGGGCAGGGGCGCCCGGGTATGACTGGGCGTGATCGGGAACCGGCCCGCGATATCGCCCGCCGAAACCCGCCAGGCCGGGTTGCGATAATGGCGACTTCTTTTTCCGCCGAATGGGAAAACTCAGCGCGCACGTCACGGTTATTCACGGCCATTCCCGGACGCCGCTGGCCGCAGAGCTTACTCAGAGATTTGCTGACTGACCGGCACCGAGGTTACCGAGAGCCGAGCGGGATGATAAGCTATCATATCCCGCGCACCATTGCCTACGCGCCAGATCAATGCCAGCGAAAGTATACCAATAAATATGACGCTTAGTCAAACTAATTCCACCGGGGCCACGGCCATTGGGCAGGAGCAGGCGTATCTTGATACGCTTTACCGGCTGCTCGATGAGGCGCGGGACCGGACCGAGCGCGCGCTCACCCGGACGCACGGTGCCGGCGCCGCCGGGGGCACCTTGCAGGCCCGGGTTGAGCGCGACATCACGGCGGCCGAGCAGGCGCGGCGGCTGGCCCAGCTGAACGCGGTGGAGCACGGCCTGTGCTTCGGCCGCACCGACGCGGACCCGGATTCCCCGCTGCGCACGCTGTACATCGGCCGGATCGGCCTGCGGGACGACGAGCACGAGCCGCGGCTCATCGACTGGCGCGCGCCTGCCGCCCACTCCTTCTACGCCGCGACCCCCAAGGACCCGAACGGCCTGATCCGCCGCCGCCACATCTACACCAGGAGCCGCACCGTCACCGGCGTCGACGACGAGGTTTTCGACCTGGGCCGGCTGTCCGAGCCGGACCGGCGGAGCCTGTCCGGCGAGGCCATGCTGATCGCCAGCATCACCAGCAGCCGCACCGGCCGGATGAGCGACGTGGTGGCCACCATCCAGGCCGAACAGGACCGGGTCATCCGCGCCACCCTGCAGGGCGTGCTGGTCGTGCAGGGCGGCCCGGGCACCGGCAAGACGGTCGCGGCCCTGCACCGCGCCGCGTACCTGCTCTACACCCACCGCCGCACGCTCGAGCGCCGCGGCGTGCTCGTCATCGGCCCGAACGCCACCTTCCTCCGCTACATCAGCCAGGTCCTGCCGTCGCTGGGCGAGACCGACGTGGTGCTCAGCTCGATCGCCGAGCTGTTTCCAGGGGTCAAGGCCGCGCCCGACGACAACCCCGAAGCCGCCGTGGTCAAGGGCGACCCGAAGATGGTCGGCATACTCCGCCGCGCGGTGCGCAACGTGCAGCAGGTACCGCCCGGCGACCTGGTGGTCACCGTGGACGGCGTGGCGATGACGGTGCCCAGGGACACCGTCCTGCGCGCCCGCGACCGGGCTCGCGGGCTGCGCAAGCCGCACAACGTGGCCCGCAAGCTGTTCGTCAACCATTTGCTCGGGGCGCTCGCGCAGGCCGAAGCCACGGCGCTCGGCCGCGCGCTTGACCCCGAGGACATCCCGTACGCCCGCGCCCGGCTGTGGGACGAGCCGCCGGTCCGGGCCGCGCTCGACGGGCTGTGGCCGTTCCTCACCCCGCAGCGGCTGGTGGCCGGGCTGCTGGCCACCGAAGGTGTCCTGCGCCGGGCCGCTCCTGGTTTTTCACCGGCCGAACGGGCCGCGATGCTACGCCCCGGCGCCCCCGACGCGTGGACCGTAGCGGACGTGCCGTTGCTCGACGAGGCCGCCCAGCTGCTCGGCACCGACGACACCGCGGAGAAGGTCCGGCGCCGGGCCGCCGAACGGGAGCGCCGGGCCGAGGAGAGGTACGCCCGGGAGGTGCTCGAGATCACCGGCCTGGCCGGGCAGGGTTTCGTGGACGCCGCCACGCTGGCCGACTGGAACCGCGACGCGGGCCAGCCGCTCACCACGGCCGAACGGGCCTGGGCCGACCCCTCCTGGGCCTACGGGCACGTGATCGTGGACGAGGCGCAGGAGCTCTCCGCGATGGCCTGGCGGATGGTGATGCGCCGGATCCCGACCCGGTCCCTCACCGTGGTCGGCGACGTGGCGCAGCGGGGCAGCGAGGCCGGCGCCCGCTCCTGGGCGCCGATGCTCGACCCCTACGTGAAGGGCCGCTGGCGCGAGGAGCTGCTCACCGTCAACTACCGCACCCCCGCCGAGATCATGGCGGTGGCCGCCGACGTGCTGGCCGCCGTCGCCCCCGGCGAGCGCCCGCCCGAATCCGTCCGCGAGGAAGGCGTCGCCCCGCGCGCCATAGCCGTCGCTCCGTCTTCTCCGCCAGGTTCAGCCTCCCCTCTCGCCACCGGCGCCGCAGCCGTGGCCGGGGAAGAACTCGCGGAGATGGGGGACGACGGCAGGCTGGCGGTGATCGCGCCGGGGGCGCTGGTCGCGGAGCTGGCCCGGGCGATCCCCGCGGCGGTGCCCGGTGACCGGACCGAGGTGCTCGACACGGCGGTCGCGCTGCTGACCGTGGGCCAGTCCAAGGGGCTGGAGTTCGACCGGGTGGTGCTGGTCGACCCGGCCGGGATCCTGGCCCAGTCGCCGGCCGGGGGCCACGACCTGTACGTCGCGATCACCCGCGCCACCCACCGGCTCACTGTCGTCCACGACGGCGACCTGCCCCCGTCGCTGCACCGTCTCGCGCCTTCGACCCGGCAATGACGCCTCCCTTCCCCCTTCTGCCCCCTTCCCTGCGGCGGGCACATATGGCGCGGCCGGGATGTTATTAAAGTGCGGTGCCGCGCGCGGCGTGGCACCATCGGGGGACGGGTAACCACGAATGTCGGAGGACAATGAGCACGGTCTTTGACGAGCAGCCAGACCTCGACCTGGAGGAGCGGCACGCGCTGCGGCGGGTGGCCGGGCTCTCCACCGAACTGCAGGACATCAGCGAGGTCGAGTACCGGGCGCTGCGGCTCGAGCGGGTCGTGCTGATCGGGGTCTGGGCCGAGGGCAGCCTGGCCAGCGCGGAGAATTCGCTGCGCGAGCTGAGCCGACTGGCGGAAACGGCGGGCTCCGAGGTGCTCGACGGCCTCATCCAGCGGCGCAGCCGGGTCGACGCGGCCACCTACGTGGGCTCCGGCAAGGCCCGGGAGCTGGCGGATATCGTCGCGGCTGGAGGCGCCGACACCGTGATCTGCGACGGCGAGCTCAGCCCGAGCCAGCTGCGGCGGCTGGAAAGCATAGTGCAGGTCAAGGTTATCGACCGGACCGCGCTGATCCTGGACATCTTCGCCCAGCACGCGCGCAGCCGCGAGGGCAAGGCCCAGGTCGAGCTGGCCCAGCTGCAGTACATGCTGCCCAGGCTCCGCGGCTGGGGCGAGTCGCTGTCCCGGCAGGCAGGCGGCCGGGTGGCCGGCGGTGGCGGCATCGGCACCCGCGGTCCCGGTGAGACCAAGCTGGAGACCGACCGGCGGCGGCTGCGGGCGCGCATCTCCCGCCTGCAGAAGGACATCACCAGCATGTCGACGGGCCGCAAGGTACAGCGCGGGCAGCGCCTGCGCCGGGACGTGCCGTCGGTCGTTATCGCCGGGTATACCAACGCGGGCAAGTCAAGCCTGCTCAACGTGCTCACCGGTGCCGGGGTCCTAGTCGAGGACGCGCTGTTCGCCACCCTCGACCCGGCCGTCAGGCGCGCCGTGACGCCATCCGGGCGTGGCTACACGCTGACCGACACCGTCGGGTTCGTCCGGCACCTGCCGCACCAGCTGGTCGAGGCGTTCCGGTCCACGCTGGAGGAAACCGCCGAGGCGGACCTCATCCTGCACGTGGTGGACGGGTCCGACGCCGATCCCGAAGCGCAGATCGCCGCGGTCCGCGGCGTGCTGGCTGAGATCGGCGCGGGACACGTGCCCGAGCTCGTGGTGGTCAACAAGATCGACTCGGCCGACCAGGTCGTGCTCCACGGCCTGCGCGCCCGGGAGCCGGGCAGCCTCAGCATCTCCGCGAAGACGGGGGCCGGGCTGGCCGCCTTGCGCGACACCATCGAGGCCGCCCTGCCCCGGCTCGACGTGCAGGTCAAGGTCACCGTGCCGTACAGCCGCGGCGATCTGGTCGCGCGGGCGCACGCCGAGGGCGAGGTGCTCACGGCCGAACACATCCAGGACGGTACGCTGCTCGAGGCGCGGGTCCCGCCCGGCCTGGCCGCGCATCTCGACGCGGTGCTGGACGATTGTGTCCAAGTTCAAGCGTGATAGTGGTCACTTTTGACGGGCATTTTCTCGCCGTCCAGGGGCGCTTAACCGCGCGAGCGGATATGGTTCGGCATTTCGCCGAAAGGCTTGTCTGCGGTGGCAGCGGTGCAATAGCGTATTTGTTACCGCCCCTGACCTGCGATTTAAAGGTCAGGAGGCACTTATGGGTGCAGAATCCGCCCGGGCAGGCTACACTGGGCCTGCCTCCCGGGGAAGCCGTAGAACCCGTTCCGGCCGTGTCTCGCATAAGGCAGCAATCATTAGCCTTGCGCGCACGGAGGATCGCTTGGATCCGCTCCTCGGCCAATTCCAGACCTACCTCGAAGCCAGCGGGAAGTCCATCCGCACGGTGCGCACCTACATGGTCGCGGTGCGCCAGCTGGCTGCGTTCATCGGCGAGCGCGGCCTGGACTGGCACGAGGTCACCCCGCTGGACTGCCAGGCCTGGATCGCCGACGTCCTGCGCAAGGGCGCCTCGGCCAGCTGGCGCAACCAGTGTGTGTCGGCCGGCCGGGCGCTGTTCGGGTTCCTGGAGGAATACCTATGGGACGGCGAGCACCGCTCGCCCATGGCCCGCATGAAGACCGCCAGGGTGCCGCGCCAGCCCAAGAGCCCGCTGCCCGATGAGCGGCTGGCCGCGGTGATCTCCGCTTGCAAGGCGGAGCCCGACCGCTTCATCAGGCGCCGGGATGAGGCCATCTTCCGCCTGCTGCTGGACAGCGGCATCAGGCGGGCCGAGTGCGCCGCCATCCGGCTGACCGATGTCGATATCGCGCGAGGGCGCGTCAGGATCCTCGGCAAGGGCGCCAAGCTCCGCCACGCGGCGTTCGGGATGAAGACGGGCATGGCGCTGCGCCGGTACCTCCAGGTCCGCCAGGGCCATCCTCAGCGCTCCTCGGAGATGCTGTGGCTCGGCAAGAAGGGTCCGCTGACCGCCAGCGGCATCTACGGCGTTATCTCCGAGCGAGGGCGGCAGGCCGGCGTGCCGCTGCATCCCCACCGGCTGCGCAGCTCCTGGGCGATCCGGGCGCAGGTGGACCTGGTGGACCTGATGGCGCTGGCGGGATGGGAGAGCGCCGATATGGCCCGCCGCTACAAGTCCGAGGGTGAGGCCGAGCGCGCCATCACCAACTACGCCAGAGCCTCCGTGGGCGACAGGTTCTAACGGGGGCTTCGCCCCAGCCCGCCAAGTCATGTTCATTGTGACTGAGGTGGGCGAAAAGGGCTCCGGCCGGTGCCTGACGGTGGCACTGTGTGCCCCGTAATTGACCGCCCGTTGGCGGTAGGTGGCCTTCTGAGGCCGTGGCCCGACCGGAGCCTTGTCATGACGCTACCTCGCAGCGTGGCCGATGTCCTGTCTCGGCATGTGCTGTTCGAAGTCGAGTCGATCGACCGTCTGTACTGCAACTTGTATGTGCCGCAGCTGCAGCGGGCGGAGGGGATCGTGGGGTTCATCCGCGGGCATCTGGGGCAGCCGATCGCATCGACCGCGGCGATCGCCCCGATGAGCCGGGATTTCGTGGCCCGGCTGCGCTCGTTCGCCGACGCGCATGACATCCCCCGGGTCGACTTCGCCCGGGGGCAGCGCAAGGACGACGTGATGCACGAGCACCTGGCGGCGTTCGAGGCGGCTGGCCGGACAGAGGGGGTGCTGTTCATCGGCCGGGCGCAGGAGAAGAACACGGTGTTCCGGACCGAGAAGCGCCGCGCCGCCGACGGCCGGTCCTACCCGTGGATCGTGCGGACCACCTCGGTGGTCAACCAGTTCTATGTGCACTGCGTGGATGAGGACTTCGGCGCGTTCTTCATCAAGTTCTCCTCCTACTTCCCTTACGGTGCCCGGCTGCTGGTCAACGGGCATCACTACGCCCAGGCCCAGGCCGCCAGGGCCGGGATCGGCTTCACCGCGCTGGACAACGGGTTCGCCGCCTGCCACGACGTGCCCGCCCTGCAGGCGATCTGCGACTCGCTGGATGAGGACAAGATCGAGGCGCTGGCCCGCAAGTGGCTGGCCATCTTGCCGTGCCCGTACTCCGCCGCCGACCAGGCCGCCGGGTACCGCTACGACATCTCCATCTTGCAGGCCGAGTTCTCCCTGACCCAGGTGCTGGACCGGCCGGTGTCCGGGCGGATCTTCTTCGACCAGGTCATCCATGACAACCTGGCCATCGGCCGCCCGGACCAGGTCGGCCTCATCTTCGGCCGCCGCATCGTCGGCAAGGGACCGCGCCCGACGCCGGGCCGGTTCCGCACCCGGGTCATCACCGACGGGGTCACCCCGAGCCTGCACGTCGATTGCAAGAACTCGAAAATCAAGCAGTACCACAAGCTGGGCAAAGCGATCAGAACGGAAACAACTGTTAATGACACGCGCGACTTCGGGATCGGCAAGCGGCTGACCAACCTGCCCGCGCTGCGGCAGATCGGCTTCACCGCCAACCGGCGCCTGCTGGGCGCCCAGACACTCAGCCACGACCCGATCGCCGGAGCCGACGCCCTGGCCCAGGTCACCGACCCGGTCATCACCCCGGCCGGGACCCGCGTGGCCGGGCTGCGCCTGACCGACGAGCGCGCGCTGGCCCTCCTTCACATCTTGTGCATCTTCCGCCTGCTGCCAAACGGCTTCACCAACGCCGACCTGCGCCGCCACCTGGCGCCCCTGCTCGGGAAAATCCCCGATCTCATGACCAGCGGGCAGATCACCTACGACCTGAGAAGGCTGCGCCTGCACGGGCTGATCGAGCGCATCCCGCACACCTTCCGGTACCGGGTCACCGACACCGGAATGCGCTCGGCCCGGTACCTCACCCGCGTCCACGACCGGCTGCTGCGGACCGGCCTGGCCGAGCTCACCGACCCCAGCCCGCCCGCACCAGCACCACTGCGCGCCGCCGACCGCGCCTACCAGGCCGCCATCGACGACCTCGCCAGGCAAGCCGGCCTCGCCGCCTGACCATCGCGGGCATCCAGCCCACAAAGCCGACCAGAAAACACGAGACTTGACTCAAAATTCACGACTAACGTCACCCAAGCTTCCCGACTAACGTCACCCAAGCTTCCCTAGCCGCCGAGCTCGCCGAGCGAGGCGGGCTGCCCGTGCTGCTGATCGACGAGGCGCACCTGCTGTCCCACGACCAGCTGGAGGCGATCCGGATGCTGACCAGCGCCCAGCTCGACTCCTCCAGCCCGCTGGCCGTCCTGCTCATCGGCCAGCCGCACCTGCGGGCCAGCATGAAGCTCGGCGTGCTCGCAGCCCTGGACCAGCGGATCGGCGTGAGGTATGGCGGGCAGGGTCCCGCAGGCCGGCTGGGCTGGGGTGGCGGGCGCCTCCGGGGTGTCGCGGGCAGGTGGTGATCGGAAGTCCGGGTGATCATGCGGCGGGCGGGCGGGCGGCAGGCCAGGAGCCGGATTGACCGTCGCCGAGGGCTGGGCCGAGCTGCTGCCTCCGGACGGCCAGGACGGCCGCGACCTGCTCTACGCCGGGGCCTCCGGCCCTGCCTACACCGGGGTCTGGGGCAGGCGCGCCGACTACGCCCGTAGCGACATCGCGTCAGCTGCCTATGCGGGCCTTGATCCCGGCGCCGCGGCAGACCGGCGTGAGCGGGATGCGCTGGCCGCTGAAGTAGCCGAGGCCGTACAGGCAGACCTGCTTATCACCGAGCGGCCCTACCTCTTCGAGACGCGGGCAGCGATGGCACCCGGAGTGACCCTGTGCAGGCCACCCGAAGCCCTCGCCCTCGTGGCGCACTACCTCCGCTCCCAGAATGAGTTCATCATCTGGAAAGCCGCCGACGGTTCCGGCGCGCATACCATGAACGAGGGGCTCTACTACCAGGTGGGCGCGATCGAGCTGCTGTCGGCGACCTGGCGGTGGTCGAAGGCATGTTCACGACAGTCGCAGGCGACCGGCGACGAGACGCTGAGCGAGCTGTACCACTCGCTCCTCCAGCGCGTACAGCGCTCACTCAAGACACGGGACAGCCTTCACCGGGCCTGCAACCTGCCGCAGGACAACGACACAGCCCGGACTGCCCTGACCGAACTCGACTCCATCCTGGTCTCGCTCATGGGAGCCGTTGACAGCTCGGCACGTGTCGCTCATATCGTTCTCGGCCTGCCGGCCAAGCCGCGCGACGCCGGCTGGCAGCGTAAAGACTGGCTCGGGCAGGTAGCTGCTCACGAGCCAGCGCTCGCCGCGCTCTTCGACGCCGGCACGCCGCTCTTGCACACGCTGACGATCCTGCGGCTGCTGCGCAACACAGTCCATGCCCAAATGATGCGTACGACCGCCATCCAACAGACCGGTCGATTGCGGGAGACGGCCATCAGGCTGCCCAGCGGGGACGAAGCGACGATCCTGTCGTCCACGGATGCGCTGAGCGGACGAGACGCCTGGGGAATCCGGGCCGCTGCCAACGGGTCGCCCCTCGTCGACCCAGCCCTCTTCGTCGAGCGGCTCTTCCCCCATGTGCTGATGCTCCTTAACAGGGCGATGGAACACACGCCGGTCGAGCGTCTCAGCCACGTTTACCTAGCTCATGCTGATAGTCAGCCGCCCCGGGACGGACAGGCAGGCCAGGCGAACTGGTACAGCGAGCGGAACCGTCTTAGTATCCGCTGGCAGCTGGGCTTCTAGGTGAGAGGCGATTTCGGCGCGAGAACCTTTAGCAAGGTCATCAGTCTCCGCTCTGGCGTGGCTGGCCGTCCTGGATCTAGATCTCGCTCACCACGTACTCGTCCCGGTGCGGCTCCTGAAGCCGGAGCATTTCGTCGACTAGCCCTCCCCGTCCGCCCTGGTGGGCGGGACTACCCGCCGCCTCAGTAGCCTGTGCAGCGGAGGCGTCCACGTGTACTCAGAGTGGCTACGCTCTTGACCTGGCAGATGGGTACATGCGGCTTCGGCGCAAACCTGCCCAGGCTTGGTGAGCGGCCGGAACGGCGGGCGCAAGCACCGGCTGACGCCCGGGCAGGTACAGGCCGCCAGGGACCTCCGCGCGGCCGGGCGCTCGGTCAAGGAGATCGGCCAGCTCCTCGGCAACGGCAAGCCGGTCTCACGCCAGACGGTCTACCGGGCGCTGGGAATGCTCGCGACGTAGCCGATACCAGCTCGGCCTCGGTCACGCGGCTAGCTCCAGTCTCTCCTGCCTGGAGGCGGCCCGCTCGTCCCGGATCAAGTGCCTGGTCGCTGCCACGAGCAGCGCCAGCTCATTGTCCTCGGGCAGGTGAAGGCAGGTCTTGTACCGAGCGGCCGATTCCAGGCGCCACTGGCGGTTCTCGCGGTACCTGACTGCCTTCTCGATGATCCGGATTGTTCCCTTTTTCCGGAGCTTGACGTGGTGCTTCGACAGCGATCCGACGCTGGCATACCTGTGTTCATTGAGACCGAATGCCTCGCGGAACGAGGCGTGGTTGATGATCGTCGCGATCTCGCGCTGGGTCAGCTTGTCCCCTCCCTCGCACGACCGGATGATGAGAATGAGATCGTCCAGTTTCGTCCCGAACGACTTGCCTGCCTTCGGGTTGACGCCTTCGGGGACGCCCGGATAGGGGTCCTTCGGGTCGCTTTCGGGGTCGCCGAGCAAGGTGATCAGGCCGCCGGCCAGCTCGATCAGCGGCACTCCGTCGCCGTGCAGCAGGTAGGCGAGCTGCTCGCACCACGGGCCGTCCGGCTGCCAGGCGGGGCAGCCTTCCGTCCTGACCTGGGCCAGCGGCGCGCCGCCTTCGACGGCCCTGATCGCGGAGTCGATCAGGGCCTCGTAGCACTCCATGGCGCCTTCAGGGGCCCCGTCCCAGTCACGCGACTTCGGGTGGGGGTCGTTCTCGGCCTTGTGCTTCGCGAGGATCTGCCGTTCAGTGCGCAGCGGGCGCAGCCTGAGCGGGTCAGCTGGCAGCTCCGGTTCGCGTTCCCGCAGGTCAGAGAATTTTTCTACTCCTTCCGGGTCCTCTTCTTCTCCTGTAGTCAGTTCCAGGGGCAGAAAAATCTCCTGACCTGCGGTTTCTCCCCGGAACGCCAGCCGGAGCGCCTCCCGGCGGCTGGCCATCTCCTCATCCTCTTCCTGCTCACCGATGGCAAGCTCCCCGCCGTGCCGCCAGCGGCGCATCCACCCCTTGATCTGCAAGACGGTGCTGAGCACCCTGGCCTCGGACATCGGGACGGCGAATTCCTGGTTGGCCTCCAGGATCAGCCGCTCCATCTCCGGGTCGTCTTCATCGATGCCCTGTTCGTAGAACAGGTACTTCTTCCGGTCGTACAACTCGCAGTTGCGCCCGCTGCCCGGCTGCCCGCTGCCGGCGTGCACGCTGGCGCGCTCACCGCGGCGTGCCCGGCCGCTGGCGCGTCCGCGGCCAGGGCGCGCTGCCCACCAGTCGTCCTGGAGGAGGGTCCACTCCGGGTCCCAGCGTGGCGCGGCACCTGGCCGGACCAGCTCGTACCGGCGCCCGCTCGGGTGCACCGCCCCTGGTGCGGCGCAGAAACCGTGGCTCTTGACGTCGCCGAGGCCCAGGTAGTTCCGCTGCTTCGGCCACTGCTCGTCCGTCAGGTGGCGCCCGTCGAACACGCGGTGCAGGCCGTCCGGCTTGCCGGTGGAGACCAGGGGTCCGGTGTCCGGCAGCTCGATGCCGATCGAGGCGAGCCACTCGAAGAACCCCGGCCTGTCCTGGTCCAAGACGATCACGCCCGACCGGGGGCTGACCACGTAGCCGGGCTGGACGTCCCGCCAGATCTCGTTGCCGAGCCGGTCGTACCCCTCGAATCCCCACTCACTGAACGGGATGACCGGAACTCCGTAGGCGAAATCACGGTAATGCCAGCCGTACCCGATCGCCGGCACCTTCTGCCACTTGCCGTCCTCGTCCTGGCGGGCGACCCACGGGATCGGGGTGTAGAGGAGCGGGGAGGTGACCGGGCCGGCAATCTGATGGCGAGCAGAGTTTTCAGGCATCGGAGTCTTCTCTGGTAGCGTTAGGACATCGGAGTTACTGAGGGTCGCGCTTCTGGTAGGGCGCGGCCCTCAATTTTTCGCCTTCACCCCTTCCGCGCTGCCGCGAGAGCGCGGGCACGAGGCAACCCTTTTCCTGCCTGATGCCGATGTCAGGTTTACGGGCCGTAGGCATGCGGTAGACGACCGGGCAGCCTGGCCGGCGGGCCAGCAAGTTGTGGCTGCGCGCCGCCATCGAGGCGAGGCGTGACGGCTGGCCACCCGAATGACAGTCGGCCAGCCGTGCACGTTAAGAGCGCGGCCTCGCATCACCCGCGCCTGGATGGCTGATCGGGCACGCTAGACCCGTCGCGCCTGCCGATCCCGAGTCTCCCGCATGTCCTCGCGGTCATGTTGATCGCTCGCCCAGTCCGGGCTCCTCCGCAGGGAAGGTCACCTTGACCAGCTATGGGGCGGGATCATCAGCGCCGAACCCGAGCTACCGTGCGGGCGGCTGTGGGACCTCAGCGGCTTGCGGCGGGAACTGAGGGACTTTGCGGCTTTGCCTTGAGCCGCCCGAGCATGGGTGGCTACCTTAGATGCGCGGGCTTGGTGTGAGCGAGCTTGTCCTAGCACGAGCGGGCTTGGTATGAGCGAGCTTGCCTGACCAGATGACGTCACGGTCGGGTCCCCCGGATTCCTCCACAGGGCCGCGGCCTGGTGACCTGTATCCCGCTGGAGGAACCATGGCCCCACATGCCTCAGTTGCGACGATGTCCCTGGGATCGGGACCTCAGCAGCGTCCGGTCAGTCCTCGCCTGGCGCTGCCGGCCGGCGGCTGGCTCGCGAACCATGACGCCGGCCCGGCCTGGCAGCCACGTTCCCTGGCGGCACGCGATGCCGCGCGCGGCCGGCTGCTGGCCCTTGGTGCCGGGCTGCTCGCCGCAGGCGCGCTGGTGGTCACCGCGCGGAGCCGTGCGCGGTCCCGCGCCGGGCAGCTAGCCGGCCGCTACGCCCTGGCGCTGGGGCAGCTCGGCTGTGAGGAGCTTGACGTGCGTATCGGCGGCATCCGCGCACTGGAGCGCGTCGCCCGCGATTCGCCCGGGCACCACCCCGCTGTGATGGGGATGCTCGCGGACTTCATCCGGGAGCGCTCAGGCCCGCCCCGGCCGCCACCCGGCCCCGGCCGCCAGGCCCCGGAGCCATCGCCGCGGCCCGACGTGCAGGCAGCCATCACCGCGCTCGGGCGCCGGCGCATCGAGCCCGGCCTGCGGCCTGTTGACCTGGCTGGCGCGGACCTCACCGGCGCCGACCTCACCGGCGCCGACCTCACCGGCGCGGTACTCGCCCGCGCGGTCCTGGCCCGGGCGGATCTGCTCGCCGCCAGGCTCGTGAGCGCGGACCTTTCCGGCGCCGACCTCGGCGGCGCCAGGCTAACCGGCGCGAGTCTGGCTGGCGCGGACCTCACCGGCGCCGACCTCGCCGATGCCGATCTGGCCGGCGCGGACCTCGCCCGTGCGGAGTTCGCCGGCGCGGAGCTCACCGGCGCCCTGTGGCCACCAGGTGGGCCAGTTCCGGCGGGCTGGGAACGGCATACGGGTTCTGGCCAGCTGATAGCGGCAGGCACCGGCGCTGACCGGGCAGCGGCACGCCAGCCGCACCGCTGAGCGTGCCCCCGAGGCCCCGGATATCAGCGGCAAAAGCCGACCGGCCGGACCGCCGCCTGTTCGGCATCTGACGGGCACCGGGCGCCGAGAGCCGGGTCGTGCGGTTACCCCGGCAGCGCCAGCCTGCGCCTGCCTGCCCGGCGGGGAGAGGGATACCTCGGTAAAAGGGACAGATGAGCTTTAGGTGGCTAACTGGTTACATAACACCGGGCATTCGGCACCGGCGGTTGTGGTGTTCTCCGGCTGACACTCGGGAACCTGTGGATAGGTTGTGAAAAGCCCGTGGATAACCGCCGTGGAATGCGGATAACTGCCTGCTCTCTGTGGAGCCTTCCGTGGATAGCGGAAAAACAGGAAATGGCTTGCTGCAGGGTCTTGCGCGGTGCTTGCGGCGGTAGTAATAATGCTTTCACCGCTGGAAACGGGCACCACCCGGGGGCGACGCCGGGAACGCGGGAGGAGCCGGGAGACCGGCCCCTCGCGCGGGTACCTGGCCCCGGCGGGCGGCGCGCGGCGCTCGGCGAAGACCAGGCAACTGGCCAGCCGGGGCGGCGAGGCCGGGCACGGCCCCTCCATCTCATACATGGAGGGGCCGTGCCTGATTCTGCCCGGCCGGAACGTCTTGCCGGGGCCAGCACCCCGGCAACCGCAGAAATGCGGCCGCGATGATCGGGGGTCCAGCCGGGCACGGGCGAGGTTCCCGAACGGTCCGCGCCGGGCCGGCACCAGGCCCGTGCGGGACCCGCCGGAGTTCGAGCCCGCATGACTGGGTGCCGCGCCGTCGCGAGCAGGGACGCCTCCGCGGGCCAGCGCCCCGGCATCGGCCGTTGCCGGGGCGGTGATCAGCTGCTGAGCCCGGTCGCCGGTGGGGACCGGCGCCTCCCGCTCCGGCACGTGGTCGTGCTGGCACAGGCCGGGGGGCAGCGCCGGCGGCGGCTGAGCCCGGGCAGCGTGAGCGTATCGAGGACGCGCCGCCGGCAAGATCACGATGAGCGTGACAGCAGGCAGGCGCCTGGGGACGCGGGCCGCCTGCCTGCAGGGTATGCGGCGAGCATCCGGTGCCCGCCGTCGTGGGCGATGGCCCAGGCCAGATCGGCGTCCTGCGGGCCGGCCGCCTCGCGCGAGCACCGGCACGCTGACGCGCTGCCTGCCAGCCCGGCAGGAGAACGTGTTATCGGCTTTGCTGTGCATAACCATGTGGATCACTTGTGTAAAACGGCGCCGGGCCTGTGCGCACATTGGGGAAATGCTGGGGATCGTGTTACCGGGCCGCGCCCGTAACAGGGCGTTCACCTGGGAAAGCGCGATCCACGCCCTGTGGACGGAGAGAAAAGCGAAACTGTCCACACGCCACGCCGCAATAGCGCATAAATAAGCTGAACGTTTACCGCAAATATATCCAGCCGTGATCCGGGGCCGGAACCGTCGATCAATGAAACCCACAAACGGTGACCCCGGGGCGCTTTGACAAGGGGAGGGCAAGCCGCACTAGCGGCACGCGCGCACCGGGACAAACCAGGCGCTCGCTGATGGCAGGCCGCGATCCCCGTGCCTGCCGACGACAGCCCGGCATGACATCGACGCCGCGCTGGCACCACCCGGACCCGGCACACCCGGCACATCCGGGACGCGCAGCCGCGGCCCGGTCCGTATCTAAGTGCACGCGCCTGTCCCCGGGGCAGGTCACCCGCCGCGGCACGACGCACACCACTTGCCACAACGGGAGGCCCGACGTGAAGATCAAGATCCAGCCGGAGGACACCAGCGGGCTCCGGGAGAACGGCTGGTTCCAGACGGACGGCTGGCTCGCCGAGCTCCGGGACGACGGCCGCGCCGACCCGCCCGGCGATGCCCACGCCGGACCGGACGGCGTCAGCGGCCCCTGGCCAGAAGCCCTCGCCGCGGCTGATGCCCTCGCCGAGGCCCGCGCCCGCGCTCAGGCTGCCGCCCGCGCTCACGTAGATGCCCGCGCTCAGGCAGATGCCCGCGCCGAGGCCCGCGCCCGCGCTCAGGCTGCCGCCCGCGCTCACGTAGATGCCCGCGCTCAGGCAGATGCCCGCGCCGAGGCCCGCGCCCGCGCTCAGGCAGATGCCCGCGCCCAGGCCGAGGCCGACGCCCGCGCCCAGGCCGAGGCTGCTGCCCGCGCGGAGGCTGCTGCCCGCGCCGAGCTGACCGGGCGGGCGGTGATCGGCGACCAGCTGCGGATGCCGGTCATGTGGTGCGAGATGGGCTCGTGCATCTCCTGGCACGCCGATCCCGCCGCGCTCGGCGAGGCCGACACCCGGGCCCGCGCGATCGGCGCCGGCTGGCGCATCGACGCCTTCGGCCGGCTGGCCTGCCCCCGCTGCCAGCAGACCGACCCGGGCTTCTGGGCCACCGGACCGGTCGTGCCGTGGGACCGGTACACCGCCGTCGCCCGGGCCGCCCGGGCCGCCGGGCGTGGCGACGGTACCGCCGACTGGGCGAGCAGCGGTGACCCCGGCCGCGCGGCCGGCGGGTATCCCCGCGTCGGGCCGCCGGAGCCGGGACGGCACCGGTGAGCGCCTCCGTTCCCGCGGCGGTGGTCTTGAAGGCGGTCCGGGGCTGGCGCCTGTTTCCGTGTCGCACCGAGATTGACCCGGCGGTGGTGGCGCCGCACCCGTCGCAGCCGGCGGGCAGCACCGGCTGCGACTGGCTGATGCTGGCCGCGGAGATGGCCGGCCTGGCGGCCGGCAGCTGGCGGTCACCGCCGGATCCCGCCCGGACAGGCTGGGCCTGCCCGCCGCGGATCGCCACGCGCGCGCTCAGCGCACAAGCCGGATCGGTCCGTGCTGCGCGGTACTTCACCCTCGCCACCTTGCGCCGGTGGGGCACGGCACACAGCAGCTCCGACATCGCGATCGTGGTGTCGGAGATGGTGACCAACGCGCTGCGGCACGCCCTGCCCGGGCCCGGCGATGCCGGTCCCCGGCGGCCGGTCCGGCTCGGCCTGCTACAACAGGGGCCCTGGGTGCTGTGCGCGGTCGCCGACCCGGGCACCGCGGTTCCGGTGCCGCGTACCCCCGGTTCGCTGGCCGAGTCCGGCCGCGGGCTGCAGATGATCTGCGCGTTCAGCGACCTGTGGGGCTACACCACGCCAGGCGAGGCGGGAAAGGTCGTGTGGGCCATGTTCACCGCACGGCACGCACCGCCTTCCCCGGCCCGGCACCCGGGCAGGCCCGGCCGCGACCCGGTGCCGGGAACAGCACGCTGACGACCGGGACCAAGACCGCCCTGGGGTGGTCCGCGCGCCCAGAGCCGGCCCGGCGGACGCGACTCCGCGATCCTCAGCCCAGCCCGGATCCGATGCCATCGCCGGAAGGGGGATCGGCCGGCCGGGCCGCCGATCTGTCCGGCCCGTACCGGTAGCAGGCTGGTGCCGTGGGCCCGCGAAATATGGGGCGCCAGCCGGTCGTGGCGCCCTGCCTTCGTTAAGGGATGGTCTTGCCCGCCGAGGTGACCCGCGGGGCGGTCATCACCGGAGAATTCCGGGCATAGCGCCAGGGATCGCCGTCCCGCGGGCGAATTCGACGGGGCGGGCTGGTCGGCGCCAAGGTGCCGGTGTCCTCGTCACAGCCATGCCGCGCTTTCGGTGCCGCCGGCGCTACCACCGCGGCGACGCCGCGGAGCCGGGCGGTAACCCGTCATCCACAGGTCACGTGTGGATAACTATCTGGCGCCGGTACGGACGCGATCCCTTCCGGATCTTCTCGCCACCCAGCCTGCCAACGGCATCTGTCCTGGTAACCGGGGGTGGGGCCGCCAGGGTCTGCGGGCACGTCCCCTGGCACCGCACCGCGATCCGGCGTATACGCACAGTTCATCGACGAGTCTTGTGCACAGCCCCCTGCACTCGTGATCTCGCCGGGGCTGGCGTGATAGGAGCGTGCTCTCATGCCGGCCCCGGCTGCCGCGAGGTTCCTCGTGCCCGCCTGCGTTCAGCTATCCGAGCGTGGATTATCCCCGGAGCCGCGGCGGGTCTGGACTGGGAAGACCCGAAGAACTGACCCGATCCTGCAGGTAATGACCGGAGCCCTGGCCGGCCAGGTCGCGGCCCCGGCCCGCGGCGGGCCGACGTCGCCCGCGGCCGTCTGGCCTTCTTCGAGCCGCCCCTCCGCGCGGTCGGGGCCCTGACCGGTAATGTCGGCAAGCTTATGCCTCGGGCGCATGACGTGGGCAGATAGGACGGGCCTTGGAGGCCCGGGGAAGTTTGCGCTAGCCGGGGCCTTGTGCGTGTCCGCGGCGTGCCGCCACGGACTGTGTTGTGCCAATTGCCTGCAGCGGCGGGTTTGTGTACTACCGTGCACGACGCGCTGCTGGTGCCGGTCATGCGCCTCGGCGTCGCCTGCCATAAGCCCGGTCCTCGCCGCGACAGGCACATCGCGGCAGCATGTTCCGAACCGAGCGGTGAACTCGGGAAACCGAGCGGTGAACTCGGGAAAGTGGCAGGGAAGCCGGTGAAGCTCGTGTCCACGGGTGAGCGGGAGTGACGATGCGGTCGCGCCCGCCGGTGAATCTGGGATTCCACAGCTTCGAGGCTGGCGGGTGCCAGGAGCGCTCCTCCACGTCCGGCTGGCTCGCGGCGATCATGGTGGAGGCGATGGTTCGTTCAGGTCCTGGCGACCGCCTACGCCGACGCCGGGGAACGCCTGCGCAGGGTCGATCACGCGGGGCGGCCGGGCGGCCAGCGGGCCGCGGAGCACGGCGATCGAGCGGGGGCCGACGGTTACCTGATCGCCGGCGTGGCGTTTGGCCGCTCCGGCGGGGGCAGCGGGATCGTAGCTGTCGATCTCGGCCTGCCATTCCGCGCCTGGCCGGGTGGAGGGCAGGACGAAGCCGAGGGGTTCCCACCAGGAGTTGACCAGGACCAGGAAGTCGTCGTCGAGCAGCGGCGTGCCGTCTTCGGCCCGGTCGGGGTCATCGGACCCGTCGAGGTAGATGGCGATGGCCCGGGCGTTCGGGTCGGCCCAGTCGCCGCCCGTCATCTCGGTGCCGGCGGGGGTGAACCATTGCAGTTCGGTGGCTTCGGCGCCGGCCAGGAAGCGGCGGCGGCGGAAGACCGGGTGGGCGCGGCGGAACGCGATCAGGTTCTTGGTGTAGTCGCGCAGCGCGGTGTCGGCGCTGGCCCAGTCGAACCAGGTCATCTCGTTGTCCTGGCAGTAGGCGTTGTTGTTGCCGTCCTGGGTCCGGCCCATCTCGTCGCCGCCGAGCAGCATCGGCACCCCGAAGGACAGCATCAGCGTGGTGAGCATGGCCCGGGACTGGCGGGCGCGCAGCGCGAGGATATCAGGGTCGTCGGTGGGGCCCTCGGCCCCGCAGTTCCAGGAATTGTTGTCGCTGGTCCCGTCGCGGTTGTTCTCGCCGTTGGCCTCGTTGTGCTTGTCGTCGTAGGAGACCAGGTCGGCCAGGGTGAAGCCGTCGTGGACGGTGATCAGGTTGACCGAGGCGGTGGGCCGCCGGCCGACGGTGGCGTACAGGTCGGCGGAGCCGGAGAAGCGGTTGGCGAACTCGCCGAGCCCGACCGGGGTGCTGCGCCAGAAGTCGCGCATGCTGTCCCGGTACTTGCCGTTCCACTCCCGCCACAGCGGCGGGAACCGGCCCAGGTCGTAGCTGTCCATCTGGCCGACGTCCCACGGCTCGGCGACCAGCTTGGCCTGGCACACCACCGGGTCCTGGGAGCACATGTCCAGGAACGCCGACACCTTGTCGAACGCGCCGTCCTGGCGGGCCAGGGTGGGGGCCAGGTCGAACCGGAACCCGTCGGCGTGCATCTCGGTCAGCCAGTAGCGCAGCGAGTCCATCATCAGCTGCAGCGTGATCGGATCGCCGGCGTTGAGCGCGTTGCCGCAGCCGGTGGTGTCGTAGTAGGCGCCGGGGTCGCCGGGATCGGCCCGGTAGTAGGCCAGGTTGTCGATGCCGCGGAAGCACAGCGCGGGGCCGTCCGGCCCGGCTTCGGCGGTGTGGTTGAACACCACGTCGAGGATCACTTCCAGGCCGGCCCGGTGCAGCGCGTCCACCATCGCCTTGAACTCGGCGACCTGACCGCCCGGGCGGCCGGCCCGGACGGCGGCGGAGTAGCCGTTGTGCGGGGCGAAGAAGCCGATCGTGTTGTAGCCCCAGTAGTTCGTCAGGCCCTCCGCGACCAGGAACGCCTCGGGCACGTTCTGGTGCACCGGCAGCAGCTCGACGGTGGTGACGCCCAGGTCGGTCAGGTGCGCGATGGCGGCTTGGTGGCCCAGCCCGGCGTAGGTCCCTTGCAGCGCCGGGGGGATGTCCGGGTGGCGCATGGTGAAGCCCTTGACGTGGATCTCGTACAGCACCGTGTCCGCGTACCGGTACCAGGGGCGCTTGTCGTCCTGCCAGCGAACGCCGGGTCGATGACCAGGCTCCGGGGCACGTGCCCGGCGGAGTCCAGGGTGCTCGGCTTGCCGGGGTCGGCCGCGTCCTGGCCGAGCACCTCCGGCCCGAACGAGACCGTTCCGCTGATCGCCTTGGCGTAGGGGTCGAGCAGCAGCTTGGCCGGGTTGCACCGCAGGCCCTGGGCCGGGTCCCAGGGCCCGCCGACGCGGTACCCGTAGGCTTGCCCGGGGCCGATGCCGGGCACGAAGGCATGCCAGATGTCGGCGTCGTTATCGGTCAGCGGGATCTGGGTTTCGGTGCCGGCCTGATCGAACAGGCACAAGGTGACGCCGCTGGCGACGCTGGAGGCGAGCGCGAAGTTCGTGCCCGCCCTGCCCAGGTGCTCGCCGGGCGTGGCGCCCAGCGGGAACAGCCGGCCGGGCAGCGCGGCGGGGCGGCCATTGGGGGCGGCCCGGGGGGCCGGGACCGCCCCGGCCGCGGTGGTGGTCTGGCTACTGGTCATTGCTGGGCCTTCCCTTCCGGGTCACGCAGGACGTCTCCGAGGGCGCGGACGGCGCCGTGCCGGCGCAGGATCACATCCGCGATCAGGCCGGTCCACCCGGTCTGGTGGAAGGCGCCGATCGCGGCGCCGTTGTCGCCGTGGAAGTACTCGCTGAAGATCAGGTTGTCCTTCCAGGCCGGGTCGGTCTGCATCATCTCGGTCCCGCCGAAGCAGGCCCGCCGCCCGTTCTGGTCCTTGGTGAACAGCGAGATCAGCCGGTCCTGCAGGTCGGCGATGATCAGGTCCAGGGTGAGCCGCTTGCCCGAGCCGGTCGGGTACTCGACCTCGAAGTCATCGCCGTAGAACCGGTAGTAGCGCTCGAGGGATTCGACCACCAGGTAGTTGACCGGCATCCAGATCGGGCCGCGCCAGTTGGAGTTGCCGCCGAACATCGAGGTGGTCGACTCGGCCGGCTCATAGTCGATGGAGGACTGGTAGCCCTCGGCGTCGAAGGAGTAGGGATGATCGCGGTGGTAGGCCGACAGGGCCCGCAGCCCGTGCGGCGACAGGAACTCGGACTCGTCGAACAGCTTGGCGAACAGCCGCTCCAGCTGGTCCGGCCGGGCCACCGACAGCAGCAGCCGCTGGGCGCCGGCCTCGCCGCGCAGCTGCGGGGTCTCGGACAGTTTCTGGATGTCCCCGACGCCCTGCTTCTGCAGGAACCGCCAGAAGTTCTTGTTCATGGTCATCGCCTGTTGCAGCATGTCACCGTCGATGACCCCGGCGGCCAGCGCCGGGATGATCCCGACCATGGACCGGGTCTTGACCGGGACACTGTAGCCCGACGGGGTGACCAGCCGGTCATAGAACAGCCCGTCGGTCTCGTCCCACAGGCCCTGCTCGTCCAGCGCGGTGCGGATGCCGGCGAAATGCTCCAGGAACTTCAGCACCAGATCCTGCCCCTGCTGCTGCTGCTGGCCGGACCGGCTCAGCACGGCCGCGATCGCCCCCATCGCCAGCGCGTAGGAGCCCATCCAGCCGGTGGCATCGGACTGCTCCAGGGTGTACCCGGCGGGCAGGTGGGACCGGTCGATCGGGCCGATGTTATCCAGGCCCAGGAAGCCGCCCTCGAACACGCTCTTGTCGCTGGCGTCCTCGCGGTTCACCCACCAGGTGAAGTTGACCAGCAGCTTGGCGAACACCCGGCCCAGGAACCCCAGGTCGCGGCCGCCGTCGATGGCCCAGATCTGCAGCGCCGCCCACGCGTGCACCGGCGGGTTGACGTCGCCGAAGTCCCACTCATACGCCGGCAGCGCCCCCTGCGGGTGCTGGAACCACTCCCGGCAGATCAAGATCAGCTGGTACTTGGCGAACGCCGGGTCCAGGTGCGCCAGGGTGACCGTGTGGAAGGCCAGGTCCCAGGCGGCGAACCAGGGATACTCCCACTTATCCGGCATCGAGATGATGTCGAACCCGTCGAAGTTCCGCCACTTGGAGTTCCGCCCGCTCTTGCGCACCTCGGGCGGCTCGGCTGGGTCGGGTCCCCGTCCAGCCAGCGGGCCACGTCGTAGTAGAACAGCTGCTTGCTCCACAGCATGCCCGCGGACGCCTGCCGCAGCACCAGCGCCTCATCCGCGCTGGCGCCGGCCGGGGTCAGCTCGGCGTAGAACTCATCCGCCTCGGCCTTGCGCTGGGCCATCACCTGGTCGAAGTCCTTGCCGAGCGCGGTCGCCGCCTTGGCCGCGGACGTGCCCGACCCGCCGGCGGCGGGCCGCAGCCGGAGCCGCAGCTCGGCGGTCTGCCCGGCCGGCACGGTGACCTGGTACCAGAACGCGCATTTGGTCCCGGTGGCGACCGGGTTGACCGTGGCCGCGCCGTGGATCACGTGGTCGTTGATGCCGTCCTTGGGATAGGGCGTGACCGGGTCGGCGCCATACAACCGGGCCAGGTTGGTCTCGTTCTCGCAGAACAGCAGCTGCGGGCCGGTACCGTCGGGGCCGGCCGCGGCGAGCAGCTCCAGGGTGCCCGCGAACGGGTGGTCGATGGTGACCGACCGGTCACCGGAGGCCCGCAGGGCCGGCCGGGGCTCGTCATCACCCCAGGACCAGGTGTTGCGGAACCAGGCGGTGGGCAGCACGTGGAGGGTTTCGGCCTCCGGGCCGGCGTTGGTGACCTGGATGGCCATCAGCAGGTCATCCGGGCCGGCCTTGGCGTAGTGCACCTCGGTGATCCAGTACCGGTCGTCGTCGAACGCGCCGGTGTCGAGCAGCTCGTACTCCGGCTGGTACCGGCTCCGGCCGGCGTTGACATCGATCAGGTCCTGGTAGGGGTACGCGCCTTGCGGGTAGTGGTAGCGCCACCGGTTCCAGGCGTGGCTGGGCACCGCGTCCAGGTACCACCAGTACTCCTTGACGTCCTCGCCGTGGTTGCCCTGCGGGCCGGTCAGCCCGAACGCGCGCTCCTTCAGGATCGGGTCCCGCCCGTTCCACAGCGCCAGGGACAGGCACAGCCGCTGCTCGATGTCGCAGAACCCGGCCAGGCCGTCCTCCCCCCACCGGTAGGCCTGGGACCGGGCGTGATCGTGCGGCAGGTAATCCCACGCGTTGCCGTCGGCGCTGTAGTCCTCCCGGACCGTGCCCCACTGCCGCTCGCTCACGTACGGCCCCCACCGGTACCAGTCGGTGCCCTGCTGGCGCAGCCCGTCCTCTAGCCGCCCGAACCCAGCTACCCGATCCCGTTCAGCACCCATTGCCAGCCCCTGTCATGCTTCGATGTACCGCTCTGTCCCTGTGTCGCGCCGACCTATGTCCGACGTAATCGTGACGCCTGCTGACATTCAGGGTCGGCCTCTATGTCCTTTCTACACTGCCGGCAGCACGCGTTCATCACCCCAACAAGGTGATGATTACAATCCGGCCATGCCCACCTTTGGAAAGTGACAAATGGCCCGAACTGAAGCCTGCGTAACCGGCAGATGAACGGTTAGCAAAGTAATCGCTCACTCCTGTGTCATAGGAGGCGGGAGTGACGACAAACCAGATCCGTGACCGGCGTCGGCCTGATTCTCGCCCTCGCCGTGGGTTCCCAGGTCCTGGCCAGCCGCCTGCGCATTCCCGCGATCATTGTGTTGCTGCCGGCCGGTTTCGTTGCGGGCGCACTGACCACCACGGCCGTTTCAAGATCATAAAGTGAGGCCGGGGATGGCAAATGGACGGTCCATGGATCGTCCAGCCCAGCCCATCGGGCAGCTTCGGTGATATCGGTTCGTCCGAATAGGCGCAGGGCGCAGATGGCCAGGTTGGTTAGCGCTGCCATGATCATGGGCCGGGCCCTGATCGGGTTCTGACTTGGGATTTGTCTTCTTCATACAGGGTGTCGCGAACGCGGCCAGTGCGCTCAGCAGGCCCGCAACCTGATCATGGACCTCGGCGACCAGGTGAACAGGGTCAAGTTCCTCATCCGTGACCGCGGCTCGAACTACACGGCTGCGTTCGACGCGGTCCTCGCCGATGCCGGGATCCGGACCGTGCTCTGCAACGTCCAGACGCCCCGCATGAACGCCGTTGCCGAACGCTGGATCGGGGGATGCCGCCGCGAGCTCCTGGACCGCACACTCGTCTGGAACCAGGCCCATCTGCGGCGGATTCTGCACGCGTACGAGATCCACCACAATCAGCACCGGCCGCACCGCTCCTGGACGCAGCCGCGCCGCTGAAACCCCTGCCGGTACCGGTCGATCTCGACCGGTACCGCGTCCGAAGGCAGACCGGCACCGCTTGCCTGATCAACGAATACCACCTGGTTGCATGACGTGGACGACGTTTTCGGCACGCACACCGTGTTCTAGCAGCAGGAGCGCCATGTCGTCGTGGGCGTGACCGCCGGTGTGCCGCTCGGCAGCTTTCATCAGGGTGTCCAGTGCCTGCTCGCAGTCGGGTGCGAGAAGCGCCGTTGCGATCGCGTGTTCTGGGAGGAAGCGCCCGCGGGCGTCGCGGCTTTCGACAAGCCCGTCGGTGTAGAGCAGCAGCCGGTCGCCGGGCGACCAGGCCGCGGTGAACGCGGTGAAGTTCTCTTCAAGGCCAAGCGGCAGGGCGGCTTTCCCGCCGGTCAGCGGCCGCAGGTCGTCGCGGTGGCGCAGCAGCGGCGGGTGATGACCGCAGTTGACAATGGTCAGCTCGCCGCAGGGGGTGATCTGGGCCAGCGCCGCGGTGACGAAGTCCTCCTCGCCCAGGTATGGCTTGATGGCCCGGCCGACCTCGCCCGCCACGTGTTCCAGGGCGGGCATTGCGACGGCGCTTCGCCGGAAGGCGCTGAGCACGTGCCGGGCGAGCAGGACAGCGTCCAGGCCCTTGCCGCGGACGTCGCCGACGATCACCCGGATGCCGTGCCCGGTGGGGATGATCTCATACAGATCGCCGCCGACCGAGGCCTCGCGTGTCGCGGAGCGGTAGCGGGCCGCGATGGTGATTCCGGTCATCTCGGGGGGCAGCGGCGGAAGCAGCGCGAGCTGCGCGGCCTCCGCGATCGCGGTCATCCGCGCCAGGCGCTCCTCACGGCGGCGGCGCATGCCTGCCACCAGGACCGCCATCGCGCAGATGGCGCAGACCACCGCAACCCGGATCCAGTAGGTCACACCCCCCGTGGCGCCGTCCCACCAGCCAGCCCCGATGGCGAGCGCCACCGCGGCGCCCGCGAAGACGGCCGTGCGGCGTTCGTCGGCGACGGTGGCCGCGACCAGCGGCGCAATGCTGAACAGCGAGACCACCATCACGTCTGTCGTCGCGTGGATGACGCCAAACAGGACCAGGCACAAGGCCGCCACGGCCACAGCGACATGCTCGGCCGACAGGCGTGACCTCACCGTCACTCCGGGCTCTCCCGCTGGCGCGAGCAGCTTCACCGCGCTCCCCCCTCGCCTCACCGGGTTCTCCGCCGGTTCGCAACATGCCGCAGCGACGTAATCTGCCGCGGCGGGATCCGGGCTTGTGGCAGGTGGTAGCGAAGACGTCTGACCGGCACCAATGGCGCAGCGTAAACACTAGCAGGAGAGGTCCGGTCGCCGCCGGGAAATGGCATAACAAGTCCGGAGCCCCGGGTGCGCAGTACGGCCGGGCCCGCTGGCGGCCGCGGCGGCCGTTACAGCCGCGCCCGCACAGACGTCAGCCGGCCCGGGCGCCGGTGACGGCGAACCGTTCCACCGCGGCGACGTGCCCGCCGGTGGCGGCCGCGATCGTGATCACCTGGCCGGGCGTGGCGAGGAAGGTCACACGGGCCGACCACGGGCTGCGGGTGCCGCCTGGCCGCCCGGCAGCAGTAAGCGCCCGCCGGGACCTGCGCCGACAAGGTGTGCACCGTGACCCCGATGCTCTCATCCACCCCGGTGATCGTGCCGCCGGCCGTCACCGGCGATGGCACCGTGCTGCCGTACGCCGGGCGATCCACGGTAAACGTGCGGTCGTCGGTGCCGACGACCTCCCAGGGCGCGTACGTGCCCGAGCCGAAGAGCACCAGGTGGATGATCGCGGCCGTGCTGATGGTGCCGTCCGGCAGCTTGATGCCGACTGCCACGTGCGCGTCGCCGCCGCTGACCGCGCTTTGGGCGACCTGGGTCACGTCGGTGTAGCCGAGGAACGCGGCGAACGCGGTCGCCGTGAGGTCAGCGCTGCGGTGCCAGGGCTGATGACCGCCGGACTCATAACTCGCCTGCCAGGCGCGTACGTCGGCGAGGCTGGCGAACGGGAACAACGGCAGGTACCCGGCGGGTAGCCCAGTCGTCTGGGCGGGCGCGCCGGACGCGCCCGGCGGCTGGGTCGTTGCGGTCGCCGAGCCGGGCGCTCCGGCCGAACCTGCCGAACTGGTGCCAGTGGCCGGCGTGGTGGGGGCCGGGGCCGTGGTGGCCGTGCTGCCGCAGCCGCAGGCCCGGTGCTGCCTGATGGATCGCACTCGCCCGGCCTGCCAGGAGACTGCCTCACCACTGCGCCGGGAACGGCGGGAGGGCTACCTGGGCCAGGCAGCCGGTGTTGAGGCCTGAGGCGCTAGCGTGCTCGACGAAGGCCTGGACCAGATCTGCGTCGCGGCGGCCTCCCCGCCGTCGCCCGGGCCGTGCTCGACCGGCAGGGCCTCGCCGGTCAGCGCGGACTCATCCAGCACCGCGACGCCGGCGGTGACGGCACCGTCCACCGGGAGCACCTCGCCGGGCGCGACCAGCAGAACGTCGCCGATCTCGATCGCCTCCAGCGGCACCGTCTCGAGCGCTCCGCCGCGGTACCGCCGGGCGGTCCTGGGTGCCCGGGCCAGCAGGGCGTTCAGGTCATGCCGGGCCCGCTCGGCCGCCCACGCCTCCACGAAGCGCCCGCTGGTGAGCATGACGCTGATCACCGCCGCCGCGAGCAGCTCGTCAACCGCCACCGCGCCGGCCAGCGCCAGCAGCGCGATCACATCGACGCCGATCCGGCCGCGACGGAAGCTGTCAGCCGCGGACCACAACGCGTAACCCAGCCCGCAGGCCGCCGTCGCCAGCCAGGCCGCGTCAGCGACCGCGCCGACCCCGGCCAGGCGCGCCAGCCCGCCCGCAGCCAGGCCCGATGCGGTCACTACGAGCAGCATCAGCGCCAATCGCCGGGCAAGTCACGCCCACCTGCTCCGGACAGTAGCCGTCATCATGTCTCCATCCGGTCCATCCGCTCGGAACCCTGCATGAGACAATCATCTCATTCGAACACCGAACCAATAAATATCTAGTAAGCTGCACGCTTTTCAGCAAGCTCCCAGTACGTCAGGGAGTAGGCGGCAGGGAGCGCCGATCCGTACTCGCAGCGTCGCTGGGCTTGCAGCGGATACACGAAGACGTTTCCGCTCGTGCCGTACAGCGTCGGCGCCACATGGTCCGAGCAGAGGTGCTGGGTGCAGTCGCCGGCAGTGATGCCATGCGTGGCGTCGTGGAAGCATGGCTGCAGATCGGCCTGCGGCGCGTCGGCGCCGTACCGCTCGACCTGCCTGTCCGTCACGCTCATGGATGCTCACCTCGCGCCGTGTGCCGTGATCCCAATGTTCACCAGACAGTAACTTGGTCCTCTGTGCTGCCGATGCAGGGCGCGTGGAGGCGACATGGAGACTCGAAAGGACGTTCGACCCTGCTTTGGCGGGACCTTTGGTCGATTGTGGCTCGTCGGCGCGGGTGAGCTGCGCCGATGCCTCAGTTCACTACGCGGGTAGTGTTGTCCAGGATCGCCATGATCGCGCCCAGGACGATGACCGCGCCGAGGGCGATCATCATCGGCCGGCCTGCGGAGGCGGTGTTCGACTTCGCAGCTGACCAGCGGAATGAGCCGCGATACAACCCCCGGATGATGATCCGTGCGGGCAAGGTCAGCGACGGCCCGGTCGGCAAGGGGACGGTGTTCCGCTCCGCCGCGAAATCCATGGGCCCGACCGCCGAGATGCGCATCGACCTGACCGGCTATGACAGGCCAGGCCGCCTTGCGTCCCGCACCACCACCAGGCAGGCGGACATCGACGGGACGCTCACATGCTGGTGCTGGCCGAAGGCGACATCGTGCCCGCCGACGCTCAGGTCACCGAGGCGGCGGCCCTGCTGGTCGACGAGTCGGCGCTGACCGGTGAGTCAGCTTGGTGGTGGCGGCCGTTCCCGAGTCGCTGCCCGCCGTGGTCACCCTGGCGCTGGCCCTGGGCGTCCGGCGGATGACCGCCCGGCACGCGCTCATCCGCCGGCTTCCCGCGGTGGAGACGCTGGGCTCGGTGACGGTCCTTGGCACCGACAAGACCGGCGCGCTGACCGAGGGCGCCATGGTCGCCCGGCAGCTGCGGACACCCGTCGGCCAGGCCACGGTCAGCGGCGACGGCTACGGCCCGCAGGGCCGCGTGCTCCGCGACGGCCAGCCCCTGGACTCCGCCGCCGGCCCTGATGTCACAGAGCTGCTGACCGCCGCCGCGCTGTGCAACGACGCCGCGCTGCGCCCGCCCGCCGACGGACAGGGATGGACCGCCGTCGGGGACCCCACCGAGGCGGCCCTGCTGACCGCCGCCACCCGGCTCGGCCTGCAGACAGGGCAGCTCACCGCGGCCATGCCCCGGGTCAGCGAGATCCCGTTCGACAGCGGCCGCAAGCGGATGACCACCGTGCACCGGCGCCCCGCCGGAGGGTGCGGGTGATCTGCAAGGGAGCCCCGGAGTCCCTGCTCGATCCGGCGGTGCTGTGCGATGATCCCGGCACCGTGGCCCGGGCCCCGCGAGCGCGCGGGAGGACTCGCCCGGGACGGGTTCCCGGGGGCTCGCCGTGGCCGCGGCCGACCGACCCGCGGTCCCTGACGTGAACGAGCTGGAGCAGGGGCTGCGGCTGCTCGGCCTGATCGGCATCACAGACCCGCCCCGCCGGACCGCCGCCGCCACCATCGCATCCTGCCGGGCCGCCGGAATCACCCCCGTGCTGATCACCGGGGACCACCCGGTCACCGCCGACGCGATCGCCGCCGAACTCGGCATCCTGCACCCCGGCAACGACGTGATCGACTGCACCGACCCGGCCGCCGACCTCGCCGATCCGCGGGCGCGGGTGTTCGCCCGCGCCACCCCGGAGCAGAAACTCGCCATCATCACCGCCCGGCAGGCCGCCGGCGACGTCGTGGCCATGACCGGCGACGGGGTCAACGACGGGCCTGCGCTGCGCCGCGCCGACATCGGCGTGGCCATGGGCAGGCGCGGCACCGAAGTCGCCCGCCAGGCCGCCAACCTGGTCCTGGCCGATGACAACCTGCAGACAGTCGTGACCGCCGCCGGGGAAGGCCGCCGGGTCTACGGCAGCATCTGCCGGTTCCTGCTCTACGGGCTGTCCGGCGGCAGCGCCGAGATCGCGGTCATGCTCGCCGGGCCCGCCCTCGGGCTGGCGCTGCCCTTGCTGCCCGCCCAGATCCTGTGGGTCAACCTGCTCACCTACGGCCTGCCCGGCGTCGCCCTGGGCGGCGAGCCCGCCGAGCCCGGCATCATGACCCGCCCGCCCGGCCGCCGGCCGAAAGCGTGCTCGGCGCCGGGCTGTGGCAGCGGATCCTCCGGGTCGGCCTCGTGGTCGCCGCGGTCACCCTGGGCATCGCCTTGTGGGACCACGCCACCGGGCGGCCCTGGCAGAGCATGGCCTTCTTCCCGCTCGGCACCACCCAGCTCGCCGTCGCGCTCGGATCGCGGGCCCGGCCCGGCACCCTGGCCGACCCGATGCTGCCCGCCGCCGTCGCCACCGCCCTGGCGCTGCAGTTCGCCGGGCTGTACCTGCCGTTCCTCCAGGAACTGCTGCATACCGAGCCGCTGACCGCCCTCGACCTGCTCGTGCTCTTCCTGGCCTCCACCCTCGGGTACGCCGCGGTACGGCTGGACCGCATCATGTTCCGCCCAATCCAGCGCCGTGTCGAAGCAGGGCCGGGTGACCCGGATCTGCGCGGGAGGCCAAAGTCCCGGCTAGGAGGACCTCTTCGCCACATCAGGCGGGCCGATGGACCCTGAGCCTGCCGGCCAGCCCGGCGTAGTGCAGGAATAAAGAAGTGCCGTCCGCATTGCGCCGCCGCCCGCTCCCTGGATGCGGGTACGCCGCCGTCGCGAAGGGAATTGGTCATGTCTGTCCCGGGGGCGCCGCGAGCGGGGACGCGTCATGACGGCGGGCAAGCATGCGGTGTTACGAGGAACCCGCCCGCTTCAACACCTTCATGACCGACACGGTGCTGGCGCACAGTAAGCCCACGCCCGCGGGCGTGGCCTGACGGTCGCCGTGCGGTCGTCCGGTCCGGCGGGAACTAATGCCCCCTGGGCCGCGGCCGTCCTCCTCTGCCGGTCCTGTCTGTCCAGATCCTTCCGTCACACCTGCCGCGGCACGTTCCCGGTGATGGACAACACCAGCCGCATCACCTTGTGCCCGGGATCCGCCGTGGGGCCGAACATGCACGGGCACCCGCCCTCGATTAGTGATGCCGTGATGCCGTGCTGACGGCCATCTTCAGCAGCTGAGTGCGACACGCTCCCGGCACCCGGCCCCCGGTGCATCCAGACACGCTTGATCCCGAGGTCGGCGCACTCCCGCATGGTGGCGCCGGCTGTCTCGGGCCTGGTCCCGATCAGCACCCAGTCGACCCCGCCGGGAATGGACTTCAGGTCGTGGTAGCAGGTGTCGCCTTCGACCTGGCCCGCGTTCGGGTTCACCGCGAAGACGGTGTAGCCGCGCTGCCGCAGCCGCTGATATACCACATTGCTGCCGTGGTCCTTCTGGTGCCGTGACACCCCGGTGACGGCGACCCGCTTGCCGGCCAGGAACTCGGCCGCGGCTTGCTTCATCGTCTGCATTTCACTCCGCCTCCTGCTCGGGCCCGGCCCAAGGCGCCCAGGTGCGGCCCTGACGCGGGCTCCGACGTCATAAGCCGATCGTGATCGGGCGGGACCGGCGCTGGCAGGGAAGAAGGTCCCGCCTGCCAAGAGCCCTGCGCCCCTGTTCCGGCCATCCGCTCCGCTCCCCGGCACGCACGCATGTCCTGCACGCCTGCTGACGTACGCCGGCAGCGACGGAACGTTCGGCCCTGACGGCCCGAAGGCCGCGGTCCAAGATCTAACCGGGAAAGATCTACTTCGCCATATCCGTCTTGTCTCACCGTAAGCACTGCCGCCCGCACGCTCAGTGCGGCGCATGCTGACCCATGAGGACCTCGCTGATCACCCGGCTGCCGCAGCGGGCGCGGCGGTGGCTGCCGCTGCTCGTGACCAACGGCGCATGAAGATGGGCCTTTCTGCCCGTGCCCGCTGAATCCCGCCCAAGTCCAAGAGGCAGGAACAGAGGTGAGTGTCATGTCCGCTCTCAGGCGCTATGCCGTCGCCGCCGCGCTGGGCGGCCTGACGAGCCTGGCTGCCTGCGGGACCACGCCCGCGAGCCAGCCCGTCGCGGCAAGGTCACCCAGCTCGGCAACCAGCAGTCAGGCACCGGCAACCACCACCCCGGCGCCCAGCGGCACGCCGAAGGTATCCCAGCAGCCCGTGCTGCGGCTCGGCTCGCGCGGCAACGTGGTAGTGACCCTGCAGCAGCGGCTGGCCGCGCTGCACTACTTCGACGTAGGTGCGGCCGACGGCGTGTTTGAGCAGGATACCTATCACGCGGTCATCGCCTTCCAGAAGGTGCAGGGCCTGGCCAGGGACGGCGTGGTCGGCCCGGCCGCCCGGGCCAGGCTGGCCAAGCCCTACGTCCCGGCGCCCCGCTACAAGCTGGCAACTACGTCGCTGGAGGTGAACCTAGCCCAGCAGGTCATCTACTACGTCAGCGGCGGGTCGATCCAGCGCATCCTCGACGCCTCGACCGGCAGCGGCAACTGGTACTACTCCCACGGCAGGTGGGCCCGGGCGATCACCCCGACCGGCCGGTTCCGCATCTACTGGCGCTACGCCAGCGGCTGGCAGCCCGGGCCGCTCGGCCCGATGTACCGGCCGAACTACTTCTACGCGGTCATCCGGACGCAGCCGTGGCTGGCCGGTTAGGCGGGCACCGAGGTCATGCCGTGCACGGCGTAACCGGGTCCCGACGATGGACCGCATGTGGTCCTCGCTGTGGGCCGGCATGCCGGTCACGATCTACAGTTCCTGACCCGCCGGAGGAGCGCTTCCGGATGCCCGGGGGCGCCCAGGCTGCCCGGGCCCAGTTGGCTCGCAAGGCCGGCTGGATGAACCTGGGGCAGCAGCACTGCTGTGGACGGGGACCGTCGGCCCTGGCGGGACGCGTCGCGCAGCGGTCCTGTGATTGTGACGGCCGGTCAGGTGCCACGTCGGCCGTGGAGGTGATCGCCGTGAGCACTCCGTCCGACCTGACCCTGGTCCGCGGCGACCTGCTGGCCGTCCCGGATGCCATCTTGCTGTCCCGCCGCGCCCTGGCCACCATCAAGGGCAACCTGATCTGGTCGTTCGGCTACAACGCGGCCGCCATCCCGCTGGCGGCGCTCGGGTTCCTCAACCCGCTGATGGCCGCCGCCGCGATGGCCTTCAGCTCCGTGTTCGTCGTCACCAACAGCCTGCGGCTACGCCGCTTCCGGCCCGGGTTCCGGGACCCGCGACGCCGCCGTCTGACCAGGTCGGCAGAGGCATGATCTTGGGTGTACGGATGTCACCGCGGCGCTGCCGGGCCGGCGGCCCGCAGGGTGGTGAGGCGCTGGTGGTATTCGTCCTCGCTGATCTCGCCGCGGGCGAACCGCTCGGCGAGCAGCCGCTCGGGTTCGGGTGCGGGTGGTTCTGCGGGTTCACGTCGTTGCGGGCCGTCCCGGCGGGTGTAGCGGACCAGCGTCACGATGCCGTAGATCACCGCCCCCCAGAACAGGATCATGCTGACCGCCATGAGGGCGTATCCCCAGCCGCCGATTCCGTTGCCGTACCCGTACATCATCGTCGTCTCCTTCATCCCGGCGCTTCCGCCGCGGCCATGCCGGGGGCGGGTGCTTGGTTCCATGACGGTGCCGTGCTCGTTCTGGTTACGCGCACGGCACCGGTGCGGCTTAATGTCACATTCCGCCCATCGGTGATCCGGTCCGGGTCATGTGCGAGCCCACGTCCGCCCCGGGCCCATGGTCCATGTCCATGTTGATCATGGTGTCGAGGTGGCTCTTCACCTGGCTGATCATGGCCGCCTTCTGCTGTGCGGTCAGCGCGGTGTTCGCGTTGATGCGGCTGGTCATGGCGGCCAGGATCGCGTCCTTGAGACCGGACACCGGCTTGCCCTGCGCCTCGGCGATGTCGCCGAGCGACTTGCCCGACTGCAGTTGCGTGCGGAGCTGGGTCAGGCTCAGGCCGAGGTAGTCCTCAGCGGCGGTCATGACCGGCTGCTGGCCGGACCACATGCCGTACATGCCGCCGCAGTTCCCGCTGCCCGGGCCGTAGGACGAGGCCGATGTGGCGGAGGCTGGGGCCGTGCCTGTCGACGCGAGGGCCACGCCGCCGGCAGTGAGCACGCCGGCCGCCAGCGCGGCCGCGGCAAGCCCGGTCACCACGTGCTTCCTGGTCAGCTTCATCTGTCTGCGCTCCTTAGTCTTTCCCCTACGCTTCGAGCATCTCCGGGTGATGTGATGCCACCAGCGGCGCTGGCGTGAAGCTTGCGTGAAGGCGTCGGCCGGGCCTTCCTGGCAGGCTTCACGGAAGCTTCACGGCTGGCGCGGCCGTGGCCTCATCCGCGCGGTGGATGCTGAAGTTGGACGGTGACCCGAGGGCCTTCTCGGGATACCAGGCCGGGAATCGGGGTGAGCGATGCGCCGGGTGCTCGTCGTGGACGACGAACCGCACATCCGTGCCGTGTTGCGCGGGTACCTGGAAGCGGACGGGTTCGCCGTGTCCGAGGCAGCCGACGGGGAGGAAGCGGTACATCTGGTCCGCCGGGACGCGCCGGATCTGGTGCTGCTGGACGTGATGCTGCCCGGGATCGACGGGATCGAGGCGCTGCGGCAGGTGCGGACCTTCAGCGAGGTCTACGTCATCGTGGTGACGGCCCGCGCTGAAGAAGTCGACAAGCTGGTCGGGCTCGGGGTCGGCGCGGACGACTACGTGACCAAGCCGTTCAGCCCGCGGGAGGTCGCCGCCCGGGTCAAGGCGGTGCTGCGGCGGGACCGGGGCGTGCGGGAGACCGGCGCGGCCGTGCTGCGGTTCGATGGCCTGACCGTCGATCCCGGCACCCGTGAGGTACGGGCGGACGGCACGCCGGTCGGGCTGTCGGCGCTGGAGTTCGACCTGCTGGCCGCGCTCGCCGAGGCGCCCGGGCGGGTGTTTTCCCGCCGTCAGCTGCTGGAGCGGGTGTGGGGTTATGACTTCTTCGGCGACGAGCGGGTCGTTGACGTGCACATCCGGAGCCTGCGGGCGCGGCTGGGCGACGACGCGGCCAACCCGCGGCTGATCGCCACCATCCGCGGGGTTGGCTACAAGTTCACCGGGCGGCCGGCATGAGGATGCGCCTGCCCATCCGGCTGTTCATCTCCTACGCGGTGGTGATCGTGATCGGCGCGGCCGTGACCTACGTGACGGTACGGCTGCTCGCCCCCCCGCTGTTCGACCAGCACATGAACATGCTCGGCGGCGGCCAGACGGGAATGACGGGCATGGGCGGGCAGGGCGGGACGGCCGGGAGCGCGCGGTCCGCGTTCATCTCCGCGCTGACGACCGCCCTGCTGGTGGGCGTGCTGGCCAGCGTGGCGGCGGCGGGGCTGGCCGCCGCGTTCGTCACGAGCCGGCTGCTGCGGCCGCTCAACGCGGTGCGGGCGGCGACCCGGCGGATCGCGGCGGGCCACTACCAGGCCAGCGTGCCGGTCCCCGAGGTGCCCGAACTGGCGGCGCTCGCGGGCGACGTGAACACGCTCGCGGCGGAGCTGGCCAGCACCGAGGCCCGGCGTACCCGGCTGCTGGGGGAGGTCGCCCACGAGATGCGCACCCCGCTGACCGCCCTGGGGGGGTACGTGGAAGGCCTCATCGACGGCGTCTTCGCCCCGGATCCGGAAGTCCTCGGGGCGGTCAGCGACGAGCTCCGGCGGCTGCGCCGGCTCGCCGACGACCTGTCGGCCCTGTCGCGGGCCGAGGAACAGCGGCTGGAGCTGCACCCCGCTGACGCCGACCTGGCCGGCCTGGCCCGGCGGGCGGCCGGGCGGCTGGCGCCCCAGTTCGCCGACCGCCAGGTGACCCTGGCCGTGCACGCGCCCGGCCCGCTGCCGGTGCGGGCCGACCCCGACCGGATCACTCAGGTCCTGACCAACATCATCGGCAACGCGCTGGCCGCCACCCCCTCGGAAGGCACCGTGACCGTCCGGGCCCGCACGGCCGGGAAGCGAGCCGAAGTCTCGGTAACCGATACGGGTGCCGGGCTGGCCGCCAGCGACCTCGAGCGGGTGTTCGAGCGGTTCTACCGTGCCCCCGGCCAGCCGCGCCGCTCCAGCGGCTCGGGCATCGGACTGACCATCGCCCGCAACATCGCCCGCGCCCACGGCGGCGAGGTCACCACCTCCTCACCCGGGCCCGGACGCGGCGCCACCTTCGTCCTCACCCTCCCCCTCCGGACGAGCCCCCCGGCCTCGCCGGCGCGCTGAGGCCGCCTGGTTGACGGACAGGTACGGCTGGCGCCGACCCAGGAAAGTCCAGGGCCGGGCCGCCTGCGAGATCCTCCCGGTCACCGGCCTGGGGGCAACTTGGTCACCCCGTGATGCCCTGTTCACGGGTCGCCGCAGCGGCCAGGGCATGATGAATGCTCCACGCGATCTGCCTATCCACAGACCAGAAATCCAGCCGGATAGGAGACATGCCGATCGCAGGCGCGAACTCAACATAGAGACCGCCCCATCCAAGCCGACTGTTAAAGTCTGAGGACACATCACTCCGCGCCGCCACGATAAAGATGTCCCGGATGTGTCCCATAAACATGCCGCTCCAGCGGAACACCAGCAGCCGCCGGTCCGTCAGGACCACGGCGTACTTATGCGCCACGATGAACCCCAGCAGCACCAGGACCACAGCCAGTGCCCACCTGCGTGTCCATTCACGGGGTCCGGGTGCGACACGCCGACGTATGCCGGTGGTTGAACTTTTAGTTCAGGTTGAGCATGCTTGCGGCTCGTGTCCGATGAGCCCGGTGCGGCCGGCGAGCAGCCGCTGGTGTTGCGGCTGCGGGCTGTGATCGCGGCGAAGGACGAGCAGGTCGCGGTGCTGGAGGCGAGCCTGGAGACGGCGCTGGCCCGGCTGGAGGCAGCGGATGCGGAGGCTGCCGCGTCGCGGGAGCGGGAGCGGCGGCTGGAGCTGCGGGTCGCGGAGCTGGAGCGCCGCCTGTCGATGGACAGCACCGATTCGGGCACGCCGAGCTCGAAGGAGCGGATCGGGGCGAAAGGGGCCCGCAAGGCGCGGCAGCAGTCCGAGCGGGAGCGCCGCAAGGACCGCAAGCGCGGCGGGCAGCCCGGTCATCAGGGGAAAGGCCTGGAGAGGGACCCGGACCCGGACGACACGCAGACCGCGGATCCGCCGGCGGAATGCCGTTCCTGCCGTGCGTCCCTGGACGGCGCGGAGGCCGTGGAGCCGCAGTGGGCGCAGGTCATCGACGTGGAGATCCTCCGGAAGGTGACCGAGGTGCTGCTGCCGGGGCTTTCGTGCCCGTGCTGCGGGACGGCGACGTTCGCGGAGCCGCCGCCGGGCCTGCACGCCGGCGCGGTGTGCTACGGGCCGGCGCTGAACGCGGCGGCGGTGCTGCTGTCGTGCTACGGGAACGTGCCGGCCGAGCGGTCCGCGCAGCTGATCGGCATGCTGCTCGGCACCGAAGTCTCGGCGGGCTGGGTGGACAAGGCCGCGGCCCGGGTGAACGCGCAGCTGAAAGCGGCCGGGTTCGACGAGGCGATGATCGCGGCGCTGTCGGCCGAAGACGTGCTGGCCGCGGACGAGACCCCGGTGAACGTGCTGGACAAAACCCCTGTCCCGGCCCCGGCGCCGGACGATGCGGGCGAGGCGGACCCGGAGGAGAAGGACGGGAAGAGCCCGGCCGGGGCGCCGCACGTGCTGATCATCAAGACCCCGGACGGGCGGCTGACGTCCCTGCTGGCCCTGGGCTCCCGCCGCAAGGGCAGTGTCGGCGGCGGCATCCCCGCCGCGTTCACCGGGCACCTGATGACCGACGGGTACACCGGCTACCAGCACCTCCTGTCCCGGATCGCCGGCATCCAGCAGTGCTGCCAGCACGTCATCCGCCGTGCCCGCGCCGTGCAGAAACTCGGCCCCGGCGGCGTGCAGAACTGGGCCGCCGACATCATCAAAGTCTTGGGCCAGGCGCACCGGGCCGTGGAGGAGGCCCGCGCCCGCGGCAGCACCGCCCTGGACCCGCAGGTCCTCGATGACCTGCGGGAACGCTACGACACCGCCGTCCGGTCCGGGATGATCCACAACCGGCTGCGGGACTGGGACACCGGCAATCACCCCGGGTACAGCCTCGCCTGCTGGCTGCGGGAGTACAAGGAACAGGTCTTCCTGTTCAGCCGCGATTTCGCCGTGGACTGGACGACCAACGTCGCCGAGCGCGGCGCAAAGGCAGCGAAACGGCATCAGGCTGTCTCGGGCTACTGGCATTCGCTGCCCACGCTCGCGCGCTGGTGCCGACTCCGCAGCTACCTGGACTCCGCCGCCGCCCACGGCGTTACCGCGCTCAACGCCGTCCGCGCCGCCATCGAGGGCAGGCCCTGGCTACCGCCGCTTCCCGCCATCAGCTGACGCCAGCTCTCGGGGCACCCCGTGAATGGACACCCACCTGCGATAAAAGCGGCATTAACAAGGCTGGATCCCCCGATGCGGTTACCTAGGTACCCTATAACCTCCAGCATGGCCAATGTGAGAGTAAGGACGCCCAGCCCCGAAAACAGGGCTGCCCGGCCACACCGGGTGCAAATCGCCACCGGGGTCACCAGCTTTTCTCCCTCGTCAAGGTGACCAGATGACTCCTCGGCAAGCCGTCTGAGACGGGGGCGTGCCAGTGCCCAGCCGATCGATGTGCCGGACGCCGGGTCGAACCCGACCCGCCAGTTCTGGCTCATGGAAATCACTCCCGATCCTCACTTCGTGCCTACCGCCGCACGGGAAAGCAGAGGTAGAGACCAACGTCTTTCCCATGAAGCTGGCGTGACGCACGGCGCTGGCTGCAACCAGAGGCGAACGTCCCATAGGCGGGCCGGCCTTTGCCTCTGATTGCTTCCGTTCCGGAGATTCACGCTCGGATGTATCTGAGCGATGTTCTGGAGTTCCGGAAGGACAGTGGGTCCAATGACAAGCCCGATACGGCAGCGACTGCCATCAGTCGCGGGCGTTCTCTACTCCTCTGCAGGATTCGTCCTGCTGATGGGGATCATTACAGCCGAAACGAAGTATCCGGTCTTTCGGCATTACACGACACGGCAGGAGATCAGTGACCTCGGCGGCACCAGACCGCCGCAAGGGCTGGTAACGCAGCCCGCCGCTATGATCTTCGATACGACGATGCTCATCGCCGGGATGCTGCTGCTGGCGGGAGCCTTCGCCTTGGGGCGGCTCTACGAGCACCGGGTGCTGACCGTGGTGTCCACGCTCTTCGGTGCTGGCACGCTCGGCGTTGGCATCTTCCCGGGCAACACGAGCCCGCATCCTATTGTCGCCATGATCGCCTTCGTCTTCTCGGCGCTGACTGCGATCGCGGTCTTCAAGGTGACCTCAGCACCGTTCCGGTTCATGTCACTGTCGGTGGGCCTGCTGTCGCTGGTCGCGCTCTTCGTCGGGTTCCTGGGTTCGAACAGCCCCGTTGCGAAGTCGATCGGTCTCGGCGGCGTCGAACGGTGGGTCGTCTTCCCGATGATCCTGTGGCTGGCGTTCTTCGGTGGCCACCTCCTCGCGGCCAGGCAGCGGACGCAACCGGATGGACGCGGACCGGCTGCGACAGACGGGTCAACAGATGCGCCGGTTGACCCGCATGCGGTGGTTCCATCGGCTTGAGCCGATAACAGTAACGCTACGGCGTGCCGCAGGGCAAAGTCCTGACTGACCGGTTGCCGTTCAGCGCCCCAGGATTGGGAGCGGCACGTCGGCAGCCTAGACCGAGCCTCGTACAGCACTCTCATGGGCTGCTGGTGTCAAGAGGACATAACGGCCTGGTCCGGTGGCTGGAGGGCCGGCCGGAGCACAGATACGCGGCCAGAGCAGCCCCGACGTCAGTCGGCAGCGGCAGCCGCTCGGCCTCGCCGGCCCTTGGCCCCGCACCACCAGCTCACCGCGATGCCAGTCCACGTCCTCCAGCCGCAACGCGGCGACCTCCCCGGCGCACAGCCCAAGCCGCGACCGCAGGCACAGCACCGCGTGATCGCGCAGCCCCGTGGCTGCCGCCCGGTCACAGGCGCCAAGAAGCCCCGCGACCTCCGCCGTCGTCAGGGTTCTCGGGAGATGGCTCAGCGACCAGCCCGCCACTCCCGGGACCGCCGGCCAGCTCCCCCGCCGGTCACGCCTGAGACGTGGGCTACCTGGTCCGCCATGACACGCCCAGCGTGGCACGGGGCAGACGAACACCCCTCGTACACGACACCTGCAGCCGACGGCGACGGCAGCCGGTGGCACCCGTGCAGGAGCCAGCACCTGAGCCGTCCAGGTAAGGACAGAAATTTGAACAGTGTAGATTCCGAGACGGAGGAGACACCAGATGACCGGCGTGACAGAGGACGCCGGCGGGCTGCAGCTGACCGGCGAGGCGGCTTGCTCGGCTCAC
>CAWDBS010000041.1:0-11017 GCA_963800415.1 uncultured Actinomycetes bacterium
AAGACCGGACCCAGGTCCGCCTATCCAATCCGGAAATCGGCCGCCAGAAACGGCCAAGCCCCCCGCCGGCCGGCTGACCCACCCGCCTGGGTGACGCACCCTGCGAGCCGCGATCCAGCTGGGAACGTACGGGAGAACGTGGAGGCTGCGCCATGGCAGATGCCACCGCCGATATGGACGCCGAACATGCCGCGTCGCTGGGACGCCGGTACCTGATCAAGTTCGAGGAAGACACCCTGCGGCCGCGGCCGCTGTGGATCCGGCTGATCATCGAGTTCGCGGGCACGTTCGTGCTGGTGACGGTGGCGGCCGGGTCCGGGGTGATCAATCATTACGCCGGCGGCGGGCCGATCAGCCGGACCGCCGCGGTGATCGCGCCCGGCGCGGTGGTGATGGCCATGATCTACGCGTGGGGCCCGCTGTCGGGGCTGCACATCAACCCGGCGGTGACCGTCGCCTTCGCAAGCCGCCGGGTGTTCCCGGCCGCCTGGGTGGTGCCGTACTGGGTGGCCCAGTTCGCCGGGGCCATCGGCGCCGCGCTGTTCTTGCAGGCTATGTTCGGTGACGTCAGCGCGGGCGGAAACTACCCGATCAACAAGCCGGGCGGGGACTGGCGGTCGCTGGTGATGGAAACCGTGCTGACCGCGATCCTGGTCAGCATCATCCTCAACACCGCCACCGGCGGCCGCAGCATCGGCCATAACGCCGCCATCGCGGTCGGCTCCACCGTGGCGCTGCTCGGCCTGTTCGCCAGCCCGATCAGCGGCGCGTCGATGAACCCGGCCCGCACCCTCGGCCCGGACATCGTCGGCAACGACTACACCGGCTGGTGGATCTATATTCTCGGCCCGGTGATCGGCGCCGCCATCGCCGTGGCCATCATCGGAGCCGTCCGGGGACTGCCCGACAAGGAGGAGCGAGACGCCGCCCAGGGCGGCGCCCTGCCGGTTACCGCCGCCCCCGCCCCGGATGGCCACTGAGATGGCAGGCAGCCTCCGGTTGGGCGAGGCACCGGGTACCTCTATACAACTCGCCGGCCGGTGTCAGGAGCGTATGACGATGGCGGCTGAATCGCCGGGGAGCCCGGTTACCGAAGGAGTCCGCAGCCTTGAGGTGCGCTGGATCTTCCCGGGCCAGATGAAGACCGCGGTGGCCGGATGGTTCGGGCGGTTCCCGGCCCGGACGGAATCACGCGAGGACACCTACCTGCTGGATCCGCAGTTGCCCGGGCTGTCGGTAAAGGTCCGCGAGGGCTCGGCACTGGAGGTGAAGGCGTACCGCGGCAGCCCGGGGATCCTCGAGGTGGCGGGCCGCGCCCGCGGACGTATGCAGTCCTGGCAGAAGTGGTCCTTTCCCTGTAGCCCGCTCAGCCAGGACCGCGCCGACCCGGCCGGCTGGAGGCCGGTACGCAAGAGGCGGCGCATCAGCCGGTTCTCTCTGGGCAGCGGACAGCTTGAGGCGCACGGCCCAGGGCTAGACCAGCAGCCGCAATGCGAGGTGGAACTCACCGAGGTCCGCACGAGCGGCCAGGACTGGTGGACCCTGGGATTCGAGGCAACCGGCCCTGCCAGCCTGCTCCGAAGCGAACTCCAGGCCACCGCCGCGCTCGTGTTCGCCCAGGCCCTGCCCGGTGGCATGGAACCCGGCCCGGATGAATCCAGGTCCTATGCGGAGTGGCTAGGCCAGCGGCCGGGCACCGACAGCGAAACCGGCGCCTGAGGCTGTCCCCTCCGCCGAGCCGGCGCGCCCGAACGTGTTAGGAGCCGGATCGCTCGCCGCGCCTGGGCATGCTGCTGATGATCTTCCCGACGGCTACGACGAGGAACAGCTGCCCGGTTACCGCCTCAAGCACGGCAAACGTCTGCCCGGGATTGGCGGCCGGCACCAGGTTCCCGTACCCGACGGTGGTCATCGTGACGAAGCTGAAGAACAGGTCCTGGCTGAGCGTGCCGGACCCCGCCGAGCCGAAGAACGGCGCGCTTCCGAACTCGCCAGCCGCCTTGTAGGCGAAGGCGAAGAATATGCCGATCAGCAGGTAGGCAGCGATGGCCCCGAGCAGCGTTTCGATGTCGATCGCTCGCCGTACTATCAGATGGCGCACGATGGAGAATGGCGCGATCAGGTAGAGCAGGCAGCAGATCGTGAATATCCCGCCCAGCTGCTCACCCGGCTTGTGCACGAAGTAGCTCACGACCGCGACGACGGCGGCGAGGCACAGCACGATGCTCGCGACGAGCCGGACCACGCGGCGCGCCTGCGAGGTCCGGAGCGTGAGCCAGACGGTTGCCAGCTGAACGGTAAGGACGACCGGAGCCGCCCACTCCTCGGTCACCGAGACGGACACCACGTAGGTCACCACGACGAGCAGCAGCACGAGCCCGTAGCTGTCCTCCGAGACGAAGGAACGCCCGAGGCGACGCCACCACCGGGACTCTGCGCTCGCCGTGGCACCTTCTGCGCCGTCCTCAACGAAGTCCGGCAATTGACCTCCAAGCGTCAATGCCAGGCAAGCATGAGGACGCAGGCGCTGCATCCTCCCAAGTGGGTGAACCCTCCTGGGGTCAATTCATCCTCAGCTTGTGGGAACGCTCATCCGCCGGTCCGCTGGCAGGGTGACATGATCAGCTGCAGAGCATCAGTGACCGTCTGGCTCCTCCAGCGCGGCCGTGATGTCATACCCCAGCGCCATCGCCACATCAGGAGCGGCGGCGACGACCCGGCCCAGCCCGGCCACCGGCATGATCACCACAAGCACGTCGGCGATCTCGTCCTCGGTCAAGCCCGCCGCCAGCGCCCGGCCGACGCTCCATTCCAGGCAGACCCCCGGCGACCCGATGGCCACCAACACCCCTACTCGCAGCAACGCTGCGGTCCTGGGATCCAGCGCCGACGTGCAGGCCGGGCCAAGCCCGAGCCCGGCCTCGCCTTCGACGAAGGCTTCGTCGATCATCGCCAGCCTGCGCAACGTGTCCTGAAATCTCGCTGTCTGGCCCATAGACCTCCCTCGCCGTCAGGCACCATTCCACCTCGTGCCGCCCCGAATTCCATCACCCTGATGGCACGAAAGGCCGGTCGTCACTCTCCAGGAGACCCCGGCGTCAGAAGGCGGCGGGTTCGGTGTAGGCGCCCCATTCGCTGCGGAGGACGCCGCAGATCTCACCGAGGGTGGCTTCGGCGCGGGCCGCGTCCAGCATGGGGGGGACCAGGTTCTCGTCCTGGGTGCGCGCCGCGGCGACCAGGGCGGTCAGGGCCGCATCGACGGCCTTCTGGTCGCGGCCGGACCGGAGGCGGGCGAGCGCGGCGACCTGCTCGCGCTCGATCTCGGCGCTGATCCGCATGATCTCCAGCGGCTGGGCCACCGTGTTGACGTGGCAGTTCACGCCGACGACCTTCTTCTCGCCCTTCTCCAGCTGCTGCTGGTAGGCGAACGAGGCCTCGGCGATCTCGCCGATGAACCAGCCGTTCTCGATGCCCTGCAGGATCCCGTCAGTCATCGAGTCGTCCGAGCTCATCTCGCGGATCCGGGCGAAGATGGCCTCGGCTTCGGCCTCCATCCGGTCGGTCAGCGCCTCCACGTACCACGACCCGCCGAGCGGGTCGGAGACGTTCAGCACGCCGGACTCTTCCATGATCACCTGCTGGGTGCGCAGCGCGGTCTCGGCCGCCGTCTCGCCGGGCAGCGCGAGCACCTCGTCCAGGGCGTTGGTGTGCAGCGAGTTGGTCCCGCCCAGCACCGCGGCCAGCGCCTCGACGGCGGTCCGGACGACGTTGTTGTCCGGCTGCTGCGCGGTCAGCGAGACGCCGGCCGTCTGGGTGTGGAACCGCAGCCGCTGCGCCCGCTCGCTGCGAGCGCCGTAGACGTCGCGCAGCCACCGGGCCCAGATCCGCCGGGCCGCGCGGAACTTGGCGATCTCCTCGAAGAAGTCGATGTGCGCGTCGAAGAAGAAGGAGAGCCCGGGCGCGAACTCGTCCACGTCCAGGCCGCGGGACAGGCCGAGCTCCACGTAGCCGAACCCGTCGGCCAGCGTGAACGCCAGTTCCTGGGCGGCGGTCGAGCCGGCCTCCCTGATGTGGTACCCGGACACCGACAGCGGCTTGTAGCGGGGGATGTTCTGGCCGCAGTACTGCATCAGGTCGCCGATGAGGCGCAGATGCGGGGGCGGCGCGAACAGCCACTCCTTCTGCGCGATGTACTCCTTGAAGATGTCGGTCTGCAGGGTCCCGTCCAGCTTGGACTTCTCCGCGCCCTGGCGCTCGGCGGCCACCAGGTACATGCAGAAGAGCGGCACGGCCGGCCCGCTGATCGTCATCGAGGTGGTCGTGTCGGCCAGCGGGATGCCCTCGAACAGCACGTCCATGTCGGCGGCCGAGTCGATGGCCACGCCGCAGTGCCCCACCTCGCCGAGCGCGCGCGGGTCGTCGGAGTCGCGGCCCATCAGGGTCGGCATGTCGAAGGCCACCGAAAGGCCCGCGCCCCCGGCCGCCAGCAGCATCTTGTACCGCTCGTTGGTCTGCCGCGCGTTGCCGAACCCGGAGAACTGGCGGATCGTCCACGGCTTGCCGCGGTAGCCGGTGGCGTGAATGCCCCGGGTGAACGGGAACTCCCCCGGCCAGCCGATGCGCTCGGGGGGCGCCGCGCCGTCCGGCGGCCCGTAGACCGGATCGACCTCGAGGCCGGACAGCGTGGTGAAGTCCGCGTCACGCTTGGCGGCCTGGTCGAACCGGCGCTGCCAGCGCTCCCGTCCCGCCTGCGCGGCGCCCGCGTCCGAACCGCCATGAGCGTCCATGTCCTGCCTCCGGAGGGTGCTCGTCCCGAGATAGTAGGACGTCCTACTATATTTTCAGTGTATCTCGCCGGGGCAGTGCGCACTCCGGCAGGGCAGGCACCACGGACCGTTCGGAAAAAAGAACTTTCTGTGCAACCGATGAGCGAGTTTCACCGTCCTTAAGAGCGCGAGGCCGGGAACGCCTCGTGCGCAGCGGGGCCCGGACGTCACGGGGGCGCGCCCGGGCCAGACGCCGAGGAAATGTGGTAACAGTTGCCGTATCACACGGGTGTTCTCGACGGCGCCCCGACCGACCCCGACATGGTGATCATGCCGGGCGGACGCGCGGGACGCGGGGTTGCGCTGTTCCCACCTGCCGGGAACTTCATCAAGGGAGATCCGGTGGGCGCCGCAGGTGAGGTCAAAGGGGATCGAAGGGGTGACGCCGATGCTGCCGAAGAGCTGTTCAAGGGCGTCTACCCCAAGCTCGCCGGCTGGGTCAGGCGGCTGGTCGACGACGACGACACCGCGCACGAGATCGCGTCCGAGGCGTTCGTCCGGCTGCTGTCCCGGTGGACGAAGGTGGAGAGCCCGCAGAGCTACGTTTATATGATCGCGACCAACCTGATCCGCGACCACTGGCGCAAGGCCGAACGGGAGCGGCGGGCCATCCGCAGCGTCACCGCCGGCACCGCCCTGGACCCGGTGGCCTATCCCGTGCAGGACGTGGATGTGCGCAACCTCATCTCCTCGCTGCCGCCGCGGCTGCGCGATCCGTTCCTGCTGCACTACTACGGGGGGTTCGCGATCCGGGAGGTCGCGACGCTGCTGCACCGGCCGGAGGGGACCATCAAGGCGGACCTATTCGCGGCGCGGGCCAAGCTGAAGACGGCGCTGGGGGAACGTGATGGCTGACCGCCACGACGACGTTGACGCCTGGCTGAGCGAGCGGATCGAGCCGCTCCCGCCGCCGCAGGGCACGTTCGACCTGATCAAGCGCCGGGCGCGGCGCCGCAAGTACCGCAAGCTGGCCATCACCGCGACCTCGGCGGCGGTCATCGTGGCCGCGGCGGTGACCGTGCCCCAGGTGGTCAACCTGCCGGTGCTGAGCCCGGGCCCTCAATCAAGCGCGGCGGCCGGGCAGGGGCGGGCAACCTCCGCCACGCCGACCGGGACCGGCGTCCGCGGCGAGTCATCGGCAGCGGCGAGTTCCGCCGTGCCGGCCCCACTGCGACATCGGCGCCAGTGCCTGATAACTTCCGGCCCAGCTCGGTCACCTTCGTCGGCACCAAGACCGGCTGGGTGATCGGCCAGGCCAAGACCCCGGGCCATTGCGCCACCCCGTACTGCACGTCGGTAGCGCGCACCGACGACGCGGGCACGACCTGGACTGGCGTGCCCGCGCCGCTGACCGGCGCGGCGGACGGCGCGACCGGGGTGAGCCAGATCAGGTTCCTCAACCTGAACGACGGGTGGGCGTTCGGGCCCGAGCTGTGGGTCACCCGCACCGGCGGCCAGACCTGGACGCCGGTCGACACCCACGGGCTGCGGGTCACGGACCTGGAGACAGTGGGCAACCGGGTGTTCGCGCTGTGGGCGTCGTGCACCGGCGGCGGGACCGCGTTCGCCGGCCAGTGCACCAGCTTCTCGCTGTACTCCGCTCCCGCCGCGGGCGGCAGCTGGGCCCCGGTGGGCGCCGCGACCACCGCGCTGACCGACGGTGCCGCCGACGAGGCCGCCTCGCTGGTGCTCACCGGCGGCCGCGGCTACCTGCTCGCGCCGGGCGGCGCCCTGTACGCCGGACCGGTCGACGGCAGCGCGGCGTGGCAGCCGGTGAGCTCGCTGGTCTCCTCGTGCACCGTCGGGCCGGCCCTTGCCGACGGCCAGCCGACCGGGGCGCTGCTCAGCACGGTGAACGCGAGGGAACTGTTCCTGGCCTGCCTGTCGGGCAGCAGAGGCCCGAACCCCGCGGTCTCGACGCAGCACAAGCTGATCTTCTCCTCGCCGAACGACGGGCTCAGCTGGCTGCCGATGGGCACGGCGCCCAACGCGGGCACCGCGTTCTGGCTGGCGGCCAGCCCGTCCGGGAGCGTGGTGCTCGCCACCGACCAGGGCATCGACCTGCTGCCCAAGGGCGAGATCGGGTGGCATGCAGCCACGCTCAAGGGGAGCGGGCCGGCCGGGGGGTTCGGCTACGTGGGCATGACCACCGACGACCAGGGCATCGCGCTGCCCGCCGACCCGTCAGCCGGCACGGTCTGGTTCACCTTCGACGGCGGGCAGAGCTGGCAGGCTTCCCGCCTTAACGGCTCCTAGGGGTCCGGGCTCCTAGAAAGTGCAGGGCTTCTGGGAGTCCGGGCGCCTAGGCCTGGTCGTCTAGGGCTGGTGGTCTGGCCGGTCGGCTGGCCGGTCGGCTGGCCGGTCGGGGACGAAATCGCCTGCCGCCAGCCGCAGCTCACGGAACAGGTCGAAGATCTCCTTCAGCTGGCCGGACTCGAACCCGCCGAGCCCGAACTCCGCCGCCATCAGGTCCCGGGTGGCCCGCTGTACCACCGCCCGGCCCGCGTCGGTGATCTCGGCGAGCCGGCCCCGGCCGTCGGCCGGGTTCGGCCTGCGGACCACCAGCTGCTGCCGTTCCAGGCGGCTGATGATGTTGGTGACGCTGGTGGGGTGCACCATCAGCCGCTCGCCGATCAGCCCGAGCGGCAGCGCGCCGCGGCGGCTGAAGGTGAGCAGCACCAGCGCCTCGTACCGGGCGAACGTCAGCCCGTACGGCCGCAGCAGCGCGTCGAGCTCGGCGAGCAGGATCTGCTGGGCGCGCATGATCGAGGTGACCGCGGCCATCGACGGCGAGGGACCGAACCTGCGTTCCCAGATCTGCGCCGCCCGGTCGATGGGATCAAACGGCAGTTCAAGCGGCTTACCCACGGGTACACCGTATGCCCTGCTCAGGCCTCTTGCTGGGTAAGCAGTTCGTCGGCCGCCTGGAAGGGATCCAGCGTGCCGTCCGCCACCCGGCTGGCCAGCTCGTCGAGCCGGCTCGCGGCCACGGCCGCGGAGGGCGGCGAAGGCCAGCGCGGTGAGCTCCTCGCGTGCGCGGGCCTGGCGCCTGTCCTTCAGCTCGCCGCTGGAGTTGAGCCAGGACCAGTGCTGGTCCAGCCGGCCCACCAGCTCGTCGATCCCCTCACCCTTGACCGCGACGGTGCTGACGATGGGCGGTTTCCATCCCTCCTGGCTGTGCTGGGCCAGCGCGATCATGTTCCGCAGGTCCCTGACGACCTGCTGGGCGTCCGGCTTGTCCGCCTTGTTCACCACGAACAGGTCGGCGACCTCGAGGATGCCGGCCTTGGCCGCCTGGATCGCGTCGCCCATCCCCGGCGCGAGCAGCACCAGCACGGAGTCCGCCAGCGAGGCGATCGCCACCTCGGCCTGGCCCACGCCGACCGTCTCGATGAGGATCAGGTCGAACCCGGCCGCGTCGAGCACCCGGATGGCCTGCGGCGTCGAGGCCGCCAGTCCGCCCAGGTGGCCACGGCTCGCCATCGACCTGATGAACACATGGCCGTCGGTAGCGTGCTCCTGCATGCGGATCCGGTCACCGAGCAGCGCGCCGCCGGTGAACGGCGACGACGGATCGACCGCGAGCACCGCGATGCGGTGACCCGCGGCGCGGAACGCGCTCAGCAGCGCGCCGGTCACGGTGGACTTGCCCACCCCGGGGGACCCGGTTAGGCCGATGATCCGGGCCCGGCCGGTGTCCGGCAGAAGATCTTTGATAACGATGCGGACCTGAGGTGACTCGTCCTCGACCAGCGAGATAAGCCGCGCCAGAGCGCGGACGTCCCCGGCCCGGGCCTTGTCGAGCTGGGCGGCTGTGCTTTCGGCCACGGGGGTTTCGGCCACGGGGGTTTCGGCCACGGGCTGGCTAGCCGCGGACCCGGAACAGCAGGGCCTCGCCCTGGCCGCCGCCGCCGCACAGGCCCGCCGCGCCGAGCCCGCCGCCGCGGCGGCCGAGCTCGTAGCACAGGTGGACCGCGAGCCGGGCGCCGGACGCGCCGATGGGGTGGCCGATGGCGATGGCGCCGCCGTTGACGTTCACCATGTCGGGGCCGACGCCCAGGTCGCGCATGGACTGGATGGCCACCGCCGCGAACGCCTCGTTGATCTCGATCAGGTCCAGGTCGGAGGTGGCCAGGCCGGCCTTGGCCAGGGCGCGGGAGATGGCGTTGGACGGCTGGGAGTGCAGCGAGTTGTCCGGGCCGGCCATGTTGCCGTGCGCTCCGATCTCGGCCAGGACGTGCAACCCGGCCCGTTCGGCGGCCGCCGCGGACATCACCACGACGGCGGCCGCGCCGTCCGAGATCTGCGAGGCGGTCCCGGCGGTGATCGTGCCGTCCGGGCCGAAGGCCGGCCTGAGCTTGGCCAGCGCCTCCAGGGTCGTGCCCGGGCGGATGCCGTCGTCCTCGGTCACCAGCAGCTGCTCGCCATTGCGGGACACCGGGACGGCGGCGATCTCGGCGGCGAACAGTCCGTTTTGGCTGCCGCGGCCGCGCGCTGGTGGGACAGCACCGCGAATTCGTCCTGCTGCTGCCGGGTGATGCCGAGCCTGCGCCCGCTGTTCTCGGTGGACTCGCCCATGGACAGGTGGTCGAAGGCGTCGGTCAGGCCGTCCAGGGCCATCGAGTCCTCGACCGTGACCGGGCCGTACTTGTAGCCGGCCCGGGAGTTCACCAGCAGGTGCGGCGCGCGGGTCATGGACTCCATCCCGCCGGCCACCACGACCTCGTGCTCGGCTAGCCGGACAAGCTGCGACGCGAGCGCGATGGCGTCCAGGCCGGACAGGCACACCTTGTTCACCGTCAGCGCGGGACGCTCATGGGTATGCCTGCCGCCACCGCGGCCTGCCGGGCGGTGATCTGGCCCGCGCCCGCCTGCAGCACCTGGCCCATGATCACGTACTGGACCTGATCCGGTTCGACGCCAGCGCGGTCCAGCGCCGCCGCGATGGCGACGCCGCCGAGTTCGCTGGCAGACTTGCTGGCGAGGGATCCGAGCAGGCGGCCTACCGGTGTCCTCGCCGCGCCGACAATGACCGGCTGACGTGGTTCGCTCATATCTGCCACGATACCTAGCCGGCTCCGGAAGGAAATATAGTGCTACCGCTACTCACCCGCATCGATCACGTCGGCATCGCCTGCCGGGACCTGCGCCAGGCCATCGACCTGTACCGGACGACGTTCGGGCTCGAGGTGGTGAGCCTGGAGGTGAACGAGGAGCAGGGTGTCCGTGAGGCGATGCTGGCGGTCGGGCCGGGCGCTGCCGTTGTGCCGGGCGCTGCCGTTGTGCCGGGCGCTGACGCTGTGCCTGGCGCTACCGTTGTGCCGGGGCGCCCCGGCTATGTCCAGTTGCTCGAGCCGCTGTCGCCGGACACGCCGGTAGGCAAGTTCATCGCCCGGCGCGGCGAGGGGATCCACCACGTCGGCTACGGCGTCAGCGACATCGGCGAGGCCCTGGCCACGGTAGCCGGGACCGGCATCCGGCTGATCGACGAGCGGCCCAGGCACGGGTCCATGGGGGGTCTATCGCCTTCCTGCACCCGGCCGATCTGGGGGGCGTGCTGACCGAACTCGTACAGTTCGCCAGTTCAGCCTGATGCCCCATAATGACACTAACGGGATCGTCCAGGAGCATAGAATTCAGAGAGCTCTGAAGGGTCCGCCAAACCACGCGAGAAGAGTAGTCTGCCTGACACCGGGCGAGAGTCGCACCCGCATGGCCGACACCCGCCGTCAAATTTCCGTCGCCTTCACGTCTAGCCAGGATTAGGCCATATGCAATCGGACATTGACGCCCAGCTGACCAACTTCTTCGAAGAGGCCCCGCCGCGCGAGTTCGCGACGGTCATGCGGGGCTACGACCGTCACCAGGTTGACGAGCACATCAGGCAGATCGAAGCCGAAGTGCGCCAGCATCGCGAGCAATCCCAGGCCATGCGGCAGCAGCTGATTGACGCGCACCGCCAATTCAGGAGCAGGAACGCCCGACCTACTCCGGCCTCGGAGCCCGTATTGAGCAGTTGCTCAGGCTGGCCGAAGAACAGGCCACCGAGCTCGTCCAGGCCGCCAGGTCGGAAGCGAACGAGATCAAGGCCGCGGCCAAGGTTGACGCGGCGGAGTTCCGGGCCGCCGCTGAGAACGAGGCCTCGGAGCTGCGCGCGAACGCCAAGCGGGAGACTGACGACCTCCGGGGCG
>CAWDBS010000042.1:0-187687 GCA_963800415.1 uncultured Actinomycetes bacterium
CTTAGAGAAATCACCCATATTCAGGTAGCTGTTATGGCGCCAAGTTTCACCCGCATCTTCAACTGCTCGGGCGAGTGAACCTCGCCGTGTTAGCCGTCCTCCGGGTCGCCCGACTGTCCCACGACGTGGCTCGTGGGGGTCGCGGCACCGACGAAGGATGTCTCTGGTGATCAAGTACGTCTACGAGATCGATATCCGCCTGGAGGCAAGGATAAGTACCTGGCGTGGGTCCGGTCGATCGCGGATGCTCTTCAGGCTCCTGCTGAGCTGCGGCGGCTGGCGTGGTACGACAATGTTTACTCGGCGACACCCATCGAGTCGTCGAGTTCACTTTGGACTCGCCGGAGTACGCGGCCAGGTATTCGACCGAAAGGAGATCGGGCTGATAGTGCGAAGCGAGCTGCCGGCGCATAGCGCCAACATCCGTATCAAGGTCCTAGCGCTGCGTGACGATTACAGCAAGGACGCCGTGGCTGGTACGGCCGCTGCGCAGCAGGATCAGTCCTGAGTTCCTGTTCGCACGCCTGGCGGCGCGGTACTGGGCCCGATCGCCGGACCGGGCTGGCCTAATCGCCTGTGGTCCCGTTCAATGACCCCTGCCCGCCGCATGAGGCGGCGGGTCGTCGGCAAGGTCAGCGAAAAGCTTTACAGCACTCGGAGGACGCGCTCGCCACCGCCGGGCCACTCGGGCTCGCGGGCGCGGCAGGTACATGCTGGCCGCCACCTTCGGCACTGTGCACGGTGTCTGCAAGCCGGACCAGACGAATCCGGGGCCCTTGGAACCGGCCTCCCCGTGCGCGGGCAGCCACGCTCGGTGACATGCTGGCCGCCGGCGGGCAGTCCGCGTGACCGCTCGAGCGCGGCAACCGCTTCGTCGGCTACCCGGTCCTGGGCACTGGCAAGGACTGCCGTCTCCACGACCCGGTACCTCCGTTCCGATACACGCGGCCGTCTGCGTCTCCGAATAGATCGTCACACCAACGAAACCATGGCCGGGGCAATCGACCGCCAGCGCGGCAGGCTGGCCCGATTGACAGGGCGGGCCGGGCCCAGCGCCGCGCCCGCCCCTCACCCGACGCCCAGCAGGGTTTCCATGCATCCGGCCCGGGCAATCCCACCGGAGCTGATCGTGTCGTTGTCATCCGCCGCAGCGACATCCCTCGGTCCGTTCACCGCCGGTGGCTGGCAGGGCGCAGCGGCCGGCACGCCAGGGAAGCGGAGCAGCATTCCCCCGCCAACGTCCAGCAGTGCAACGGGGCAGCTGGCCTGCTCACCGTCGCGCTGGTGCTGATCACCGTGACGCTAGCCGCCAGGCCACGTTAAACCGTCCCGGCCGGGCTCGGGCTCGCTCCGCCTGCCGGACCGTCGGTGGCGCGCAGCACCATGACCGAACGGCCGGTCACGTCGACCGCCGCCGCGCTGGGCAGCACCGCAGGCGAGCCGCCTGCGCCGGTGCCGGGCCGACTTGGCGGCGCCGCCGTATCGACGACAACATGCCAGCCGTCTGCGTGATCGGCGCCGGGCAGGACGAACCGCACGGCGTCGCTGTGCGCGTTGAATAGCAGCAGGAAATGGTTGTCGCGGACGGGCTCGCCGCGGGTGCCGCGCTCGGTAATGGCCTCACCGTTCAGGAACACCGCCAGCGACCTCGCGTAGCCGCCGTGCCAGTCCGCATCGGTCATTTCCCGGCCGGACGGGGTTAGCCAGATGATGTCCCGCAGGCCGCCCGGGCCGGCCTGGGCGGGGCGCCCGCTGAAGAACCTGCGCCGCCGGAACACCGGGTGCGCCCGGCGCAGCGCGGACAGCGCGGCGGTGAAGTCGGCCAGGTCCGCGTATTTGGCGGCGTTCTCCCAGTCCACCCACGACAGCGGCGAGTCCTGGCAGTAGGCGTTGTTGCTGCCCTGCTGGGTGCGCCCCATCTCGTCACCGGCCAGCAGCATCGGGACGCCCTGCGAGCAGAACAGCGTGACCAGGAAGTTGCGGACCTGCCGGGCGCGCAGCTCGCGGACCGCCGGATCGTCGGACGGGCCTTCCGCGCCGCAGTTCCAGGACCGGTTGTCATCGGTGCCGTCCTGGTTGTCCTCGCCGTTGGCCTCGTTGTGCTTGCGGTTGTAGCTGACCAGGTCCGCGAGGGTGAACCCGTCATGACAGGTCACGTAGTTCACTGAGGCTACCGGCCGCCGCCCGCTGGTCTCGTACAGGTCGCTGGAGCCGGCCAGCCGCCGGGCGAACTCCGGCAGGGCAGCGGGCTCGCCGCGCCACAGGTCCCGTATGCAGTCGCGGTACTTGCCGTTCCATTCCGACCACAGCGGCGGGAACCTGCCGACCTGGTAGCCGCCTTCCCCGACATCCCAGGGCTCGGCGATCAGCTTCACCTGCGACACGACCGGATCCTGCTGGACCAGATCGAAGAACGCGGCCAGCCGGTCCACGTCGTGCAGCTGCCGGGCCAGGGCCGCGGCCAGGTCGAAACGGAATCCGTCCACGTGCATGTCCAGGATCCAGTACCGCAGCGAGTCCATGATCAGCTGCAGCGCTTGCGGACTGCGGGCATTGAGACTGTTGCCGCAGCCGGTGTAGTCCAGGTAGACCGCTGGGTCGCCGTCGGCGAGCCGGTAGTACGCGGCGTTGTCGATGCCGCGGAAGGACAGCGTAGGACCGGAGGCGCCAGCCTCGGCCGTGTGGTTGTAGACGACGTCCAGGATCACCTCGATGCCCGCCGCGTGCAGCGCCTTGACCATCGACTTGAACTCGGTGACCTGGCCATCCGGCTCGGTGGATGAGGAGTAGCCGTTGTGCGGCGCGAGGAACGCGATCGTGTTGTAACCCCAGTAGTTGGACCGGCCGCCCGCCGCTAGCTGCCGCTCGGAGATGAACTGATGCACCGGCATCAGCTCGACGGCGGTCACGCCCAGCCGGGTCAGGTGGTCGATGATGACCGGGCAGGCCAGGCCCGCATAGGTGCCCCGCTGCCCGGGCGGGACCCCGGGATGGCGCAGGGTCAGGCCGCGGACATGCGCCTCGTAGATCACCGTCTCGTGATACGGCGTTCGCGGCGGCCGGTCATCCGCCCAGTCGAAATACGGGTTCGTAACGACATTGCGCGGCATGAAAGGGGCGCTGTCGCGAGTGCTGATCGCCTCCGGCGCGCCGGCCCGGTGGGAGAACAGGGCCTCGTGCCAGCGCACCTGACCCGCGACGGCCTTGCCGTACGGGTCGAGCAGCAGCTTCGCCGCATTGCACCGGTGACCGCGGTCCGGCGCGTACGGGCCGTGCACGCGATACCCATAGTGCCGGCCCGGGCCGACGCCGGGCAGGTAGCAGTGCCAGACGAAACCGTCCACCTCGGTGAGCTCGACCCGCGTCTCCCTGCGGTTACCCGGACCGAACAGGCACAGCTCGACCCGGTCGGCCACTTCAGAGAACAGGGCAAAATTGGTCCCTGACCCGTCCCAGGTGGCACCAAGCGGATAAGCAGCGCCAGCCCAGACACGCATTCACTGACTCTACGGCAACGAAGCCAGAAGCCCGGCCGGGCGCGCACGGCCGGGAGCGGGGAACTCCCATGGGTTGCCGTAGAAGGTCCAGTCGTCGGGAAGCTCGATCTGCTGGCCATCCTGAAAGGCCTGCTTGAAGATCCCGAACTCATACCGGATGCCGTACCCCACCCCGGGCACGTCCAGGGTGGCCAGGGAGTCGAGCAGGCAGGCGGCCAGCGGCCCAGGCCCCGTTCCCCAGTCCGGGCTCGACGTCGAGATCCTCCAGGTCCCCGGCGGAGTACCCGGATGCGGCAACGGCCTGGCGGGCGAGGTCGGCGGTGCCGGTGTAGATGGCGTTCTGGCGGAGCTGGCGCCCGAGCATGTACTCCGCCGACAGGTAATAGACGAACTTCGGGTTGGCCACATGGTTCGCCGCCGTGCGGCTGTCGATCATGGTGGTGCCCGCCGCTGACGGCGCGGTCGGCCGGCCGAGGTCAACCGGGACGGCTTAAGGGCTGGCGGTCGATTACCCGTCGTGGTTTCGTTGGTGCGACTGGCTCTCGGCGCTACCTAATGCTGAGTCCACCGGGTGGGGATAGCCGGGAGATGGTCAGGAAACGGAGGTACCGGTGGTGGAGACGTCAGCAGTCCTGGCCAGCGCTGAGGATCGGGTGGTCAACGAGGTGGTTGCCGTGCTCGAACCGCGCCAGCACGGGTACGACCAGGCATCCAGCACGGCCGAGCGCCTTCGTTACGTGCGGCATCTGTACCGGGCTCGTCATCCAGTGTTCGCCGCGCAGGTGTACGAACGCAGCCAGGGCCTGCGACGGGAGGCCTACGACAGCGGCAACTATGTCGAGGGCCTCAAGGCCTTCGCCGAGAAACGCCAGCCAACCTTCCGGGGCATCTGATCCCACCAAACCCACGGCGCGATCGGCTCGCCGTGCCACCCTGAGGAGCGACCGTGACTGAACGTACCTGATCCTGGTTAAACCCGACGGCGTGCTACGAGGGCTCATCGGCGATGTCCTGTCCAGGATCGAGGGCAAGGGACTACGGATCGTGGCGATGGACCTGCGCACCCTTGACAGGGACACGGCCAGCTTCACTACGCGGAACATGCGGTCAGGCCGTTCTTCGGCCAGCTCGTCGACTTCATCACGTCAGGGCCGCTGGTGGCTCTCGTCGTGGAGGGGCCACGGGCGATCGAGGCATTCCGCGTCCTCGCCGGCTCCACCGACCCGATTCGCGCTTCGGTGGGCACCATCCGTGGAGATCACGCGCTGGAAGTACAGCAGAACATCGTGCACGGATCCGACTCGCCGGAGGCCGCTAAGCGGGAAATCAAGATTTTCTTTCCCGACCTCGTTTAGGCAGCCGGGGCCGGTCGTCGAGGACGCAGGCCTTGGCGTGCATCCCTAGGCCGTGAGCTGCGTTAATAAGGCCATACATCACCCTGTGGCCAGTCTTGGTGTCCGTGCGAGATCAGGAGAAAACGGCTATCTCATGCCTCTTGCTCAGTGGCACCGCCTGGCGGCGGGCTGAGCGTCACTTTACTCCGTTGGTTCAAGGCTTCCGGTTGATGATCCTCATGTCCTGGCTCAATTCGAACGTGCGGCCACCGAAGGTACGGGCTGCGTAAGCGGCCGCCTGGGTGCGCTGCTCCATGCCGAGCTTGACGAACAGTACCGACACGTAGTTCTTCACCGTCTTCACCGAAACGGACAGCCGCTCGCCGATCTGCCGGTTGGTCAGGCCGTCCCCGATCAGCTCCAGGATCTTGCGCTCCCGCGCGGTCAGCCCGGCCAGCCGGTCGCGCCGGTCCGCCTCGTCCCGGAGCCTGGCCATCGCCTTACTCGCCGCGCGAGGATCCAGCAGCGACCGACCGGAGGCGACCACGCGGACCGCGCCGACCAGATCCGAGCCGCGGATCTGCTTGAGCACGTAGCCGGCCGCTCCCGCCATGATCGCATCCAGCAGCGCCTGGTCGTCGCTGAAGGCGGTGAGCATCAGGCAGGCGACCTCGGGCGCCCGCGACCGGACCTCCCGGCAGACCGACACCCCGTCACCATCAGGCAGCCGGACATCGAGCACCGCAACGCCGGGCCTCAGCGCCGGAATCCTGGCCAGCGCGGCGGCCGCGGTGCCAGCCTCGCCGATCACCTCAATATCCGGCTCGGCCTCCAAGAAGAACGCGGATCCCCCGGCGGACGATCTCCTGGTCCTCCAGGACGAACACGCCGATCGGCTTTCTCGCCGGGGCGCCGGACGTCTTGTTGCTCACCGGGCCTGACACCTGACCTTCGCACATGGCCCAGCAAGCTGGACAGGACCGTATCCATGCGACCTTAGGCAGGTCACCCGGACCGGAGTACCGGCAAAGGTCCCATGCGGGCAGCCCGGACGGCCTGCGTGACTGGCACAAACGGACTCCCCGGGCAGGGCCGTTCGACTCTACAGGGAGGACGCGCGGCCTCTTCCGGTGCAGGCCGGCCCGTAGCCGCGGCTGATGAGGAAGATGAGGAAGATGAGGAAGATGAGGTCACCGTTAAACCCTAACGGTGACCAGCCAGGAACCTACAGAAGGAGGCGACGGGTCACGACACCGCGCCCCACGTCGTGCCCGAGCCAGAGGCTGAAGTGACTGCCGATGCCTAGATAATCGGCGACGTCATCACCGACGACCCGCAGCGTGACCATGATCTGAGAGCTCCCGGCCCGGAACGGCCCATCGTCCTCGCCGTCGACCAGGGCGCTGAAGACCTGGCTGCGGTGTGTCTCGCTGTTCTGAGCGCGCAGCACCATCCGGTGCGACCCGGAGCCGAGCTTCGAGCGCGCTTCGCCGTCATCGTCCGCGAAAGGCGTCACTAGGGCCTGGAACTTATACCGCTGCATGGCCGTCACCACCTTCGGACTATCACTAGTGTAACCCGCCATTCACAGCGGCTGAAGGGCGACCGGGTAGCAAAGATCTTCGTGAGCTGTGCGGACGCGAGCACAGTCGTCATTAACCAGCCTGCGTTACGGCACATGCGACGGACGGCGCCACACTGGTTAGGCGGAGGGCGGCACCACGACGGTGCCCGTCGCGGTCACCACGACGACGGGCTCGCTGAGCACCGAGGCGGCCGAATCCCCGCGCGCCGGGTCGGCCCGGCAGACGACCCGCGCCTCGAACGCGAGCTGCCGGCTGCGCCGGCCGACCGCGGTCACCGTGGCCGTCGCCTCGATGATGTCGCCGGCCAGTACCGGCGCGCGGAACTGCACGTCGGAGTAGGACGCGAGCAGCCCCTCGTCGCCGTCAAGCCGGATCGACGCCTCGGTCCCCACGTCACCGAACAGCCCGAGCACGTAGGCGCCGTCCACGAGGTTCCCCCCGTAGTGCGCGTCCCCGTACTTCACGTACCGACGGTGCGTCACGGACAAGCCGACCTGCGCGTTCATGCGACCTCCTCCTGGCGGGCAAGCTGGTGCACAAGGTAGCTTGCCACCTCGCCCGGCGTGGTGCCGCGGCCGAAGATCTTGTCCACGCCGAGGTCGTGCGCCGCGCCGGGGTCGAACCGCGGACCGCCCACCACCAGCAGCGGCCGCTTCGGGCTCTCCGGGGCGAACCCGGCGCGGAACGCCGCCGACATCTCCCGGGTGTTCGTCAGGTGCGCGTCGCGCTGGGTGACGACCTGGCTGACCAGCACCGCGTCGGCGTGCTCGGCCGCGGCGCGGGCCACCAGGTCCGCCACGCTGACCTGCGACCCCATGTTGACCACGCGGATCTCCCGGTAGTACTCCAGGCCCTTCTCCCCCGCGTGCCCCTTGACGTTGAGAATCGCGTCGATGCCGACCGTGTGCGCGTCGGTGCCGATGCAGGCGCCGACCACGACCAGCTTGCGGCCCAGCGCCGAGCGGATCCGCAGGTTCACCTCGGCGGCGGGCAGCACCGGGAACTCCCGTTCGGCTACCGTCACGGCCGACAGGTCGACTAGGTGGCTGACCCGCCCGTAGACGATGAAGAAGGTGAAGTCGGGACCCATCCCCTTGGCGTGCACCACCATCGCCGGGTCCAGGCCCATCTTGGCCGCGAGCTGCAGCGCGGCGCCCTCGGCCCGGGCCCGTTCGGCCTCGTCGCCGAACGGCACGGGCAGCGTGAACGACAGCTGCACCCGCCCGTCCCCGGTGGTGTCGCCGTAGGGCCGCACGATCCCGGTCAGGCTCATGACGCCTCCTCCGCGCCTTCGAGAACCGACACCGCCGGGTTGTAGTAGCCGTCGGCCCGCTGCACCACTCCGTCCAGGCCGCGGCCGCCGTCGGCCGGCCGCTTCGTCACCCCGAACGTCCCCTCGGCGATCGCGGTCAGCAGCCCCTGCGAGCCGATGGTGTGCAGCAGGTCGATGGCCTCGCCGAGGACCTGCCGGGCGCGCTGGGCGACGAACCCGTCCGGCTCGGGCCGGAACGAGGCGCCGAGCTGCCCGGCGGCGCGGCGCACGTACCGGACGTTCTCCAGGGCCAGGTCGCGATCGGACAGGAACGGGGTGTGGATGCCCTCGGTCATCATGCCGATGAGCAGGATGGACTGGCCGGTCATCACCCCGGCCAGGTTGAAGAACGCGTCCAGCAGGTAGCCGGCGAAGACGTTGCCGGTCATGTGCTTGGTCGGCGGCATGTACTTCAGCGGCGCGTCCGGGAACAGCTCCCTGATCAGCTGGGCGTGGGCCAGCTCGAGCAGGAACGAGTCCGGCACCTCGGGGTTGATCTCGAACGCGTGCCCGAGCCCGAGCTGGGCGTCGGCCAGGCCGGCCTCGCGGCCGAAGTACTCGTTCAGCAGCTGCGAGACCACCACGGTGTGCGCCGCGTCCACCGCGTCGGCGGTAGTCAGGTAGTTGTCCTCGCCGGTGTTGATGACGATGCCGGCCCGCGCGTGCACCTGCCGGGAGAACCGCTGGTCGATGAACGTCCGCACCGGGTTGATGTCGCGGAAGATGATGCCGTACATGCAGTCGTTCAGCATCATGTCGAGCCGCTCGAGCCCGGCCAGCGAGGCGATCTCCGGCATGCACAGGCCGGAGGCGTAGTTGGTCAGCCGGACGTAGCGGCCGAGCTCGCGGGACACGTCGTCGAGCGCGGCGCGCATCAGCCGGAAGTTCTCCCGGGTAGCGTACGTGCCGGCGTAACCCTCCCGGGTCGCGCCCTCGGGCACGTAGTCCAGCAGCGACTGCCCGGTCGACCTGATCACCGCGATGACGTCGGCGCCCTCCCGCGCCGCCGCCTGCGCCTGCGGGATGTCCTCGTAGATGTCCCCGGTCGCCACGATCAGGTAGATCCACGGCATCGGCGGGTCGGAGGTGGCGGCGATCATCCGGTCCCGCTCCGCCCGCCGGCTGTCGATCAGGGAAATCCCGTTACCGACCGAACGGCCCGCGATCTCCCTCGCCGCATCGGCATCTGCCCCCATGGGCAGGCGGAACTTGACCAGGCCCGCGCCCGCGTCGACGGCCAGCGTGCGCAGGTCGGGGTAGCCGCCGGTGAGCATCGCGTCCCAGGCCGGCAGGGCGACCCCGTGCTCGAGCCCGACCGACTCGCGGACCGCGTCGGCGAGCCGGTTCACCCACGGCATCCCGTCCTCGTCCGCCCCGTCCAGGCCGGCCAGGCGCAGCACGGCCCGTTCCACGGAGACCGTGGTGTGCGTGCGGGCCAGGTCGGTCACCGGCTGCCCGGCGAGCCTGGCCAGCTCGCGGGCCTGTGCGACTATCGCGGGGTCTAGGTTGAGCTTGCTGGTCATGACGCCACCCGCCGTTCGAACAGGTTCCGTACCGATGGGACGCCGCGGATCAGGCCGAGCGCGAGGTCCGCGTGGCCGGGGACGTACCCGTTGCCGACCAGCATGGTCACGTCGGCGGCCAGGCCCTCGGCGCCCAGGGCGGCGGCGCTGAAGCTGGTGGCCATCGAGAAGAAGATCACCGTCCCGCCTTGCTTCGTCGACAATATGGCGCCGCCTTCGCAGCCTGGCACATCCACGCACACGACGGTCACGTCGGCTGGTCCTCCGGCTGTCTCTACTTTCCTTGCCAGTTCCACGGGATCCCTGGCGTCGGCAATGACGATCTCATCGACCAGTCCGGCGCTCTCCCGGAGCAGGGCCGCCTCCGCCTCCGTGGGGACGACTCCTATGACCTCAGCGGCGCCTGCTTGGCGGGCGGCTGCGGCGGAGAGGGAGCCGCTCTTGCCTGCGGCGCCGATGATGACGGCCACGCACCCCCGTTTGATCATCCGCTGCGTCAGCGCGGGGGCACCGCACACGTCTAGTACGGCTAGTGCTAGCGGGACGGGGAGGTCATCGGGGAGGACGGCGGCGATGGATCTGGCGAACAAGATGGCGTGACCCTCGCAGGGGACCTGCTCAGAGCGGGCGTCCCAGCGGGACAGGCCGTCGGTGATGACGAGGGGGGTCAGGGTGAGGGAGACCAGGGTGGCGATGCGCTGGCCGGGCACCAGGCCCAGCGGGGATGCCGGGCCGGCCTCTTCCACCGTGCCGGTCAGCATGCCGCCGGAGCCAGTGACCGGGTTCTGCATCTTGCCGCGGGTGGCGATGATCTCCAGTACGGCAGCCCGGATCTTGTCCGGGTCGCCGCCGTAGGTCTCGCGCAGCTGGCGGTAGGAGGCGGCGTCCAGGTTCAGCCGGTCCACCCGCACCCGGACTTCGTCAGCGGTGATCGCCGGGTCGGGATCGAGCCGCCAGGCAGCCTGCGGGAGAACGCCTGGCGGATCGGTCACCCGGTGCAGCCCGAGGGGCGACGAAGAAGTGGTCATACGGCTGGTCCTTCCGGCCGGCCGACGGTGGTAAGGCCGGCCGGCGTGTACCCACCCGTGCGCGCACGGACGGTGACGCATCTCGCAGAGCGTTCGGTAAAATTTCTTGTCTATATCGTAGATTACGGGAACTTTTCAAGTATAGTGGTCGACTATATGAATATTTTCTTGTGCCGCGATGGCTGGTAGCAACCCAGCTGCGTCGCCGCACGTGCGGTTGCACAAGCGATCTCGTGAATCCGCAGTCATTCAGGAAGATCTACTGTCTACTTCGTTTTGTACCGCAGGTTCTTCGGTACCATGCAGGAATCGGAGAGGTGGCTTTCATGGTCTCGCAGCCGTATGTGTACCAGCGACATGAGGTAGCCGAACCCGACTGGCGCCGGCTCCCCGGCTGGGCGGGGGTGTCCGCCGCCGACTGGGAATCCGCGCAGTGGCAGCGCGCGCACTGCGTCAAGAACGCCCGGCAGCTACGGCAGGTCACCGGGCCGGGTCTGGCCGACTCCTTCCTCGCCGATCTCGAGCGCGACCAGCGCGAGCGGGCCACCATGTCGATGCTGCTGCCGCCGCAGATGCTCAACACCATGGTGCCGGCCGCCTCCCCCGACCAGCCGGGTTTCACCGAGGCGTTCTACGCCGACCCGGTGCGGCGGTACATGATCCCCGCGTTCAGCGACCGGCGAACCGACTGGCCCTCCCACCCGTACGCGCAGCGCGACTCGCTGCACGAGGCGGAGATGTGGGCGGTCGAGGGCCTCACCCACCGCTACCCCACCAAGGTGCTCGCCGAACTGCTGCCCACCTGCCCGCAGTACTGCGGGCACTGCACCCGGATGGACCTGGTCGGCAACCCCACCGCGGTCACCGACAAGCACAAGTTCGCGCTGGCCCGCGAGGACAGGCTCGGCGCCATGCTCTCCTACCTGCGCCGCACGCCCGGGGTGCGCGACGTCGTGGTTTCCGGCGGGGACGTGGCCAACCTGCCCTGGCCGCGGCTGGAGTCGTTCGTGGCCGCGCTGCTCGAGATCGACTCGATCAGGGATATCAGGCTGGCCAGCAAGGCGCTGATGGGCCTGCCGCAGCACTGGCTGTCGGACGAGGTGCGGGCCGGCATGGCCCGGCTGGCCGGCACGGCCCGCTCGCGCGGGGTGAGCATCGCCATCCACACCCACGTGAACGCCGCGCAGTCGGTGACCCCGCTGGTCGCCAGGGCCGCAGCCGCCATGATGGAAGCCGGCGTGCGCGACGTGCGGAACCAGGGCGTGCTGCTGCGCGGCACCAACGACAGCGCCGGGGCGCTGCTGGACCTGTGCTTCGCACTGCTCGACGGGGCCGGCATCATGCCCTACTACTTCTACCTGTGCGACATGATCCCGGGCAGCGAGCACTGGCGGCTGACGCTGGCCGAGGGCCAGTCCCTGCAGCACGAGATCATGGGCTACCTGCCCGGGTTCGCCACCCCCCGGCTGGTCTGCGACGTGCCTTACGTCGGCAAACGCTGGCTGCACCAGGTTGCCAGGTACGACACCGACCACGGCATCTCGTACTGGACGAAGAACTACCGCACTGCCCTCGAGACCGACGACGAGCTGGCGCTCGGCCGCGAGTACCCCTATTACGATCCGATCTACATGCTGCCCGAATCCGGCCAGGCCTGGTGGCGGTCACAGCGTTCCCGGTCGCACGCCGGGGCGGCCGGGGTCGTCAGGCTGGCTGGTAGCGGCGGCTCAGCTCGTCAAGACGCAGTCTGACCGCGGGCCATTCGGCCGCGGTGATGCCGAACCGGACGGAGTCCCTCGGGTTCAGGTCAGCACCCAGCCGGTGCGCGCGCAAGATCCCCTCGAAACGCGCGCCGATCCGCTGCATCGCGTCGCGTGAGCGCTGATTCCGCGCGTCGGTGTGCAGGCACACCGAGCGCACCTCCCAGACCTCGAAGGCCTGGGTGAGCATGAGGCGCTTCATCTCGGTGTTCGCGCCGGACCTGATCGCGGTGGGGGCCAGCCAGGTGTAGCCGATCTCGCACGTGTCCGGTCCGGTGCGCGCCACGCCGCCGGGCCACGGCCAGTAGCCGAGGTCGAAGAACCGGGTCGAGCCGATCACCGTGTCATCGGCCATCCGGACGACGGCGTACGGCGCCGCCTGGCCGGCGTCCCGGGCCGCGATCGCGGTCTCGACGTACCGGCGGACCTGGGCCTCGTCCTGCGGCACCGGTGACCAGCGGTACAGCTCACCGCCGCCGGACGCGGCGGCCAGCAGGCCGGGCAGGTGATCGTAGTACAGCGGCTCGAGGCGGACATCCTTGCCGACCAGCGGGTTGGTGAGGAGCGCCGCGCCTGGCGTTTCCGGACCCTCGGTGCGCCGCGGACGTTCCAGGTAACGGCCATCCGGCCGGGCGAAGCCGAACGAGCGGTACAGGCCGTGCGCGTCGGAGGTGTGCAGCATCCAGCGGAATCCCGCGCCCGGCCCCTCTTCGATCATCATCGCGACGACGGCCTTGCCCAGGCCGGCGCCGCGGTGCGCGGGCAGCACGTACACGTCGCCCAGGTAGGCGGACCCGCCGTCGCTGAACGCGCGGGCGAAGCCGACCATCGCCCCCGCCTCGTCGTACGCGCCGGTGACCCGCCAGGCCGTGGCGATCTGGCGCCTGATGTCCTGCTCGCCCCGCCACCGGGCCCAGTACGCCCCGGTGGTCAAGAACGCGGCCGCGGCCGCGGCATCGATCCTGGCCGGGTCGTCGTCGATCTCGTAGTTTCCGAAAACACGCCGCATAACAGCACCCCCAGGGCCTGGTCGATGTCGGTGATCAGGTCCGCGGCGGGCTCCGCGCCGGACCGGAACCGCCCCGTGCGGTCGCAGCCGGTCGGCCGGGATTCGGCGGACAACGCCTCAGTCATCGGTACCCATAAATGTTACAGTTACGCGCATCCGGGCAGCCGGCACATCCACTGAATGTCGGGTGCTACTGCGCTGGGGCGGCGGGCGGCGGGCGCCGTGGGCGGACGCTCGGTTCCGGATCGCGTCGCTGAGCCGAACCGAGCGGGATCGTGCTGAAGGCGAATCCCCGCAGTTCAGGCTGGCCTGACCCACCCGGCTGAGCGGGCTGGCCCGGCTGGCCTGGCTGTTCCGGGATGCGGCCGCCCGCGGCTGGCTCGATGGCCAGGATGGTCAGCTTCCCGTCAGCCAGGTCGTGCTGCCCCGCCCACGCCCGCAACGCCTCGATGACGTCGGGGACATGGTAAGCGCAGGCGTTCGCCTGCCGGTGCGCCTGCCGCGGCCGCGACGCATCCAGCTGAACCTGGAAGCACGGCCCGTGCAGGCAGTTGGTGTCCGCGTCGCAGCTACCCGTCGACGCCCGGTCATCTGCTGGAATCATGTCCTGCCCGGATCGCCGGGGCACCCCCATCGGACGGTGCTCGACGTACTGTCATCGAAGGCTTTTTCCTCCCTGGAAGTCCTTGACGCAAAGACAGCCCCTCCCGTCGCGAGCGGAAGATCCAGGCGCAGTCAATGCGACGACGGCCAACCGCTGCAGGTAATTGCGCGGTGCCCCCGGCCGTCCGAAGCAATAGTGTCCGCCCCGGCAGGCAGCGCGCCACCCCATCGGGAATATTTGTCTCAGTCTTCACTCAACTGCCGATTGTTAGCGCGCACAGGCTACTCGTGAGTACGAGATTGAACCGAAGATAAGGGGGGAATCGTAGCGCCTTGCATTATCTGCAATGAACAGTTAGCTTGAGGCGGAAACATAAATTGGCGGCATTCAAGCGTTTACTGCCGGCAGTTAATCGCCCGCTGGGAGCCGGCCGAGCACAAGGGCGCCGCCGAGCGCTTCGGGCTGGGTCACGGTGGTGACGCCGGAGTTCTTCCTGGCGATCATCAGCCAGGCACCCGCCGGCTCCTCGGTGAGTTCGCCGGGCCCGGCAGCCTGCCAAAAGCCGTGCTATACGGTCGGTAATATAGATAATCCGCGCCACCACCTCGCGGACCGGGAGGTCCTACCGATAGCGTTGTCCCATGGCGCAGCGTACCGAGCAGATCAGCCTTCACCTCAACGCGTACCTCACCGCGCACAGCAGCCCGCCGGACGCCGTTCTCCGGGAGCTGGCCAACGAGACCGCGGACCTGTACCCGAACGAGACCGGCCTGGCCATCGCCCCGGAGCAGGGCACGCTCATGACGCTGCTGACCCAGCTCACCCGCGCCGCCTCGGCAATCGAGATCGGCACCTTCACCGGCTACTCCTCCATCTGCATCGCCCGCGGGCTGGCCGGCGGCGGACGCCTGCTGTGCTGCGACATCAGCGCGGAATGGACGTCGGTGGCCCGGAAGTACTGGGAGAAGGCCGGCCTTCAGGACCGCATCGAGCTGCGGCTCGGCCCGGCCATCGACACGCTGCGCGCGCTGCCCGACGAGGAGATGTTCGACCTGGCGTTCATCGACGCCGACAAGGGCGGCTACCTCGGCTACTGGCGTGAGATCGTGCCGCGGGTACGCCCGGGCGGATTGATCATGGTTGACAATACGTTCTCGCACGGCCGCGTGATCGACGCCGGCAATGACAACCCGCTGGTGATCGCGGTCAGGGACTTCAACGACCACGCCGCCGCCGACGACCGGGTGGACCTGGTCATGGTCCCGATCGGCGACGGCCTGACACTGGCCCGCAAGAAGGATTAGCCGGGCCCCTGCCTAGCCAGCACTGACCGCCCCGCCGAGGTAGAGCGCCCCGATCTCGGGGTTCTCGAGCACGTCGCGCCCGGTGCCGGACAACCGCACTCGGCCGCTCTCCATCACCACGCCGTGGCTGGACAGCCGCAGGCCCGCCCGGGCGTTCTGCTCGACGAGCAGGATCGTCGTGCCGGCCGCGTTCATCTGCCTGATCGCGTCGAACACGGTCCGCAGGATCTTCGGCGCCAGCCCCATCGACGGCTCGTCGAGCATGAGCAGGCGGGGTTCGAGCATCAACGCCCGGGCGAACTCCACCAGCCGCTGCTGCCCGCCGGACAGGCTGCCTGCCTTCTTCCCCGCCCATCCGGCGATGTCCGGGAAGATGTCGAATACCGCCGTCACCCGGCGTGCCGTCAGCGCCCGGTCCGACAGTATGTAGCCGCCGAGCTCGATGTTCTCCCGGACCGTCATGTCACGGAACAGGCTGTGGTTCTGCGGCACCTGAACCACGCCGAGGCGCAGCACCTGGCGCGGCGACATGCCGACGAGGTTCTGCCCGTCGAGCGCGATCGAGCCGAGGCGCGGGCGCAGCAGGCCGCTGATCGATGACATCAGCGTGGATTTCCCCGCCCCGTTCGGCCCCACCACGCAGGTGATGCCGCCCGCGGTCACATCCAGGGAAACCCCGCGGAGCACATCCCCGCCGCCGTACCCGGCCACCAGCCCGTCGATCGTGAGTACCGAACGGGCCGTGGTGCCTGCCCCGGCGTTCTGCGCGGGGCCTTCGGCGGGCGCCGTCATGCCTGCTCCCCCGGGTCGGGATCGTCATCCTCAAGGTCCTCGCCCAGGTAAGCGTTGAGCACCCGGCGGTCGGTCCTGATGATGGCGGGTGGCCCGGCGGCTACCACCGCACCCGAGTCGAGCACTGTGACCTGGTCACACAGCCCCATCACGAACTCCATGTTGTGCTCGACGATCAGGAAGGTCTTGCCGCTCGCGTTCAGCTCGCGGATCCGGTCGGCGATGTGATTGACCAGGGATGGGTTGACGCCGCCGGCGGCTCGTCGAGCAGGATGACGGCGGGGTCCGAGACCAGCACGTAGGCGAGCTCCAGGAGCTTGCGCTGGCCGTAGGAGAGCGTGCCGGCCAGCGCGGCGTGGTGCCCGGCGATGCCGACGAAGTCGAGTTGTTCCATCGCGCGCTTGCGGGCCGCTGCGCCCCCGTGCTTCGAGGCGACCAGCATGTTCTCGAGCACGGTGAGGCTGGCGAAGATCCTGGTCAGCTGGAAGGTCCGGCCGATCCCGAGGGCGAAGACCTTGTCCGGGGCGATGTTGGTGATCTTCTTGTCGGCCAGGTACACCTGCCCCGCGTCCGCTTTCGCGTACCCGGTGATGACGTTGAACAGGGTGGTCTTGCCCGATCCGTTCGGCCCGATCAGGCCGGCCACCGAGCCCTCGCCGATCTCCACCGTGCAGGAGTCGAGCGCGTGCACGCCGCCGTAGGCCTTGCGCACGCCCTCAGTGCGCAGCAGCGTGGTCACTCTTCTTCTCCCGCTCGCCTCCGGGCCGCCTGCAAGGCGCCACCTTCCCTCGTCTGCTGCGGGGACAAAGACTGTCCAGGCGGCGCCGCGGCGCTTTGGCTCGCGGGAGATGCCGCGGGACGGCCCCTGGTCCGCAGCCGCTTTATCCATTCAGCTGCGGTCGGGACGAGGCCCCGCGGCACGAACAGCACGATGAGGAGGAACAGCGCGCCGAGCAGGATCTCGCTAAAGTACCCGTTGGTGAACCTGATGGTCAGGTAGAGCTGACCGGGTTCGATGATGAGCGCGCCGATTATCGGGCCGGCGATGGTCCCGAGGCCGCCAAGGAACGCCATCAGCACGATGGACAGGTCGAAAAGCGGGTCGAATCCCGATTGCGGCTGGACCTGGGTGAGGTAGAGGAACCACACCCCGCCGACCGTCGCCGTTACCGTCCCCGACAGCACGAACGCCGTCAGCTTCACCCGCATGGCGCGCACGCCGAGCCCGCGTGCCCGGTCCTCGTCATCCCTGATCGCCCGCAACTGCAGGCCGAACCGGGACCGCCGGATCAGGACCGCGATGACGATCATGGCCGCGGCGCAGCCCAGCGTGATGTAGTAGAAGCGGTCATTGAAGGTCGTCGGCGACCAGGGCAGGAACGGTGCCGACACTCCGCTGGTGCCACCAGTAAAGGACTGGAAGTTGAAGGCCATCAGCTGGAAGATGAAGAACACCGCGATCGTGATCACGATGAACGTGTGCCGGCGCACCCGCAACGCCACCAGGCCGAACGGCACCGCGATGGCCGCCCCGACCGCCGCGGCCAGCGGCAGCAGGCCGAACACGGCCACGCCGTTGACGTGCCAGTCCCTGGCCGCGATGCCCACGGTATAGGCGCCGCTGCCGAAGAACACCGCCTGGCCGAGCGAGATGTACCCGGAGAAGCCGGAGAATACGTTCCAGGCGGAGACCGCGGCCACGAAGATCAGCGCGTAGATCGCGTAGTTCGTGACGACGGGACTGCTGAATACCAGCGGGAACGCGATGGCCGCCACGGCTAGGACGATCAGCGCCAGCCCCGCCGCCGCGCGCTGCCTGCTCACGTTGCCCACCACGGTATCTTTCACTGGGCCCGGGCCGGCTGACGGCCGAAGAACCCGGTCGGGCGGATCACCAGCACCACCACCAGGGCGGCGTAGAAGACCACGATCGCCCATTGCGGTGACCAGATGTCGACGAGCGACTCCAGAGTCAGCATGAAGACCGACGCGGCGAGCGCGCCGCCGATGCTGCCGAGCCCGCCGAGGATGATGATCGCGAGCAGCCGCGAGATCAGGTCGTAGCCGCTGTTGGGGTTGAAGCTGTTCGTGGCGCCGAACATCATCCCGCCGGCCGCGGTCACCGCGACGCCGACGCCGAAGGTGATCGCGGCGACGCGGTTCACGTCGATGCCGATGAGCCGCGCCGCCGTCTGGTCCTGCATGGTGGCCCGCACACTGCGCCCGAACCCGGTCCGGTAGAGCAGCAGGTAAATACCCGCGACCATCAGCACCGCCAGCGCGAAGCCGTACAGGTAGATGTCCGACAGGTAGAAGCCGAACACGTGCACGCTGGATTGCACGTACGAGGCACTCAGCTGCTTGGGGTTGGGCCCGAAGATCTCGTAGAGGATCCCCTCGATGATCAGCGCGACCGCGTAGGTGACCAGCAGCGTCATGGACGTGCGTTCCCGGCCACGCAGCCGCCGGATGAATGCCCACTGGATGACGACGCCGATCACGAACATGGCGGGCACAGTGACCAGCAACCCGACGAACAGGTCGATGTGAAACCGTACCGCCAGCTCGTAGCTGAGGTATGCGCCCAGGATGACCAGGACACCCTGGGCGATGTTGATGATGTCCAGCACGCCGAAGATCAGCGTAAGGCCGACGGCCATCAGGGCGTAGACGCCACCGGTGAGTATGCCATCGACGATAGCCCGGTAGATCTCCTGTGCCATCTGACTAGCTAGTCCAGTTCGGCTTGGGGTTGATGATCGCCACCGAGCCGGCCGCGCCGACCGGAAGGACCTGCTTGAACGCGGTGCCGCTGTCCTGCCACTGGAAGGTGAACGCCGCCGCAGCACTGTTCTTGCCCAGCGCATCGAATTTCACCGGTCCCTGGACGGTGCTGATCGTCACGCCGCTGTGCAGGTAGGTGATGATCTTCGCGTTGTCGGTGCCGCCGGTCGCGGTCACCGCCTGGGCCGCCACCTGCCCCACTGAGTAGGCCTCGGCCACGTCCGCGTTGACATCGGACGGTGACCCGCCGTACTTGGCCACGTACGCCTGCACCATCGCCTGGCTGGCCGGATTCGCATACCCCGGGTACCAGCCGTTGGGCACCATCATCCCGGTCGCGTTGGGCTTGCCCACCGCGGAGGTGAACGAGGCGCCCTGGTCCGGGCCCGCTGCGCAGATGAACATCTTGGGGTTGTAGTGCTGCTGCTGGAACGCCTGCATGAAGGCGGCCACGGTCGGGACATCGGTGGATCCGAGCACCACAGCCTGCGCGCCGGTGGCGGCCACCTGGTCGGCCGCCGGCTTGTACGAGGCGACCTCGGCCGGGAAGATCTTCGAGTACACCGTCTTCACCCCGAGCGCCTGCAGCTTCTGCTGAGCGAGCTGGACCGGCGGGTCGGCAAACGGGTCGTCGGCCATCGGGTAGGCCGCCGTCTTCGGCCGCTGGCTGGGCGGCAGCGAGGCGACCCAGTTGACGAAGGGAATCATCTCGTCTTCGATCGGCAGGCTGACGTCGAATACGTTGTGGGCCGCGGTGTTGGCCGGGCTCTCGAACACCGACGGCGCTCCGCCCGCGCCCTCTATGAGGGCGTAGCCGTACCTGGCCGCGACCGATGCCGAGGGGGTGGTCAGCAGCGAGGAGAACGGCCCGAAGGCGAGATTCACCTTGTCCTGGGCGAACAGGGTCTGGTAGTTCGTCGCGGCCTGCGTGGGCGAGCTGTTGTCGTTGAGAATCTTGAGCGTGACCTGGCGGCCAAGCAGGCCGCCGTGCGCGTTCACGTCGCTGGCCCACAGCTGGTAGCCGCGCTGGAAAGCCTGACCGTCGGCGGAGAAGTCGCCGGTCAGGGAGAGCGACGCGCCCACGGTGATCGGCGCCTTGTTGGCACTCGGACTGGAACTGCTGGCCGTGGCGCCGGTGCCGCTACTGCTACTGCTGCAGGCCGCCACGGCGCCAGCCGATAGGACGGCTGCCGCGCTTAGTGCGAGGCAATTCTTGGAGAGCCAGGGGAGGTGGGGTCTCACGCCCGGTGCCTCCTTTCTCCTCGTTTCGGGTTAATCAGGGACTTAGATGTCGCCGGTGCCGAGCCCGTCAGACACATCCGCGTGCTCGCTGACGAGCGCCAGGCCCGCGGAATCTGCCTGCTGCTGCAGCAGGGCGGCGAAATCGGAATCACCGTACCCTCGTCCGACCAGCCCTTGGATCAGCTGGTGGACCACCGCAGCGACCGGCATCGGCACTTCATGTTCCCGCGCAGCGGCCAGGCCAAGATCGAAATCCTTGCGCAGCAGCGTGGCGGTGAACGTGGGTTCGAAATCGAGGTTCACGTAAGCCGGTGTCTTGTAGCCGGTGAACAGCGAACCCATCACACTCTTGTTGAGACAGTCGAGAAACGCTTGCCTGCTTATCCCGCTCTTTTCCGCGAGAACGGTTATCTCGGCGAGCGACTGGGCCACCACGCCGAGAAACAAATTGTGGCAGAGCTTCACCGTCCTCGCCACCTCGCCGTCACCCACGTAGGTGACGCCGCGGCCCAGCATGTTCAGGTACGGCTCCGCCAGGTCGAATGCATCGCGGGGGCCCGAGACGGCGGCTGTCATCTTCCCGGCCCGCACCACACTGGGGTTGCCCATCACCGGCGCGGCCAGCAGGGCGGTACCCCGGCCGGCGATCTCGGCCCGGAGCCGGGCTGAGGCCTCGGCCGACACCGTGGAGCAGTCGATGAGCACCGCGGGCACGGCCCCGGGACCGGACATGAGGCCGTCCGGGCCCAGCACCGCGGAAATGAGGTCATCCGACGAGCCCACGGTGATGAAGACGATATCCCTGGCCGCCAGCTCCGCAGCGGTTTCCGCGGGCTTGGCGCCCAGCCGTATCAGCGGCTCGGCCTTACTCATGGAGCGATTGAAAACAGCGAGATCACAGCCGGCCGAGAGAAGCCGGCGACCCATCTCCACGCCCATGCGGCCGGTGCCCAGCCAGCCGAGCCGTTGCACGTCATCACGTCCGGCCATGTCGCCAGCTCCCCTCCCTCAGTGCCAGCTAGACAAAGTGCCAGCTAAGACAATCTGGTCACAATCGTTTGCACCCACGAGACTGGTACCCCGGCGACACCTTTGTCAATGCCAGATGCTCAACCTGTTACCAAAGCCCCATCAAATCGCTGCCCTGACCCGGCCACAGGTCGCCGCCCGCTGGGCGGACCGGGTCACCTGCTCGGTCCCGTGGCTGCTCGCGAGGCTGCGGTCGCGGCTTCTGGGTGTATCGCCGGCGAGATGCCGTCGCCCGGGGGGCCGTCAGTGATAACCTGTGCAGGCGACCGCACCGGGCTGTAGGCCCTTTAGCAATCGATTGCTGTGTCCTGCGGGCCCAGGCGGCGGCTGGGGCGAGGGCTGGCGCTCGCCCCGGCGTTACCGGAAGGAGCGGGACGCAGCGGGACTGGCGGGCTGACCGCATCCTCGGCGTCCTGCTGACCCGGATCGGCCCGCGGCGCGGCACGTTCGGACGTGGACCCGCGGACGACGAGCTCCGGCGCGAGATAAAGGATCTTCACCGGTCCCTCGCTCCCGTTGATCCGCTCGAGCAGCAGCTGCGCCGCCTCCGTACCCAGCTGGTAATGCGGGAAACGCACACTGGTGAGCGGCGGCCGGAGCCGGTCGATGAACGGCATGTCGTTGAAGCCCATCACCGAGATATCGTCCGGGCACCGCAGGTGCCGTTCGTCGAGCGCGGTGTAGCATCCCACCGCCAGCATGTCGTTGGCGGCCGCCAACGCGGTGAAGTCCGGATGCCGGGCCAGCAGTTCCCGGCAGCAGCGGGCGCCTTCCTCGACCGTGTACCTGGTGGCGTAGGCGATCAGGCCCTCGTCCACCTCCAGGCCCTGTGTCGCCATGCCGTCCCGGAATCCGCGCAGGCGGCTCAGGCCGGTGGATGCCTCCTGGGGGCCCGCGATATGCGCGATCCGGGTGTGGCCAAGCCGGGCCAGATGGGTGACCGCCATCCGCGCGCCCTGGTCGTTGTCGACGGAGACCGAGGGAAAGCTGTAATCCTGCGCCAGCCGGTTCATCAGCACCACGGGCACTTCCGCCGCGGCCGCCTCGGCCAGCAACTGGTCGTGCAGCGTGGCGGTGGCCAGCACGAACCCGTCGACGTGGCGGGCCCGCATCTGCTCGAACAAGGTGCGCTCGCGGTTGGCGTCTGCGTCGGTGTTGCCGATCAGGGCCACGTAGCCCGCGTCGGCCAGCTTGTCCTCCAGTCCGCGCACGATCGGCGGGAACAGCGGGTTGTTCAGGTCGGGGATCAGTACGCCGACCGTGTGCGACCGCCGGGTCCGCAGGCTCCGGGCGACCGGGTTGGGCCGGTAGCCCAGCCTCTCGGCGGCGTCGGTCACCCGGCGCGCGGTCTCCTCGCTGACCAGGATGCGGGTCTCGGGGTTGAGCGCGCGGGAGGCGGTGGCCGGGTGTACGCGAGCCGCGGCCGCGACATCTCGCAGTGTGGCTGGCCGCTCAGGCATCGCTCATCTCCGCTCCCCCACCGTTGGTGCCGCCGACGGGCACGACCGGACTGGCCCGTTTCGGACGGACTAACCCTATCCAGGGGGCGCTACCTGGCGCTACCGGCCGCGGTGAGCATCGAGGCAGGCAGCTGACGGGCGAGGAGACCCCGCTGGTGCCGTTCCGCATCTTCTCCTCCCGGCGCTGTCCACTGCGCCCGCGGAATCGGATCTGTCAGAAAGGCATGCCGAATTTCGCCAGATGATCTGGGCTATCACATCCGCGAAAACGGGAAATTGAATTGGAAAGCTCCGGGGAAATTCCGCGCGGCGGACGTGCCGGCCGACCCGGGGTCCCGGAGTTACGCCTGGTAACCTGTGGATGACCTGTGCATAAGGCGGTGGAAAACCGGGGTTGAATGCGGATAACCGGGTATATTCTGTGGACAGCAGTGTGGACAGGAAAAAACTCGAAAATAGATGCGGCGCAAGTCTTGCGCGGGCCCGCGCCAGGACGGTAGAAATGCTTTCACCGTTAGAAACGGGCACTGCCCGGGGGCCAACCCCGGGACGTGGGAGGAGTAGGGAAACCTGAGCCTCGCGCGGGTTCCTGACTCTGGCGGGCGGCGCGCGGCATAGGGAAAGCCAGGCAACTGGCGGACCTGATGCGGCGATGCCAGGCAAGGTCCCCTGCATCTCATACATGGAGGGGACCTTGTCTTATTCTGCCCGACACAAGCGCCTGGACCAGGACCGGCACGCCGGCAAGCACTCTCACGCCAGCCGCAGGCATTCCCGGACCGCCCAGCGCAAGGACCGCGCCGAGACGGACCCGGTGGAGATGCCCCCGGACCAGGACGCGCGGGCCGGCCAGCCGCTCGGCGCGCCCACCGCGGAGTAGGTACCCCGGAGCGTCAGGTCATGGCGCTGGATCAGACCGGCCAGGCCTCCTTGCGGTAGCCCATGTCCCAGAACATCCACTCGTAGCGGCTGGTGGTACGGAAGTGGCGGTGCACCCGGTCACGCTCGGGCGCGCCGAGGCCCGGGCCCAGCTCGTCGGTTACCTCGATCACCTGGCGCACGACGTCACCGAACTCCTCGCTCCCGTACATGTCGATCCACTTCTGGTACCGGGGATCCGGCGAGCCGCGGCGCAGCAGTTCCTGGCCGACTTCGGCGTAGATCCAGTAGCACGGCAGCACCGCGCCGACCCCCTCCGCGTAGGACCCGGTGCTGACGGTGGCGAGCAGGTAGCTGGTGTAGGCGAGGTTCGCCGGCGCGGGCTCGGCCTGCGCCGCGCTGACTGGGTCGATGCCGAGGTCGGCGAGCAGCGATCCGTGCAGGGACTTCTCGACCGCGATCGCGTCCGCCGCGTGCCGCGCGAACATCTCGGTCTGCCCGGGTGCCGGCGCGCGGCTGGCCACGGCGGCCAGCGCCCGGGCGTACCCGTGCAGGTAGATCGCGTCCTGCACGACATAGAACGCGAAGGCGTCATGCGGCAGGCTGCCATCGGTGAGCCCGGTCAGGAACGGGTGGGCCAGGATGGCGCCGTAGACACCGGCCACCCCTTGCCACAGCTCAGCACTGAAGCTGTCGCTCATCGCGAGGTCTCCCTGTCGTAGGCCGCCGCTGCCGCGGGGCGGTACTCGTGCAGGATATGGACGGGACCTTCGCCGGCGCCGAGTCCGGCTAGGCCATGCGCCACCGCCTCGCCGGCCACGATGGCGGCCTGGCGGGCCGCCTCAGCCAGCGGCAGCCCGGCCGCGAGCCCGGCCGCGAGCGCCGCCGAGTGGGTGCAGCCGGCCCCATGCGTGGCGGCGACGCCGTGGCGGGCGACCGGGATCGCCGTGTGCCGTGACCCGTCGAACAGGTGGTCCACCGGCTCGGCCCCGTGGCCCCCGGTGACCAGGGCCGCGCGCGCCCCCATCGCCACCAGGCGCTCGGCGAGCATCGCGCGGTCCTCAGTCATCATGGCGGTGAGCGCCTGGGCTTCCGGCAGGTTCGGTGTCACCACCGTGGCCAGCGGGAAGAGCCGCGCGACCAGGGTCCCGACGGCCTCCGGGAGGAGCAGCGTGCTGCCGGAACTGGCGACCATGACCGGGTCCACCACCAGCGGCAGGTCCCGGTCCTCCAGCGCCCCGGCGACGGCCTCGATCAGCGTCGCGGAGAACAGCATGCCGGTCTTGGCGGCGTCGGCTCCGATGTCGTCCAGGACGGCCTCGATCTGCGCGCGCACGAAGGCCGGCGGGACCTCGTGAATGGCCCGGACGCCCATCGTATTCTGCGCGGTGAGCGCGACGATCGCCGACATCCCGTGGGCGCCGCAGCGGGCGAAGGCCTTCAGGTCCGCCTGGATGCCGGCGCCGCCGCCGGAGTCGGACGAGGCGATGGTGAGCACCCTCGGGGGTGATCCCCGCGGGCGGGCACCGCTCACGCCGGCAGCTCCGGACGGCCGTCCACCGGGCTCGACGCGCGGGCGTGCCAGCGGCGCGGGATGCGCCCGGCGGTCCGGGCCGCGTAGCCGGCCGCCACGGCCAGCCGCATAGCGGTGGCCATCCGCTCCGGTTCGGCCGCCCGGGTGATGGCCGAAGCGATGAGGACGGCGGCGCAGCCCAGTTCCATCGCCAGGGTCGCGTCACTGGCCGTCCCGATCCCGGCGTCCAGGATGACCGGGACGCCCGCCTGCTCCACGATCATCGCGATGTTGTGCGGGTTGCGCACGCCGAGGCCGGACCCGATCGGGGCGCCGAGCGGCATGACGGCGGCGCAGCCGGCCCGCTCGAGCTGCCGGGCCAGCACCGGGTCGTCGTTGGTGTAGGGCAGCACCGTGAAGCCGTCGGCGACCAGCAGCCGGGCCGCGTCGAGCAGTTCCACCGGGTCGGGCAGCAGCGTGTGATCGTCGGCCACCACCTCGAGCTTGACCCAGTCGGTACCGAGCGCTTCCCGGCCGAGCCTGGCCACGAGCCTGGCCTCGCTCGCGGTGTGGCAGCCGGCCGTGTTCGGCAGGATGCGTACCCCCGCCTCCTGCAGCACGCCGAGCAGCGAGCCTTCCCCGCCGTGGGTGACCCGCCGCATGGCCACGGTGGTGAGCGCCGTCGCGGAGGCGTCGAGCACCCGGCGGAGCACCTCCAGGCTCTGCACTCCCCCGGTGCCCAGGATCAGCCGCGAGGTCAGCTCCTGCCCGGCCAGCACCCACGGCTCGGCCCCGGCCGTCTGCTGGCTCACCAGATCCGTATCGGTCACCTCACCCTCCCTGCACGGCCGTGACGACCTCGACCTGGTCGCCGTCGCGAAGGAGCGTGGCGTCCCATGAACCACGCGGCACGACGTCGCCGTTGACGGCAGCGGCGACGCCGGCCGGGGCGGCAGTCAGCTCCGCGACGGCCTGCGCGATCGTGCTGCCGTCCGGCAGCTCGCACGCCTCGCCGTTGAGCTTCACCTGGACGCTCACCGTGATCCCTGCCCGCCGGCCGACTGAGCGGCAAAACGCCCGGGGGCGAATGGCTCCCATTCCGCCGCGGGGGGGTAACCGGCGAGGCAGGCGACGATCGCATCCGCGGTCACCGGCGACATCAGGATGCCGTTGCGGTAGTGGCCGGTGGCCAGCAGCAAGCCGCCGGTGCCGGACTCGCCCACGATCGGGCCGTTGTCCGGCGTGCCCGGCCGCAGCCCGGCACACGTCTCGGCGAGGATCAGCTCGCTAGTCACCGGGAGCACGCTCATGGCGTCGTGCAGCAGGTCGTGCACGGCGCCCGCGGTCACCGTCCGGTCCGGCCCGCGCTCTTCCTGGGTGGCACCCACGATCACCTCGCCGTCGGCCCGCGGCACCAGGTACACGTCAGCGCCACGCACCGTGGCCCGGATGGTGTGGGTGATGACTGGCGGCATGCCGTCCGGGTGCCGCAGCCGCAGCAGCTGGCCCTTGACCGGCCGCACCGCGGCCCGCAGTTCCGCGGGCAGGCCTGCGATCGAGCCCGTCCAGCACCCGGCGGCGACGACGACCTGGGCCGAGGCGATGTCGCCACCGCCGGCGAGCCGGACGCCGACGACCCGGCCGTCCCTGGTCAGCACCTCGGTCACGCGGTCCCGTACGGCCCGCACCCCGGCGGCGGCGGCCGCCTGCCGCAGCGCGGCGGTGTACCGCCGGTTGTCGACCGACCAGTCACCCGCGAACAGCACTCCGCCGTGCACGTCCGGGGTGAGGAAGGACTCCAGCTTGCGGCAGGCCCGGCTGTCAAGTTCCTCGGCGTCGAGCCCGGCGGAGCGGCGGAATGCCGTCAGCCGCATCAGCGCCGCGTAGTCGCCCGGGTCGTAGGCGACGGCCAGCGTCCCCTCGCGGCGCACGCCGATCCGGTCGCCGGTGACCTCCTCGAGTTCGGCCGCGAACGAACCGAACCTGGCGACAGCGAGCAGGTTGACGCGGAGCAGCGCGCCCTCGCCGAACAGGGCCTCAGAGACCGGGGCGAGCATGCCCGGCCGCCACCAGCGAGGCGGCGTCGCCCTGCGCCGGGTCCACCAGGACGACCTCGAGCCCGGCCGCGGCCGCCCGCCAGGCGATCGCGGTCCCGATCACGCCGCCGCCCGCGACGACGACATCTGCGGCAACAGCATCGCCGGCGACGGCCACGAGCACTCCCTTCGCCGGCATTACCCGGATCAGGTTCGACGGTCGGAGGCGCTCGGCCTCCCTCTCAGCCCCTTCGGGCTCCCGTGGGTCGGAGTTGTTTCCGACAATTCACCCTATAGCAATGCCAGACAGCAGCGGGCCGGGGTCCGGCGCCGGAAGCGAGCGGTGATTGGATGGCCCGATGACGAGCGACCTGCGGGCGCGGCTGGCGGACGCGCGGCTTTACCTGTGCACGGACGCCCGGCGGTCCCACGGCGACCTGCCGCGGTTCCTCGACGCCGTCCTCGGCGCCGGGGTGGACATCGTGCAGTTGCGGGAGAAGGGCCTGGAGGCGGACGAGGAACTCGCGCTGCTCGAGGTGTTCGCGCAGGCCTGCCAGCGCCACGGCCGACTGCTTGCGGTGAACGACCGCGCGGACGTCGCGCTTGCCGCCGGGGCCGACGTGCTCCACCTGGGGCAGGACGACCTACCGGTGCCGGTCGCTCGGCGTATCCTCGGCCCGGGCCCGCTCATCGGCCGGAGCAGCCACAGCCCGGCCCAGGCCGCCGCGGTGGCCGCCGAACCCGGCGTGGACTACTTCTGCGCCGGGCCGGCCTGGGCTACGCCGACCAAGCCGGGCCGCCCGGCGACCGGCCCCGGCCTGCTGGCGCACGTCGCGCAGACCGCGCCGGCCCGCCCCTGGTTCGCGATCGGCGGCATCAGCCTGGACCGGCTGGACGAGGTGCTCGCCGCCGGGGCGACCCGCGTGGTCGTGGTCCGCGCCATCACCGAAGCCGGTGATCCAGCCGCCGCGGCACGAGCGTTCACCAGGCGGCTGCGCTAGCGCGGTGATCCGGTTCCGGTCCCAGACCGGACCACTGGATGGCCATGAAAACGGACAGTATCAGGCATCCGATCCGGGTCTGGGTGGTCGAGATCCGGCCCGGGGTCGTGTAACGATGGGCAGATGCGGATCGTCAGCGTCGAATCGACAGACTTGTTCGTGGGAACCGCGCAGCGTCCGCTGCAGGTGGTCCGGGTCACGCTGGTAAACGAGGGGTCTCAGACGGCGTCCGCCCGGGTCGGCGTGCAGGGGGCGGGAGTGCGTGATCCCGGCCCGTTCGGGATCAATGACCTGGGCCCGGGTGAAGAGAAAGCTGTCGAGGTCCCGGTGGAGATCGCCGCACCCTACCAGCCGGGCAGTACGCGGCGGGTCACCGTCACCGCCGACAGCGAGTCCGGGCGCGCCGCGGTCGAGGCCGACATCACCGTGGCGGAGCCGGGCTGGACCATGTGGATGGTCAGCCACTTCCACTACGACCCGGCGTGGTGGAACACCCAGGGCCAGTTCACCGAGGCGCGGCTCAGCCTGCCGGACGAAGACGGCAAGATGCCGGACATCAGGAGCGCGTTCGAGCTGGTCGGCTTGCACCTGGACAAGGCCAGGCGGGACACCGACTACAGATTCGTGCTGGCCGAGATCGACTACCTCAAGCCGTACTTCGACGCCTTCCCGCAAGACCGGGAGGACCTGCGGCGGCTGATGGCCGAGGGCCGGGTGGAGATCGTCGGCGGCAACTATAACGAGCCGAATACCAACCTGATCTGCGCCGAAGCCATCATCCGCAACGCCGTGTACGGCATCGGGTTCCAGCGGGACACCTTCGGCGGCGACCCGCGCAGCGCGTGGATGCTCGACGCGTTCGGCCACGATCCGGGCTATCCGGGCCTGATGGCTGCGGCCGGCCTGACCTCGTCGGCGTGGGCGCGCGGGCCGTTCCACCAGTGGGGCCCGTCCGGCGCCGACGGCGGCGACCGGCGGATGCAGTTCAGCACCGAGTTCGAGTGGATCTCGCCGGACGGCCGCGGCCTGCTCACCGCGTACATGTCGCACCACTACGGCGCGGGCTGGCGGCTGCACACGCTGCCGGACCTGCAGGCGGCCGAACTCGAGGCGTACGGGCAGTTCCGCGCGCTGGCGCAGGTCGCGACCACGCACAACGTCCTGCTGCCGGTCGGCTCGGACCATGTCATCCCGGCCCGCTGGGTGACCGACATCCACCGGGACTGGAATCAGCGGTACGCGTGGCCGAGGTTCACCACCGCCGTGCCCCGCGATTTCTTCGACGCCGTCCGGGCCGAGGCCCGGCCCGGCGGCCACGCGGGCGCCTGGATCACCCCGCAGACCAGGGACATGAACCCGGTGTATACCGGCAAGGACGTCTCCTACATCGACACCAAGCAGGCGCAGCGCGCGATCGAGATCGCAGTCACCGAGGCCGAACGCCTCGGCACCCTCGCCTGGCTGGCCGGCGCGCCGTACCCGCACGCGGCGCTGGACAAGGCCTGGCGGCTGCTGGCCTACGGCGCCCACCACGACGGCATCACCGGGGTCGAATCCGACCAGGTGTACCTGGACCTGCTGGGCGGCTGGCGCGAGGCCTGGGAGCTCGGCTCGGCAGCCCGCCGCGAGGCGGTGGCGTACCTGGCCGGGACCGGACCCGGCCTGGCGGTCAGCGTGGTCAACGGGCTGGCCCGGGCCCGGGACGGGATGGCCCGGGTCACGGTCCCGGTAGACCGGCGCGACATCCGCTGGCTGGAGATCCGCGACGACGCCGGGCGACTGGTGCCGGCGCTGGCCGAGGGGGTGCGGCGCCGGGACGACGGCTCGCTGGCCGAGGTCACCCTGACCTTCCGGGCCCGGGACCTGCCCCCGCTCGGGAGGCGGGCATACCGGCTGAAGGCGACGGGCCAGGTCGCCTGGACGGCCTACGAGCCCGGCGGGCCCGCCGGCGAGCCCGCGGCCGACGGGTGGCGGGAGGTCGCGGGGACGGCGATCGAGAACGACGCCTACCGGGTCACCGCGGATCCCGGGCGCGGCGGGACGGTCAGCATCACCGACAAGCGCACCGGCGCCGAGGTACTGGCCGGGCCCGGCAACGAGCTGGTGATCCAGGACGAGTATCCGCAGCATCCCAGGCACGGCGAGGGCCCGTGGCACCTGTCGCCCAAGGGGCCGGGCACCGGCTCCGCCGCGGCCGCGGCGACCGTCCGCCGGGAGCGGTGCCCGGCCGGCTCGCGGCTGGTCGCCTCCTTCACGCTCGACGGGATAGAGGTCATCCAGGAGACCGTGCTGTGGGATGGCGCCGGCCGGGTGGAATTCCGCACCCACGTCGACGGCTACGCCGGGCGTGACCGGCTGCTCCGGGTGCGCTTCCCGGCCGACGTGCCGGGCGGCCTGCCGGTCTACCAGACCGCGACGGCGGTGATCGGCCGGTCGTTCGGCGCCGTGGACGTGGACTCGGCAGAGCACTGGTACACGCTGGACAACCCGGCGCATCAGTGGTTCGGCACCGGGGCGGTGGCCCGGGTTCGGGACCGTAGCGGGCTGAGCCAGGCGATCGGCGTGGCCGAGCTGGTCTGTCCCTTGCCGCCGAACGAGGTGGGTGGCCTGCTCCGTGACCTACTGGTCGCGCTGGCGGCGGCGGGCGTGACCGCCACCTGCAGCCAGGCCGACGGGACACGGTACGGCGCCGTCGACGTGGACTCCAACCTGCCCGACGTCCGGATCGCGGTCGGCGGTCCCGAGGTGAACCCGTTCACCGCCGAGGTGCTGTCCGCCGCCGGCCCGGGCTACGCCAAGGCCCTGGCCGCCCGCCTGGCCGAGGGCCCGGGAACGGCGCGGCTGTGGGTTCCGGCGGCCCGGGACCGGGCGGACGCCTTCGGCCCGGACGCCGACGTGCGCGGGGCGGCCGACCTGCCCGTGCTGATCGTGGCGGGCGACCTGGCCGCGGCGGTCACGGACCTGATCGGGGACCTGGGCGACGCGGTGGTCGACGCCGGGGACGCGGTGGCCGATGCGCCGCGGCCCGCGGTGCCGCTGGCGGACCGGTCGGTCGCGCTGCTGAACCGCGGCACGCCCGGCTGCGTGGTCACGCCGGACGGGACGCTGCACATGTCGCTGATGCGGTCGTGCAGCGCATGGCCGTCCGGGATCTGGATCGACGGGGACCGCCGTAACGCGCCGGACGGCAGCAGCTTCGCCTGGCAGCACTGGAGCCACACGTTCGAGTACGCGCTCGCCTCCGGACCCGGCGACTGGCGCACCGCCGGCTTCAGCGGCATCGCCGAGGACTACAACCACGACCTGGTCGCCGTGACCGGCGGCGCCGGGCAGGAGCCGGGAGCCGGCCAGCAGCTGGGCGCAGGACTGTCGGCGGAGCCGGCCACGGTCACGGTCAGCGCGCTGAAACCGCGCGGGAACCCGCTTGCCTCGGGGCGGACGAGGGCGCTGGCCGCCACGGCGACCGGTGACGCCGCCATCACGGTGCGATTGCGGGAGACCAGCGGACGGCCGGTCACCGCGTGGATACGGCTCGCGGGCGGGATATCGGCGGCGTGGCTCACCGACCTGCTCGAGGAGACGGACGGAGCTCCCCTGCCGGTGGAAAACGGCGCCGTCGTTGTCGATATGTCACCTTTCAGCACGATGACCTTGCTTATCCGGGGGGACGACCCCCCCAGACCCCCCCGCTCCTGGGGGGGCTTCCCGCCCCCCCAGACCCCCCCGGCCCCCCCGGCCCCCCTTGGGGGGGATCAATCCCCCCAGACCCCTCTTCTTGTGCAGCCTGTTTACTCGCGCTACTGGCTGCACGGGAAGGGGCCGGCGCCAGCCGGGAACCTGCCGGTGGCGGTGCATCTCTCCCCCGTCAGGGTGGCCCTGCCGGACCCGGGCGACACGGCGGCGCTGACGCTGACCGTGGGCTGCGGGGCCGAACCCGCCGCCGGGACCGTGGAGCTGGCCGCGGCCCCGGAGGTGACCGTGACCCCGGATCAGGAGCTGCGGTATGAGCTGTCCCCCGGCGGCTACGCGGCCTGGGACCTGTCGGTGCGGGTGCCGCCCGGGACCGCGCCGGGACGGTACTTCGTGGCCGCGCGGATCCGCGACGACCTCGGCCACCTGGTCGAGGACACGGCCATGGTCGCGGTCGGCGAGCGCCGCTGGCCCGACCCGGACCTGCCGCCGGAGGAGGCGCTCGAGCTGATGCAGGCCGACTACCGCGCGGGCGCGGCCGAGGCGGAGCTGGCCGTGCTGACGCCCGGGCTGCGGCTGGCCCCCGGGGATCGGGGCGAGCTGCTGGTCCGCGTCACCAGCGGGCTGGCGTCCGAGCTGCACGGCGAGGCGCAGCTCGTCTCGCCGTTCGGGACCTGGGAGATGCTGGGGCCGTGGACGCAGGGCTTCAGCATCGCTCCGGGCGCGAGCACGGTGCTGCGCTTCGCGGTGACCGTGCCGGTAACCGCGCGTCATGCGCGCTGGTGGGCGCTGGTGAAGGTGATGTACTACGGTCGGGTCCGGTACACCGAAGCGATTCCTGTCGTTATTGAGCCGGTCAACTGACTGCCCGCGCTGCGGGCGAACGGATACGGTGAGAGACTCTTGGCGTTCCTTCTTTCAAGCGTGAGACTCCCAGAGGGCCAATGCAGTCCGCCACCACGATCCTCAGCGGCAACCTGCCAGCCGAGCCGAATAGCTTTATCGGTCGTGAGCGTGATCTTGCCGACCTGGCCAAGCTGCTGGGCGACGTCCGCGCGCTGACCCTCAGTGGCCCGGGCGGTATCGGCAAGACGCGGCTCGCGGTGCGGCTCGCCCGCGACGTGATCTCCGCGGCACATCCGGATGAGGACGAAGGGCCCGCCGACCTGGATGAGGCGTGGCTGGTCGAGCTGGCCGACTGGCACGGCCAGACCGCCCAGCAGGTGGCCGCCACGATCGGGATCCGCGAGGAGCAGGGCGTTCCGCTGGCGCAGACGCTGGCCGAGGCGCTGCGGTCGCGGCGCATGCTGCTGATCCTGGACACCTGCGAGCACCAGGTCAGCGACTGCGCCACGCTGGTGCAGCTGCTGCTGGCCCGGTGCCCGTGGCTGCGGATCATCGCGACCAGCCGGGAGCCGCTGCGGGTCCGGGGCGAGACCGTGTGGCGGGTGCCGCCGCTGGACCTGCCGCCCGACGGGGCCCGCGGCGCCGAGCTCGCCGGGCACGAGGCCGTCCGCCTGTTCGCGGCCCGGGCTGCGGGCGCCCGGCCCGGGTTCATCCTGACCACGGAGAACACGGCGTCGGTGGCCAGGCTGTGCCGCACGCTGGACGGGATCCCGCTGGGCATCGAGCTATCCGCGGCCCGGGTGCGGGCGCTGTCGGTGGAGCAGATCGCCGACCGGCTGCGCGACCGGTTCCAGCTGCTGAATTCCGGTGACCGCACCGCGCCGCTGCGGCAGCAGACGCTGCGGGCCACCGTGGACTGGAGCTATGAGTTGCTGGAGCCGCCGGAGCAGGTGCTGCTGCGGCGGCTGGCGGTGTTCTCCGGCTGGAACCTGGACATGGCCGAGCAGGTGTGCTCGGACGAGGCAATCTCGGCCCAGGCGGTGCTCGGCCTGCTCATCTCGCTGATCGACAAGTCGCTGGTCGTGCTGGACGGCGAGGCGGCCGGAGATGCCAGGTACCGGCTGCTGGACACGATCAGGGAGTACGCCGCCGAACGGCTGGCCGCCGCCGGGGAGCAGTCCGCGCTGGCGCTGCGGCACCGGGACTGCATCCTGGCACTGGTAGAAGAGACGGCCGGCGGGATGTTCAACCGCGGCGAGCCGCCCTGGGCGGTGCGCCGGGCGGTGTTCCGCCGCGGCATCGCCGAGTACGGCAACTTCCGGATCGCGCTGCAGACGTCGCTGGCACACGGTCACGCGGATGAGGGCCTTCGGCTGTGCATCGGGCTGCGGAACATGTGGCTGCCGCACGGCGACGCGCGCGAGGCGGCCACCTGGCTGGACCGGTTCCTGGTGCTCCCCTGCGCGCAGGTCACCCCGGAGGTGCGCGGACGGGCCCTGGCCTGCCGCGCAGAGATCGCCTTCGATCTGCAGGATTACGACACGCTGGTGCGCTGCGCCCAGGAGAGCCTGGAGCTGAGCCGGGCCAGCGGCGATGACTTCCCGGTGCCGACCGCGCTGCGGGTGATCAGCCAGGCCGCGGCGCGGGCCGGCCGGGCCGGCGAGGCGGTGACCATCATCGAGGAGGCCATCGCGGCGGCCCAGGCGGCGGGCAACGACTGGGAGGCCGGCCTCACCCAGGCCACTAAGGCAGCCATCGCCGTCCGGCAGGGCAAGCTGAAGTCGGCCCAGCGGGCCTACGAGGCGGCGCTGGAAGTGCTGAGCGACAACAACCGCTGGGGTGTCGCGCAGGTCGAGTACGGGATGGGCACGCTCGCCCGGGCCCGCGGCGACGCCGAGATGGCGGTTCGGTACTACCAGGACGCCCTGGAGATCTTCCGTGAGCTCGACGCGTGGCCGGAGATCGCCCGCTGCCAGGCCGGCATCGGCTGGATCGCGGTGACCAGCGGCGACTTCGGCCAGGCCCAGGAGAGCCTGGCGGAAAACCTGCGGCTCAACCAGATCTGCGGGCAGCGGCTCGGCATCGCCCGCGGCCTGGAGGCTTTCGCGGCCCTCGCGGCGGCCCGGCAGCAGCCGCAGCGGGCGGCCCGGCTGGCCGGCGCGGCCTGCCAGCTGCGTGAGTCCCTCGGGCCCGGGACGGGCATCGGCCCGCGGACCGAGGAGATGCTCGAGTTCGCCCGCGGCCGGCTCGGCGCGTCGGCCGCCGCCGCCCTGTTCGCCGAGGGACGCGAGATGACGGCGGAAGACGCCATCGGCTTCGCGCTCAGCCCGGACCAGGACCAGCCCGCGTCGGGACCCTCAGCGGCCGGGGAGCCCGCCTGGACCGACCCGGCCCGGCTGGGCGCCTCCGGACCGCGCCCCGCCGCACCCAGCAGGGACCCAGGCGGCGCGCACCGGGCGCCCAACCCGCTCACCCCGCGCGAACACGAGATCGTCATGCTCATCGCCCAGGGCCTGTCCAACCGGGAGATCGCCGACGAGCTGGTGATCAGCCCGGCGACCGCGGCCCGGCACGTGGCCAACATCCTGGCCAAGCTCGGCTTCAGCTCGCGTACACAAGTTGCCTCATGGGCTACCCGCCACGAGCCGCCCGCCCGGCCGTGACGTGCACATGTGCACGCGGAGCTGGTTCCTGAGCCAGCCAATATGCACACCGGAATACACACTTCGGCGCATGTGCAGCCGGCCGCCGCGCCATAGCGTTCAACTGTCGCTATCACACGGTGGCGGCGGGTCCTGAAACCCGCCGCCGGCTGGGTTCCCAAGGGGGGGAGGGAACCGGCAAGCCCACGGCAGCGGCCGGGCGGGTCCCGGCTTCACGCCAGGACCCGCCCGCTGTAACACCCAGGCTGGGAGGTTCTGGTGGAATGCGGCGTCAGTCCCGGGGAACGCATCGAGGCAAACCCGCTCATCGAGAGCGCGGGCAGGTCGGGCCGCGCGATGACTGGGCGCATCCTGGAGATCGCCGACGAGGCAGGCTACCGGGCTGCCCTCATCGACGCCACTGACGGTTCGGTCACCGGGTGGCCGCGGTTTGCCTGGACCGTCCGCGTGGCGGCGCGCGGGCTCGCCCGGCGCGGGCTGGCGGAGGGAGACACGGCCGGCGTGTTCGTCCAGGACGCGGCCGACGTAGCCATCGCGGTCAATGCGATCCGGGCGGCGGGCGCCGCTGCCTGCCTTATCCGGTCCGATGCGAGCCCGGCGGACATCGCCGCCCGGCTCAACGCCTGCGGCGCGCGGCTGCTGATCACCTCGGCTCCGCTGGCCGAACTTGCCGCCGAGGGCGCGGACCGTTCCCGGGTGCGGCAGGTCATCGCGTTCGGGGAGGCGGCGGGCACGACCCCGTTCAGCTCGCTCCTCGAATCCGGACGGCACGGCCTGCCCGATGAGCACGCGGTCGCCGAGCCCGGCCGCGCAGATATGCCCCGTGTCGTGGGTGAGTCTGGCCGTCCGGAGGGGAACGGCCCGGCTGACGAGCGCGACCTGGACAATTCTGGCGGGCCGGACGGTAACGGCAGCACGGGGCGCTGGCCGGGCAGGAATCCCTGGCCCGGCCGCGCCGCGGCTCGGTCGCCCGGAGAGCCCGGGCTCACCGGTATGCCGGACTCCGGCCGCGACCTGACCTACCGGGACGTGGTGGTCGCGGGGCCGCCGTGCGGCGATGGGCAGGCCTACACCTCGCTCCTGGACCTCACCCTGCTGACCGGCGCCACGCTGGTAGCGGCGCCGCTCCCGCTGGTCGCGGCCGCGATGCGGGTCTACAAGGGCACGGCCGCGATCGTCCCGCCGGGCACCGACGTACCTGGCATCCCGCCCGTCCGGGTCTTCCCCGTCGGCTAGGAGGCGATGGCCTCCTGCTGCTGCCGGGGAGCGGGAGCCGGAGCGGACGTTAGCCGCTTGGTCCTGATCAGGTGATGATGACCAGCAGGCTGCACAGGTTGAGGATGGCGGCGAAGCCGAACGCGGCGGCGATGCCGTGGGTGACCACATACTGCGACTGGGCGAACGGGGTGAGGCCGGCCAGCGGGTGACTGGCCGCGTGCCTGGTGGCGGTGCCGTACACCGCTACCAGCACCCCGAGGCCGAGGGCGCCGCCTGCTAGCTGGAGCATGTTCACCAGGCCGGACGCGGCCCCGGAGTCGGCCGCGGGCACGCCGGCCAGCGACGCGGTGGTCAGCGGGACGAACACAAGCCCCATCCCGAGGCCGATCAGCAGCATCGGGCCGAAGATGCCCGACCAGTAGCCGGTGGCGGGGGTCACCCGCCACAGCCAGGCCATCGAGACGATCGCGGGCACCATCCCGGCGACCATCAGCGGCTTGGCGCCCAGCCGCGGCATGAGTCTGGGCGCTAGCCGGGACACCGCGAACAGCGCGAAAGTCATCGGCAGGAACGCCACTCCCGCCCGGAGCGGGCTCAAGCCCATGATCTTCTGCAGGAACTGGGTGAGGAAGAAGAACACGCCGAACATGCCCGCGATGAGCAGCAGCCGGGCGATGAACGAGCCGGCCCGGCTGACGTCGGTGAAACGCGATGTTCACCACCGTCATATCTAGGATGACCATTAGCTGGGCGCTGAGCATGATGGCCAGGGCGATCGCGGGCCGCCCGGAACGGCGCCTCGGCGATCCCGGAAGCCCAGTACGCGCACGTTCCCCGTTAACACCGTTTACCTCTCTGGCACCTTCAGCCCCATCCGGAGCATGCGAAGAAGACAAGATGCCTCCATGGTTGTCTGTTAATGCGACGATCTCGCGGCCGCAACGATGGAACATCAACGCCGTCCTGACGGCGTAACGGAGCACCGATGCGGCTGAGGCAGGCCTCCGGTGGCTGACAGAACGCTGGCCGGGCGGTACGATCGGGAATGAAGCGGAGGTCTACTCCGGTTAGCTATACGGAGGTATCCTCCGTTTCGCAACCCGATTAATTCCGTAGTTCCCTCGTTCCGTAGCTCGCCGGGCCGCCAGGCACGCCGATCCCGGAGCCCGTTAACCTCTAGGCAATGACCAGGACATCTGACCAGGTACCGCCGCGGCCCGCCGAGCAGTTGCGCGCCGACGCGCGGCAGAACCATGCCCGGCTGATCGCCGCGGCCACCGCCGCGTTCGCGGAGCGGGGGGCCGACGCGCCGCTCGAGGACATCGCCCGGCGCGCCGGGGTGGGCATTGGCACCCTCTACCGGCACTTCCCCACCCGGCTCGACCTGCAGGCGGCCGTTTTCCGCAGCCAGGTGGGCGCGGTCTGCGGGGAAGGGGATGCCCTGGTCGAGAAGGCGCCACCCGAGCAGGCCTTCAGCGCCTGGATGCGCTCCCTGGCCGGTTACCTGGTGAGCAAGCGCGGCCTGTCGCACGCGCTGATCGAGGCGGTCGGCATCGAGTCCGAGCTGATCTCGTCCTGCTGGATGGCGATGCGCCATACCACCGAGCGGCTGCTGGCGAACGCGCAGCAGGCTGGCGTCATCCGGCCGGACGTGGACGCCACCGATGTGATGCGTCTGGTACACGGCGTGACGGTGAGCACGGAGAAGGCACCGGAACGGGCCGACATGCTCCTCTCCGTAATGCTCGACGGCCTCCGCACTCCGCCGGATTCAAGGCATGTAACAACGCCCTGATTCTCTTCGGGGCGGATGTCACATGCGCTGGCTGGCGGACTCACTGGCGGATTCACTCACTGGCGGACTCAGGGACCGGCGGAGGGGATGTCCGGCGGGCGGTTCTCGTAGGGGGTGCTCAGCACGACGGTGGTGCGGGTGGAAACGCTGCCGATGGTGCGGATCTGCTGCAGCAGGTCTTCCAGCGCGACAGGCGAGGTCACCCGCACCTTGAGGATGTAGTTCTCGTCGCCCGCGACGCTGTGGCAGGCCTCGATCGCCGCCAGGTGCTCGAGGCGCTCCGGCAGGTCATCCGGGGCGGCGGCGTCGAACGGCTTGATGGACACGAAGGCCGTCAGCGGCAGGCCCACGTCGTCCGGGTCGAACACCGCGACGTAGCCCTTGATCACGCCGTCCTGCTCGAGCCTGCGCACGCGCTGGTGTACCGCCGACACGGACAGGCCAGCCTGCCTGGCCAGCTCGGTGAAGCTCATCCGGCCGTTGCGGGTCAGCAGCCACACGATCTTACGGTCGATCTCTTCCACGTGGTCACGTTAGCGCCAACCGTCCCAGGCTGCGACTTCATCACAATATAACGAAATGATCACGACGTTTACGCTAATGTAACATCGGCCGTCGCGTACTTATCAGCAGATCACGCCGAAGTTACGCTGCCGCCATGGCACAGATCATCCTGGATCACGTGGAAAAAGCGTACGCAGGCGGTGTCAAGGCCGTTAACGACTTGAGCCTTGACGTCAAAGACGGCGAGTTCATGGTATTCGTCGGTCCCTCCGGGTGCGGTAAGTCCACCGCGCTGCGGTCCATCGCCGGGCTAGAGGAGATCACCGGGGGCACCATCCAGATCGGCGACCGGGTGGTCAACGACCTGCCGCCGAAGGACAGGGACATCGCGATGGTGTTCCAGAACTACGCGCTCTACCCGCATATGACGGTCGAGCAGAACCTCGCGTTCGGCCTGCAGCTGAGGAAGACGCCCAAGGAAGAGATCAAGCGGCGGGTGGACGAAGCCGCCCAGATGCTGGGCCTCGAGCAGTACCTCAAGCGCAAGCCGGCCGCGCTATCCGGCGGCCAGCGGCAGCGGGTCGCGATGGGCCGGGCCATCGTCCGCGAGCCGCAGGCCTTCCTGATGGACGAGCCGCTGTCCAACCTGGACGCCAAGCTGCGCGTGTCCATGCGGGGCTCGCTCAAGCAGCTGCACGAGCGGCTCGGCGTGACCACCGTCTACGTGACGCACAACCAGGTCGAGGCCATGACGCTCGGCCACCGTGTCTGTGTTCTGCGGGACGGGCAGCTGCAGCAGGTGGACACGCCGCAGTATCTCTTCGAATCGCCGGTGAACCTGTTCGTGGCCGGCTTTATCGGCTCGCCCGCGATGAACTTCGTCACCGCGGAGCTGGTCCGTGACGGCGGCCCGGCGGTCACATTCGCCGGTTACAAGCTCGCGGTGCCGCCCGCCGTGATGGAAGCCAAGCACGGACTCTCGGACTACATCGGCAAGAAGGTCATCCTCGGCATCCGGCCCTCTGACTTCGAGGATGCCAGCTTGGGCGACGCCCAGTGGGGGACCATGCGCGTCACTACCGGCGTCACCGAGGAGCTCGGCACCGAGATCCACGTGATCTTCACGATCGACGCGCCACCGGTCGAGCACGCGAGCCTCACCAAGGCGGCCGACACCGGCGATGATGCGGAAGAGGCGGCGGCCGCGCTGGCCGGCGGCAAGTCGCTCTGGATGGCCCGCGTTTCCGCACGTAGCCAGGCCAAGCCCGGGCAGCCGATCGAGCTCAGCGTCGACACGCGCAACCTGCAGTTCTTCGACCCGAGTAGCGGCCTTTCCATCGGCCACCCGAAGGCTACGGCGGCGCTGGCCGAGTAAGGCCCTGGCCGAGTAATCGGTCCAGGCGGCAAGCACCCAGTCCAGGCGGCGGCCTGGGCACCATCCCGGTGCCCAGGCCGCAGCAGTGCGCGGACCGTGGGAAACTGTAGGGATGCAGCGGAATCCGGAGGAACTCTACGAGCTCGGTCCGGCCACGCCCGACATCGCGGGCGCACCGATGTTGCACTACCTCGAGGGCTTCATCGATGCGGGCACCGCGGGCCGCCTGCTCGCCGAGCACCTGCTGCGGACCTTCTCGCACGAGACCGTGGCGCGGTTCGACACCGACCGGCTGATCGACTACCGGTCGCGGCGCCCGCTGATGACCTACGACAACAGCCGCTGGGAGAGCTACGAGCCTCCGGAGCTGGCCCTGCACCTGCTGCACGACCAGGGCGAGCGCCCGTTCCTGCTGCTGACGGGGCCGGAGCCCGACCACGAGTGGGACCTGTTCAGCAAGGCCGTGCTGGCCATCGCGACCCGGCTCGACACCGGTCCGGCGATCAGCTTCCTGGGCATCCCGGCCGGGATGCCGCACACCCGGCCGCTCGGGGTGATCGCGCACGCCACCCGCGAGGAACTGCTGGCCGGCCATCAGCGGCTGCACAGCCGTATCCAGGTGCCGGGCAGCGCGCCCGCGCTGCTCGAGCTGCGCTTCGGCGCGGCGGACCGGGACGCGCTCGGCTTCGCCGTGCAGGTGCCGCACTACCTGGCCCAGGCCGTCTATCCCCCGGCCGCGCTGGCCCTGCTCGGCTCGGTAGCCACTTCGACCGGGCTCGACCTGCCCGCCGCCGAGCTCCGCAAGGCCGCCGACCGCACCAACGAGGCGATCGAGCGGCAGGTCGAGGAGTCGGCGGAGGTCGCGGAACTGGTCCGCGCGCTGGAGCAGCAGTACGACACCGCGGCCGAGAACGAGCAAGCCGCCGCAGACGCGGCGTCCGGCCTGCTCGCCGACGGCGAGGCCATGCCCACCGCCGACGAGCTGGCCGCCCAGTTCGAGCGCTTCCTGGCCGAGAACCAGGACCGGACCGACCCGCCCGGCGGGTCCTCGGAGCGCTAACCCTTTAGCCGACGATCACGAGCTCCCGTGGCGTGTGGTTCAGCCGCTCGAAGCCGTCCTCGGTACAGACCACGATGTCCTCGATCCGCGCGCCGTGCGGCCCGGGGTAGATGCCCGGCTCCACCGAGAACGCCATGCCCGGCTCGAGCGGCTCGCGGTTGCCGGCCACGATGTACGGGTCCTCGTGTGCCTCGAGTCCGATGCCGTGGCCGGTCCGGTGGAAGAAGTCCTCCCCGTAGCCGGCCCGGGTGATCGGCTCGCGGGCGGCCGCGTCGACCGACTCCGCGGTCACGCCGGGCCGCACCGCGGCGCAGGCCGCCGCCTGGGCGTCATACAGGACCTTGAAATAACCGGTGAACTCGGGCGGTGGCTCACCGAGGGCATAGGTGCGGGTGCTGTCCGAGCAGTACCCGGAGGGCATGGTGCCGCCGATGTCGACCACCACGACGTCTCCGGCGGACAGGACGCGATCCGAGACCTCGTGGTGCGGGCTCGCGGCGTTCGGCCCGGAACCGACGATCACGAAGTCCACGGTGGCGTGCCCTTCGGCGAGGATCGCCTCGGTGATCAGCGAACCCACGGCCCGTTCGGTCAGCCCCGGCCGCAGCCAGCCGGGGACGCACGCGTGCACCCGGTCGATGGCGGCGCCGGCCTCCCGGAGGGCCGCGACCTCGGCCGGGGTCTTCCTGATCCGCAGCGTGCGCAGCGCGCCGCCGGCCAACGCCAGGCGCGTGCCAGGCAGCGCGTCGCGGAACTTCAGCACCGACAGCGCCCACATCCGGTCGGATAGACCGACCGCCGAGACGTGCCCGAGCCTGGCCGCGACCAGCGCGAACGGGTCGTCGGTCTCCTCCCAGGGGACCATCTCCAGGCTGAGCGGGCCGACCGGCGAGGCCTGCGCCGCGGCCAGTTCCAGCCGCGGCACGAACAGCGCCGGGTCGCCTTGGGCCGGGACGGCCAGGCAGGTCAGCCGCTCGAGCTGCTTGGCGTCGTAGCCGATGACATACCTGAGGTCCGGGCCCGGGGTCAGCAGCACGGCGTCGAGCCCGGCCGCGCCGGCCGCCTCGCGTACCTGGTCGAGCCGGCCCGCGGGGTACAGTTCGTCTGTCGTCACACGATCGATGCTAGGCCTGCGAAACGGCGGTGACGAACCGGCCCAGCGAGGATCCGAGCCCCCACCGTTCGCCGAGTTCCTTCAGCCGCCCGGCGTCGGCCGGCACCACCGGCAATTTCCCGTCGATTTCCGGCAGCGGGATATCTTCGATGACCTTGACCACGGACAGGGAAACGTCCAGGTAGTCCCGGGCCTTCTCGAGTTTGTCCCGGCTGCCTCGCGGGAACCCGCCGTGGCCCGCGTCCAGCGCGGTGGTGATCCCCTCGATGCTGCCGAACGCCCGGATCAGCGCGGCCGCGGTCTTCTCCCCCACGCCCGGGACGCCGGGCAGCCCGTCGCTCGGGTCGCCCCGCAGCGCGGCGAAGTCGGCGTAGGCGCGACCGGGGATGTCATACTTCGCGGTTACCGCCGCCTCGTCGATCACGCCCATGTTCATCAGGCCGCGCACAGTGTAGATGACCCGCACCCTACGTGCGTCATCTACCAGCTGGAACAGGTCCCGGTCACCGGTGACCACGTCCACCGGGCCGGAGGACCGGGCCGCGAGTGTGGCCATCACGTCGTCCGCCTCGTACCCGGGCTGCCCGGCGACGGCCATCCCGGAGGTGCGCAGGACCTCCTCGATGACCGGGACCTGGACGGCCAAGGCGGGCGGCGTCTCCTCCGCCGTACCGTCGGCGGTCAGCCGGTGGGCCTTGTATGTCGGGATCGCCGCGACCCGGAAGGCGGGCCGCCAGTCCGCGTCCAGGCACGCGACCAGCCCGGTGGGGTGCCTGGCCCGGACCAGCCGGCTGATCATGTCGAGCAATCCGCGTATCGCGTTGACCGGGGTACCGTCCGGGGACCGGACGGTGTCCGGCACCCCGAAGAACGCACGGTAGTACAGCGACGCGGTATCAAGCAGCATCAGCGAGCCCACGCCACCATCCTAGGTTCGAGTGGGCGAAGGTCAGAGCAGGACGACGTGGCCGTCGACGATCTTGATCTGCTTCTTCGGCAGCGGGCTCGGGGCCGGCCCGGTGATCACGCCGCCGTTGGTGATCTTGAACTGGCTGCCGTGGCAGGGGCAGTCGATAGTCCCGTTGCTGACCGCGCTCATGATGCAGCCCACGTGCGTGCATACCGCGCTGAAGGCCTGGTACTGGCCACGGGCCGGCTGGGTCACGACGACCCTGGCCGCGGTGTAGATCTTGCCGCCGCCGACGGGGATCTCGCTGGCGGCGCCGAGCACGGTGCCGGTGAGCGTGGCCTTCTTCTTCGGCTCGCTGGCCTGGGCGCTGCTGGCCGGCGTTGGGCTGGCCGGCGTTGGGCTGGCCGGCGTTGGGCTGGCCGGCGTTGGGCTGGCCGGACCGGGAGTGGCCTGCATGCCATCCGAAGTCGGCATCGCGCCCGGGCTCGACATCGCGCCCGGGCTCGACATCGCGCCAGAACTCGGCATGGCGGCCTGCGCGGGGCCGTTCGGTGCTACTCCCGCCTCGTTGGCGTCGTAGGGCACGGCCGCGGTACTGCAGCCGGCCAGCGCTCCGCCCAGCCCGGCCAGGCTGACCCCCAGCAGCACGCGCCTGGTCGGGTGCGGGCCCTGCTCGGTGCCGCCGCTCCTGGATTCGCTGTCCCGCGTGGATTCGGGAGCCATCGACTACCCTTCGTTCGTCTGCGTCCGCCCCGTGACACCGTTCTAGGGCAGGCAGGCCGGCGGACGCGAGGCGATGACAGGATCTGTAAGAGTCCGGTAACCGGGCCGCACGGCCTGCAGTGACGGTACGCCGAACCCGTCGCGGCGATGGCGCAAATGCGGGATCCTGGCCGCGACGGCGCAGTGAACACCGGGCCGGACCGGCTGTCACCAGGGCATCAGCCTGGACCGTTCGGCGCGTTGGACTCATCCCCGTCCCAGCTGGCCGCGAGTGCCGAGATCCGCCCGGCCGCTTCCGGCAGCGTCAGGCCGCGGCCGACCGCCACCCCGACCAGGTAGGCGGTGAGCGGCGCGGCGGGCCGGGCCACGCCGTGGGCGACGTCGCGGGTGAGGTCGAGCACGGCCCGCAGGTCGGCGGCACTGGGGTCGAGTCCGAGATCCGCGCAGACCACGGCCGTCCACTGCTCCATGGTGCTCATGCGCAGAAGCCTACGGGGTCCGGGCGGGAGGCCGCCGTCGGCGGACAGGTTCTGGCCGCTGATCCAGCCGGAATCGGGCCGGCCCCTTCGGGTGGGTTTATGCGTCCCTGATCGCTGAAGATATCGTCAGATCGTGGCGGGAACTGACCAGCACGCGCACGGCCTGGCCGCCAATGCGGACGCCAGGTGGCTGTCCGGTGCCCTGGCGCTGATCCTCGCCTTCATGGCCGGGGAGGTCATCGCGGGGGTGGCCGCGGATTCGCTCGCGCTGATCGCCGATGCTGCGCACATGCTGACCGACGCCGCGGCGATCGGGCTCGTGCTGGTCACCGGGCGGCTGGCCGCCCGGCCGCCGGGCGGCGGATACACCTACGGCCTCAAGCGCACCGAGATCATGTCCGCGCAGGCCAACGGCATTACGCTGGTGCTGCTGGCGGCATGGCTGGCCTACACCGCGATCCGGCACCTGGTGACGCCGCCCGCGGTGGCCGGCGGCACGGTACTCTGCGTCGCGCTGGCCGGCGTCGCGGTCAACGTGGCGGCCACCCTGCTGATCGCGCGGGCGGGCGGCGGCCACGGCGCCCCGCGGAGCCTCAACCTCGCCGGGGCGTTCTCGCACATCGTCACCGACCTGTACGCGTTCGCGGCGACCGCGGTGGCGGGAACGGTCATCCTGCTCACCGGGTTCGCCCGGGCCGACGCGATCGCGACGCTGGTCGTCGTCGTCCTGATGGTGCACGCGGGCGCCGGGCTGATCCGGGAGTCCGGGCGGATCTTCCTCGAGGCGGCGCCGGCCGGGCTCGACCCGGCGGCGGTGGGCGCGGCGATGGCCCGCCGCCGGTACGTCACCGAGATCCACGACCTGCACATCTGGGAGATCACCTCAGGCATGCCCGCCGCCTCCGCGCACGTGCTGGTCGCACCGGGTGAGGACTGCCACGCGGTCCGCGCCGACCTGGAGGCCTACCTGAGCCGCGAGTATGGCATCACCCACGCCACGCTCCAGGTCGACCACGCCGGCCTGCCGGCCGTGCCCGGGCTGATCCAGGTCAGCCAGGAGCAGCACTGCGACGACGCGCACGGCCCGGCTTACCGCCCCGGCGACGGCCGGTAAAGGGCGGACCCGTCAGCAGGGTGACCGCCGCGGCGACGGCGAAGGACAGGATCGAGGCCGACATCCAGCTGGCCGGGGTGAAGCCGATGTCATGGCCGAACGATGTCCACGCCGAGGCCCACCAGGACACGTAGCCGGGGTTGATGAGCTGGTAGGTGACGAAGCCCGCGGCCCAGGGCAGCAGCATCAGCCACCGGGAGGGGGCGGCGGCCGACAGGTCCCAGTGGCCGCGCGAGATGACGAAGTAGTCCGCGATCAGGACCGCCGACATGGGCACGAATATCGAGCCGATCAGGGTCAGGAAGTTCTCGTAGTCGGCGATGTTGAGCCACAGCGCGCCGGCCGTGGTCAGCGCGGCGATCACGCCGGCCAGGATCCGGCGGTCCCACAGCGGGCGCAGGTTCTGGGTCGACACCGCAGTGGAGTAGACGTTGGCGAACGCCTGGTCGAGCTCGCGCGCGGCCAGGATGGCGAAGCCGAGCGCGCCGAGCGGCAGCGCGATGAACGCGCCGTAGATGTGGTCCGGATTACCGTGCGCGACGGTGACCAGTGCGAGCAGCCCGATCACGTAGCACAGCACCTGGGTGACGCTGTAGCCGGCCAGGGTGCCCGCGAAGGCGGCGCGCGGGGTGCGGGAGTGCCTGGTGTAGTCGGCGGCCAGCGGGGCGAACGAGACAGCCACGGCGACGACGGTATCGGTCGCGGCCCAGTAGCCGGACCAGGTGCCGTGCGTCAAGCCAGGCAGCGGGTGCCTGACGAGCTGCACGAACAGGTAGCACAGGACGACGAGCACGGCGCTGGTGGCGTACTTGCGCAGCACCCGGATGGCGCCCAGCGGCCGGATCGTGAGCAGCGCGGTGGCCAGTCCCGCGATCAGCACATAGCCCCGCCGGGGCAGGCCCGGTGCCACCGTGTGCGCGGCGGTCGCGATCGTGACCAGCTCGAACACGCCCCAGCCGAGGCACTGCAGGATGTTCAACGCGGTGGGAAGGTAGGACAGCCGGGCGCCGAATAGCCCACGCAGCAGCACCATGGCGGGCGCGCCGGTCCGCGCCCCGGTCAGCCCGGCCAGCGCGAGCGGCACGGTGCCGAGCACGGTGCCCACCACGATCGCGGTCAGCGCGGCGGCCAGCGAGACTTCCGGAGTGCCCGCGCCGCCCGGCTGCAGCACGAAGATCGCGCCGGTGAAGCCGAGCAGGCTGACCCCCAGGTTGCCCCACAGCCCGAACTGGTCGAGCAGGCTCAGCGCCTGCGGCACCGGTTCGGCCAGCGTCCGGGCGACCTCGGAATGGCGGTCGCCGGGAACGGTGACGAAGGCCTGTTCCTCGTGTCCTGTGGTGGTCGTGGCCACGGCAGCCTCCCTACGCCGGCATTACCCGGACAGGTTCAGACGGTCGGTGGCGCGAGGAGCCACCCTCTCAGCCCGGTCAGCCCGAGCTCCCGTGCGTGTTCAGTTCACCCCATGGTACCGGTTGGCCTGCGCTAGCCGCCGATGGCGGACATCGGGCGGTCGGGCTGCAGGAACGACGGGTCGTTGATGCCGTGACCGGGCAGCTTTCCCGCGACGGCCCGCCGCCACGCCTCGGCCAGCTCGGCGTCGCTCGCCCCGGCCCGCAACGGGCGGCGCAGGTCGCTTTCCGTGCGGGCGAACAGGCAGTTCCTCACCTGGCCGTCAGCGGTCAGCCGGACCCGGTCGCAGGTCCCGCAGAACGGCCGCGTGACCGACGCGATGACGCCGACCCGGCCCTGGCCGCCGTCGACACCGAACGCCTCGGCGGGCGCGGACCCGCGCTGCCGCGGGTCATCGGGGGTGAGGGTGAACTCGCGGCCGAGCGCGGCGAGGATCTCCTCCGCCGTCACCATCTCGGTCCGCTTCCAGCCATGCTGGGCGTCCAGCGGCATCTGCTCGATGAACCGCAGCTCGTAGCCGTGGTCGAGGCAGTACCTGAGCAGCGGCACCGCCTCGTCGTCGTTCAGGTCCCGCATGAGCACGGCGTTGACCTTGACCGGACGCAGGCCGGCCTCGGCCGCGGCGGCCAGGCCGTCGAGCACGTCGGGCAGCCGGTCCCGCCGCGCCAGCTTGCGGAAGGTCTCCGGGCGCAGCGTGTCCAGCGACACGTTGATGCGGTCGAGCCCGGCCTTGCGCAGCGCAGCCGCGCTGCGCGCCAGGCCGATGGCGTTGGTGGTCAGCGAGATCTCCGGGCGCGGGCGCAGTTCCGCCGTGCGGGCGATGATGCCGGCCAGCCCCCGCCGCAGCAGCGGCTCGCCGCCGGTGAACCTGACCTCGCGGATGCCGAGCAACTCGACCCCGACCCGGACGAGCCGCACCACTTCGTGGTCGGTCAGCTGATCAGGCGCGGGCAGCCAGTCCAGCCCCTCCGGCGGCATGCAGTACGCGCACCGCAGGTTGCACCGGTCGGTGAGCGATACGCGCAGATCCGTGGCGATCCGCCCGAATGAGTCAGGCAGCATCGTGCCAGCTTACGCGTGATGACAAGACCCTCTTGAGCCTCATGGCGCCTCCTGTCAGCAACGTGGAAGCCAGGTTTTGCCCGGCGCAACCATGCCTTGCGTTCAGGTCAGCCGCGGTGAACCATGCCGTAGGCCCGCTCCGCCCGGAGCCGGACGACCAGGCGCCGGTCGCGGACCATGGCTGCCCGGTAGTCGTCCCAGTCCGGGTGGTCACCCTGCACGGTGCGGTACAGGTCAACCAGTTCCTCCACGGCCGCGTCATGCGGCTCCCGGGCCACCGCGGACAGCTCGGCCCGGCCGTCCACCACGACGTAGGACCAGAAGTCACCGGTGGTGACGTGGAAGCTGACCCGCGGGTCGCGGCGCATGTTGGCGGTTTTGGCCCGGTCGTCGGTGGTGGAGATCTTGATGGTCTGCTCCCCGTCGTACCAGGCGTAGTTCACGTTGGACAGCTGCGGCCACCCGTCTTTTCTGAGGGTGACCAGAACTCCCTGCCGCTGCCCGGTAATCAGCTCAGCAAACCGCCCCTCGATCATGCCCCAAGAACAACCGTCATCCGCCCGATGTTCCGCTCGCCATTGCAGATAGGCCCCTAATCCGGGCACCGCATTAAGCGGGAACCCGGGGCGCCGACACGGGGTTGTGACCGCGATCGCAGGTCAGCATGGGTTAACCGGGACGCCGATTACTATATTGATCTCATCTGTCACGCGTGGTACAAGGATAGTGCGCACACGTTTTTTATTGCCCATCCAGGTCCCTATGGGGTGACTCGTGCGTATTTCCCGTGTCATTGTCAGCGCGGCAGTTGTTGCTTCCTCCTTCGGCCTGGCCACGACCGTAACCGCAGTGCCGGCCGCAGACGCCGCATCCTCGGTCAGCTACGTGGCGCTCGGTGACTCCTACACCTCCGGTCTCGGCGCCGGGGATTACATCTCGTCCAGCGGCAGCTGCGACCGCAGCACGAGGGCCTATCCGGAGCAGTGGGCCGCCGCTGAGTCTCCCGTCTCGTTCGTCTCGGTGGCCTGTGCCGGCGCGACGACTTCCGATGTGCTCAGCAGCCAGGTGTCGGCGCTGAGCGCGAGCACCACGCTGGTCAGCATCACGATCGGCGGTAACGACGCGGGCTTCTCCAGCGTCATGGAGACCTGCATACTCGGGTCGACCAGTTCCTGCCTGAACGCCGTCTCGGTGGCCGAGGCCTTCGTCACCAGCCAGCTGCCCGCCAGGCTCAATGCCACCCTGCAGGCCATCCGGGCGCACGCGCCCGGGGCCACGATCGTGCTGCTCGGCTACCCCGACCTTTACGACCTGTCCAAGTCGAGCACCTGCATCGGGCTGAGCACCAACGACCGGAAAGCGCTCAACGCAGGCGCCAACGCCCTGGACAGCGCCCTGGCCACGGCCGCGCAGGTCAACGGCGACACGTTCGCCGATGTCCGCGGCCAGTTCGCCGGACACGAGATATGCGACTCGGGCAGCTGGCTGCATTCGGTGGACATCCTGGCGATCAGCTCGTCCTACCATCCCAACGCGTCCGGCCAGAAGCTTGGCTACCTGCAAGTCTTTACCGAGAATGCCAGGTGAGCCGAGGCTAGCCGGCGTTTCACCCCGGCTTGGCGGGTCCGGCCTGCTCAGTCCGGTGCTCGCACGGCCACCTGTTCGGCCACGGGCGGGGCTGAACTGGTGCCCGCAGGCAGCCGGCCGGTGAAGACCAGCGCCACCAGGGCGACCGCCGCCGCGGCGGCGAACGCGACGGTAATGCCCAGGCGAAGGTTGCTGCCCGCGGCGGCCGCGACGGCCGCGCCGCCTACGCCGATGCCGATCGCGGTCCCGAGCACGTCGGCCAGGTTCAGCGACGCCGAGGCCTGCCCCTCCTGCCCGGGCAGCGCCTTCTGCAGCATCATCAGCGACAGCGGCGCGTACGCCAGCCCCATGCCCAGGCCCGCGACGGTCCAGGCGGCCAGGCCCTCGGCCACCGGCACGGCCGGCTGCAGCATCAGGACCATCCCGGCGATGCCGGCCAGGATGATGACCAGGCCGATGCGCACCAGGCGGCGTCCTTCCCAGGTCGCACTGAGCCGGGCCTGCGCCCAGGCGCCGACCGTCCAGGCCAGCGTGGTGCCGGTGACGGCGAGGCTGGCCACCACCGGGCTGCGGTGACGCACCGCGGTGACCGCCAGCGTCACGTAGGCGTCGGCGCCGAAGAACGCGAACGTCAGCAGGCTCCGGCTGGCGATCGTCGCGGGCAACCCGGGACGTCCGGTCAAGGTCCCGGGCGGGACCAGGCGGCGCAGCGCGGGCAGGCCGGCGACACCGCCGGCCGCGATCAGCGCGAGCCCGGCCAGAACCGCGCCGGACCCGGCCGCGAGGCTGAGGCCGGCCAGGATCATCGTCGCCCCGGCGGCCGTGCGCAGGCCATCAGTCAGCCGGTGCTCCTGCGCCTCGGAGGCAGCGGGCGGGCCGAGGCGGACCAGGGCAGGCACGGCGATGGACCCGGCCACCGCGACCACCGGCAGCAGGCCCAGGAACACCCACCGCCAGCCGAACAGGCGCGCCACCTCGGCGCTGATCGCCGGCCCGGCCAGCCCGGGTGCGACCCAGGCGGTCGACAAAACCGCCATCATCCGGGCCCGCAGCGCCTCGGGCAGGCTGCGGCCGATGATGGCGTAGGCCACCGAGGGCACTGCCCCGGCGCCCAGGCCCTGCAGGACCCGGCCCGCCACCAGAACGCCCATCGAGGGTGCCAGGCCCGCCACGGCCAACCCGGAGCCGAACAGCACCACCCCGGCCACGAACGGCACCGCCGGACCCCTCCGGTCGGCTTCCCGGCCGGCCGCCACGATGCCGACCACGCTGCCGAGCATGAACCCGCTGAACACCCAGCCGTACAGGCGCAGGCCGCCCAGGTCGCGGGCGACCACCGGCATCACCGTCACCACGGCCAGCGCTTCGGAGGCGACGAAGGTGATCGTCAGGACCAGGCCCGCGGTCAGTGCCCGCCGCTGCGGCGCCCAGAGACCGGCCACCTGGCCCGCGCCCATCGGCTCTCCCTCCGCCCGCTCCCCTCGAGCGTAAGCGCATAGGGGTAGCGTCAGCGGTGCCGGCTGAGCCGCCTGCGGTAAACGACGCTCCCGATGCCGGCCAGTATCGCCGCCGCGCCGAGCCCGAGGAGCAGCGTGTCCTGGAGTCCGGCCGTGCCCCCGCCGCCGGTGACCGGGGCGGCGGTCGGGACCTCGCTGGTTGACGAGGTGGCCGGAGCGGTGACCGTTCGTGTCACAGTGGGGGTGACCGTCACTGTGGGGGAACTCGAGCTCACACCGGACGTACCGGAGGAAGTGACGCCGGAGGAAGGGGTGTTGCCATCGGAAGCGGGCGCAGTCACCGTGCCCGAGATGGTCACTGACGGCGAGAAAGTGGGCACATTCGGCGTCGTAGTGGACCCGCTGCAGGCTGAAACGGCCACCGGAGCCACGAGGGTCATGGCGCCCAGGCACACGGCGGTCAGCCTCGCGCGAAGCGCCGTCCCCGCGATCGTTGTGCGCACCTTCATGGGACCTCCTTATGCGCCCGGCAGTTGACGACTGTTTTTCCCGGTCCCGGCGTCAGGAACCATGAGCGGAAGGAAAATGCGTAACTGATCCGGTCGCCGCCCGCGCCGTCGCAGGCAGGTCCGGAAAACGCCGGCGGCCATAAAGACCGGGCCGACGGCCGGCGCAGACTGCAATGGCCTGTTTACCATCGGAATATTAGGCTAACGGAGTAGATCATCCTGAGGAAGGACGACGGCCTTGCCGGATTCGGCGTGGCGGCGCATAGCCGGGTTCCGCGTGGTCGTCTCGTGGCCGGAGACGGGCTACGCCCCGCCGCCTACGCCGGTACGAAGCCTGCGCGCCCGGATGGCCGGGATCGCCGGGGTCCTGCTCATCGCGGCCGGGACCGCCACCCTGGGTGTCGCCGCCGCCGCCCAGGTGCACGCACCACAGCCCTCCGCGTCGGTGGCAGGTGGGCTCGGCTCCTCGGCCCACGGGCCGTCGCTGCCGCGCTCACTGCCGGTGTCGGTGCATATCCCGGCCATCGGCGTGGACTCGAAACTGCTGCGCCTGGGACTCAACTCCGATGGCACGATCCAGGTGCCTTCCATCCGGACGAGTGCCGGCAGTGCGGCGTGGTACAAATACTCGGCGACGCCCGGTCAGATCGGGTCATCGGTCATCGAAGGTCACGTCGACAGTTATCAAGGCCCCGCCGTCTTCTTCCGCCTCGGTGCCCTCCGCCCGGGCGACACCATCAACGTGACGCTCGCCGACGGGATCACGGCCATATTCCGCGTCACGGGCGTCCGGGAGTACGCAAAATCCAGATTCCCGGCGAATGCCATTTACGGAGCGACCGACTTCGCCGCGCTGCGCCTGATAACCTGCGGCGGCGCTTTCGACTATGTCACCGGCCATTACCTCAGTTCCACGGTCGTGTTCGCGTCGCTCACCTCGTCCCGGCCGGCCAGCGCCCGGAGCCAGTTACATCAGGGATAGCTGACAAGCGGACCGGCCCCTGGCCGGTCCGCTTGTCCCTAGGTCAGTCATGGTCCAGGGTCAGGCTCCCGCCGCCGTGGCCAGCGCCCGTCCGGTCAGCACGCGGGCCAGGTGCCGCCGGTAGTCGGGTGCGCCGTGCAGGTCGCCCGGCGGGTTCGTGCCCTCGTCCGCGCTGGCCGCCGCGGCCCGCAGCGCGTCCCGGCTGGCGTCGGCCCCGGCCGCGGCGCTTTCCGCGGCCGTGGCGCGCAGCGGAGTCGGACCCATGTTGGTGAGCCCGATCCTGGCCTCGGCGACGGACCCGTTGGACCGCCGGACCAGCGCGGCCACCCCGACGGTCGCCCACGCCTGCGCGGTCCGGTGAAACTTCTCGTACCGGTAGCCCCACCCGGAGCCGAGCTTGGGTACCCGGACCGCGGTCAGGATCTCGTCCGGCTCCAGGCTGGAGGTCAGGTAGTCGACGAAGAAGTCCGCCGCGGCGATCTCCCGTTCGCCCCGGGGGCCCCGGGCCACCATGGTGGCGTCCAGGGCCAGGGCGACCGCGGGCAGGTCACCGGCCGGGTCGGCGTGCACGAGCGCGCCGCCGAGCGTGCCGCGGTGCCGGACCGCGGGGTCGGCCACCGTGGCGGCGGCCTGCGCCAGCAGCCCGCAGTGCTCGGCGACCAGCGGGTCGCGGACCAGCTGGTAGTGCGTGGTCCGGGCGCCGATCACCAGCGAGTCTCCCGCGTCGGAGACGCCACGCAGCTCGGCCAGGCCGCCCACGTCGACGAGCAACTCTGGGTAGGCCAGCCGCAGCCGCAGCAGCGGGAGCAGGCTCTGCCCGCCCGCGATGACCTTCGCGTCGTCGCCGCCGCCGGCCAGGGCGGTTACCGCCTCGTCCAGCGAGCCGGGACGGACGTAGTCGAACTTTGCCGGGATCATGCCATGCCTCCGGTCTGCTGCGCGTTGCTCTGGGCGGTCTGGATGGCCCGCCAGACCCGTTCGGGAGTGCAGGGCATGGGGACGTCGTTGATGCCGAGCGGCCGCAGCGCGTCGACGATCGCGTTGACGACCGCGGGAGTCGAGGCGATCGTGCCCGCCTCGCCGACGCCCTTGACGCCGAGCCGGTTGGCCGCCCGGCTCTCGGTCCGGCCGGTGACATACGACGGCAGGTCGGCCGCCGACGGGACCAGGTAGTCCGCCAGCGTGGAGGTGACCAGGTTGCCGTCGTCGTCGTAGACCGCCTCCTCGTACAGGGCCTGCGCGATGCCCTGGGCGAGACCGCCGTGCACCTGGCCCTCGACGATGAGCGGGTTGACCACCGCGCCGATGTCGTCGACGGCACACGTACGAGCGGATCTTGACGAAGCCGGTCTCGGTGTCGACCTCGGTCGCGCACAGGTGGGTGCCGTGCGGGAAGGAGAAGTTGTCCGGGTCGTAGGTGGCCTCGGCGTCGATGCTCGGCTCGACGCCGTCGGGCAGGTTGTGCGCGGCGAAGGTGGTCAGCGCGATCTCGGCGATCGTGACGCCCTTGTCCGGGTCGCCGCGGACCGCGAACCGCCCCGGCGTCCACTCCAGGTCGTCGGCCGAGGCCTCGAGCATGCCCGCGGCGATCACCTTGGCCTTCTCGACCACCTTGTCGCAGGCCGAGACCAGGGCCATCCCGCCCACCGCCAGCGACCGGGATCCGTAGGTGTCCATGCCCTTGGGCGAGATCTGGGTGTCGCCGTGCAGGACCCGGATGTCCTCGAACGGCACGCCGAGCTGGTCGGCGACGATCTGGCTCCACGCCGTCTCGTGCCCCTGGCCGTGCGCGCTGGATCCGGTGACGACCTCGACCTTGCCGGTGGGCAGCATCCTGATCGACGCCTGCTCCCAGCCGCCGGCGGCGATACGCGAGCGAGCCGAGCACCCGGGACGGGGCTAGCCCGCACATCTCGGTGAAGGTGGAGATGCCGATACCCAGCTGCACAGGGTCATTGCTGGCCCGCCGCTGCTCCTGCTCCTTGCGGAGCGCGTCGTAGCCGAACAGCTCCTTGGCCTTGGCCGTGGCCGCCTCGTAGTTGCCCGAGTCATAGGTCAGTGCGGCGATGGTGGTGTAACGGGAATTCCTCGTGCTTGATCCAGTTCCGCTCCCGCACCGCCAGCGGGTCGATGCCCAGATGCGCGGCGAGTTCGTCCATCATCCGCTCGATGGCGAACGTAGCCTCGGGACGGCCCGCGCCCCGGTAGGCGTCGGTCGGCATCTTGGTGGTGAAGACCCCGACGCAGCTTGAACGCGTAAGCGTCCATCTTGTAGATGGCCGGGAACATGAAGGCGCCCAGCAGCGGGACACCCGGGGTGAGCAGCATGAGGTATGCGCCCATGTCGGCGAGCAGGTCCACGTCGAAGCCGCGGAGCCTGCCGTCGCTGTCGGCCGCGATCCTGATCCGCTGCCACTGGTCGCGGCCATGGTGCACGGTCATGTTGCCCTCGCTGCGGGACTCGGTCCACTTGACCGGGCGGCCCAGCTTGCGGGCGATCAGCACGGCCAGCACCTCTTCGGCCGTGACCTGCAGCTTGGATCCGAACCCGCCGCCGACGTCCGGCGCGATGACCCGGATGTTCTGCTCCGGGATGCCGGTGACCAGGGCCAGCATGACCCGGAGCACGTGCGGGATCTGGGTCGCCGACCAGAGCGTGAACTCCCCGCCGACGCTCGAGCAGACCACCGCGCGCGGCTCCATCGCGGCCGGGATCAGCCGCTGCTGCCGGTAGGTGCGCTCGATCACGATCGGGCGCGTCGCGGAAGGCCGCCTCGATGTCACCTTGGCCGAAGGCCACTCGAAGCTCTTGTTGCCCGCCTCGTGGACCTTGGGCGAGGCCTCGTCCAGGGCCGTCCTGATATCGAGCACCGGCGGAAGCTGCTCGTAGTCGACCTCGATGGCGGCCAGGGCGTCGGCCGCGGCGTAGCGGTCGCGGGCCACGACGCAGGCCACCGCCTCGCCGACGTAGCGCACCTCGTCCACCGCCATCGGCGGGTGCGCCGGGATCACGATGTCCGGGGTGACCGGCCAGGCGCAGCGGCAGGCTGCCCTGCTCGGCGGCGAAGTCCGCGCCGGAGTAGGCGGCGATCACGCCCGGCTCGCTGCGGGCCGCGCTGACGTCCACCGCGGTGATCCGGGCGTGCGCGTACGGGCTGCGGAGGAAGGCGATATGCAGCATCCCGGGCAGGGTGATGTTGTCGGTCCAGTTGGTCTGGCCGGTGATGAGGCGCTCGTCTTCCTTGCGCAGGCGGGCCTTGCCGAGTTCGGCGGCCGTCGGCCTCAGGAGTCTCGGTCTGCGCGGTCATTCGCTCACTCCCGCCTGCGCGGCGCGCCGAACGGCGCGGACGATGTTCTCATAGCCGGTACAGCGGCAGAGGTTGCCTTCGAGACCCTCGCGGATCTCCTCGTCGCTGGGGTGCGGATTCTCCCTGAGCAGGTCAGACGCCGCCATGATCATCCCCGGTGTGCAGTACCCGCACTGCAGCGCGTGCTCCTCGTGGAAAGCGCGCTGGAGCGGATGCAGACCACCGTTCGCCATGCCCTGAATCGTGGTGATTTCCGCGCCGTCCGCCTGGACGGCCAGGACGGAACAGCTCTTGACTGACTGTCCATCTAGCAGCACCGTGCATGCGCCGCAATTTGACGTGTCGCATCCGATGGGAGTCCCCGTCTTGCCCACGACTTCCCTTAGGTAGTGGACAAGCAACATCCGAGGCTCGACGTGATCCGCATACTTCACGCCGTCGACGGTGACGGTGATCTCTGCCATACGATCTCCTCCCCTGACGAGCAGGACGTATTCCTGGTGCAAACCTAGGACTACCAGCCCCCATTGCACCAGTACCAAGGAGGGTCCTGATTTTAGACACGCGAAACTAACGACTGCTCAGGACATTCGGACCCGGACACCGGATGAACGCAAATGATACTTGCGCTGGTAAATTATTAATTGCTCCTGTCGGGTCTTGACTGCCGGTTAATGCGCCATTTCCGGCGTAAGGCGGTCCTCGCTCGGCGGGCACTGGCGGCAGAGCCGTCCTTGTCAGCGGGAACAGCGGTATGAGCAGGACGCCGGAACAGAGGCTGAACCGCCAGGCCGTTCGGTACGTAGTGGTTAACGGGTGAGTAGCCCGGCTACCTACGGCCAGGGGAGGTTGGCATGCGACGCCAGGCCCTCCTGCGCCTGTTGGCTCAGCCGCGAGCAACGCCGCAGGTCCGTCCCCCCTGACCTGCCGGAGGAAGCCCGGCTGACCGCCTGGCCGTGGCCTGCGGGTCACGGCCAGGCCCTTACCTTTTGAACCTTGATCGTGGCCGGGCCGTTCCAGGGATGATGGCAGGAAGACGGGCCACGTCCAGCGGCGCGGGAAAGAGGCATCTTCATGAGGCGGATCGTGCTCATCGGCATCGGGTTCGTCCTCATGCTGGCCGGGGTCATTTTCACGCTGCAGGGCGTCGGCATCCTCGGCGGAAGCGCCATGTCCGGCGTCACCTTCTGGGCCGTGGCCGGCCCGGTGATCGCGCTGGTGGGCCTGGCCCTTGCCCTTATCGGCCTGCGCGGCCGGCTGGCCTCTTAAAACGGAGCACCAGTGGACGCGCCGGGCCGCACCGACCGATGCCGCATGAGCTGTCCGCGGGCGGTAACTTCGTGATGTCCGCAAGATCACCCGGCGTCCGGCCAGGAACGCTCCTGATCACATCGTGAGGTCCCATGACCGCCGTCCTCGATCACCTCGCCATCGGCACGCCGAACCTGACCGACGGCTGGGAGCTGTTCGGCGGCGTTCTGGGCGGTACCTGGGTCTACGGTCTCGACTCCCCCGGGTACTGGTGGGGCCAGCTGGAGTTCGCCGCCGGGCCGAAGATCGAGCTGCTGACCCCGACGGGCGGCCCCGACGCGGCGTTCCTTGAGCGCTTCCTGGCCGCCCTCGGCGCCGGGCCGCACCACTACAACTTCATCGTCACCGACATCCATGCCACCCTGGCCAGGATCCGGGCGCTCGGCATCGAGCCGGTTCAGGTGAACCTGGCCAACCCGAACTGGCAGGAGGCGTTCCTGCACCCCCGCAGCGCCCACGGCATCGTCATCCAGGTCGCCCAGCAGGCCGGTTCCCCGCCCGCGGACACGCCGCCGGGAGAGCTTCCCGAGCCCGGTCCGCCGACCTCGTTCGACCTGATCGAGCACCATGTCGGCGACCTGGCCGGCGCGACGCGCCTGTTCACCGAAGCCCTGGACGGCCGGCTCGAAGCCGTCGACGACGACACCGCCGAGCTGACCTGGCCGGGCGGCAAGCGGATCAGGCTGGTGCGCGAGGACGGCCTGCCCCTCGGCGGGTCGCTGCACCACGTCCGCTTCACCCGCGCCCCAGGCGCGTTCAGCGCTCAGGATGTGGAGCGGGCGGCCCTGCTGGCCAAGCGCCTCGGCCTGGCGGTGGAGCTGGCGCGCTAACGCGGTACCCAGGGCATGTCAGCGGAGACGGACGGGAATCGAACCCGCCAGCGCCGCAGCGCAGCGCTCACCGGTTTTGAAGACCGGGGGGCCCACCAGGTACCCAGACGCCTCCGCGTCGACTCTACTGCCGCCACCGCGCCGGGGCCGGCCGCCATCCGGACCTAAGGCGTCAGGCGGTGCAGGTCCCTGGGGAACAGCGTCACCTCTCGGATGTTCTCGGCCTGGGTCAGGCGGCTGGTCCAGCGCTCCAGCCCGATCGCGAACGGCGATGAAATCGCTGCCGTGGGTCTCGGCGGCCCACCGGCCGATGGCCCGCTCGTGGGCGGGCGCGAGGTCGGGCTCGTCGGGCAGCGCGCCGCCGACCTTGAGCGCCTCGCGGAAGTGGATCACCGGGATCTCCGCCGGGACCTCGGGGATCGTGATCCCCAGCAGGTCGACGGCCGGCTGTGCCTCGGCCCGCAGCGCGGCTGTCATGCCGGCCAGCCCGTGCCGGAGCACGGCCAGCACGTCGCGGTGGTCGTTGATGCTGCCGGCAGCTCTCTGAGCAGCGGGATCCTCGTGGTTACTCGGTCTTCCGTCATCGCCCGGACCGGAACAGGATATGCCATCGTGGCGATGGCACCGCGAGAATAACAGGGCATCGTAGGCTGGACTCCGGGCCATTACGTCGGAGACGAGGGAGGCGCGTGAGCGACGGCGGGCACGTGTGGTGGGAGGATGCGGTCGTTTACCAGGTGTACCCGCGCAGCTTCGCCGACGCGGACGGCGACGGCGTAGGTGACCTGCCGGGCCTTCGGTCCCGGCTGGAGTACCTGGCCGACCTCGGCGTGGACGCCGTTCTGGCTGACTCCCTTCTACCCGTCGCCGCTGGCCGACGGCGGATACGACGTCAGCGACTACTGCGCGGTGGATCCGCTGCTCGGGACCATGGCGGACTTCGACGGGCTGGTCAAGGACGCCGCCGCGCACCAGATCCGGGTCATCGTCGACCTGGTGCCGAACCACTGCTCCAGCGCCCATCCGCTGTTCCGCGCCGCGCTGGCCGCGGCGCCCGGGAGCCCGGAGCGAGCCAGGTTCATCTTCCGCGACGGACGCAGCCCCGGCGGTGAGCAGCCGCCGAACAACTGGAAATCACAGTTCGGTGGCTCCGCCTGGACCCGGGTGACCGAAGACGACGGCCGGACCGGGGCCGGGCAGTGGTACCTGCACCTGTTCGACACCAGCCAGCCCGACTGGGACTGGCGTAACCCAGACATTCCCGCCCTGTTCGAGGACGTGATCAGGTTCTGGCTGGACCGCGGCGTGGCCGGCCTGCGGGTGGACGTGGCCCACGGCGTGTTCAAGGATCCGGACCTGCCCGACATCGTGGGCCCGCGCCCGCTGAACGCACCCTCCCCGTACCGGCACCGGCCGGAACTGCAGCTGCTCTACCGGTCCTGGCGGGCCATCCTGGACACCTATCCACCCGGCGGCTTCCCGGGAGCGCGGACGGCCGTCGGCGAGGTCTGGTACGACGTGCCGGAGACCCTGAAGCCCTACCTCGATCCCGGCGGCTTGCCGCAGGTCTTCAACTTCCAGCTGATCCTGGCGGGCTGGCAGGCGGCCGAGTTCCGCGCCGCGATCGACTCGGCGCTGGCCCTGACCGGCGGGTCCCGCGCCCCGTGGGTGATCGGTAACCACGACGTGGCCCGCCCGGCGAGCCGCTACCGGCTGGACGAGGGGTTCACGCCGCAAACCGTCGGCCGGCTCATCGCCCTCGGTGACCGCAACACCGAGACCGGCGCCCGGCGCGCCCGGGCGGCCGCCCTGGTCCTGCTCGCCCTGCCCGGGTCGGCCTACATCTACCAGGGGGAGGAACTGGGCCTGCCCGAGGTCACCGCGATCCCGGACGACGCGCGCCAGGATCCCAGGTTCCGCCGCACCAAGGGCGAGTATCCCGGCCGCGACGGCTGCCGCGTGCCCATCCCCTGGGCCCCCGCCGGCACAGGCTTTGGCTTCTCGGGGGGGTCCGGGGGGCCATCCTCCGGGGCTGGCACCCCCCGAACGGATGATGGCGCGAGCCCAGCCGCACCCTGGCTGCCGCAGCCTCCGGACTGGGGACGGTACAGCGTCAAGTCCCAGCTTGCTGACGAGCACTCCTTCCTGAACCTGTACCGCGCGGCGCTCCGGCTGCGCCGGGACCACCCCGCGCTGGGCCGCGGCGCGCTGCGCTGGCTCGGCCTGCCGGCCGACGCCGGGCTGCTCTGCTTCGCCCGGGAACCTGGATTCGTTCTCGCGGCCAACCTCGGCACGGCTCCGGCTGCGCTGCCCGCCCACCGCGAGGTCCTGCTCGCCAGCGGGCCCGTCACCGCCGGCCGCCTGCCGCCCGACACCGCCGCGTGGCTCTCCGCCTGACGGCCCCGCCGTATCCGCGCATTCAGCATTTTCCAGCCGGTGGCACTACCCTTTGGTCATGCCGAAGGTACGGGTGCCACGCAAGAACGTGACGCCTGGCGAGGTCGTCTCCGTACTCAGCCGCAGGCTAGGCCCTGGCTACCAGGTGGAGAGCAACAGCGGCCGCCGGGTTACGGTACGGAAGAACTCGCTCTTGTCCGCCAGCGTCTCCATCGCCGACCAGCCAGGTGCTTCGGTCTTCCGCGTCCACGGCGGCGGCTTTGTCTTCGTCCGCCTCGTCAATACCTTCGGCACCGCCCGCCGCGTGGCCGACGCCCTGCGCCGCTCCCCCGAGTTCCGCAGCCTCTGATCCGTCGCTGTGTATCAACTGCCCGGCCGTCTGCTCTGAGAGGAAGAGTAGACACGGGGGCAAGCATGGATACGGCTGTCGGCAGGGATCGGTTCGGGGAGATCGTCAAGGGGCGGGCGGTGGTGTCGGACCTGCGCGCCAGGCGCCATGATGACGCGTCGCTGGGGAAGCCGGAGTTCTTCGGCGCGGACATGTACATGTTCCATGTCGCCGGGTTCCGCCCGGGACGCGGTGTCATGACAGAGCCGGTGAAGCCCGCCCACGGGGCCAGGCTCGACGTGTGGCATACCGATCCGGGCGACCGCCGGCGTGTTCCGGCCCCGGGTAGCGGAGGTGTCCTGTTCAGCAGCATGGCCTTCGCGCTGAAAAACAGCGGAAACCGCACGCTGCGCGCACCAAAGCGGTCCTGGCGGATAATCCTCGATCCGGCCGACGGCAACCAGCTGGCTGGAATGACCCGGATCAATCTCAAGGCTATGTACAATGATCCGTCTCAGATGCGTGAAGCGCTGGCCTGGCGGCTATTCGGCATCGCCGGTATTCCCGCCCCACGGCACACATACGCGAAGCTGGCCTTCGCCAATACCTACCGGGGCCTCTTCTCGGTCATCGAGCATGTCGACAAGAAATTCCTGAGAGATCACTTCGGCAAGAACTTACCGGGGAAACCTTTACAAGACCGGCTACCGCGACATCGGTGGTGCGCATCTGGAACACCGGACCGGGCGCGACGGGGATGACTCGGGACGTCAGTATTTCATCCCCGGTTCCGCCGAGCGCACCTACCGCCTCCAGACCAATAAGAATAACCCCGAGGCTGGCACCTACGACGACCTGGCCTGCTTCATCAGGACGATCAACGGCATCGGGTTGCCCGGCGGCGGGGACGCTTCGATACGGACGCCTTCCGCGAGTCGGTGGACGGCATCATGAACGTCACTGCCTTCCTGAGGTGGGCGGCCATCAACATGCTGCTCGGGAGCTGGGACAACTATTATGCGTCCGGGTCTAATTACTACCTCTACAACTCGGGACGCCGGGGAGCGGCGACTGATTTCGTCAGCGATCCTTACTTCCACTTCATACCGTGGGACTACGACAACTGCCTGGGGATCGATTACTCCGGCACCCAGTGGCAGTACGCCGATATCCTGGACTGGCCGGGAAAGACGAACGGTCACAAGCCGAAGATCCCGCTGGTGCGGAACCTGCTCCGCAACCACGACTACCGGCAGTATTATCTGGATTATCTGGAGCACATGCTCGATACCGAGTTCAATCCCCAGGGCATTTACGCGCGGATCGGGCCGCGTTCTGAGGATGGCCTGTGGAACCGGGTCCGGCGGGCAGCCTACCTGGAGTCGGACACCTCTTCGGGCAGCCGTCCACCGGCCGGCGATACAGCAACGACGAGGTTTACCGGAGCGCCTGCCGGCAGCACGAGCTGAGTCACGGGAAGAAGCAGATGGAGGGCATCGTCCACTACGTCCGCATGCGTCACGACAGCGCCCGCGCGCAACTGAAGGGGCTGAGGCGGACCATGCCACGCACTGTCGACGGCTTTGCCATGGCGGCGGGCAGCTGCCACGGGCGGCATGAGGGTCATGGATCGTAACGAACGAGGTTCGGGCGTGGTGCCCGGTTATGTGCACGCCTTGTTCCAGCAGCGCGTCGACGGGGACGATGCGCTGCTCAGGCTGGCCGGGCTCCGCTTCGCCCAGATGGGCGTGGCCGCGGAGGTGTACGCGGACACGCCGGACGACCTGGAGTATGTCCTGCAGTTCGTGCCCGCCCATGCGCGCCTGCCCATGGTGCACCTGAGCCGCAACGTGAACGTGCTGCACGCGCGGGACCGCGCCCTGGTGGGGGAATTCGCCGACCGCTTCGCAGGCCGTGTCGCCGGCCTGGTCGTTCACGATAAGCGTGAGATGGGGACGCAGACGGACCGCCTGCTTGCCGGGCTGCACGACCTGAATGCGCGCCTGTGCGGGCGGCCGGACGGCCCGCTCGTATTCCTCGAGTACGCCGCTGGACTGGATCGCGGATGGTTTGTCGAGGTGGCGGAGCGGATCCAGGACGCTGAGCGGGTCAGCTGCTGCATCGATGTCGGCCACGTCGGCCTGAGGCAGGTGACCGCCACGTTCGGCGCCAGCCATCCCGGCTGGAGCTGAAGAAGCTCGGCCCGGCCGACTACCGCCTGCCCGACCTGGTGGCGGACATCCAGGACGCGGTGGGAAGCGCCTTGCCGCATGTGCTCGACGTCATACGCTCGCTTGGCAGGCTCGGCAAGCACGTGCATTTCCACCTGCACGACGGGCATCCCCTCGTCCCCGGTCTCCGGGATCACTTCAGTTTCCTGACGCGGCTGCCCATTGCCTTCAGCTACCAGGGCCGCCGGTCATTGGACATGATGTACGGGCCAGGCGGTCTGGCTTCCATCGTGTCAGCGGCATCGACGCGTGCCCCCCGCAGGGGGTCTCCTTCACGCTCGAGATCCACCAGGTCGAAGGCCGCCTCCCTCTCGCCGACGCCGCATGGCTCTTTCCTCACTGGCGGGACACCACCAACGCCGAGCGAATGAACTACTGGCTCTCGGTTCTGTCCGAGAATGCGATGCTCGTGGCTGACGGCATTCCGCCGCGCCTCACGGGTAAACGCGAGGGCCTACAGGCCGAGGGCGACGCGGAGCTGGCCGGCGGAGGGGGCGGGGCGGGCGGCCGTGCTCGTCGGGGTAGAGGCGGCAGGACACGGACGGGAGCTGGCCGGGGCGGCCGAACGGGTCGGTGCCGTTGGCGAGCAGCGTGGGCGAGCCGGTCATACCGAGGTGTTCGGCGTCCGCCTGGCTGGTGACGACGCGGCGGGTGACCCGGAGGCGGCCCGCCAGCAGGCCGTCCAGCCGGGCAGCCAGCAGGTCGGCGCCGGGACACCCCGGCACCTGCAGGATCTCCAGTGTCATGGTTGTTGACTTTCTCTCCCGCCCTGAAGGGCGGAGATTCAGGCGGCGGCGGTCATCGGGGAGGCGCTGGGTGATCCCGGCCCGGTCCAGGTATTCGAGCAGCGGGATCGCGACCCGCCGGGTGGTGCCGAGCGCCTGCCTGGCCTCGGCGGTGGTGAACGGCTGCGGCAGCCGGGCGAGGATCCTGGCCGCCTGGGCCTTTGCGTCCGGGGCCAGCACGATCTGCTCGGTCACCCGCAGCAGCAGGCCGGCCCGCGCGGCGGCGGCGATCGCCCGCGGGTCGAGCCCCAGCTCCCGCAGCCGTCCCGCCTCGGGGGCCAGGAAGGGCGCGGCCGCGAGGTCGGCCAGGACGGCCTGCACCGCCGCGGCGACCCGCGGCGGCAGCGATGGCGCCGGACTCGCGGACATTGGGTCCGGCAGCTCCGGGACGGGGCCGCAGGTAACCGTCTTCGAGCTGGACCTGATACCCGTGGGCCAGCGCCTCGACCAGCGCCCGGTCGGGCAGGCCGAGCGCGGCGCGGGCGGCCTCGGGCGGCATGCCGACGGCCAGCGGGTCGCGCCCGGCGTGAGCGGCGACCGCTTCGGCCAGCCGACGGCGCAGGCTGGCCCAGCGGTCAGGGTCGGCGAGCCAGTCTCCCGCCACCGGCGGGGGGCCGCCGGGAACGCCCATCGCGGCCAGCGCGCCGGACCGCAGGAACCCGTGCCGGCGCAGCAGGTCGGCGGCCGAGGGAGGATCAGGCCAGGCGGCGAGCTCACGCCCGGCCGCGGCGGCCGTGCCGCGCCGGGTGAGCGCGGGCGGGGCGACGTCGAGCACGGTCGCCCCGAGGATCGTCATGCCCGCACTGCCCGGGTCGCGGAGCAGCACCCGGTCGCCGACGTGCAGCGGGAGCGCGTCGCGTAGCGTCAGCCGGGCGACCGAGCGAACACGAGGGGGCTCGGGGGGTCGTCCTTCCCCAAGGGGGGTCTGGGGGGATGGGTCCCCCCGGAAGAGAAGGAGTCAGCAGGTCCCGAGGGGGCCAAGGGGCCGGATCCGGGCCTGCGTGCGGGCCGAGCCGATGTGCAGGGTCATCTCGGGCGGCAAGCGTCAGTTCCGGACCGCGGAGCGATAGCCGCACGTCCAGCAGCCTGGTCAGGGTCCAGCGGCCGGCCTCGATCAGCGCCATGCCCCGCGCGGCCACGCCGGCCGGGATGCCGCGCAGGTTGACGGCGACGCGCGTGACCCCGGCCGCCGAGGTGACCGGCTCGTTCATGGACTCCAGGCCCCTGATCCTGGCGGGCCGCAGCGACGGGGTGAGCAGCAGTTCCTGACCGGTCGTGATGGTCCCGGCCGGCAGCGTGCCGGTGAGGACGGTGCCGCTGCCCCGGATGCTGAACGACCGGTCCACCCAGAGCCGGACCGGGGCGGCGGGATCGGGGACGGGCAGCGCCGCCAGCAGCCGCGCCAGCGCATCCCGCAGTTCGGGCAGGCCGGCGCCGGTGACCGCGCTCACCGGCACCGCCGCCACGGCGCCTAGGCTGGTACGGGACATGCAGTCAAGCGCCTGCCGCGTCGCCGGACCGGGATCGGCCAGGTCACAGCGGGTGACCGCGAGCAGGCCGCGCCTGATGCCGACCGCGTCGATGGCGGCCAGGTGCTCGGCCGACTGCGGCATCCAGCCGCCGTCGGCCGCCACCACGAACAGCACCGCGGGCACCGGGCCTACGCCGGCCAGCATGTTCGGCACGAAGCGCTCGTGCCCGGGCACGTCAACGAACGCGACGCGCTCGCCGCCGGGCAGGGTCGTCCAGGCGAACCCCAGGTCGATGGTCAGCCCGCGGCGCCGCTCCTCGGCCCACCGGTCCGGCTCCATTCCGGTCAGCGCACGGACCAGCGCCGACTTCCCGTGATCGACATGCCCCGCCGTCGCGATCACCTGCACGTGAACTCCCCGCGACCATGATCATGGCCAGAAATGGGCGCTATTCGCCGCGAACTGGCCACGATCATGAAAGACCACCCTGCATGGCCGCCAGGATGGCATCGGTTAGGCGCGGGTCGTCTTCCGGGGAGACTGAGCGCAGGTCCAGCAGCAGGCGGCCGCCTTCGAGGCGGCCGACCACGGCCGGAACCTCGCCGCGGGTCACGGCTGAGCCGCTGCGCAGCGGAACCGCCAGCGATTCGGGCAGGCTCACCGCCGCGCTGTCCAGTTCCACGCCGGGCGCCCCGCCGCCGCCTATTGCGGCCTTGGCCGCCGCCACCTGGGCGTCGAGGCCCGCCGCGGCCAGACGCAGCACGGCCCGTTCGGCCCGATGGAAGAGGGAAGCCGCGTCGGCGGCCAGCGCGCCAGGCACCGGCGGTACCGGTCCGGTGAGGGTGGCCTCCAGCGCGGCGAGGGTCAGCTTGTCCACCCGCAGGGCCCGGGCCAGCGGGTGCCGTGTCAGCGTGCGCACCAGGTCCGCCCGGCCGAGCAGCAGCCCGGCCTGCGGGCCGCCGAGCAGCTTGTCGCCGCTCGCGGTGACCAGCGCGGCGCCGTCCCGCAGCGCGGTGGCGGCGCTCGGCTCGGCCGGCAGCAGCGGGTGCGGGATGAGCAGCCCGGACCCGATGTCGAACACCACCGGAGGACCCAGGCCGGCCAGCTCGGGGACGGCCACGGCGGCGGCGAAGCCCTCGACACGGAAGTTGGACGGGTGCACCTTGAGGATGAACGCGGTCCGCGGCCCGGTCGCGTCGGCGTAGTCCGCGAGCGTCGTCCGGTTGGTGGTGCCCACCTCACGCAGCCGGGCGCCGGTCGAGACGAGCAGGTCGGGCAGCCGGAAGCGATCACCGATCTCGATCAGCTCACCCCGGCTGATCACGATCTCATCGACCTCGGGGCTGGTCAGCGCGGTGGCTGCGAGCACCAGCGCAGCCGCGTTGTTGTTGACCACGGCTACCGCCCCGGCGGCCGGGACGGCCCCGGCCAGGGCGTCGAGCGTGCCTGCGCCGCGGCGCGCGCGGGCCCCGGAGGCCAGGTCGAACTCCACGTCGCAGTTTCCCGCCGCCGCCGTGATCGCGTCTACCGCCGCCGCGGACAGCGGCGCCCGCCCCAGATTGGTGTGCACGAGGATTCCGGTCGCGTTGATCACAGGGGTCAGTGAGGCGGCCCGGGTGGGCAGTTCGGCCACGGCCGCATCGGCGACCTGCTCCGGGGTGATCTGCCCGTCCCTGGCCCGCTGCTGGGCGCGGCCCACCGCCGCCTTGACCAGGGCGCGGCCCAGCCTGCGTTCGGCTGCCGCCAGGCGGGGATCGGCCAGCAGCAGGTCGGTGCGCGGTACGTGGCGGCGGGTATCCACGTCGCGAACGATACCCGCGGCATCGGAATACAGCGTCTTTCTCCGGGTAGGGGGCGGCAGTATAGGCCCGCACAAGAAAACATCCGACTCACTCGGGAAGTGGTAGGCATGGCTGGGATGCTGCAGATGCGGCGCAGTAGAGGAGCCTTCAGCGGATTCCTGCTGATGCTGCTCGGGCTATGGGGCGCACTCATTCCCTTCATCGGACCGTATTTCCATTACGCTTACACGCCGGACAAAGCGTGGACCTATAACACGGGCCGGCTGTGGCTGGAGCTCCTGCCCGGCGCCGCGGTATTCGTCGGCGGCTTCCTCCTCATGATCGCCAGGAGCAGGCACATCGCGCTGTTCGGCGCCCTGCTGGCCGCGGCGGCCGGCGCCTGGTTCACCCTCGGGCCGGTGCTGAGCCCGCTGTGGAACAACCACGTCCCCATGGGCGGCTCGCCGGCCAGCGGCACGGTGTATATGCGGATCATGGAGCAGCTCGGCTTCTTCACCGCGCTCGGCGTCGTCATCGTGTTCGTCGCCGCCGTAGCGCTCGGCCGGGTCGCCTCCGTGACGTCCGGGATCCGCCCCGTGGAGGAGATCCCCGAGACCACCGCCCCGGCCGAGACCGTGCCGATTGACCGGGTGCCCGCCGACCCGCTTCCGACCCGGACCCGAATGGAGCCCGTCTCGGCCAAGCCCGTCAAGACCGAGGAGACCCGGGCCGTCCCGGCCGAGGACAACACCCAGACAATCGGGTAGGCCCCGCCCGGCCCGCAGCCACTATCATCGGCACGACACATCCGTGCCACGCTGGTGGCGTCCCCGGGAGCTCAGCACGTGACTGATGGCATGTCGCTGGCCGGGCTGCGGGAACGCCTCGTCGCCCAGGTTCTCCAGACCAGCGGGATCCGCGACGAGCGCATCGCCGCGGCGCTGCGCGACGTGCCGCGACACCTGTTCCTGCCACACCTGCCGCCGGAGGACGCCTACCTCGACGACGCCATCGTGACCAAGCGGGACGCCGACGGCCAGCCGATCAGCTCCTCGTCCCAGCCCGCCATCATGGCGATCATGCTGGACCAGCTGGCCCTCGCCCACGGCCAGCGGGTGCTCGAGATCGGCGCGGGCACCGGCTACAACGCCGCGCTGATGCGGCACATCGTCGGGCCGTCGGGCGTCGTGGTCAGCGTGGACATCGAAGCCAACCTGGTCGACCGGGCGCGCGAACACCTGGCCAGCGCCGGGTACCCGGACGTGACCGTGGTGGCCGCGGACGGCGCGGACGGCTACCAACCCGGCGCGCCGTACGACCGGGTGATCGCCACCGTCGGGGTCAGCGACCTGGCTCCGGCCTGGCTGGACCAGGCCGGACCGGGCGCCCGGATCGTGGTGCCGCTCGACGTCCGCGGATCGCAGCTCGCAGTGGCGTTCGGCCGGACTGGGTCAGCAGAGCCCGGGTCAGCAGAGCCCGGGTCAGCGGGGCCCGGGTCAGCGGGGCCCGGGTCCGGCGGCCATTGGGTGAGCCGGTCGATCGCGCCGTGCGGGTTCATGCGGATGCGCGGGTCGCTGACCGGACCGGAACGTACCGTGGTGCTTCAGCCGGGGCTTTCCGTCATGCTGCCTGACGGGCTCACGCTGGCCGACGGGCACGAGGTGGACGGCGCGGCGCTGGCCGCCTTCCTGAACGGGCCGCGGACGGAGTTCGTCACCGGCGTCCGAACCAGTTCGCTGCAGGTGTTCTGGGGTCTCGGCCTGTGGCTCGCGGCCGGTGACCGCCGGTCGTGCGGGGTCGCCGAGGAGTGGCCCTCAGGCCCGGAAGGCGAGGCCGCCGCCCGGCTCGCCGGGGCGCCGCTGCGCGGCCACAACGGGGTGGCCACGGCCGGGATCGTGGATTCCGGCGGCATCGCGGTGCTCACCACCGACCAGACTGCGGCGGACGGCCGGTCCGGGCAGTTTGCCCTGCAGGTGGCCGGGTTCGGCCCGCACGGCTCCGAGCTCGGCGCCACCCTCGCCGCACACGTGCAGGCCTGGGACCGGGCTGGTCAGCCCGGTGCGGCCCGGCTGCACGTGGACGCCTACCCGCGGTCATCGCCCGATGAGCCTGCCCCGTCCGCGGCCGGCGATGCGCTGCTCATCGAAAGGCCCGCCACGCGCTTCATGGTGTACCAGGCCACCTAGGTAGCCTTGGAGGCGTGACGATCAGCGAGGGCAACCACCTGGAAACCGAGCAGAAATACGACGCCGATGCCAACTTCGTCCTGCCGAAATTCGGCAGCCTGCCCGAACTCGGCGGCCGCCGGCAGGCGGATCCGAAACGGATCTACCTGAGCGCCACCTACTTCGACACCGAGGACCTCGACCTCATCAAGCACAAGGTCACGCTGCGGCGGCGTGTCGGCGGCGACGACGAGGGCTGGCACCTCAAGCTGCCGGTGCGCAAGGACACCAGGCAGGAGCTGCACGCGCCACTGGACGAGGGCGCCACCGGCAGCGTGCAGGCCCGGCTGGCCTCTCGGGTGCAGGACATCACGGCAGGCAAGCGCCTGCGCCCCGTCGCGATCCTGGATACCGAACGGGCGGTGGTACCCCTGCCCGGGCCACCGGGAGACGCCCTGGTGGAAGTGGCGGATGACCTGGTGACAGCCATCCGGTTCGGCGAGACGGATAGCGAGCCGATGACCTGGCGCGAGATCGAGGTGGAGGCCTTGTCGTCTGACTCCAGGGCCGCGGCCCTGCTCGAGACGGTTGGCAAGGCGCTGCGCGAGGCTGGTGCCAGACCATCGGCCTCCGGGTCGAAGCTGGCACGCGTCCTGGGCGGGGGGTGGGCTGGGGCGGGGATGGATGGTGTAGTTCCAGTCGCCGTGGAAGCGGTGCCGGGACAGCGGGACCGCGGCCATCTGCGCATCGCTGATCTAGGTACCGGTCGGGTAACTGCCAGGGTCGAGTTCGGCGCGCACTGTCAAGCCAGTGCGGGTGGTGGTCGCTGCGATGCTGTTCACGATGACTTCGTGGCTAGTCAGAGGCCTGCCACGCCAGTTCATGGTGATGGCTGAGAACAGCCGGTGCTCGATCTTGTTCCACTTGGAGGTGCCAGGGGGGAAGTGGCATACCGTGATCTCCAGCGCGGTCACGGCGGCTAGGGCGGCGAGTACGGTCTTCCACGCGCGGGTGCGGTAGCCGTTGGAGCCGCCAGCGTCGCGGTGATCAGCAGCGCGGGCCAGGGGATAGTCGCTGCTCCCGGTTGCGTTCCGCCAGCGGCGGATCGACTCCACGGCGAACGCGGCGGTGTCGTGGTCGGTGCCGGCGTTCACCCAGCCGGTGTTAGCCGCCAGGTCATAGACCCCGTACGGGATCGCCTTGCCCAGCTCCCGGTCAGGGAAGTCGTGGGTGCTGACCGGGCTGGCTCGCCCTGGGCCGCCACTCCCGGCCGCCGTTCTTGAACTCGCCGGCCAGTTCCTTCTTCTTGGCGTCCACGCTGACCACGGGGTCCCTGGCCGCCTGGTACTCGCGGACCTGCCCGCTGATGTAACGGAACTGCGCGTCCCGGTCCGGGTGCTGCTTTCCCTCGGCGGCCTTGGCGTTGCCCTGCAAGCTGAACCCCTCGGCCCGCAGCAGATCGCCAACAGTGTCCGCGGAGACCTTATGACCCTGGGCTGTCAGCTCGGCCGCTAGCTTCCGCGTGGACTTCGTAGTCCACCGCAGCGGCGACATCGGGTCGCCCCGCTCCTGTGGCTCAACAAGGGCCAGCAGCGCCGGACGCAGCCCCGGATCGAAGTCGGCCGCCCGCTTGCGGCCCCCGCCCGGCCGCCGCGCACGGCCCAGCGGCTCAGCCCCGGAATCCAGCTCAGCTGCGCCCAGCGACACCGTCGCCTCCCGGACCCCGGCCGCCCGGGCCACCAGCCGGGTCCCGCCATGCCCCAGCGACCGGGCCTCGGCGCCCATCAGCAGCCGCCGCTGCCGCTCATCCAGATGCGGGAAGATCACCTCGAACTTCGCCGCCAGCATCTCCCTGGTTACCGTCATGACGCCCATACCACAACAGCGTGCCCGATTCCAGGAAGCTACGGGTTAATTCTCTGCGATTCCTTACGACTTGGTGCGCGATTAGCGTTGGGGCGTGCTGGCCTGGCGGGTTGGCTCGCTGGAGTTACCGTTCCGCGGCGCGGTCGGAGACCAGGCCGGCGATGGACGGCGTAGGTCTCGTCGAAGTGCTCGCGTCGTCCGTTGTACCGCTGGAGGGTGACGCCATTGCTTGTGCTCGGCGTTGGCGTGCTCGACGCAGATGCGCTCTGATGACTGCCGGTGGCGCTGCGTCTCGTATTCTGCGGTCTCTTCCGGGGGCGCGTTCTTCTTCGGCTTCGCGGCGGGGCCTGGACCTGGTCCGGGAATTCCTTGGCCAGCCCCCGGTACCCGGCATCGACCTTGGCTTTGACCTGCGGGTACTGGCGAGAAGAAGGTCGGCGATGCCCTCGGTGCGGACCGCGGTCTGGTCGTGCATGCGGCCCGGCCGGAACGCGCCCGGCCCACAGGGTGCGGCCCTTCTCGTCGGTGATGACGGTGGCTTTCTTCGTGTTCATCTTCTTCTTGCCCGACACGAACGCCCTGCGTCCCGGCTTGTTCGCCCGGGGGCGCCTGACCTGCACTTCCGTGCCGTCGATCCGCAGCGTCGACGCCGCGGGCGGAAGCGTAGGCGAACACGTCGGCCAGGGTGCGCAGCCGGATGCCGGGCTCGCCGGGCACGGCGAACCCGCGCGCGGCCAGCAGAGGGCGTACCTCCCCGATCGCGCGGGTGACCGTAGACCGGTGCACCCGGTACAGCTCCGCCAGCGCCGCGTGCGGAAGCTGGAAGCGCAGGTGGACGAGGGTGACGATAACCCGGTCGGTGAACGGCAGGGCATGGCCCGGGCTTGCTCCGGCGGCGCGCAGCCGCGTCCTGCTCCCGGCGGGCGAGCAGCCGGTCCTCCTCGGCGGCGGCCACGGCGAGGCGACCTCCCCGATCAGCCAGGCCAGCGCGTCGCGGCGTAATCCCGGTCCAGATACGATTCGACAAGGCCGTGCGGGCCAGTCCTGACGACACATCGAGATCGTTCCGCGCGGCCGCTCGCGTTCCCGGGACCGACACGCCGTAAATCAGCAGCTACGCCCCAGGCGTCCTATCGTGCACCAAGTCGTTAGGGCTCGCAGGTGATTAACCCGTAGCTTCGCGTTCCGGCTGTCATTGTTGTGGTATGCGAGTTGCGGAGGGGTTTGAGGAGTCGCTGTCGGCGAAGTTCACGGTGCTGTTCCCGCACCTGGATGAACGGCAGCGCCGCCTGCTGATGGGGGCCGAGGCCCGGGCGCTGGGTCACGGCGGGATCAGGCTGGTGGCGCGGGCCGCCGGGGCGCGTGAGGCGACGGTGGCGCTAGGCGTGACCGAGCTGGATTCCGGCGAGGAGCCGCTGGGCCGTGCCGTCGGCCGGGCGGGGGGCGCAAGCGGGTGGCTGACCTGGACGCGGGGCTACGGCCTGCGCTGTTGGCTTTGGTCCAGCTGGGCAGCCGGGGTGATCCGATGTCGCCGCTGCAGTGGACGACGAAGTTGACCCGCCACCTAGCCGCCGAGCTGACCCGGCAGGGCCACGAGGTTTCGGCTGACACGGTGGGTGATCTGCGCGGGAGGAGGGTTTCAGCCCGCAGGGCAACGCCAAGACCATCGAGGGCCGCCAGCACCCGGACCGGGACGCCCAGTTCCGTTACATAAGCGACCAGGTTGCCGCGCGCCTTGCCGCCGGCCAGCCGGTGATCAGCGTCGGCACCAAGAAGAAGGAGAAGGTCGGCAACTTCGCCAATAACGGAGCGGAGTGGGAGCTTAAAGGCCATCCGGTCCAGGTGAACGACCACGACTTCCCCGACAAGAAGCTCGGCAAGGCGGTCCCGTACGGGATCTACGATGTGGCGGCCAATACCGGCTGGGTGAACGTGGGCACCGACGGCGACACCGCGGCGTTTGCGGTCGAGTCGATCCGCCGCTGGTGGCAGGCGGTCGGCTCGCCCGGCTACCCTGCGGCGGACGGGCTGCTGATCACTGCCGATGCCGGGGGATCCAACGGTTACCGCACGCGCGCCTGGAAGGCCGAGCTAGCGGCGCTAGCTGCCGGGACCGGGCTGGACATCACGGTGTGCCACTTCCCGCCCGGCACCTCCAAGTGGAACAAGATCGAGCACCGGCTGTTCTCCGCGATCTCGATGAACTGGCGCGGCCGGCCGCTGACCAGCCACGAAGTCATCGTCGAGACCATCGCCGCGACCACTACCCGCACCGGCCTGACCGTACGCGCGCAGCTCGACACCGGCTCCTACCCGACCGGTGTCAAGATCAGCGACCAGGAGATGGCCGCCCTGCCCATCACCCGCCACGACTTCCACGGCGACTGGAATTACTGCCTGCACCCGGACACGGGCCAGGCGCGGGGGCCCGCGGAACCGGGGCCGCAAGCCCCCGCCGGATGGGACCGCGCCACACTGGCTCACCCCGCGCTGACCGGGCTGCCCCGCAACGACCTGCATGATCTGGCCGCCGCGCTGGCAGGCCCCTGGAGGACACAGCGAGAGCAGGACCGGAACCAGCGGCGCGGCAGCGACCGGCAACGGGCCCCCGGAGCCGGCCCCTCCCAAACTGACGCTCGCTGACCGGGTCCTGGCCACCCTGCTCCACCAGCACCTCGCTCTTCCATACCCCCTGCTGGCCCAGCTGCTCGGCGTGGACCGGACCACTGTCAGCCGGGCGATCCAGGAGACCCGGCCGCTACTGGACCAGCACAGGCTCGCCACCGCCGGACGCCCGCAACCGCCTCCACACACTCGCCGACATCTCCGCGCGACGCCAGCCAGGGCATCCGCCCGTGCCGGAATCGAAATAAGCGTGTTAATAATCTGCGAGCGCTTAGGGCTCGCAGGTGATTAACCCGTAGCTTCGCGTTCCGGCTGTCATGTTGTGGTATGCGAGTTGCGGAGGGGTTTGAGGAGTCGCTGTCGGCGAAGTTCACGGTGCTGTTCCCGCACCTGGATGAACGGCAGCGCCGCCTGCTGATGGGGGCCGAGAGCTAGGGCGCTGGGTCACGGCGGGATCAGGCTGGTGGCGCGGGCCGCCGGGGCGCGTGAGGCGACGGTGGCGCTAGGCGTGACCGAGCTGGATTACGGCGAGGAGCCGCTGGGCTGTGCCAGTAGGCTGGGAGGGGGGCGCAAGCGGGTGGCTGACCTGGACGCGGGGCTACGGCCTGCGCTGTTGGCTTTGGTCCAGCTGGGCAGCCGGGGTGATCCGATGTCGCCGCTGCAGTGGACGACGAAGTTGACCCGCCACCTAGCCGCGAGCTGAACCGGCAGGGCCACGAGGTAACGGCTGACAAGGTGGGTGATCTGCTGCGGGAGGAGGGTTTCAGACTGCAGGGCAACGCCAAGACCATCGAGGGCCGCCAGCACCCGGACCGGGACGCCGAGTTCCGTTACATAAGCGACCAGGTTGCCGCGCGCCTTGCCGCTGGCCAGCCGGTGATCAGCGTCGGCACCAAGAAGAAGGAGAAGGTCGGCAACTTCGCCAATAACGGAGCGGAGTGGGAGCCTAAAGGCCATCTGGTCCAGGTGAACGACACGACTTCCCCGACAAGAAGCTCGGCAAGGCGGTCCCGTACGGGATCTACGATGGGCGGCTAATACCGGCTGGGTGAACGTGGGCACCGACGGCGACACCGCGGCGTTTGCGGTCGAGTCGATACGCCGCTGGTGGCAGGCGGTCGGCTAGCCCGGCTACTCTGCGGCGGACGGGCTGCTGATCACTGCCGATGCCGGGGGATCCAACGGTTACCGCACGCGCGCCTGGAAGGCCGAGCTAGCGGCGCTAGCTGCCGGGACCGGGCTGGACATCACGGTGTGCCACTTCCCGCCCGGCACCTCCAAGTGGAACAAGATCGAGCACCGGCTGTTCTCCGCGATCTCGATGAACTGGCGCGGTTGGCCGCTGACCAGCCACGAAGTCATAGTCGAGACCATCGCCGCGACCACTACGCGCACCGGCCTGACCGTACGCGCGCAGCTCGACACCGGCTCCTACCCGACCGGTGTCAAGATCAGCGACCAGGAGATGGCCGCCCTGCCGATCACCCGCCACGACTTCCACGGCGACTGGAATTACTGCCTGCACCCGGACACGGGCCAGGCGCGGGGGCCCGCGGAACCGGGGCCGCAAGCCCCCGCCGGATGGGACCGCGCCACACTGGCTCACCCCGCGCTGACCGGGCTGCCCCGCAACGACCTGCATGATCTGGCCGCCGCGCTGGCAGGCCCCTGGAGGACACAGCGAGAGCAGGACCGGAACCACTCACTGAGGCGTTCCCCGCGCCGAGCCGGATCCGTAAGATCCGCGGCCTTCAGAGCTAATTCATAGCTGACTCTGACCGGAGGCCTACACTATTGGCATGAGATGAGAACCGAGAAGGGAATCTCGCCCCTGAGATACTGGGCACAGATCTAACTGAGATGGGCGAGCTTGACGAATATGGAGAACCACGGCCCAGCCACGGCCCAGCCCCAGGAAGCCGCCGCCGCGCGTAACGCTGGCATCCAGCACGCGGATGGCACGCCGGTGCGCGTGCTCGTCGTCGACGACGAGCCCAGCCTAGCCGAGCTGCTGGGCAGCGTGCTGCGATACGAAGGCTGGAATGTTCTCACCGCGGGCAGCGGCGCGGAGGCGGTGCGGACCGCGCGCGAGTTCCGCCCCGACGCGGTGGTGCTCGACATCATGCTCCCCGACTTCAACGGCCTGGAGGTCATGCGCCGCCTCCGGGCCGAGCTCCCGCAGGTGTGCGTGCTGTTCCTGACTGCGCGGGACGCGGTGGAGGACCGGGTGGCGGGCATCACGGCCGGCGGCGATGATTACGTGACTAAGCCGTTCAGCCTGGAAGAGGTGCTGGCCAGGCTCCGCGGCCTGCTTCGCCGGGCCAACCTGACCCGCGTGCAGACCGAGGGGTCGCTGGTGGTCGGGGACCTGACCATGGACGAGGACGCCCGCGAGGTCCGCCGGGACGGCGAGCTCATCGACCTGACCGCGACCGAGTTCGAACTGCTCAGGTTTCTCATGCGCAACCCCAGGCGGGTGCTGTCGAAGGCGCAGATCCTGGACCGGGTGTGGAACTACGACTTCGGCGGCCAGGCTCACGTCGTCGAGCTGTACATCAGCTACCTGCGCAAGAAGATCGACGCCGGGCGGGTGCCGCTCATCCACACGGTCCGCGGCGTCGGTTACGTCCTGAAGCCTGCTGGCTAATGTCCGCTCCGCACGTGCACCGGGGCCACCGGCTGGCGGCGCTGCTGTCGCTGCGCACCATCAGCGGCAAGCTCATCATCGGGCTCGTCGTACTGTTCGGGCTGGCCAGCGTCATCGTAAGCCTGATCACCACCCAGTCGCTCAACAACTCGCTGATGTCCTCGCTTAACCAGCAGGTGCAGGCGGCCACCCATAACTGGTCCAGCTGCGTCCAGCAGAGCACCCTGGACAGCCTGCGCCACGACCCCGACCCCAACGACGCCAGCAGGCCCGATCCGGACGACTACGCTCTGTGCAGCGAATCGGGCCAGGCTCCCGGCACGTTCGAGGCACTGCTGACCGGGACGTCGATCGGCTACAAGCACACCGTGGCGGGCACGTGTCCGCTGTCTGCCGCGGACCAGACGACGCTCGCGAACCTGCCGGTCGGCGGTCACGCGGCCCCCATCGGCCCGGCCGACTCCGGCGGGCCGAGCCCGCCGGGGCCTGCGCCGTCCGCGCCGGTCATGACGTACGTCCGGACCCTGGATTCCCTCGGGGGCGAGTTCATGCTCACCAAGGTGGCTGGTCCCCGGCAGGGCACCGCGCTCGTCACCGGAATGCCCCTGGCCATGGTCGATGACACGCTCAACCACGTCGAGAACACCGAGCGCGTGGTGTTCGCGACGGTGCTGCTGCTCGCCGTCATCCTCGGCGCCGGGCTGATTCAGGTCTCGCTGCGGCCGCTGCGCCGGGTCGCCGCCACCGCCACCCGGGTGACCGAGCTGCCGCTCGATTCGGGCGAGGTCACGCTCCCGGCCGGCGTCCCCGACACCGATCCGCGGACCGAGGTGGGCCGGGTCGGGGCCGCGTTCAACCGGATGCTTTTCCACGTCGAAAGAGCGCTGGGCCGCCGTGCGGCCAGCGAGGCACGGCTGCGCAGATTCGCCGCCGACGCCTCACACGAGCTGCGCACCCCGCTGTCCGCGATCCGCGGCTACGCGGAGCTGGCGTTGCGGCACCCGGGCCCGGTGCCCGAGGACGTGACGCACGCGCTGCGCCGGGTCCAGTCCGAATCGGCCCGGATGACCGTCCTGGTGGACGACCTGCTGCTGCTGGCCCGGCTCGACGCGGGGCGGCCGCTCCAACGCGAGCCGGTGGACCTGTCCCGGCTGGTCATCGAGACGACCAGCGACGCGCGTGTCGCCCGCAGCGACCACCGCTGGCGGCTGGACCTGCCGGACGAGCCGGTCCTGGTGGAAGGCGACGAACACCGCCTGCACCAGGTGATGGCCAACCTGCTGAGCAACGCCGGCAAGCACACCCCGCCGGGCTCGACGGTCGGCGTCGCGCTCGCCCTCGGCACCACTCCCCCCGGCGCCCCCAGCACCGCGGCGGTGCAGCGCGGCGTCGTGCCCCCGGGACCGCGGGTGGAGCTGAACATCACCGACGACGGTCCCGGCATCCCGCCTGAGCTGCTGCCCGAACTGTTCGAGCGGTTCAGCCGCGGCGACACCGGGCGCGCCCGGGAGGCCGGCGCCGCCGGGAAGAGCACCGGCCTCGGCCTCGCCATCGTGGACGCCGTCGTCGCCGCGCACGGCGGCTGCATCATCGTGACCAGCCAGCCGGGCATGACCCGGTTCGCCATCCTCCTCCCGCTGCTGCGCGAGCCCGCCGAACAGCCTCAGGCGTCCCCGGTCTGATTCTGGGAACCGCCATGCGGTTCTGATGCGTCCAAAGGACGCTTCCCTGGATGGGGAATCCCGGGCGTCCGGTGTGCTAGTTCTAGGGCATGGACAGTGGCGCGCGGCGGCTTGTGGTGACCATGCCGCTGCACGCGATCACCTCGACCTACGGTGAGGAGGGCCTGCGCGCCCGGTTCGAGGCCGAGATCGAGACGTGGCCCGAGGAAGACCGGCGCCGGCTTAACCGGGCGCTTGAGCTCGCTGCCCGCCTGCACGCGGCCGACCGCAGGGAGCGGGAGCCGTACCTCAATCACCTGCTCCGGGTGGCGATCCGGATCATGTCGCACTACGGCGTGCACGACGCCAACGTGGTCATCGCGGCCTTGCTGCACGACGCGGTGGAGGATCACGCCGCGGAGCTGGCCCCGGGGCGCGGGCCGCAGGACGCGCTCGCCGTGCTGGCGGAGGAGTTCGGGCCGCGGGTGGCCGACCTCGTGGCGGCGGTGACGAACCCCGAGTACATGCCGGATCGCGACGCGCACGAGCAGTACCGGCAGCATGTCGCGGACAGCCTGCGGCGGAACCCGTGGGCGCGGGTCATCAAGGCCTCGGACTTCACCGACAACGGCGCCGGCCTGATCCACGCCACCGGGCCACGGGTGCGCAAGCTGGCCGGCAAGTACGCACCGCTGGTCCCCGTCCTGCGGGAGCTGATCGCACTCCCCGACACCCCGCTCGGTGCCGTGGCCCGGCAGCGCATCCTGACTCAGCTCGACCGGGCCGCGGAAAGGTTCGCCGCCGTGCTGCCGCCTGGCGACGCCCGGTGACCCATCTGGCCCTCTACCGCGCGCTGAAGTCCGCCCTCCAGTCCGCCATGGCCAAGGGCGGCGGGCGTACCCTGCTGTCCGGGGAGGTGCGGAGCGTGCTCGACGAAGGCGCGGTCACCGACGCGGCCCGGCGCCTGCTGGCGGCCGAACGATCGCGGCAGCCGATCCGCCAGTTGTCCCTCCAGTACCCGGACATGACGGTCGGGGACGCCTACCGCGTGCAGCGGGCGCTGGTCGCGGCCAAGATCGCGGCGGGCCGCACCGTCCGGGCGCGGAAGATCGGCCTCACCTCGCGGGCCATGCAGCAGGCGGTGTCGATCACCGAACCCGATTACGGCGTCATCTTCGACGACATGTTCTTCGACGACGGCGGCGTGGTGCCGTTCAGCCGGTTCATCCGCCCGCGAGTCGAGGTCGAGCTGGCGTTCGTCCTCGACCAGCCGCTGAAGGGCCCCGGGGTGACCGCGCTTGACGTCCTCGACGCGACCCGGTGGGTCACCCCGGCGCTGGAGATCCTCGACGCGCGGGTTCAGATGAGCGATCCGGAAACCGGCCACCTGCGCACCATCGTCGACACGATCTCGGACAACGCCGCCGACGCGGGCATCGTGACCGGCGGCCGCGCGGTCCGCCCGGACGCCTGTGACCTGCACCGGGTCGCGGCCGTGCTCTACGTGAACGAGGCGATCGAGGAGACCGGCGTGGCGGCCGGTGTCCTCGGCCATCCCGCCAACGGCGTCGCCTGGCTGGCCAACAAGCTCGCGCCGCACGACGAGTTCCTGCCCGCCGGGCAGGTGATCTTGTCCGGGTCGTTCACCCGGCCGGTCTTCGTGGCCGAGGGCGACGTGATCCACGCGGACTTCGGCGACCTGGGCGCGGTGACCTGCCGGTTCCGCTAGCGCGGCGGGCGCCCAGGAAACGGCTTTGCTCATAGCGCGTACATAACTTGGCTTCAGCCACGACGGAGCGTGGCCGCCGATCCTCAGTGCTATGGGAGTTCTGCAGGTGGACATAGTGGTGCCTGTTCGCAATGAGGAGCATGATCTCGCGTCGAGCATCCGGCGGCTGGTCGGCTATCTGCGTGAAAGCTTTCCGTTCCACGCCCGGATCACGATCGCGGATAATGGCAGCACTGATGCCACCTGGGCGATCGCCGCGCGGCTGGCCCGCGAGCTGCCCGAGGTGCGGGCCATCCACCTGGAGCTGCCGGGACGCGGCCGGGCGCTGCGGGCCATCTGGTCGCAGAGCGACGCGGAGGTCCTCGCCTACATGGATGTCGATCTGTCGACAGATCTGAACGCCCTGCTGCCGCTAGTCGCCCCGCTGTTGTCAGGGCACAGCGACCTGGCCATCGGCACCCGGCTCGCCCGCGGATCCCGGGTCGTCCGCGGCCCCAAGCGGGAGCTCATCTCGCGCGGCTACAACATGCTGCTACGGACCCTGATGGGGGCGCGCTTCTCCGATGCGCAGTGCGGCTTCAAGGCGATCAGGCGGGACCAGGCGCGGGCGCTGCTGCCGCTCACCCAGGACACCGGCTGGTTCTTCGATACCGAACTGCTCGTGCTGGCCGAACGCGCCGGGCTGCGCATCCACGAGATCCCGGTGGACTGGATCGACGACCTCGACTCGCGTGTCGACATCATCGCCACCGCCGTGGCCGACCTGCGCGGCATGGTCCGGCTCGGCGTCGGCTTCGCCCGCGGGTCCATCCAGGTCCCGCAGCTGCGCGGCCCGGGCCGGGCCGGGCCGGGCCGCGACCTGCCGATGCAGATCGCCCGGTTCACTGTCATCGGGGTGGCCAGCACGATCGCCTACGTGGTGCTGTTCCTGCTGCTCCGTACCCTCGTGTCGGCCCAGACCGCGAACGTGGTCAGCCTGCTGGTCACCGCGGTGGCCAACACCGCCGCGAACCGGCGGCTGACGTTCGGCATCAGCGGGCGTTCGAACGCGGCCAGGCACCAGGTCAAGGGCCTGATCGCGTTCGGTACCGGGCTGGCGCTGACGTCGGGCGCGCTGGCCGCCCTGGGGCCAGCCCATCCGGGCCGGCTGGCCGAGGTCTCGGTCCTGATCGCCGCCAACCTGGCGGCCACTGTCATCAGGTTCCTGCTCTACCGGCACTGGGTGTTCGGCATGCCGAGGCGTGCCTCCGGCCCCTGGCCTGACCCGGGCTCCGGCCGCCAGGTGATCAGCACTGTCCATGGAAACGAAATGGCTACTCAGGGAGAGCGAACCAATTGAGCGCGACCACCTCTATTCCGCGGCACGCGACCGGTGCCCCGCGACCGGGCGGCCGGGTCTGGCACCTGCTGCGCGGGCCGCAGACAGATCCCCGGTGGGCCCGCCCGGCGCTGGCCGGGCTGCTGGCGCTGACCGCCGTCCTCTACCTATGGGACCTCACCAGGAACGGCTGGGCGAACGATTTCTACGCGGCCGCGGTCCAGGCCGGCACCAAGAGCTGGCAGGCGTTCTTCTTCGGCTCGTTCGACCAGTCCAACTTCATCACCGTGGACAAGACGCCCGGCTCGCTGTGGGTGATGGAGATATCCGGGCGGATATTCGGCTTTAGCCAGTGGTCCATGCTGGTGCCACAGGCGCTGGAGGGCGTGGCTTCGGTCGCGCTGCTCTACGCGGCGGTCAAGCGCTGGTTCGGTCCGCCGGCAGGCCTGATTGCCGGGGTGGTGCTCGCGCTCACCCCGGTGGCCGCGCTGATGTTCCGGTTCAACAACCCCGACGCGCTGCTCGTGCTGCTGATGACCGCGGCCGCGTACATGCTGGTCCGCGCGATCGAGAACGGGCGGACGAAATGGCTGGTGTTCACCGGGCTGCTGATCGGGTTCGCGTTCCTGGCCAAGATGCTGCAGGCCTTCCTGGTGGTGCCGGGTTTCGCGGTCGCCTACCTGTGGACCGGGCCGCCGCGGCTGGGCCGGCGGATCTGGCAGACGGTGCTGATGGGAGCCGGCATCATCGCGGGTGCGGGCTGGTGGATCCTGGCCGCGGAGCTCACACCGGCCGCCGACCGGCCTTACTTCGGCGGCTCCACCACCAACAACATCCTGCAGCTGGCCATCGGGTACAACGGCCTGGGCCGGCTCACCGGCAACGAGACCGGCTCGATCGGCGGCGGGAATGGGCGGGGCGGTAACGGCCGGGGCACCTCGTTCGGCGGCGCGACCGGGATCTTGCGATTGTTCCACTCCGAATTCGGCGGCCAGATCAGCTGGCTGCTGCCCGCGGCGCTGATCTCGCTGGCCGCCATGGTGTGGGTGTCGCGCCGGGCGGTGCGGACCGACCGGACCAGGGCCGCGGCCCTGCTGTGGGGCGGCTGGGTGCTGGTGACCGGCCTGGTGTTCAGCTACATGAACGGCATCATCCACCCCTACTACATGGTCGCCCTCGCACCCGGTATCGGTGCCCTGGTCGGTATCGGGACGACGGCGCTGTGGCAGGCGCGGCTCGGACCCAAAAACCTGGCCGGGCGGATCGTGGCCGCCGCGGGGATAGCGGTGACGGCCGCGTGGGCCTACGTGCTGCTCAACCGGACGCCGGACTGGCTGCCGTGGCTGCGCTGGCTGGTGGTGGTCGCGGGCATCGCCGCCGCGGGCCTGGTGCTGGCGGGTCCCGTACTGGCGGGTCCGGGGCTGGCGGGTCCGGGGCTGGCGGGTCCGGGGCTGGCGGGTCCGGGGCGGTCGCACCGCGGGCGGCTGGCCCTCGCGGCCATGCCGCTCGGGCTCGCCCTGGTGGCCGGGCTGGCCGGGCCGGCGGCGTACGCGCTGGACACGGTGAACTCCAGCCACACCGGCGCGATCCCGACCGCGGGCCCGCAGTCGGCCGGGTTCGGCGGCGGTCCCGGGGGCGGCGCCGGCGGCCGGGGCGGGTTCCCTGGCGGCCAGGCGGGCCAGTTCGGCCGCGGCGCGGCCGGGACCGGAGCGCCGGCCGGGACGGGGCCGCCCGGGACGGGGCCGGCGGGGAGACCGCCGGGCGGAACGGGTTCGGCCGGAACCCAGCCTGGTGGCACCGCGACGGGCGGGACCGCCGGTAGTGCGGGCGGGGTTCCCGGGCGCCCGAGGGGCGGCGGCTTCGGCGGCGGCCTGGGCGGCAGCACCACGGTGAGCAGCGCCCTGACCAAGCTGCTCGAGCAGGACGCGTCCAACTACAAGTGGGTAGCCGCGACCGAGGGCTCCACCGCCGCGGCGCCGCTCGAGCTCGCGACCGGTGACGCGGTGATGTCCATCGGCGGGTTCAACGGGACCGACCCGTGGCCCACGTTGGCGGTGTTCAAGCAACTGGTGGCCAACCAGGAGATCCACTACTACGTGGGCCAGGGCAGCCAGAGCTTCGGCGGCGGGCGCGGGTCCTCGACGATCGCGACCTGGGTGGCGTCCCACTTCAAGAAGCTGACCGTGGGCGGCCAGACCGTCTACGACCTCACCCAGCCCTTGTCGTAACGGCGGTGCCGTAAGGGCGGTGTCGTAAGGGCGGTGTCGTAAGGGCGGTGCCGTAAGGGCGGTGTCGTAAGGGCGGTGTCGTAAGGGCGGTGTCGTAAGGGCGGTGTCGTAAGGGCACTGCCGCAGGGCAAGGCCCGGGGCCGGCGTCCGGCCCCGGGCCTTCTGAAGCTCCGGAGAGGCAGCCGGCCGGCCGCTGGCCGCAGCGGGCGACCGGCCTTCGGCCATGAGGTAGGAGAAACCTGGATGGGGCTGGACACCAACGCTTTGCGTGACATCGAACGCAGGCGCCTGGTCGCGGGCCACCGCCGTTAGTCCTGACTGAGCCGCTCGATGACGGCCAGCCAGGCCTGCGCGGATGGTCGCTCCGGCTGGTTGAGCTCGAAGGCCGTCGCCTCGATGCCGACGACCGCCCACCCGTGGCTGAAGGCGGCGCGCAGCTCGTCCTGCCTCACCCGGCGAGGCCCGTAGTCCCCAGGCTGACGGTCACTGAAGCAGAGCAGGTAACAGCGGCCGCCCGGGCGCAGCACCGACGCCAGGCTGGCCACGTACCTGGCGCGGTTCTCGTCGTCGAAGACGTGGAAAACGCCGCTGTCGATGATCGTGTCGAATATCAGGCCCAGGTCCGCCAGGCGCAGCGTGTCGGCGACTTCGAAGCGTGCCACCAGGCCCCGGTCGGCCGCCTTTTGCTTGGCCCGCTGGATGGCCCGGCCGGAAACGTCGACCCCTACCGCGTCGGCGCCGTGCGCGGCGGCCAGCAGGGTCTGCTCGCCCGTGCCGCAGCCGGAGTCGAGCACCCGCCCGGAGAGCAGGCTCTGCTCCGCAAGCCGCACGAAGGCCGGCTGCGGCCGGCCGATGTCCCACGGCGGCGCGCTCGCGTACGCCTCGTCCCAGCTCGGCATCGTCATGGTCTCCAAAAGTACCGGACCCGCGCTGATCCCACTGGCCCGCCGGAACCGGGCTGATATACCGGCAACATGACCGGCCAGGAAGGCCGCTCACCGGCTGCTGGCCACCGGACTGAGCGAGCACGCGTACGCCCAGGCGATGGGCATCGCCGCCCTCGAGGAGGTGCTAGACCGGAGGGAGCAGTGGCGGCGGGGCCGGCACAGCGGCGACTACTGGGTCAGCGTGTACGGCGACCCGGATGGCGGCCGACCGTGGTCGTGGCGGTTCGAGGGACATCACCTGTCGGTGACGATGACCGTGGCCGATGAGAAGGTCTCCCCCGCCCCGGTGTTCCTCGGCGCCAATCCCGCCTGCGTCAGTTACGCCGGGCGGCCGGTGTCCCGGCCGCTAGGCCCGGAGGAAGACCTGGTCCGGGCGCTGCTCGACGCGATGGGAGCGAAAGGCCGGTTGGCTGCCGTGGTGGCGCGCCGGGCCCCGGCTGACATCCGCACCGCCACCAGCCCTCAGGCCAGGGAGAACATCGAGCCGCGGGGCGTGCCCGGCGCCGAGCTGGGGCCAAGCGCGCGGGCCCTGCTGGCCCAGCTGGTCGCGCTCTACCTGGACCGGCTGCCCGCCGAGCTCGCGGCCCGCGAGACAAGGACGGGTCAGGTGGTGCAGGCCAGGTGGATGATTACCGGCTTGCTGCGGGTTCCGGAGGTGTCATAGATCCAGGCCTGGACGGTGCTCGTGAATTCCAGGCCGGTCCCGCAGCCCTGGTTGAGCGGATAGACGATGCTGTTCGCCTCGATGATGCCGCTCCCGGGGTGGGAGAACAAGTAGTTCTGCTCCGGCCAGTCCGACCCGTCGACGCCCACGAAACCAAAGCCCGCGACGTTGTGACCAGGATCAGAGTAGGAGATCCCGAAATACACCATTTCGTTTTGCTGATAGGTGAAGGTGTCGGTGATCTGCGGGTGCGGCCCGGTGGTCACGCGAGCGGACGCCCGCCCGGCCGGCCGGGCGGCTATCTTCGCCGCCATCTGGGAGAGCGACGACCCGTCCGGCTGGTGCTGGCTCGCGGCGGTCAGGCCATATCCGGTCGCGCCGGACGCCGCGAGAATTCCCGCGATGGTGGACACGGTAATCAGCGGCCGCCACGACCGCCGTCGCCTGCGGGCGTCGCCGGGCCGCGGCTCGTCGTCGGGCGGGACAACCGCAGCGGCGGGAGCGGGTTCGGGCGGCGACTCCATAGCGGCCTGGGCGGCCGTTACCTCGGCCAGCAGCCCCGCGGCCGTGGGCCGCTGGCCCGGATCCTTGGCCAGGCAGCATTCGATCAGCGCCCGTAGCTCGGCCGACACATCCGCAAGGCTCGGCACGCCGCGGACCACGCGCTCGAGCACCTCGGCGGGCTTGCCGGTGCCGAACGGCTTGCGTCCCGTGGCGGCGAAGGCGAGCACCGCGCCCAGGCTGAACACGTCGCTGAACGGGCCGACCTCCTTACCGGCGGCCTGCTCGGGGGACATGAAGCTGGGCGTGCCGACCACGAGGCCGGCCCGCGCCTGGGGGACCGCCTCGGCCGCCTGGGAGATCCCGAAATCGATCACGCGCGGCCCGTCCAGCGCAAGCAGCACGTTGGACGGCTTGAGGTCACCGTGCACCACGCCCGCGGCGTGGATCGCGGTCAGGCTCTTGGCCAGGCCCGCGGCCAGCGCTAGCACGGACGCAGCGGACAGCGGCCCGCGGTCCCGCACCGCCTCGGACAGCGAGGGGCCCGCCACGTACGCGGTAGCCAGCCAGGGCACCGGAGCGTCCACGTCCGCGTCCACCACCAGCGCCGTGAACAGCCCGCTCACTTTCCGGGCGGCGGCGACCTCGATGCTGAACCGGGTGCGGAACTCGGGATCGGCGGCCAGTTCGGCGTGGACGATCTTCACGGCCACCGGCCGGCCGACGGCTGACATGCCCAGGAATACTCGCCCCATGCCGCCCGCGCCAAGCCGTCCCACTAGCCGGTACGGGCCGATCGACTGCGGATCGGCAGACTGCAATACCCCCACCACGCTAGTTCCACCCCAATGCCAGCAATGACATCCTTCCTGCCATATCGGACAGGCCAATAATAAAGGCCGGATGCGGAGATTGATACGGGCTGAGGACCGTCTTAAGTAAATCGTTCCATCTAGTACTCCAGCGACACTTCGTGATCGTGCAGGGTGACGGCCCGTAGACGTGACACGGCCACCGCCCGATGATCCGAAGGTGTGTGGACAACAGAAGATCGTGCGATGGCCGCTGGCCTCAGCGTAGACCTGGATCGCTGGCGGCGGGAATTCGATGAGCTGATGCTGCTGGTGGGTGCCGGGTTTGCCCGGGTCGAGCCGCGGCGGCGGATGGCGTCGTTCGTGTATGGCCTGCTGGCGGGCCTGCCCCGGGTGAACTGCTGGTCGATCGCCGAGCATGCCGGAGAAGGCTGTCCCCGGGGGATGCAGCGGCTGCTGTCAGCGGCGGTCTGGGATGAGGCGGGTGTCCGCGATGATCTGCGCGGCTACGTGCTGGAGCACTCGCCGACTCAGGGGCAGTGCTGGTGGTGGACGAGACCGGGGACCTTAAGAAGGGGACCACGGTGGGTACCCAGCGCCAGTACACCGGAACCGCCGGGCGGACGGAGAACGCCCAGGTCGCGGTGTACCTGGCCTATGCCGCCCCGGCCGGGTCCGCGTTCATCGACCGGGCCCTGTACTGCCCCGGTCCTGGACGTCCGACCCGGAGGACGGGTTCGCGGCCGGCAAGGAGCTGGCCGCCCTGGACGAGCACCAGGTCCGCACCTGGGCCTCCTGGCACCGGTGGACCATCCTGGCCCTGCTCGCCCACGCGTTCTTGTCCGTCCTGGCCGCCAGCCAGCCCCCGATCGCGCTCCGGAGGACCAGCTGATCCCGCTGACCCGCCACGAGATCCGCAGGCTGTTCACCAGTCTGAGCCAGCAACTCCCCGAACCCCGAACCCAGCTGCACTGGTCACGCTGGCGGCGCCGGCATCAGGCCACGGCCCGGGCCTGTCACTACCGCCGACGAGCCCTGACGCCCGCATGATCACCTCGTGATCGTGCCGAGGGCACAACTGCAGCTTCAGTGCCGCTGGATGGTGCGGGTCAGCCGCCGAGCAGGGTGAGCGCTTTGGTGATGTCGGGGTCATGTCCGGCGGAGAGGTCTTGTGCGGTAAGCGGGAGGTAGTAGTCGGGCGCGACGCCGATGCCGTTGATGAGCTCGTGGTCGGCGCCCAGCTCGTGCTTTGCCGGAAGGCCAAGCAGGCTGCCGTCGTCGAGCAGGTAACCGGCCGCGGGGCCGGACACGATGCCTGCGGTCCTGGTGCCGACCAGGGTGCCGAGCCGCAGGTCCTTCACTGCGCCACTGAACGCGTCGCACGCCGAGACGCAGTTGCGGTCGGTCAGCACGACCAGCCGCAGGTGCAGCAGCGGGACGCTGCTGTCGGTGTAGCGGGCAGAGCAGCTGCCGTGCACGTCGCAGTCGTAGGTGTAGGCCGCACCGTGGGTGAAGGCGCCGAGCAGCCTGGAGACCTCGGCGGGACTGCCGCCAGTGTTGCCGCGCAGGTCCAGGATGAGCCCGTGCAGCTTGGCGCCCGGGGCCAGGTTCGAAATCGCCTGCAGCACCAGGTCTGCCGCGCCGGGGAAGAACCCGGTCAGCTGCACGTAGGCGATGTCTCCGTTCAGCAGCTGTGGGGATACGCCAGGCGAAGGGGGGGCCTGGTTGAGCGCGGGTGTCAGGGTCACCGTCCAGGTGCGGCCGGTGGCAGGCCGCTGCAGCCGCACCGACACCCGGCCGGGCTGCGGGTAGGGACCGTAGAGCAGGTTCATCACCCCTTCGGAGACGATGCCGTCGGCGAACGGCGGCGCGCCGTTGACGGAGACGATGACGTCCCCGGGCCGCAGCCCGTCGCTGGCGGCGGGCGATCCCGGCTCCACCGCGGTGACGAACAGCGGCGGCAGCGCCTCTTGCGGCGCCGTATCCGTCAGCAGGTACGACGGTGACGTCATGATCCCCAGGTCGCCTGGCACAGATCCGGGCGGCGGTGCCGGGTATTGCCATCGGGCGTGGTTGTCGTGCAGGCTGGCGATCATGCCGGTCAGGGCGGCGGCGGCAAGCGCCTGCCGCTGCTCCGGGCTGGCCGGCAGCTGGCCGGTCACTTTCTGGTACACGGCGGCGAACGCGTTCCAGTCCCTGTCGCGGTCGCCGGTCAGCGCGGGCATCGTAGCGTCCGGCTGGTCTATCCCGAGCCGGTCAAGCTCCTGGGTGAACCCGGCGAACGCGGCGGCCAGCAGTACCCGGTCATCCAGCACCGGCCCGGCGTAGTAGTGGGCGAACACGCAGTAGTAGGCCTGCCCGATGGTGGTGACCGTGGTCGGCGACGACGGCGGCGCTTCCGGCGGCGGGTTCGCCGAGCACTGCGGCGGCTGTCCGCTGGGCGGCGCCGCGCTGGATACGTGCTTTGCCGTCTGGGTGCAGCCAGCGGCCCCGGCCACCAAGACCGCACTCATCGCAGCAACCAGAGCCGGGCGCAATTTCCGAACCGACATCGAGATCACCCATTCCGAGGACGGTCTGCCCCTCCCTCAAAGTAACGTCCGGCAGGTCCGGGCACGCGGTGAGAAGCAAATGACCCGACGTCAGCACGATCGGCTCTGCTCCTTGCGATCTTGCCGCACGAGCTTGAGGACGTCACTGCCACTACCGGCAACGCCCCCTCGCACCCGCACGATCACGAAGTGTCGCTGGAGTACTAGATCTGGTTTCCCTCTAGCAACACTGGCACCATGAGTCACTAGCTTAGGGGCGACCGGCTGCAACCGGCCTGGCCAGCGCCATGCTGTGCCGTACCGCACCGGGCCGGGCCGGGCCGTGTTGCGTATGCCGGGACGGTTTCCCGGTCATGTTCGACAGGCGAGCTGTATCACCACCGGCTGGCCGCTGTCCCCCGCCGCGTCATAGATCCACACCTGAACCTCGGCTTCATGCTGCTCGGTGGTGCCGCATTCCAGGTCAAGCGGATAGGCGATGCTATCCGGGCCGGCGATGCCCTGTTCAGGGCTGGAGAAGGGAAGGGTCTCCTCCACCCAGCGGGAGCCATTGACGCCCATGAAGCCGAATCCGCGGGCGTCATTACCTGGATCCGCGTAATGGACGTCGAAGTAGACCCGTACGCCTTGCTGGTATGTCCCCGCGCTCGTTATGCGTGGCACCGGCGAGGCGGATGGCGAGGGACTCGGAGAGGCCGTCCAGGACGCGGGCGGGGAGGCGGTCGGCGACGCGGGCGGGGGGGCGGGCCGCGACTTGGAGGGGGTCGCCGTTGCGGACGGCGGACTGCTGGTGCCCGGCGACGTGACCGTGATCACCACGGGGATGATGGCCGGCCGCGGTCCCGGAGCGGGCGAGGACGACGCCGGTGCGGCCGGACGCGTACCGGGGACGACGGGCGCGGGCGGCGCTGGCATTGACGTGGCCGAGGCCGCCGCCCGCGGCGCCAGCGGCGCGGCGGATGGGTGCGGGGCCGCGCCGCCCAACGCGAAGGTAACCGCCACGGACGCCGCGAGCACGCCCGCCGTCGCGCCCGCCGCCGTCAGCGGCCGCCGCCAGCGGCGTCCCGGGCCCCGGTGGGCCGGCCGGGGCGAGTCGGCGCGCTCGGGCGAGGCGAAGGCGCCCAGGGGCGCGCCGGGCAGCCAGCCCGGCACGGGCTGCCCGGCGTTCGCCACGGCCAGCACCTCCTCGGCGGTGGGCCGCTGGCCGGGGTCCCTGGCCAGGCATGGCTCCACCAGCGGGCGCAGCACGGCGGGCAACTGGCCGAGGTCTGGCGGGCCGTAGACCAGCCGGTAGGCCAGTTCCGGGCTCGATCCCTGGCCGAAGGGGCCGCCACCTGTAGCGGCGAACGTCAGCACCGCGCCCAGGCTGAAGATGTCGCTCGGCGGGCCGATCTCCTCACCCATGGCCTGCTCGGGAGACATGAACCCGGGCGAGCCGACCACCAGGTCGGCGCCGGCCAGCGACGTGGCCTCGGCGGCGCGGGAGACGCCGAAGTCGATCACTCGCGGCCCGTCCGGGGACAGCAGAACGTTCGAGGGCTTCAGGTCGCAGTGCACCACGCCTGCGGCGTGGATGGCGCTCAGCCCCTCGGCCAGTCCCGCCGCCAGGGCCAGCGCGGGCCGCACCTGCATCGGCCCCCGGCCGGTCACCGCCTCGGCCAGCGAAGGGCCGGCCACGTAGGCCGTCGCCAGCCACGGCACCGCGCTATCGAGATCCGCGTCCACCACCAGGGCTGTGAACAGGCCGCTCACCCGGCGGGCCGCGGCGACCTCACGGGCGAACCGCACCCGGAACTCCAGGTCCGAGGCCAGCTCAGCGCGGATCACCTTCACCGCAACCGGCCGCCCGCCCGCGGAAAAGCCCAGGAATACCCGTCCCATGCCGCCGCAACCGAGCCGGCCGACCAGCCGGTACGGACCGATCAGCTGCGGATCCCCCGGCTTCAAGCCCCCGACCACGCCATTCGCCACCTAACGTCACAAAGGCCCCTTTGACGTCATACGGACAAATTCATCCTAAGACGGCCCCGCAAGAGCTGGCCCGCGGGGTAGGTTGCTATTCGGACACGTCATTCCGCCGTTCCCGGCTCATCTTGACCTGTCTACCTGCCGTCACTTCAGGCTCAGGAGTTCCAGAATTCACGCCGCCGCAAATGGTGCCTTGAATTTGGTAGCTTCTACTCGAATGACGAATGAGTACCACGTAGCCCGGTGGCGGCGCTCGCCGAGGAGGCCCTCCAGGCCCCTGACCCCTGGTCCGGCCTGGTGTCCTTCATGGAGCAGATAGCCGAGCTGATGGCGGGTGACCTCGGCCTGCGGCAGATGCTGATGTTCGCCACCTACGGCCAGGACCGGGTGGCGTACGCGCGGCAGCGGAACGCGCCCCTGGTGGAGCGGATGGTCGAGCGAGCCCAAGCGGCCGGCCAGCTCCGGTCCGACCTCCGCCAGACCGACATCCCGTTCATCGTCTTCCTGCTGGCCGAGGCGACCCAGCTCGCGGCTAGGACGGCACTGAATAACTCGCGATGGCTGCTGGCGCGTTCTGCCGGCAATGTGTTCGATCTTCTGGGATGATCTTGTTATGCAGGGAAGATCGCGGCTGGAGCGGGACCTGTGGGATGCGGGCGAGGTCACCGGGCACCTGGTGCCGCCGGGCAGCGTGTTCGCGTTCTTGGCTGAGCACCGCACCGAGCTGTTCCCCGACGAGTTCACCGCGGACTTGTTCACCTCGCGGACCGGGCGGCCGTCGCTGCCGGCGGACCTGGTCGGGTCGGTGCTGGTGCTCAAGGAGCTGTATGACCTGTCGGACACCCAGACCGCGGATGCGCTGAAGTTCGACCTGCGGTGGAAGGTGGCGTGCGGCCGGTCGCTGCTGCAGATGTCGTTTGACCCGTCCACGCTGGTGTACTGGCGCAAGCGGATCGCGGCCTCGGACCGCCCGGACCGGGTGTTCGACGCGGTGGCGGAGGTGATCGCGGAGACCGGAATCTTGCGGGGCCGGCGTAAGCGGTGCGTGGACTCGACGGTGTTCGATGATGCGGTGGCCACGATGGATACCGTGTCGCAGCTGGTGGCCGCGATGCGGAAGGTGGCACGGGTGGTGCCCGGCGCCGGGGCGGTGATCGCTTCGGCGTGCAAGCTCGATTACTCTCAGCCAGGCAAGCCGGACATCGACTGGGACGACCCGGCGGCGAAGGAAGGCCTGGTCAGCGACCTGGTGAATGACGCGCTGGCGGTGCTGGATGCCCTTGCCGGGCCGGGCACGCCGGAGCGGGACGAGCCGGCCGCGGACGCGCTGGGCCTGCTGGCGCTGGTCGCCGGGCAGGACGTGGAGCCCGCCGAGGGGAGCGATGGCACGGACGGGCGGTGGCGGATTGCCCGGAAGGTCGCCCCGGACAGGGTGATCAGCACCGTGGACCGCGAGGCCCGGCATACCCGCAAGTGCAAGTCCAAGCGCCGCGACGGGTTCCGCGGGCATGTGGCCGCGGAGCCGGAGACCGCGCTGATCACCGACTGCGAGATGACGATGGCCGCCGGGCCGGGCAGCACCGATGCGGAGAACGGGGTGAAGATGGCCTGCCGCGACCGGTTCGGCGGTGACAGCGGCGGCGGGGACGCGCCGCCCGCCCGCCCGGCCGGCGGCACCGCGGAAACTGCGGGCGGGGAGGCCGGGCCACCCGGCGCCCCGGGCCAGGCGGCGGATACCGCAGGTCAGCAGCATGCGCAGGTGCCCGCCGGGCCGGCCGGCGCCCCGCAGGACGCGCCCGGGCAGGGCACGCCGGGTCAGGCGCAGCCGGCGGGCGCGGGGGATGGCGAGGGGCTGGAGATCTACGGCGACTCGGCCTACGGCAGCGGGGAAGCCCGCGCCGCCTACCGCGACGGCGGGCACGACACCATCATCAAGCCGAAGCCGCTGCGCCCGGCCGTGGACGGCGGGTTCACCCTCGATGACTTCACCATCGACGAGGAGCAGGGCACCGTCACATGCCCCGCCGGGCAGGTCCGCCCGATGAGCAAGAGCCGCACCGTCACCTTCGGTGCCGCGTGCGCGGCCTGCCCGCTGCGGGCGCGGTGCACCACCGCCAAAGACGGCCGGTCGATGACCATCCACCCGCATGAGGGGCTGCTGCGCGCCGCCCGCGCCCAGGCCCGCACCGGTGAATTCAAGCAGGCCTACCCGGCCCGGTCGATGATCGAGCGGGTCATCGCATGGACCGCGACCCAGAACGGGCGGCGGGTCCGGCTGCGCTACACCGGTGCCGCCAAGAACGACGCCTGGCTGCACAACCGGTGCGCCGCGATCAACCTGCGGACCCTGCTGCGGCACGGGCTGACCCGCCAGGACGGGGCCTGGGTGCTGGCCGGGCCAGGACCCGCCGCGCAGCCGTGCCGCCGCTCCCTGCGGCACCCTCCGAGGAGCAGCACCGGCGGCTGCCAGAGGCGAGCCCGGCGGACGGCGGCGCATTCCCGGCGCCACAGCCGGATCAGCCGGCCACAAGGCCATCCACCAGATCCCGGTTATTCAGAGGCGTCCTAGCGCCAGCCCCGGGATCTGGCGCCGGTACCTGACGCTGATCCTCGACGGCATGCGACCCGGGCGCGAGGGCGTGACCCCGCTTCCGGTAGCCGCCCTGCTGCCGGAGGAGATGGAGAAGAGCATGCGGCAGGCCGCCCCCGGGCACCGCTGACACTTCGTACGCATCTATCCCTATCCAGTCGGCCCCGAATCGACTTGCATTTGCATGTGCATGTACAAAGCGTAAACGAATCCATTTCTGCAATCGTTAGCGGTGCCTCTGCGTCATCGCGGAAATTCGCGGGAAGACGATGTACAGCACCACGTCGTCCCAGCTAGGCCACGGGGCACGAACGTCACAGAGGCAGCGGGACCAATCAGCTTGCCATGCAAAAGGAAACACGCGACACGACACCCCCATCGATGCGTGACATACCGGCAAAAACGCCTTAGCATGGTTTCCTGCGCTTAACGCGCCGCTCCGACGGGAAATAACACCGCCCATCCCGCCGGTCCGTCTTCCCCCCGCTAGCTAGGCATTACCTCCAGGAGACATCACGCATGAACCCCGGCGACAGCGTGCATGACGCCAGCCGAACAGGGCCGGATGAAGCCAGTGGTCTCGGTGCCGCCGCTGGCCAGGGCAGCGCCACGCCGACGCGATCGCCGAGAACCCACAAACCTCTCCAGGACATCCAGGACATCGTCGACAAGCTCGCGGCCGTGACCCAGCAACTGCGGCGTCCGAACAGCGGGGTGGCCGGCCGCTCCAGCTAGACCCGCAGGCCCCTGAACCCGCAGGCCCCCTAAACCCGCAGGCCCCCTAAGTGAGTGTTTGATAAATGACCCGATGTCCCCGTGGTCGCGGGGGTCGCGCCAGGCTGGTGCCGTGGCGGGTGTGCTGAGATGGGCGGGCGCGGGCCCTGTGTTCCTTGATGTGTGAAGACCAAAAAGACAGCAGGGCCCGCGCATGCCCAGGGTATGCGCCAGGCCGGAGAGCAGGCCAGGGGCTATCCCAGTGACCTGACCGATGCCCAGTGGCAGGTCATCGCCCCGCACCTGCCGGCGTACGTTCCGGGCGGGCGCGGCAGGCCCCGGGTCTGGCCGCTGCGCCGGATCATCGAGGCGATCTTGTACGTGGACCGGACCGGGTGCGCCTGGCGGTACCTGCCCTCGGACTACCCGCCCTGGGGGACGGTATATGGCTACTTTGCCGCCTGGCGCGATGACGGCACCCTGGCCCGGCTGCACGACGCGCTGCGCGCCCAGGTCCGCGCCGCGGCCGGGCGGGACCCCGAGCCGACCGCGGCGGTGATCGATTCCCAGTCGGTCCGCGCCGCCGACACCGTGCCGAAGGCCAGCCGGGGGTGGGATAACGCCAAGAAAGTGAATGGCAGGAAAAGGCACATCGCGGTGGACGCGATGGGCCTGCTGCTGGCCGTGGTGATCACCGCCGCGTCCGTCCAGGACCGCGACGCCGCCCGGCCGCTGCTGTGGAACCTGCACCGCACCTCCCGCCGCATCCGCCTGGTCTGGGCTGATGCCGTCTACACCGGCAAGCTGAGCGCCTGGGCCGCGGCCTTGAAGATGAACCTGCAGATCGTCGCCAGGCGCAAGCCGCACGCCTTCGAGGTGCTTCCCCGCAGGTGGGTGGTAGAGCGCACCTTCGCCTGGATCAGCAAGCACCGCCGCACCGTCCGCGACTACGAGCGCCTCCCGGCCAGCCACGAAGCCATGATCTTGTGGGCGATGGTCGCCCTCATGGCCGGCCGCCTCGCCCAGCCCGCCCATTTATCAAACACTCACTAAGCCCGCAGGCCACTGAGCAGCCGCGCGCTGTCGGCCGCGCTCAGCGCGGCGGCGCGCAGCAATGCGAACGCCCGGATGTAGCGGGCGACGTCCTCCTGGCTCTCCAGGTAAACGCCGGCCGACAGCGCCTCCAGGTAGACGACACCCAGGCTCGGTGCGTCGGGGAACCTCAAAATGGCCAGCGAAGCGCTGCCGGCGGCCGCGTGCGCGCCGGCCGTGAACGGCAGTACCTGGAGGGTGAGGCCGGGAAAGTCGTCGATCAGCCGAACGAGGTGGCTGATCTGCCCGGCCATCACGCCGGCGCCTCCCACGGCCTGGCGCAGTGCCGCCTCGCCGAGGATCACCGACAGGCGCCGCTCGGCGGATGCGCCGAGGACGACCTGGCGCCGGGTGGCCCTGGCCGCCACGGCTTCCTCCCGCTGCTGGTCGGTCGCGTACCCGGGCTCGGCGGCGGCGATCGCGCGGGCGTAGTCGTCGGTCTGCAGCAGGTCGGGCACAATCTGCGCCTCGTACGTCATGATCTCGGCGGCCGCCGACTCCATGATCACGTAATCCAGGTACGGGCCGGGCAGGACGTCCGCGTAGGGGTGCCACCAGCCGCGCTGGCCGCCGCGGCTCGCGATGGCCACCAGCGCGGCCTGCTCGCGATCCGGCACTCCGTACTCGGTCAGCAGTTCGCGAAGTTCCTTGGGCCTGATGCCGCGCTGGCCGGTCTCGATCCGGCTGATCTTCGACCGGTCGCACTCCAGCACGCGGGCCGCGTCCTCCAGCGCATAGCCCACGTTCTCCCGGTACCGGCGCAGCGCGCCTCCGACGAGGCGGCGCCGCACGGGGGGTTCTCCGGTCACGGTTCCTGCCTTTCCGCGATCCTGACGACGCGTAAGCGAACTTTGGGATATTTACAGAGAAACGTAGCACTTGATGTAGTCCAAGATGGGTAACGACACGCCCGGGCCCAGACGGGCTGGAAGCTAAGGACGCAGCCGGCCGAGCGCGCCGAGGATGCGGTTCTCCGACACCACGGCCTGGGTCCCGAGGGTCTGGGCGAACAGGCTAACCCGGAGTTCCTCGAGCATCCAGCGCACGTCGGTCACGTCGGCATCTTCTTGGCGCGCAGCGGGCAGGTCCGCCACCGCCTGCTGGTAGGCCTGTTCCGCCCGCTGGGCGACGGCCATGTTGGCCGCGTCCCGGGCCGGGTTCTCCGGCAGCTTGTCCAGCCGTCGCTCCATCCCCCGCAGGTAGCGGGTCAGGTGCGGCAGGCGGCGGTACCCGGTGGCGGTCACGAAGCCGGGGTAGATGAGCCCGGACAGCTGCGCCCGCATGTCGGACTCTGCGGCCTCGGGGGGACGACCCCCCCAGACCCCCCCGCGACCGGGGGGACCCATCCCCCCGGACCCCCCTTGGGAGGGACCCATCCCCCCGGACCCCCCTTGGGAGGGACCCATCCCCCCGGATCCCCTTGCAGGCGGGCGCCGACGGCGTGCGCCAGGCGCAGCGCCGACTCCACCTGCGTCACCACGTTGGCGGTCACCTCGCGCAGGCCGGACCGGACCGCGACGGACAGCCGCTCGAAGCCCTCGCGGTCCCAGGCCGGACCGCCCGCCTCGGCCGTCAGGTAGTCAGCGGCGCATTCGATGCAGTCGGCGAACATGGCCGCGACGCCGCCGTGCGGGTTATGGCTGAGCGCCAGCTTAGCCCGGGTAGACAGGCCGTCCGCGACCGATTTGACCGGCGACGGCGCGCCGAGCAGGACGAGCCGCCGGGTGCCGGCCCACATGGCCGCGTGCGCCGCGTCCTCGGTCTCGAATAGGCGGACGTCGACCGTAGCGCCCGCGTCAGCCAGTGCGGGGTAGGCGACCACGGCGCCTTCCCGGAACACCCGGGGCAGCGCGCCGAAGGTCCACGACGTCAGGCCCGACCGGGTGATCCCGGCCGCCGCCCGGGACAGCACCGCCCGCAGCCGCGGCCTGAGCTCGCGCTGCAGCTCGGCGACGTCCTTGCCCTCGGCCAGAACGCGGTCCCCGTCGGTCACCCGGACGGTGATCCGCAGGTGCCGGGGCAGCTTCGACATATCCCAGGCGTCGCGCGGCACGCTCACTGCGCGCAGCGACCGCAGCTCGCGGGCCACGGCGTCACGCAGGTCCCCGGACGGCGCGCCGAGGCGACCGACGACCTCCCGCGCCAGGTCCGGCGCCGGCCCCAGGTCACGCCGCAGCGCCTTGGGCAGCGACCGGATCATCTCGGTGACCAGCTCGGTGCGCAGCCCCGGCACCTGCCAGGAGAATTCGGCCGCGTTCACCTGGTTGAGCCTGCTCAGCGGGATGTCCACGGTCACGCCGTCGGTCTCGCTGCCCGGCTCGAAGGCGTAGGAAAGCTGAAGGGTCGACAGCGACCTGGACTGGGACCCGGCGGACTCCGATGTCCAGACGTCGGGGTAGGCATCGGCGCTGACGCCGGGGGCGTCTCGGAGCAGGTCGCCGGGCTTGAACGTGAGCAGACCGGGGTCGGCCCGGCGCGCCTGCTTCCACCAGGTGTCGAAGTGCTGGGCCGAAACCACGTCGGGAGGGATCCGCGCGTCGTAGAACGCGAACAGCTCGCCCTCGCCGGCCACCAGGCCACGGCGGCGGGCCCGGTGCTCGACCTCCTCGGCCTCGGCCAGCAGCCGCCGGTTCTCGGTGAAGAACCGGTGACTGGTCTGCCAGTCGCCCTCCACCAGCGCATGCCTGATGAACAGCTCGCGGGCCGCCGCCGGGTCAATACGCCCGTAGGGGACCTTGCGGTCCGCCACCAGCGGCACCCCGTACAGCGTGACCTTCTCCAGGGCGACCGCCCCGCCCCGCTTCTTCTCCCAGTGCGGCTCGCTGTAGCTGTGCCGGACCAGGTGCTTGGCCAGCGGCTCCACCCACTCGGGCTCGATGCGCGCCACGGTGCGTGCCCACAGCCGGGACGTCTCCACCAGCTCGGCCGCCACGATCCAGTCCGGCGCCTTCCTGGACAGCCCGGACCCGGGGAAGATGGCGAACCGCGCGTTGCGGGCGCCGAGATACTCGGCCCGCGGCCGGCGCGGCTGGCCTGCCCGGAGCCCAGCCGAGGCGGCAGGCTGGACCGGTTCGGCCCTCCCGAATTGATAGAGCATCCCGATCTGGGAGAGCAGTCCGGCGAGCAGGGAAGCGTGCAACCCGGTTCGTTCGGCTGAAGAAGAACCAACCGCCACCCCGAGGTCGCCGGCCAGCCCCTGCAACTGCCCCTGAAGATCCTGCCACTCACGGACCCGCAGGTAGTTCAGGAAGTCGGCGCGGCACAGCCGGCGAAAGGCCGAGGAGGACAGCTCGAGCTGCCGCTCGGCCAGGTAATCCCACAGGTTCAGGTAGGCGACGAAGTCCGAGTCCGGGTCGGCGAACCGGCGGTGCTTGTCGTCGGACGCCTGCTGGGCGTCGGTGGGCCGCTCGCGCGGATCGGTGATGGACAGCGCCGAGGCGATGATGAGGACCTCGCGGACGCAGCCGTTCCGGTCGGCCTCAAGGATCATCCGGCCGATCCGCGGGTCCACCGGCAGCCGGGCCAGCTTGCGTCCCAAGCCGGTGATTTTTCCGTTCTTGAACGCGTTCAACTCGGTGAGCAGCGTCAGCCCGTCGGCGATGTTGCGCGCGTCGGGCGGGTCGATGAACGGGAACTTGGGGACGTCGCCCAGGCCGATCGCCGCCATCTGCAAGATGACCGAGGCCAGGTTAGTGCGCAGGATCTCGGGATCGGTGAACTCCGGCCGGGACTCGAAGTCCTCCTGCGAGTACAGCCGGATGCAGATACCGTCCGAGGTGCGCCCGCTGCGCCCCTTGCGCTGGTTGGCCGACGCCTGCGAGATCGGCTCGATCGGCAGCCGCTGCACCTTGGTCCGGTGACTGTACCGCGAGATGCGCGCGGTGCCCGGGTCGATGACGTACTTGATGCCGGGCACGGTGAGCGAGGTCTCGGCCACGTTGGTCGCCAGCACCACCCGGCGGCTGAAGCTCGACGCGGCGCGGCGCTCGAAGACCCGGTGCTGCTCGGCAGCGGACAGCCGGCCATACAAGGGGAGCACCTCGAGCCGGTCGCGTCCGGCGAGCAGGTCCGCGGTGTCGCGGATCTCCCGCTCCCCGGACAGGAACACCAGGATGTCGCCTGGTCCCTCGGCGGACAGCTCGTCCACCGCGCCGCTGATCGCCTGTCCCAGGTCAGCGTCTTCGCCGCTGTCGCGGACCGGGCGGTACCTGACCTCTACGGGGTACGTCCGGCCGGACACCTCGACAATCGGCGCGCCGTCGAAGGCGGCCGCGAACCGCTCCGGGTCGATGGTCGCCGATGTGATGATCACCTTCAGGTCCGGGCGGCGGGGCAGCAGCTGCCTGAGATAGCCGAGGATGAAGTCGATGTTCAGGCTGCGCTCGTGCGCCTCGTCGATGATCAGCGTGTCGTATCGGCGCAGCTCCCGGTCGTGCGCGAGCTCGTTCAGCAGGATGCCGTCGGTCATCAACTTGACCAGCGTGCCGTCGGCGGACACCTCGGTAAACCGGACCTGGTAGCCGACCGCCTCCCCGAGCGGGCTGCCCAGTTCCTCGGCGATCCGCTCGGCGACCGTCCTGGCCGCCAGCCGCCGCGGCTGAGTGTGGCCGATCTGGCCGTCGACGCCGCGGCCGAGCTCCAGGCAGATCTTGGGTATCTGGGTGGTCTTGCCCGAGCCGGTCTCCCCCGCGATGATCACCACCTGGTGGTCGCGGATGGCCCGCAGGATCTCCTCCCTGCGCTGGCTGACCGGCAGCTCGGCGGGATAGGTGATCGGCGGCATGGCCGCACGGCGGGCGGCGCGCGCGGCAGTACGCCCGGCCTGCGCCCCAGCATGCCTCGGGCGCCCGGAACGCCCGGCCCGCGGCCGGGCGGGCGAAGACGTCACAGGACTCGACTCCACAACGGCGGGAAGAATAGATCAGACTGGCCCCCACCGCATAACAGTTTTCGGCCCCGCAGCCTTCCGCCCGGGGACTACTGGTCCAGACCGAGCGTGACGTGGGCTGGGTGAAATCTCCAGCAGCCGGTGCTCCACAGGTGCAGATGCGCGGCCGATCACCACGAGGTTTACCCTGCCACGCGGATCGCCCGGGGCAGGTCTGGTTGGATTGGCAGGATGAGTCTTCAGCTCGCCTTTGCCCTGGCGCTGTCCCGGCCCGACCTGCTCGCCGCGCCGGTGGCCGCGGCGCTGCGGGGCCTGCCGGGCGCGGACGACGTCGAGGTGGCCGAGATCGACCCGGCGCTGGCGGACACCGCCGCATTCTGCGAGCGCTACGGCGTCGCCCCGGCCGAGTCGGCGAACTGCGTGGTCATCGCGGCCAGGCGCGGCGGCGAGACCCGCTACGCGGCCTGCATGGTGGCCGCGACCACCCGCGCCGACGTCAACGGCCTGGTCCGCAGGCACCTGGACGCGCGGAAGGCATCCTTCGCGCCGGTGGCGGCGGTGACCGCTGCCACCAGCATGGAGTACGGCGGAATCACGCCGGTCGGCCTGCCCGAGGGCTGGCCGGTCCTGGTTGACGAGGCGGTGGCCAAGACCGGTTCGGTGGTGATCGGATCCGGCATCCGCGGCTCCAAGCTCAGGCTGCCGGGTCACCTGCTCGCCACGCTCCCGGCCGCCCAGGTGCTGCCCGGCCTCGGCATCCCGGTCTAGCTCCCCGGATCGAGTCGATGACGCTGGTCCGGTGAGAGCTGGCCCGGTGAGAGCTGGCACGTGATGCTCGGCACATCATGACGCCACGGCCGGTCCTGAATTGACACTCAGCTTCCTGCCGGGCATTCTGGGTGAAGTTGAAAACGGGACACCTCGTTCGGTGAGGCGTCTTCACGGACATAGGCCACTGATCCCAACCGTCGAGAGACGCTCCGGATCAGGACACCTCTCCCCGGCCTAAGGGGTGAGGCCAAGTGGCTGGCGGTCGAGGTACCGGTCAAGGGCCGGCGATCGCAATACGCCGTGGAGTGCCAAAGCTCTTACGAGAGAGGTGCGGCCAGGGATTTCCTAAAGCCTGGCGTGTGTTTCCTCAGGTGTCACGCGAAGAACGCCCGGCGGGCGAAAATGCCCCGCGGGTAGGTGTGGCCTGACGCCCCCGTGCGTCGCGACAGAAGGGAGGCATGCGATGGACTCTGATAGTCCGGGCCGAAGTTGGCCCCTCTCGCTGCTATCCCATTCTGTTCCGGGCACCCGCCGGTAGCTCAATCTGCGCTTACCCTAATTAGCCTTGCGCCCCTGTCTAGGGGTTATTCGGCGTGTGCCCCCGTTTCCGTCCGATCTTGTGACGTGAAAGGGGTGTTCACCATGGCCACCATTACTCGTACCGCCACTCCGGCGGTAACGCGGACCGCTGTCCTGGACGAGGCGCACGTCGGCGACATCCGCGGCGCGCTCGGCACGATCTCCGCCGATGACTTCGCTCCGCGGGCCGGCTTGTCCGCCAAGCTCAAGACGCTGCTGGCCATCGTGGGCCCCGGGCTGATCGTGATGTGCGGCGACAACGACGCCGGCGCGTTCTCCACCTACGGCCAGGCCGGGCAGAACTACGGCACCCGGCTGCTGTGGACGCTGCTGCTGCTGATCCCGGTGCTGTACGTGAACCAGGAGATGGTACTGCGGCTCGGCGCCGTCACCGGGGTGGGCCACGCGCGGCTGATCATCGAGAGGTTCGGGAAGTTCTGGGGCGCGCTCGAGGTCATCGACCTGTTCATCCTGAACGCGCTCACCCTGGTCACCGAGTTCATCGGGATCACCCTGGCCGCCGGGTACCTCGGCGTGCCCAAGCTCGTCGCGGTGATCCTCGCCGCCGGCGTGATCCTGGCCGCGGCGTCCACCGGCAGCTTCCGCAGGTTCGAACGGATCGCCATGGCGTTCTGCGCCGGGTCGCTGCTGCTCATCCCGCTGTACCTGGTCAGCCACCCGTCCGGCGCGCAGATGGCGCACGGCTTCACCAGCCCAGCCTGCCCGGCGGCTCCGGCCAGATGGCCACCGTCATGCTGCTGATCATCGGCATCGTCGGCACCACGGTGGCGCCATGGCAGCTGTTCTTCCAGCAGTCCTACGTGGTCGACAAGCGGATCACCCCGCGGTTCATCCGCTACGAGAAGGTCGACCTGTGGATCGGCATCGTGATCGTCGTGCTCGGCGCGGGCGCGCTGATGGGCGCGACCGCCGCCGCCTTCGCCGGGACGAAGGGCGCGGGTAACTTCACCGACGCCGCCGGGCTGGCGCATGGCATCGCGGCCCACGCGGGCCGGATCGCGGGCGCGGTGTTCGCGGTGGCCCTGCTCGACGCGGCCATCATCGGGGCGTTCGCGGTCTCGCTGTCCACGGCGTACGCGGTCGGCGACACGCTCGGCCTCAAGCACTCGCTGCACCGCGGATTCCGCCAGGCCAAGGGCTTCTACGCGATCTACGCCGGGCTGATCGCCGTGGCCGCGGCCATCGTGCTCATCCCCCATGCCCCGCTCGGCCTGATCATCGAGGGCGTCCAGGCGCTGGCCGGCGTGCTGCTCCCGGCCGCCGCGGTGTTCCTGCTGCTGCTGTGCAACGACCGCGCGGTCCTCGGGCCCTGGGTCAACAACCGCGGCACTAACATCTTCACCTCGGCGGTGATCACCGTGCTGGTGGCGCTGTCGGTCGTGCTAACCGCCTCGGTGCTGTACCCGGGCATCACCGACCGGCAGATCCTGGCCATCGTCCTGGGCTGCGTGACGGTCGCGGTGGCCGGCGGCGGCTGGACCCTGATCCGGTCGTTCCGGGCGCACAGCTCGGTCGAGGTGGACCGCCGTGACCGGGAGACCTGGCGGATGCCGCCGCTCAACATGCTGTCCAAGCCGGTCATGTCCACCCCCCGCAAGATCGGCCTGACCATCTTGCGCAGCTACCTGGCCATTGCCATGGTCCTGGTCATCGTCCGCCTCGTCCAGATGGCCATCGGGCACTAAGGCTTGCGGGCCACGCTCGCGCCGGCCGGGGCCGCCGCGCATCTGAGCCTGCAGCCTGACCGCGGCCGGGTCCTCCATGCGGACGGGTGAGCTGGTTTGATGACCAGATGGACACGGCCTGCCTGTGCGGGATCACCAGGCAGGCCGTTCGCGCTTCGTTACGGCGTTTGCTGGTACTCGCCGTAGGCCTCGCCCGGCGGCGGCGCCGCCGCCGGAGTGTCCCCGGAGAGCCGGTAGTAGACCAGCGTCACGACTAGGGCGAGGAACGGGGCGATCAGCGTGCCCGCGATGATCGAGCTCAGCCCGCTGCGGAGCAGGTGCGGCAGGGCGACGAAGATCAGGCCGAGCACCAACTGCACCACCAGCAGAATCACGAACACCAAGACCAGCGTGCCGAATACATGCCAACCATGACCGCGCACGAGCCGATAACTGCGGCCGAAGGACGCGAACACGCCCGAACGTTCGAGGACGATGACTGGCACGATCACGGCCCAGATGGTGATCAGGTACAGACCAGGAACGATGAGCAGGGCCAGCCCGATCGCGATCGCGATGCCGGCCAGGATCGAGGCCCCGGCGACCGCCCAGATGTACGGCGTGGCCGCGGACACGGTCTCGCCGACGGACATGTCGACGCGGCCGTCGCGCACGTCCTGCACGGCCTTGACCAGCGTTGCCTGAAGCAGGAAGGCCGCGATGATCTCCACCAGTGCGCCGAGACCGACACCGATGCTGCCGGTCAGCGCGAGGAGTGCGGCGATGACCGCTGCGGCCAGGTAGATGATGAATGCGATGGCGAGGAGGTGCCTGGCGTGTGCCTTGTACATCTGCCACGCTTCGCCGAGAACGCCCGACAGTGGGTTCATGGCGGTGATGGTACAGCGAAAAACCCGCTCGTTGGGGTGGCCGTGGCTGGGTTTACGACGTCAGTTTGTCCAGCCGTTGCAGGAGGTCGTGCGCTTACTTGATGGCGACGGCGTTAGCGGGCGAACCGATCCCGCCCGGCGCGTTCAGCGGCGCGCTGACCAGGAACATCTCGTAGATGCCGTCGGCAGCGCAGTCGCTGGCCAGATCGGTCAGCCACCACAGCTCGCCCAGGGCCATCCCGAACTGGCCGATGAGCATGTTGTGCAGGAAGCCGAACGGGTGCGCCTCGGGGCTACCATCGGCCGGGAAGACCTCGACGCCGAAGGTGTCCGAGGCGATGGCCGCCACGTGACTGTTCCACAGGTACTCGCAGACCGCCTCACTGTGCTCGACGCCGGGGGCGGTGACGTTGCCGTGCAGCCGGTTCTTCACCCGGCTGGGCTGCTGGACGTACCAGGCGGCGAAGCCGGTGTGCAGCAAGATGATGTCACCGGCGGCGAACTCGACTCCGGCATGACGGCGGGCCAGTTCCAGGTCAGCGACGCCGATCGCGGAGTCGCCGCCGGGATCGCAGGGCCGCCCGGCGTCCCGCATTGCCCGCTCGACATCCAGCAGGACCGCGCGGCCGGCCAGGCCGTGCCGGGCCCAGTGGTCGATGGTGTTCCGGCTGCCCGCCAGCACCTCCTGCTCGGTGACGCCGTTGTACATCTGGTCCGGCGCGTAGCCGATGTGAGCCAGCGAATCCCATTGGCTGGAGGCCTGCGGATAGAAGTTGTCGTAGACGTCGTCGAAGCCGGCGCTGCCGGGCTGGTGCAGGATCTGATGGCGAGGCGCCCCGCGGAACGTCGCCAGGGCCGGGGATATGCTGCCGAGGGGCATGTCCAGGCAGAAGACTTGTCCCCGGCGGACCAGCCGGGCAGCACCGGCAATCCGCTGCGGCGTCATCAGGTTCACCAGGCCGAGATTGTCCTCGGCGCCGAACAGGCCCCACGCGGAGCGGCCACCGTGCGAGGCGGGCGGCAGGTCAGCGTAGTCCGGCAGCTCAGTCATCACGCAGCCCTTCCCTCGGCGTCCGTTCCCTCATGATCATCGCCAAGCTCACGCCCGGGCAACAACACCGGAGGAATCTTCGGCAGTGCCGATTCCGCGTGAGCTTCGCTATGGTGCTGACGTAGCAGGGCCCGTTACATTTCGCCCATACGGCGTAGCGTGGCGCGCCTGCCCGACGCTGGCTGTTCCCACTCGCGAGGACGGTGGTAGCCCGATGGCACTGACTACTGAGTCGATGACCGATGAGCAGCGCAAGTCCGTGGCGCTCGAGTACCTGAAGGCCTTCGACAACGGCGGCGTCACCTCGACCGGCGGCAGCATCCTGGATCTGTTCGCCGAGGATGCGCAGGTCTACTTCCCCAAGTGGGGACTGGCGAACGGCAAGAAGGACATCGGCCAGCTATTCGGTGACGTCGGCGGCACGATCACCTCGATCCTGCACCACTACTCCCACTTCAACTGGGTGATCTCAGGTGACATGGTGGTGTGCGAGGGCACCAGCCACGGTGAGCACCGTGACGGCCCCTGGCGCGCCGGAGTCCCTGAGTGGGCCGCCGGGCGGTGGTGTGATGTCTTCGAGATCCGCGACTGGAAGATCCAGCGCTGCTTCATCTACCTGGACCCCGACTACGCGGCCAGGGACACCGAACGGTACCCGTGGCTCCCCCGGCCGTGACGGCCAGCGTGCGGCTCAGTCGGGCAGCTCGATCGGCCCGATGTCGGCGAACACGTCTCCGGGTCCGAGGTTGCCGGGGTGGGTTCGGCCGCCCAGGTGATGCATGATCCCCCAGACCGCGTTCAGCGAGGTCTGGACCGCGCCCTCGGCCCAGGCGGGTGTCCAGGAGACGTCGTCTCCGGCGATGAAGATGCCCTGCTGTTCGGGCGGCATGTGGTCCTGCATGAAATGGGCGTACATCCGGTGGTTGTAGCGGTAGTGCCCGGGCAGCGCTCCCTTGAACGCGCCCAGGAAGTGCCGGTCGGCTTCCCAGGACACGGTGATCGGGTCACCGACGATGTGGCCGGCGATGTCGACGTCGGGATAGATCTTGCTCAGGGCGTTGAGCGCGAGCCGCACCCGGCGGTCGACTGGCTCGGGCAGCATCTTCAGCGCGTCGCTCATCCAGGAGTAGGTCAGGCAGATCACGCCCGGCTGGCCGGGACCGTTATCGAACAAGTAGGTGCCGCGGGTCAGCCGGTCGGTCAGCGTCATGCTCATGACGTCGCGGCCGGTGCGCGGGTCGGTGTCCTTCCAGAACGGCCGGTCGACCATCACGAAGGTCTTGGATGACTGCATATAGCGCGTACGGTCCAGGGCCGTCCAGATCTTCGGGGTGAACAGGGACTCCTCACATTCGATCTGCGTGGTGAGCAGCCAGCTCTGGCAGGTCACCAGCACCGCCGCGTACCGGCGGGTGTCACCCCAGGCGTCAGTGACCGCGATCCGGCCGTCGCTCGCGCGCGTGATCTGCGCGACGCCGGGCCTGGGCGCGCCGGAGTGCAGCGAGGCCAGCGAGGTACCGGCGGGCCAGTACGCGACCCGGGGCGCAGGGTGGCGCCAGATACCGCGGGGAACCTGCTCGGCGCCGCCGACCACGAGCAGCTGGTTCTCGTCGCAGTTGGTCATCACCACCCGGAAGATCTCCAGCATGGAGTTCGGAAAGTCCGAATCCCAGCCGCCGGTGCCGAACCCGACCTGGCCGAAGACCTCGCGGTGGTAAAACGACCGGGAGGAGAACGCCTTGGAGCTGGCCACGAAGTCGTAGAACGTGCGATCATCCCACCGCGGCACCAGGTCGTTCCACAACGACTTCAGCGTCCTGACGTCGCGCGCCCGGATCGCATCCTGGATGGCGGTGTAGCGCACCTCCTCCAGGGCCTGCGCCCATGCGTCCGCGACCTCGGTAAACATCGGGGGAAGGTCGTCCAGCGTGCGCGCGTAGTACGTGGCGCCCTCGAGATCGATGACCGTGCTGCCGGACGCCTCGGTCAGCGGGTTGGGGAACGGCCGGGTCTGCAGGCCCAGCATGTCGACGTAGTGGTAGAAGGACATCGACGACACCGGGAACCGCATCCCGCCCAGCTCCGCAACTACCCCGTCGGCTCCCTGGAACGCCTGTGAACGCATCCGCCCGCCCATCCGCGACGCCTCGTAGACCACCGGCTTGAGGCCAAGCCTCATCAGCTCGTACGCGGCGACAAGCCCGGAGATGCCGGCGCCGACAACGGCGACTTCTTCGCCATGACGTTCGGCCGGGACCGACCCCAGGCCGGCCGGATGCGTGATCCAGTCGTCGAACGGGAACGGGAAATCCGGGCCGAACATCGTGACCGGGCCCGTCTCGCCACGGGAGGAATCGCGGCTACTGCGTTCGTTTACCATGAACACCCATCTCAGCGGCACTGGTGACCGGGTCGTAGTAGTGGGCGTACTGCCAGAGCCCGCGGGTGAGCAGGGCGTCGTCGGTTAGCGCGCCGAACCGGCCTGGCGACAGCGCCGTCATGCCGGGCGGCGGCGTGTCGCTCGTGATCCAGTCGGCCAGGGCCTCGCCGATCGCGAGGGAGGAGGAGAACCCTGAGCCGTTGCACCCGCTCGCCACCCACAGACCAGGCATGTGCGACACAGGACCAGCGACGAATCGGCCGTCGGGGCTCATCGTGAACAGCCCGCCGCGGTGCTCAGCCACCGGGACGGTGCTCGCCGCCGGGACCTCGGCCATGATCTGGTTTGCTAGCTGGCGCAGTACGCCGAGGTCGAGCGGCACGTCATCGGTGCTGAACGAGGGTGGCCGGAGCCGTGGGTCGATCGGCAGCGGGCCGGGTTCAAACCCGCCGAACATGAGCCCGCCGCGGGCCGGGCGCAGATAGACGGCGGCATCGACCACCCTGATGATCGGGTCGGCCGGGTCGACGTGTGGCGTCGGCTCGGTGATCAGCAGCTGGTGGCGGACCGGCGCCACCGGTACCGGAGCTCCGGCCAGGTCAGCGACCTGGCGTACCCAGCCTCCGGCCGCGTCCACCACCACTGGGGCCGCGATCGACCGGCGCCCGGTCTGGACGCCGGCGACGCGGCCAGCCGTTATCGAGATCCCGGTGACCGGCTCGTTCTCGGCCACCACGGCCCCGTGCAGCAGGCACGCCGCCAGGCAGGCCTGGATGAGGCTGGCCGGCTCGTCGATATAGGTGTCCTCCGGGCACCACAGGGCGAAGTCGTCGCCGACTGGCCGGTAGTAGCTGAGCCGGGCGGCCAGCTGCGCCCCGGTCGCCTCACGGACGTCGGCACCCCAGCGTCGTGACTGCGCCAGTTCCTCGCAAAGGAACTGGCGATGCTGAGCGGTCCGGGCGATCAGGAAACTCCCCGGGGCGGCTACCGTCAACGGCACCCCCGCCCAGTCGCCGAAGGTAGCCGCTTTGCTGATGCTGCGCCGGGCGAGCCGGGTGCGTAGCTCGTCGGCCTGGACCGACTTGAACAGGCCCGCCGCCCGGCCGGAAGCCTGCGACCCGGCCGTGTGGCGTTCCACCACCACAACCGACCGGCCGGCCAGCGCACAGTGCAGCGCGGTGGCCAGACCCAGTGCACCGGCCCCGATTATCACAACGTCGGTGTCCACCAGGCCATTGTGCCCTAGTGCTCGCTAGTCACCCGTTGTCCAGCGGCCGGGCTGCGGCTAAGTCGAGTCCGACGGGGCACGCGACGCAGCCGAGGTCAGCGCCGCGGCGGCGCCGGTCAGGGCCGCGCCGCCGGCGGACGCGACGACCAGCCACCGAGTCATCCGCGGCAGCTCGCGCCACGCCGCCAGGCTGGCCGCTACGTCCAGGGTGTCGGCCAGGGCGCCCGCGGCGACCCAGGCCGCGGCTGATCCAGGCTCGGCACCCGGGCGCTGCAGGGCCGCCAGCGCTCCCAGCCCCAGGGCGACGTCACGCGCGCCCAGGGCACGGCCGAACACCCGCGCGGCCAGGTCGTCCGACGACGCGCCGACCCACGGGCGGGCCGGTACCGAGGGCCAGGCCAGAGCGGTCAGGCCCAGCGCCACGCGCCCGGCCGCCACGGCCACGGCACCACGTCGCAGCAGCGCCGGGATGGCCGTCGGGGTCAGCTGCATTCTTCCCTCCGGCTCGCCGCGGCGCGGCAGTCAAGGCACTGGGGCACCGGACGATCATAGCGACGGTGGCTGCCCGTTAAGCGATGGCAGCCAGACGCGCCTGGCCGGTCTACCGGTTGGTCATGGCTCAGGCGGCCTCGAAGACCGCGGCCACGCCCTGGCCGCCGCCGACACACATGGTTTCCAGCAGGTAGCGGCCCTGGCGGCGGCGCAGTTCACGCAGGCCGGTGGCGAGCATCCGGGCGCCGGTGGCGCCGATCGGGTGGCCGAGCGAGATGCCCGAGCCGTTGACGTTGAGCTTGTCGGGCTCGTTCCACTGCCAGCCGGCCAGGACGGCAAGCACCTGGACGGCGAACGCCTCGTTCAGCTCGATCAGGTCGATGGAGCTGAAACTTAGGCCCGTTCGGGAAAATAGCTTTTCTACGGCCGGGACCGGGCCGATGCCCATGGTGGCCGGGTCGCAGCCCGCCGCCGCCCAGCCGGCCAGGTAGCCCAGCGGTTCCAGGCCGAGCGGCCCCAGCCGGTCCTCGGCCACCACCAGGCACGCCGCGGCCGCGTCGTTCTGCTGGCTGGCGTTGCCCGCGGTGACGGTGCCGCCCGGCATGATCGTGCGCAGCTTGGCCAGGGTCTCGGCGGTGGAGCCGGGCCGCACGCCTTCGTCCCGGCTGACCGGCACCGGGTCGCCGCGCCGCTGCTGCACCTTGACCGGGACGACCTCGTCGTCGAACAGGCCCGCGTCCCAGGCGGCCGCGGCGCGCTGGTGGCTGCGGGCGGCGTAGGCGTCCGCCTCGTCCCTGGTGATGCCGTACCGCGTGGCGAGGTTCTCCGCGGTCTCGATCATCCCGGAGATCTTGCCGAACCGCCATTCCGGCTGCGACCGCTCCCGGCCCCGGTCGATGCGGTCGTACAGGACCTGGTTCCCGGCCCGGGCGCCCCAGCGGACCGAGGTCGTGTAGTGCTCAGCGTTGCTCATGGACTCCGCTCCCCCGGCCAGCACCACGTCGGCGGCGCCGGTCTGGACCATCATGGCCGCGGTGATGACCGCCTGCAGGCCGCCGCCGCAGCGCCGGTCGATCTGGAACCCGGGCACGCTGACCGGCAGGCCCGCGTGCAGCGCCGCCCACCTGCCGATGCAGGGTGCCTCGCCGTTGACGTAGGACTGGGCGAAGGAGACGTCGTCGATGAGCTCCGGGTCGATCCCGGTCCGCTCGAGCACCGCCTTGATGGCCGTGGCGGCGAGGTCCTCGACCGGGACGGCCCGCAGGCTCCCGCCGAACGTACCCACCGGCGTCCGCACGGGCGCGACGATCGCGGCCCTGCGGGTGGTGATGGGGCGCGTGGTCATGGATCCGGTCCTCCGTTCAGTCAGCGCTGCCGCCCCGGCGGCCGCCACCTCGAGCGTCACCGGGCGCTGCCCTCGGGCATTCTCCGTCAGTCACCCGCGTACATGGCCTTGAGCTGCGACTTCATCAGCTTGCCCGCCTCGCTCCGCGGCAGGTCCTCGACGAACCGCACCGTCCTGGGCGCCTTGTAGCTGGCGATCTTCGACTTCACGAACGCGATGATCTCCTGCTCCAGTTCGGGTCCCGGCACGGCGCCCGGCGCGGGCTGGACGAACGCGGCGACCGACTCGCCCATCTCCGGGTCGGGGACGCCGACCACCGCCACGTCGTAGACGGCGGGGTGCAGCGCCAGCACGTTCTCGGTCTCCTGCGGGTAGATGTTGACACCGCCGGAGATGATCGTGAACGCCTTGCGGTCGGTGAGGAACAGGAAGCCGTCCTCGTCGAGGTAGCCGATGTCGCCGAGAGTGCTCCAGCCCGGGTGCGCCGGGTGCTGGGCGGCGCGGGTCTTGTCCGGGTCGTTGTGATAGGCGAACGGGATCTCATCGCGCTCGAAGTAGACGACGCCGGTCTGACCCGCGGGCAGTTCGGTGCCGTCGTCGGCGCAGATCCGGATCGCGCCCAGGACAGAGCGGCCGACGGTGCCCGGCTTGGTGAGCCAGGTGCCGCTGTCGATGGCCGTCATGCCGTTGCCCTCGGTGCCGGCGTAGTACTCCACCAGGACCGGGCCCCACCAGCCGATCATCTTCTGCTTGACCTCGACCGGGCACGGCGCCGCGGCGTGGATGGCGACCCGCAGGCTGGAGACGTCGAACCGGTCGCGGGTGGCCTGCGGCAGCTGCAGCATCCGGACGAACATCGTCGGCACGAACTGCGCGTGGCTGACCCGCCGGTCCTCGATGGCCTGCAGGGCCTGCTCGGCATCGAATCGCTTCATCATCGCCACGGTGCCGCCGAGCGCCTGCACGGCGCCGCACCAGCGCAGCGGCGCCGCGTGGTAGATCGGGCCGGGCGAAAGGTAGACCGAGTCCTGATTGACGCCGAAGAACTGGCCAGCCAGGCTCACCAGGGCCTCGCCGGGCTCGGACACCTGGATGCCGGGCAGCGGCGGCCTGACTCCCTTGGGCCGGCCGGTGGTACCCGAGGAGTACAGCATGGTGGCGCCGTGCGGCTGATCGGCGAACGGCACCGCGGACGCCGCGGCGATGATCTGCTCATAGCTGCCGTGGCCCTTGACCGGGCCGCCGAAGGCCAGCCGCAGTTTCACCCCGGTGTTCAGGCCCGTGATCGCCTCGGCGGTGGCGGCCAGCTCGGCCGACACGATCAGCGCGGTCGCGCCGCTGTCGCTGATGATGTAGGCGACCTCGTCCGGCTTGAGGCGGTTGTTGACGGCGGTGATGTACAGACCGGACCGCAGCGCGGCCCAGTACACCTCGAAGGCACGCAGGTTGTTCTCGGTCAGCAGCGCGACGACGTTGCCGGGCCGCAGGCCCGCCTCGTACAGCACGTGCGCCAGCTGGACCGAGCGCTGCTCGAGGTCGCCGTAGCTGAGCGTCTCCCCGGTGCCGGTCATGACCGCCGCGACCCGGTCCGGTGCCTCGGCAGCGTACGTTCCTGGGTACATGGTCCTCCGCCGGGGCAGCTTGTCGCGGTCGGCCCACCAAGGGTCTGATTAATTTAGCTTCAAAGTATCCAGGTTTCCCGGTCGGCGGCAAGCTCGGCGTCGGGGTTCGCGGGCAGGCGTCGATGGCCAGGTACGCCCGGCGTCGAGGCGGCAGTGCGGCTCGGGCTGCGGGCCATCTCGCCGGTGCTGCTCTGCCGCAGCCGGTCGGTGGAGGCGGGTGAGCCTATAGTTTGACTCGTGCCTAGAAAACAGGACACGGCGGTACCGGAGGAAGCCGGCTCCAAGGAGGAAGTCGGCTCCAAGTCCGCGCGGACCAGGGAGCGGATCCTCGACGCCGCCGCGTACGTGCTCAGCCGGAAGGGGTACGCGGGCACGAGGCTGAGCGACGTCGCCGACCAGGCCGAGATCCAGGCACCCGCCATCTACTACTACTTCCCGTCCCGCGATGACCTGATCGAGGAAGTCATGTGGTCGGGCATCGCGCACATGCGCGAGCACATGACCGGGATCCTGGCCGCGCTACCGGCCGACGCGGACGCGCTGGACCGCATCGACGCCGCGGTCGAGGCTCACCTGCGGTACTCCCTGGAGATCTCGGACTACACCACCGCCTCGATCCGCAACGCGGGACAGGTCCCCGAGAGCGTCGCGATCCGGTACACGGCCGAGGCGTCCCAGTACGGCGACATGTGGCGCAAGCTGCTGCAGGATGCGGACAACGCCGGGCTGCTGCGGCCCGACCTGGACCCGGTGGCGGCCCGGATGATGGTGCTGGGCGCGCTCAACTGGGCGGCCGAGTGGTGGAACCCGCGCCGGGGCTCCCTGGATACCGTGGTGCGCACCGCGCAGTCGCTGGTCCGGCATGGTCTCGGCATCCCGGCCGCGGGCGCCGACACCGGAGCGGACGCGGGGCCCGGATCCGCGGTGCGCAAGCCCCGGGCCCGCAACCGGCCCGCGCCCTGACCGATCAGTGCGCTTCTATGAGGACGACGGTCGCGCTCAGGGTCCGCCGCGGCGCGATCGCCAGGCCGATCTCTCCGATCGCGGCGCCGGAAACTCGATGCCGGTTTAGGCCGGCGTCGTCCAGGCCGCTGCGACGCGGGCGGCGCACGCCCGGCGTCACGTCGGTGACCTGGTAGCGCCGCCGCGGGTCGAGACCAGGGACCCGCAGGGAGGCGGGCTGGTCGTTCCGGGGCTCGTCCAGCTGCACGTAGCTCATCAGGGCGGCCGAGCGATCCGCCGCGACGACGCCGTACATCCACGCGGTGTCGTCCGGGGTGTCGATCCGGACCACGCGGCCGGAGTGGATGAGCGCGCGGTGCCGCGGTCTGGGCGGTCTTCAACGCCTGGCTTACCGGTTCCGTGCCGAGCCGTCGTGGCAGCAGCAACGCTCATCACGCCTCCCATGGCAGGGCAAATGCGCCGGTCTGAACCCGGCATGGCAGGGCATGATGGAAGCTTCCACCAGCTAGGTGACTGCTACCCCGGTCCAATGTCAAGACATGTTTCACGCACAATGTCAGCAGGACCACTCCCTTGATTCCTGGACGGAGAACCGGTGGTACCGCCACGACGTCGGCCGGCGAGCCCGGCCCAGCAGAACGTCACGCTCATGGACGTTGCCCGCGCCGCGGGCGTAGGCAAATCGACGGTGTCGAACGTGCTGAACGGAAGCGGCCGGGTCGGCGAAGCCGCCCGCGCCCGGGTGCTTGAGACGGTGGACCAGCTCGGTTACCGGCCGCATCACGGCGCACGCAGCATGCGGTCCCGCCGGACGATGCAGCTGGCCTACTTCATGCCGCTAATCCAGCTCGAGCCGACCAACCTGATCATGATGCAGTTCATGCAGTCGCTGCTGACGGCCGGGGCGCAACGGCACTACCGGGTGCTCGTGATCGCCCAGGACACCGATCCCGGCGACGATATCCGCAGCCTGGCGGCCAGCCGCATCGTGGACGGTTTCGTGCTCTCCGAGCTGCGGCCCGGCGACCAGCGGGCTGAGCTGCTGGCCGAGCTCGGCATTCCGTTCGCCTGCTTCGGCCGGACCCGTCCTGGCCTGCCGCAGCCGTGGGCGGATATCGATAACGTCACGGCCGAGGCCGAGGCGGTGCGGCACGTGGTCGAGCGCGGCTATACCCGGCCGGGCTATATCGGTTACCCGTCGGCGACCTACTGGGACGCCGACCGCGAGGCCGGCTTCCGGGCCGGGCTGGCCCGCTGCGGGATTCCCGGCGACGGAGCGGGCCTGCTCCAGGTCGGCGACGACGCCGACGCGCGGGCCGAGATACGCTCGTTCCTCTCCTCAGCCCGGCCCGACGCGGTGCTGACCGGCAGCGACAAGATCGCCGTCATCGTCTACGGCGTCGCGGCCGAGCTGAACCTGCGCATCGGCCACGATCTCGCGGTCGTCGGCTTCGATGGCAGCGTCGGCGCCGCGTTGCTGCACCCGCGGCTGACCAGCGTGGTCATTCCGGTCGAAGACATCGCCCGGCGCGTCGTCAGCCGGGCGCTGAGGCAGATCGAGCACGGCCACGACGCCGAGCCGGGAGAGATAGTCGCGACCTGGCTGCGCGAGGGGGAAAGCACCCCGGTACGCAGGTGACGCCTGGCAGGCGATTTCCGCCGGCACTATGTGACCGCGTGCCGGCTATTACCGGATCGATGTGACACCGTGCCGGTCAGCCTGGTGACCGGTGACGCGTCAGCCTGGTAACGGGGTGACGTGAGAGGCGGATGGTGGCGGGCCCAGCGGCCAGCGTGTTTCGGCGCGGGAGCGCTGCATCCCAGGGTTCATCGCGCGAGCGCCGATTCGAGCGCGGCGCGGAGCTTGGGCGGCACCGGCCGTTTGCCCGAGCCGTCAGTGCCCACCACCACGTAGACGGTGCGGCCCGTCGAGCGTTCCTGCGCGCCGACCCGCACGCCGAACGACAGCGTGAAACTGGTCGAGCCCAACCGCTCGGTGGCCACGTCGATCATCACCTGTTCCCCGTAGCGCACGCCCTCGCGCCAGTCCGCCTCGGTGTGCACCAGTTGGACATCGAAGCCGTCGGCGTTCATCGCCGCGTACGGGTAGCCAACCTCGCCGAGGAACTGGGTCATGGCGTCGTCGAACCAGGCGAAGTACCACATGTTGAACACGACACCCTGCTGGTCGAACTGGAAGTACGAGGTGGACACCGGAACGGTGACCGCGGCCATCAGGCATCCCGTCCCGGATACATCATGGCCCTCATCACAAGGCCCCTCATCAGTGCGCACCCTTCCCGCAACTTCTTAATCAGCGTTAGAATAACTGACCCTTCGCGGCTGGATGGCGCGCCGGGCTGCCGGGCTGGTCACCGGCCGCCGAAGACCGGCTTGCGCCGCTCGCGGAAGTCGTACCTCCCGTTGGCTCGTGCTCGCGGGTCCGGCGGAGCAGGCACCCAGGCCGTTAGGGGTCATGAACCTCTTGTAGCCAGCGGTTTTTTAACTTAAATTATCCCAGGCGAGGCCGCCGTCACCTGTCCGACGGCGTCCGTGACGAGAGGACGTCCCGATGCCATCGAGCACATTCAGTTATACGTCAGCGGACGGCACGCAGATCGCCGCCTACCGGTGGGATCCGGCAGGCGAGCCACGGGCCGCGGTCCAGCTGACGCACGGCATGGGCGAGCACCCGCAGCGCTACGACCACGTGGCCCGGGCGCTGAACAAGGCCGGCTTCGTCGTCTACGCCCAGGACCACCGGGGGCACGGCGCCAGCGCCGACCCCGAGGCGCTCGGCGACCTGGGCAAGGGCAGCTGGCCGGCCCTGGTCGAGGACATCGGGCTGCTCTCCGCGCATATCCGCGCGGAGCACCCGGGCCTGCCGCTCATCCTGCTCGGCCATAGCATGGGGTCCTTCGCCGTCCAGCAGTACCTGTTCGACCACAGCGCCGACGTCGACGGCGTGGTGCTGACCGGGACGGCGGCCATCGACCTGCTCGAGGACGCCCTCGACCTGGACCAGCCGCTGGATCTGGCCATGTTCAACGCGCCGTTCCAGCCCGCCCGCACCGACTACGACTGGCTGTCTCGCGACGAGGCCATCGTCGACGCCTACGTCGCCGATCCGCGCTGCGGCTTCGGGATCGACACCGATTCGGCTCGGGCCATGTTCGCCGGGGCGCGGCGGGGCGCCGACCCGGCCCAGGTCGCCGCGATCAGGCCCGGTCTGCCGGTCTACATCGCCGTCGGGGATGCCGACCCGGTCAACGCCGGCCTGGCGCTGCTGACCCCGCTGACCGAACGGTATGAGGCCGCGGGCCTGGCCGACGTGACGATCCGCATCTATCCGGTCGCCCGGCACGAGATCCTGAACGAGGCCAACCGGGACCAGATCATTGCCGAGCTGACAACCTGGCTCGACCGCGTGGTGGCCAGTGCTCAGGGGCAGGGCGCTCAGGGGCAGGGCGCTCAGCGGTAGGCAGGGCGGATATCCGCGCGGGCGGTAGGCGGTGCCATAGGGATGAATATAAGCGGAGGGCGCCCGGCCAGGACGAGCGTGCGCGCCTCCTGGTAGGGGTATCCGGCCTGGCCGAAGGCGGCGGCGGTGCCGAGCACGGCGGTGAGGCATCGGTCAGCTTCGGCTACACCGACCACGAACAGGCCTGGACGGTACATCTCTCGGCCCGCCGCAGAAGGTCATCGGCATCGCCGGCCGGGACGCCGTCCGCCAGGTCATGCACGACGTCCTCGAAGCGGACCGCAAGCCGGATGGCCAGCTGCGCCAGGACAACGCCTTCCGCTACGTCATGGCCGCCAAGGCGTGATCATGGGGCACCGGCCTGGCCCAGGCCGGTGCCCCATACTGGGGCCTAGATGAGCGTTTCGACGCCGGACACCGGCCGGACCGTGACGAGCACGTCGAGCGCGTCGCGGGAGGCCTGCACGGCTGATTTCATAGCACGACCCTAGGCTTCTCGTCATGACATCACCACCGGCCTGGTTCTCCGCCGCGCTGGACGCCGCCGTTCAGGCGGGGACGACCACCGTCGACGGAGCCTCGATCGCCTACCGGGCCTGGGGGGACCAGGATGGCCGGAGCATCGTGCTCGTCCACGGCGGCGCGGCCCATTCCCGCTGGTGGGACCACATCGCCCCGCTGCTGACCGCCGGCTGGCGGGTGGTCGCCGTGGACCTGTCCGGGCACGGCGACAGCGACCGGCGGGACCGCTACAGCCTCGACACGTGGGCCCGCGAGGTGCTCGCGGTGGTGGCCGAGACCGGGACCGCCGCCGCCTCCGTGGTCATCGGGCACAGCATGGGCGGCCTGGTCACGTTGCGGCTCGCCACCCTGGCCGGGTCCCGGATCGCCGGGGCCGTCGCCATCGACTCCCCGGTCAGGGACATGGCCCCCGAGGACCGTGCGGCGCGCCAGCACCGGGCCTTCGGCCCGCTGCGCGTCTACCCGACCCGCGAGGCGGCCGTGGCCCGTTTCCGCCCGATCCCTGATCAGCCGACCCTGGCCTATATCGCGGATCATGTAGCCGCCACCTCGGTCCGCCCGGCCGGAGGCGGCTGGACGTGGAAGTTCGACCCGCGCGTCTTCGCCCGGGACCATCTCACCCCCGAGCTGCTGACCAGGCTCGACTGCCGGGTAGCCCTGTTCCGGGCGGAATTCGGCCTCGTCACGCCGCAGCAGGGTGAGGTCCTCTACGACCGGCTCGGCCGCGTCGCCCCCCTTATCGAGATCCCGGTCGCGGGCCACCACATCATGCTCGACCAGCCCATCGCGCTGGCCGCGGCGCTCCGCACGCTGCTGGCCGACTGGGACCACTCGATTCCCCACCGGTAAGCGCCCCAGACGGTAGCACTCGCCGGCGGGCGGGCGGGAACCGGGTCCGTTCGGGATACATGAAGGTCCGTGGGCAGGCGGGTCAGGCGGTGATCCGGGTCTCGAGCAGGCGGTCCAGTGCCGCCGCGGCGTCGAGGGGGTGCTCGACCGCGCCCCAGCGGGCGCCGGCCAGGCCGGCCAGGTGCGCGGCCTGCTCGTGGTCGTCGGCCGGGGCCAGGATGATCAGCTCGGGCAGGGCGCGGGCCGTCGGCAGCGTGTCGTCCTCGTCGGTGCTGCGGCAATCGGACAGCAAGATGACCACCCGGCGGCGGGCCCGGGCCGGCGCCAGCTGCTCGCCCGCGGCCTTGAGCGCGGCGGCCAGCCTGGTCACGCCGTGCCCGCGCATCCGGAGCAGCCGCTCGGCCACCACTGCGGGTGCCATGTCGCTGACCAGGGGGCGGATCACCTCGACCGAGCCGGCGAAAGACAGCACGGCGTGCTCCTGCGGGGCGCGCAGCGCGCAGGCCGCGGCGACCGTCGCGGCCGCGGCCAGCCTCGCCCCGCTCATCGAGCCTGACCGGTCGACCACGACCGCGAACGCGGTGTCCGCCTTCGCCCAGTGCACGGTGGTCAGGTCCTGCAGCGTCACCGGCCGGACCTCGCTGCGAGCGGCGGACACCCCCTCGATCGAGGCGTCGATGTCCAGGTCGCCGTCGGTCGCCCCGCGGACCGGCCGCAGCCGGGAGATCCCGCGCATCGAGGGGCGCCCGGCCCGGGCCCGCTCGAGCACGATGCTGGCGCTGAGCCGGATCGCGGCGGCACGCAGGTTCTCGTCGGTCGCGGTGGTCATGGCGGCCAGCAACTCGAACGCGGCCGGGTCGTCGGCCAGGGCCTGGCTCATGGCCTGCTCGTCGAGGACACCCACCTCGGGGCTGATCTCGGCGAAACGCGCGTGCCGGGCGAGCTCACGCCGCCCGACCGTCTTTCCCTCGCGTCGTCCGGACTTGGGCTTCGGCCGCTGCTGGCGCCCGCCGGCCCCGGGAGCGGCCGGCGGGCTCGTCATTCCCCCGGGCGGTACTCGCCTCCGTCCGGGTCACCGGCTTCCCGGGCGGCGGCCCGCACGCGGCGGAATATCTCCTCGATGACCTGGTCGGCCGACCGCTGGCAGGATTCGTGCCGCCGGACGCGCCCGGACAGGGTGGTCAGCGCCGCGTCCAGCCCGGCCTGCCAGTCGTCGGCGGGTACGGCGCGGATCTCGGCGAGTTCGGGGACCAGCCGGGCGTAGTCGATGGCACCCCGCACCGAGGCGCCTGAGCGCAGGTCGGAGTGCTCGCGGGTGGCGCGGGCCAGATCGACCGCCTCGACGACGAGGGCAGGCTTGGCGCGAGAGGCCGCGAGCTGCACGATCTGGCGCTCGTGCTCGGTGTCCTGGTAGCCCACCGATATCCGGCAGGTCCGGTCGTACAGCGCCATCGACAGCCGGGACGTGCCCACCGAGTCGTACGGGTTCATGGCCGCGACCAGCCGGAAGCTCTCGTTTGCGGCGACGCGGCCGAGCCGCGGCACGTTGATCTCGCCCTCGGACATGACCGTCAGCAGGACGTTGATCGTCTCTTCCGGAACCCGGTTGAGTTCCTCGACGTACAGCAGGCCGCCGTCGCGCATGGCCCGGACCAGCGGCCCGTCGGAGAAGTTCTCCGGCCGGTAGCCCTGCTCGAGCACGAGCGCCGGGTCGAAGGATCCGATGAGCCGGGCGGGCGTCAGCTCGGCGCTGCCCTCGACCAGCACGAACTCGGCGTGCCTGGCCGCCGCGACCTGCCGCAGCAAGGTGGACTTGCCGGTGCCCGGCGGCCCTTCGAGCAGGATGTGGGCGCCAGACGCGAGCGCGGCTCGCACCAGCTCGAGCTCGCGCTGGCGCCCGACGACCTGTATGGCCACCCGGTCAGTGCTCGTGGACGATGACGCCGCGCACGTTCTTGCCGGCCAGCAGGTCGTCGTAGCCCTCGTTGACCTCGTCCAGGGTGTAGGTCCGGGTGATGATCTCGTCGAGCTTGAGGTCGCCGGCCTGGTACAGCCCCAGAATTTTGGGGATGTCGGTGGTCGGGTTGCAGTCGCCGAACAGGCTGCCCTTGATCGTCTTGCGGAACAGGGTCAGGATGGACCCCGACACGGTGACGGTCGGTATCTCCAGCTTGTTCAGCCCGGTCACCACGACGGTGCCGCCCTTGCCGATCGCGTTGAATCCGGCCTCCACGACTTCGGCCGTCATGAGATCGACGGTGAGGATGGCCGAGTCGGCGCCCTGTCCCCTGGTCATCTCGGTGATGGCCGCCTGCGCCTCCTCGGCGGTAGCGAACGCGTGGGTGGCGCCGAGCTCCATCGCCTTCTCGCGCTTGTTCTCCAGCGGGTCGATGGCGACGACGTTCTTCGCGCCGGCGTAGCGGGCACCCTGCACGGCGTTGATGCCGATGCCGCCGATGCCGAAGACCGCCACCGTGTCGCCGGGGGCGACGTTCGCGGTGTTCACGGCGGATCCCCAGCCGGTCGGCACGCCGCAGCCGACCAGCACCGCCTTGTCCAGCGGCAGGTCGTCATCGACCTTGACGGCCGAGGTCTGGCTGATCACGCCGTACTGACTGAAGGTGCCGATCATGCACATGGCGCCGTACTGGCCGCGGGGCCCGGTGATGGGGAACCGCTCACCGGGCAGGTAGCCCTCCAGGATCGTCGCGCCCATGTCGCAGATGGACTGGCGGCCGGTGGCACAGTACCGGCAGACGCCGCAGTTCGGGATGAAGGAGAGGACCGCATGGTCGCCTGGCTTCACGCGGGTTACGCCCGGCCCGACCTCCTCGATGATCCCCGCGCCTTCGTGGCCCAGCACCATGGGCAGCCGCGCCGCGAGATCGCCGTGCGCGATGTGGATGTCTGAGTGGCACAGGCCCGCGTGCGTGTAGCGGATGAGAACCTCACCTTCCCGCGGCCCGTCTAGGTCCAGCTCCTCGATCTCGATGCGCTTGCCGGGCTCGTAGACGACAGCGGCCTTGGTCTTCATCGACGCTCCTTCGGATTTGGTGACGGTCCTAACTCTTCCCCTGCTCCGGGACGTTAAGTGTTTTAAATCTTGACATGACCAGGAGTCCTAGGGACATGCCTGGCGGTGCCGGATGTCGTGCGGCGGCTCGTAGAACGTGGTCTGCCTGAGCTGATCGTGGCAGGTGCGGCAGGACACCCAGACGTGGCCCATGCCGCGGCCGCGTTCGGCTCCCTCCCGGGCCGCCACGCAGACGCAGGGTTTCCAGCTCACCTGGGCGCGGCCGGGCCACAGTTGATGACCGAACGGGCAGAACTCGGGCTTGTGTTCGAAAATGGATACTGACACGAAGGCGATCATGCCCAGTCGGGCGGCATCTCAGTCCTGTCCGATCGATGCGGCAAGGGCCTGCCGTGGCGCCGGAAGGCCAACCGGTCCGCTTGGCGACCGCAATTACTGCTTCGCACGCCGAGGGCGGAGCTGCCTTATGCGCCGGTGACTAAAACGTAGGCATCCGCATACCCCCGCAAGTAGGGGTTACGCCCGGACGGCTTCCGGACCGTACAAGTCGAGCAGCCTGACCCGCGCGGACTCCAGGCGCTGGTACATCACGGCGGTGACCCGCTTCAGCAGCTGATAGCCGAGTTCCGCGTCGGCTTCGCACTTGCCGCGCAGGCAGGTGCCATCCAGGGCGATCGCGCTGACGGGCGTCACCGCCCGTGCGTCCCCGAAATAGCGGTAGGGCGGGACGAGCCAGGACCACCCGAGTACTTGGCCCTCATCCATGGTGTCGATGACGAGAGGCCCGCGTGCGGGTGAATGGACTTCCAGCGCGACCCTGCCGTGCCGGATCACGTAAAACCGGCTGGCCGCTTCTCCCCCGCCGAAGATGTAGTCGCCCGCAGCGAAGTGCACGTTGGATGCGCAACCCGCGACGAGTCGCACCGCGCTGGCGCCGAGCCCGGCGAAGAACGGATGGCCGCCCAGCAGTTCCTCCATCGTTGTCATCTCTGCCTCCTTAGGCGTCAGTTCCGGACCTCGGCGCCGGTCACTACGTGCGCTGCCCGGTGCGTGGCACGACCTCCCGCCCCACAGCTGATGCGCCGACACTGGCATGCCCGCCGCGGCCCAGGTAGGGCATCTAGCCCGGGATGCCCGGGACCTTAGTACCTGCCGCAGGCAACCAGACCGGGATTTGCTGTCACCGAGGGAGGAACGACATGGACCTTGCCCGAGTGGACCTGTACTGGCTGCCGCTAGGCGCGGGCGACACGTCCGGCTGCGTGCACTGGAACGGCCGGATCTTCGAGGCGATGGTGGCCCGGCACCAGCATCGCCAGGTACGCGATCTGTATCACTCAGCCCTGACGGTGCATCTCCGCCACGATCGCTACGTCATCGAGATGACCCCGGCGTGGGGCAGCAGGGAACCAGATCGCGGCGTGGTCAGCGAAGGCGCCGTGGGCCTGCCGTGGCTGGGCCGCTCACGGTTCTTCCGCTACGAGATCCGGTGCTGGACCAACGGCACGATCCCGGACATCGCCGAGGCGGTCACCAGCCCGCAGCGCCTGAGCACTGACAACGCCCGGGCCCAGCACCTCCTGGACCTGGTGCCCGCTTTCCCGGTCGTCACCTGGGGCCGCGATGAGCTCCACGCAGGAGAAATATGGAACTCCAACTCCCTGATCGCCTGGCTGCTCGCCCGCAGCGGCCATGATGCCGGCGGCGTCACGATGCCACCGCGCGGCCGCGCACCCGGATGGTCGGCCGGCCTGACCGTCGCGGCGCGACAAGGATTGAGTGCCGAACGACCCCATGATCCGCTGCCTTCCCGCACCGCGCCCGGGTGGTCCCGGTCGCCGGAGTCGGGACCATGATCATTACCGTGGCCCGCGGCGTGCGGGCGTGGCTGGTCCGCCGGTCCGCGCCGCTGCTGCTAGTGGTGACGACAGCCGGGCTGATCGCGGGCGGGGTGGCCTGGCTGGCGGGAGCCAGCGGGACCGCCGACGCCGCGTGGCTGGCCACGGCGGCGTGCGGGCTCGGCTACGCCCTCTGGGTCGCGGTCGCCAGCCTTGTTCACGGCAGGGTCAGCGTGGACGTGATCGCGCTGCTGGCGCTGGCCGGCGCGATAGCCGTCGACGAACTGCTGGCCGCGGCGGTGATCAGCGTCATGCTTACCAGCGGACGCGCCCTGGAGGCCTGGGCGGCCTACCGCGCCCGGCACGACCTGAGCGCCCTGCTGGAGCGGGCGCCGCGGACCGGGCGCCGCTACCGGGACGGATCGCTCGAGACCGTGCCGCTGGATCAGATCGCGGCCGGTGACCTGCTGCTCGTCGCGGCCGGCGACGTCGTCCCGGTGGACGGCACGCTGGCCGCGGGCGCCGCGGTACTCGATGAATCCGCGCTCACCGGCGAGGCGCTGCCCGTCGAGCACGTCCAGGGCGACACGCTGCGCAGCGGCACCCTCAACGCGGCCGGGCCGTTCGACCTGCGGGCCAGCAGCAGCGCGGCGGACAGCACCTATGCGGGGATCGTCCGCCTGGTCAGCGAGGCGGAAAGCACGCAGGCGCCGTTCGTCCGGCTCGCCGACCGGTACGCGATGTGGTTCCTGCCGCTGAGCCTGGCCGTGGCCGCAGCGGCGTGGGCGCTGGGCGGCGCCGAACGGGCGGTGGCCGTCCTGGTCGTCGCCACGCCGTGCCCGCTCATCCTCGCGGCACCGGTCGCCCTGGTCTCCGGCCTATCGGCGGCGGCGCGCCGCGGGATCGTGGTGAAGAACGGCGGAGTACTCGAACGTCTCGCCCGGTGCACCACGGTGCTGCTCGACAAGACGGGGACGCTCACCGCAGGGCAGCCCGCGGTGACGGCCATCGTGCCCGCGGGGGCTCTGCCGCCGGAACAGATCCTGGCTCTCGCGGCATCGCTCGACCAGGCCTCCAGCCATGTCCTGGCGACCGCGGTCGTCCGTGCGGCGGCTGAGCGCGGCTGCCCGCTGGATCAGCCCGCCGACGTGACCGAGCGGCCCGGTCAGGGTATCGAGGGATCGGTCGCGGGCCGGCAGGTCAGGCTCGGGCGTGCCGAGTGGGCCGCGGTGACGGGCATGCCGCCGTGGGCCAGGGCCGTGCGCAGGCGAGCCTGGCTGGACGGTGCGCTTACGGTATTCGTCGCCGTCGACGGCAAGCCCGTGGGTGCGCTCCTGCTCGAGGACCGGATCCGGCCTGACGCCCGGCAGACGATCAGGGCGCTGCGCCGTGGTGGCTTTACGCGGATCGTGCTCGCGACCGGCGACCGCGCCGAAGCGGCCGACGCCGTCGGCGCGCTGACCGGAGTCGACGAGGTGCTCGCGGAGCTGACCCCGGCCGCCAAGCTGGACGCGGTGCGCCGGGAACAGCGGCGGGCCGCCGTCGTCATGACGGGCGACGGGATCAACGACGCGCCCGCCCTGGCCCTCGCCGACGTCGGGGTCGCGATGGGCGCCCGGGGGGCCACCGCCTCGTCGGAGGCCGCCGACGCGGTCCTGACGGTCGATCACCTTGGCCGTCTCGGTGAGGCGGCGGCGCTGGCCCGCCGGACCAGGCGGATCGCGCTGCAGAGCGTGCTGGCCGGCATGGGCATGTCACTGGCCGCGATGGGCGTGGCCGCGGCCGGGCTGCTGCCCGCGGTGTGGGGCGCGCTGCTGCAAGAGGGCATCGACGTGGTCGTCATCCTCAACGCGCTGCGCGCGCTGCGGCCTGTCGCCTCCGCCGGGCGGCTGACCGACGCCGACGTCGCGCTCACCCGGCGGTTCCGGGCCGAGCACAAGCTCATCCGCGCGGACATCGAGCAGCTGCGGATCACCGCCGACGCGCTCACCACGGACCCGCTCGCCGTGCCTGCCGCGATGGCCCAGGTCCGCCATGCGCACACCCTGCTCACCGGCGAGGTCTGGCCGCACGAGAACGCCGAGGAGGCGGACCTGTACCCGGCCCTGAACCGGCTGCTCGGCGGGACTGACCCGACCGGCGCCATGAGCCGGGCCCACGCCGAGATCGCCTACCAGATCTCCCGGCTCGGCCGGCTCATCGCCGATATCGGTGACCGTGCTCCCGACGAGACGGACATCATCGATCTCCGTGGCGCCCTGTACGGCCTGTACGCGATCTTGCGGTTGCACACGGTGCAGGAGGACGAGGCGTATCTGTCGCTGGGCGACGACGCCGATACGGTAATGCCCAGCATCGCCCAAGGAGGTAAACCATGAGCACGCGCACGCGAGCTGCGGCCGGGGCGGCCCTGGCCGCCGGGCTAGGATGGTCACTCGCCTACCCGCTCTTCCTCCGGCGCGGCTGCCTCACCTGGGGCGCCCGGCCCGGGGAGGTGTCGAGGAAGCTGCCCGGCGACGAACTGCTCGCCGACGCCGGCATCGTGTCGACGCGGGCGATCACGATCGATGCGCCGCCCGCCGCGGTCTGGCCGTGGCTGGTGCAGATGGGCAGCGGGCGGGGCGGCGTGTACACCTACGACTGGATAGAGAACCTGGTCGGCCTGAACATGCACAGCACGCGCCAGATCCTGCCGCAGTTCCAGAACGTCAAGGTGGGCGACGAGCTGCCGCTGGGTCCCGGGCGCCCGGCCATGCAGGTAGCCGTCTTCGACCCGGAGCGGACGTTCACGATCCGGTTCGCCGACGGGAACTGGGTGTGGATCTTCGCGCTGTTCGCCGAGGACGGGCGGACCAGGCTGATCAGCCGGAACCGGATTACCGCGCCGGGGGCGCCGCCCGTACGCCTGTTCAACATGCTCGTGATGGAACCCGGCAGTCTGATCATGGAGCGCAAGATGCTGCTGGGCATCAAGCAGCGCGCCGAGGAGCTGGCCCGCGAGCAGACTATCCGTAAGTGATCTTGGTGATGACCCAGGGGCCGGGGACGCTGACCGGCCGGGTGCCTGTGACCGTGTCCATCTTCCCGCTGGGCTCGGTGACCTTGAAGGTACTGGCGTTCACCTGGCGGACGACCGGGGTGGTGGCGGGCCAACGGCTGCTCGCCCAGGCCTGGACGACCATCAGCGGGCTGGCGCGCCAGGGCTGGTGGCCGTTGAGCCACGAGTAATGCATGGTCCAGTACTGCGGCCAGCTGGTGATGTCCCAGCTGCCGGGGAACGTGCCGAGCGCGACATGGCTGACATCGATCACCACGCGGTCCGGGCCGGTGAGGGTGGAAACGTGATAGCCGCCCTGGGCGGCCAGGCCGATGCCGAAGCTGAGGTATCCCTCGAAGTCGCCCGCCGCGCTGACCACCAGCAGCTGCGGGTAATACGGGGTGAGCACGGATGGCCCGGTCCAGGTCCGCTGCATAGGCTGCGGGCAGACCGCGCTGGCCCCGCGGAAGACCACGTGGAGATAGGACTGGCCGGCCAGTGGGACCAGTGTTCCCCTCGGATCCGCGTACACCGCCGGGACGCGGTCGGCGGTAACGGCCGGGAGCCCGCCGGAGAACTGGAAGACCACCCGGTCATAGCCGTCGTGCTCCCCTACCCTGACCGAGGTCAGGTAACTGCCGGCCTGCGAGCAAGCGCCGGACGTGCCACTCGGCGTTACGGTTGGCTTTTCCGTAGTTGAGGGTGATGGGGCCGTGGTCCGCGGTGCCGGAGTGCTGCTCGTCGGCGTGGGCGATTTCGCCGCACCTGGAGAGCCGGCCTGAGTGGTACCGCACCCGGCCAGCCCCGTCAGTCCCGCTATGATCACCAATCCCGCGCCGCGCATGAGCCTGTACATGACGCTCACCTCTTTAGAAACCAGCGTCTAGTGACTCTGTCCCTTAGAGCTACGCGGCATCGTGTCCGGATGGGGTCGTAAGCCCTGAGTTGGCGTGCCTTTGGCCACGATGGCCCGGGCCGAAGCGAACGGTCGGCCGTCGTCACCCGGCGGGGCCGGAGGCTAATGTCATCGGCCGACGGCCCTAAGGCTCTGTCTCAGGCCTATCGGGCCTATCGGGCCTATCGGGCCAGGCAGCCAGGACCATCTGCCCTATCGGGCTGTTCCACGCCGATGGCAGCCTGATCGTGTAGCGGGACGCGTGAGCAGGTGAGGGCGATGACAACAGTGGTTCCGCGGAGGGTTCACCGGACGGTGGAAGGTGCCGGGGCGCGGGTCATCGGGCCGACCGGGCTGGCCTACTGGCTGTCCGCGGTGCTCGCGGTCGTGGCGGCGGCGGCCTCGCTGCTGACGTTCACGATCCCGGCGGTACTGCGCGGCGCGGCCGCCTGGCTGGTCAGGATCATCCCGGCCGTCGCGGCCGGCGGGCCGCCGGCCTACCTGCGCGGCACGGGGATGACCACCAACGTGGTGTATGTCCAGGATCTCGCGCTGTGGCTACCGCTGATGGCCGTGGCCGCGGCCTGGCTATGGCGACGCCGCCCCTGGGGTTACCTGCTGGCCGGCGCGGGCCTGGTCATGTGGGTGCTGGAAAGCACCAGCATCGCCGTGGACCAGTGGTACGGGCACGCGGCCGCCCCGGCGTCACCGGTCGCCTCCGCTGCGCTCGTCCCGGCTTTCGCGGTCCTGGCCCTGGCCGGGCTGATCCCGGTCGGCCTGCTGCTGCACGGCTTGTCCGGCGGCACACCCGGCGTCACCGCCGCGCCCCGGCTGCCGGTCGCGGCTCGCCGCGGCTGGCTGCCCTGGACGCTCGCCGTCTTGGCTGGCTTTACCGGCATAGCCGCCATCTGGGGCGGTGCCGAGCTTATCCGCGACGGCTTCGGCATGCCGGACAGCTGGCTCGCCGGCACCCCGGTCACCGGCTGGGTGCTACCCGGCATAGCGCTGCTGGCCGGCGTGGCCGTACCGCAGCTAGCCGCGGCCTTGCTCATCGGGGCGGGCGCCCGGCTCAGCCTGGCGGCCGGGTACCTGGCCGGACTGCTGCTGGTGGCCTGGATCGCCGTGCAGCTGCTGATCCTGCAGCGGTACTTCTTCCTGCAGCCCGCCTTGGCCGGCATCGGCGTCGCCGAGATCCTGCTCGCCCGGCGGTGGCAGCACACCCTGCGGCTCGGTACGCGAAACGAGAGGTGAGGGCAGTGAATGACTTCTTCGGGATCGTCGCCGCGGGCCCGGCGTTCTTCATCAGCTCCTGGTTGCTGATGCTCTTCGCGGGGATCACCTGGGCGGACGTCGGCATCCGGCCGTTCGGCTATGTCACGTCCATGGTGGTGACGATCGGGCTCTGGCTGGTGCTCGCCCCCGCTGCCGGCGCGATCGCCCGGACCAGCAGGAAGAAGACCTGACCCAGATTTATCCCGGACGGCGTCGTTCCTGCCGCGGCTCAGGTGCGAGCACGGCTGCGTCACTAGCGACTTGACGATGCGGGCCGCCAAGGACACGGTGATGCTCTACTTGTCTCGCGATTCAGGTGGCGACCAGCTCGCCTGAGCCGTCGTCGAAGGAGGAGCCGGGGTGGAGAATTTCGCGGTGCCGGAAATCACCGACGGCGACCATGTGCTCGGTCCGGCCGATGCGCCCGTCACGGTCCTCGAATACGGCGATTACGAGTGCCCGTTCTGCCGGGGGGCAGCCCGCGACGTCCACCGGATGCTCGACCTGTATCCGGGCCAAATCCGGTTCGTGTTCCGGAACTTTCCCATCTCCACGCTGCACCCGCACGCGGAGCAGGCCGCCGAGGCGGCTGAGGCTGCCGCCGCCCAGGGCAAGTTCTGGGAGATGTACGAGCTGTTGCTGCGGCCCACGTTCCGCCTCGATCTCGATGCTCTCCTGTCCTACGCCCGGGTTCTGGGCCTGGATGTCGACCGGTTCGGCAAGGAAGTCACGGGCAGCGCCTACGCCGCGAAGATCGAGCGTGACGTGCGGGAAGGCGTGCTGAACGGCGTCAACGCCACCCCAAAGTTCTATGTCGACGGCAAGCGCATCGACGGCAAGCTCCCGCTGGAGGGGCTCGAGGACGCGATCCGGGCTTCGGTCCGGTCCGCCCCGGGCGGATGAACCGCCGCTTCCCCCGGAGGCCCGGCTGACCCGCCCGCGAGGTCATCCGCCAGATCGACTAGACCACATCATCTTCCTGGACGGCAACCGGTACTCGTCGCCGCAGGAACGGCTGCAGCGCGGGCAGCGCGGCGAGGCCGGTGACAATGAAGGCGGCGGCCAGGGCGCACAAGATGCCGCCGAGCACGTCGAGAAGGTAATGATCGGCCAGGTAGACCCGGCTTGCGGCGACGGCGAGCACGTATCCGGCGCCGACCACGATGGCCGCATACCGCCAGGCGGCGGTGGTGGCGATGACGACGATAACGGCGACCGCCAGGATCGCGGCGACGGTGGTGTGCCCGCTGGGGTAGGACGCCCCGCTGTCGGCGGCCATAGCCTGCAGCGATACCGGCGGCCGGTGTTCGCCGATGAACTTCTTGCCCACCTCCGCCAGGGCGAACGCGCCGCCGACCATGCAGAAGACCCGCAGCGCATCCAGGCGGCGGCCGACCAGCACCAGGATGAGCGGCAGCAAGATCATCAGCCCGACGCCGATGGTCTCTGGCGTAGCGGTGGTGGTGGCTCCCTTCGCCAGCGCGGTCAGCACGCTCGTGCGGTCGTGGGCGGCGATGTGCTCATCGACCCGCAGGTCAAAACTGGCCACCGGCGTGGCCTTCGCGACGAAGCCGAGGACGAGCGCGAGAATCGCCAGCCCGATTCCGACGAGCAGTGCGGACAGGCCGTGCCGGGGAGTCGCGGTGCCGCTGTCCGGCGCCACCCGGAGGTGCGCGTGCCGGACAGGCGACGAGTCAGGCTGCCGATTACGCGATGCGGGCACAGATGACGACGCGGGCACAGATGACGACGCGGGCACAGATGACATGGACAGTCAACCTTCTGACACGTTGAGCGGACGTTCACCTACAATTCTTCTACTGTACTGTAGAAGTTAACCAGATGGCCCCTACCTCTCGGTGCGTTCTGTCACTTGACGCCTCTGGTCAGCGAGACGGGCCGGGATCGCTCAGATCCCCGCCCGGTCAGCCAGCAGGCGGCGCGGGAGATCAGGCTCCGTCCGCACAGAACGGGCACCGAAACGGGCCAGATACTAAGCGCGGACTGTCGCCGGGCGGCACCGGCACGGGGCATCTGCTACAGTCCGTGGTGCCCGGCATACGCCGGGACCTGTCACCTGCGCGGCGACAGTGCCGCGGTAAAGGGGCGGTCTGGTGTCGTACTCCCTTCCGCTGACTCGCACCGAGGCCATCGCACGGCACCTGCGCGAGGAGATCGTGACCGGGCAGCTGGCTCCGGGCACGGTGATCAAGGACGCGGAACTCGCCGACCGGCTCGGCGTCAGCATCACGCCGGTCCGGGAGGCCATCGTGCTGCTGTCCGCCGAAGGCCTCATCGACATCTCGCCGAACCGGACCCGGCGGGTCACCGACGTCTCGCAGAAGAACGCGCTCGAGCTGATCGACGTCATGTGCGTGCTGGCCTGCGCGGGTGCCGAGTGGGGCGTGCCCAACCTGAATGCCGCCGACCTGGCCCGGATGCGCCAGCGGCTGGATGAGCTGCTGGCCAGCCTGCGGGCCGGCGACGTCGCGACGGCCACTTCCGCGGGTGCCGATTTCAGCACCATCATGATCTCGGCCAGCGGGAACCGGGAGCTGCAGACACATGTCGATCTGGTGGTCACCCGGATGCGGCGGCTGCTCGGGCTGACTCCGGAGAGCGGTCACTGGCGGCCGTGGATCGACGGGTACACCAAGGTCCTGATGCTGCTGGAACAGGGTGACACGCAGGCCGCCATCGCCCGCTACCGGCAGATCTACGCCGAGGTCCGGGCGGGACTGGAATCAGGCGAGCCCGCGGCGCAGGGCCTCGAAGCGGCGCGCCCAGATCCGCTCCGATAGCGGAGCCTCGGGCGCGAACACCTCTGCCGCGTGGTACGCGCCGGGATTGACGTGCAGCTCCGTCGGGACGCCGGCCTGCATGAGCCGCGAAGCGAACGCGATGTCCTCGTCCCGGAACAGGTCGACCGTGCCGACGTCGATGAAGGTCGGCGGCAGGCCGGCCAGATCCTCCGCGCGCGCCGGGGCGGCGTACTGGTCGGGCTTGCCGTCACCCAGATACCACTTCCAGGCCTCGATGTTGCCCGCGCGGTCCCATAGCCCGATGTCGGTGATCTCATGGCTCGACGGGGTCTCGTTCCTGTCGTCGATCATCGGGTAGATCGGCATCTGGAAGCGGATCGCCGGACCGCCGCGGTCGCGGGTCAGCATCGCGGTTGCGATGGTCAGGCCGCCTCCGGCGCTGCCGCCGTAGACGGCGAGGCGGTCCGGGTCGAAGCCGAGCTCGGCGGCGTTGGCTGCCATCCACACCAGGCCGGCGTAGCAGTCCTCGACCGGCGCCGGATAGGGGTGCTCGGGAGCCAGGCGGTACTCGACGGAGACGACCACCGCGTCAACATGCTCGCAGACCGCGCTCGCGACGGCGTCCTCCTCCTCGATGTCCCCCAGGATCATGCCGCCGCCGTGGATGAAGTAGATGCCGGGCAGCGTCCCGGTGGAATCCGTCGGCCGGTAGATCCGCACCCTGATATCCGGCGCGCCGTCCGGCCCGGGAACCGTCCGGTCCTCGGAGGTGACGTTGGGATTGGGCGGAATCTCCAGGGCGGCCAGCAGCTGCGCGACTGCGGCCCGGCGCTGCACGATGTCGGGAATGGTGTTGAAGCCGCCGGGCATCACCTGGAGCAGCTGGTCGAGGGGTTCGCGTACATCCGGGTCGATGAGATCACGGCGGGACATGAACCCTCCTAGGGTGAGGACCGATGCAGAATGCATCCTACGTAGTGATCGAACTCACATCAATGCCCGTGCCATGCCGGCCCAATTATCGGGAGCCGGGTCTTCGAGCGGTGACGACGGGGAGCGCGGACGGCGGGCCGGTCCGGCTCACTGACGGAACGCGGAGCCGAAAGACCCGGGGTTGCCGGGACCTCAGCCCGTTGCCAATGCCCCTTGCCGCCGGCCAGCGTCGGATGCAGCGCCCCGATGACATCAGGGCGCCGCCCGGCAGTCCCGGGCTATCTGCCCCCCAGTCCAGGGAGCGTGACATGGCAACATACCCGACCGATCACGCAGGCCTTGAGATATTGCCGTTCGACCGGTGCCTGCAGCTGCTGACCACCGTCCCGGTCGGACGGATCAGCTTCTTCTCAGAAGGCGAGATAGTGGTCCTGCCTGTCAATCACGTCATGGACGGCCAGGACCCGGTTTTCTGCACGGCCCGTGGGTCGAAGCTGTCTGCGGCCGGAGGCGAGGATCTGGTGGCGTTCGAGGCCGACCACTATGACGAGCGGAACCCGGTCTGGATGGAGCGTCCTGGTCAATGGCCGCGCCCAGGCGGTCTACGAAGAGGCAGAAAGCCAGCGCCTGAGCCACCTTGGCCTGCGCCCGTGGGCAATGGCGGTGGAACGTCCGTTCTGGATACGGATACGGCCCACCTCAGTAAGCGGGCGGCAAACGCCCGCATCCGGCTAGTCCCGCCAGCCAGCGCGAGGCAGCCGGCCCGGCAGGCGGCGGTCAAGCGGTGCGGCCGTAGAACAGCTGCTGGGTGAGCTGGTTCAGCTTCATGCCGGGCCGCTCCCCGTAGGTCAGCACCGAGTTGACCCGCGGCCGCGCACCGCTGACCGGCGTGACCCGGTGCAGGGCATGCTGGCCGCGGAACACCGCCAGCGTGCCCTGGCTGCTGGGCAGCCTGACGACGCCGCCGGGGTCGCCCAGCAGGACCTGCCGGACGCCGGGGTAGTTCTCGTCGTGCTCATTGCGCAGCCACGGATGGTAGTCGAAGTGGCCGCCTGCCTCGGATTCGGCGTACATCACAGTGACCGAGAATTCGCTGTTGTCGAAATGCCAGCCGAGCTCGTCGCCGTCACCGAAGACCGCGATCTCCAGGGCGTCCAGCGGGTCGGCGCTGCGGTAGAGCACCGGCTTGCCCAGGACCGCGGCGATGAATCCGGTCAGGTCGTCGGACTCGTACAGCCGCCGGATCGGCGCGCCGGCCGGGATCAGGTCGTACGCGATGGCCTTCTTGGCCGAGTGCTGCAGCAGCGCACGCGGATGATCGGCGCCCGCGGCATCGCCGGGGGGCTCGAAATAGACGGTGTGGGTCTGGTCGCTGGCCCACGCCTGATCAGCCAGCCGGTCCGCCTCAGCGATCATCTGGCTGACGGCAGCCGGGGTGAGGAAACCGGCCAGCTGGGCCACGCCGCGGTCGCGGAGCTGATCTCGGCAGGCCTGGACCAGGACGCGGTATTCCTGGCTGCCCGGCTCGTTGATCGGGTAGCGTCGCAGGTCAACGACGTCCTCGTACTGCGATGCCTGCGCTCGGCTGGTGGTGGTCATCGTGCTGGCTCCTTGACCTGGGCTGTTCACCTGACGATGACAGCATGCCACCCGGCCCGTTCGGGATATCCAAGATCGTCGACCCGAACGGTCTGGCTGTCGGCCCGCTGGGCGTCGACCTCGGCCTGGATCTGCTCACCGGTCAGCCCGTCCGAGCCGTCCTCGGCGAGCACTGGGTTGTCGGCAAGCACAGCAGCGAACTGCCGGTCCTGCCGGCAGGCGGTCTTCGCGGCGGCGCTGACGATCCGGTGGGCCTCCGCCGCGGTGCGGCCACCGGCCTGCAGCAGCGCGGCCACCCGGCGGGCCGCGGCCAGGCCGAGCTCGGTGTTCTGGTGCAGGGTCAGCCGGATGTCGTCGACATCGTGGGCGAAGGTCCGCACCACCGAGGCGAGGTAGTCCTTGTCTTCCTCCGGATAGTGGAAGAACCACGAGAGCCCGTACGGATCCGCGTGCGGCGACTTCCCGTCGGGCGTGATCACCGTGACGTCGAAGCCAGCTCCGGTGAAGCGCTCATAGGGCTTGAGCGCCTCCTCGGCGAAGTAGCCCGTCGGGTGGGGAGTGCCATTCCTCCCACGTCGGCCCGACCGGGGCGGTGAACCGGTAGATCGTCAGACCTGGCCACAGCCCGGTGTTCGCCCCCGTCTCGGTCGCTGCCGCGGCGAGCTCGGCCACCAGATCACCAGCCCCGACGGTGCTGGGGAGATATCCAGACGTCATCGTCGCTGTCCTCCTGGTGCGTCCGCTACCCCACCAGCATGCGCCGCACCGCGCGGTAACGCCATGTCAGGGTCCGCTGGGGCATGCCGGTTGTGCCGGTGACTCCCGCCGCAAACGATAATGGTGCAGGTCCGATCAGCCGCGGGAGGTGATGACCAGATCTTGACATCCTCCCTCGCCTGAAGGCGGGGGATTCCACCTACTACGCCGATTGGAGCAGCAAGTGAGGTTCGCGGTTCACCGGCCGGGTAATCCCGTCGCCTCCCCGCGCAGTCACGGCGTGCCCCGCCGCGATGTTGACGGCCGCGTTCACATCCGCGTGGCCGACGAAACCGCAGGCAGTGCACCGGAACACGGCTTGGCTCTCACGCGAGCCCCGGTCCACCTGCCCGCACGCCGAGCACCGCTGGCTCGTGAACGCGGGTCTGATCTTCTCCACCCGGCCCGGGGCCTTGTCCTGCAGCCGGCGCACCAGCAGACCCCACCCGGACCGCAGGATTCCCCGGTTCAGCCCGGCCTTCTGGCCGACGTTCCGGCCGGCATTGTCCTGCGTGCCCCTCGCGGACCGGGTCATGTCACCGATCTTCAGGTCCTCGACCCGGATCACGTCGAACCGCCGCGCGATATCCGTGCTGATCTTCTCCGCCCAGTCGGTGCGCCGGTCCGTCTCGCGGGTCCGCAGCCGGGCGATCGCCTGCTTCACCCGGCCGCGGCGGTTCGATCCCCGCCTGGCGCGGGCCAGCGCGCGCTGCAGCCGCCGCACCCTGGCCCGCTCCCGCCCGGTCAGCGCTGGGCAGGCCAGCAACTCGCCGGTGGACAGGGCCGCGGACACCGCCACGCCCCGGTCGATCCCCACGACCTGGCCGGTGCCAGGTGCCGCGACCGGATCGGGAACGGCCGCGAAAGCGACATGCCAGCGTCCGGCGCGGTCCATCCTCACCCGGTAGGACTTCACCCCCGCGGGTACCGCGCGGGACCAGCGGAACCGCACCCACCCGGCCTTCGGGACGCGCACCTCGCCGACGTGACGGGACACCCGGCGCACATCCCACTGCCGCCCGCGCTGCCCGGTGATCCGGAACCCCTCATCCCGCCCGGCCTTGCGCCACGACGGCCGCCCGGCCGGGTTCGCCGGGTCGAAGAACGCCGCCATCGCCCGGGCGAAGTCGCGCAGCGCCTGCTGCTGGACCGTCTGGGAGCCGGCGGCCAGCCACCGGTGCTCGGCCCGCGCCTGGGTGAGCTGCCGGCACTGCTCCAGGTAGCCCGGCGCGCTCGCCCGGCCCGGGAGCCAGTGGGCGTGCTGCTCGACGGCCAGGTTCCACACGTACCGGGCGTGCCCGCAGTGGTCCCGCAGCACCGCTTCCTGGGCGGGGGTGGGGAGCAGCCGGTACTGGGACATGCGAACACACTATCGGGCACCGCTGACATTTCCGGGAAGGTGACGCGGCGTTTCATCCCCGGCCTGAAGGCCGGGGTCTCCACGCCGCGATCCTGATGACCGGCCGCCAGGTATTCACGTCCCGGTTGAAGGGCCGTCCACTGCTGGACAGCGAGGACCTTGCCATCGGCCGGGTCCGCGACGTGGTGATCCTGCCCGCCGCGGGGACCGAACCGCCCCGTGCGCTCGGGCTGGTCGTGACGTTGCAGCGTCGCCGCATCTTCGTCAACCTCGGCCGGATCACGGAGATGTCCGTCGACGGCGCACACCTGCGCGGCAGCACCGTCGACCTGGACCGCTTCACCCGGCGGACCGGGGAGATCCTCGCGTCCGAGCTGTACGGCAAGCAGACCGAAGAAGGGACCGTCGTCGATGTCGCCATCGTCCCCGGCCATCAGCGGCGGCTGGGCTGGGAGGTCAGCGCGATCGCCGTGACGCAAGGCCGGGGCCTGCGCTACCGGCGCACGACGATCGTGCCGTGGGACAAGCACCCGGAATTGTTCCACGCCGGCCCGGTGGCCGACCAGCTGGCGAGCCTGCGCGAACTGGAGCCAGCCGACCTGGCCACCGCCGTCGAGGACATGTCGCCCAGCCGGCGCAGCCAGCTCGCGGATGCCCTGGACGATGAGGAACTGGCCGACCTGCTGGAGGAGATGCCCGAACAGGACCAGGTCCGGCTGCTGGCCAGCCTGGAGCTCGAGCGCAGCGCCGACGTGGTCGAGGAGATGCAGCCCGACGACGCCGCGGACCTGCTCGCCGAGATGCCCGCCGAGCAGCGCGAGCGGCTGCTGACCGCGATGGAGGCCGTCCAGGCCGCGGACCTGCGGCGCCTGCTGCGTTACGACGCCACCACGGCGGGCGGGCTGATGACCTCCCAGCCCCTTATCGTCACCCCGGACGTGTCGGTCGCGGAGGTGCTGGCCCGGATCAGGGACCCGGAAATGCCGGCTACCGCGGCCGTACAGATCTACGTCTGCGAGCCGCCGACGATGACGCCGACCGGCCGCTACCTCGGCAGCGTGGGGTTCCAGCGGCTGCTGCGCAGGCCGCCGGCCACCGAGGTCGGTGACTGCGTTGAGGCGAGCGTCTTCGTCCGGCCCGATCTGCCCGAGCGCGAGCTGGCGGCCAGGCTGGCCGCCTACAACCTGATCAGCGTGGCCGTGTGCGACGAGGACGGCCGCCTGCTCGGCGCGGTTACCGTGGACGACGTGCTGGACCACCTGCTGCCGGTGGGCTGGCGAGGGACGGGAGGCGGAGATGGCGCGGTTTCCCGCCCGCCGTATCGTTGAGCGGGCCGACCTGTCCGTTCCGCGCGGCGCCCCGCGGATGGGCGCCCGGTACGACGCCGACGCCTTCGGCCGGTTCTCCGAGGCGATCGCGCGGTTCCTGGGCACCGGGCGTTTCCTGGTCGGGCAGACGGTGCTGGTCATCGCCTGGATCGCGCTCAACACCTTCGGCCTCGTCAATCACTGGGATCCGTACCCGTTCATCCTGCTCAACCTGGCCTTCTCCACCCAGGCGGCCTATGCCGCGCCGCTGATCCTGCTGGCCCAGAACCGGCAGGACGACCGGGACCGGGCCAACATCGAGCGCGACCGGCAGGTGGCGGCGCGGACCCAGGCCGACACCGAGTTCCTGGCCCGCGAGCTCGCCGCCGTACGCCTCGCGCTGGCCGATGTGGTCACCACGGAGGACCTCGAGGACTCACTCGCCCAGATGGCCAAGCTGATCGCCGAGCAGCTCCGGGACACGCCCGGCGCCCTCACCCCGTCCGACAGGCAGTTGCCTCGCCACCGCGATCAAGGCCGGCCCGGGGACGGACCTTCACCAGGCGATCGGATCGGCCCGCAGCGCTGAGCGGCGGACTTTCCCGGCGTCGTGGCGCAGTGGCGTGGTCGCGCGTTCGACCTTGCCTGGGGATCTAACCCCAGCCCCGACTGGATCGCGACCGTGCGAACCCTCATCGAGGCGGGTGCTTCCACCCAAAGCACCACGCTCGCACCGGACGACCCCAAACCGCCCAGCCCAGAGGTCGCCCAACTCCTGCGCGGCTACGGCATCGGCACCGCAAGGAGACTCCGATGATGGTCCCGCACGACGCGGCCAGCCCGGCCGTGCTGGCCGTGAACCTGTTCTCCCGTACCCGCTGCAGCGGCCAACCGAACCGTTCGCGGGCAAATCCACCGGCCTGGCAGTGTCCGGCGGCGAAACCAAAGAAACGGAGTGCCCTCTGGACGTCCAGAGGGCACTCCGTTTCTTTTCTGAACGACAGTTATCATGAGCTGGAAGCTACGGCTCTTTGCTGCTGCCGTTACTACCTGCCGAAACTATCGAATTCTCCGTTTCGTGCGCCTCCGAGGAAAGCATGCCATTCGTCCGATGTAAATCGGAGAACCGGTCCTTCGGAGTCCCTGCTGTTACGTACACCGATCGTGCCATCGGGTAGGCTCGCCACCTCGACGCAATTGCCGTTGGAGAAACTCAGGGAGCTCTTAACCCAGTAAGAACCTGAACCCGGCCTTTCGGCTGGACCTCCGAACGTAGGTGTTCCCACGTTACTACCTCACTGATTGTTGAATATTTTCCCGAAATATGTGACTGCAGATTGTAGCTAAGTTAATACTTAGCGTAGTTCCCCAATTCTTAGACTAGCAGACATCACTAGTCGCCGGGGTCTCTATTGCATCAAGTACCGCTACAGCCTAGCGACTGTCCGTCGTACCCACGATGTGCCGCACACCTCAGACAGGTGGACACGGTTACGCACGGCGACGCGGCGGCGTCGCGCTGGCGGCCAGACACGCCCACTGGGCAGCCTGGCTTTTCAGCAGGCTCCTAGAGGTCAAGCTTCCCGGCAGCCCGGGAAGCCTGGGAACGGCTACGCCAGCAGGCCATCACCGCGACGACGGCGGCAGCGACTCGCGTCATTACGCATTTGCGCGGCGCCGGGCAGTTGACCAATGCGACTCTGCTGTTTCGAGGATGAGTGCCCGGGACGCTGCCGGGTCGAGCGACGCCTGGGCGAGCATCTGAAATGCGATCCTGTGCAAGTACGTCTCCCTCTCCCCCTCCAGGGTGAAGCCGCTCCGCAGCTGCTCAGTGCTCACCACATCTTGCAACATCGCATCAGCATCTGCCCCGAAGCCAAATATAACAAAGGATTCCCCGAAGACCGTATGCTGCGCGTCGAGGGGAAGAACCTGCAACGTTAGATTTGGCCGATCAGCCTCTCGCGCGAGACGCTGAAGCTGGTCATACATCACCGACTCATCACCGATCCGGCGCTTCAAGACCGATTCATCGAGCACGACCGATAGCTGAAGCTCTTCGCGATCCAATACCTGCTGACGTTGCATGCGGACCCTGACCAATCGCCCGATCATGCCCGGCGCGATCGGTTCGACCCGGCTGTAGCTGCTAATAATATGCCGGGCATAACCTTCCGTTTGCAGCAGGCCAGTTACGACATCAACATGCCATATTGACATGGAAGTCGCCTCGTACTCCAGGCCGATGAATTGCTGATAGTCCTCGGAAAGGGTGTCGGCGAATTCTTCCCACCATCCCTTCCGGGCCGCATCCTCGGCCAGCCCGAGCAGGAGCGCCCGGCGGACCCCGGTGATCCCGTAGTAGTCGAGCAGTCGCTCGACTTCCCGCGGCCGCAAGCCGGTCCTAGCCCGTTCGTACCGGCTGATCTTGGAGGGTGACCATTTCAGCGCGGCCGCGACCGCGTCTCCGCTCTTGCCCTTGCTCTCCCTGATCTCGCGCAGTTCAGCGGCAAGGCGGCGGCGTCGCACCGTAGGGCTTCCTGGCGCGATCATCGAGCGTCCTCCTCCTCGGTGCCGCGCGGGCGGGACGGTCACGCATATTTCACAGAAACCATTTGTGAAATCTTTAGTACACCGTACAGTCGCTCTTCGCAACCAAGGCCTCAGCCCGGACCAGTCCGGCCGAACCTTGCTATCCGGCGCCCAGGCCTTCGGGGCGGCATACCGCCTGCTGGCCCGGGTGCACGACGACAGCCGGAAGGCGCTAGATTCCCTGATTCCCATCGGTGGCGCCACCGTCGACTCGGCCGCCGGCGCAGTCCCGTAGCCGCGGCGGCCCGCTGCTGTAGAGCAGTATGGCGAACGGGACGGCGGTAGAGGAGTGTGCCTGGAGTTGCTGGCTCGGCCGGGGCGCGAAACCGCTTTTCCAGCAGCCAGTCAGACTTAGCGCAAACGTTGCCGCCGCCGGCCGTAATCACACGTCCGGCCTGCCGCGGATTGAGTGAACCGGCGACAGGCCGGTCGTGGCACGGCAGGTTGGCTCACCCGTGATAGAAAACCTTGTAGTTCGCGGAAGAAGCCGTTGGCAGCGCATGCGCGCCGGGCGCCTGCGCGGCCACTGCGGGTACTGCGGAGCCAGCCAGGATTGTTCCGGCGGCGCCGAGTGCTAGGATGGTGCGAATGATGATTGTTCGCCCGATGCGCATGTTTCCTCCATGGCGTCTACAGAGGTCAGCGGCCTGCTGCATGTCTCCGGCGACCCGCACGGCACATCTGAGTCCTATGGTGGTTATTACCGGTTTCGGCAATTCCATACACAGCGTAAGCCATTATTTACATTTTTTCCAAATACCAATAATTTCATTAATATTTGCTTTATTTCATGCCGGGCAACGTTCATGTCATAGTGACAGAAAAAGGTCAGCAATACACGCATTGCAAAGTTCTGCGCAATTTGCATTGCATGGTGCAAAACTATGATGATGGTCAGGTTAACTACCGAATTAATGTCCGGAAAAAGGTCGCTTGTTCCGTAAATGTTCTGGTAGTACAGTTTGGTCCATGCCCCCGGTGACGCCGGCCTGCGCGCTGGTCGGCCGTGACAACGAGATGGCCTTGCTGACCGGGCTCATAGCAGAGGTGGCCCGGGGGCGCGGCGGTTCGGTGCTCATTGAGGGTGAGCCGGGCATCGGCAAATCCGCGCTGGTGCGGGCGGCGGTGGCGGAGGCGCCGGAGGCCGGCTGCCAGGTGTTCTGGGGCGCGGGCGACGAACTGGGTCAGGCCTTGCCGCTGCTGCCCTTCCTCGACGGGTTGCGGGTACGCGAGCCCTCCCCGAATCCCCGGCGGAACACGATCGTCCGGCTCTTGCGCGGTGAAGTCACCGCCGACCGCACGGACGTGCCGGCGGTGCTGGCGGAGCAGTTGCTGGCGCTGGTCGCCGAGCAGTGCACCGTGCGGCCGACCATCCTGGTGATCGACGACCTGCAGTGGGCCGACCAGGCCAGCATCACTTTGTGGGGACGGCTGGCGAGGTCGGTGCGGCAGGTGCCGCTGCTGCTGATCGGGATGACGCGCCCAGTGCCCCAGCGGGATGACTTGCTGGCGCTGCGGCGAGTGGCGGGCGACGCCGCCCGGCTTCAGCTCACCGCGCTCCCCGAGGCCGAAGTGGCCGACCTCGTAGCTGTCCTGGCCGGCGGCAGGCCTGACGGCGACCTGCTGCGGCTGGCCGCCGGGGCGGCGGGCAACCCGCTCTACGTCACCGAACTGGTCGCCGCGCTGGCCCGCAGCTCCAGTTTGGCCATCACCGAGGCGGGAGCCACCGCGCAGACCAGCGGCCCCGCGCCAGGCTCTCTGTCAGCGGCCATTGCGGACCGCCTCGGTTTCGTGGCCGGCCCGGTGCGTGAGGTACTGCGGGCAGCAGCCCTGCTCGGCATGGATTTCGCGGTCTCTGATCTGGCGATCGTGCTGGGCCGCAGCATGGCGGACCTGATCCCGGCGGTAGACGAGGCATGTGCTGCCGGGGTGCTGGCCGAGTCCGGCAACGGCCTCGGGTTCCGGCATCCGCTGATCCGGGCGGCGCTGTACGACGAGATGCCGGCGCCAGTGCGTGCTGCCTGGCACCTCGATGTGGGACGCGCCCTCGCGGAGGCAGGCGCGCCGGCTGACCGGGTCGCCCGGCAGATGCTGCGGGCCGCCGGCGGATCCGGCGACACCGCCGAGCCGATGGATGAGTGGATGCTGGACTGGCTGGCCCGCACCGCGGAGCCGCTGGTCGGCCAGGCCCCTGGGGTTGCGGCCGAGCTCCTCACCCGGGCCGTTGCCAGCTCCCCGGCCGGCTCGTCCCGGCACGACTGGCTCATGGCCCGGCTAGCGGACGCCCTCTACCGTATCGGTGACAGGGTAGAGGCCGAGCAGGTGGCGAACCGCGCGCTGGAGCATGCCGCCGACCCGGACCTCCTCGTGGACCTGCACTGGACGCTGGCGCAGTGCCGCATGCTGGCGGGGTTGTCCGCCGAGTCCCTGGCCACGCTGGACCGGGCGCTGGCATCTCCCGGGATCTCGGCCCGGCACCGCGCCAGGCTGCTCGTGCTCGCCGCGCGGACGCACAGCCACCTCGGCGAGCTCGACGAGGCCGGCCGGGTCGCGACCAGCGCGCTCGCGGCCGCGTCGGAGGCCGGCGACAACTGGGCCATGGGCTGGGCGCTGCACGTGCTGACGATCGTGACCGCGGTGCAAGGACATATGAGCGACGCGCTGCCGCTGTTCGACCGGGCGCTGACCGTGACCGAGTCCGATCCGGCACTGACCAATCTGCGGCTGCTGCTGCAGATCAACAAGGCGGTGATGTTGGGCTGCCTCGACCAGTACGAGCAAGCCTTCGCCGCGGCCAGGCAGGCACGGGACCTCGCGGACCAGGTTGGCACGGCGATGCGGCTGGCTCAGGCGCACAGTGCCCTAGGCCAGTTGCTCTTCGAAACGGGGCGGTGGGACGACGCACTGGCCGAGGTAGAGGTCCTGCCTGAGAACCTGAAAGAACCCGGCGCCGCCTGCTGCGACTTCGGCATCGCCGCCGTAATCAGCTTCCATCGCGGCGAGATCGGCGCGGCGCGTCACCACCTCGATGCTGCCGTCCCGCACGCCAAGTGGATCGGGCACCGGCTTATCGGCCCCCTGGCACTCGCCCGCAGCCTGGACCGCGAGCACGCCGGCACGCTACCAGAGGCGCTCGCCGCGCTGACAGACGCGTTCGACGGCAATTCAGAGGAACTCGAGATCGAGGACCTGCTGGCCGACGCTGTCCGCCTCGCCGCCGAAACTGGCGACCTGACCACAGCCCACTCCCTCGCGGACCATGCCGCCACCCTCGCCGCCGAATCGGAGATCCCGCATCGGCAGGCGAACGCGCTGTACTGCCGCGGCCTGCTGGACTCCGATGCCCCCCGGTTGCTCGCGGCCGCGGAGCGCTATGACCACGCCAGCAGGCCGCTGCTGAAGGCAAAGGCACTGGAGGCGGCCGCTGGGCACTTCGTCGACGCCGACGACCGCGGCCAGGCGCGGGCCGCATTCACCCGCGCCGTGGAGGTCTACGCCTCGCTGGACGCGGCCGGGGACATCGCCCGGCTGCAGGCCACGTTCCGGGCCCACGGCATCCGGCGCGGGCCGCATGCCAAGCACCGGCGGGCGCAAAGTGGCTGGGAGAGCCTCACGGCCACCGAGATCAAGATCGCCGCCTTCGTGGAGGAGGGATTGTCCAACCCGGAAATCGCCGCCAGGCTGCTGCTCTCCCGCCGGACCGTCGCGACCCACGTCTCCCACATCCTGAAGAAGCTCGACGTCCATTCGCGGACGGACATCGCCCGGGAGTCGGCCCTGCGCACCATCGCGTCGAGGTAAGCGGGGTGCGGGAATCGCAGGACGTTCGGCAGGGACGGTGCGGCGCCGGGGTAGATGACTCACCGTCCCCACGTCTGAACCTCCTGCGGGACCGCAGCCGCCGCCCTCGGCAAGATCGGGCTCGAAGGCGAGCGCGAAATACACGGCTTTGCCCGCAGGAGTGCGGTAGAGGCCCCAGTTAGCCGACAGGGTGGCGACCAGCATCAGGCCTCGCCCGGTCTCCGCATCCGCTGGGGCGTCTACCAGGACCGGCAATGACCGCGACGTGTCGTGGACATCAACGCGCAGCTGACCGTAGGCGCAGGTAATGGCGAGCGTGATGGTCTCGCCAGGCTCGTGCCTGATGGCATTGGTCACCAGTTCGCTGGTGAGCAGGACCGCGACGCTCGGGTCGACAGGGACATCCCAGGCCGAGATGGCCGCCCGGACCTGGCTGCGGGCTTCGGCCGCCGCGGCCGGTCCGGTGGTCAGCCGGACACGGCATCCGGGCAGTTCGGTTGGACGGGTCGGCGCCATCGCGTTCATCGGATTCCTTAGTGGCCGGTTCGAGCTGGCCCCAGGAGAACGCCGGCCACTCTGCGCGGCTGCTCCCGGGATGGTCCGAGCAACTACCGAATGCTCGGTGCCGGTTTCATGACAAATGCTGATGCAAGCTGCAGTGAGAGACATCGGTCAGCTGACGGATTTTGCACCACGACCACGGAACCCCCGGAGCATGCCGGGTTCTGCTGCCGCCGGCGGGCGTCCGCATTTCCGCCGACCGCGGCAGCGCCGGCGGGTCCGCCGGACGGCGCGCAGGCCCGCGGCCAGCGGTTACGGGGTTAATACTTGTCCAGGAACGCCTTGACCTCCGGGCCGGCAAACTGGGCGCCGTAGCCGGCGTTGACCACCAGGCAGGCGACCGCGACGTCCTTGGCCGGGTCGAAGGCGACGAGCCAGCTGTTGGGCTGCTCCTGGCCTTGGATATCGGCGGTCCCTGTCTTGGCGTAGACGCCTGGTCCGAACCCGATCGGCGCGGCTGTCCCGCTGGTGACTACGGCCTGCATCATCTGCTTCAGCTGCGCGGCGGTGCTGGCCGGAAGCGTGGTAGCAGTAACCTGCTTGGTTCCGGCCAGCAGGATCGGCTGCTTGAACGTCCCGGTGTCCACGGTTGCCGCCACCGAGGCCATTGCCAGCGGGGATGCGGTCAGCTGCCCCTCCCCGAACGCCTCCTGCGCCAGTTCGGAGCCGCTGGCCCCGGCCGGCGCATTGAAGTAGCTGGCCGACAGGCCGGTAATGCCGAGGTTCCACTTCTGGTTGAGGCCGAAATACTGCCTGGCGGTGCGGGCGAGGAGGCCGGACAGGTGCGGCCACTGCGTGCTGAACGCGTTGTTGCAGGACTGGGCGAAGTCGGTGATGAACGGGGTCGAGGCCGGGAGGGTCTCGTTGTTGTCGTTGTGGTAGGTGATCCCCTGCACCGTGTACGCCGCGGGGCAGGCGACACTGCTGGACGCGGTGAGCACGCCGGCGTTGATCAGGGCCGCGGAGGTAATGACCTTCATCGTCGAGCCCGGCGCCACCTGGGCGGTAAGCGCGAAATCGTTGTAGCCGTCATTGTTGGCGATGGCCAGGATGTTGCCGGTGGAGGGCTGGATGACGACCATCGAGCTGTTCTTGCGCATGGCGACGGCGGCCCGCGCGGCGGACTCGGCCGTCGCGCTGATCGTGGTGGTCAGGCTCGCTATGTTGGTCGGTGCGATGACCACCGCCTGGCTGTTCTGCACCGGGTGGTTCGAGGCGGTATGGATCTCGACGTAGAGGCCCGGAGTTCCCCGTCCCGGGGGGGCCTTGCGCTGCAGCAGGTTCGCGATCGTCGTCAGCCCGGCGTCGCGGTACGAGGTGACGTCGTTCCCGCTGGCATCGTTGACCGAGACGACCTGGGGAGCCACGGTGACCGCCGCCAGGTGGGTGGACGCGGTGAGATTCGGCGCGAGGACATCGGGGGCCCAGGCGATGTACCACAGCTGTGAATTCTTTTTCTGATAGGCGACCAGCGAAGCGTCGTAACTCCAGGTACCGCTGAGAACCTTGGCGCCGTCCGACGCCGCCACCGTGGCCTTGATCGAGTACCCGACGGATTCACGCGGCGTCGAGGACGTGCCCGACGGGGCCGCGGTACCGCTCTGGGTGGTGGCCGTTAGCTTCCTGAGGTGCAGATACTTACTGTAGGCGGCAAAGGCGGCCGTGGCGGCGGCGGGACGGTCGGTATAGCGGGCGGCCTGCCCGAGGTCGCCGGTCTGCCACGCGTGGAGGAACGCGGTGGTGATCTGCTCGGCATCCTGCGCGGCCGAGGTTCCGGACGGCACGAAGCCCGTAGCGTTCGCGTTGCCGCCGGGCACCACCACCGTGACGATGACCGCGGCGATTGCGGCCACGACGGCAACCACTCCGGCGATCACCACGACGGTGACCTTGCGCCGCTTTCCTTTCCTTCGCCGGCCGTGCCCCGACGGTCGTGATGGTCCTGACGGCCCGGACGCGACGGCTGGGAACGGCGCGGTCGAGGGCTCCGATGCATACCAGGGGCCTGATGAGCTCCTGCTGCCACCTGAATCGCTTGCCACCCCGTCGACCGTACTTCACTGCGCAAATTCGCGGCAACACATGCGCTCACGCCCGGCAGCCGCCCCGTCGCCGGTCGACCTTGGGTTCGAGCAGCACGTAACGTGTTTGATCACGACTCCTAACACTCGTCGCCGAAGGTGAGCTATGAGCGTCGAGCAGATTCAGGCACTGGCGGACGGGTTGGCCACTCGCCTCGGGCCCGCGGTCTGCCCGACCACCCCGACCACCTGCTGGCCGCCAAGCAAATGCCAGGTGGTTTCGGTGGCGTGGTGTCCGTGGAGTTGCACGGCGGCGCCGACACAGCCGGCCTGGTGTGCGAACGCACTCAGGTGTTCACCCTCGCGGTGTCGCTGGGCAGCGTGGAATCGCTGATCGAGCACCCCGCCCGGATGACTCACTGCGGTTCGGGGTATTTGCGGCCCCTCAGGCGGGCGGATATCCGACCAGCAAGACGCCGTGGCAGTCCTCGTCGGCCGAGCGGTAGACGTGGGAGCGGTCGGCGGCGTACCGGGCGTAGTCACCCGGGCCGAGCGTGAGCGGGTCGGTAGCCGGGCCGACCGTGATCGTCCCTTCGTGCACCAGCACCCGCTCGACGACGCCGCTGCCGTGCGGTTTGCCGAGATGTTCGGTCCCGGCCGGCAGGAACATGTCGAAGACCTCGACGAGGCCGCCGCGCTCCATCCGGTCCAGTAGCCGCAGGTCGAGTTTCCCGCCAGGCGTCGACCCGCGCACCCGCGGACCCTGCTGTGCCCGGACGACGACCGTAGTGGTTTCACGCCGGTCTTCGAGCAGGTCGCTGAATGCCACGCCGAGCGCCAGAGCCAGCGACCACAGCGTCTCAATCGTGGGATTGCCCCGGCCTTGCTCCAGGTTCGCCAGCGTAGCTTTCGCGACGTCCGCGCGGGTGGCGAGGGCGGCCAGCGACAGCCGGCGGGCGGTCCGGAGCCGGTGCAGGTTCACCGCGATGGCCTCCCCGACGTCGGCAAACGCCCGTTCAGAAGGTGGACTCACCGTGCTATTCTACTATACCAATGGGCTAATGAACTGGTACGCTGTGCCAGTCAGCGCACCAGCGCCAGGAACTTGCGCGCCGTCCTCCAGGAAATCCTGGAACTCCCCCGCGCTGCGTCGGGGCTGATCTGACCCATCGAAAGCCGAGGAACGAAAAGTGCTGCGAACCGGCAAGGACTACATCGAGTCGCTCCGCGACGGCCGGGAGGTGTGGATCGACGGTGAACAGGTCGAGGACGTGCCCACGCATCCGGCCTTCGCGCCGGTGGTGAACGTGCGCATGCGGATTTACGACCTGGCCCACCAGGCCAGCACCAGAGGCCTGCTGACCTATGTCGACGACGAGACGGGAGAATCCTGTGCCACGACCTCGCGCCCGCCGCACACCCACGAGGACTGGCGGGCCAAGCGGGCGTCGGTCGACGCCATCCTCGACGACGCCGGCGGCGTGGTCACTCGGGTGGGTGATGAGACGGTCGGCGAAATGTGGTCACTGTTCGACGGGCAGGACGTGTTGAACCAGATCGACCCGGCGTTCTCTGCGAACATCGCCCGTCACGTCCGGCGGGCGCAGCTACTCGACCCGTTCCACGTATCGGCCAACACCGACCCGAAGGGGAACCGTTCTCTCCGGCCGCAAGACCAGGATCCCGACGTCTTGCTGCACGTGGTGGGCGAGACCGGCAGCGGCATCGTGGTGCGCGGCGCAAAGTTCGAGACCGCGGCCAGTTACGCCAATCAGGCCTTCGTAAAGCCGACCATCGGCGAATGGAACAACGAGGTCCTCAGCGATTACGCGGTCGGCTTCCTCGCCGACATGGGCGCCCCGGGCGTCAAGCACATCTGCCGGTCTTCCTTCGCCGACCAGCACTCCCCGGACGACTATCCGTTGTCGAGACGGTACGACGAGATCGACACGATGATCGTTTTTGACGACGTGGAGATTCCCTGGGAGAACGTCTTCTTCTACCGGCACACCAAGGCGGCCGCGTTCATCCGCGCGACCTTGCACCGTTACAGCATCTTTCCGTACGTCCAGCGCTACGCCCGATTCGCCGACTTCCTCCTCGGTGTCGCTTACGCCAGCGCCAGGTCTACCGGAGTCACGATGCACCAGGGCGTACGGGAGAAGATCGCGCAGATCGCGTGCTACCGCGAGGGCATCAACGCGCACCTGACCGCGGCGGTCGAGCTGGCCGAACCCAGCCCGGGCGGACTGCTGATGCCCAACCAGTCGATGATGTACGCCGGCCGGGTCTTCGCGTCCACGCAGCTGCCGTCGGTCATGCATCTCGTCCGGGACCTGTGCGGCTGCCAGGTCAGCCTGATGCCCAGCAAGGCCATGTTCGACAGCCCCGGTGCCGGCGACTGGCTACAGAAGTACTTCCGCGTAGGGGAGATCCCCGCGGAAGAGCGGCGCAAGCTCTTCGCGCTGGCCCGTGACCTGCTCAATTCTGACTATGCCGGGCACCGGTTGACATTCCAGCTCTTCGCGCAGTCGCCGCCGTTCTCGCACCTGCTAGCCGTCTACAACAACTACGACTTCAGCGGGCCTCTCGAACTGGTGGCCAGATACTCCAAAGTCGCCGAGGCGGTCCGCACATGAGGGAGCCGATCACGGTGGGCGGTCACTTGCGGATCCGGCCGTTCAACACCGGTGACAGTTATCCGGAGCAGCGGCTCGACAACGACCTGTGCCAGGCGGTGGTCGCTGGCGAAACCGTCTACCTGCGCGGTCAGGTGGCACAGAACCTGGACACCGGCGAGAGCGTCCACATCGGGAATCCGGCCGCCCAGGCCGAGCAGGTAATGACGAACATCGAGACGCTTCTCGCGGAGGCCGGAGCGTCCGTCGAGCAGGTAGTGGCCTGCACCGTCTATCTCACGGACATCCGCCACCGCGAGCCGGCGTACCGCGTGCTGGGGCGGCGGCTCACAGGTGTATATCCGGTGTTCACCGGCCTGGTCGTGTCCGCGCTCGCCCGGCCTGAATGGCTCGTCGAAGTCACGGTGGTGGCGGTCAAGCAATGACGTTCTCGCTGGTGGGCCGCTGCGAACGCACCGGTGAGGTCGGCGCCGTCATCGCCTCGGCCAGCATGGCGGTGGCGGCGCGGTGCGTGGCGGTCCGCGCCGGCGTGGGCGCGGCATGCAGCCAGAGTACGACCGATCCGCGGCTGCGCGAGGCGCTGCTCGAGGCGATGGCCGGCGGCCTCGCCGCGAGCGAAGCGCTCGCGGCGCTCGTCGACCGCACGACGGACATCGCGTACCGGCAGCTGGCGACCGTCGACGCCGCCGGCGGGTCGGCCAGCTACTCCGGCGGTCTGGCGCTGCCCGAAGCGACGGACGTCTGCGATGCGGGTGCCGCCGCCGCAGGCAACCTGCTGGCCAATCGCGGTGTACCCGAGGCGATGCTCGCCGCCTTCCACGACCGGGCCGCCGACAGCCTCGGCGACCGCCTCATCGCCGCCCTTCAAGGCGGCCTGGCCGCGGGCGGCGAGGTCTCCCCGGTGCGGTCGGCCGGGATGGTCATCGCCGAGTCGGCGCCATGGCCGGTCACCGACCTCCGGGTCGACTGGCACGACGATCCGGTCGGGCAGCTTGCCGGGCTCTGGCAGATCTGGCAGCCCCAGGCGGAGTCCTACGTCCAGCGGGCACTGCGCCCGTCCGAAATGGCCAGCTGATGCGAGGCCCGGCTCTGGCGGTCGACGGCAGGTTCCTGGCCCGATGACCGGGAACGGGCGGCGTCCGGGCTCATGGCGACCAGACATTCGTGATCGGCGTCGCGGCAGCGGCCTGGCCATCGCGCGGTAGCGCGTAGGCGGCCTCGACGGTGGCCAGGACGCTGTAGTGGGTAATCGGCTCGGCGTAGCTGCCGGGCCGCACCATCTGGCCCGCGAAGATCGTCGCTATGTGATTGCCCTGGCTGCTGTCGTCCTCGTCCCAGGTGAGGATCAACAGGCTGCCATGCGTCATCGCCCAGTCGGCGTAGCCGCCGATATGGGCACGCAGCCAGGTGTCGCCGGCGGCGACGCTGCAGTCGTGCATGTCGTGGCACAGGTTGGGGATCACGAAGGATACCGCCGGCAGCTGTGCAAAGGCAGTGGCAGGGAAGCTGGTGAATGGCAGGCTGGCCGAGCCGGGCACGTTACTGAAATCGGTCCATGGAGCGTGCTTGCGCGCGTAGTCCCCGGCCGAGCAGACGGGTGATCCGGGCGCGGGCAGGTCCTCTGCGTAGGCCGTGAAGCTCTTGCCCGCCTTGATCAGGTCGGCGGCCAGGTTCGGCGCGGTGAGCCGGTTCGGGCAGCTGTCATCGGTAATCCCCTGGGTGCTACCGGAGAACAGGCCCAGGTAGTTCGGCTGGCTCGGATGGGTGATCGCATAGGAGCGGGTGAACAGCGCGCCGCGGCGGGCGAGGTCGTTGATGAAGGGCGCGGCGGGATTGCCGATGATCTGAGCGTACGCGTGGTTCTCCATGACGACCACGACGGTGTGCGCCGGTTCCGGCACCGCGGCTGGCTGAGCGCCCGTGGTCGCGGACGGCGCGGCATCGCCCGCCGGGGGCTGACCTGTCGCCAGTGACGTGGCCGCCGGCGTCTGGCCGGCCGGCTCAGCGCCGGAGCTGCCGCAACCCGCCAGCACCAGCAGCACAGCACCGACGAACAGGCTGGCTGCAGCTGCCACGACCGGCCGCGACGGCAACCAGCCAGACGCGCGGGTCGGCCGCGACTTCAGACTGCCTTGAGTCATCATGTCTCCTCGCCATCATGCCCACTGCGTCTCATTGTTTCAGCACAGCCACTACCCAGTGCATACGCCGCGTTGGCTGGCCTCGCTGTCGGCCAGTCGCGAGCGGAGTACCCGCCTGGAGGAACCGGGCACAGTCCTACCAGACAGGCATCCCGGTTTATGCCTATCGCGCATCGGACCCATCCGGAGGAGGAACCATGACAGGGCAGGGCCGCCGAGCACCGCCCGTTGATCTGCTGATGTGGGGCCACCCGACAGCAGACGGCCAGGGCTTGTGCCTTAATGGTTGATGTCCAGCCCGACGAGGTTTCCGTCGCCGGTGTCGAGCAGCCAGGTAAGTCTTCCTGAACAGCAGTCGCGAAGATGCCGTTCCAAGAGATACCGTTTCAATGGAGAGCTAGAACTCCAATGGATACGAAGGGGCCTGAGCAAGGAGTGTTTGGAGATGAGTGCTGCATGGCACCGTCTGCGTACTCGCTGCCAGGCTGTGGCCGGGCTTTTGGCGGCCGCGCTTCTGGTGGCCGCCGGAGCGGCCGCAGACCCGGCGGCGGCCGCCACTACGTACGTCACGAACAACACGTCGCCCGCCTGCTCGGATACTGGTCCTGGCACGGCGTCGCAGCCGTTCTGCACGATCGGCGCGGCGGCTAGCAAGATGGTGGCCGGGGATACCGTCCAGGTCACCGCGGGAACGTACCCAGGGACGTCGGTGAACCCGGCCAAATCGGGCACTGCTGCGAGCCCGATTACTTTCGCAGCCAGTCCGGGAGTGTCAATCACCGGCGGGACGAGAGCCTTCGCGCTGTCTTCCCGGAGCAACATCGTGATCTCCGGTTTCGCCATCTCCGGCACGTCATCGTACGGGATCTCGGTCTCTGGCGGCAGCAATGTCACAATCGCCCGCAACACGGTCTCGTTTGCCGGCAAGCCGGTGCGGGGGTCGACCGCATCCGGCATCTACCTCAACAACCTGGCGGGCGGAACCGTCTCCGGCAACGTCCCGCACGACAACTCCGCGCACGGCATCTACCTGGCCGGCTCCACCGCCGGGGTTAGCGTCGTTGGCAACACCTCCTACCACAATGCGTATCAGTATCAGCGGAACGCCAACGGCATCGACGTCACAGCGCCAGGGAACACCGTGGTGCACAACATCACCTACGCGAATGAAGACTCGGGCATCAACATCTACCCCGGCGCCAACAACACGGTGATCACCGGCAATCTCACATACGGCAATGGTGACCACGGCATCGACGACCTCAACGTCACCGGCGGCCGCATAACCGGGAACACCGTCTACAATAACTGCACGTCAGGAATCAACGTCGAGGGCACCAGCGGCAACTACATCATCGAGAACAACGCCTCGATGAACAATGCCACCGGCGCCATTATCAACCCGACGCCGATCAGCCCGCCGGGCGCGTACACGAACAACTGCAACCGGCGGCACGGCAACATCGGGGTGTGGGACTCGGCACCGGCGACCACGACGGCCAACTTCAACCTGGTATGGCAGAGCGGCGCGGGCGCGGAATACATCTGGAACGGCGTCACCTACCAGACCCGCAGCGCGCTAACCGCGGCGACTGGCCAGGAGGCCCGGGGAATCTTCGCCGACCCGAAGTTCGCCAACGCCAGTGGCGGGAACTTCCAGCTGACCGCGAGCTCGCCCGCCATCGACTCGGCAGACTCCGCTGCGTCGGGCGAGCAGCTTACCGACATCCTGGGCGCGGGACGCTTCGACGTCCCGTCGGTGCCGAATACCGGCGCCGGGCCGCGGCTGTACGACGATCGTGGCGCCTATGAGTTCCAATCGTAGGATCCGGACCAGCCCTCTCTGACCGCAACGGGTTAGCCGGACCTAAGCGGGCCGGCCCAAGGGATTTACCGCCGCACACTGAGGTGGCCGTCAAGTTCATCGTGCGCCGGCTCGCGGCGGTGGGCAGGCGGGGATCCCAGATGCCCAGGACACCGGCCCTTCCGATCGGGACGGCGCTCAGTCATCATCACCTTCTGCCGCCACCTGGCTGGCGGGCTGGCCAGTCGTGCCTTACTGGCTGCAGGTGCCGATGCCGCCGCGGTCACGGATTCGACAACAGGATCGTTCACGACGCGCTCCCGGAGCGGGCCCCGTCAGCCAGGTGGTCGGCGGCGCGAGCGGCGACGGCCATGATGGTCAGGGCCGGGTTGGCCGCGCCCTGGGTGGGCAGCACGCTGCCGTCGGTGACGTACAGGTTCGGCACCGCGAAGCTGCGGCAGGACTGGTCGACGACCCCGCTGCGCTCGTCCCCGGCCATCCGGGCCCCGCCGACCAGGTGGGCGTACCGCTGGATGGTGATGACCTCATCCGCACCCGCGGCGTGCAAGATCTCCTCCATGACCGACTGCGCCGCCTTGGCCTGGGCCCGGTCGTTGTCGCACTGGGAGTAGGAGAACTCGGCCACCGGCAGGCCGTAGCGGTCCTTTTCTTCCGCGAGGGTGACCCGGTTACCCGGCTGCGGGAGGAACTCGCACAGCGCCCCCAGGCAGGCCCAGTGCACGTAGTCGCTCATGTACTCGCGCAGCGCCCCGCCCCAGTGGCCCTGCGCCGCGACGTGCTCGGCCCAGGTGATCGGCAGCGGCGAGACGGTCTGGACGGAGAACCCGCGCTGGAAGCCCCGGGCCGGGTCGGTCTCGTAGAACTGCTCGGTGCTCACCTCGGGCGGCGGCGCCTTGTTCATCCGCACCTCCGCGTCGAACCGGCCCGCGGTCTGCGGCGCGCCCTGCACCATAAGGTAGCGTCCGACCTGGTCGAAGTCATTGCCGACGCCGTCCGGGAAGCGGGAGCAAGCCGAGTTGAGCAGCAGCCGCGGCGTCTCGATCGAATACCCGGCCACCGCCACCATCGCCGCCCGCTGGAACCGCTCGCGGCCGTCGCGGATGTAGTGCACGCCGAGCGCACGGCCGGAGTCCCGGTCGATCGCGATCCGGGTCACCATGGCGTCGGGCCCGCGGATCGGTCCAGTGCAGCTGGTGCGAGCCGGCCTCGTCGCTGACCCAGTCCGCGTCCGGGTCCCAGAACGGGCCCGCGTCCAGCGCCGCGACCCGCCAGCCCGCCCGGGCCAGCCGTTGCAGCAGCACCGAGCCCTCCGCTCCGCAGCCCACGATGACCAGGTCGATCTCGTCGGTGTCCGCGAACCGGCGCATGCCGGCCCGCAGCCGGTGGTTGGTCCGGGTCCCGTCGTTCGGCAGCAGCCAGGCCGAGGAGTTCCGGTCGCGCACCCCGGGCATCAGGCTCCCTCCCGGACCGGGTCGCCGGACGGCCTGGAGTCGCGGACCTCGAACGGCTCGAGCTTGTCCACCCCGATGTTCTTTTGACGCGCTCCCCGCCCTGAAGGACGGGGATTCAGCCCGTGCCGCGTCATGCGGCACCTCTGAGGCTTCCTGTTTCACCGGCAACTGCCAGGGCAAGCCCCGGTCTTACATCGCCTCCGCAGGCATTTAGAGCGTCCCTGCGTCCCAGGGCCGCTATGTTCCGGGCCGCGTTCACGTCCCGGTCGTGCACCGTGCCGCACGCCGCGCACGTCCAGGTGCGGACGGCCAGCGGTTTCGGGCCATCCTTGACCCCGCACGCCGAGCACACCTGCGAGGTCGGCTCCCACCGGCCGGCCTTCCCGAAGGTGCGCCCGTGCTTGCGGGCCTTGTACTCCAGCATCCCGGTGAACGCTGACCAGCCCGCGTCATGCACCGACTTGGCCAGCCGGGTCCGGCCGAGACCGGCTACGCACAGGTCCTCCACGTACACCGCTTGGGTCTCACGGATAATCGCGGTGGATTCCTTGTGCAGCCAGTCCCGGCGCGTGTCCGCCACCCGGGCGTGAACCCGCGCCACCTTCACCCGGGCCTTATCCCGGTTGCTGCTGCCCTTCACCTTGCGGCTCAGGGCCTTCTGTGCTTTGCGGAGCTTCCGCTCAGCACGGCGCAGGAACCTCGGATTGCTGACCTTCCGGCCGTCCGGCAGGACCGCGAAATGGGTCAGGCCGAGGTCTATGCCGATCTCGCCGTCCGCCTCGGGGAGCGGGTCGTTGCCGACCTCGACTACGAAGCTCGCGAAGTACCGGGCCGCCGCGTCCATGATCACGGTCACGCTCGACGGATCGGACGGCAGGTCCCTCGACCAGCGGACCGGCACGTCCCCGATCTTCGGGAGCCGCAGCCGGCCATCGGGCAGGATCTTGAACCGGGCGTTCGCGGTGAACCGCACCGCCTGCCTGCGGTCTTTCCGTGACCGGAACCGGGGCGGCGCGATCTTCGGCCCCTTGCGCTTCCCGGTGACGGAGGCGAAGAAGTTCCGGTACGCCGTGTTCAGGTCCGCGAGGGACTGCTGCAACGCGACCGAGGAGACTTCACCAAGCCACGCCCGTTCCGGGGTTGCCTTCGCTGCCGTGAGCCGGGCCGACAGCTCCGCGTCGGTGATGTACGGCAGCCCCGCCTCGTGCGCCTCCCGCCGCGCGGCCAGCGCGTCGTTGAACACCACCCGGGCGCACCCGAACGCCCTGGCCAGCGCGGAACGCTGACCCGACGACGGGTAGAGGCGGTAGTTATACCGGAGCTGCACCCGCTCAGTATACTTGGTTTCATGACCGACTACGGGGACGTACGCACTGGCAGGAATTGTGTTTTCATCCTGCACGCCCACTTGGTTTTCGTGACCAAGTACCGGCATCCCGTGTTCGGTGCCGCGCATCTGACCCGCATGGAAGAGATCATGCGGGCAGTGTGCGCGGACTTCGGGACGGAGCTGGCCGAGTTCAACGGCGAGGCGAACCACGTGCACCTGCTGGTGAATTTCCCGCCTACGGTCGCCCTGTCCCGGCTTGTCAACAGCCTCAAGGGCGTGTCGTCCCGCAGGCTGCGGCAGGAATTCCCCGACCTCGTACGGCACTACTGGCGGGCGAAGCGACTGTGGTCCGGGTCGTACTTCGCGGGCTCTGTAGGCGGGGCGCCTATCTCTGTCCTGCGCCAGTATATCGAGCAGCAGAACCGGCCCGCCTGACCGGCTCACGTCCGTCCGCCTTCACCACCGGCCTGAAGGCCGGCGCACTGGCGGACATTTTGGTAGCGGGCGTTGGACCAGCCGCCCGGCTTCTGGCCGATGCCGCGGCGTGCAGGTAGGTGCCCTGCAGGCCGTTGGCCACGATGACTGCCGAGGCGACGGGCAGCGCCGTCTTGGCCATCCGGCGGCTGAAGAACCCGGCGACGCCGGCCGCGGCTCCCACCGGGCCGAGCACGACCGGGATCCACATCATCTTGTTGCCGAAGCTGGCGCTGTCGTGCTCGAAGTAGATCTCCGCCGCGGTGACCAGCGCGCCGGCCGCGGTCAGCGCTGACAGGCTGCGCTCGAAACGCCCGGTCTGCACGTTCTTGATCATCCGGTCGATACCGTGCACCGGCTCCTGCGGCCGGCCCGGGAGCAGGTCAGAGGCCCGCATGATTCTTCCTCCGTTCGTCAGGGGTGGCCCGGCGCGCGGCCAGGGCATGGTTTGCTCGCTCATCTGTACCTCCGCTTGTCGCGACGATTAAGGTCAGGCCAGGGCGCTAGGGGGCGGTGGCCGCCAGCCGCTGGGCCGATTCGAGCAGCAGGGCGTGCACGAAGGCCTGCGGCGCGTTGCCGCGCACCTGCCGCTGCGTGACGTAGTACTCCTCGGTGAGCAGGCCGGGATTGATCCAGCCGTTGTGCCAGGCGCCGTCTCTTCCGGCTACGAACAGCAAGGATTGCCCGCCGCCCAAGATTCCACCTGCCCATGTCCCCTCATGAGGGTGACGCCCGCGGCGGCGCCCGCTCTTACCGTCCTGGGATGAGCTGTGACTCATGCCTCCGAAGACCTCGCGCGGGCGGGGTTCCTGCGCCCCGGGAGTTGGCCGGACAGGGCGGCCAGGATCGTGAGATGGACGGGCTGCCTGGGCCGGACGTACCGTCGGAGCCATGGCCGCTCCGACCTCTGCCCCGCTTTCCGTCGGCGACACCTTCTGGGCCGACGCCGACCGGCACCTTATCCGCTACGCCGGCGCCGGCGCGTTCACCCGCGAGATCATCGACCACGCCACCGGGAGCTTCCTGTTCACCGAGGACGGCCGCCAGATCCTCGACTTCACCTCCGGCCAGATGAGCGCGATCCTGGGCCACTCGCACCCGGAGATCGTCGCTACCCTCACGCGGCAGGCGGCAAAGCTCGACCACCTCTTCAGCGGCATGCTCAGCCGCCCCGTCGTCGACCTGGCCCGCCGTCTGGCCGAGACACTGCCGGAACCGCTGGAGAAGGCGCTGCTGCTGACCACCGGCGCCGAGTCGAATGAAGCGGCCATCCGGATGGCAAAGCTCGTCACCGGCAAACACGAGATCATCTCGTTCGCCCGGTCCTGGCACGGCATGACGCAAGCAGCCGCGGGCGCCACCTACAGCGCGGGCAGAAAGGGCTACGGTCCGGCTGCGCCCGGCAACTTTGCCATCCCCGCACCCAACCGCTACCGTCCTGATTTCACCACCGCCGACGGCGAACTCGACTGGCGGCGTCAGCTGGACTTCGGTTTCGACCTGATCGACGCGCAGTCGGTCGGCAGCCTGGCCGCCTGCATCGTCGAGCCGATCCTCAGCTCGGGCGGCATCATCGAGCCGCCGCCCGGCTATTTCCCGGCACTGCGGGACAAGTGCGCCGAACGCGGAATGCTGCTGATCCTGGATGAGGCCCAGACCGGGCTCTGCCGGACCGGCACCTGGTACGCCTTCGAGCGCGATGGCGTCGTCCCGGACATCCTCACCCTGTCCAAGACGCTCGGCGCCGGCCTTCCGCTGGCCGCCGTGCTGACCAGCGCCGAACTCGAGAAGGCGGCACACGACCGGGGATTCCTGTTCTTCACCACGCACGTCGCGGACCCGCTGCCGGCAGCAGTCGGCATCACCGTTCTCGACGTGCTGCAACGCGACCGGCTCGACGAGCGCGCCCTCCACCTGGGCGGCATCCTCCGGCATGGCCTCCAGCGGATCGCGCAGCGGCACGAGGTCGTGGGCGACATCCGGGGACGTGGCCTGCTGGCCGGCCTCGAACTCGTTGTCGACCGCCAGACTAAACGCAGTTCCGACGAACTGGGCGCGCTCGTCACCAAACGCTGCCTCGAACTAGGCCTGCACATGAACATCGTGCAACTGCCCGGCATGGGCGGCGTTTTCCGGATCGCCCCGCCATTGACCGCCACCGAGGGGGAACTCTCGCTCGGCCTGGCGATCCTCGACCAAGCCATCAGCGACGCCACCGGACAGCTCTGATACCCGTCCATGACCAGTACCGCCTGTCGGAAGCCATCCGTGCTCACTACCTCTGAACTGCTTTCGCCGTGCCCGGCCTGATAGCTGGCGGCAAGCTCATGTTTGCGGATGGCTTCCTCGTGGTTGCCGTCGTTCCACCGGCTGGCCGTACCCCAAGCCGAGCGCCTCCGCCTTTGAGCTGCGGAAACTGAGCGGGACATGAAAACCGGGTCAACGCATCGAACACGGTGGAATTGCCGATACCGGGCCGGTTAGCTGCCATATGGCTGCTGACCGCGAGGATGGTTCACGAAGTGAACCTCCACCGCGCCGTACTGTTCCTCTGGCGTGAGCGCCCATCGGCTGGAGGATTCACAAACCCGCAATCCTGACAGCGGGGTGTGCCCCACCTGACCACCTGGCCGACCAGGCGGCATCACATTCATCGGCGGGACACTCATACCAGCCTTTGCGCCAGCCCCTGCCGACCGCAGCCGCCCTATGAGGAACCGACGGCTGCCCGCAGGCCGGACAGGGCACGGTGAGGGCTTCCACGGGCCGTCGCGATGCCTGAGCTACCGCATAGTGCCTGACCAGTGCGGTCCGGGCCGCCGGGATGCTGGCCTTGGTCGCGTCCAGCTCGCTGCTGACGGCGCCGAGATGGGCGCGGAGCTTATCCCGATACTGCTCCAGCCGCTGCTTCGTGTCGAGTTGCGACGGCCACCAGGAGCGCAGGAGCTGATCGAGCTCACCCTCGGCTTCCGCGAGGCGACGCCGGAGCTTGTCTACGTCGCCTTCCAGGCGGTCGCGCTTCTCGTTCAGCGCACGAAAGCTGACGGTCAGGCCGCCGATAGCCCCGAGTAGTTCCCGCGGCGGTCCGGGTTCCGGCGTGCGCTGGACGATGCGCTTACCATCGCGGCCATACCGGGGCATCGGCCAACTTTAGCGCCCCACCGGCTCAGGCCCGATCACCAGGCCGGTCCCGGTCCGCTGCCACGTGCCCATTTCCGGCAGGTGGGCTTCCGGTCAGTAACGGTTCGGCAGCAGCCGGAACCAGGGTGCCAGGCAGCCCCTGTCCCGATGCCATGACGAGTTTCGATCGTGACGGCCCTCACCGCCGGCGCGGCCCTTTGCGGGAGGGAGAGTCAGCGGCGGTCAAGGACGCATACACGCGGTTGAAGGCTCTGGCGAAAAGGCAGTTCGCTTATCGTCCCAGGGGGGAACTGGTGCTGGCTGAGCACCAGACAGCCCCACAGACATGGGAGAAGCCCCTAGCCGCTGAAATGTCCGCAGCGGGTGGTCGAGGTCGGCAGATCATCCGGGTCAGCGCGAAGGCGAACACCGGGCCGGTCAGCACGAGGACGCGAAACACCCAGGTCACCGTGTACAGCGGGAGCTGGAGGTGGTACGCGATCTGGTCGTTCGCGGCCGCCGCCCACAGCAGCCCGTATAGCGTGATCCCGGCGGCACCGACGCCGATCCGGTTCGCTGGATCGGCGGGTCTGGGCGGCAGCAGCCCGCGTGGCGGCCGGCCGCTGGCGATCCAGCCGTCGAGCAGCGGGTACGCGGCGACCAGCGTGAAGAACAGCCCGGGCACTATCACCGCGGGGATCAGCACGTCCAGCGCCAGCACCTTCCCGCCGAACGAGAGCTCCCAGCCCGGCATGATCCGCAGCGCCCCATCGAGGAAGCCCATGTACCAGTCCGGCACCGAACCCGCGCTGATGCTGCCCGGCTGGTACGGTCCGAACAGCCACACCGGGTTGATCTGCACGGCCGCGCCGAGCACGACCAGCGCGGCGCCGGTGAACGGCAGTAGCGGGTCGACCCGCCGGCCGGGGACCGCCCGCGGCAGGCCGCCTCGGTAGCTCAGCAGGGGCAGCGCTCCAAGCGCCACCGGCAGCCCGACGATGTGCACCCAGTAGGCGCGCGGGATGATCACATGGCCAGGAAACGACCCGCCGAAGATCAGCGTCGCAACGTGCGTCCCCACGACCGGCACCGACAAGATCACGCCATGCTGTCCGGTGCTATCAGCGCGGCCGTACCGCTGATCATCCACTGCTCGAAGGTCTCGTACGCGGTGACGTCGACCTTCCCGGAGGTCACGGCTTCCTCGAAGTGCCGCACGTCACAATGACGTGACGTCACGTCCGGCCGCGTGCACGAGTCATAACGGGTGAGCGGTACGGAAGGAGCTCGTCATGGAGATCTTGATTGTGGGTGGCGGGTACATCGGGATGTACACGGCGCGGCGGCTGGAGCGGCTGCTGCGGCGGGGCGAGGCCACGGTGACCGTGGTGGACCCGCGCGGGTACATGACCTATCAGCCGTTCCTGGCGGAGGCGGCCGGCGGCTCGGTCGAGCCGCGGCACGTGATCGCGCCGCTGCCGCGGGTGCTGCGGCACACCCGGCTGCTGACCGGGAAGATCGTCAGCATTGATCACGCCAGCCGTCTGGCGGTGTTCGCGCCGGCCCGCGGCCCGGAGCGGGTGCTGCGCTATGACGTGCTGGTGATGGCGGCCGGGTCGGTGTCACGGGTGCCGCCGGTCAAGGGGCTGGCCGAATACGGTGCCGGGTTCAAGACGGTCAGCGAGGCGGTGCATCTGCGCAACCACGTGCTCGGCCAGCTCGCCGTGGCGGCGTCGGCCGGCGATCCTGCCATCCGTGCGGCCGCGCTCACGTTCGTCGTCGTCGGCGGCGGATTCGCCGGGGTCGAGGCGCTTGCCGAGCTGCAGGGGCTCGCGGATGAGGCGGTGCGGTTCCATCCGGCGCTGGACCCGGCCGGGCTGCGCTGGATGCTGGTCGAGACGACCGGCCGGATCCTGCCCGAGCTGGATGAGCGGCTCGGCCAGTGGACGCTGCGCGCGCTGCGGCGGCGCGGCGTCGACGTGCGGCTGCACGCCCGGCTCGCCTCGGCCGCGCACGGCACGGTCCTGCTGGATGACGGGACCGAGCTGGCGGCGGGAACCCTGGTGTGGGCGGCCGGTGTGCGGCCGAGCCCGCTGGGCGCGGCGGCCAGCCTGCCCGCCGAGGCGGCCGGCCGGATTCAGGTGGGCGCGGACCTAGCCGTCACCGCAGTGCCGGGCGTGTTCGCCGCCGGGGACATCGCGGCGGTGCCGGACCTGAGCCGGCCCGGCGAGTTCTGCGCGCCGAACGCGCAGCACGCGGTCCGGCAGAGCAAGGTGCTGGCCCGTAACATCGTCGCCTTCGGGCGCGGCGGCCAGCTCACGTCGTACCGGCACGCCTACGTCGGGTCAGTCGCCGGGCTCGGCCACCACCAGGGCGTGGCGCAGGTGTACCGGATCCGGCTCACCGGCTTCGCCGGCTGGCTGGCGCACCGCCTCTACCACCTGTTCTGGGTACCGACCCTCAGCCGCAAGGCACGAGTGCTCGCCGACTGGACGCTCGCCCTGTTCTTCCGCCGCGACACCGCCCAGCTCACCTCCCTGGAGCACCCCGCCGACGACTTCCGCGACGCCTTCCGCGCTGCCTGAGCCTCATCGATCACGATCCGGCGCCGAGGTAGCGCAGCACCGTGAGCACCCGCCGGTGGCCGTCCGGTGACTCGTCCAGCCCGGCTCGGTAGGAACGCTGGCCACGTTACTGTTGACGGCGGGGGCGATGCCGTAGTGGTCGCGCAGGCTCCGGCCGACGTACTCGGGTGACCCATGCCGCAACGGCAGGAACTGTTGTCGATAAAGTCAATAGTTTTAATAGGAAACTGCTACAGTAAGCCAGTCCGAACTAGAGGCTCATCCGCGCTGGAGTGAGGATGTCGCTGCACTTCCACTGGTTCCTGCCCACCAACGGCGACGGTCGCAACATCGTCGGCGGCGGCCATGGCATCGCTACCGGATCGGCAGGCGCGATCCGTCCCGCCTCGCTCGGCTACCTGGGCCAGATCGCGCGCAGCGCCGAGCAGCTCGGCTTCGAGGCGGTCCTCACCCCGACCGGCGCGTGGTGCGAGGACGCGTGGCTGGCCACCGGCATGCTCACCGAGGTCACCGAACGGCTGAAGTTCATCGTCGCCTTCCGGCCCGGTCTCCTGTCGCCCACGCTGGCCGCGCAGATGGCGGCCACATTCCAGCGATACTCGTCCGGACGCCTGCTGCTCAACGTGGTGACCGGCGGTGAGGCCGCCGAGCAGCGGGCGTACGGCGACTTCCTCGGCAAGGCGCAGCGCTACCAGCGGTGCGCCGAGTTCCTTGACATCGTGACCCGGCTATGGTATGGCGAGACCGTCAGCCATGACGGCGAGCACCTGCACGTGGCGGGCGCCCGCCTGTCCAGGCGTCCGGACCCGGTGCCGCCGCTGTACTTCGGCGGCTCGTCGGCCGAGGCGGGCCCGGTAGCCGCCCGATACAGCGACGTCTACCTGACCTGGGGCGAGCCGCCCGCCGCGGTGGGCGCCAAGCTGCGCTGGATGGACGGCCTGGCCCGGGAGGCAGGGCGCACGCTGCGGTACGGAATCCGGCTGCACGTCATCGCCAGGGACACCGCGCAGGAGGCATGGCGGCAAGCCAGCCGGCTGATCGAGCGCGTCGACGAAGCGATGATACGTGAGGTGCAGAAGGGGCTGGCGTACAGCGAGTCCGAGGGACAGCGCCGGATGCGCGAACTGCACGGCGGCTCGGCGGACAACCTGGAGGTCTCGCCGAACCTGTGGGCGGGCATCGGCCTGCTGCGCGGCGGCGCGGGCACCGCGCTGGTCGGCAGCCACACCGAGGTCGCGGACCGGATCGAGGAGTACGCCGCGCTCGGTGTCTCGGAGTTCATCCTGTCCGGCTACCCGCACCTGGAGGAGGCGTACTGGTTCGGCGAGGGCGTGCTGCCGATCCTGCGCCAGCGCGGCCACTGGCAGCATCCCGCGCCGGGCAGCGCGGACGACTCCGTCAGCACGACACCGTTCGCGCCCACGTCAGGTCCCGCCTACCCCGCCGCCGTATCGTGATACCCATGCCAGGCCGAACGGGCGGCGGTATCACGTTCCCGCCCGAGCTCGAGCTCATCAGGACCGGAGCCAGATGCCATGCGAATCGCGGTAGTGACCGGTAATCCGAAGCCGGCGTCACGGACCCACGGCGTCGCGCTTGCGGTGGCCGGCACCCTATCCGCCGCTCTGGCCTGCCCCGACGCCCCGGCATCCGGGGCCCACCTGGTGGTCGACGTCGGCGAGCACGCGCCGAGCCTGTTCGACCCCTCCGATGCCGAGCTGTCCCGGCTGACCGCAGAGGTCGCCGCCGCTGACATCGCCATCTTCGCGTCACCCACCTACAAGGCCTCCTACACCGGCATGCTGAAGGCATTCCTCGACCGTTACGGCAGCAACGGCCTGGCCGGGACGGTCGCGGTACCTGTCATGACCGGCGGCTGGGCGGGTCATTACCTCGCTGTCGAGGTTCACCTGCGGCCGGTCCTCGTCGAGCTTGGCGCGACGGTCCCCGCCCGCGGCCTGTACGTCACCGAACCCGAGCTCGGTGAGGTGGACGCCGCGATCGCCAGGTGGGCCGCCGCCGCGGTCCCCCTCATCCGGGGCGCACTCGCCGCTCATGAAGCCAGCGACGCATGGCCTCCGCGGAAATAAGCCAGCGGCGCCGCCGGCTGGTGCCGGTCCCGATGTGACGCATCCGCCCGGCCACGATCTCATGGCCGCCGTAGGGCAGCACCCGGCGGTCAGGATCACCCGCGCCCGGCCAGGTACCGGGCGAGGTGATCGATCACCGCACGCGCGTCGTCCTCGATGCCGCAGATGAACGTGGACTTGCGCCGCCGCAGCACGGGCAGCCCCAGCGCGTACAGGCCCGGGCTGTCGACTGCACCGCCCTCGTGGCGCAGCTGGCCCTTCGCGTCGAGGGCGGGCACGTCGAGCCAGCCGTAGTCGGGCCGGAAACCCGTCGCCCACACGATCGCGCGGATCTCGCCGCTTCCCAGGTCAAGCTGCAACCGCGTCGAGGAGGGCACGCGTGTCGGCGCGAAGCGCTCCGGCGGCTCGAACTCCGCGTCGCGCCTGCTCGTCAGGGCCCACTCGTCGAACGTGTCCAGCAGGCGCCTCATCTTGAGGTCCGCGAGCGAGAACACGTTGCGCAGGCCGCCGGAGAACAACGCGCGGCCGTCACGGACAGCCGCCCAGCGGCCCGTCAGCTCGACGCCGATCGAGGCGAGCGTGTTGAGATCGAGCGTCGTCCGCTCGGGAGTCCCGGCGAGCTGGGGCGAGGGCAGCCGCCGGGCCCGCGCGAGATCCTCGACCTCGTCGTACCGCTGGTCCCACAGACCCGACGCGTCCATCCACCACAGCACGTCGCGTCCGCGGTACGTACGCGGCAACCGCACGTGCTCCCCCACCGACAGGGTCACCGGCCGGCCCGACCGCTGCAGCTCGGCGGCCAGCTGCACGCCGGTCGCCGACGCTCCCACGACGAGCACGCCGCCGTCGGGGAGCTTGGCGGGGTCGCGGTAGTCGAACGGCGTCAGCTGCTCCACGGACGCCGGCACCGCGTCGGTGAACCGCGGCACCGACGGCTGATTGCAGGCGCCGCTCGCGATGACCACGGTCCGGCAGCGAAGCTCGCCGCGCGTCGTCGTCACCTGGTATCCGTCGTCGGTACGCCGCACTGACGTGACGGCCACGCCGGTCCGGACGGGAGCGCGCGAGACCGCGGCGAAGCGCTCGATGAACGCGGTGACTTCCCCCACCGTCATGTAGCCGTCGGGGTCCGGGCCTTCATAGCCAAGGCCCGGCAGCCGGCTTTGCCAGTTGGGAGTGAGCAGCCGCAGCGAGTCCCAGCGTTCGCTCCGCCAGGAGTTCGCCACCTCGCCGCGCTCGAGCACGACGTGGTCGATCGACCGGTCGCTGAGGAAGCGGCTCGCGGCGAGGCCCGCGTGCCCCGCGCCGATGACGACCGTGGTTACCCGCTCGATGACGTGGCCCTCAGGCGACTTCGACGGTGACGTTCGTCGGGTTCGTCAGGGCGTCGAACACGGCGGAGCGCTTCTGCGACTGGGCCACCAGCGCATCGATGTCCTCCTTCGATGCGTCCGCGTCGATGGTGAACGTCACCTTGACGTCGTTGAAGCCGTTGCGGACGTCGCTGTCGGCACCGAGGATCCCGCGGATGTCGTGCGCGCCTTCGACCGTCGAGGTGACCGAGCGCAGCTGGATACCGCGGTTCTCGGCGACCGACGCCACGCCGGCCGTCAGGCAGCTCGCCAGGCCGACGAGCAGGTACTCGATCGGCGTGATGCCGTTGTCCTCCGCCGCGAAGACCTCGGGGTGGTCGGCTTCGAACACCGACTCTGCCTTGTGGCCCTGTTCCTCCCCCAGGCCGAAGAAGCTCTGGACCTTGATCGTGCTGTGGACGCCGTTCTGCCACTTGGCGGACGCACGCCAGGTGAACTGGGCAGCCTCCGGCGCCCCCTTCAGCACCTCGCGCGCGTCGAGCAGCGCCTGCACGTTGACACCGTTGGTGACCGTAGTCATCTCGCCTGATACCTCTCTCGCTTAGTTCCCATATTCCCGGTGGGGATGCTTGACAATACACCGGCCGCGACCAGCTGAGATAGCCCCCCATGGCGGAGCCAGCCCCGACCTCGCCCGCAGTTAGCCAGCCAGCGGCACGCCCCATACCCTCAGCAGCTCATCGAATAAGACGGCGCATCGCGCGGCGGCCTGATCTGCGGCACTAAGGACCGGACTGGACAGGATGCTAGCAGCCGCCGGGGGCTGCGGCCGTCGCCGACTCGGCGATGCAGGCGTCCGGGGCGCTGGACTCCAGGGAGGTCGCGGCGTGTACCGCGAGCTGCTGCAGCAGTGCCCGGAACGCCTGCCGGTCCTCGCCGTCGTCCAGTCCGGCCAGCACCTGGTCCTCGGCCGCGCGCAGCCGCTCGCCGAGCCCGTCGAGCAGGGCCCGGCCGCGCGTGGTGGCCACGATCCGCCGGGCCCGGCGGTCGGCGGGGTCCGGCCGCCGCTCGATCAGGCCGGCCTCGGCCAGGCTGTCCAGCAGGTAGGTCATCACCGTCCGGTCGACGCCCAGGTGCTGGGCCAGCGCCAGCTGGCTGCCGTGCGCGTCCCGGGCCGCCGCGGCGAGCACCTGGTAGCCGCGCGGCCCGCCGGGCACGTCCGCGAACGTAGCGGTTACCGCCTTCAGGTAGCACCGGGACAGCGTCCCGAGGGCCCAGCCGAGATCGGTGCTGAGCGTGCAGCACTCCGGCGACCGGCTGCCCGGCCCGGTGCCGGGGGTTCGTGTCGTCGCGGCGGTCATGCGGCTTAGCCTATCTCAGATCAGTTGCCTGACCGAATAGTTGCTATACAGATGTTCTGTCGTGCAGATTATCTCTGGTGACCCGGAAGCCGGGCCGCAACCTCCCGCGAACAGGAGTCCGGATGACTGACAGTTCCCCAGCCAGGCCGACCGTGGTGGTGCTCGGCGGCGGTTACGCGGGCATCCAGGTCTCCCGGCCGCTCGACGACCTGGCCGATGTGGTCCTGGTGGAGCCCAAGGATGACTTCGTGCATAATGTCGCGGCGCTGCGCGCCCTGGTGGATCCGTCCTGGCTGGAACGGATCTACCTGCCCTATACCGGGCTGCTCGGCCACGGCCGGGTGATCCGGGACCGGGCCGTCAAGGCCGGGGCCGACCGGGTAGTGCTCGCCTCCGGCGCCGAGCTGTCCCCGGACTACCTGGTGCTGGCCACCGGGTCCGGCTACCCGTTCCCGGCCAAGAGCGACCTGCCCAGCACCGAGGCGGCGCACGGCAAGGTGCGCGGCACGCACGCGGCGCTCGCCGCGGCGAGCCGGGTGCTGCTGCTTGGCGCGGGCCCGGTAGGCATCGAACTCGCCGGGGAGATCAAGGCGGCCTGGCCGGGCAAGCAGGTGACGCTGATCGACGTGGCCAGCGACGTGCTCGGCGAGCGGTACCGCCTGGACCTGAAGGCCGAACTCCGCCGCCAGCTCACCGGCCTGGGCGCCGAGCTGCTGCTGGGCAGCCCGCTGCGGGCTGAGCCGCCGACCGCGGCCGGTGAGCTGCGCACGTTCACGGTAACCACGCAGGCCGGCACCGAGGTGACCGCCGACATCTGGTTCCGCTGCTACGGGGTCGCCCCGGCCAGCGACTACCTGACCGGCGGCCTGGCCGCCGCACGCCGCCCGGACGGCTTCGTCGAGGTGACGCCGGAGTTGCTGGTCGCCGGGCAGGACCGGGTGTTCGCGCTCGGCGACGTGTCGGCAGCCGATCAGAACAAGGGGGCCGGTGCGGCTGGCCGCCAGGCGCCCATCGTGGCCGGCAACATCCGCGCGCTTATCACCGGCCGCGGTGAGCTGGCGGGCTACCAGCCGCCGCCAGCGGGCATCATCGTGCCGATCGGCCCCGAGGGCGGCGCCGGGCAGCGGCCGGACAGCGCCGACCTGGTGCCCGCCGAGACGGTGGCCCAGCTCAAGGGCCGGGACATGATGATGCAGCGGTTCGCTGAACTGCTCGGGCTGAGCGTCACCGCAAAGACCTGAGCCCTGGCGGCAGCGCCCCGTCGTCCGGTAGCTGTTCAGCCGGATCCGTGCGGCGCCGCTGTTTCCTCCTGAGCGGCCGGCGCCGCTATGTCCGGGGGGCCACCGGAGTCCGGCGTGCTGAGGGCAGGCGGCTGAATAGGGCGCCGCCGCAGCGACGGAACCCACGGGACCAGGATCTTGGTCATGACCAGCCAGGTGCCCACGGCGAACACGATGCCGGCGATGACGTCGGTCACGTAGTGCTGGCCGAGGTAGACGACGCTGAACCAGACCGCCCCCGACCAGGCGAAGGCGGCCACCGCGCCGCGACGCGTCACCGGCCACAGCGCCAGCGCGGCCAGCAGCGGGTAGGCCGAGTGCAGGGACGGGAACGCCGCCGCCACGTCGGGGTCCAGCCGGTTGTAGTACGGGCTCACCGCGCTGGGCAGGGCAATCAGCGAATGCACGCCGGGTAGCAGGTGGTGCTGAGCGGCCAGCCAGGGCGGGGCCACCGGCAGGACCAGGAAGACGACGAAGCCCGCGAAGGACATCAGGAGCAGCGCGACCGTGTAGCGCAGGAACTGCACCCGGTCGATCAGCCACAGCACCATGCCGACCGCGATCGGGATGACGAAGTGGCAGAAGTAGACGACGGTGCACGCGATGGCCAGCCAGCGCAGCGAGCCCAGGTGCGCCTGCAGCCACTGGCTGGGGACCACGCCGCCGAACATCACCTTGTCCAGGCGGATCACGAAGCCGTAATGGCGCGGGAAGCCGGCCTTCGGCGCGATGCCGCGCACCGCCTCGTAGCCGAGGAACAGCGCGACGAACGGCACCCAGTCGCGCAGGAACCCCAGGAACCGCCCGCTCAGCACGGCCACGGGCACCACGATCAGCAGCAGGTAGTCCGGTGACACCGAGATTCCGCGCCAGATCATCAGGCCCGACACCAGCAGCAGGTAGGCGAAGGACACCACCACGAGCGGGCCGGGGCGGCGGAAGAACCCCAGCGAGGCGGGAATCCTGGACATGCGCGACGTCTCCTCAGGCGGTGAGGTGATCACTGTAGCAACAATCGTCCTCACCTATCGGATTATGGGTTCACGAGTGGGCACTAGAGCTCCACTGGCCTGGGCACGGCGGAGCCGGCCGCGCCGGAGACCGGGCGCCGGTGGCCGCCGCCGGGGATCGGCTGAAGTGGTAGACGAGGATCGTCCCGTCCAGGACCGCGACCGGGCACCAGGCGCGAAGCCAGCCGAGCGAGGAGCGGTTCGCGCTGTTGAGAGCGGTCACCGAGGCCGCGACCCAGCCATGCAGGCCAGCGGGCGCGGCACCGAGCAGCGGCCGGGCGCCGGGGATGTCGGCCGTGATAATGCCGCGGGGCCCGAAATAGGCCACCCACGGATCCCGGCCGGCGGCGCTCCAGGAGCGGAGGGCGTAAAGGCCCTGCCCCCAGTCCACGTTGGAATCGGTCGCCACCGCGTAGCCCGGCCGGAACGGCCAGGCCGTCCACGCGATGGAGCGCGGGAACGAGCCGACTGTGCTGAGCACCGCCGCGCCGAGCAGCACGGCCACGACCGCTCCGGCCAGCCGTTTCCGCCCCGCCCCGCTCAGGGTACCCAGGACCGTCACGATCCCGCTGGCCGCGGCGGCTGCCCACAGGGCGAGCACCGGCAGCAGGTAGCGGACCCCGACATCCTTCGGCATCGTCAGCGTGAACGCGGTGAGCAGGACCGCGGGCAGGCCGACCGCCAGCCCAGCCCGGCGGCGCGGGCCCGGTGGCAGCCGCAGGCACCCGATGGCCCCGGCCGCCAGCAGGAGCAGGGCTGACAGCGGCCATTTGATCACCAGGCTCAGCGGCCAGAACCACCACCGGCCACCGGTGTACGCGATACCCGCGATATAAGCGGCCGAGCCGGTGGTGTCATGAACGGCCAGGTACTTGACGCCGTCGAGATAGGGCCGGGGCAGCAGCGTCGGCACCTGCCACAGCATCGCCGGGTCGACGGCGATGTAGACCGCCCATACCACCGCCCAGGCGATCAAGCCTGCTAGCCCGGCGTGCGCGAATGCCCGCGCGACGCCGGACCGCCACTCCGCCACGACGACGACGGTCAGCGCCGACACCACCACCAGCAAGCCTGTGACCTGTGTCTCCGCAGCGGCGGCCAGGCCGAGCCCCAGCCACGCCAGCGCCCGGGTGTCCCGCCGCCGCAGCCAGCGCAGCAGCGCCCAGGAGCTCAGCGTCACCCCGAGCGCGAACGGGACATCGGTGCCGTCGAGGTGGCCGATGCCAAGGACCAGGGGCGAAGCCAGCCACAGCGCCCCGGCCAGAACGCCCGCGACCGGGCCGGCCAGCTCACCAGCGATACCGAACAGCGCGAACGCGACGGCCGCAGTCTCGGCCAGCGGGACCAGCCGGGAGGCGAACGTGACGCTGCCCAGCTTGCCCGCCGCCAGCTGGGCCGCGACGAAGCGGGCGCCGTAGCGGAGTTCGTCGTTGCCTGACCATCGCCCGTTCGCCGGCACGACGGGGTGGGTAAGCAGGACCGGGAGCACGGCGAGCACCTTGGGCAGCGGCGGGTGCTCGTCATTGAGCATTACATCGTGATGCAGCACGGCGGCCAGGCCCGCCGACACGTATACCGGCTCGTCGAACGTGGGGGCATCGGCCCGCGCCTCGGCCACGCCGAGGGCGAGGAACCCGGCGGCCAGCACCGCGAGCACCATCAGCGGAAGCCTGTTCACCCAGGTTCGTGGCGCGTCATCCATGATGCGGACGACTCTATGGCATGGCCGACGGGCATCTCGTCGCTGGTCATCCAGGCCATACGCCACGTTTCAGAGTTGGTTCAGAGGCGGATTGGCCGTACGCAGCCAGGTGTTAGCGCCTCGGCCGATGTCCGGCCAGCGTATGGACGCTTCTGGAGTATACCGATAGGGTAAATCGACTATAGGAAGCGGCCGGCAGCCTGGAGACCTAGGTTGCCTCGCCGGCCGAGGATCCCGAGGGAAGGCCGCGCCATGGAGATCGATCCGCGGGGTCCGCGCGTCAGCGCCCTGATCACCACCGTCGTGCTGGCCGTGGTCCTGGTCACCGGGAGCGTCTGGCTGCTGGCGGCCCAGGCCCTGGTGTTCGCGGCCGGGGCCCTCTTCGGCCTGCGCTATTCGCCCTACGGTTTCCTGTACCGGAAGCTGATCCGGCCGCGGCTGGGTCCGCCCGGCGAGCTCGAGCCGGAAGCACCGCCACGGTTCGCCCAGGCGGTCGGCCTGGTCTTCGCGCTCGCCGCGGTGGCCGGCTACGCGACGGGCCTGACCTGGCTCGGCATGGCCGCGACCGCGGCCGCGCTGGTCGCGGCGTTCCTGAACGGCGTCTTCGGCTTCTGCCTGGGCTGCGAGATGTACCTGCTCATCCGGCGGTTCCGGCCGGGCAGGCAGGCCCTGGCCGCCGATCGCTGACAACAGGCTCACCACGAGCCGGGTCACGCGCCGGGCTATGTTGACTATATAGATCGATTAAATAGAAAATGACGGGAACCCCTGCTCCTTAGCCCCCGGGAGGCCCTATGTCGCTGGACACGCTCATCGCAGACACCCGCCAGGCCATCGCCGACGACGCCGCGAACGCGCACGCGGTATTCACCGCGCAGGGCACGCTGGTCGGAGTCACCGAGGTCGACGTCAGCACCGGCGCGCACACCTTCAAGGTGGACGAGCCGCCCGCATTGGGCGGGGCCGACGCCGCCGCGAACCCGGTGCAGTACGCGCTGGCCTCGCTCGGGTCCTGCCAGGCCATCACGTACCGGTTCTGGGCCGCCCAGCTCGGCGTCGACCTGGATTCGATCACCGTGCGGGTCGAAGGCGACCTAGATCTCCGCGGCTTCTTCGGTGTCGATGACGCAGTACGGCCGGGCCTCACCGCGGTCCGCGTCGAGGTGAGCCTGGCCGGACCGGAGAGCGAGGAGCGCTACGCCGAACTGGCCGCGGCCGTGGACGAGCACTGCCCGGTGCTTGACCTGTTCAAGAACCCCGTGCCGGTGTCCCGCGCGCTCGTCACCTCGGGCTAGGCAGCTAGCCGAGGCGCGGCGGGGGCGGCGACTTCGCGCAACATTTCGCTACGGGCCCAGGAACGCCCCTGCGGGCCTCCCGCTCACCCAGGAAGAAGCAGGCCAGGGACGACTGCCTGAAGTGCGGCGCGGCCGGCGGCGGTGAGGATGGAGTCGTCCTGGGGGGTATGCACCCGGGCGCACAGCACGTCCCTGTAGTGCCGTTGCAGTGGGCGGTGCCGGGTCAGGCCGTTGTTGCCTAGCCCTTCGGCGCCAGTGGAGAAGATCTTCCTGCCGGTCAGGGACCATCCTCGATCGGTGCGGCGCGCGACAGTGGCGGGCAGCCCGCCGCGGGCAGGGCTGCCGAGATCCGGTTCCACCCGTAGCGCGTTGATCAGCGTGGGACGTCGCGCCGACTCGGTAAGCACGTCGGCATACAGTTGGTCGGGCCAGGTCTCCGCTAGCGCCTGCATGGCATGCGTGAACAAGGTCATCGCCGCGATCAAGGCAACCGACGGATCGCCACGACCTAGGGCACGAAGGATGGCCACGGTGCCAGACAGCCCGGTTCCGGCGCCGCCGTAGCGGTGCGCCACGGTAGCGGTCAGCAGTCCGGCGGCGTGCACCGCTGCGATGCCCTCGGACGGGAAGGAGCCGCCGCGGTCATGCTCGTCGGCCCGGGCAGCCAGGGCGGCGGACACATCCGGCAGGCGGTCAAGCCGTGGGGGCGGCAGGCCGCAGTCATCCCGACGCGTCGTCATCCGAGCCGGTCGTCCTCAGCCGTTACCCGCCCGACGGCGGGTGGACAGCCGCGCGCGGTGAGCGGGGCAGGCGTCATGCATGTCTTCCTCTGCTGGGGTTGGCAGGAGCTATAGCATATATTGCCGATAGGTTTAGTTGTTAATGGAGATACGGTGACCGAGGTTCGATGGCATCAGCCGCTCGTTCACGTGCGGGGAAGGAGTTCCGTGCTGACATCGGCCAGGCCGACGCTCGCCCGCAACCGCTCCAGAAGGAAGGACTAGGCCATGCCCGTCGAGTTCATCGGCATGATCAGCACCCAGGACCAGTCCGAGACCCGCTCGTCCCGCGGGCCCGTCATCGACCACGACTACACGCGGCGCTTCGCGCAGGCACACGAGGACGCGGGCTTCGACCGGGTGCTCATCGGCTACAACTCCTCCCAGCCCGACGGCACCCAGGTGGCTGCGTACGCCGCTGCCCACACTCAGCGGCTGGGCTTCCTCGTGGCACACCGGCCTGGGTTCATGGCGCCCACGCTCGCCGCCCGGATGTTCGCGACCCTTGACCAGTTCACCGGGGGGCGGATCGCGGTGCACGTCATCACCGGCGGCAGCGACGCCGAGCAGCGCCGCGACGGCGACTACGTGTCCAAGGACGAGCGGTACCACCGGACTGATGAGTACCTGGACATCCTGAAGCTGGCCTGGACGTCGGAGGAGCCGTTCGGGTACCGCGGACACCACTACCGGTTCGAGGACTTCCACGCCGAGGTCCGCTCCCCGCAGCGACCGCGGATCCCCCTGTACTTCGGGGGTTCGTCCGAGGCCGCGTACCGGGTCGGCGGCAAGCACGCCGACGTGTACGCGCTGTGGGGCGAGCCGCTCGCCGAGACCACTGAGCAGATCGCCTCGGTGCGAGCCGCGGCGGCAGCCGCCGATCGCCCGGAGGCGCCGCGGATCAGCGTGTCGTTCCGGCCGATCCTGGGAGCGACCGGGGAGCTCGCCTGGGAGCGGGCACACCGGATCCTCCAGGCGACGCGGGAGAACGTCGAGTCCTTCCGGAGCTCGTGGCGCCGGGTGCTGGGCGGCAGCCAGCCGGAAAACCGGGGCTCGCAGCGACTGCTGGCGGCGGCGGCCAAGGGCGAGCTGCACGACCGGGCGCTGTGGACACCGCTGGCCGCGGCGACCGGGGCGGCCGGCAACTCCACCGCTCTGGTCGGCACGCCCGACACTGTTGCGCAGGCGCTGCTCGACTACGTGGACATCGGGGTGACCACCCTGCTCATCCGGGGCTACGACCCGTACGAGGACGCCGTTGACTACGGCCGCCACCTGCTGCCCCTGGTCCGCGAGGAGGTCGCCCGCCGGGAGCGGCACCTAGTCGCGGTGAAGAGACAACCGTCATGACGGGCAGCGCATCAAGCTGGGCCAATGGCGGCTACGCCAAGATCTTCGACAAGTGGAGCGTCGCCAGCAGCGAGATCGCCAAGTTCACCCTCAACCCAGCCCCCCACCTTCTGAGATCCCGCGGGAAAGGAGAGGTCCCATGACTATCCAGGACCAGGCCACGTGGCCGGAGGCCGACCTCGGCGAGTTCACCGCCGCCTGGCGTGGCTGGCATGCCAACCACGAGGCCCGGCTGGCCGACCCGCACGGCTTCCTGGCCGTCACCAGCCTGCACTGGACATCGTCTGCCCGCGCCATGCCGCCGCCGGAGAACCGGCTGCCGGTGGCGATCGAGGCCGGCGAGAAGATCCCGGACGAGCGCGGCTGATCCGCCCGCGCCCATGAACCACGCAGCCCAGGCCTCGGCCTCGCGGTCGCGGCTGATGACGTGGATGCGCGGCCAGGCTCCAGCCGACATAGGCCATTATGTCTAGCGAAATACTCGGCAAAGCCAGCCCGTTATACCAGTGCCCCTGATCGGAAAGGACGTGCTGATCCGTGACACGTGCCCCGGCGGGCCGGCCGGCCCCTTTGCACCTGGCGGTTGCTCTCAACGACGCTGGCTGGCATCCTGCCGCGTGGCGGGAGGCCGACGCCCGACCGCAGCAGTTGTTCACGGCCGGCTACTGGACTGAGCTGGCCCAGCAGGCCGAGCGCGGCCTGCTGGACTTCCTCACCATCGAGGACGGGCTGGACCTGCAGTCCGACGACCGCTTTCAGGCCGACTCCCGCCTGGACCGGGTCCGGGGCCGTCTGGACGCGGTGCTGATCGCGGCCCGGGCCGCCCCGGCCACCCGGCACATCGGGTTCGTGCCGACCGCGATCACCACGCACACCGAGCCGTTCCACCTGTCCAAGGCGATCGCCACCCTGGACTACGTGAGCAGCGGCCGGGCTGGGATCCGGGTTCAGGTCGCCGTCCGCGACGGCACGGCGGCCCACTTCGGCCGCCGGGAGAGCCCGCCGCTGCACGCAGACCGTCTCGCGGATCCGGACACGCAGCGGCTGATCGCCGACCACTTCGACGAGGCGGCCGATTACGTGGAGGTGCTGCGCCGGCTCTGGGACAGCTGGGAAGACGACGCGGAGATCCGCGACGTCGCCACCGGCCGCTTCATCGACCGGGACAAACTGCACTAAATCGACTTCGAGGGCCGCTGGTTCTCCGTGAAGGGGCCGTCGATCACCCCGCGGCCGCCGCAGGGCCAGCCGATCGTCGCCGCTCTCGGCCACGCCAGCGTGCCGTACCAGCTGATCGCGCGCTCAGCCGACGTCGGGTTCGTCACCCCGCACGACACGGCCCACGCCGCCGAGATCGTGGCGCAGATCCGGACCGAGCAGGCCCAGGCCGGCCGCGCCGCACAGACCCTGCACGTCTTCAGTGACCTGGTGGTGTTCCTCGACGAGACCGAGGCCGCCGCCGTCGCGCGCAAACAGCATCTCGACGAGCGCGCCGGGACCGAGTACCGCAGCGACGCCCGCATCTACATCGGCACCGCCGCCGGCCTGGCCGACCTGCTGCAGGACTGGCAGACCGCCGGGCTATCCGGCTTCCGGCTGCGCCCGGCCGCATTGCCGCACGACCTGATACACGTCACCGAACGTCTGGTCCCCGAGTTGCAGCGCCGCGGCCTGTTCCGCGCCCGCTACGAGGCGGACACGCTCCGGGGGCTACTCGGCCTGGGCCGCCCCGCCAACCGCTACGCCGCCGCCTAGACGTCTCCGCCGCGACCCTTCGAGGACACCGACCATGATCAAGCAGATTCACCTGGCCGCGCACTTTCCCGGCGTGAACAACACGACCGTGTGGAGCGACCCCGCCGCCGGCAGCCATATCGAGTTCGACTCGTTCCGCCAGTTCGCCCAGACCGCCGAGCGAGGCAAGTTCGACTTCCTGTTCCTCGCCGAAGGACTGCGGCTGCGCGAGCAGAACGGGCTGATCTACGACCTCAACGTGGTCGGCCGGCCCGACACCTTCACGGTCCTGGCCGCCCTGGCCGCGGTGACCGAGCACGTCGGGCTGACCGGCACCATCAACTCCACGTTCAACGAGCCCTACGAGGTAGCCCGCCAGTTCGCCAGCCTCGACCACCTGTCCGGCGGGCGGGCGGCGTGGAACGTGGTGACCTCCTGGGACGCCTTCACCGGGGAGAACTTCCGCCGCGGCGGCTACCTGGCCCAGGGCGACCGCTACGAGCGGGCCAGGACCTTCCTGGCCGCGGCGACCGAGCTGTGGGACTCCTGGCACGGCGACGAGATCCTGGCCGACTCCGACACCGGGCAGTTCCTGGCCACCGCGGCCCCGGGGACCTTCCGCCACCGGGACGCGTTCTTCGACATCGCCGGGCAGTTCAACGTGCCGCGCTCCCCGCAGGGCCGCCCGGTGATCTTCCAGGCCGGCGACTCCGACGAGGGCCGCGACTTCGCCGCCGCATCGGCGGATGCGATCTTCTCCCGGCACTGGTCGCTGGACGCCGGGCAGGCCTTCTACGCCGACGTGAAGGGTCGGCTGGCCAAGTTCGGCCGCACTCGCCGCGAGTTGCTGATCCTGCCCGCGGCCACGTTCGTGCTCGGCGACACCGACACCGAGGCGGCCGAGATCGCCCGCGACGTGCGCCGGGCCCAGGTCTCGCCGCAGACCGCGCTGATGTTCATCGAGCAGCTGTGGAACACCGAGCTGTCCGGCTTCGATGTCGGCGGGCCCCTCCCCGCCTTCGACCCGGTGGTCAACGACACCCTGATCTCCAAAGGCCGGGCCAGTGTCCGGCAGTTCGCCAAGGATCCGGTCGCGCTGGCGGCCGAGTGGCGGGCCCGGGCCGAAGCCGGAAACCTGTCCGCCCGGGAGGTGGTCATCGAGGTGACCGGCCGGCAGTCGTTCATCGGCTCGGCCGAGACGATCGCGACGACGATCAACGAGCTCGTCCAGGCCGACGCCGCCGACGGCTACATCCTGGTCCCCCACATCACCCCCGGCGGACTGGCGCCGTTCGTCGACCAGGTCGTCCCGCTGCTGCAGGAGCGCGGCGTGTTCCGCGCCGACTACACCGGCACCACGCTGCGCGACCACCTCGGCCTGGACCCGATAACCTCACTGCGCCGCCCCGGCGAGACGACGGCCACCCGGGCCGCCTCATGAGGTTCATCACCATCATGCTGATCGTGCACGCCCCGGACCCGCACACGGGCGAGCAGAAATCGACCCAGGAGCGGTTCCGGGAGGTGATCGGCAACGCGCGCCTCGCCGAGGAACTCGGCTTCGACGGTTTCGGGGTGGGGGAAAGACACGAACGGCCGTTCATTTCGTCCTCGCCGACCGTGGTGCTCAGCCACGTCGCCGCCCGGACCACGCACATCCGGCTGTTCACCGCGGTCACGACGCTGTCCCTGCTCGACCCGGTCCGCGCGTTCGAGGACTACGCCACCCTCGACCACCTCTCCGGCGGCCGGCTCGAGCTGATCATCGGCAAGGGCAACGGCGCAGCCCAGCGCGAGCTGTTCCACGTCACGCCCGAGGACCAATGGGACCGCAACGCCGAGTCCTACGAGGTGTTCCGGCGGCTGTGGCGCGACAACAAGATCACCTACGAGACGAAGTTCCGGCCGCCCCTAACAGAGGCCGAGGTGTGGCCGCGGCCGCTGCAGCGCCCGATCAGGGTCTGGCACGGCAGCGCGACCAGCAAGGAGTCGGTCGACCTGGCCGCGCGGTACGGCGACCCGCTGTTCTCGGCCAACGTCACCAACCCGATCGAGCCCTATGCGGAACTGATCCGCCACTACCGCGAGCGGTGGGCCCACTACGGGCACGATCCGGCGGCCATCGCGGTCGGCGCGGGGACGGCCGGCTACTACGCGATGCGCAACTCCCAGGACGCGATCAGCGCCTACCGCCCGGTGTTCGCCGGCTACCTGGCCTTCCAGGAGAGACTTGGCGTGCAACCGGTGTTCGGGACGCTGGAGGACTTCGTCGAACGATCGTCGGCCCTGATCGGCAGCCCGGCCCAGGTGATCGAGAAGGTGCACCGCTACCACGAGCAGTTCGGCCATTCGGTCCTGCACCTCCATGCCGACGCCGGCGGACTCACCGAGGCGCAGCACCGGGCCAGCCTCGAACTGTTCCAGTCCGACATCGCCCCGGTGCTGCGCCGCGAGATCCCCGACCCTCCCTGGGGCTGGGGCGGCGGCCCCATCGGCGACGACGAGGTGCCCGCCCGGGCCGTCGCCGCTACCGGTTGAGGAGGAAGCCCGCATGACCACCACCCCGCTGACTGTCCTGGACCTCGTCCCGATCTCGTCCGGGTCGAACGCGACGCAGGCGCTGCGTAACAGCATCGACCTGGCCCGGCAGACCGAACGGCTCGGCTACGCCCGCTACTGGTTCGCCGAGCACCATCTCAACCCCGGCGTGGCCGGCACCTCCCCCGCCGTTGTGCTGGCCCTGACCGCCGCCGCGACGTCGACGATCCGGCTCGGCTCCGGAGCCGTGCAGATGGGACACCGCACCGCCCTGGCCACGGTCGAGGAGTTCGGCCTGCTGGACGCCCTGCACCCGGGGCGCTTCGACCTCGGTCTGGGCCGCTCGGGCGGCCGGCCGCGCGAACCCAGGGCACCCGCGCTGGCCGGCGGCGGCGCCGCGGCCACCGTGGCCAACGGCCGGACCCCGAACGGGCTGCTCATCCCGCCCCGGTTCTCCTTCCAGCACCTGCTCGGCTCGCCCCGGTTCGCCATGCAGAAGACACTGCTGCAGCTGCCGCAGGCGGAGCCGCAGAACTACACCGAGCAGGTCGGCGACGTGCTGGCTCTGCTCGCCGGGACCTACCGCTCCCCGGAGGGAGAGGAGGCCCACGTGGTGCCGGGCGAGGGCGCGGCGCTGCAGATCTGGATCCTCGGCAGCAGCGGCGGCGAAAGCGCCGAGGTCGCTGGCCGTAACGGCCTGCGTTTCGCCGCGAACTACCACGTCAGCCCGGCCACCGTGCTCGAGGCGGTGGACGGCTACCGGGCCGCGTTCCAGCCCTCCGCCGAGCTCGGCCGGCCCTACATCAGCGTGTCGGCCGACGTCGTCGTGGCCGGCACCGAGGCCGCGGCCCGCGAACTGGCCACCGGCTACGGCCTGTGGGTGCGCAGCATCCGCACCGCCGAGGGCGCCATCCAGTTCCCCACCCCCGAGCAGGCCCGCCGCCACGTCTGGAGCGACGCTGACCGCGAGCTGGTCGCCGACCGTATCGACACCCAGTTCGTCGGCACGCCGAGCCAGGTCGCTGACCAGCTGGAGCGTCTCCGCGACGCCACGGAAGCCGACGAGCTGATCATCACGACCATTACCCATGACCACGCTGACCGTATCCGTTCCTACCAGCTGCTCGCCGAGGAGTGGGCCCGACGATGACCGCGGCGCGCTCGCCAGCTACCAGGTCAGCGAGGCATAGCCGCCGCGGAAGAAGACGAGCGGGTCCGCCGGGGTGGAGCTGGTCTCCGCGTGCCGCACGCGGCCGACCACGATCTCGTGGTCGCCGCCGGGCAGGCACTGCTCCACCGTGCACTCCAGGACGGCGAGCACGCCAAGCAGGCCGCCACCATCGACGTGCTCAGCGCAGGCCGCTTCGAGCTCGGCCTCGGCGCGGGAGCGTTCGCTGACGGAATCGCCGGGATGGGCGGCCCCCGCCGCAGCGCCGGGCAGGCACGCGGCGCGCTCAGCGAGGCCATCGACATCATCCGCGCCAGCTGGGCCGGTGAACCCTACAGCTACCAGGGCTCCTATTACCAGGTACCGGGCGTCCGGCCGGGTCCCCGCCCCGCACACGACATCGGCTTGTGGCTCGGCGTCGTCGGCCCGCGCGCGATCCAGCTCGTCGGCGCCAAAGCCGACGGCTGGTCGGTGTCGGCGCCCTACGTGCCACCAGACCGGTTGCCCGAGCTCAACCAGGTCATCACCAGCGCCGCCCGCGACGCTGGCCGTGACCCGGCCGCGATCACTCGCTTGTACAACGTCATGGGCCTGATCACCCCGCAGGACCGGGACGCATTCAACGGACCCGCCGAACGCTGGGCCGAAACCCTCACCACCTTGCACATCGAGTCACAGATGAACGCGTTCGTGTTCTGGCCTACCGGCGACCGGGAACGGCAATCCCGCCTGTTCGCCGAGCAGGTCGTGCCCGCCGCACGCGAATCCCTCACCCGCCTCGCACCGCAGCCCTAAGCAGGCGCTCTCGCCGACTTCTCGACGCTCGTGCTGGCTGACCGCAGGCGGGAGCAGAGCGGGGCCGACGTGACGAGACCACACCGCGACCAGCTGCGCCCGGATGATGGTTAGCGGCCGTCTTCACCCTCACCGACGAAGCCCCCAAGGCGCCGCCGCATTAGCCGGGAAACGCCAGCCCCACTTCACCGCCCACCAGATCACCCACTGAGCCGGGCCGCTGTCCCGGGGTCAGGGCGGCGTCGAGCAAGGTGGCCGCGGCGGCGCGGGCCGCGGCGGCCGCGGCGGGGTCGTGGTCCATCCGCGCGGACTGCCCGCTGCCGTCGTAGAGCAGGTGCAGCTGGCGGGCCAGGACTTCGGGCTCGGGCACGCCGGCGCGGGCCTCGGCCCGCAGCAGGTCACCGGCGGCGATGTGCCGGGCGCCGGACCAGGCCGCCAGCCGCTCGCCCTGCGTGCCCTTGCCGGCGCCAGGCGGGGCGAGCAGCAGCAGCCTCACGGCGCGGTCAAGTCGGCCGGGATGACGATATCCCGCTTGACGATCTTGCCGGTCGGGCCCTTGGGCAGCGCGTCCATGATCCACACGTGGCGCGGGTACTTGTACGCTGCGACCTGGCCCTTGACGTAGACGCGCAACTCCTCGGCGGTGATGACGGCGCCCGGCTTGAGGGCCACCGCGGCTCCGACCTCCTCGCCCAGAGCCGGATGCGGCAGGCCTATCACGGCGGCCTCGGCGACCGCGGGATGCTCGTAGAGCACCTCCTCGATCTCCCGCGGGTAGACGTTGGAGCCGCTGCGGATGATCAGGTCCTTCTTCCTGTCCACGATGTAGAAGTAGCCGTCCTCGTCCACCCGGGCCAGGTCGCCGCTGCGGAACCAGCCGTCGCGGATCGCCTCGGCGGTAGCCTCGGGACGGTGCCAGTAGCCCTTCATCACGTTCGGCCCGCGGATGACGATCTCGCCCACCTCCCCCTGCGGGACCTCGTGGTCGTCGTTGTCCACGACGCGCATCCGCACGTCCCGGATGGGCGTGCCGATCGAGCCGGGCTTGCGTTCCCGGCCGGGATGGTTGAACGAGGCGACCGGCGAGGTCTCGGACAGGCCGTACCCCTCAAGCACCGGGACACCGAACGCCTCCTCGAACCCGCGCAGCACCTCGACCGGCAGGGCCGCGCCGCCGGAGATGCACGTCCGCAGCGCGGAGGTGTCGTAGTCCGCGCGGTCGCTCTGGTGCAGCAGCGCCACGTACATGGTGGGCACGCCTTCGAAGACGGTGACCTGGTGGCCGGCGACGATCCGCAGCGCGTGCTCGGCGTCGAACCGCGGCAGCAGGGTCAGGCACGCCCCGGACGCCACCGCGACGTTGAGCGCGACCGTCTGCCCGAACACGTGGAACAGCGGAAGGCCGCCGAATATGACATCGTCCGGGCCCGCGCGGACGATGTCGGCCCGCGCCACCTCGGTGTTACTGATGAGGTTGCCGTGGGTGAGCTCGGCGCCCTTCGGGTGGCCGGTCGTGCCGGAGGTATAGAGGATCACCGCGGTGTCCTCGTCGCCGGTGTCCGCCACCTGGTCATCCGGGACGGCGGAGGCGAGCAGATCGGGGAAGCTGACCCCGTCCACGACTATGGACTCCGCCTGGGCCTGCTCGGCGCCGCCGCGGGCGGCGTCCGCGAACGCATGCCAGGCGAAGATCAGCCCGGCCCCGGAGTCGCCGAGGTAATAGGCGACCTCCCGCGCCTTGAGCAGGGGGTTCATCGGGACGACCACGCCGCCGGCCCGGAGTACGCCGTAGTACACCACGGGGACCTCGGCGACGTTGGGCATCATGATGCCGATCCGGTCGCCGGGCTTGAGGCCGCGCTCGTGCAGTAGCCCGGCGACCCTGGCGCTCGCCTCGTCCAGGGCCCGGTAGGTCATCGCCGCGTTGTCCACCCGCACGGCCACCCGTCCGGCGTGGGCGCGGGTGGTGTCCGTCAGGTTCTTGGCCAGGTTCGTCACGCTGCTCATTGTCCGGCCGCAGGCCCAGGCGGTCGTCGGTCCCCGGTATCAAGCCTGTCCCCGGGCGTTGGTACGGCGGCACAACCGTTGTGCCGACGGGCCGAGGAACCGGCTCATCCTCGTGTCGCCAGCACGTTATCCGTGAGTCCGCCCCGGCTTAGCGTCATGGATCACATCGCGAAAGGGGACCGGTATGGAAACCGTCCGGCGCTACTCCATGCTCATCGATGGGGACTGGGTTGACACCGACGACCGGTTCGAGATCCGCAGTCCGGCCACCGAGGAGCTGGTGGCCAGCGTGGCCAAGGGCGGCCGCGAGCACACCGACCGGGCGGTCGCGGCGGCCAAGGCCGCGCACGCCGACGGCCGGTGGTGCCGGAAGCCGCCACCGCAGCGGGCTGCCGTGCTCAGCGCGATAGCAGACCAGCTCACCGAGCCGGGCCGGCGACCTTGCCGTCCTCTCGGCTGCCTGATGAACCAGGGGCAGGCGTGTGAGTCGGGCACCCGGATCATCGTGGCCGACGCCGTGCACGACAAGTTCGTCGAGCGGCTGATCGAGCGGGCGAGGACGATCTCGATCGGCGACCCGCTCGAGGAGGCCACGGATTTCGGCCCGGTCATCTCGGCCGGGGCCCGCGACCGTATCCTGCGCTACATCGACTCCGGCCAGGCTGAAGGCGCCACGCTGGCCTACGGAGGGGGCAGGCCAGCCGGCCCGCGGTTCGAGCGCGGTTTCTGGGTCGAGCCGACGATCTTCACCGACGTCCGCAACGACATGACGATCGCGCGCGAGGAGATCTTCGGCCCGGTCCTCGCGGTGATCCGCGCCGAGAGCACCGAGGCGGCGATCCGGATCGCCAACGACACCGAGTACGGGCTGTCCGCCGGGGTCTGGAGCACCGACAACCAGCGGGCCCTCGACATGGCCGGCCAGCTCAAGGCCGGCACGGTCTGGGTCAACGACTGGCACATGGTCAGCGCCGCCTACCCGTTCGGCGGATACAAGCAGAGCGGGCTGGGCCGCGAGCTCGGACCGCACGCCCTGGACGAGTACACCGAGGAGAAATTCGTCCACGTCGACCTGTCCGGCCGGCTGGGCCGCCGCGCCTACCCGCTGCTGCTCAGCGCCCCCCCGGCCTGAGTACGCCGCCAACCGCAATGGAGATGTCATGGACGTTCTGACCGAGGGTTATGCCCTCCCGGTTAGCGGCGGCTTGTACCCGCCGCCGCCCTACCTTTACCGCGGGGCGACCGCGATCATCGCCTCCTACGAGGCCGATCCAGCCGCAATCGCCGGCCTGCTCCCCCCGGGCGTGTCGCCGCTGGAGGACCCGCCGGTGTGCCTGGCCTGGGTGGTCCACTACCCCTTCTCCACGCTGGGCGTCTACAACGAGGCGATCATGCTGGTCCGGGTCAGCTTCGAGGGCGAGCCCTACACGTTCTGCCCGTTCATCTACGTCGACAACGACGCCGCCCTGGCGTGCGGCCGGGAGCTGTGGGGGTTCCCGAAGAAGTTCGCCAGCATGGGCTACACCAGGCCCGCCGCCGACGCGCCGTTCGGCGAGCAGATGATGTTCACGGTCGAGCGGCCCGCCGGGAAGCGGCTGCTGACCGTGACCATGAACCCCGAACGCCCGGCGGCACCGGGAGAGGTGAGCTTCCTGCCCGCGCTCACCCTGCGCCGGATTCCGAACAGCCGCCTCGGCGCCAGTCGTCCGAGCATCTGCGAGCTGATCAGGACCGACTACTCAGCCTCTCCCGCCATAAGCGCGGACGGGACACCAGAGCTGTGGACCGGCCGGTGCTCGGTGACGATGGATTCCGCCTCCGGGTTCGACCCGCTCGTCGCGCTGGCGCCGGTACGGACACTCGGCGCCCTGTACGCCGTCGCGGACATCACGCTGCCGTTGGGCACGCCGGTCAGGGACTACCTCGCCGAGGCCGAGGTGGCCGAACAGCCGGCCTTCACGTGATCGAGGAGACGAACGGCCATGGCTCAGTTCGCTAGCATTGCCCGTCCCGCTGAAGGGACCTTGATCGCCGGGTGGGACGAGGACCCGCACGGCACCCTGCAGCTGACCGGGGCCGAGGCCCCGCTCGCCAAGGAGGAGCAGGACCTGCTGGACGCGGTGCACCGCTTCGCCGCCGAGGTGATGCGGCCTGTCGGGGAGCAGCTGGACCGCATGACGCCCGAGGAGGTCATCGCGGCGGACTCGCCGCTGTGGCAGGTATTCACGGAGTTCGGCCGGCTCGGCATCGGCGTGGACCAGCTGCTGGCCTTCGAGCCGGCCCAGGCGGCCAGGATCATCTGCCTGATCCTGGAGGAGCTGGGCTGGGGCGATGCGGGCCTGGCCAGCTCGCTGGGCGTATCCATGTTCCCGCGCTGGATGGCCGCCTCGTTCGGTAATCAGCACTTGCTCGAACTGACACCCGGGACCAGACTCGGCTGCTGGGCCACCACCGAACCCGGCCACGGCTCGGACCAGCTCGACCCCGGTCGGCAGATTTTCCAGCCCGGCGGCGAATACGGCCGTCCCAACTGCGTCGCGGCGCTGTCGGCGGACCAGGTGGTGATCAATGGGCGGAAGGCGGACTGGATCTCCAACGGCACGATCGCCGAGGTCTGCATCCTGTACTGCGCCGCCGACACCGGCCGCGAGCCCGACCCGGAACGGGGCTGCGTGGTCATCGTCCCGATGGACACCTCCGGCGTCAGCCGGGGGCGCCGCTGGACAAGCTCGGGCAGCGGGCCCTGAACCAGGGCGCGGTGATCTTCGAGGACGTGGTGCTGCCCATCTCGAACGTGCTGGCCGGCCCGGACGACTACCAGCGGGCTGCCTACCAGGTCCTCGTCCTGGGCAACGCGTGCATGGGCGCCATCTTCGCCGGCACCGCGCGGGCGGCCTACGAACTGGCGCTGGACTACGCGCGCGAGCGGCGGCAGGGCGGCGTGCCCATCGTGGCGCACCAGAACGTGGCCTACCGGCTGTTCCACATGTACCGCAAGGTCGAAGCGGCCCGGGCGCTGGCCCGCCGGGCGATGCTGTACAACTTCACCCAGCCGGTGCCGGCGCTGCAGGTCGCCATGGCGTCCAAGATCACCGGCACCCAGGCGGCGTTCGAGGTCGCCAGCGACGCGCTGCAGATCTTCTGCGGCGCCGGCATCCGCCGGGACCGCCCCATCGAGAAGATCTTCCGGGACGCCCGGCTGTCGATGATCGAGGATGGGTGTAACGAGATCCTGGCCATCAAGGGCGGCCGGTACCTGGCTGATGGCCATGGAATTTGACGTCTTCATCGAGATTCCGCGGGGCAGCCGGAACAAGTACGAGGTCGACCACGACAGCGGCCTGATCCGGCTGGACCGGACGCTGTTCACCGCGACCCAGTACCCGGCCGACTACGGCTTCGTGCCGGACACCCTGGGCGAGGACGGTGATCCGCTCGACGCGCTGGTGCTGGTGCTGGAACCGACGTTCCCCGGCTGCCTGATCCGCAGCCGCCCGGTCGGCATGTTCCGGATGCGCGACGAGAAGGGCGGCGACAACAAGGTCCTGTGCGTGCCCGCGGGCGACCCGCGCCAGGAGCACCTGCGCGACCTGCACCAGGCACCGGCTCCACCGTTCACCTGCTGGAAAACCTCGCCGCAGAGCACGTGGCGCTGGATGACGAGGCCCTGCGCGACCTGGCCGGCGTCGGCGAATGACCCGGGAAACAGCCCGACCACGGCCAGGTCATAGAAGAGCTCGAACGGGCCGACCGTGCGCTCGAGGCTGCTCGCCGTGCGGGCGGGGTGGCTGCCACAGGGAGCGGCGCAGCCGAGCCCAGTGACCCGCGCGACGTTCTACAACCGCTACAGCAGCCCCCTGGAACTGCTCATCCAGGTGCTCTACACCGACTTTGGATCGCGGCCACCGCCTGCAGGAGGCGCGTCGGGCCGAGGGCGGATACTCGGCCGCGCAGATGCTGCGCCTGGCCACCGGCGACGTCGCTGATCACGTCGAGCGTTTCATGGCCGTGTACCAGCATGCCCTGCACGATCCGGCGGACAACGGGGTGTACGAGGCGCTGGTACCCACTTCACCGACTACGGCCTGGCGTTCATCTCCCGGTGCACCCATCCCGGCCTCCCCGACGGCAACCATCAGGTCATCGCGCAGTTCGTTGCCTACGGGTTCACCGGAGCCATCAAGGCCTGGCTCAGCGGCGACTCGGTGACCAAAACGGACCTGATCGAGGCCGCCGTCGCCTGCGCACCGGTCTGGTGGAGTTGACCCGGGAACGTGGCGTCGCTAGTTGATCTCAGAGGTGTCGATGCGCGACATGATGCGGTCTGCGGCGAGGCCAAGGCGTCGCAACTGCTCGGGTGACAGGACGTCGATGACGAGCGATCGCACATGTGCCACGTGCCCGGGTGCCGCTTCGGCGAGGGTCTGGAAGCCCTTCTGGGTCAGGATGGCATTAGTGAATCGCCCGTCTGCAGGGTCAGGCTCGCGGCACACCAGACCTCGCCCCTCAAGGCGCTTGACCAGGTGCGATAGCCGGGACAGCGACGCGTTGGTGACCTCGGCCAGCGAGCTCATCCGCATGGTTCGCTCGGGACTGTTGGACAGCATGGCCAGGACCTGGTACTCCACCATACCCAGGTTCGAGTCGCGCTGCAGCTGCTGGTCGATCGACCAGGGCAGCCAGGTCATCAACCGCACCACGGACAGCCAGGAGCCCACTTCCGCGGCGGTCAGCCACTTCACCGGCGGCTCCTCGGCACCACGGTGGGCTCCTTCGGTCATCGGATCACAATACCAAGCACTGGACGATTCAAGTGACTCACTGTGCTCCAGCGTCGGCCCACGGCATGATCTTGCTGAGCTCAGCATTTTCGGTGTTGAGTGAGACGTAGGTGGCGTCCGGGGCGACGACGCTGCAACCTCGGCAGAGATGTCGGTCTCGGTCAGGGCCCGGGCCGCCGTGTGCCGGAGCCTGGCCCCGGCGGTCGTTGACTCGAACATGCCTGGCGATCTCGCTCATGTGCGGGTTCCTTCAGCGATACGTGAGCGATAGTCACTTGATGACGCAAGTTTTATATCGTTACAACTTGAACCGTCAAACTCTCTGTGAGTTGCCTCAACTGCCGATATTCGATCCTGAGCTTAATAACCAGCCTCCAAGGATTGGATGAGACGGCTCGATCTGACTTGACCAATCAAGTCTGATCAAGCTACGGTTCACTTGAACGGACAAGTCAAAGCTTCGAAAGGCAGGAGGCTGCGCGGTCATGAAAGTAGCACTCACCGGCGCAACAGGGTTCATCGGATCTCATGTACTGGCGGATCTGTACAAGCACGGCCACGAGGTGACCGCGCTCGTCCGCGACGACGCCCAGGCGGACACCGTCGCCGACCGCGGCGCCATGCCGGTCGTGGTCGACCTCTACGACCGGCCGGCGGTCGCGAGGCTGCTCAGCAATGCGGACGGGGCCATCCACACGGCCAGTCCCGGCGACGCCACCAGCGCAAACCTGGACTCCGCCGTGGTCGACGGGGTGATCGACGCGTTCGCCGGCACCGGCAAGCCCTACCTCCAGATCAGCGGCCTGTGGATCTACGGGGCCAACCCTTCCATCACCGAGGCGTCTGCACTCAACGCGCCCGCGCTGGTGTCGTGGAAGGAGCCGATCGAACGCCGGGTGCTCGGCGTGACAGGCATTCGCGGAGCCGTGATCGTCTCCAGCGTCGCCTACGGGGACGGCGGGGGCGGGATTCCCGGGTTGCTTCTGGCCTCGCCCCGGGACGACGCCGGCAACCTGATCATGCTCGGCACGGGCCAGCAGCACTGGTCGACGGTGCACGCCGCGGACCTGGCGGATTTCTTCCGGCGCGTTCTGGAAGATGAGTCGGCTCGGGGCCGCTACGTCATCGGCAACGGAGTGCACCCCACCGTGGCCGAGCTAACGCAGGCGGGCGCAGTCGCCGTCGGCGCCCCGGGAGCGAGCCCCGGTTCCGACGATGAGGCCCGGGCCCGCCTAGGCGACTACTTCGCCGAGGTCCTGCTGCTGGATCAGGGCACCGACGCGGCCAGGGCCCAGGCCGAGCTCGGCTGGCATCCGTCCCACCCATCACTTTCCGACGAGTTCCGCCAGGGCAGTTACCGCAACTTACTAGCACCAGGTCGGTCCCTACCCCGAGACCGGGCGAAGCGGAGATCGGGACCCTCTGCCATGCTCTGATCGACCGGTTCGCCGCCGACGGACGCTGTGAACTCGTCTCGCAGTTCGCGGCTGACCTGCCCGTTCAGGTGATCACCCGGCTGGTCGGCGCCCCGGTCGAGGACACCGATGACTTCCGGCAGTGGGCTCAGGACCGGATCGCGCTGCTTGGCAGCCGACGAGCAACAGTCCCTGCTGAAAGCCGCCGCCATCATGAACCGCATCGCAGACAGCACTTCTGCCCAGCCCGGCCCGCCCCCCTCATCCAAGGTCCGGA
>CAWDBS010000043.1:0-175289 GCA_963800415.1 uncultured Actinomycetes bacterium
TCACCGGCCTGCAGCCAGCCGGCGAGGGCCCGGTCGGCGGCAGCCGGGTCACGATCTCGGGCAGCGGGCTGGCCGGGGTGACCTCCGTGACGTTCGGCGGGCAACAGGCCACCACGCTCACGGTCTCCGGACCCGACGCTGACGGTCGTGACCCCGCCCGGCGCGGGCACCGTCGATGTCGAGGCAGTGTCCGCGCGGGGAACGGCCACCGCCGCGGCCGCCTTCGCCTACGTGGGGGGCGTGACGGTCGGCGTCGCGCGGCCCGACGACCTGCTGGTGATGAGCTTCCAGTTCCCCAACGGCGGCCATCGGCGCCGGGGCGCCGCCGCAGATCATCCGGTCCGACGCCACGCAGCCGCAGACGGTGGTGGTGGAGTTCCCGCCCCAGCACATCGCCGAGACTGACTTCGATCTCGGGGCGCAGGTAAGCGCGCCCCCGATTCCGGCGGTGATGAGCGGCCCGAGCCGCCTCGTGTTCACCGTGCCGGCGAGCCGGCCGCCGTGCCGCTTACGCTCGCCGCCCTGCTCGACTGGAGCACCTGGACACTCGTGGTGACCCCCAGCCGCGCAGACACCGCCATCGGGGTCCCAGTCAGCGCTCGAGCTGCCCTACCGGCTGCTGGTGAGCGCCGGCGCGTCCACGCCCTGGCAGCACCGCGCGCCGGCCGCCGTGCTCGAGGGGATCGCGGAACTCTGGCATACCGATCTGGACCTCTCGGCAGGGCCACCGACGCTGCTCCATCCGGTGGTCCCCCGACCTCCTCCCGCCCGACAGCCAGGTGCTGTCGCTGCCGGAATCACGCGCAGCGGGGCGCGCTCGCGCAGAAGGGGCAGGCGACGATCCGGCGGCTCACGCTGTCCAGCCTCGGCGCCTGGGCCGACCTCCAGCTCGGACAGGACATCCAGGCCACCGGGGCATCCCGGCACCGGGAGCGGTGCCCTTCTGGCATCAGATCACGGGCGCGGGACGCAACGAGCTCGTCAAGCTCGAAGGCCACACGGGCTCGCTGCGGCCGTTCGGGTTCCGGGCACTGCTGATCACCGTGACCGAACGCAAGCCGATGCCCGCCAGCGACGGCACGGCCACCGAAACGCTGATCACCACGACCTCGCTGATGCCGATCACGACCCAGGTCGAACTCACCGACCCCAGCCTGGGGCTGCCCAACGGCGGCAAAGGGCTTCCGTTCACGCGCATCCGCCTGATCACCGGCACGATCCCCGTCCTGAACCCGCCGCCGCACACCGACCAGCGGGGCGAGCCAGACCAGCAATACGTCCCGGTGGTCAGCAACAATCCCGTCCATTTTCACATGGTCGCCACGGACTGGCAGGCGCCGACGTCGACCTGGTACAGCCCCTGCTGTGGGTCCCCGATGGGGTGACCGCGGACTACGCGGGCACCAATATCCCCCCCGCGCAGCTCACGGGAGCCCCGGTCACCTATCTGCGGGTGCCCGCCAGCGGCCCAGGGAGCGCGCCCGCCCCCTCCCGCCGCGGCGCCGGGCAGTGTCGCGCTGCCGACCAGCCAGATGTCGTTCGTGCTGGTGACAGAGCCGGGCGGCCGGCCGGTGCCCACGATGGCCAGCGCGGCGGTCAGCGTCCCCGCCGTCGGGCAAGCGCTCGGCTCGGCGGGCGCCACCGCGACCGCGACGATCGCCTACTACGCCAACTACCTCACCGGCGCGGGCGACGCCGCCACCGTCTTCGCCCGGTTCGTCCTGGGCCTCGGCGGGCTCACCGACCCGGCCAGCGACCCCACGCCCACGGCCGCGCTGGCGCTGGGCATGCCCGCCGACCGGCAGGCGGGCTGGCCAGCGCCAACCTGTCACTCAGCGGGCTGTCGCAATCGCTCGGGCCGGTCGCCGGGTCCCTGGACGACCTGGCCAGGCGGCGTGTTCAACCCCGCGACGATCTCACCGGCCTAGGCGCGAAGCTGTTCGGCGCGATCAACCTCGTCAGCGTCATCGCCGAGTTCACCGGGCTCGATCCGGCGAAGCTGCCCGTGCTCGCGCACCAGCAGGACGGCAACCAGATCGTGACCACGTTCGACTGGAGCCCGCCGCTGGCCAGCACCGCGGCGGCCCGATCGCCGACATGCTCAGCCTGTCGCCCGGCACGGCTCGAACTGCACGCCAAGACGGTCACGCCGCTGAACGCGCCCGGGAACTCCACCTACGCCCTGTCGGGCACGCTGTCGGACTTCACGCTGACGTTCCTCGGTACGGTCGAGGTCGGGTTCGACCAGTTGCGCTTTAGCGCGCAGTCGGGTCAGAAGATCGATCTCAGCGCCGGCAACGTGCAGATCACCTTCAAGAATCAGCTCGCCTTCGTCAACGTGCTGGCCAGCCTGCTTCCCGTCGCAGGTTTCTCGGACCCGCCGTTCCTCACGTCCACGGACGACGGCGTGACCGCCGGCTACACGCTCGAGGTGCCCACTGCCGCCGTCGGCGTGCTCAGCCTGGAGAACCTCTCGATGACCGCCGCGCTCGATCTGCCCTTCGACGGCGCCGCGGCGATCCGGCTCGCCTTCGCCGAGCGCTCCAGCCCGTTCCTCTGCACCGTCTCGCTGATCGCCGGCGGCGCCTATCTCGCCGTCGAGGTCGACGCGACCGGGATCAGGCGGGTCGAAGGATCCCTGGAGCTCGGCGCCAACCTCACCATCGATTTCGTGATCGTGTCGGCCAACGTCCACGTTATCGCCGGGTTCTTCTTTTCCTACGACGAGGTAGACGGGGTTCAATTTGACGCCTATCTGCGGATCGGCGGCTCGGTCAACCTGCTCGGCATCATCTCGCTCTCGGTCGAGCTGGTCCTGACGCTTGGCTACAACAATCAGGGGAAAAATCCCACGAAGATCACCGGCTCCGCGTCGGTGACCGTGTCGGTATCGGTGCTGATGATGAGTCAGAGCTTCACGCTCAGCGCGTCCAAGGACTTCCCGCTCCCCGGCGCGTCATCGTCAGGGAGCGGTCCGGGCCAGCGCGCCCGCCGGGCCCGCCGCCCCCGCCGTCACGGCCACCGCCCCCGGCCGGGCCGGGTTCGGCGATCTGATGACGCAAGCGGACTTCGCCACCTACTGCAAGGCGTTCAGCTGATGCCTCAGACGTTCACCACCACGAGCATCTGGGCCGCATTGCCGCACGGGTTCACCGGCCCGGCCACGGCCCGGCGCCTGCGGCTCGCCGTGGCCGTGTCCCTGCGCCTCGGGTGCGACCCCTCCGCACCGCCCGGGACGCAGGTCCCGCTGTCGTCGTTCCCGCCTGGCGTGCAGAACTGGGCGCAGACGGTCGCCACCCTGCAGTTCGCCGTGGAGGTCGACAACGGGCCGACTACCCCGGCCAGCGCCGTGAGCGTCCCCAGGCCGGAGCTGTGGACGGCGCTGTTCCCGCCCGCCGCCCCGGTGCGGCTGTACGGCGGCGTTGATCCGCTGGCCCACCGGCCCGTGAACACGTTCCCGAACGCGACGCTGGCCAACGGCCTGAGCAAGGCCTATCCGCAGGTGCTCGGCTCCTCGCCGATCGATCCCCCCGGGCACGCGATGATCGCCCAGGCGCTCCCCGAGCTCGCCGCGGCGCTGACGGCCGCCACGGACGCGACCAGCCAGCGGGCGGCCCTGGCCCTGCAACCGGGCAGCATCGCCGATCAGGGCCAGCTGGCGGCAGCGCAGGCCGACCTCGCCGCGGGCCTGCTCGCGCCCTCCGCGGCAGGCAGCCAGGCGCAGCGGATGGCCGCGACCCTGGGGATCGCAGGGCGGCTGGCGCAGTTGCGCGGCGGCCAGTTCACGCCGGTGGTCCCCGATCAGGGCGGCCTCCCTCGGCGTTCACGCACTGCTCGCCTTCCACCGGGGCCCCACGGCGCTGGGCGCCGTCCGGCCGGGCCGGCCACGCCGGCCGACCAGGCCCCGCAGCCGCAACCCTACGACGTGCACCAGGCGTTCTCGATGCTGGCCGACTACCCCGTGCTGCTGCCGTTGCTCGGTCTCGTGGTCGAGCTGGAGCTGCCACTGCCGGCGGTGCCGCGGCCGCTCGTGGGAGCGACAACGACCCCGCGGCTGCGCGTGCACCCGCTCGCGGCGAACGGGCAGCCGCTGCCCGGCGCGCTGGTTCCGTGGACCGCCTACACCCTGGACGGCAGCACGGTCTTCACGCCCGCGCCCGCGCCGGGGACGCCCGCCGAGACGATGGCCGGCCTGCTCAACGTGACCCAGTCCGGGACCTACCAGCTGGTGCAGATCGATGTCGACGGCGCCGCGCTCAGCGCGACGACGGCGATCGCCAGCGATCAGGGGGACGGGACCGGGCTCCCGGCGATCCGCACGGCAGGCATCTCGCTCAGCCGTCTCGGCCACGGGCAGTCGCTGCAGAGCCGCTTCAGCGCCGCGCTCACGAACAACGCGCAGCTACTCAGCAACCCGGATAACGTGACGCTGTTCGACGTCGATGTCGTGCGCGGCTACCGGCTGGACGTCGGGAACCCCGCCGACGGCAGCTGGCAGTCGCTGCACCAGCGGCAGGGCAGCTACACGTTCCTGGCCGGCCAGGGCGGCCCGGTGACCATTCCGCAGCATCCCCCGGCGGCCGATGATCCCCGTCCTCCGACGAGGGCCACGCCCAGCCCGCGGTCGTCGATTACCCCGGCCAGGGCGGCACGTCGCCGGCGCTGTACGTGCACGAGTCACTGGCGCACTGGCAGGGCTGGAGCCTGTCCGTGCCGCGGCCGGGCAAGGCGGTCGGCGACCAGGGGCCCACGGACGTCCCGAACCTCGCCCCGGCGCAGGGATTCCAGCTCCAGGCCAGCTTCCAGGTCGTCCCCGAAACGCTTCCCCAGCTGCGCTACGGCCACCGCTACCTGGTGCGTGCCCGCACCGTGGACCTCGCCGGCAACAGCCTGAGCGTCCAGGAGGCCGACGACCTGCTCACCCGGCTCGCCGAGGTCAACCAGCCGCAGCCCGTGGTGGGCGCGGCCCGGGCGGTGCGCCGGGCGCGGGGCCCGTGCCGGGTTTCCAGTACCAGCGCTTCGAGCCGGTGTCCCCGCCGGCGCTCGTGCTGCGGGAGGCTCCCGGGGAAGGCGAGTCGGTCGGGCGGCTCGTGCTGCGCAGCGACACCGGCGAGGACACCGCCGCCTGCGCGGTCCGGCTGCGCGCCGCGACGAGCACGCGCCAGCCACCGGGCGGGTACCTGCCCACCTGCGAGCGCCACATGGTCCCGCCCAAGGTGGCGCACTCGGCCGCCGAGGCGTCGGGGATGTTCGACGCCGCCTTCGGGGCTTCCGGGCAGCCGGGCGTGACGTACCTCATCGCACTGCGCGACGGAGGCCTGGGGGACACCTCCGTGGTCGACATCACCACCGGCAATCCGGTACCGATACCGCCGGCCACCGGGATCGATCCGGTCACCGGCAACACGATCACCCGTCCGAGCGTCGAGATCGTGACCGGTGGCGGATCGGCGGGCGCGGTGCTGCATCACGAGGACAGCCTGGCGCTGCCCTACCTATCCGATCCGCTCGCGCGCGGGGCGGTCCTTTTCGGCCTGCCCGGCCTGGCACCCAACCAGGCGGCGCTGATCGACGCCAACGGCACGCTCACGGTGACCCAGACACCGCTGGGCACGTCGACCGGGCTGCCCGCCGCGGACGTGTCGGCCCTCGGCTCCATGACCCAGGTCGGCTTCGGCGACGGCTGGCCGCAGCGGCTGCCGTTCCGCCTGCGGGTCGCCGAAGCGCCCTCACCGGCGCCGGCGCCGCCACAGTGGGACGCCACCGCCAGGGTGCTCACCGTCTTCCTGGAGAAGTCGCAGCAGTGCACCGTGCGGCTGGCCAGCTTCCTGCTCCCGGGCGACATCGCGGTGCTCGGGCAGTGGAGCTGGCTGGTCAGCTCCCTGCCGGCGCAGACGCTTGATCCGATGGCGCTCGACCTGGCCACCGCGGGCGCGCTGTGGGCGCTCACCCCGCCGCGCATGATCACGCTGGTGCACGCGGTCCAGCACCCGCTCAAGGCACCGGTGATCAGCTCCATGAGCACGCTGAGGGGACCCGGCGACACGCTGATCTACCTCGGCGGGGTGATCGCCGTGCACGGCGCAAGCAGCGCCAAGATCGATCTCATGGCGAGCTGGCAGGAGACCGCCGATCCGCCCGGAGAATCCCCGCCGCAAACCCTCAGCTTCGAACGCCACGTCTACGAGGTGCCGATCCCGCTGCCGGGAGACACCACCGCCACCGGCTTCCCGCCGAACACCACCACGCGCCCGATCGCCACCTACAACGCCGGCCCGGACACGCTCAACCTGGTCGTGCCCGGCTCGCTGCCCGCCCCGCAGGTCAGCACGAAACCGAATGGCAACGGCGGCACGGGAGGGAAAGGGGGAGGGGGAGGACACACCCCGCCGCTGCCGTACACCTCGCGCCAGGACTTCAGCGACACCAAGCACCGCAGCATCCGCTACTTCGCGGTAGCCACCAGCCGGTTCCGGGAGTACTTCCCATCACAGGTGACCCAGGCTGCCGGAGCGCTCACCGTCAGCGGAGAGCCGACGACCGTCCAGGTCCCCGAGCAGCGCGCGGCCGGCGGCGCCGCGGGTTGTGGGCTGCCTGCCGACGATAAGCTGGACCCGCCCCGGCGGTCCGTTCGGCACCCGTGTCCGCCACGGCGGCGGCCTCCGCATCCTGCTCGACCGTCCGTGGTTCTCCTCCGGCGATGGCGAGCTGCTGGCGATCGTTCTCGCCCAGCCTGCCAACTACCCGCCCGACGACAAGTCGCGTCCCTACGTTTCGCACTGGGGCAACGATCCCATCTGGCACAGCCCCTCGGTGCCCGCACTCTCGGCAGCACAGTTCGACTCCCCCAGTTCGCCGATGGCCTGACGCTCGACGAACTCGCCAAGATCGGCGTCCCGCCCACCGTCGGAGTGGTCGCCTACGAAGCCAAGTTCGACGCCTCCCGCCAACTGTGGTACGCCGACATCCAGATGAGCCCCGGCCCGAGTTACCGGCCGCTGGTACGGCTGGCCGTGGCGCGCTATCAGCCGAACTCCCTGCCTGGCCTGGAACTCTCGCCCGCGGTGGCCACCGACCTCGTTCAGCTGCTTCCCGATCGCACCGTCACGATGACGCAGGACCCGGCCAACGCCGCGCAGCTTCACGTACGGGTCGACGGGCCCGCGTACAGCGCCACATCCTGGCCCGGTCCGCCCGAGCTTCCCCCCGGCGCGTTCCGGGCGACCGGGATTGAACCCGTTCCCGCGCTGATCGAAGTCACCGTCGAGCAGCAGATCCCCGGTGGCGACGACGAGGCCGCATGGCGCCAGCCCGCCGCCGCCGATCTCGGCGTGCAGATCGCGGTGAGCAGCGCGGTGCCGGCCACCGGCACGACCAACGCGTCGGCACCGCTCTGGGAGGGAACGGTGACGCTGCCGGCCACCTTCGCGCCCGGCTCTCTGCGGCTCGTCATCCAGGAGCGCGAGCACCTGCTGACCGACCGGACGGCGCAGTACTCATACGAGGAACTGACGTCGGGAGAGCTGCCCAAACCGATCCGCATACCGGTGAGCGGCACGTACTCCCCGGGCGATGGACGCGTCGTGTTCGCCGAGACTATTGTCCTGTGACGGCGCCGTCCCCGAGCGCACGATGCCGGTGCGGCTCAGCCGACGGGCGCACCCAGGTCCAGCCCGTGTTCCCGCCATTCTGGGACGACGTCGTGCCCGCTCCGGCAGTCGAGGCTATACGCCGCAGATTGACCGGTCGGCCTGCGACGTGGTGTTCCGGCAGATGATGGCCGACGCCCGCAGGCTGCGGACGGGTCCGGAGGACACACGGGGACGGCTCCTGACTCCAGCGCGGCCGGCTCACACCCCGGCGGCGGCACTTCGGATCAGTCACTTCCTGGACCCGCCACCAGCGACCCTACGCCCATTCCCCCGGCTCATCCCGCCGCCATAAATCCCCGCCGGACCGCAGCCGCCGTCAAGCGGGCTGGGCTTGACGGCGGCGAGGACAGGCGCACACTCACCAGGCGGAATAGCGGCCCTTGACACAGAGGGGAGCCAGATCCGGGCGTCTGTCCGCCTGTCGGGTGCTGCCTGCAGCCGGGCACCGATCACCCGTTCGGTGCCCGGCTCAGACGGCATGTCGGTCGACTGCCACTTGCCGCGATGCGGATCTCGCGCGTCGCTTCCTGGCCGGCGTCACCATCCGTGACATGAGCCGGAGGTGGCCATACGCCGGTTGGCGCCGCCACGCTGAGCGTGCCGGCGCCAGCGTGAGCGTGGCGGAGGCGCCACAACGGACGGGCATGCAGCAACCGGCGCTAGCCGGATGCCGCAAGATGCTCCCGCCGAGCGTCGCGTAACATTCGGGCGCTGGAGTCATATCTGGTGCGCTGAGCTGTGTGTCGCATCGTCAGCGGGCAGGGCCGCGTGGCCTCGGTGGCGGCGGCCGTCGCACTGGCGGCGGTCCGCCTGGAGCCGGACCGGGCTGTCCTGGTGCCGCTGGCCGGGGTGACTGGGGGAAAGACAGCCTGGCGAGCTGGGCGGCGGTGCCGGCGCGCTGGGCCGGGCGCGGGTGTGCAGGCGGTGCCGGGCGTTCGGCGGCGTACAGTCGTCCGGCGGCGGCGTGGGCTGCGGCGGCCTGGGCGGCGTGCTGCTGGGCGTCGCGGAGTTCGGCGACAGCTTCGGCGAGTGCGGCCAGCCTTGTGATGAGCATGATCGGGGCCATGGAGCGGTCGCCGGTCAGGTAGGCGAACGCGGACAGCAGCCGGGCCGCCTGGCGGAGCTGGTTCCCGGCCGGGGTGGGCGGCGGGATGCGGCCATAAGGTGAGCGGGCGGCGCGGTCGTAGGCGTCGGCGGCCTGGCGAAGGATGCGGCTGCCGAGTACGGCGGCGGCCACGTGCAGGGTGTCGGAGGTGGCCCAGACGGCGTCGGTGACGGCAGCCGGGTCGGTCCCGGCCAGGTTGCGGATCTGCGCGGTGGCGTCGGCGGCCACGCGGGCGGCATGTTCCCAGACCGCATTCCGCTGCCCGGTGGTCAGTCGGCCAGCACCGGGCGTGACCCGGTACGGCGTCCACCGGTGCCGTAGCTTGGGCCAGCTCAGGTCCGGGGCGAGCTTCCCGCCGCCGTACCAGACCGGGCCTCCGTCCTTGGCAGTGTCGCCGGGCAGGGCGACCGAGTACCCGGTGACCTGGCCGGGATTCCGTGTGCTGAGCCTTGTGCGGACCAGCACGCTGGCCTGATCCAGGCGGGCGAAGAACTCCTGCTCGCTCCCCGCCGAGGCGGCAGCCGTGGTGACCTGCCGCCGCAGCGTGATCCTGGGTGCTTCGTCCAGGCCGCGGCGGGCGGCCTTCTCGTTCTCGGCGCGGGTCGGCCGGCGGGCCGCGGTGTGGTCGGCGGGTGCGGTGGAGCGCAGCCCGTAGCGCTGCTCGGCGGCGAGGCAGGCGGCGCGGACCTTGTACCGCTCCCACGACAGGGTGGGCTTGCCGCCGTCCTGGCGGGCCAGCATCGCGACCAGATGTATGTGATCATCGCCGTGCCGGACCGCGATCCAGCGGACGGCCTCGTCTTCCTGACCGTAGGGAGACAGCCCGGTGCGGTGCATTACCTCGTGCGCGATGGCCGCCCATTCGTCATCGGACAGCATCCGGTCTTCGGGAGCGGCGCGCATCGAGCAGTGCCATACCGGCCGCGGGTAGCCCCGCTCGCCCAGAGCGGCCTGCGGCTGCTTCAGCAGCCCGGCCAGCGTGGCGAAGTCCCGCTTGCCGTCCGGCCGCAGCGTAGGTTCGAGGCTGGCCGGATGACGCCAGCCCGCGACAATATGGGGATCGGTGTGTTCCTCGTGGCGGCCGGGACCGAACAGGTAATACAGCAGCGGCTCGACGTGCTCTCCGCGCGGGGTGCTGATCTTCCCGATCACCTGGTCAGCGCCATCACCGCGAGCTTTATCTCAGGGCCTTGCGCACGGCGTCGGCAACCTCGTCGAGGTGGTCAGCGCGGTGGATGCTCCCGGCGGCGTAGCCGGGCAGGTCCCCGGCAGGCTGCCCGGTAGCGTTCAGCTTCGCGACCGCCTGGTTGATGTTCGTGCCGATGCGGCGGACCAGCCCGGCCGCGCGCATCAGCTCGATCAGCGCCCGCCGGAGCGACTCCCGGTCGCCAAGGGGGCCGCCGTTCGCGGCGGCGGCCAGCACTGCCTGGGCGATGTACGCCCTGCGGGCCAGCCCCGCTCGCCTGGCGGCTGCTTCTATGACCGCGTATTCCTCGCCGGTCAGCGTGACCTCCACCCGGCGCGTGCGCGGGACCGGCTGCCGTGGCCGCCGCCGGCCCTGTCCGCTGACGCTGGCCTGGCTGCCGTCGCTGGTAGTGCCCTTCATTCTGTCGTGCTCCCCGCTCGCGGCTTCTATTTCGTGACCGCCTTTGTTTTACCTCCCGCCGATTTCCCCGGGCGGGAGGTTTACCGGGGCCATGTCCCGGTGCCAGTTTACGTATGGACCGCGCCCGGTCCACACGTAAGTGGGGGTTTAGTCCACATCTTGCTTCCGGTGGTTCCGGGCTGCTTTCATCCAGAGCAAAAGGCGCTGGTTAGTGGCCGCGAATTCCGCCTTCCTCGCCGCCGAGGTGGCGGTCGCTGGCGCACGCGGGAAGGCGAGATCGAGCCCTGGGTGACCCCAAGCTCTCCATGTCGCTGCCGGGCGCAGACCACGCTGAGCCGCAGGCCAGCGGCCGGACGCATGTGCCCCGTGAGGCTACCGTGGCACAATGAGGCCAGGTCGGCGATCACCGCGCGGCATGTTTATGTGAATGCTTGAACACGCCGGACGCGGACGTATCCCCGGTTTACGTGGTTCAGGCAAAAAAATTCTGCCGTACTAGTCAGTGATATCCAGTGCTGCTGGGTGATGTCCAGTGATGCTGAGTGATGCCTGGTGCCGTTTAACGCGGTCTATGATAGCGCACGTTGATTTGCCGCCCGGCCGCAAATACGTAGCTTTAAATCATGCCAGGGGACCAGCATCACCGTGAAAACGGGGACCGGGGATGAGGAACCGGACGGGCATCCAAGCCGCCCATCCGGGACCAGCCAGGTCAGCCCGCCCCCGGCCGCGCACAGCCAGCACGACGAGCGCCACGACCACGACGGGCACCCCGAAGATGACCAGTGAGACCAGCCTGGATGCCTACGTCGCCCGGCTGGTCGATGCCGCCCCGCCCCTGTCCAGCCAGCAGCGTGACACGCTCGCGCTCCTCCTGCGCCGCCCCCGCCGCAGGTAAACGCCAGGACGCCCCGGCTCCCGGCATCGGGGCCCGGGCATCCTGGCCGGTATCAGGCGGCGTCCGGCTGCCGCCAGGTGACCGTGACCGTGGCCGGGTCGAACGGGCGGCGGGCACCGCGGCCCGGCGAGTGGAGCGTGACCGACATCAGCGTCTTGATGACCGCGCGCTGGCGGCTGAGGTCCAGGTCCGCCCAGACAGCGGCGGCGTTCTCGGCGGCCACCAGCGGGGCCAGCACGTTCTCCCGCGCCGCGTGCTCCAGCTCAGTGCCGATCTCCTCCAGCCGGATGTTGGCCCGCCCGGTCGCGGCGAGCAGCTGCGGCCGGGTGATCAGCCCCAGCGCCCGGTCGGCGGCCATCTCCTCCAGGTTGCGGCGGATCGCCGCCGCCTCCTCCCGCAGCGCCACCACATCCGGGCCGCTCTCGGGGACCGCCACCAGGTCGGCGGCATCCGCGCGGGACAGCCGCCCGATCACGAGCTTCTCGATGAACTTCTCGACCGGCTCGGCCTGGCGGGCGACGTGCTCGCCGGGCCAGGACCGGTCCCGGGTCGGCATCGAGCAGCGGTAGACCCGGTGCCCGGTATGCGACGGCCCCCCGGCGACCACGTTCCCGCACGGGCACAGCGCCAGCCCGCCCAGCAGCGTCCGCACCCCCCGCGGCGGCTTGCGGGCCGGGTCCTCCAGGATGCCGCGCACCGCCCGCCACGTCTCCTCGCTCACCAGCGGCTCCCACTGGCCCTGGCCCGACGATCTCGCCACGGTAGACCGACAGCCCGGCGATCCGCGGGTTCAGCAAGATGCTGCGGATGCTGGCCCGGTTCCACCGGGTCGTGCCGCGCCGGTCCCGCTGCGGCGGCGTCAGCTCCAGCCTGGTCCACTCCCGCATGACCCCGCTGACCGTCCCCCCGCCCAGCAGCGCCGCGCACGCCTCCGCCACCGCCGGGCCCTCCACCGGGTGCGCGGTCACGTGGTCCTCGCGGTACCCGAACGGGCGCGGGCCGCCCATGAACCGCTTGCCGTTGACCGCCGCCTGCTCGTTGGCCAGCTTCTGCCGCTCGGCCTTGCGCTCCTGCTCGGCCTTGGCCACCGCGATCAGGATCCGCGCGTGCAGCCGCCCGGAGTCGGTGCCCAGGTCGATGTTCCCGTCCACCTCGGCGAACCGCACCCCGGCCTTGTCGAAGCGGGGGATCAGGTACTCCAGGTCCAGCGGCTCGCGGATGAACCGGTCCCACTTAAAGCACAGCACCGCATCCACCGCCCGCGCGTCGACCAGCCGCATCGCCTCCTCATACCCCGGCCGGTACTTCCCGGGCTTGGTCGGGTCCTTGCGGGTCACCCCGATGTCGTTATCCGACAGCCGGTACACCACCGTCCAGCCCCGCTCGCGGGCCTTCTGCTCCAGCTTGGCCATCTGGTTGGCCACGCCGTGCCCGTCATGGGCCTTGTCCATGCTGATCCGGACGTAGATCAGGCAGCGTATGACGCCGTCAGGTGGCCTGCTGGCCCCGGCTAGCTGTATCGCGTCGCGGATCGTCATATGTGTTAATATAACCGACAGGAGCCTCTCTGCCGTCACCACCACCGGTGTAAGCAGACCGAAGGATGGTGGCTGGAGCAGCCGGAACCCGGCGTTCTGAAATGGCGGACTCCGGCGGGCCGCACCTACACCACCACCCCCACCGTATATCCGGTTTAGCCGCCTCAGCTTGGTTGCCTACCTCAGGTGGGAGAGTGCCCGTCGAGGCGCTGGAACGGCTGCTCCGAGCGTCCGCGCCGACGCTGCCGCGTCGGCTCCGCTCCCATCCGACCGCCGACCGTCGATCGCTGAGCGACGAGAGAGCCGAAACGATCGAATTCGCCGTACTAGGCCAGCCACAGTCGGATACGGTCGTCTATACACGGGTATAGGACGGGATCCGCGGGCATGCGTGAGTCAGTCTGGCACGAGCGTCATCTGGTTGGCTTCGGGAACCGGCTGAAGGAGCGCGACCGGGTCAAAGGCAAGGTCGCGGAGAGCCTGGCCCTGAAGGGCCGCACCGTGGCGGAGGCCAAGCAGCTGATTCCGGACGCCATCAGGTACACGTTCCAGTACTGCGAGGCCGATTACGGCAGGCACCTCCAGGTGGACGTCGCGCCGACGGAGCGGGAGGGCTTTGAGATGGTCAGGCTGAGGAACTTCTGGCGGGAAGACCAGTACAAGGGCATCAGCAGCTTGTGGCGCGACCCGTCCGCCGGTCGGCTTTTCGAGGTGCAGTTCCACACCGAGGTCAGCTATCACGCCATGGTGTTCACCGCCGGACGCTCGCATGCGCGCAGGAGGAAATGGACCTCGAAGCCTTCCAGCGCGAGGTCTACGCGCACGTCCCGGTCCCGCAGGGCGCCGACGACCTTCCCAGCTACCTGGCCGACGCAGGCTGGCAGGTTCCCGGAAGGCGGGCCAATCCCAGGCCGAACGTGCTCACCCATTACGCCCCCCTGGTCGACGACCTCAGCAGCCCAGACCGGCCGGCCTGCCTGCCTGCTTCGGCGCAGCTACCGCGACGGCGGCAGGCGCGACGAGGCGTTCACCCGGGATCTGGTGTGGCATCGCAGTTCGCTGCTGATCTCCGCCGAGCGCGGAGACCTGGAGAACGAGTTCATCGAGATCACCGCGGACGAGGCCGGCCGCGTCGCGGACCGCATCAGGCGGTCCGCCACGAGCAGGCCCGGGCGATAGGACGTTAGTGATCGCCGGGCGCTGCCGTCACCGCGTACGGTATCAACCGGAACCCGGGCAGCCGCCGCCGCTCAGGAGCCAAGCGGCTGCCCGCCCCAATGCTCGCGGAAATGCTGGATGATCTTGTCCGCCTGTTCATGGCTGACCTCGACCAGTTCGTCGTCAAAGTCACCACGTTCCCACTCGGCAATCACCGGCGTGAACCTCCAGCTGAAGTCATCCCGTAGGGCCTCGTCGGATGGACCGTCGTCATGCTCAAGCCGTCGAACCAGGCCCCGGGGATTACCGATGCTGTCGCTGCCGCCGAGGATCGCATAGTACGTGATCTTGTTTGGCACCTAGAACCCTTCCTTCCTGTAGTCGGGGATGTCTACTGCGCCTTCCGGCACCCGGATATGTGAGCACACCTCCCTTTGGAACGCGTGCAAATCGCGAAGCTCGGATCTGCTTGCCGCAGGGTCACGGATCCGCTCATAGGCGGCGTGTGTCACGTGATGCTTGGCGTGGAAACTCTCAAGCGTATGGATCTGCACCTCGAATCGTTGCCCGTCCGGGGTTACCCAGCGCGTGTTGATCCCCTTGTACTCGGGATCGGTCCACCAGTTCTTGGAGTAGCACATCTCGTAGCCGCGACTTTCAAGCCGTTCCTTGATTTGGTAGTGGCCCCTGGCGTAGCTCTCCGGTTGGAAGCAGAATGTAAAGCGGATCGCGTCAGCGACCTCACGAAGAGCCTCGGCTACGGGCATGCGCGGCTCGGCCTCAAGCTTCTCGGCGACCTTCTCTTTGAGGCGGTCGTCGCCCTTGACCCTGCGCCCGAAGCCTTCCAGCCAGCCGCCATGCCTATTCTCCTGCTCGACGGTCCGCATGTCCGCCGAGATGGCCGGCTCGGCCTCGCGCCCCCGGTCGATCGCCGCGACTGCCTCCGCGTGCCGCCCCGGGCTCAGGTAAAAGCCCCCGTGGCTGCGAAACGACCCGGGCGGGTCGGCCGGACGGTCCGGCGCCGGCTGCCGGTCCGCCGCGAAGCGCTTCCGGTGGGCCGCCGCTTGGTCGAGGAACCCCGGCACCTCGTTCCAGTAGCTGCCCCCGGCAGGCCGAACGGACCCAGCCTCCTCGCCCGCTTCCGCGGCAACGTGTGCCCGCACGGCTTCATGCGCCCGCCCGCGTTCGTCCGGGTCGGGCACCTCCCGCGGCTTCGGCCGGTCCGCGCCGCGGTCACCGACATGGTCGGCCCGGCCCGGTTCTTCCGGCTCGGACGGCAGGTCCAGCGCCCCCACGACACTCCAAGTACGGCACTGAATGTAATCGGATAATCATCGTAGGTAATACCGGCTCTCGGTGAGCGCCGGAAAACGAACGATCCGATGACGTGTCAGATCCGCCACGGTCAGGGCCGGATCGGGCTTGGGGCGGCCCGCTGGGTTTCCATTCCTGAACCGATCGCGTGCGTGGCCGGTCAGGTTCTGACGCGGCTCAGCCGGATGCGTCGGAGAGGTCCGCCAGGAGCTGGTCGGCTACAGTCTCTTCGTAGACAGCACGGCCTGTCGCGTGCATTGTCTTCCGCAACTCAGGTTCCCACGGTGTCGGGACCGGGTTTCCGGCCAGCGCGACGGCCATGTCCCCGGCCTTGACGCCCGACAGATAGTCACCCGCGGTCATCCGCCATGGCCGGGCGCCGTGCCGGTCGATGACCTTCGCCGTGATGGCGACCCCCGGCCAGTCGAAGTCGCCGTGATACGCCAGTTCGCCGCCCGAGGCGACCGCGATCTCGGCCAGCTTGTGAAACGCCGTGGAGGGCTGGCCTTCCGCGCAGATGAGCGGAGGGCACGCGGGACCGAGTTCCGCGCAGGCCCGCCTGAGCACGGCGGGATTCTCACACGCGAATATCCGGGCCGGAGAAAGCCGGATCGGGTGGACGTCGAGCTGGTGCAGCGTCACCTGGAACGGAGTGCCGTAGCGGGCCGCGCCGGTCAGCCATTCGGCTAGGCCATCTCCTTGCGCGGCGAGGTTGAGGACGAGTACCCGGCTGGCCAGGTCATCGACGATGACGTTGGAAAGATCCCACAGCTCGCGTCGCTGGGCGGCTGATGCCGGGCGGGCAACGCCCTCCCGAAGGGCAAGGGCTCGCATGATCAGCGTGGCGAGCATGCTGCCGTGGTTCAGCGCCTTCGTATCGCCGGTGACGTGGGCGGCAAGCGCAGGCAGGGCGATAGGCGGGGCCCCCACCGGCCGGGCATCGATGTACTCAAGGACGCGGACCGCCTCACCCAGCGCCGTCGTGTCGCCGGTGTTGGCGAGGCGCGTGAGGGTGCCGTCCGTGCTCAGGCCGCTCAGCCACATGGGGTACCAGGGACAGGACTCGTTCAGCGGGCTGCCTTCGGCGGCCGCGGTCAAGGTGGCGCGGGCCGCGGCCAGCGCGGCCGCTGCGGCCGGGCGATTGCGCAAAGGCTCGCCGAGAGCGGCGAGCGTGCCCGCCAGGCCGAGGCCGGTCGCCCGGGTCAGGGCGGCATCGAGTTCGGCCAGCCGCACGGTCATGCGCTTGGTTCCCGCGGGCTGATGGACGCCGGTGACGCCGATGATCGCCCTGCGTTCGGCGTCGTCCGGGGCAGCGATGCTGATCCGGCCGGTCAGTTGGCCGCCGGTCCGCTCCAGGGACTTGCGGGCCGCGGCCAGCAGCCGCCGGTACTCAGGCCCACGGTACCGGTCGAGGATCGGTGCACCACCGCTCATGCCGTGTTTCCCGCTCGCCTGCGGCTCGCTCATTCGGGGTCCGTGTCCTCGTCGAGGTCCTCCTCGACGGCGGTCACGAGCGTGCCGCCGGCCTGGGCGGGGACGTGCCGGGTGGGCCGGAAGCCGAGCAGTTCGGCGGCGAGGTCCTCGTTGCCGGCATATCCGGCGTCGGCGTCTATGAGCTGCTCGCCGTCCCAGAGGACAAGTAGGGTCGATATTGCATGCGTGGCCTTGTCGTGCTGCATGTCGTAGTGCGCGATCAACGGAACGGTCGGATACCGGACCCAGAGATCGTGTCCGGTCATGAACAGGTCGAGATCGAATTTGACCGTCAAGCCCAGCAGTTCGGGCTTGAACGTGTCATCGATCCCCGCGAACGCCTCATCCAGGGCGACCATGCGGGGGCACGTCGGCTTCGAGGACGAATACAGCGCGTTGGCGGCGGCGAATAGCGGCATGTGGATCGCGGCGGATTTTTCCCCGCCGGACATCTCGGAGTGCTTCTTCCTGGTGAGCCGCTGCGGAGGACTGCCGGGGGAGAGCAACTGGAGTTCGAAGGCGTGCCAGGAGCGATAGTCCAGGACCGCGGCGAGCACTTCCCGGTACGTGTCACGCGGATTGCTCGCGCGATGGTCATGGATCATCGCCCGGAGCAGCGCGCGCAACTCGGCCAGCCCGTCAGGACCGAGGCCGGCGGCGTCGCGGTCGAGCAGGCGGGACACCGCGGCCTGCTGCTCGGTCCGTTTTTCCGAACGGACCCAGCTGATTCCGATCGCCATGCCTGAGGACATCGGTTTGGAACGGGTGTCGGCGTCCATCGCGGCCACCAGATCCTTCGCCGCCAGCACCCGGGAGTGGATCTGCTGGGCGAGCGCGGTAAGCAGCGAATCCTCCAGCACCGTCCGCTCGCGTTCTTCCAGCAGGACGCCCTGGTTTTCCACGTCCTCCGCGATCCTTCGGGCGAAGGCGGCGGCAGACTTGCGTCCCTCGCTGGTGGCGACCTCAACGGTGAACGGCGCGCTGCCGGCCAGGTCCGCCTGATACCCGTCCTCTCCGGTCCTGAGCGCGTTCTCAAATTCCCGGTACGCGGTCCACATCCGGTCCACGGCGTTCTTGAGCACTCCGTCGGTGATGGCGCGCCCGCCCTTGATTGCGGCGGCGAAGGCGTCCAGCAGTGCCGTCACGCCGGCAGGCAGCATCGCGCGAATCGCCTCGACGGAGTCTGTCTCGGTGAGATGGGCCGCCTCGGAAAGAGCGGTGGCCAACTGCTCCGCGCCGGGCCATTGGCCGGCGGCCGGCCATGGCGCGGTCTCCGTGACGCCGAGCAGCGGGCGCAGGTCGCCGTGGGTGTACGGTGCGAACACGGTCGCCTGGGCGAACAGTTCGGATATCGCCGCGGCCAGCGCCTCGCCGCCGCGCTGCAGGTCCCGCCCCGCGCCAACCAGCTTGTCGTGTTCTGTCGTGGCGTTACCGCCGGCGGTTTTCTGCTCCGCCTTCGCCGCGCGCAGCGCCGTCTCGGTCTCGGATATCGAGGCGCTGATCTGCTCGTACTCGGCTCCGCTGGCCTCCTCCAGAACGCGAAGCTCCTCGTTCCTTGCCACCAAGTCGGTCTGCCTTTCCCCGAGCAGTTCGGCGGTTTCTTCGTTCTCGCCGCCGAGGCGATCGATGCGGGCGCGCCGTCCCCTCAGGTCCTCGCCAAGGTCGGCCGCGTCGCCCCGGGCGCGGACAAGTTCTTCCGCCGCGCGTTCGAACTCGGCGACGGCGCGCTCAATGGCGCCGACCTCATCCGGGTTCACCGGCATGTCACGGTCAGCGGCAGCCCGGCGCAGCCGCCGGGTCCGCGCGTCGAGTTCCGCGATCTTCTCGTCGAGTGCCGTCCTCGCCTCGTCGAGGCGGCTACGGGCTGCCGATAGGCGACCCGCCGCCTCGCCGACCTTCTGCAGCGCCTCCGCCACCGGTGCCGTCCTTGGCAGTTCACGCCGCGCGAGTTCCAGATTCGCCAGGGCCTCGCCGACGAGGCCAAGCTCGACCGCGAGCTCATCTCGCTGTCGCTGGACCTCGGCGATCTGACGGTCGAGTTCGGCCAGGCGAAGGCGGCGCCTGGCGGCTCGGTTGGTCGCTCCGATGAACTCGGGGGCGGGCTTGGGCCGCGCGCCGAGATGGGGACCATAGCTGAACTGCGCCTGGGTGGTAACGACGGGAAGGCCAGTGGCGCCAGACTGGATCGAATCAGATAGGGCGATCGACGCGAGCACCGCCTCGACGAGGGTCGGCGGGACCATGTCCTGCTGCTCAGGGACGAGAATGTCGGCGAGCGTCCGTCCTGCCGGACGTGCAGCAGCCGGCAGCGCGACCAGGTAGCCGTCCGCCTCGGCCGCGTTGACTGCCGTCATCGTCAGCGCGGGATCAGGATGAACCCAGGCGGTCAGCAGGCCGGCCCCGTACAACGCGCCTTCGATCGCGGCTGCGGTGCCGGCGTCTACCCCAGGACGGAAATCCGTCAGCTGCCAGAGCGGTGCCCCGGCTCGTTCGGCCCGATGGGCAGGCCGGAGATCGGACGCCAGCGGTCCGTCGTCACGCTCGGCCGCTACGGTCTCCCGCTCCTCGGCCAGCCGCGACGCGGCGCCTGCGAGATTCGCGTCGCGAGTCGTGAGCCGCTCGCGCCGGGCAGTCAGGGCATGCCCGCGCTCGGCGGTCAGCGTGCCGAACAGTTCGGCCAGGCTCGGTGCGTCCGGTTCACCGATCCCGTCCAGCGCCGCCAGGAGCAGTTCGGCCTGGCCGGCGGTGACCGTGGCGTACGGCTCGTCGCCGGTCCACCGGCCTGCCCAGGTTTCCAGCTTCCCGGACAGGTCAGTGCGGGCGGCGGCCAAGCGTTCATCGGCCTCGCGGCAGGACGTCTCACAGGCTTCTATCGACTGCCGGGCCGTGCCGAGTGAGGCCTCTGCGCCGACCCGGTCCCGTTCCGCGTCGCGGACGTAGCCGAGATGGTCGCGGACCTCCCGGATGTCATCGCGCCGTGCCGCAGCCCGCGCCTTCGCCGTGACGGGCAGATCCTCACCAGTATCAGGCGGTGAACCGTCGCGGCTGATACCGGAGCTGTCGGCGGTCTCGGTCAGACGGCGCGCATGCCGGTCGACCGCCCGCCCGGCCTCGGCTAGCCGGTCCGCGACACGCGCCGCCTCGACCGACAGGTCTGACACGTTGGTGCGAGCGCGGGACAGCCGGGCCTGCTCGGTGGCCAGGTCCCGTTTCTCCCGCTCGAGCTGGCCGCGGCGGAGCGCGAGCTTCTCGTGGTCCTTGTATTCGTCCCGGTTCCTCAGCGCGAACAGGCGCGCCTGGCACGTCTCGATGGTGTTCTTCGCGTCGGCTTCCGCCTCCCTCCAGCGGTGTTCCTGCTGACCCGACCGGGAGACCTCGCGCGCGGCGTTCCCGATCGCTCCGAGATGATCCGCCGCCGCCGTCATCCGGGCGGCGACCTGATCAAGCTCGTGCCGCGTGTGCACGCGAAGGTAGGAGACGTACTGGTCGAGAAAGGCGCGGACCGCGGTATCCGCGGCGGCTAGGTCGTCGTACTGCTTCTGGACGGCGGCCAGGTTCTCGAAGTCCCGAGCCGCCTGCGTGACCAGGTCGTCATCGACCGGGCTCAGGCCCGCGGTCAGCGTCTCTGAGACCTTGCCCGGGTCCAGGTCCTTCGCGAGCAGCGGGCGGCGCAGCGCGATCAGCAGGTCGAGCAGCTGAGTGTACCGTTCCCGGCCGAGACCGAACAGACGCGCGTCCACGGCATCGATGTACGCGCCCCTCTTATCGCCGTAGTACGCGTCGCGCCCGAGGATCGCGGTCAGTTGCTTGGTCGTCAGCGGCCGGGAATCGGCGGACAGCAGGCCGAAGTCGATGCCCATGCGCTGGTCGGTGACATAGAACGATGGGCGTGGACGGTCCATGTTCTTGTGTACGGACAGACCGATGACCAGCGTGACGATCTCGCCTGGCCGCCCGTACTCCATCCATACGTAGCCGTGCTCGGAATCCTGCCCCCGATAGAGGAGGTTCGCCTTCATGGTGCGGTTCTCGCCGCTGAACGGGTCGAGGCGGCGGGCGTCCAGGCTACCGTCCAGGACGAACGGGAAGAGGACCTCGAGGGCCTTGGTCTTACCCGAGCCGTTGTGGCCGCGCAGCGCGAGTCGGCCGTCGGCGAAGGCGAACTCCTCGTCGTAGTAGTCCCACAGGTTGATGATCCCGGCGCGGACTGGCTTGAACCGCGTCTCAGTCAAGCGGGTGCCTCCGTCGTCTGCCCGGAGAAGTCGAACATGGCCTGGCCGTTGCGGCGGGCCCCGGCTGGCAGCGCCGCGGTGATGTTACGGTAGCGCGCGGCGGCGGGCAGAATCGCCACGCCGCCCGGCATCCGCCGGATCAGCCGCAGATCGTCAAGGAGCCGTGTCGCGGCATCGAGCAGTCCGCGGCGGTCGTACTGCCACTGCACGGTGAACGAAGCTGCGCCGAAGTGCTCGTACAGTTCGTCGAGCATGCGCTCCAGCCGGGTGCGGTCGATGAAAGGGACCTCGAATGGGTCGCCTTTCACCGTGGCGCCAGCCCAGTCATGATCTGCCGGGTGGGAAGGCATCCCTGTGTCGATGCGCTCCAGCAGCTCGCGGAGGTCGTCGGCGGCGGAGGGAACAGGTACCCGCGTCAGGGCCGGCCCGTCGTCAGGATCCTCCAGAACATCCGCGAGTTTCGCGAGCAGCAGCCCGGCCGTCCGGTTGACCGCACCGCCCCGCCCGGGGAACGGCTGATCGGTAAACCGCCCAGTGGGGTCAACTAGCATCACGCCCTCGGCTCGCCGCTCCACCACGAGCCCGGTGAGCCTGGCGAGATTGTCTGCCAATTCGGTGCCGCGCAGCGCGGCGGCGGTCTCGGCATCAAGGGCCGCGTAATAGAGCACGGGGTGCTCGACCAGCAGGCGCCGGGCGCGCCGCGCATGGGCCTCTCGCTGCGCGGCCCGCCGGTTGCTGATGTCGGGGATGTCGAGCAGCCCAGCGGCCCCGCCGAGTTGCTGGATCGGGCGCGCGGGCCGGAACAAAGCGGCGCACACGTCGTGGTCGATGTCGTAGAGGGCGTCGCCGCGGTCGCTGTCGTGCGCCCAGTTCTCCGCCGAGCCGTCGGAAAGGCGCAGCGCGTCATGGTCGGCGAGCCAGTCCAGGACGTCTACGACGGCCCGCTTGTGTTCGGTGATAGTGGCATCGAAGCCGAGGCCGTCGATCGCGTTGGCCGTCGGGGCGAAGGCGCGGACCAGGTCCGCGAGGCTAATCTCGATCCTGGAACGCTGGAAGACGGCGAGCACCAGGCACAGGTAGGATAGCCGCCGTCGGTCGAACTGCCTACCGCTTCTGGCCGTGAAGACCGAACGCTGCGTAGCGTCGAGCGTGTCGAGCCGCCGCAGCAGCCGTACCTGGTGCGCGGTCGCGACCAGTGTGTACCCGAGCAACTCAGCGAGGTCCCTGGCGATCAGGTCCGCCCAGCGCAGTACCGAGGCCAGCGCGCCCGCCCTGGGACGCGCAGCGGTGATGAGATCGTTCGTCAGCACTAGCCGGACGGCGTACTGATAGGAGCCAAGATCACTCGGCGCGACCCCGTTGGCGGCCCGCGGCTCAGTCATCGGCTGCCGCCTGCCGGGCTTGGGTCAGCCTCCGCGCTGGCGCGATTTCCAGGCTGAGACCCGGCAGGTGCAGGACTCCATGGGCCGTGCGCACGCTACTGCCAGTATCAGAAGGCGCCAGTCGAATGGTCATCACGTCGTTCCCGCCTGTCCCGCTGGTGATCCGCCCGGCCACCACTGACCTGGCTTCGAGCGCCCGGGTCAGCAGCTTCAGCAGCACGCGGGTCTCGGCCTCATCCAGCACCCGGTCGACTGCCCCCGAGCCGAGCAGCCGCTGCGCCGCGTCCCGCTCCGCCGCACGCTCCGCGGCCTGGCGGCGGCGCAGTTCGGCCCGGATTCCGGCCTGGGCCGCCAGGCGTTGCGGCAGGCCCGGGCTGGGCGCCTTGCCGCGGCGGAACAGCGTCATCGCGACCTCCACGCCCGGAGCATCCATCCAGGACAGCCGTGGCGAAATCAGGTCGCTGTCGTCGTGCACGCCGCCGACATGCCGCGCCAGCCGCAGGTTGAACGCCGCCGACATCAGCGCGTGAGCGGCATCCTCGTCCGCCACGTCGAAGACCCATTGCGCCAGCTGCTTGAGCTGGGTGGAGCGGTTGACCCCGCCTCGCTGCAACTCGGTGATCTGGCGCAGCAAGGCGATCACGCTGGAGACGCCGGCCCGGGTCGCCGCCGCCAGCTCGGCGGTGCGCGAACGCTCACCTGCCTCGGCCACGAACCAGGCGCGGATCCCCGCCCACCGGCGCCGCCAGTCGTCGAGCACCTCGTCACGGCGCATCAGCGGCCAGTCATCGGTCTCGGCCGCGCGGTTCAGCAGGGTCCCGATGCCGGTCGCCTCGACCTGCTCGACCGCCTGGGCCAGGCGCGGCAGGTGCCGGTCGAGTTCGGCCATGAAGTCGCTCATGTGCGCTATCAGCGCATGCTTGTAGCGCAGGAACATCTCCGGTGACGCCTCCGTCGAGCGGGTGATGTCGCCGAGCGTCAGGTGAAACCGCGCAGACCGCCGCGCCATGTCCTCGGTCAAACGGTCGAGGCTGGCCAGCCGGCGTACGATCTCGTCGCCGTCGCCATCGCGATTTGCCTCCGCCAGGCCGCGCAGGTCACGCACGATGTCGGAGAAAGCAAGCCGGGACAGGTTCGCGTCCTGCAGCCGCGCGGCGAGCACACCCTCGACCGCTGTATAGGCGCGGTGCCCGAGTTCGGTGAACTGATAGACCGACTGCCGGTTCCGGTATCGCGCGAGGCTCCCGGCGCGCGACGCGTCCTCCAGTCGGTGCAGCACCCCGTCGTCGGACAGGTTGTCCAGCCGTTCCCGCAGGTTGCCCAGGTTCGGCGGGACGCCGTCGTACGCGGCCGCGAGTTCGCTCAGCACAGCCGCCACGTCGTCGGTGTGGGACTGCGCCACGTGCGTCCCGCGGAGCCGGTCCATCGCGCGCAGCACCCACAGGTACGCGAGGTAGTCGTCGCGGCGGGTGAAGTTGAACAGGCGGAACCTGTCGCTGACCGCGAGCGCATCGAGATCGTAGGAGTCGGCTGAGCCGCCCGCCATCGCCATCGCGAAGATCTGTTCCCTGTATGCCCGATCGTGATGCTGACGCTGGTTACCCTACGCCGCTACCGGGGGAGCCGGGGACGCTCCGATCCGGGCCCTTCGCTCTAACTCCGTCAGGTCGCGCCCCCTGACCGCCTAGTCCGGCATCCCGCCGCTTCTTCGGGCCGAACGATCCGTGGTTTAACGCTTCCTGCTCCCGGATATGCCGCGCGATACCACGGAAGTGGGATAGATATACCATGATTGTATGACTGCTAAGCGGCGGTTGTCCGCGACAGTGGACGCTGATCTAGTGGAAGCCAGCCAAGCCGCCGTCACTGCTGGCCGCGCCGAGAGCGTCAGCGCCTGGGTGAACGATGCGCTGCGCCTGAAAGTGGAACATGACCGCCGACTCCGGGCGCTTGATGAGTTCATCGTCGGCTATGAGACGGAGCACGGCGAGATCACCGAAGACGAGATGGCCGGGGCCATGCGGCGGGCGCGAGAGCGCGCCGTCGTCGTCCGCGGTGATCCGGGTGGCGCTCATGGCCGCGGGGCTACCTGATGCTTGTCCTGGACGCGGGCGCGTTCGTCGCCGTCGAACGCGGGGACCGCGATGTCGTGGCACTGGTGAAGCGTGAGCGGCTGTCCGGGCGCGCGCCGGTAACCAACGGCGGGGTCGTCGGCCAGGTGTGGCGCGGCGGCAGCGGCAGGCAGGCTCCGGTCGCCCGGCTGCTCGCCGGGGTAGACGTCGCGCCGATCGATGATCTGCTGGGGCGCCGCGCGGGGACGGTGCTCGCCCGCAGCGGCCGCTCGGACGCGATCGACGCGGCGGTGGTTTGCCTGGCCAGGGACGGTGACGACATCCTCACCTCAGACCCTGGTGACCTCCGCGACCTAGCTCAGGCCGCCGGCATCCACGTGGAGCTGATCCCCGTCTGACCGGACCTACCGCCGCGCGCCCGCCAGATGGCTGACGAGCGATCCGCGTAGGCCCTTGTGTGGTTGACCGGTGTTCTAGGCCTCGGGGGCCTTCGCGGTCGCCGTGGAGGAATTATTCGAGCGGGATGAGGACTTTCGGCTTCTCGTCCTCGCGGGCTTCCGCGGTTCTTCGATCAGCTTGACAGTGATATCGGGTCCGCCGGCCTCGACGACCTGGACGCGCTGCGGCAGCATGGCCAGGAACGCCCGGAAGCTCCGGCACCCGTAATTGTGCTCGTCGAACGCCGCGTCCAGCGCCAGCATCTTGCTCTTCAGCCCGCCGGCCGTCATCGTCTCGGCGTTGGATTCCTCGAACGCCCGGACCAGGAGCTGCTCCGTCGTACCGATGTCGAACGCGGCGTTCACCGCAGGGCGCACTTCTGGCTCGACCTCCGCCACCAGCGTGCCCCAGTACTTGTACTCCGAGCAGACCGAGACCAGTTTCCGGCTGGCGTTCGCCTCGGTCCCGACCCCCACCACCCACTTGCCGAACTCCCTCAGCCGCTGTACCAGCGGCGAGTAATCGCCGTCCCCGCTGACCAGGACGAACACGCTGATCTCCGGATGCACGATCAGGGTTTCCATGGCATCGACGGCCATCCGGATGTCGGCGGCGTTCTTGTTCTGGAAGCCGACTCGGGCGACCTGGATGAGATCCACGCCGTTCATCGCGAGGTCCTCCTGGTGACTGCCGAAGCGCGTGTTGGCCCAGTCCGCGTAGGCGCGGCGGACCGAAGCGTTGCCGTAACCACGGCAGAGCCGGGTCAGCGCCTCGTATGGCGCCGGATTCGCCTGGTCAGGCAGCTCCTTGACCGCGCCGAGGACGAGGTTCTCGAAATCCACGAACACGGCGACCTGCGCGGACCCGTCAGGCTCCATCGTCCCTCTCCCTCAGCCGATCTAGCGATCAAGCGACCTGCCGATCAAGCGACCTGCCGATCCAGCGACCTGCCGATCCAGCGACCTGCCGATCCAGCGATCTGCCGGCTTAACGACCTGGGGGTCTATCGACTCAGCGATGAAACGCTACCTCAGCCCGGCGGGTCGGCATGGCCGGCTCGCCGTTATCGGTGTCGGGAAACTAAGGGCAGCTAACGCGCGGCCTAGTAATGGACGTGCTGCTGCCAGTCGCTCGGCACCCGGCCCTTGGGTCCGGGCACGCCCTGGCCGACGGGATGATGCTGCGGCGGCGCGAGCTCGGGCCCCTCGTAGGTCTCCTTGGTGTCGTAGCTGTAGAACCAGTCCTCACCCGGCTCGAAGCTGCGGATGAACGGGTGCCCGGTAGCCGTAGCGTGCGCCGTCGCGTGCTGCATGGGCGAGGTGTCGCAGCAGCCGATGTGCCCGCACTGCGCGCACCGGCGCAGGTGCACCCACCAGCCGTCCGCGGCCTCGCACTCAACGCACCCGGTGCCGCTCGGCGGTACCGAAGGGTCGATGCCCGCGATCTCGCTCATCTAGCTCTCCTCTACAGCATCGTCTTGCGCGGTAACCGGTAGCCGCACCCGGAATCTCGTGTCGCCCGGGGACGACATCAGTGTCAGATCCCCGTGGTGCTTGTTCACCACGATGCGCCAGGAGATATCGAGCCCCAGCCCGGTTCCCTCACCCACCGGCTTGGTGGTGAAGAACGGCTCGAATATCCGGTTCCGGATCTCCGGCGGCACCCCGGGCCCGGTGTCGCAGAAGTCCACGAACACCTGGCCACGGTCCATCCCGGTGCGCACCGTCAGGGTCCCGGAACCGTTCATCGCGGACACCGCGTTGTCGATCAGGTTCGTCCACACCTGGTTCAGTTCGCCCGCGTAGGCCGGGATCCGGGGGAGCCCGGCATGGTACTCCTTCACGATCTCGATCCCCGGTGGGATCTTGCCCGACAGCATCAGCAGCGTGCTGTCCAGCAGTTCGTGCACATCCACGACCTGGTACGGGGCCCGGTCCAGCTGTGAGTACTGCTTGGCCGCCCCGACCAGGGTCGAGATCCGGGTGGTGGAATCCTCGATCTCGTTCATCAGCAGCTCGGTCTCGACGGTGTAGTTCAGCCACCGCAGCGCGCCCTCCAGGACCTCCGGGTCCACCGTCATCGCGACATGATCGAGCCACGCGGCGTCGAGCCCGGCCGCCACGAACGTCGGGGCCAGGTCCCAGCCGTCCCGCACGCCGTGGTCGTCGAGCCAGTCCGTGATGGCGTCCTCCCGGTCATTCGCCTCTAGCGGTGCCAGCGCGAGGGCCTTCGGCACCCGTTCGGCCGCCTCTTCCTGCAGCCGGATCAGTGTCTGCAGCGTAGTCCGGTCCCATTTCCCGCCGGCGATCATGCCCAGCTTGTGCCGCATCCCGGCCACCCGCTCGCGCAGCGACGCGGTGGCTCGCACCGCCGCGGCCGCCGGGTTGTTCAGCTCGTGGGTCAGGCCCGCCGACAGCGAGCCGAGGGCCAGCAGCCGTTCCCGCTGCCCGATCGCCTGCTGGGCATTCTTGTTGCCGAAGAACAGGCCCTCGAGCAGGTGCACCGCCATCGGGAACCACTCGTGCATCAGCTCGGCGAAGACCGAAGCGTCAAGCACGAAGAAGCGCGACGGGGCGATTGCCTTCAGCGAGTTGTTGTAGACCTGCGGCACCCGGTCACCCAGGTAGGCGGTGAAGGCGCCCGAGTACACCCCGCGGTCTGACGTCCGGCCGACCTCGATATCGTCGGTGCCCACCCGGCGCGACAGCACCACGGTGCCCTCGATCAGGACGTAGAAGCAGGTCGCGGCGGCGCCCTCCGCGTAGACGGGCCCCGGCTCGATCAGCTCGACGTGACCTCGCTCGCACAGCCACTGCAGCTGGTCGTCGGTGAGCTTCTCGAACAGGAACAGCGTCCGCAGCTCATCCACGCTGCACGTCAGCAGCCCAGCAGGAGTTTCTCCGGCAACTTCAGCGCTCATCGCTTCTCCAGGTAACGGTGCACGAGCATGACGGCCAGCGCTCCCTCCCCGACGGCCGAAGCCACTCGCTTGGCCGACTCCGCCCGCGCGTCCCCGGCCACGAACACCCCGGGCACGCTGGTCTCCAGGTGGTACGGCATCCGGTCAAGCTCCCATCCGCGCGGCCGCTCGCCGCCGACCGACAGGTCCGGGCCCGCGACCACGAACCCCGCGGAATCCCGCTCCACCACTCCGTCCAGCCAGTCGGTCAGCGGCGCCGCGCCGATAAACAAGAACAACAGCGAAGCGTCCACTGTTTCCGTCTCACCAGAAGCGGTGCTCCGCAGCGTCAGCCTTTCCAGGTGATCCTCGCCCGAGCCCGCGATGACCTCGGTACATGTCCGCACGGAGATGTTCGGAACGTCCGCGATCTGCTTGATCAGGTAATACGACATCGACTTCTCCAGCGACGGCCCGCGGACCAGGATCGTCACCGATTTCGCGTGTCGCGACAGGTACACGGCGGCCTGCCCGGCCGAGTTCGCCCCGCCGACGATGTACACGTCTTGCCCGAGGCAGGCCGAGGCCTCGGTCAGCGCCGACCCGTAGTACACCCCGCGCCCGGTCAGATCGGAAAGCCCGGGCGCCGCCAGCTGCCGGTAGGACACCCCGGTGGCCAGGATGATCGTGTGCGCGTCGATGGTCGTGCCGTCCGCGAACCGAACCCCCCGCGCCGACCCCTTGATGTCCAGCTCGATCACGTCCCGCGTGGTCAGCACCTCGGCCCCGAACTTCGTCGCCTGACGCCGCGCCCGGTCCGTCAGTTGCGCGCCGGACACCCCATCGGGGAAGCCCAGGTAGTTCTCGATCCGTGAGCTCTGCCCGGCCTGGCCGCCGGTGGCGGTGCGCTCGACCAGCACGGTGCGCAGCCCCTCAGACGCGCCGTACACCGCGGCGCCCAGGCCGGCCCGCCGCCGATCACGATGAGGTCGTAGAAATCCTTGGACGGCGTGGTGGCCAGCCCGACCCGAGAGGCCAGTTCGGTGTCGGTGGGCTCGATCATCGGCTCGCCGTCCGGTGTGATCACCACCGGCAGCGCTAGCCCGTCCGCCTGAGCGGCCTCCAGTAGCCGCTGTCCCTCCGGCTCGTCGGAGTTGTACCACCGGTAGGGCACCTGGTTCCGCGCCAGGAACTCGCGGACCTCGGAGCAGCGCGCTGACCAGCGGTGCCCGACAACCTTGGTCTCCGGCACCGGCCGGTGGTCCGAGGCCAGCCACGCGTCGAGCAGCGCGTCGACCACCGGGTAGAGCTTCTCTTCCGGCGGGTCCCACGGCTTGAGCAGGTAGTGGTCCAGGTCAACCACGTTGATCGCGTCGATTGCGGCCCCGGTGTCGGCGTACGCGGTGAGCAGCACCCGCCGTGCCCCAGGGTAGATGTCCATCGCCTGCTCGAGGAACTCGATGCCGTTCATCTCGGGCATCCGGTAGTCGGCCAGGATCACCGCGACCAGGTCGCCGCGCAGCTTCATCTGCCGCAGTGCCTCCAGCGCGGAGGGGCCCGACTCGGCGCGCACGATCCGGTTCCGTTCCCCGTAGCGCCTCCGCAGGTCCCGGGCGACCGCGCGGGATACGCCGGGGTCGTCATCGACGGTGAGGATCGCCGTGCGGATCGTCTCGGCCTGCTCGGTCATACCGCCCATAGTAGGTCTGCCGTGTTACAGCGCCGAGGAAGGTACCGAACGGGCCGGCGGTATCCCGTCCACCTGCCGGGTGGCCAGCGGCGTAGCGGCGTAGCGGCGTAGTATGAGCGCGAGGTGCTCCGGCCGGGGTCGTTCCGTCATCAGGCTTCACTTCGGGCCCAGCCAGTACTGGCTTATCGCGAACGCCCGCGGCCAGGGGGGACGCGGCCCCGGCCAGGATCCTCGCGCGTATCGGGGCCAGGCCATCCGCGCGCGGCTCGACCTGGTCCGCCGCGGCATGCAGGGCAAGACGCACGAACTCGGCGAAGTTCAAGGGGTTCGAGGGTTCTCGTCCCCGGTCCGGGCCGTCCCCCGGCCCGGAGCCGGCTCGCGGCGTCATTCCTGCTCCAGGGCTGCGCGCAGGGCGGTCATGCCGCGGGCGGTGTGGCTTTTCACCGCGCCGCGGCTGATTCCCATGGCGGTCGCGATTTCTGCTTCGGACAGGTCAGCGTAGTACCGCAGCACGATCGCCTCGCGCTGCCGCTCCGGCAGGCCGCGCAGCGCGGCGACCACGGCGGAGCGCTCGAGCAGGACCAGCGCGCCGTGCTCGGCGCTGGGCATGTCCGGCGGGGCCTTCTGCAGGTTCTTGTCGACCACCGTGCGGTGCCGCAGCACCGAACGGGACCGGTTCACCACCGCCTGCCGCAGGTAGGCCAGGGCCTTCTCGGCGTCGCGCAGCCGCTGCCAGCCGCCGTGCATCGCGACGAAGGAGTCCTGCACGACTTCCTCGGCGGTGGGCGTGTCCCGCACCAGCAGGGCGGCCAGCCGCACCAGGGCCCGGTAGTGCAGCGAATAAAGCTCGGTGACCGCGAGGTCCCCGCTCCACTGCGCACGGGCCGCATCGGACACCGGGAAGGCGTCCGGCAGGACGGCGTCGGCGAGGACGGCGTCGGCCGCCACTATCTCGGCGGCGTCCTGCGGCGCCCGGTCATCCGTGTGGTCGCCCAGCCAGGTCCGGTATCGTTCCAGGCCTTTGTCTAGGTCGTAGGCGCCCCCGAACCGGGTCCCCTGCAACTCGGTGACCTGCTGGTAGAGGCGCGAAAGCTGCGCGTCCTCATGTGTGCTGCCTGTCTCGCGACCGCCGGCCCTCATCACGATGCTCCTTCCGGGGCGCCGGTATCAAACGGGTGGTCCGTGCCTAGCTGCAGGAGCAGCGTGCACCGCACCCGGTACAGGTGCACGCTCACCGTTTTCTCGGCTATGCCGAGGACCGCGGCGATCTCGCTTTCTTTCATTTCCAGCCCCAAGCGCAGCAACGCGACCGCGTGCTGTTGTGGCGGCAGGCCCCGGATGACCCGCCAGCACCGCTCGAGCGCGATCGACGAGAAGGCCTGCTCCAGCGGGTCAACCTGGATCTTCCGGTAAAGGGCCTCGATCCTGGGCAGCCGGTCGCGGAAGGCCGCCTCGCGGCGGAAGCCGTTCACCGCGATAGTGGCCAGCGTCCGGTACAGCCAGCCGCGGCACTGCTCCTCGGCCAGGCCCCGCAGTGCCTGCCAGGTCCGGGCCGCGGCCTCGAAGGCGGCCTGGACGAGGTCATGGGCCAGCGCCTGATCGCCCTGGGTCAGCACGCAGGCACGCCCGAACAGGTAACTGGCATGAGCCCGGAAACATGCATCAAGCTCCTGGGCCTCGTGCGGTGAGATCTTCCCCTCACTCACCGCCCACCTCCCTGACGGTAAAGGTAATCGAAGGCAGTCGCTATTGCCGCGGGACCAGGCACGCTGGGACAACCACGTCCGCTGCATAATCCCGCTCGGCCAGCAGCTCGGCTATCTGAGGTCATCTGGATTTGACGCGCGCCGGCCTGAGCTCTCCCGCCGTCTTACCCGCCGGAGCCAGGGCCGCGGTCATCATGTCCGCGGCCTGGCCCGCCGACGCGAGAGCCTCCACCGCCTCGACGACCCAGAAGTCGGGATCCTGGCCGGTGCCGGCCGCGACCTGCCCTTCCTCACGCCGCACAACCAGGATCCGGGCGAGCTGCTCGCACAGCTGCGGCAGGTCCTGGCCTATCCGTTCCAGGCTCGCGATGACCTCGCGGGCGTCGTCGAGGCTCGCGAGGCCGGTGCCGCCTGAGGTCAGATCGCGGAGCTCGCGGATCGCCTCGGCGGCCTGGCCGGCGATATCCCGCATCGTCGTCGTGCTGCCCAGTTCGCTTACGTCCTCATCTGCGGCTCTTGCCCGGCTGCGGCCGAGTCCGGCGAACTCGGCGTCCTCGGCAGAGCCATAGGGACGAACCCGTTTGGGCATTGTTCTCCAGGGGTTTACTCGGGAACAGGCCACGGCGGCAAGCTGGCTTACCCGCTCCGGTCGGATCGGGCCGCGAACGGCTCAGGCCGGATGTCTCGCGCCCTTCCAGGGTATCGAGCACCCGCACCATGTCCACATGCCGGCCCGTCCGTGCTGGCAGCGCCGCGCATACGCAGACCTCGACCTAAGGCGGCCAGCGCGCCGGCGTCTCGCGCCCGTCCAGGGTGTCAAGCACACGCACCACGTTCGCCCGCAGATCCTCGGCCGCGTCCTCGCTCCCGGCGAGATGGTGCAGCAAGGCCTGCTGGAACAACCCGTCCAGGATCGCGTACGCTGCCGCAGGCGACCAGGGCACCGCGATCCCGGCGAACGAGGCGTACCGGCTGATCACGCGCCAGATCATCTCTTCCCGGCGCTGGTCGATCTCTAGCACGTCGGCGCGGAACGACTCCTCGAACAGGCTCTGGTTCCGCAGGTCGTACCAGAGCCGGTGCATCGGCGCGTCGGTCGCCAGCGTCTGCGCCACCGCCGCGCTGAACTCCCCCTTGAGTTCCTCCGCCGAGCCCGCCGTGGCCACGATCTCGTCGTAGCGCGTCACACAGGCGGCTTCGTACTGGCGCACGCAGTGCGTGATCAGGTCTTCCTTGTCGCTGAAGTAGTAGTGCAGCACGCCGTGCGAGAACTGGGAGTTCTGCGCGATCTCACGCAGGCTGGTGCGGGCGTAGCCGAGTTCGGCCAGCGTCTGCAGCGCGGCGTCAGCCAGTTGAGCGCGCCGCTCGGCGAACTTGTCCACCTGGCGCCGGGAGACCCGCTCCCGGTTCGTCTCCGCCGGAGCCGCCGGAGCCACCTGGTCCACGTCCGTCACGGCACAACTTCCCGTCAGCCCGGAAACGCCCGCGCTCTGCGGGCCCGAACCCAACTGTATCTCGGGCCGCCGCCCGCGCCCAGAACAAACTGGACAACCGTCCAAGAAAGTCTTGACGACTGTCCAGATTCCGTGACAGTGTGACCTACGTCGCACCGCCCGGGTAAAGCTAGCACAGGGGCGGGACCAGGGCCGTCTCGAGGAGGAGATGTCGCATGAGTGTGTACGACTTGACCGGACGTAAGGCCCTGGTCACCGGCGGGGCGGGCGGCCTCGGCGCCGGGATGGCCGAGGCGCTGGCCCGGGCCGGCGCAGCGGTGGTCATCGGCGACATCCGCGAGGAACCCGGACAGGCGACCGTCGACGCGATCAAGAAATCCGGCGGCGACGCCGCGTTCCTCCCGCTGGACATCACCGACGACCACAGCTGGGAGCGGTGCATCGAGAGCACGATCGCCGAGCTCGGCGGCCTGGACATCGTGGTCAACAACGCCGGCGTGGAGATCACCCAGCTGGTCATCGACCTGGACCCGGACGACATCCGCAAGATGCTCGAGGTCAACGTCCTCGGCACCGCGCTCGGCATCAAGCACGCCTTCCGCGCCATGCGGCCCGGAGGCCCGGCAGGCCGCGGCGGTGCTGTGGTCAACATCGCATCGGTCGCCGCGACCATCGCCTTCCCTGGTATCGCGGTCTACTCCGCGACCAAGTCGGCGGTCGACCGGCTGACCCGGGTGGCGGCCATGGAATCCGGCAAGCTCGGCTACGCCGTCCGGGTGAACTGCATTTACCCGGGCCTGGTCCCGACCGACATGGGCAACCAGCTCGCCCAGGACGTGGTGACACTCGGCCTGTTCCCGAGCGTGCCCGAGGCGGTCGGCGCCGTGGTCGGGCTCACCCCGCAGGGCCGCCTCGGCGAGGTCGCGGACATGGCTGACGCCGTGGTCTTCCTGGCCTCCGACGCATCTCGTTTCATCACCGGCGCCGGGCTGCCCGTCGACGGCGGCATGGGCATGTGAGCTCACAGAGGAACCAGCGGCAGAGCGTGCGCCTGATCGACTACCTCGACAAGGGCGCCTCCCTGGGCGGGGAGGCACCCTGCCTGACCACGGCCGGGCGCACGCTGTCCTATTTCGAGGTCCAGCGGCTGTCATGGCGGATCGCCCGCGCGCTCGACCGCTCCGGGATCGCCCCCGGCGACAAAGTCGCGATCTTGTCGGGAAACGACCCGGTCGCGTTCAGTTGCGTGTTCGGCATCTCCCGGGCGGGCGCGGTATGGTGCCCGGTCAACCCGCGCAACGAGGCGGCGGAAAACCGCGACCTGCTTGACTTCTTCGACTGCCGGTGCCTGATCTTCCAGGTCGCCTTCGCCCCGCTGGTCGCCAAGATCCTGCCCAACCTGCCGAAGCTCACCACCCTGGTCTGCCTCGACGGGGAGCCTTCCAACGCCACCCCCTTCGACCTGTGGACCGGCCCCGAGCCCGCCGAGCCCTGGCAGTCCGAACCGCCTCCCGACGACATGGTGATGCTCGTCGGCACCGGAGGCACCACCGGCCTGCCCAAGGGCGTGATGCTCACCGGCCGCAACATCGAGACGATGTCCGCGCTGACGCTGATGAGCTACCCGTTCCGGCCGCGCCCGCGCTACCTGGCTCTCGCGCCGCTTACCCACGCGGCCGGCGTGCTGTGCTTCCCGGTCATGACGCTCGGCGGCGAGATCGTCATCATGCCCAAGCCGGACCTGGCCGAGTTCCTGGCCCTGCTCGAGCGGCACCGGATCACCCACACGTTCCTGCCGCCGACGCTGATCTACATGCTCCTGGACCACGCAGGCCTGGCCGGGACCGACACGGCCAGCCTGCAGTGCCTGTGGTACGGCGCGGCCCCGATGTCGGCCAGCCGCCTGGAAGAGGCCCTGACCAAGATCGGCCCGGTCATGGGCCAGCTGTTCGGCCAGTCCGAGGCCCCGATGATGATCTCCACCCTGGCCCCCGCCGAACACTTCCACCACGACGGCTCCCTCGCCCGGGAGCGGCTGTCCTCGGCCGGGCGTCCCACCCCGCTCACCACGGTCGCGATCATGGACGACGAGGGCCACCTGCTCCGCCCGGGCCAGCGCGGCGAGATCGTGACCCGCGGATCGCTGATCATGGCCGGCTACTACAAGAACCCGGACGCCTCGGCGGACGCCGCGCGGCACGGCTGGCACCACACGGGGGACATCGGCTACCTCGACGAGGACGGCTACCTGTTCATCGTCGACCGCGCCAAGGACATGATCATCACCGGCGGCTTCAACGTCTACTCGGCCGAGGTGGAGCAGGTCCTGCTGGCCCATCCCGCCGTGCAGGACTGCGCGGTCATCGGTCTGCCCGACGAGAAGTGGGGCGAACGTGTCACCGCCGTGGTGCAGCTCCGCCCCGGCCAGAGCGTGACCGAGGACGAGGTCCGCGCCTTCGTCAAGGAACGCCTCGGCAGCGTGAAGGCCCCCAAGCAGATCGAGGTCTGGCCCGACCTCCCTCGGTCCAAGGTGGGGAAGGTCCTCAAGGTCGAGGTCAAGGCCCAACTTAAGACACAGCTCCGCGGCGCCGCTGACCCGCCGCACCCCTAGGATTTCATCCCGAACGGCCTGGGTGCTTGCCCCGGTCCCACTCTCGAGCCGCCGCGGTGGTCAGCCCCGGGCCCGGAGCGCCGTGCCCAGCTGCACCGCGATCGCACCCCAGCCGCGCTGGTGCGGGTCGGCCTGGTCGAGCGGAAGCTGCTCGTGCTCGATGGTCATCAGCGTCTCGCCGGTGCCGTGCTCCTCCAGGCGCACGGTGACCTCGCTCTGCACCAAAGGATCCGCCCAGGCCGAGCAGCTCCAGCTGAACCGGAGCCGCCGTGGCCGGTCCAGCTCGATGAACTGGCCGGTGACGTACAGCGAGGACCCGCTGTCCTCGATGTCGATGCGCAGCGATCCGCCGACCGAGGGTTCCAGCACGACCTTGACCGCCCGGGCCAGCCGCGGGCACATCCACTCGGTCATGCCGACCGGGTCGAGCCACTCGTCGAACACGACGGGCGGGGGAGCGGGCAGTACCCGCCGCACCACCGCCACCCGGGAGCCGGTCACGGCTGGTCTGCGGGTCGGTTCCGGCGCTCCAGCCGGGCCGCCAGCGCGTCCGCGCGCAGCGACCAGAACGACACCTGCTCCGCGATCCACTCCTCGGCCGGCCGCAGGCCGGCCGAGCGGACCGTCAGCCAGTGATCGCGGCCGCGTACCTCGCGCTCGATGAGCCCGGCCGCCTCCAGCACGCCGACGTGCCGGGCCGTCGCGGCGAACGAGATCGGCAGCGGCGCCGCCAGGTCCGTGATCCGCGCCGGGCCCTGCCGCAAACTCACCAGCATCCCGCGCCGGGTGGAGTCGGCCAGCGCCGCGTAGGTCTGGTCCAGCCGCGCCCGGTTCGACGGTGAATGTTCAATCATCTGGTTGACCTTAGCAGTCCCGTGGTGAGATATTCAACGAGCCAATTGAACATCAACCCGGGAGGTCCGATGGAAACCAAGCACACGGTCGTGTCCCACGCCGACTGGACCGAAGCTCGCAAGGCGTTCCTGGCCAGGGAGAAAGAGTTCAGCCGCCAGCGCGAGGCGCTGGCCCGAGAACGCCGCGAGCTGCCGTGGGAAGAGGTCACCAAAGACTACGTGTTCGGCGGGCCGGACGGGAAGCTGACGCTGCCCGACCTGTTCGACGGCTGCAGCCAGCTCGTCGTGTACCACTTCATGTACCCGCCCGAGTGGGACGCCGGGTGCCCGCACTGCTCGTTCTGGGCCGACAACTTCGACGGCACGCCCGTCCACCTGCGCGCCCGGGACGTGTCGTTCAGCGCGGTTTCCCGTGCGCCGATCGGGCAGATCGCCGCCTATAAGCAGCGGATGGGCTGGTCCTTCCGCTGGGTCTCATCCGGCGAGACGGACTTCAACTATGACTTCGGCGCCTCGTTCACCCCTGAGGAGGTGGCCAGCCACGCGGCCGTCTTCAACTACGGATCCGATCCCGGCTTCGAGGACCGCGAAGGGATCAGCGTCTTCGCGAAGGACGAGCAAGGCCGCGTGTTCCACACGTACTCCACGTACGCCCGCGGGATCGACGCGGTGAACGGCGCCTACCAGTTCATCGATCTCACCCCCAAGGGCCGCGACGAACCCGCCGGGGGCAACCCCCAGTTCTGGGTCCGCCGCCACGACGAATACGGTTCCTGACCGGTCTCCTGCGTGGTGATTCTCCGGCATCACCGTGCGAGTCATGTCTGTCATGACTCCTGGTGAACCGCTCGTGCTCGGCCTGTCATGACCGTAGGGTCGAAAGCACCATGACAGTCACCGCCGATGACCTTGACAGCGTGATCTCATGCATGATGAGCGGGCTGCTGCCCATCACTGACCGGGACTGGTCGGTGCGGGCGGGCACCCTGGAATGGGATTGCTGGCATACCGCCGAACACATCGGGGACTGCCTGCTGTCCTACGCCTGGCAGCTCGCGGTCCAGCCTTCGGGGCGTTATGTCCGGGCCATCGCGACCGCCGAGAAGGACGCCTCGCCGGCCGAGGTGCTTGAGTTCGCCGTCACCGGCGGGCGGGTCCTGGCCTCGATGGTGCGCACCTCCCGCGCGCACGTCCGCGCGTACCACCCGGGCGGGATGACCGACCCGGAGGGTTTCGCCGGGATGGGCTGCCACGAGGCCCTGCTGCACGGCAACGACATCGCCCAGGGCTTCGGCCTCAGCCTCGACCCGCCCCGCGACGTGTGCCGCCGCGTACTGGCCCGGATCTTCCCGCAGGCACCCGCCGACCTGGCCGAATCCGACCCCTGGACCGCGCTGCTCTGGGCCGGCGGCCGCATCGAGCTCCCCGGCCACCCCCAGCGCCCCAGCTGGCGCCCCCACCCCGCCCCCCTGACCAGCTAACCCCCACCCCCCACCCCACCCCACCCCCACCCCCACCCCCACCCCCTCATCCCGCCCTCGCTGCGCCCATGCCCTCATGATCACGAAGACTTCGGTACTTTTTTCGATACCAAAGTCTTCGTGATCATGGGAAACGTCACGGTTGGTAGGAACCGGGAATCCAGGCGCGGGTGCTGACGCTGATGGCGTTCCAGGCGTTGATGGTGACGATGAGGCTGACCAGCGCCGCGACCTCCTGCGGGCTGAACTCCGCGGCCACGTCCTGGTAGGCCTGGTCGGGGACGTGCGTGTCCGACAGCCGCGTCACCGCCTCGGTGAATGCCAGCGCGGCGCGCTCGCGCGGGGTGAAGTACGGGGTCTCCGGCCAGGCGGCGAGCCCGTAGATGCGCTGCTCGGTCTCGCCGATCGCGCGCGCATCCTTGCTGTGCATGTCGATGCAGTAGGCGCAGCCGTTGAGCTGCGAGGCGCGGATCCGGATCAGCTCGCGGAGCTTGGGGTCGATCTCGGCCTTGTCCAGTTCCTTGGTCGCGGCCTGGTCCAGGTGCGCCATCGCGCGTGAGTACCCGGCGGCGAAGGAGTCGAAGGCTAGGCGGACGGGGATCTGCGCGGTTTCGTTGGTGATCGTCATAACACCGACGCTACGGTCCTAAGCGGCCCAAGATAAGATCCATTTCTATGGCAGAAACATGGGCCAAACGAACTGGAGACGCCCGGCCGCGGGGCCCCGCGAGAGCCGGGCGGGCCGGACTGAGCGGCGTGGACCTGCACCTGGACCTTTCCGGGACCAGGGTGCGCGCGGGGCTGGAGAACGCGCTGCGCGGTGCGGTCCGGGCAGGCCGCCTCCGCCCCGGTACGCGGCTGCCGTCATCGCGCGCCCTGGCCGCGGACCTGGGCGTCGCCCGCAACACGGTCGCCGAGGTCTACAGCCAGCTCGTCGCCGAGGGGTGGCTGACCGCGCAGACCGGATCGGGGACCTCCGTCGCGCCGCGCCAGGCGCCCGAGCCGGGCGCGGGAGTGACGGCCCGGCCCGAGCTGGCGATGCCCCGCTACGACCTGCGGGCCGGGGTGCCCGACCTGTCCGCGTTCCCGCGCCGGGCCTGGCTCGCGACGGCCCGCAAGGTCCTCGCGGCCGCCCCCGATCACCTGCTCGGGTATCCGGACCCCCGCGGGCTGCCGCAGCTGCGGGCGGCCCTGGCGGACTACCTGGCCCGGGCCCGGGGCGTGACCGCCGATCCCGCGCACATCGTCATCTGCGCGGGCTTCGCGCACGGCCTGGCCGGCATCAGCCGCGCGCTGCGCTCGGCCGGCGCGAGCACGCTCGCGGTGGAGGCCTACGGGCACCAGGCCCACCGCGACATCGCCGCCGGGCAGGGCCTGCGCCTGCGGCCGCTGCCGGTCGACGGCATGGGCGCCGTCATCGGCGCGGCGGCCGGCGCGGACGCGGTGCTGCTGACCCCGGCGCACCAGTTCCCGCTGGGCGTGACCCTGCATCCGCGGCGCCGCCGGGAGGTGGCCGACTGGGGCGGCCTGGTGATCGAGGACGATTACGACGGGGAATTCCGCTACGACCGGCAGCCGGTAGGCGCGCTGCAGACGCTCGCGCCGGACCATGTCATCTACGCCGGGACGGCCAGCAAGAGCCTGGCGCCGAGCCTGCGGCTCGGCTGGCTGGTCGTCCCGCCGCGGCTGCTCGACGCCGTGACGGCGGAGCTCGCCGCCGGGCCGTCCGCGCTTGACCAGCTGACGCTGGCCGAGTTCATCACCACGGGCGGCTACGACCGGCAGATCCGCCGGGCCAGGCTCGCCTACCGGCGCCGCCGGGACCGGCTGGCCGCCGCCCTGCGCCGCCAGGGCTGGCACGTCACCGGCATCGCCGCGGGCCTGCAGGCGGTGCTCGAATTGTCCCGAACGACCGTGGAGCATGCCGTCCTCACCCGGGCCCGCCAGCATGGCCTGGCGCTGGACGGGCTGGAACGCTACCGCGCCGGCGCGGGCGACGGCCGGGCCGGCCTGGTGATCGGCTACGGCCGCCCGCCCGAGCATGCCTACACCACGGCACTGGCCCGGCTGTGCGCCGTCCTGCCCCGGTGAGATCTGCTTGCGGGTCATTCTGCCGGGCACCTCTGGGACAGCCTGCTCTAAGCGGCCGCGCCGTCCGGTGCCGGGTTATTACCGGTCCCTTACCCGCGCCCGGGACGTTGAGCCGGGCCGGCTAGCACTCCGTATCGAGGATGTATGGCCCGGTAAACGCGGAGAAGGCGGCGAGTCTCATGGCGGCGGATGACCAGAAGCCGAAGGGGCCGAAGGGGGCGAAGGGGCCGAAGGGTCCGAAGGGGCCATGCCCGGCTGGGCGCCGTGCGCCGGCGCCGCGCCGGCGGCTGCTGGGCGCCATGGCGGCAGCAGGCCTGCTCGCGACGTGCGGGCTGTCCCTGTCCGCCGGGCCGGCCCGGGCCGAGCCGCCGGTGCGCACGCGGGTCCAGCTGACCCCCGGCCCGGGCGAGTGGTGGTTCGCCGGCTGGCAGGTGCAGCAGAAGGTGTGGCCGCTGACTCAGGGCGCGGGCGTCACCGTCGCCGAGGTGGAAAGCGGCGTTCAGGCTAGTGTCCCGGATCTGCGCGGCGTCGTGCTGCCGGGCGCCAACCTGACCGGGACCGGCGGGAACGGGGACACCGACATCCAGATCGGCGAGGACGGCCACGGCACGGCCATGGCGGTGGTGATCGCCGGGCAGGGCGCAGGCACCGGCACCGTGGGCATCGCGCCACAGGCCAGGATCCTGCCGGTGACCGTGGGCGGTTCGGGCCCCGCCTCGGTGTCGACGGCGGCGGCCGGAATCCGGTACGCGGTCGCGCACGGCGCCCAGGTCATCGACATGCCCTTCGGGATCGGGAAAACCTCCCCGGCCAGTTGCGATCCGGTCCTGCAAGCCGCGGTCGCGTACGCACTCGGGCACAACGTCGTCCTGATCGCGAGTTCGGGTGACGCCCGCCGCTACGCCGGGCCGGACGAGCCGGCGTCGTGCGCGGGCGTGCTCGCGGTGGGAGGCATCGAGCCGGACGGATCCCTGTGGCGCGGCAGTACGCGGGAACCGTACGTGGCGGTCGCGGCGCCCGGGGATCACATGGTCTACGTGGGGCGAGACGGAAGGTACACCACGACGGGTGCGGGGACGAGCTTCTCGGCCGCGCTGACCGCGGGGGCGGCGGCGCTGATCAGGTCCCGGTACCCGCACATGCCCTGGTTTGAGGTGGACCGGCGGCTGATCGGCACGGCGACCCGGTTCGGCCGCCCGGTGCCGAACACGGGATACGGCTACGGGATCGTGAACCTGGCCCGGGCCGTGAACGCGTCCGTCTATCCCGTCCGCGCCTCGGCCGCCGATCCGGTTTACGCGAGGTTCAGGGCGTGGCTGGCTACCCCCGCGGGCCGGGCGGCGGCCGGGCGGTACGGGCTCGGCGGCCCGGACCCGGCCGCCCATCGGCCGTCAACGGGCCTGCCGTCACCGGCGGGCATGACCCTCGAAGAGATCGTGATCACCGGGGTGGCCGCCGGCTGCGTGTTCGTGGCCGTGCTGGTGTTCGTGCTCAGGATGTCCTCACGCCGCCGGGCTGTCCCGAAATCCCCGAGAAGCGGCTCGCGCGGGCGTCACTGGCGGCCCGCCGTGATGAGTGCGCCGCCGTACGCCCGCATGCCGGGAGACTGGGAAGAAAGATCCTGGTCGTTCGGCCCGGAAGAGGACCAGGAGTACGGCGGGGCGGCAGGGTACGGCCGCCCGCCTGGTTACGGCGCGCCTCCGCTGTGGACCGAATCGCCGTACGACCCGCCCGCGTGGCGGTGACGAGATCCCGCCCGGCTCGGTGGGCTTACTGACCGAACGGTGCGGGCGGCTCGAGCGAGGCCGCATCGAGGAACGGGATGACCGCGCTGGCCAGGTCGGGCGAGCTGAAGATGTCGTAGTGCGTATGGCTCGGCAGGATGGCCAGCCGCGCCACGGGCCGTGCCGAACCGTCCCAGTTCGCGTCGCGCAGCCCGCCGCCGAGCAGGGCGTAGAACTCGGCGATGTGCGCTGGCCGCACCGAGTCGGCGTCCCCGTAGACCAGCATCACCGGGGCGGTGATTTTCGCGATCTCCGCCGACCAGTCGTAGTCCTCTCGCAGCAGCGTGCCCATCTTGTCCACCAGCACGGGCCAGTCCTCCACCTGGGGCGCGACGCGGGAGTAGACCTCGTAGATCGGCGACTGCTTCATGGCCTCGGCGAACGCCGGTCCCATCTGGTCGAACCCGGCCAGGCTCTGCGGGAACCACCCGTCCCGCCGGGCGGGATGCGAGACGATCACCAGGCGGCGGACGAGTTCCGGATGCTGGATCGCGGTCCGCACGGCCGTCGCGGCGCCGAGGGAGTAGCCCATCACATCCGCTTGCGCCAGGCCGAGGTGCCCGACGAGCGCGGCGATGTCATCGCCCATCGTCTGGAAGCGCAACGGGCGGTCCACGTCCGCGGTCCGGCCGTGCCCCTGCAGGTCGACCGTGATCACTCGGTGCCCGCTGGCCAGCGACGGAAGGATCGCGCCGAACATCTCGCCAGTGCCGTACCCGCCGTGCAGCAGGATGAGCGGCTGGCCCGAACCGTGCTCTTCGTAGTACAGCGAGAGGCCGTTTACCTCGGCGTAGCTCATCGTGTCACCGTCCTTGTGTGAAGCAGCCATCGGTCACACCAGTAGAACGACACGACGCCGGAGAACTCATCGGATGAGCGATGAGCCCGTCGTCGGGGCCGCTTCCCCGGCCAGCCGGTGGATAATGTCGTGCCGGGACAGGCCCTCGGCGAACATCTCGCTCGCCACGTGGAATAGCGGGCTGTCCTCGTCCCGCCATATTTCCTCGATCACGCGGTACGCGGCGTCCGCGAATTCCTCGCTGGTCAGGCCGGAGGGCGGGGTGCACCCGCCGAACTCGTCCTGGACCAGGCGGCGGCGGTCGGCCGGGTCCGCGAGGTCCAGCGGAGCGTGCCGCTCCGGCAACGGCAGCGCGAACATCCGGCGGCCCACGCCCTCGGAGAGCCAGGAGACGTCGGCGTCGCTGGCGGCCAGGCCGGACGCGTAGCCGCGGATCGCCACCGCGTCCGGGTCGTCGTAGGCCTCGCCGAACCGGCTGAGCACCCTCGCCAGCTGCTCCGTCAGCACCGCGGTCCCGGCCTCGCCCAGCTCCCGGCGGTCTGCGGACCAGCGGACCCACGCGGTGACCCCGGGTTCGAGGTGCCCGCGCTGCGCGGGGGACAGGACGAAGGTGTTCGGCACGTGGCCCAGGAGGATGTGCGCGAGCTTGCGCGGGCCTACCTGGGCGGGCGGCTCGCCGGGGATGCGGCCGCTGTAGCCGGTGAGCACCTCGGCCCAGAACCGCGTGGACTCCTCGTCGGCCGCGACGGCCTCGGCCGCCTGCGGGCTCTTCATGAACTCGTCGACCGCGGCCGCGCGGTCGGCCGCGGTGAACACCGGGCTGGACCCCGCATCCCCGGCATGCCCCGCATCCTTGCCTGGCTGACTGTCCTCGGCCGGGAGGCGGCGGATCCGGGACCGGGCGACCGGCAGGTACGCGATGCTGTCGGGGGACAGGCCCGGGTTCGGGTCGCGGCTGGCCCGGTCCAGCGGCCGGTGCAGCCGGCTCCGCGCCTCGGCCAGGCTGATCTGCTCGGACCGGTCGAACTCCTCGTCGTTGCCGCTGAGGGCCTCGATCAGGCGGACCGCATCAGAGGACACGCCGATCGCGGTGGCGACCGGGATCCCGGCCAGGTCGACCTGCACCACGATACCGTGTTCGGCCTCGCCGTAGCCGAACGTCACCGCCACGGCCTCGTCGTCACCGAACACGTCGTACCGGCGCCAGGCCTGGCCGGGCGTCACCTTGCCGATCTCGGTCACCCACTCCGGCGGGTAGATGCCCGCGCCGGTCAGGTCGGCCAGCGCACGGCTGGCCGCCCGCTTAGTGCCCTGCGTGCCCAGCGCCATGAGCAGCCGGAGCAGCGCGGCGCCGTCCGGGCTGCGGTGCCGGGCCGCCCCGTCGACCAGCACGGTGGAGATGAACGACTCGACCTCATCGGGGTCCTGCTGGCCCGCCACGTACGGGATCGCCATGCAGGTCGCGGTCTCGAGTTCGGCCCGCAGCGGGTCGCCCGACGCGATCGCCGTCCACAGGCTGGTCAGCACCCGTTCGACGATCGCGTCCGCCTCGGTCCGGCCGCGGCCGGCCGGTGCGCCGGCCGCCGCTGCCTGACCCGCCGGTGCTTTGCTGGCCGGTGCTTTGCTGGTCGCGGCCTGGCCCGCTGGCGCGCCGCGGCGCGCCTTGTGCTTCTTGCTCACCGCGTCATCCTATGGCCCGCAGGCGGCGGAACTCGGCGTCCAGGGCGTCGATGAGGTGCGCGAAGTGTTTCGAGCGGGACGCGAACCTGCCAGCGGGCGATCAGAAGCTGACCGCGCGGATGACGCCTACCTGAGCTTCCCCGCCGATGACGGGGACGGTGGCGAGTTCCTCGGGGACGACGGCGCCGAGCAGACGCAGCGCCGCCACCGTGACGGGGGTCCGGCCCCGGTGCGCCCCGTCGTCGATCTTGACCGCGCCGGCCCTGACCCCGTTGCCGTCGGCCAGCGCGAACGCGTCGACGCCCTCGGCGCCGCCTTTCACCAGCAGTCCGGGTACGGCGTCCATCAGCCGGCGCTCGTCGCGGCTGCTGCCGCTGGTCCACTCCGGGTGCCTCCGCATGGCGTCGGCGACCCGGCGCCCGGGCGTGCCGGGTGCCGCGACCACCAGAGCCCGGAAGGCCCGCGCCAGCCCGGCCAGCGTCAGCGCGAACAGCGGTGCGCCGCAGCCATCCACGCCCACGGCGGGCACCTGCTGGTCGGCCAGCTCCTCGACCGTGTGCCGGATGGCCTGCTGCATCGGATGCTCCAGGTCCAGGTAGCTGCCCGTCGGCCAGCCGTTCTGCACGCAGGTCGCCAGCATCGCCGCGTGCTTGCCCGAGCAGTTCATCCGGATCCTGGACATGCCCTCGCCGCGGCCGATCAGCCGGCGCGCGGTCTCGGGGTCGACCGGCCAGGAGGGCGGGCAGCGCAGGTCATCCTCGGTCAGCCCGGAGCCGGAGAGGATCTTCCTGACCCCGTCGACGTGGAAATCCTCGCCCGAGTGGCTGGCCGCGGCCAGCGCCAGCAGCTCGCCGTCCAGCTCGAGCCCACAGCGCAGCATGGCCACCGCCTGCAGTGGCTTGTTCGCCGACCGGGGGAAGAGCGGCACCGCGGTGTGTCCCGCGCTGATTACCTGGGTCCCGTCGGCGGCCAGGCCCGCGACCGCGCCGCGGTGCCGCGACTCGGTGAAGCCCGAACGCACGACCTCGGCGACCACGGGGTTCACGTCGTTGTGTTCCGTAAAGACCGTCATGCACGCAGTCTGCCTGTTTCCTGCCCGCGCCGCGCGCCGGGTACTCTGCCGTGCTATGCGGGCAGTGGTACAGCGAGTGAGCCGGGCCAGCGTGGCCGTGGACCGGAAAGTGGTCGGCGCGATCGAGGAGCCCGGGCTGCTCGTCCTGGTTGGCGTCACCCACGACGACACCCCCGAGCAGGCCGCCAGGCTCGCCGCCAAGCTGTGGGGGCTGCGCATTCTCGACGGCGAGAAATCCTGCTCCGACGTAGCCGCGCCGCTGCTGGTGATCAGCCAGTTCACGCTCTACGCGGAGCTGGCCAGGGGCCGCCGCCCGTCCTGGTCCGCCGCCGCCCCGGGGCCGGTGGCCGAGCCCCTGGTCGGCGCCGTGGTCCAGGCGCTACGCGACCTCGGCGCCCGGGTGGAGACCGGCGTCTTCGGCGCCGACATGAAGGTCTCCCTGACCAACGACGGCCCTGTCACCATCATCGTGGATCTTTGATGAAGCTGGGCCTCGCGGACGCTTACTTGGACGCCCCGGCGCTGGGGTCCGCGGAGGGACCCAGGCCGGCCAGCACGCACTGCGGCCGGGCCAGCAGCGACACCTTGTCCTGGGACCGGTACGAGGCCTGGCAGAACGACCGCGCCTGCGATCCGCAGTAGTGCAGCGTGGACCCCCCGGTGGAGTTCGGCACGGTGAGGTTCACGCAGCCGTTCGCCGAACCCCCGTATGAGTCATGCGCCAGCACACCCCAGGCGGTCAGGCCGCCGAACACAACGATCACCGTGACTGCGGCGATCGCGAAGATACGCTTCTGCCGCGGCGTGAGGCGCCCCGCCCGGGGGTTGGTCTTGGCGTACATGGATGCCCAGTGTAAATGGATGGCCAGCGTAAACAGCCGATCAGGGACAGCCCGTACGGCCGGATCGGCGTCGTCACCGACAACCAGGGCCTGGCGGTGGCCACGCTGCCCGAGTTGACCATGTGGATCCGTACCGGCGACGCCGCGACCAGGCCGCGCTCGATCGCGAACGAGCCGACCCCGGCGAGCAGGTTGCCGCAGTTCTGCCGGCCGGAGACCGTGGCCTGGTCGACACCAACCTGCAGGAACAGGTAATCAACGTCCGCATCAGGCCGAACGGACCGGGAGATCACCGCCACCTTGGACGTCAGCGGATGCGCTCCGCCGATTCCGTCGATCTGCCTGTCGTCTGGGCTCCCCATGATCCGCAGCAGCAGATCGTCTCGCTCCGCCGGATCCGCGGGCAGGTCCTCACCGGGCTTCCTCCTCATGCTGTTCGAGCAGCGCGGTGATGACGCTGCGCAAGCGGGTGACTTCTTCCGCCTCGGCGGGCCGGCGTCCGATGATGGCGGCGATGATCGCCAGATCGGGCAGGCCACTGATGACCGCCCCGGACGAGCCCGGTCCCTGATCATCCGGTGCCGGGGCGGCTGACCTGGCCGAGGAACAAGGGCAGGCTGGTCGCGGTATCGACGATCGCGAACAGGAACGGCCGGTCTACCCGCATCGTGACCGGCGGCGGCGGCCGGAATGCGGTCAGCGGCGTGAAGGCCACCGCGGTGGCGGCCGCGGCCTCGGTGCCATTCTCGTCGACGTCGATGTAGGCCTTGTGCGCCACCGTGCCGATCCGCAGCGGCTCGGCGTCGGTGATGCCGCTGAAGTCCGCGTCGTCACCGAAGGCCGCGGTGACGCCCAGCCGTCGCAGCGCCGGGATGAGGTTGAACGCCGCCTCCAGCCGGAACCTGGGCAGCTCGAGCGTGACCTGGTGCCTGGCCGCCCCGGCCAGCAGGCCGCCCAGGCCGGCCGCGGCGGCCTTCGGCCGCAGTGCCGTCAGCGACCCGTCGGGCAGCACCACGGCCATCGCCAGGCTGATGTCCCGGTAGGGGAGCAGCACCGCCTGGTAGCCGTCGCCGCGCAGGTAAGGCCGCGGTGCGGTGCCCCGCATCATCGGAATGGTCAGCCCCGGGCGGTCCGGTCCATCGGGGTAGAACGGTGCGTCGGCCGTCGCGCTTTCGGGGAAAGGCTGCGCCCACGCCGCCTTCAGGTACACCGCGCTGGCGAGCACCAGCCTGGTCAGCGAATCGATGGCGCCGGGCGGCAGCAGTCCGTGGATCTTGCCCGCGGTCTGCTCGGCGATCACCCGGTTGATCTCGGTCCGCGCCGCCTCGGGTGCGGCGGCGAAATCGGCGTCGGCGAACGCGGCTGCCGCCTGCCGCAGCCGGGCGGTGAACTCGGCCCGCACCGGGAATCCGGACTGGACCCACACGCTGACTGGCGCCCGGAGCGTCGCAGCCGCGTCACCGGACCCGCGGCCGGGTTCACGGCCGGACCCGCCGTTCCGCCCGGCGGCTGCCAGGCTCAGGCCGCTGGCCACCACGTCCTCCGGCCGCGCGGATCCGTCGAGGTGCAGGGCCCGGGCCAGTTCGGCCGCCGTCTGGCCGCGCGCTCCGCACCAGGCCAGCCGCAGCACACCGGCCACGCTCGCGGGGGAGAAGACCAGGTCGGCGGCGTCCTCGGCCAGCACCTGGTGCAGGTCCACGCCGAACGCCGCGTCCGCGGCCGTGGCCGTGCCCGCCCGACCCGTGCCCGCCCGACCCGTGCCCGCCTGACCCGTGCCCGCCTGACCCGTGCCCGCCTCGGCCGACGCCGCTGATTCGTCCCGCATCCTCCGCTCCTACCCGCGCCGGATGAAACCATGACCGGATGAGCTGGTTCATGACCGCGGATACCGGACGATTCCTCGCCGCGGCGGGGGAGTTCCTGCGTACCGAGCCCGCCCGCAACTCCGTGATGCTGACGGTGACTGAGAACCTCCGGATCATGGCGGCCGCCCCGGCCCCGGCCGGCCCCGCTGCCGAGCCGCTCTTCGGCTGGTGGCAGGCCAGCCCGGGTCCCGTCGGAGCCGCGTTCATGCACACGCCCGATTTCCCCGCCATGCTGTCCGGCATGACGGCGCACGCCGCCGCCGAACTCGCCTGTGACCTCGCCGCGGTCGGCCGCCGGATCCGCGGCGTCAACGCCGGCCAGGACGCGGCCGACGCGTTCGCGGCGGCCTGGCGGGACCGCACCGGGGACGCGGCCGCGGTGCACCGCCGGATGCGACTGTTCCGGCTCGGCGAGCTCATCTGGCCCGAGCACGGTCCCGAGGGGACCGCTAGGCCGGCCGCCGGAACCGACCGGGACCTGCTGGCCGGGTGGTTCGACGCGTTCACCCGCGAGGTCGGCGACCCGCCCGGGCAAGATCACCGGGCCGTGGTGGACGAGCGTCTCGGCTACGGCGGCCTCACCGTCTGGCAGGCCGACGGCGTGCCGGTATCCGTTTCCGGGCGGACCCGGGTGGTGGCCGGGATGGTGCGGGTGGGTCCCGTCTATACGCCCCCGGAACTGCGCGGGCGCGGCTACGCGGGCGCCGCGACCGCAGCCGTCAGCCAGGCCGCGCGGCAGGCCGGCGTCCGGGAGGTGGTGCTCTACACCGACCTGGCCAATCCCACCAGCAACGCCCTGTATCAGCGTCTGGGCTACCACCCGGTGGAGGACCGTGTGCTGCTCTCCTTCGAGCCGGCGGTCAGCGACGGCGGGCGACGGGCGGTCAGGGGCGGCGGGCGGTGATGATCCAGGCGCGCGAGCCGAAGAACACACCGCTTCCGGTGTCGTGCTCCTCCAGGGTGTCGCGCAGCCGCTGCCGAGCCCGCCCGGCGGCCGCGGCGTCCAGGCCGGCCAGCAGGTCCTTCGGGTCCCGCAGGCCGAGCACCAGGTCGTAGGCCACGGCCGGGTCCGGGCCGTAGTAGACCGGCTCGTCCACGTCGGCGAACCCGACCTCGGCGAAGCCGGACGCCGCCAGGATGCCGCGGGCGACGGCCGGGTCGCCGAGCGCGAATGGATCCGGGCCGGGCGCGGACTGACCCGGGCGCAGGGCGTCCGGGCCGATGATGGCCTGGCGGACCGCGGTGGACCATTCGTTGCGGTCGCGGGCCTGCCAGACCAGCATCACCAGCCGGGCCGCCCGGGCACAGCGCCGTCCCGATATTGGTGAACGCGGCGACCGGGTCGGCGAAGAACATCGTGCCGAACCGGCTGATGCACAAGTCGAAATGCCGCGGCGGGAACCGGTGGACCTGGGCGTCGGCTTGCTGGTAGGTGACGTTGCGCAGTCCTTCCTGCTCGCTGAGCTGACGGGCACGCTCGACCGCCTGCGCCGAAAGGTCCACCCCCAGGGCGCTCCCCTCATGGCGGCGCCGGCGGCGGCGCGGGCGGCCTCACGGGTCGACTGGCCGGCGCCGCAGCCGATGTCCAGCACCCGATCCCCGGGCCGCACCCGGGCCGCGGCACGGAACCGCTCGTTGTGCGGGCGGACCTCGTCGTCGAGCAGGGCGGCGTGGATGATCCGGTGCTCCCCGGCGGCCTGCCTGGCGTTGACCCACTCGTTCGGGCTCGACATCGATCATCACCATGCTTCCAAGCTCGGGCGCCGGGATGTACGACACCGAGCCTCGCACACGACCGCGGCGGGTTACGCTGCACCCGTGAGCGGACTCGAGGACTTCGCCCGGCTGGTCGACGGCGATCACGGTCTGTGCGTGGTGTCCACGCTGCGGCCGGACGGGACGATCCAGTCGTCGGTGGTGAACGCGGGCGTGCTCCCGCATCCCGTGACCGGTGCCCAGGTCGTCGGCCTGGTCAGCCGGGGTGACGCGGCCCGGCTGGCCAACCTGCGGGCCCGGCCGCGGGCTACCGTGGTCATCCGCGCGGGCTGGCAGTGGGCCGCCGTCGAGGGGCCGGTGGAGCTGGCCGGGCCCGACGACCCGCTGCCCGAAGTCGACGCCGAGCGGCTGCGCCTGCTGCTGCGCGAGATCTTCACCGCCGCGGGCGGGACGCACGACGACTTCGACACCTACGACCGGGTGATGGCCGAGGAGCGGCGGGTCGCGGTCCTGGTCACCCCGGCCCGGATCTCGCCAGCCCCGCGCGCCTGAGGCCAGGCACCCGCGCCTTTTCACGGCCGGCCGCTGGCACAATAGCTCTGGTGACGCAAAACCAGTCAGTGGACCAGCGGATCGCCGGCGAGCTCGGCGTGGCCGTCCGTCAGGTCAGCGCCGCGATCGAGCTGCTCGACGGCGGCGCGACCGTGCCGTTCATCGCCAGGTACCGCAAGGAAGCCACCGGCACGCTCGACGACGCGCAGCTGCGCATGCTCGAGGAGCGGCTGCACTACCTGCGCGAACTCGACGAGCGCCGGGAGGCGATCCGCAAGGAGATCACCGCCCAGGGCAAGCTGACCGACGAGCTGGATGCCCAGATCCGTGCCGCCGACTCCAAGGCCCGGCTGGAAGACCTCTACCTGCCCTACAAGCCGAAGCGGCGCACCAGGGCGCAGATCGCCCGCGAGGCGGGCCTGGAGCCGCTGGCCGACCTGCTGCTGAGCGACCCCGGCCGGGACCCGCACACCGAGGCCGCGAACTTCATCGATCAGGACAAGAACGTCGCGGACGCGAACGCCGCCCTGGACGGCGCCCGCGCGATCCTGGTCGAGCGGTTCGCCGAGGACGCGGACCTGCTCGGCGGGCTGCGCGAGTCGATGGCCGCGCGCGGCTCGCTAACCTCCAAAGTCCGCGACGGCCAGGAGCGCAACGGCGCCAAGTTCGCCGACTACTTCGAGTTCAGCGAGCCGTTCTCGCGGCTGCCCTCGCACCGGATCCTGGCCCTGTTCCGCGGCGAGAAGGAGGAGATCCTCGACCTCACCCTGGACCCGGGCGGCGACGACGCGGAGAACGAGGCGCGCATCGCCGAGCGTTTCGGCATCCGCGACGAAAAACGTCCCGCCGACCCATGGCTAGCGGCCACCGTGCACTGGGCCTGGCGCACCCGCATCCTGATGCACCTGAGCGTGGACATCCGGGTCCGGCTGTGGCAGGCGGCCGAGGACGAAGCGGTCCGGGTGTTCGCCGCCAACCTGCGTGACCTGCTGCTGGCCGCGCCGGCCGGCGCGCGGACCACGATCGGCCTGGACCCGGGCTTCCGGACCGGTGTCAAGGTGGCGGTCACCGACCCCACCGGCAAGGTGCTCGGCACCGCCACCATCTACCCGCACGAGCCGCAGCGCCGCTGGGACGAGGCCATCGACGTCCTGGCGAAACTGGCCCGCCAGCACCACGCCGAACTCGTCGCCATCGGCAACGGCACCGCCTCACGGGAGACCGACCGGCTGGCCGCCGACCTGATCAAGCGCCACCCCGAGCTGAAACTCACCAAGGTCGTGGTCTCCGAGGCGGGCGCCAGCGTCTACTCGGCCTCGGCCTACGCCTCGGAGGAACTGCCCGGTCTGGACGTCTCGCTCCGCGGCGCGGTGTCCATCGCCCGGCGGCTGCAGGACCCGCTGGCCGAACTGGTCAAGATCGACCCCAAGTCCATCGGCGTGGGCCAGTACCAGCACGACGTGGCCGAGGGCAAGCTGTCACACTCGCTGGACGCCGTGGTCGAGGACTGCGTCAACGCGGTCGGCGTCGACCTGAACACCGCCTCGCAGCCGCTGCTGGCCCGCGTCTCCGGGGTCACCAGTAACCTGGCCACCGCGATCGTGACCCGCCGCGATGCCGAGGGCCCCTTCCGGACCCGCCAGCAGCTCATGCAGGTCCCCAGGCTCGGCCCGAAGGCCTTCGAGCAGTGCGCCGGGTTCCTGCGCATCCGCGGCGGCGACGATCCGCTCGACGCGTCCGGCGTGCACCCCGAGGCCTACCCGGTGGTCCGCCGTATCCTGACCGCCACCGGGAGCCCAGCCGATGAGCTCATCGGCAAGACCGCGGTCCTTCGCGGGCTGCGCCCGGAGAAGTTCACCGACGACCGGTTCGGCCTGCCGACCGTCACCGACATCCTGCGCGAGCTGGAGAAGCCGGGCCGCGACCCCCGCCCGGCGTTCGTCACCGCGACGTTCGCCGAGGGCGTGGAGAAGCTCGGGGACCTCGAGCCCGGCATGGTGCTCGAGGGCGTGGTGACGAACGTGGCCGCGTTCGGCGCGTTCGTCGACATCGGCGTGCACCAGGACGGCCTGGTGCACGTGTCGGCGATGTCGCGCAACTTCGTCTCCGACCCCCGTTCGGTGGTCAAGTCCGGCGACGTAGTGCGGGTGAAGGTGCTCTCCGTCGACATCCCCCGGCACCGGATCTCGCTCACCCTGCGGCTGGACGACGAAGGGGCGAAGGGTCCGCGCCCGGCCGGCGGCCGCGGGCGGCCCGAGGACCGCTCTTCAGGCGATACATCCCGAACGGGCCGGGGCGCGAGCCCCCGCTCCGCCCCGGGCGGCTCCGGGCGTTCCAGGGACGCCGAGCCGAAGACTCCGGACGGCGCGCTCGCCGACGCTCTGCGCCGCGCCGGGCTCGTGCGCGACGACCGCCCGCCCCGGCGCTAGCCTCGGGAAGACTGCCGCGAGCCTGGGGAATACTCGCGCACGCTTTACGCCTGCACCCCGGTAGCATCGGGTAACCAGTCCTGCCCGCCGATAGAAAAGGAGCCCACCGTGTCCAGCCAGCAGCCTCGTATCACCCTCGCCGGAAGCGAGCATGTGGTCGAGGCTGGCTCGACGGCGGGCGAGGCACTCGGCGCCGACGCCTCCGGCGGCCGTGTGATCGCGGCTCGGGTCAATGGCGAGCTGCGCGACCTCGCCTACCAGGTCACCGACGGCGACCTGGTCGAGCCGGTGGACATCGCCAGCGACGACGGCCGCTACATCCTGCGGCACTCGACCGCGCACGTCATGGCGCAGGCCGTGCAGGATCTGTTCCCGCAGGCCAAGCTGGGCATCGGGCCGCCGGTGGAGAACGGCTTCTACTACGACTTCGACGTGGACAAGCCGTTCACCCCGGAGGACCTGAAGGCGATCGAGGGCAGGATGCGCCGGATCGTCAAGCAGGGCCAGCGGTTTTCCCGCCGGGTGGCAAGCGACGAGCAGGCCAGCGAAGAACTCGCCGGCGAGCCGTACAAGCTCGAGCTGATCGGGCTCAAGGGGCACGCGGCTGGCTCAGCGCAGTTCGAATCGGGTGAGTCGGTGGAGGTCGGTTCGGGGGACGGGACCGAGCTGACCATCTACGACAACCTGGACCCGGCCAGCGGCGAGCTGTGCTGGAAGGACCTGTGCCGCGGCCCGCACCTGCCGACCACCCGGGCCATCCCGGCGTTCAAGCTGATGCGCACCGGCGGGGCCTACTGGCGGGGGAGCGAGAAGAACCCGCAGCTGCAGCGGATCTACGGCACCGCCTGGGAGTCCCGGGACTCCCAGGACGAGCACGTCAGGATGCTCGCCGAAGCCGAGAAGCGCGACCACCGCAAGCTCGGCGCGGAGCTCGACCTGTTCTCCTTCCCGGCCGAGATCGGCAGCGGCCTGCCGGTATTCCACCCCAAGGGCGGCATCATCCGCCGGGTGATGGAGGACTACTCGCGCCGCCGCCACGCCGACGCCGGGTACGACTTCGTCAACACCCCGCACCTGACCAAGGAAGACCTGTTCATCACCTCCGGTCACCTGGAGTGGTACTCCGATGGCATGTTCCCGCCCATGGAACTGGACGGGGCCACCTACTACAACAAGCCGATGAACTGCCCGATGCACATCCTGATCTACGCATCGCGCGGGCGGTCCTACCGGGAGCTGCCGCTGCGGCTGTTCGAGTTCGGCACCGTCTACCGGTATGAGAAGTCCGGGGTGGTGCACGGCCTGACCCGCGCCCGGGGCTTCACCCAGGACGACTCGCACATCTTCTGCACCCCGGAGCAGCTGCAGGACGAGCTGGCGTCGCTGCTGGCGTTCGTGGTCGGCCTGCTGCGTGACTTCGGGCTGACCGAGTTCGAGGCCGAGCTGTCCACCCGGCCGGAGAAGTACGTCGGAGAGCCGGAGGAATGGGCCGTCGCCGAGGCCGCGCTCACGCACGCGCTCGACTCCTCGGGCCTGCCGTACGTGGTCGCCGAGGGCGACGGCGCGTTCTACGCGCCCAAGATCGACGTGCACGTCAGGGACGCGATCGGCCGCCGCTGGCAGCTGTCCACCTTGCAGGTTGACCTGCAGGAGCCGCACCGGTTCGGCATCGAGTACCAGGCTGCGGACGGCTCGCGGCAGCGCCCGTACATGATCCACCGGGCGCTGTTCGGGTCGATCGAGCGGTTCTTCGGCATCCTGGTCGAGCATTACGCGGGCGCCTTCCCGCCGTGGCTCGCGCCGGTCCAGGCGGTCGGCATCCCGGTCACCGACGCGCATGTGCCCTACCTGGAGAAGGTCGCGGCGAGCCTGCGTGAGCAGGGCATCCGCGTCGAGGTGGACGCGAGCGACGACCGGATGCAGAAGAAGATCAGGACCGCGCAGCGGCAGAAGGTGCCGTTCATGCTGATCGCGGGCGACGACGACGTGGCGAAGGAAGCGGTGTCGTTCCGCTACCGGGATGGGTCACAGAAGAATGGCGTCCCGGTGGCGGACGCCATCGCGGAGATCGTCACCGCGGTGCGCGACCGCGTCCAGGTGTAGGCCCCGTGCCCGACACGGACCCACCAAGCCCGGTGTCTCCAGCAAGCACAGCGTCTCAGGCGTCACCCGATTCCCAGGGGGCGCCTGAGGCCCAGGGCTTGGCAGGGGTCCCGGATGCGTTCGGGCGGCTCTGGACGCCGCACCGGCTGGCCTACATCAAGGGCGAGAACAAGCCGTCCGGCCCGGGCGAGGACGAGGGCTGCCCGTTCGACCGCGCACCGAAGCTGACCGACGAGGAAGGCCTGATCGTCGCCCGGGGCGCCCTGGTGTACGCGGTGCTCAACCTGTACCCGTACAACGCCGGCCACGTGCTGATCTGCCCGTACCGGCACGTGGCCGACTACACCGAGCTGACCCCCGACGAGACGGCGGAGTTCGCCGAATTCACCAAGCGCGCGGTCCGCGCGCTGCGTCAGGCGTCCGGCGCCCAGGGTTTCAACATCGGCATCAACCTGGGCTCGGTGGCCGGCGCCGGCATCGCCGCTCACCTGCACCAGCACGTGGTGCCCCGATGGGGCGGCGACACGAACTTCCTGCCCGTGGTCGGCCACACCCGCGTGCTGCCCCAGCTCCTCGCCGACACCCGCAAGCTGCTCGCCGAAGCCTGGCCCACCGCCTGACAGCCCGACCCCGCCCCGCCGCCTGACAGCCCCCGTCCCTGCGCCCAGCCCCCGCCCCCAGCCCCTCCCTCCCCGGACATCCCTTCAGTCCCACCAGCATGCCACCCGAACCCATGGATGTGGCAACGTGCTGGATAGATTCAGTACGCTGCCACATCCACATGAATCGGAAGTGCTAGTCGGGCTTGGAGTCGGCGGCTACCTTGGCCGCCAGGTGTGACGGGAGTGGCTCGTGGCGCAGGTAGGAACGCGTGAACGATCCCGTCCCGTGCGACACCGAACGCAGGTCAATGGCGTACCTGGTGATTTCCAGCTCCGGGATCTCCGCCTTGACCAGGGTCCGGCCGACGCCCACCGGCTCGGTGCCGAGGACCCGGCCGCGACGCGAGGACAGGTCCGACATCACCGCGCCCACGTAGTCGTCCGGGACGAGCACGGAGACCTCGTCGACCGGCTCGAGCAGCATCGGCTGCGCCTTGTCGACCGCGTCCCGCAGCGCCGCCCGGCCAGCCTTCTGGAAGGCCATGTCGGAGGAGTCCACCGAGTGCGCCTTGCCGTCGTAAAGGGTGACCCGGACCCCGGTCATCGGGTAGCCGGCCGTGACGCCCTGCTCCATCTGCCACCGGACGCCTTTTTCTACCGACGGGATGAACTGGCGCGGCACCACCCCGCCCACGATCTTGTCGACGAACTCGAAGCCGCCCGAATCCGCCAGCGGTTCCACCTCGATGTGGCAGATGCCGAACTCGCCGTGACCGCCGGTCTGCTTCACGTTCCGGCCCAGCCCCTGGGCCTTGCCCGCGATCGTCTCTCGCAGCGGAACCCGCAGGTCGGTGGTCTCGACCGCCACCCCGTGCCGGTGGGCGAGCCGGTCGAGCAGCACGTCGGCGTGCGCCTCGCCCATGCACCACAGCACTAGCTGCCGGGTCTCGGCGTTCATCTCCAGCCGCAGCGTCGGGTCCTCCGCGACCAGGCGGGACAGCGCCTGGGAGAGCTTGTCCTCGTCGGCCTTGGACTTGGCCACGATCGCCACCGGGAGCAGCGGCTCGGGCATCGACCACGATTCCATCAGCAGCGGGCGGTCCTTGTCCGACAGCGTGTCGCCGGTCTCGGCGGTACCGAGCTTGGCCACGGCGCAGATGTCCCCGGCCGCGCACTGGGTGACCGGACGCTGCTGCTTGCCCAGCGGTGTGGTCAGCGCGCCGACCCGCTCGTCGTTGTCGTGGTCTTCGTGACCGCGGGCGGCGCGGCCGTGGCCGGACACGTGCACGGAGGCGTCGGGGCGCAGCGTGCCGGAGAACACCCTGACCAGGCTGATCCGGCCGACGTAGGGGTCGGACGTGGTCTTGATCACCTCGGCAAGCAGCGGGCCCTTGGGGTCGGAGGACAGGGCGGTGACCGGCTTGCCGTCCGGCGTGGTGACCTCGGGAAGCGGGTGCTCGGCAGGGGAGGGAAATGCCTCGGTCATCACTTCGAGCAGCTCGAGCATGCCGATCTTCTGCGGCGCGGAGGTGACGAGCACCGGGTAGAAGCTGCCTTGCGCGACGGCCTTTTCCAGGTCCTCGATCAGCACCTTGGGGTCGATCTCCTCACCGGACAGGTACCTGTCCATGAGGGTCTCGTCTTCGCTCTCGGTGATGATGCCCTCGATCAGCTCGCTCCGCAGCTCGGACATGCGGTCTTGGTCGTCAGCCGCCGGGGCGCCCTCGGTGCGCTCGCCGCCCGCGTAGCTGTACAGCTTCTGGGACAGCAGCCCGATCAGCCCGGTGACCGGCTCGCCGACGGGCTGGTACAGCGGCGCGACGGCATCGCCGAAGGCCTCACGGCACGCGTCCAGCGTCGCCTGGAACTCGGCGCGCTGGTGGTCGATCTTGGTGATGACGACTGCGCGCGGCATGCCGACCGCGGCGCACTCCTCCCACAGCATCCTGGTCACGCCGTCGATGCCGTCGGTGGCAGAGACGGCGAACAGCGCCGAGTCGGCCGCGCGGAGCCCGGCCCTGAGGTCCCCGGTGAAGTCGGCGTAGCCGGGCGTGTCGAGCAGGTTGACCTTGATGCCGTTGTGCACGATCGGCGCGAGCGTCAGGTTGACCGAACGCTGCTGCCTGACCTCAACCTCGTCGAAGTCACTGACCGTGGTGCCCTCTTCGATGCTGCCCGGGCGCTGGATGGTGTCGGTCGCGGCGAGCAGTGCCTCGACCAGGCTGGACTTCCCGGTCCCAGAATGGCCGACCAGAACAACATTCCGTACCTGATCGGCCGCCGGTGCCCTGCCCGCGGCTCCTCCCGCCCCACTGCCTGTTCCTGCCACTGAGGTTCGCCTCCTTGCGATAGCTCCTGTCGCTGCGGGGGGTCCGGGGGGTCGTCCCCCGGGGGCCAACGCTGCGCACGACCAGCCTTAACCCGCGAGTACCGTGTCCACAAGCCCCACGGAGAGAATCTCCCCGGTTGCCGGAAATGCAAGCTCAACCCGGCGGCAGAAAACTCAAGCTCAGCCCGGCGGTAGGATCGGACGGCCATGCTGAACGTGCTGCGGCCCGCCATGACACGCCTGTTCACCCCGGTGGGCAAGGTGCTCGCGCGCACCCCCGTCACGCCGAACGCCATCACGGTCATCGGCACGGTAGGCGTGGTCGGCGGGGCGCTCGGCCTGTTCCCCCTCGGCGAGCTGTTCCCCGGCGCCTTCACCTGCACGATCTTCGTGTTTCTCGACATGCTGGATGGCGTGCTGGCCAGGATGAAGGGCACCACCGGCACCTGGGGCGCGTTCCTGGACTCGACGATGGACCGGATCGCCGACGCGGGCATCTTCAGCGGCCTGGTGATCTGGTTCATGCTCGGCGGGCACAACCCGCTGCTCGCCGGGGTGTCGCTGTTCTGCCTGGTGGCAGGAAACCTGGTGTCGTACGTCAAGGCCCGGGCCGAGGGCCTGGGCCTGCGCTGCGACGTGGGTCTGATCGAGCGGCCCGAGCGGATGGTGATTTCGCTGGTGGCCGTCGGCGTTTCCGGGCTCGGCGTGCCGTACATTCTCAGCGTGGGGCTCTGGGCGCTGGCGGCCGGCAGCGCCTTCACTTTCTGGCAGCGCGTGCACGCGGTATACAAGGCAGCGAAGGCTCCCGGAGATCAGGGTGGCTCTCCGCCGGTTAGGGATGGCGGGGATCAGCATGCCTGAGAAAGGTGAGCGGTGGCCGTACTGAGTCGTCGCCCCAGCGGGGGGGACAGGGGGGGCCGGCCCCCCCGGCTGGCACTGGGCGAACGGCTGACGGGGGTCGCGTACCAGCTTGGCTGGAAGGTGATCTGCCGCTTCCCGCGGTCGTGGTCGTGGCGGGTCTTCTCCGCGGTAGCCGACATCGCGTGGCGCCGGCAAGGGCCTAAGGTCCAGGTGCTCGAGGCCAACCTGCGCCGCGTGCTCAGCTGGAAAAACGGCACCGCCGAGGTGGACGGCAAGGAACTGCGCGCGTTGTCCCGGGCCGCGCTCCAGTCCTATGCGAGGTACTGGCTGGAGGTGTTCCGGCTGTCGGTGACGCCCATCGAGCGGCTCGTGACCGGGATGCGCTTCCAGGGCCCGGGCGAGGAGGCGCTGTTCTCCTGCCTGAAGGCCGGCCGGGGCGTGATCGTCGCGCTGCCGCACATGGGCAACTTCGAGCAGGCCGGGGCCTGGGTTATCGCCCGCGGGGCCGGGAAGTTGACCACCGTCCAGGAGCGGCTGCGGCCTGAGTCGGTGTACGAGAGCTTCGTGCAGTTCCGGCAGGCTCTGGGGTTCGAAGTGCTCCCGCTGACCGGCGGCGGCAGCCCGTTCGGGACCCTGGCTCAGCGCCTGCGCGCCGGCGGCCTGGTCTGCCTGGTCAGCGACCGCGACCTGAAGGAGAGCGGAGTCGAGGTCGAGATATTCGGGGAGAAGGCACGGATCGCCGCCACGGCGGCGCTCGCCGTGCACACCGGCGCGGCGCTGATGCCGACCGCGACGTGGTTCGACGGGGACGACTGGGGCGCGCGCATCTACGACGAGATCCCGGTGCCCCAGACCGGCACCCGCGCCGAGAAGGTCGCGGCGATGAGCCAGCAGATGGCCCGGGTGTTCGCCGAGGCGATCGCCGAACATCCGCAGGACTGGCACATGCTGCAGCGGGTTTTCACCGCCGACCTGGCCCCACATCACCCGGACCGGCTGCCGCCGCCCCGGGTGCCGGCCCCCCGGAGCGGGTCATGAAGATCGGGATCACCTGCCCGTACTCATGGGACGTGCCGGGCGGCGTGCAGCAGCACATCAGGGACCTGGCCGAGGAACTGATCGAGGAGGGGCACGAGGTCTCAGTGATCTCCCCGGCCGACGACGACACGCCGCTGCCGCCCTACGTGGTCGGCGCAGGCCGGGCGGTGCCGGTGCCCTACAACGGGTCGGTGGCGCGGCTGTCGTTCGGCTTCCTGTCCGTCAGCCGGGTGCGGCGCTGGATCAGGGACGGCGGGTTCGACGTGCTGCACGTGCACGAGCCCGAGATTCCGAGCCTGTCGCTGCTGGCCTGCTGGGTGGCCTCGGGACCGATCGTCGCCACCGTGCACACCGCCATCCCGCGGTCCCGCATCCTGCTGGTCACCTACCCGGTGGTGCGCACCGGGATGGAGAAGATCAACGGCCGTATCGCGGTGTCCGAGGCGGCCCGGACCACGCTGGTCGAGCACATCGGCGGCAACGCCGTCGTCATCCCGAACGGAGTGGCCACCCGCCGCTACCGTAAGGCCGACCCGCTGCCGGGCTGGCCGGGACCGGGCGGCGCGATTGGCTTCCTCGGCCGGCTCGACGAGCCGCGCAAGGGCCTGGCCGTGCTGCTCAAGGCGTTCGAGATCCTCGGCCCGCAACGCCCGGGGCTGCGGCTGCTCATGGCCGGGCCGGCCTCGGACGCGGAGGAGGTGCTGCACCGGCTGCCCGCCGGACTGCGTGACCGGGTGGTACTGCTCGGGCAGGTCAGCGAGGACAACAAGGTCCGCGTCCTGCACTCGGTCGACGTGTTCTGCTCGCCGAACACCGGCGGGGAGTCGTTCGGCATCGTGACCGCCGAGGCGATGGCGGCCGGCGTGCCCATCGTGGCCAGCGACATCGACGCGTTCCGGCAGGTGCTGCGCGGCGGCGAGGCGGGGGAGCTGTTCGCCACCGGCGACGCCGCCGACCTGGCCCGGGCGGCCGGCCGGCTGCTGGACGACCCGGCCAGGCGGGCGCGGCTGTCCGCCGCCGCGCTCGCCGCGGTGGCCGACTACGACTGGTCGGTCGTCGCCCGCGCCGTGTTCAGCGTCTACGAGACGGTCGTCCTCGGCAGCACCCCGGTCGCCGTCACGGCGTCCGGCAGCGACTTCCCCCCGGACGGCCTGCCATGATCACCGACATCGTCATCGTGGTGGCGGCCGCGCTGCTGGCGGGCGTGTACGTGTCGTGGCGCGCGGGGCGGATCGACCGCCTGCACGCCCGGGTCGAGATGGCCCGCACCGCCTTGGACGTGACCCTGCTCCGGCGCAGTTCGGTGGCCCTGGAACTGGCCACCTCCGGGCTGCTCGACCCGGCCACCAGCCTGCTGCTGGCCGCTGCGGTGCACGGCACTCGCAGCATTCCGGGGGGCGGGGGGGTCGTCCCCCCCGGGCAACAGAGCGGCGACCGCCCGCGCGACCTGGCCGAGAGTGACCTGACCCGCGCGCTGCGCGCCGCGTTCAGCCAGCCCGGCTTCCGGGCCTCGCTGACCGGCAAGGAAGGCGCCGACGAACTCCTCGCCGAGGTCGAGGCGGCCGCGCACCAGGTGTTCCTGGCCCGGAAGTTCTACAACAACATGGTCGCGGCCACCCGGGAGGCCAGGCGGCGCCCGCTCGCCCGCGTGCTGCGCCTATCCGGCAAGGCCAAGGCCCCCGAGTTCTTCGAGATGGACGACTCCCTGGTCGCCGAGAAGAGCAGCGCCCCCCTCGGCCTCTAGGCCGCCCGGCCTCGCCGCAGACGACCGCCCGGCCTGGTGGCCATACGATGTTCATAAGTAGTCACGATTGATCAAGCGAGGTTCCGAGTGTCCACTGTCAATGCTGGCCCGGGGGGACGCCCCCCCCAGACCCCCCCGCAAGGGCACCAGCCGGCCACGGGCACCGCACGGGTGAAGCGCGGCATGGCCGAAATGCTCAAGGGCGGCGTGATCATGGACGTGGTCACGCCCGACCAGGCCAAGATCGCCGAGGACGCCGGCGCGGTCGCCGTGATGGCGCTCGAGCGAGTGCCTGCCGATATCCGCCAGCAGGGCGGGGTAGCCAGGATGAGCGACCCCGACATGATCGACGGCATCATCGCGGCGGTGTCGATTCCCGTCATGGCCAAGTGCCGGATCGGTCACTTCGCCGAGGCCCAGGTGCTGCAGGCCATCGGGGTCGACTACATCGACGAGTCCGAGGTGCTCACGCCCGCCGACGAGGCGCATCACGTCGACAAGTGGAAGTTCACCGTGCCGTTCGTGTGCGGTGCCACCAACCTGGGCGAGGCGCTGCGCCGGATCGCCGAGGGCGCCGCGATGATCCGGTCCAAGGGCGAGGCCGGCACCGGCAACGTAGTCGAGGCGACCAGGCACATGCGTTCGATCCGTTCGCAGATCGCGCGCCTGTCCGGGCTGCCCACCGAAGAGCTGTTCACCGCGGCCAAGGAGCTCGCCGCGCCGTACGAGCTCGTCGCCGAGGTGGCGCGGGCCGGCCGGCTCCCGGTGGTGCTGTTCACCGCGGGCGGCATCGCGACCCCCGCCGACGCCGCGCTGATGATGCAGCTCGGCGCCGAGGGCGTGTTCGTGGGCTCGGGCATCTTCAAGGCCGGCGACCCCGCCAAGCGCGCCGCCGCGATCGTGAAGGCCACCACCTTCCACGACGACCCGGACGTCGTCGCCAAGGTCTCCCGCGGCCTCGGCGAAGCCATGGTCGGCATCAACCTGGAGACCCTGCCCCCGGACCAGCACTACGCCGCCCGCGGCTGGTAGCCGCGAGCCGCCGGGCCATCAGGACATCCCGGGAAGACAGGCCGCTGCCTCGGCGTTTTAATCGTGTCGACCCCTTGCTAGCGCTGCGCCGCCCCAGGGCGGCGCCGCCTCGGCTTGCGCCGCGCCAGACACCGCGCGAGACATGTCCAGACAGGGAGGAATTGATGACGCCGCCCGCAGGACCGGTCATCGGTGTGCTCGCCCTGCAGGGCGACGTCCCCGAGCACCTGCGCGCGCTCGAGGCCGCCGGCGCACGACCCACGCCGGTGCGCCGCCCGGAGGAACTCCACCAGATCGACGGCCTGGTCGTCCCCGGCGGCGAGTCGACCACGCTGTGGCGGCTGTCCGTCGCCTTCGACATGCTCGAGCCGCTGCGCAAGCTCGTCGCTTCCGGCCTGCCCGCGTTCGGGTCCTGCGCCGGGATGATCATGCTGGCGGACCGGCTGACCGACGGAGCCGAAGGCCAGCAGACCTATGGCGGCATCGACATGACCGTCCGCCGGAACGCGTTTGGCCGCCAGGTCGACTCGTTCGAGCGCGACATCACCCTGACGGGGCTCGACGACAGCACAGATCCGCTCCGCGCCGTCTTCATCAGAGCGCCCTGGGTGGAGCAGATCGGCCCGGGCGTCAGCATTCTGGGAACCGACCAGGGCACGGGTAGGATCGTCGCCGTCCGGCAAGGGCCACTGCTGGCCACGGCCTTCCATCCGGAGCTAACCCCGGACCAGCGCATTCATCAGCTATTCGTAGACATTGTGAAGGACAACACATGAGCGGCCACTCCAAGTGGGCCACCACCAAGCACAAGAAGGCGGTGGTCGACGCTAAGCGCGGCAAGCTATTCGCCAAGCTGATCAAGAACGTCGAGGTCGCTGCGCGTACCGGCGGGGGCGATCCGGCGGGCAACCCGACGCTGTACGATGCGATCCAGAAAGCCAAGAAGAGCTCGGTCCCGAACGACAACATCGACCGGGCCGTGCGCCGCGGCAGCGGCGCCGAGGCCGGCGGCGCCCAGTACGAGAACATCACCTACGAGGGCTACGGCCCCGGCGGCGTCGCGGTCCTGGTGCAGTGCCTGACCGACAACAGGAACCGGGCCGCCTCGGACGTGCGCACCGCGTTCAGCCGTAACGGCGGCTCGATGGCGGACCCGGGTTCGGTGTCCTACCTGTTCCACCGCAAGGGCGTGATCGTGGTGGAGAAGAACGGCGTCACCGAGGACGACGTGCTGACCGCGGTGCTCGACGCGGGCGCCGAGGAAGTCAACGACCTCGGTGAGTCCTTCGAGGTGGTATCCGAGCCGACGGACCTGGTGACGGCGCGCAAGGCGCTGCAGGACGCCGGGATCGACTACGACTCCGCGGACACGGCGTTCCTGCCCACCGTCGAGGTGGACCTGGGCGAGGAGCAGGCGCGGCGGGTGTTCCGGCTGATCGAGGCGCTCGAGGACTCCGACGACGTGCAGGACGTATACGCCAACTACTCGGTCGCCGACGACATCATGGAGAAGCTCGGCTGACCGCTGACGTGATCATCCGTCCGCTCACCCCCGACGCCGGCTGGGACGAATACGTCGACCTGACCATGCGGTCCTTCGGGCCGTCCGGCGAGGCGATGATCCAGCCGGTGATCGAGCCCATCGTGGCCGCCGGCCGGTGCCTGGGGGCCTTCGACGGCGACCGGCTCGTCGGCACCGCGCTGTACCACGACATGCGCCAGTGGTGGCACGGGCGGGCCGTCCCGATGGCCGGGGTCGCGGGCGTCAAGGTCGCGCCCGAGTACCGCGGCCAGGGCGTCGGCCGCGCTCTGATGACCGCGCTCGCCGGGCTCATGACCGAACGCGGCTACCCGCTGTCGGTCCTGTATCCGGCGACGATGACGATCTACCGGTCGCTCGGCTGGGAAATCGCCGGGCACCGGCACGAGGTGGTGCTGCCCAGCCGGGCGCTGTCCGCGATGGCCCGGCCGGACGCGAAAGCCGCCGCCGGCATCAGGCGCCCGGGCCCAGCCGACGCCGCCGAGGTGCTCGAGGTCCTCGGCCGCGTCCACGCCGGCGCCCGCGACTGCGGACCGATCACCTGGGACGAGCCCACCATGCGCCGCTACCTGACCCGCCCCGGCTGGTACGCCGACAAGGACCGCTACGCCTACCTGGCCCAGGACGGGTTCCTCGGCTACCGCTGGCACCGTGGCCACGAGGAGATCTTCGTCGAGCGGGTGGTGGCGGCCTCGGCCGGGACCACCCGGGCGCTGTGGGCGGTGGCCGCCTCCAACTCCTCGGTGGCCGAGACGGTGCGCGCGCAGGTCGGGCCGTCCGATCCGCTCTGGTGGATGCTGCGCGAACAGGACGCGAACATCGCCGAGCGGGAGAGCTGGATGCTCCGCCTGCTCGACGCCCCCGCCGCCATCGCGGCCCGCGGATTCCCCGCCACGGACCTCGCCGTACCATTGCATATCACCGATGACCTGCGGCCGGCCAACTCGGGCCGGTGGCAGCTGACCGTCCGGGCTGGCACCGGCTGTCTTTCCCGGCGCCGAACGGACCCCGGTGCTTCGTCCCCCGCCGCCGCGTGCCCTGCCGGGCAGGCGGCACTGTCGCTGGACGCCCGTGGCCTGGCCGCGCTGTACGCGGGGACGCCGGTCGCCACCTTGCGCCGGGCGGGCCTGGCCGACGGCGGCAGCCCGGACGCCGACGCCGCCCTGGATGGCGCGTTCGCCGCCACCCCGTACATGCTGGACGGCTTCTGACCCGCCGTTGATCGGGTGACCGGCCTGGCCGTTGTACGCCGGAACCCCGACACGCCGCGGGCGTTACGCGCCACACCGGCCGCCGGGCGGTAGGTTCAAGGCGAACAGATGTTCGCGGACCAAGACGGAGAGCGCCTGGTGGGCTTGTCATACGCACGGCACCCGCTCCGGGTGCTGGGGGTCGACCCCGGGCTGACCAGGTGCGGCATCGGGGTGGTCGAGGGCGCGCCGGGACGGGCGCTGACGATGATCAGGGTCGGGGTCATCAGGACGTCGGCCGACGAGGACATCGCGGCGCGTCTGCTCGCGATCGAGACCGGGATCGAGGCCTGGCTGGACGCCTGCCGGCCCGACGTGGTGGCCGTGGAGCGGGTGTTCAGCCAGCAGAACGTGCGCACGGTGATGGGCACCGCCCAAGCCGGCGCGGTCGCGATCGTCAGCGCGGCGCGCCGCGGGCTGCCGGTGGCGCTGCACACGCCCAGCGAGGTCAAGGCGGCCGTGACAGGTAACGGCCGGGCGGACAAGGACCAGGTCACGGCGATGGTGACCCGGCTGCTGCGGGTCACCGACCCGCCGCGCCCGGCCGACGCCGCCGACGCACTGGCGCTGGCGATCTGTCATATCTGGCGCGGCGGCGGCGCGGGGCTGCGGCTGGCCGCCCTAGCTGGCCGAGAGGGGAAACCGTCATGATCGCTCATCTGCGCGGCACGGTGGCCGGCGTGGCGCCGGACGGTGCCGTCATCGAGGTCGGCGGGGTCGGGATGCGCGTGCAGTGCACCCCGGGCACGCTGGCCACGCTCAGACCGGGGGAGCCCGCGCAGGTGGCCACCTCGCTGGTGGTCAGGGAGGACTCGCTTACCTTGTACGGCTTCTGCTCCGACGATGAGCGGAACGTCTTCGAGCTGCTGCAGACGGCCAGCGGCGTGGGGCCGAGGCTGGCGCTGGCCATGCTGGCCGTGCACGCGCCCGACGCGCTGCGCCGGGCCGTCTCGACCGAGGACCTCGGCGCGCTGACCATGGTTCCCGGTATCGGCAGAAAGGGGGCGCAGCGGATCGTGCTGGAGATGAAAGACAGGCTGGGGCCGCCAGGCGACAGCGGCGACGTGCCCCTCCGGGCGGCGCAGCGGGCCCCCTCGTGGCGGGACCAGGTGCAGTCCGGCCTGGTGAACCTGGGCTGGCCGGCCAGGGACGCCGACCAGGCCATCGCGGCGCTCGAGGACGAGGGCTTGATCGGCGGGGCCAACGGCGACGGGGTGGACGTGGCCACGGCGCTGCGGGCCGCCCTGCGCAAGCTGAGTAAGCAGTAGCGGTGATGACCGAGGACGAGACCCTCCGCCGGGCCGAGGAAGCCGAGCTCGCCGCACGCCGGGCCCGGCCGGGCGACGAGCGCGAAGGGGTCGAAGGGTTGGTGTCCTCGCTGGCCGACGCCGACGAGCGGGTCATCGAGAGCGCCCTGCGGCCCAAGCGGCTCACCGAGTTCGTCGGGCAGGCGCGGGTGCGGGAGCAGCTATCGCTGATCCTGACCAGCGCCCTGCGGCGCGGACGGCCGCCGGACCACGTGCTGCTGGCCGGGCCGCCCGGGCTGGGCAAGACCACGATCGCGATGATCGTCTCCGCGGAGCTCGGCGCACCGATGCGCATCACCAGCGGCCCGGCCATCGAGCGGTCCGGCGACCTGGCGGCGGTGCTGTCCACGCTCAGCGAGGGCGAGGTGGTCTTCATCGATGAGATCCACCGCCTGGCCCGGCCCGCCGAGGAGATGCTGTACCTGGCGATGGAGGACTTCCGCGTCGACGTGGTGATCGGCAAGGGCCCGGGCGCGACCGCGATCCCGCTGGACATCGCGCCGTTCACGCTGGTCGGGGCGACCACCCGAGCCGGGCTCCTGCCGGCTCCGCTGCGGGACAGGTTCGGCTTCACCGCGCACCTGGACTTCTACCAGCCGGACGAGCTCGAGGTCATCATCCGCCGGTCCGCCGGGCTACTCGGGGTGACGCTCACCGACGAGGGCGCGGCCGAGCTCTCCACCCGGTCGCGCGGGACGCCGCGGATCGCGAACCGGCTGCTGCGCCGGGTGCGCGACTACGCCGAGGTCCGCGCCGACGGCGTGGTCACCGCCACTATCGCCCGGACCGCGCTCGAGCTCTATGAAGTGGACGAGCACGGCCTGGACCGGCTCGACCGCGGCGTGCTCGAGGCGGTGGTCCGCCGGTTCGGCGGCGGCCCGGTCGGCCTGTCCACGCTGGCAGTGTCCCTGGGGGAGGAGGCGGAGACCGTCGAGGTGGTGGCCGAGCCCTTCCTGGTCCGGCGCGGTCTGCTGGCGCGGACTCCGCGCGGCCGGGTGGCCACAGCCGCGGGCTGGGCGCATCTGGGACTTGAGCCTCCCCCGTCACTAGCCGAACCACCCAGCCTGTTTGACTGAGCCCTGTTTGACCGAGGGCCGACCCGAACAAGATCGCGCCGAGGTCACGATCACTGATAAAAAATCGTAGCCTGGTTGGTGCGCGGTCAAAGCGCAGCTAAACTTCGGCAGTTGGTCGTTGGCCCCGCCGCGACCACGCACGCAGAACCAACTGGAAGGATGCCCCGGTCATGGGGATTATCGCAGCCGCGGATGCGGCAACCAAGTCATCAGGCAGCGCGCTGACGTTCCCGATCCTGATCGTGCTGGTCTTCGTCGGCTTCTACTTCCTGATGATCCGGCCGCAGCGGCGCCGCCAGCAGCAGGTCGCGCAGCAGCAGAGGACCGTCAGCCCCGGCGCCCGGGTCCGCACCACGGCCGGCATGTACGCGACGGTGATCGAGGTGGACGGCGACGATGTCGTGCTCGAGGTCGCCCCCGGCGTGGAAGTCCGCTACCTGAAGCGCGCCATCATGGAGGTCATCGACCCCGGCGAGGAGGCCGAGACCTTCGAGGACGGCGACCCCGCCGCCTTCAACGACGACGCCCACGACGAGGAGACGTCAGGAACCCACGAGGACTCCGACAGCGTTAAGTCAGCTGAAGACGGTCTCGCGGATTCTCACGACGATCTGGCCAAGTCCGACAAGGGCAACCTGCACTGAGCCGCCAGCTGGCGTGAGGGTTCACGGGTAACGGCCGATCTAGGACAGACGGCTGATCTAAGACAGGCGGAGAAGTGGCAGCCCCATCAAGAACCGTCCCGCATCCGGGACGGGCGCTCGTGCTTTTGCTCGTGCTTATCCTGGCCATGTTGCTGGGCATAATCGGGGGAAAGCTGTTCAGCCCGTCCCAGTGGCAGCATCAGTTCAAGGTCGGACTCGGCCTTGACCTGTCCAGCGGGACCCAGGTGACCCTGCAGGCCCAGACCCTGACCGGGAAAGCCCCGTCCAGTGCTGAGATGAACGCGGCGGTCAGCGTCATCGAGTCGCGGGTCAACGGTACCGGCAACTCCGGTGCCCAGGTCAAGCCACAGGGCTCCAACCTGCTCGTCGTAACGGTCCCCGGCAAGGGGTCGCAGCAGACGATCCAGCTGGTGAGCTCGACCGCCCTGCTCATGTTCCGCCAGGTGCTGCTCTACCAGCCCTACGGCGCGGCCAGCACGCCGACTCCCGCGGCGAGCGCCAGTCCCTCCGCCAGCGCGAGTCCCCCGGCCAGCGCGACCCCGTCCTCCTCGGCCAAGGCGAGCCCCACCGCCAGCGCCACCAGCTCGGCGAAGACCTCCGCCAAGATCGTCCCGGCGGCCAGCGCCTCGCCGACCGCATCCGCGAGCGCCACGGCCACCGCGTCGCCGAGCGGTTCCGCCAGTGCCAGCCCCAGCGCCACCCCGAGCACGCCTGCGAGCAGCACCACGTTCGGGAACCCGAGCCTGGTCCACAAGGACGTGCTCGCGCTCTTCAACAAGCTGGTCTGCAAGCCGGGTGACACGCAGGCCTGGAAGTCGCAGGTCGGCTACGACAAGACAACCCCCTACAACAACCCGGACGTGCAGGTGGTGGCGTGCGGCAACAACGGCGGGCAGTGGGGCAAGTACGCGCTCGACGTGGCCAAGGTGCAGGGTACGTGGGTCACCGCGGCCACCGCGGGCCTGTCCACCACCTCCAACCAGTGGCAGGTCAACCTGACACTGAACGGCCAGGGCGCCGCGGCCTTCAGCACGCTCACCTCGCACCTGTACAGCACCTACTTCTCGGCCGGGCAGGCCGGCGACCAGAACTCCGCCATCCTGGACCAGGTGGCGATCGCCCTGGACGGCAACGTCGTGACGGCGCCGGAGATCCAGGGCGCGATCCCCGGCGGGAACGCCCAGATCACCGGCAGTTTCACCCAGGCTCAGGCCACCCAGCTGCAGGACGAGCTGAAGTACGGCTCGGTGCCGCTGGACCTGAAGATCCTCTACGTCAGCTCGGTCTCGGCGCAGGTAGGCAAGAACCAGCTGGACGCCGGCCTGGTCGCGGCCGCGATCGGGCTGCTCCTGGTGGTGCTGTACTCCTTCATCTACTACCGCGGCCTCGGCCTCGTGTCGGTCGCCAGCCTGGCTATCTCGGCCCTCATCACGTACCTCGCGGTCGTGCTGCTTTCCCTGTACCAGAACTTCACCCTGCAGCTCGCCGGGATCGCCGGCCTGATCGTGGCCATCGGCATCACCGCGGACTCGTTCGTCGTCTACTTCGAACGATTGCGGGACGAGGTGCGCGAGGGTAAACAGCTGCGCCCGGCGGTCGAGGCCGGGTGGAAGCGCGCCAGGCGCACGATCCTGGTGTCCGATACCGTGTCATTCCTCGCCGCGGTGCTGCTGTACTACTTCGCCATCGGCGAGGTCAAGGGCTTCGCCTATACCCTCGGCCTGACCACGCTGATCGACGTCGTGGTGGTGTTCTTGTTCACCAAGCCGATGGTGACGCTGCTGGCGAGGACGAAGTTCTTCGGCGACGGCCACCCGATGTCCGGCCTGGACCCGGCCCGGCTCGGCGCCAAGACGCCGTGGCGGTCATCGGTCCGCCGCAACCAGGTCAGGCGCCGGCCTGATTCCGTGACGCGCAGCACAGTGACCCGAAACACGGGGGGTTCATGATGTCGGCCCTGGGCCAGATAGGCGGCCGGCTCTACCGCGGTGAGATATCGATCAATTTCGTCGGGCGGCAGCGCCTGTGGTACACCATCTCCGGGTTGATCCTGGTCGTCAGCATCGTGGCGGTGCTCGTCCGCGGCCTGGTCTTCAGCGTCGACTTCAAGGGCGGGGCGGTCTTCACGTTCCCCTCGTCGTCGACGTCGCTCAGCCAGGTGCAGAACGCCGTCCACGCCGGCGGCGTCAGCGGCGCGATCGTGCAGCAGACCAGCGGTCAGCAGAACGGCTGGCAGGTCCAGACCAAGGCGCTGACCGGCGCGCAGACCGACACGCTCGAGCAGACGCTGTCCAGCAAGCTCGGCGTGAACACCAACGACATCAGCGTCACCACCGTCGGCCCGAGCTGGGGCAGCCAGATCTCCGGCAAGGCGCTGGAGGCGCTGATCGCCTTCCTGATCGTGATCGTGCTCTACCTGTCGATCGCCTTCGAGTGGAAGATGGCCATCGCGGCGTTCATCGCGCTGTTGCACGACCTTGTGATCGCCACTGGCATCTACGCGCTGGCCGGTTTCCAGGTCAGTCCCGCGACGGTCATCGGGCTGCTGACCATCCTCGGCTACTCGCTGTACGACACCGTGGTGGTCTTCGACAAGGTGCGGGAGAACACGGCCGGCCTGCTCGGCGGCGCCCGGACCACCTACAGCGATGCGGCGAACCTGGCGCTGAACCAGACCCTGGTGAGATCGATCAACACCTCGCTGATCGCGCTGCTGCCTGTCTCCGCGATCCTGATCGTGGCGACCGCGCTGCTCGGCGCCAACAACGAACTCGAGGAACTCGCGCTCGTGCTGTTCGTCGGCATGCTGTCCGGCACTTACTCCTCGATCTTCATCGCGACCCCGGTGCTGGCCGATCTGAAGGAGCGCGAGCCGCGGTACCAGGCGCTGGCCAAGCGGGTGGCGGTGCGCGCCTCCGGCGGTCGCCCAGCGAAGCGGGCCGCGGCCAAGGCGGAGCCCGCCGCTCGCGCTCGGCCCGGCGCGCCCGCTCCGGAGTTCTCACCGGCGCGGCTCGCCGACGACGAGCCGGACGAAGACTTCGCCGACGAGGCTGCACCGCCCGCCGACGAGCTGACCGCGACCGCGTCCCGCACCGCCGGAACAGCAGGATCCGCCCGCCCGGGCCCGCGGCAGCAGCCGCGCCGCAGCGGCGGCTCGGCCCGGCATCGTCCAGCAGGCAAGAAGAAGCGGCGCTAGCGGATGGCCGGTCTGACCGGTGATGAGCTGACCCGGCTCATCACGACCCGCGTTCGTGACATCCCGGACTATCCGCAGCCGGGCGTGGTGTTCAAGGACATCACCCCGCTGCTCGCCGACGGCCAGGCGTTCGGCGCGGTGGTCGATGCGCTGGCCGCCACGTACGGGCCGGTGGACAAGGTGGCGGGCATCGAGGCGCGCGGCTTCATCTTGGCTGCGCCGGTGGCGTGCCGTCTCGGCGCGGGCTTCGTGCCGATCCGCAAGAAGGGCAAACTGCCCGGGGCCACGTTCGCGCAGGACTACGACCTGGAGTACGGCACCGCGACGGTCGAGGTGCTGACCGACGCCTTCTCCCCGGCCGATCGCGTGCTGGTCATCGACGACGTGCTGGCCACCGGCGGCACCGCCCGGGCTACCGCCGACCTGGTGCAGCGGACCGGCGCCCGGGTGGCCGGCCTTGCCGTGCTGCTCGAGCTGTCCTTCCTCAACGGCCGGGCCAAGCTGCCCGACCTCCCGGTCAGCGCCCTGCTCACCCTCTAGGCCGGCACCGTCCCTTCGGCGGCCGGGAATCGCGTGTACCTGATCTGGTGTTGAGGTCGTCCAAGTACACTGATGGCTTGGCCGATAGAGGAGCGCCAGTGGCCGGTGAGGTGACCGCGACCGGCACGAGAGCCGCAGACACTGCCCGGGCGGATGCGGGCCAGGGCCCGGCCCTGGACGCGATACCGGCCGAGGCAGCGGTAGCGGCGGACGTGCCGGAGCCGCGCGCGCTCGGGACGGCCCGGGCCCAGCGGGCCAGGGTGGCGGCCGCTCAGAGCCCGGCCGCCGACGCGGCGGCGCCGGGGGTCGGCGTCCGGCGGCGGCTGGCCCGGCTCGGCGCCCAGCGGGGCGCGACCATCAACCCGGTTCTCGAGCCGCTCATCAAGACCGTGCGGGCGACGCACCCGAAGGCCGATATCCGGCTCATCGAGCGGGCCTACCAGTCGGCCGCCCACTGGCACCGGGAGCAGAAGCGGCGCAGCGGCGACCCGTACATCACCCACCCGCTCGCGGTGGCGACCATCCTGGCCGAGCTCGGCATGAACACCGAGACTATCTGCGCCGCGCTGCTGCACGACACGGTGGAAGATACCCCCTACACGCTGACCGAGCTGCGCGGCGAGTTCGGCGAGGACATCGCCGCGCTGGTGGACGGCGTCACCAAGCTGGACAAGGTCAAGTACGGCGAGTCGGCCGAGGCGGAGACCGTCCGCAAGATGGTGGTCGCGATGTCCCGGGACATCCGGGTGCTGGTGATCAAGCTCGCCGACCGGCTGCATAACATGCGCACGCTGCGTTACCTGCCCCGGGAGAAGCAGGAGCGCAAGTCCAAGGAGGTCCTGGAGATCTTCGCTCCGCTCGCCCACCGGCTCGGCATGAACACGGTGAAGTGGGAGCTGGAGGACCTGGCCTTCGCGACGCTGTATCCCAAGCGCTTCGACGAGATCGTCCGCCTGGTGTCCAACCGGGCGCCGCGGCGCGAGGCCTTCCTGCAGGAAGTGATCCAGGACGTCAGCGCCGACCTGCGCGAGGCCAAGATCAACCAGAACGTCACCGGCAGGCCCAAGCACTACTACTCGATTTACCAGAAGATGATCGCCAGGAACGTCGGCTTCGACGACATCTATGACCTGGTGGGCATCCGCGTCCTGGTCGATTCGGTCAAGGACTGCTACGCGGCGCTCGGCATCATCCACGCGCGGTGGAATCCCGTCCCCGGACGGTTCAAGGACTACATCGCGATGCCGAAGTTCAACATGTACCAGTCGCTGCACACCACCGTCATCGGGCCGGGCGGCAAATCGGTGGAGCTGCAGATCCGGACCTGGGACATGCACCGCCGGGCGGAGTACGGCGTCGCGGCGCACTGGAAGTACAAGGAAGAATCGGTCTTCGGCCGGGCCAAGGACGCCCGGGACGACGCCCAGGAGATGGCCTGGCTCAGGCAGCTCGTCGACTGGCAGCGCGAGACCGAGGACCCGGCCGAGTTCCTCGAGTCCCTCCGCTTCGACCTAGCCGTCGGCGAGGTCTACGTGTTTACCCCGCGCGGCGAGGTGGTGGCGCTGCCGCAGGGCGCGACGCCGGTGGACTTCGCCTACGCCATCCACACCGAGGTCGGGCACCGGACGGTCGGCGCCCGGGTCAACGGCCGCCTGGTGGCCCTCGAGTCCACCCTGGACAACGGCGACACGGTGGAGATCTTCACCTCCAAGGCGCCCGAGGCCGGACCGAGCCGGGACTGGCTCAAGTTCGTGCAGAGCCCCCGGGCCAGGAACAAGATCAGGCAGTGGTTCTCCAAGGAGCGCCGGGAAGCCGCGGTCGACGCGGGCAAGGACCAGATCGCGCGGGCCATGCGCAAGCAGAGCCTGCCGCTGCAGCGGCTCGCCGCCGCCGACAGCCTGCTCAACCTGGCCCGCGACCTGCGCTACACCGACGTATCCGCGCTGTACGCGGCGGTCGGTGAGGGCCGGGTCAGCGCTCAGTCCGTGGTCGAGAAGCTGGTCAAGTCGGTCGGCGGGGTGGACGGCGCGCAGGAGGAACTGGCCGAGGCCACGCTGCCGACCAAGGTGCCCCAGCCCAGGGCGCCCGGTGACTCCGGTGTCGAGGTCAACGGCGCGCCGGATGTGTGGGTGCGGCTGTCCCGGTGCTGTACCCCGGTGCCGGGCGACGAGATCATCGGCTTCGTCACCCACGGTCACGGCGTGTCCGTACACCGGGTCGACTGCGCGAACCTGGTCCACCTGAACGAAACCCAGCGGGAGCGAATAGTCGATGTCCACTGGGCGCCGACTGACGGCTCAGTCTTCCTGGTCGCCATCCAGGTGGAGGCGCTCGACCGGACCCGGCTGCTGTCCGACGTGACCCGGGTGCTGTCCGACCAGCACGTGAACATCCTGTCTGCCACGGTGACGACAAGCCGGGACCGGGTGGCCGTCAGCCGGTTCACCTTCGAGATGGGGGACCCCAAGCACCTCGGCCACGTGCTGCGCGCGGTCCGCGCCATCGACGGCGTGTACGACGTCTACCGCGTGAACAGCTGACCCGCTGACTAGCGCTCGGCCGAGTCAGGCCTAGCTGGTGAACTCGGCCAGGGTGTGCTCGGCTTCGGTGAGCCATGCCCGGCGCGCGGTCAGCGCTTCCTCGGCGGTGTGCGCGGCCCTGTCATCGCCGCGGTCGCGCGCCCGGGCCAGCTGCTCCTCCAGCTGCGCGATGGTCGAGCGCAGCTGAGCCACCGTGCCCTCGGCCCGGGCCAGCGCCTCCGGGTTTGACCGGCGCCACTGGGTCTCTTCCGCCTTGCGCACCGCGTCCTCGACCCGCCGCAGCCCCGATTCCAGGTGCTCGCGCGCGTCCCTGGGTACCGCCCCGATCTGCTCCCAGCGCTCCTGGATGCCGCGCAGCACGGACCTGGCGGCGCGGATGTCGGTCACCGGTAGCAGCGCCTGGGCCTGCTCGAGCAGCTGCTCCTTAGCCTCGGCATGCTCGCGCAGCGCGGCGTCCTTGGCCGAGAACACCTCGGCCCGCGCCGCGAAGAACTTGTCCTGGGCCGTCCGGAACCGCTTCCACAGTTCGGCCTCGGCGTCCCTGTCGGCGCGCCCGGCCGCCTTCCACTGCCGCATCAGCTCGCGGAACGCGCTGGTGGTCGGGCCCCACTCGGTGGATCCTGACAGCGCCTCGGCGTCGGCGCACAGCTTCTCCTTGCGCACCCTGACGTCCTCGCGTTCGGCCTCCAGGGTGGCGAAGTACGCCTTGCGCCGCTTGGTGAACGCATTGCGGGCGGCGGACAATCGCTTCCACAGCACGGCTTCGGCGGCCCGCTCGGCGTGCGGCGCCGCCTTCCACTCATCCAGCAACTCGCGCATCCGCTCGCCGCTGCTCTTCCAGTGGGTCGCCTCGACGGCGATCTGCTCGGCCTCGGCGACGATCCGCTCCTTGATCTCCTTGGCCTGCACCCGCGCCTGCTCGCGGGCCGCCTTGACCTCCTCGCGACGGTGCCCGACGTCCTCGGTCAGCCGCTCCAGGCGTGCCCGGAGCCCGTCGAGGTCACCGAGAGCGTTGGCCTCGGAGATGCTCCGCGCCAGCCGCTGGACGCTCGCCGAGGCCTGCGTGGGAGCCATGTCGGTGGCCGTGATCCGCTGCTCGAGCAGGACGACCTCGGTCTCGAGCGCCTCGTACTTGCGCTGGAAGAAGGCGATCGCCTCCTCCGGGCTCCCCGCCTGCCACGAGCCGATCACCCGCTCGCCGTCGGCGGTACGGACATAGACCGTCCCGTCGGCGTCTACCCGGCCCCACGGATGGTAGGCGGTGGTCACGGCGAACCTCCTGCGTTGTCGTGCTCGTGTCAGGCCTTCTTGATCGTCACACTGTCAATGATGACCTTCTTCTTCGGAGCGCCGCCGCCAGACTGCGCATACTGACACGAGTATCCAGCCTTAGCCACATTCTGGACGATACCGAGTCCGGAGGACACCGTGGCGAACGGTGTATATGAAGCCGTTAGCCCGGTCGTACTGTCCTTGTACACGATGAAGAACTGGCTTCCGTTAGTGGTCGCGCTGCCTTCGTTCGCCATCGCCACCGTTCCCGTCGGGTATTTGGCACCGGTGAGGTTCTCACTGCCGAAATCGTAACCCGGCGTCCCGGAACCGATATTGCTGGTCGTGCTGCAGTTCAGCCTGGTCGCGGCGGTCGCGTTCGGGTCGCCGCACTGCAGCACGTAGATGCCGCTGGTCAGCAGCCGGTGGCACTGGGTGTTGTTGAAGTAGCCCGCCTCGGCCAGGTGAACGAAGGAGTTGACGGTGCAGGTGGCCTTGTCATTAAGCAGGTTGAACGTGATCTTGCCCAGATTGGTGGTAATCGTGGCCTGATAGCTGGCCGTGTAATCGGGCGCGGCCGGCGGGAAGCTCACCTTGCGCGCCACCGGGGTGGCCGCCGTGTAGCTGCAGTGGTGCGCCGGCTCGGCCACGGCGGTAGCGGTGGCGGTGGCGGTGGGGGAGGGGGACGCCGACTTGGACGCCGAGGCCGCCGCCTTCTTCGGGCTACCGCCGGGGAGGAACACCGCGAGCAGGGAGCCGATGAGCGCCAGGGCGAGCACCCCGCTGAGCCCGATCAGCGTGCGCCTGCGCACCCGTTGATGCCTGGCCTGCCGCAGTTCCTGCTGGCGGCGGTACCGTTCCCTGGCTTGCCTGCGCTGGCGTTCGTTCTTACCCGCCACCGGTCGCGTCCTCCTTGGCCTGTCTGCACTATCCGGCTACCGCAGGTATTCACGGGAGGCAGGCCGACGAACCCGATGCATACCTCTGATCCAAACGTAGGCAGGGCATGCCCGGCACCCACGCAATATTCGCGATCGTTCGCGAATCGTACCTGCCAGATGCCTGGACCGGTACCCTTCGTTATCGGTTCGCGGCCGTGCGGGTCCCCTCGGTAGCCTGAGACACCGTACCGTCAGGAAGGACGCTCGTGCTCGTCGCAGGGTTCCCGGCCGGCGCATTCGCGGCCAACTGTTATGTAATCGCGCCCGCGCCCGGCGAAGAGTGCGTGATCATCGACCCGGGCCAGGATGCCGGGCAGGGGATCGACGAAATCCTGGCCGAGCATCGGCTCAGGCCCGCCGCGGTCCTGCTCACGCACGGTCATATCAACCATGTCTGGTCCGTCGCCCCCGTCTGCGGGGCGAAAGGCATCCCGGCCTACATCCATCCGGACGACCGGGCATTGCTCAGCGATCCAGCCAAAGGTTTCCCGCTTGGCGCGGGACAGCAGCTGTTCGGCGGCCTGGAATTCACCGAACCCGATGATGTAAAAGAACTGGCCGACGGGATGACTTTGAGCCTCGTGGGGCTCGAGATCGTCGTGAACCACACGCCCGGGCACACCGAAGGATCCGTAGCGTTCCGGCTGCCATTGGCGCCGCCGTTTACAGCACAAGGTAAAAGCAAAACTGGCACCCCCGAAACGGCTGGCAGCGAAACGGCTGGCAGCGAAACGGCTGGCAGCGAAACGGCTGGCGGTGCGGCCCGAATGGGCGGCCGGGGGCAGGCCGGCGGCGGCGGCATATTGTTCTGTGGTGACTTGCTGTTCGCGGGGTCGATCGGGCGGACCGACCTGCCCGGCGGGGACTATCCCACGATCCTGCGCAGCCTGGCACGGGTCTGCCTGACCCTGCCGGACGAGACCGTTGTGCTCTCCGGGCACGGGCCGCAGACCACCATCGGCGCCGAACGCCGGACGAACCCGTTCCTCACGGGCCTGAGCCCGGCGTCGGGACCCAGCCGGGGGCTGTGAGCGGGGCCGGGGCGCGCGACCCGGTCCGTTCGGAAAAAAGATCAACAGGAAATGAGCGGCGGCGCGTCCCGGGACGCCAAGCTGCCAGAGGAGAGGGGCCGAGCTCGATGATCCGCACCCATGAGGCGGGGACGCTGCGGGCGTCGCACGCCGGGGAACACGTGGTGCTGGCCGGCTGGGTGGCGCGGCGCCGGGACCACGGCGGCGTGATCTTCATCGACCTGCGGGACGCGAGTGGCGTGGTGCAGGTCGTGTGGCGCAGCGAAGATGCGACCCAGGCAGAAGCGGCACACGACCTGCGGGCCGAGTTCTGCGTGCTGGTCACCGGGACGGTGCACACCCGCCCGGCCGGGAACGAGAACCCCGAGCTGCCCACCGGCGAGATCGAGGTCGTCGCGGACGAGGTCGAGGTGCTCAGCCAGGCCGACCCGCTGCCGTTCCCGGTCGAGGGCTCCGCCGAGGTCAGCGAGGACGTCCGGCTCAAGTACCGCTACCTGGACATCAGGCGCGAGGACACCGCGCGGGCGCTGCGGGTCCGGTCGCAGGCCGCCTACCTGCTTTCCGACGTGATGCGCGAGCACCGGTTCGTGAACGTGGAGACGCCCTACCTGACCCGGTCCACGCCGGAGGGCGCGCGCGACTTCCTGGTCCCGGTCCGGCTGCGGCCCGGCAACTGGTACGCGCTGCCGCAGTCGCCGCAGCTGTTCAAGCAGCTGCTCATGGTCGGCGGCCTGGAGCGGTACTACCAGCTGGCCCGGTGCTTCCGGGACGAGGACTTCCGCAAGGACCGGCAGCCCGAGTTCACCCAGATCGACATCGAGATGTCGTTCGTGACCCGAGACGACGTCATTGCCGTGGCCGAGGACATCGTGGCCCGGCTGTGGTCCGAGCTGGCCGGCTACCAGGTACCCACCCCGCTGCCGCGGATGACCTACGCCGACGCGATGGCACGGTACGGCTCGGACAAGCCCGACCTGCGCTTCGGCCTCGAGCTCACCGACCTGACCGAGTACTTCGCCGGGACCGGGTTCCGCGTATTCCAGGCCGAGTACGTGGGCGCCGTGGTGATGCCAGGCGGCGCCGCGCAGTCCCGGCGCGAGCTCGACGGCTGGCGGGAGTGGGCCCGGTCCCGTGGGGCGCGCGGTCTCGCCTACGCGCTGATCAGCCCGGACGGCGAGATCACCGGTCCAGTGGCCAGGAACCTGTCCCAGGCGGAGCGATCCGGGCTGGCCGCGGCCGTCGGCGCCGCCCCGGGCGACGCCGTGTTCTTCGCGGCCGGCCCTGCCCCGGCGGCCAGGGAACTGCTCGGCGCGGCGCGGCTGGAGATCGGCCAGCGGTGCGGCCTGATCGACGAGTCTGCCTGGTCGTTCCTGTGGGTCGTGGACGCGCCGATGTTCGAGGAGTCCAGCGCGGGCGGCTGGACGTCGGTGCACCACCCGTTCACCGCGCCGCTGCCCGAATGGGCCGACAAGTTCGCCGCTGAGCCCGGTGGCGCGCTGGCCGACGCGTACGACATCGTGTGCAACGGTTACGAGATCGGCGGCGGCTCGATCCGTATCCACTCCTCCGCGATGCAGCAGGCCGTGTTCGACGTGATCGGGCTGTCCCTGGAGGAAACCCGTTCGCAGTTCGGCTTCCTGCTCGACGCGTTCAAGTACGGGCCGCCGCCGCATGGCGGCATCGCGTTCGGCTGGGACCGGGTAGTGATGCTGCTCGCCGGGGCGGCCAGCATCCGCGACGTGATCGCCTTCCCCAAGGCGGCCTCCGGCCTCGACCCGCTCACCGGCGCCCCCACCCCCATCACCCCCGAGCAGCGCCGCGAGGCCGGCATCGACGCCGCCCCCGCGCCCGGCTCCGCCCCCTCCCCCTCCCCATCTGCCCCTCCCGCCGCCTGAGCCCGCCCGGCCCGCACCCCTCGTGGATAAAGGCCCCGTTCCCTCTACCGTGGTATAGCGTCGCATCCGGTGTGCTGCGCGGGCGGAGATAAGGTCGAAGGATGGCCGGAGCAGAGACGGGCCAGTCCGAGAGCCTGTTCGACGAGGCGGAAGAAGCAGCCGCGACCGCGGCCGCGCCGCTCGCCGTCCGGATGCGGCCGCGCACCCTGGACGAGGTGATCGGCCAGCGGCACCTGACCGGTGCCGGCACGCCGTTTCGCAAGCTCATCGACAACGACGCGCCGATGTCGCTGCTGCTGTGGGGGCCGCCGGGCACCGGCAAGACCACGCTGGCCTATGTCGTCAGCCAGGTAACCCGGCGTCGCTTCGTGGAGCTCTCCGCGGTCAGCGCCGGGGTCAAGGACGTGCGCGCCGCGGTCGACGCGGCCCGCCGCACGCTGGGCATGAACGGCGCGCAGACGGTGCTGTTCATCGACGAGGTGCACAGGTTCTCCAAGACCCAGCAGGACGCGCTGCTGCCCGCGGTCGAGAACCGCTGGGTGTCCTTTATCGGCGCGACCACCGAAAACCCGTTCTTCTCCGTGGTCTCGCCGCTGCTGTCGAGATCGCTGCTGCTCACCCTGCAGCCGCTGTCCGACGACGACGTGCGGGAGGTCATCGGCCGCGCGCTGGCCGACCCGCGCGGCCTCGGCGGGGCGGTCACGCTCGACGACGATGCCGCCGATCATCTGGTCCGGCTGGCGGGCGGGGACGCGCGGCGCACGCTCACTTACCTGGAGGCCGCTGCGCTCGGCCTGCCCGCGGGCGGCCGGATCGACGTGCAGGCGCTGGAGCGCGCGGTGGACCGGGCCGCGGTCCGCTACGACCGCGACGGCGACCAGCACTACGACGTGATCAGCGCGTTCATCAAGTCCATGCGGGGCAGCGATGTGGACGCGGCCTTGCACTACCTGGCCCGGATGATCGCGGCGGGGGAAGACCCGCGGTTCATCGCCAGGCGGCTCATCGTGCACGCCAGCGAGGACGTCGGGATGGCCGATCCGACCGCGCTGCAGACGGCCGTGGCCGCGGCCCAGGCGGTCGAGTTCGTCGGACTGCCCGAGGCGCGGATCAACCTCGCCCAGGCAGTCATCCACATCTCCCTGGCGCCTAAGTCCAACGCGGTGATCAAGGCCATCGGCGCCGCTGACGCGGACGTCCGCGCCGGGCTAGTGGGCGCAGTGCCCGCGCACCTGCGCGACGCCCACTATCCTGGGGCGGGCAAGGTCGGCCACGGTGACGGCTACCGGTACCCGCACGACTTCGATGGCGGCATCGTCCCGCAGCGTTACGCACCCGATTCGGTGGCGGACCGCAGGTATTACGAGCCGTCGCGGCATGGCCTGGAGGCTCGCGTCGCCGAACGCGCCGAGCGCATCCGGGCCATCCTCGACAAGACCGAAGAGGAGCAGGCATGACACGGACGGGAGCTGGCGTGAGCGGGCGGGGCGAGAACGTGGCCCCGTCATGAATACGGCCGGACTCGCCGCGCTGATCGCCGCGGTGTCCTGGGCGCTGCTGGTCTGCGTCGGCGTGTTTGTGCTGTTCCGGCTGGGACGGCTGCTGTCCGAGAGCAGTAAGCTGGTCGCCGACGTGCGCCAGCGCGGCGACGTGCTCCTGACCCACGCGCAGGCGGCCGTGGACGGAGCGCAGGCCGCCGTGAACCGGGCCGGGCGCCAGCTCGACCAGGCCGAATCCGTCACCGCCAGCATGGACGAACTCGGCACCGGGATGAGCGAGCTCGCCGGCCAGGTCACGGCGCTGGCCGGGCTCGGCCGCGCGATCGCGGGGGGCCCGGTCGGCCGGGTGGGCGCGATCGCCTATGGGGTGCGCCACGCCGTGCACCTGCGCCGGACGCCGAAGCGCGCGCTGCCCGGCCGCGTGATGGAACGCGGCGAGCTGACCCGGGGGGAGGCGCGGCGATGATCCGCAGGGGTTTCTGGCTCACCGCCGGGGCGGTGACCGGCATCTACGGTTACCGGCGTGTCGCCGCCGTCGGCCGCCGCCTGTCTGCCAGCCTTACCCCCGGGGGCACGCTCAAGCTCGCGGACCCCGGCGCTCAGACCCGGGTGGCCAGCAGGCGGGCCCGCCGGGGGGCGGTCGCCCTGGCCAGGGAGAGCTACCGCTTCACCCGGGACGTCCGCGAGGGCATGGAGCTTTATATGGCTCGGCATCCGGCGCCCGCAGGCTCTACGCTCTCAACAGACCGCTCAACTGACCACGACGCACAACCCGAGGATGGCCACTGATGGAGTCGGCAGAGATCGCCCGCCGCTTCCTTGCGTACTTCGAGCAGCAGGGGCACGTCATCGTGCCCTCGGCCCCCCTGGTTGCCGACGATCCCACGGTCCTTTTCGTCATCGCGGGCATGCAGCCGTTCAAGCCGTACCTGCTCGGCCAGCGGACGCCGCCGTACCGGCGGGTGGCGGACGTGCAGAAGTGCGTGCGGACGCTGGACATCGAAGAGGTAGGCAAGACCACCAGGCACGCCACGTTCTTCCAGATGCTGGGCAACTGGTCGTTCGGCGATTACTTCAAGGAAGGCGCGATCAGGTACGCCTGGGAGCTGCTGACCAAGTTCGAGGCGGACGGCGGGTTCGGGTTCGGAGAGGACAAGCTGTGGGCCACCATCCTGCACGGTGACGACGAGGCGTTCGGCATCTGGCGGAACGAGATCGGCCTGCCGGAAAGCCGCATCCAGGCCCGCGGCCTTTCCGACAACTACTGGCACATGGGCGTGCCAGGCCCCGGCGGCCCGTGCTCGGAGATCTACTACGACCGCGGCCCCGAGTACGGCCGCGACGGCGGCCCGGCGGCGGACGAGGACCGTTTCCTCGAGGTCTGGAACCTGGTCTTCATGCAGGACCAGCTGAGCAAGGTCCGGGCCAAGGACGACTTCGACATCGAGGGCCCGCTGCCGTCGAAGAACGTCGACACCGGCATGGGGCTGGAGCGGATGGCGTCCATCCTGCAGGGCGTCGACAACCTGTACGAGATCGACACCACCTGGAAGATCCTCGACCGGGCGGCCGAACTCACCGAGCAGCGCTACGGCCGGAACGACGCGAACGACGTCGCCCTGCGGGTCATCGCCGACCACGTGCGCAGCGCGGTCATGCTGATCGAGGACGGCGTGCTGCCGAGCAACGAGGGCCGCGGCTACGTGCTGCGGCGGATCGTGCGACGCAGCATCAGGAACCTGCGCCTGCTGTCCGGCAGCCAGCGCGGTGGCGGGGGTGCGCAGTCGTCCGGCGGTGAGCGCTTCATGCCCGAGCTCACCTCGGTCACGATCGAGGCGATGGCCGGGCTGTACCCGGAGCTGAGCCGGGATGCGGCCAACATCCGTACGGTCCTGGAAGCGGAGGAGACGGCGTTCGCCAGCACGCTGCGTACCGGCACCGCGATCTTCGACGCCTCGGTGGAAGAGAACCGGCGCAGGAACTCGAACACGCTGTCCGGCGCGCAGGCCTTCCAGCTGCACGACACCTACGGCTTCCCGATCGACCTGACCCTGGAGATGGCGGCCGAGCAGGGCCTGACCGTCGACGAGGAGGGTTTCCGCCGGCTCATGGCCGAGCAGCGGGACCGCGCCAAGCGGGACGCAGCGGAGAAGAAGACCGGCAACGCCGACATCTCCGCGTTTGCGGAGATGCTAGAGCGGTCCGGCGCGGTCACCTTCACCGGCTACGACCAGATCTCCGGCGAGGCGACCATCCTCGGCCTGCTGGTCAACGGCGTGCCGGTGCCGGTGGCGGGCGCGGGCACCGAGGTGGACGTCGTCCTCGACCGCACCCCGTTCTACGCCGAGGGCGGCGGCCAGCTCGCTGACGCGGGCACCATCACCGTGGACGGCGGCGAGATCGCGGTCTCCGACGTGCAGACCCCGCTGCCCGGGCTGATCGTGCACCGCGGCAAGGTCACGTCCGGTGAGGTCATGGTCAATGCGCCCGCGTTCGCGGAGATCGACGTCGAACGCCGCCGCGCGTTGTCCCGGTCACACACCGCCACCCACCTGGTACACCGGGCGCTGCGCGGCGTGCTGGGGGAGTCGGCGGCGCAGGCGGGCTCGGAGAACGCGCCAGGCCGGCGCAGGTTCGACTTCACGGCCCAGGGCGCGGTGCCGCTGTCGGTGCTGCGGGACACCGAGGACGAGGTCAACGATGTCCTGGTCAACGACCTAGACGTGCGCGCATTCTATACCTCCCAGCAGGAGGCGCGTGAGATGGGCGCGCTGGCGCTGTTCGGGGAGAAGTACGGCGACCAGGTCCGGGTGGTCGAGGTCGGCGAGTACTCCCGTGAGCTTTGCGGCGGCACGCACGTGGCCAGGTCCGGTCAGCTCGGCCTGATCAAGGTGCTCGGCGAGTCGTCCATCGGCTCAGGCGTGCGCCGGATCGAGGCGCTGGTGGGCATCGACGCGTTTCGCTTCCTGGCCCGGGAAAGCGTGCTGGTCAGCCAGCTCAGCGAGCAGCTCAAGACGCCGCGCGAGCAACTGCCCGAACGGATCTCGGGCGTGGTCTCCCGGCTCAGGGACGCCGAGCGTGAGCTGCAGCGGCTGCGGGCGGCCCGGCTGCTCGAGTCGGCAGGGGAGATCGCGGCCAGCGCGGCGGACATCAGCGGGATGGCCCTGGTCGCGCACCGGGTGCCCGACGGGACCGAACCCGACGACATCCGCAAGCTCGCGCTCGACGTACGCAGCCGGGTGCCGCGCGGGCGGCCCGCGGTGGTAGCGGTCATCGGCGTGCCCGCGGACAAGCCGGTGGTGGTCATCGCGGTCAACGAGGCAGGCGGCGGCTTCGGCCTGTCGGCCGGATCCCTGGTCGGGGTGGCCGCGCGGGCCCTCGGCGGCAACGGCGGCGGGAAGCCCGACGTGGCCCAGGGGGGCGGGGCGCCCATCTCGGCGACCCATCCCGGCGTAATCGATGAGGCATTTGAGGCCGTTCGTCAGGCTTTGCGGGACATCATGGGACAGAATCGAGTCCGGTAGGTAACGTATTGGCATGCTCTTGCGACCTTCCGGGGTCTTCGGCTCCGGGTCGCGTCCAGCCCGGGTCTCGTCCGGGGCCGTCCCGGTGAGCCAAGTTCGGTACAGGCAGCTTCCGTTCAGGCAGGGGGTACGGCTCGCAGTGGACGTGGGTTCGGTCCGCGTCGGAGTCGCTCGCAGCGACCCGGGCGGCATTTTGGCCACCCCGCTGGCGGTATTGGCGTCGGGTCCGAGCGCGAAGGCCGAACTGGCCCGGGCCGAGCTGGCCAGGCTGGTCGCCAGCGAAGGCGCGATCGAGGTTATCGTCGGGCTGCCCACGTCACTGTCCGGACGGGAGGGCGCCGCCGCGGCGAGCGCCCGGGAGTTCGCCACGGATCTGGCCGGACGGCTCGCGCCCGTCCCGGTCCGGCTCGTCGACGAGCGGTTCACCACCACCGAGGCCCACGACGCGCTGCGCCGCGGCGGGAAGGACGCCCGCGCCCGCCGCCAGGTCGTGGATGCGGCCGCCGCGGCCGTCTTGCTGCAAGCCGCCATGGACGCCGAACGCGCCACCGGCCGCCCCGTCGGCGAGCTAGTCCGCGCTGGTGACGGAGCCGGCACGTGAGCGACAACGGAGGCGGGTGGCCACCGGGCCCGCGGCCGCCACGGCACTCACGCGGGTCCCAGCACCCCCTCGGGTTGCAGGATCCCCGCAACGTCCAAGCCCCCCGGAACCTGCCCGATCCCCGGAACCTGCCCGATCCCCGGAACCTGCCCGATCCCCGGATCATGCAGAACCCTCGCAGGCCCCAGGGGCCGCGCATGCCCCAGAACCCTCCTCAGCAGCCGTTTCCGCCCGGGTACGTACCGGTGCACCACGAGCCCAGGTACGGCCAGGCCCGGCCGAGCAGGCCGCAGGACCAGGGGCGCCCGGAGGACTCACCCTGGCGCAGGAGCCAGCGGCTTTCCCGGCCCGAACCCATCCAGGGGCAGTCCGGCCAGCCCGCGCAGGCCAGCCCGGGCGAATTTCCCCCGCAGGATCAGTACGGCGAGCGCGGCCAGTACGGCGAGCAAAACCAGTACGGCGAGCAAGACCAGTACGGCGAGCAAGACCAGTACGGCGACCCGGGCCAGTATTCCGAGCCGGGCCAGTACCCCGCCCAAGGCCGGTACCCCGCCCAAGGCCGGTACGCAGGCGAAGGCGACTACGAGGACGAGTACGACGCCGGCGACAGGTTCGTCCCCGGCTTCGGCGATGACGGCGACGCCGATTACGACAACGGCCGGACGGGACGCGGCAGCCGCCGGGCCCGCCGCGGCCGTCAGGACAGCCGCGGCGGCGGGCCGGGTGGGCGCCGCCCCCGGCGCAGGTTCCGCTGGATCGCGCCGCTGGCCGCGCTGCTGGTCATCGTCATCCCGCTGGCTGTAGGCGGCTTCTACGCCTACAGCCTCTACATGAGCAAGTACCACCCGGCCGACTACCCAGGCGGCGGCACCGGCTCGATCGTGGTCCAGGTCACCTCGGGCGACACGCCGACCAGCCTCGCGCCGAAACTGGTGATGCTCGGCGTGGTGGCCAGTTCCCGCGCGTTCGTCCTGGCCGCCGAGCACAGCTCGAATCCGGCCGGCCTGCTGCCCGGCTTCTACGGGATGCACGAGCACATGAGAGCGTCGCTGGCCTACGCGCTGCTGCTCGACCCGAAGAACCTCGTCCAGGTAAAGGTGACGATCCCGGAGGGCTGGCGGCTGAGCCAGATCTTGTCCTGGCTCGGCTCCAAGTCTGGCCTCCCGAAGACTGCCTACCAGAATGCGCTCAAGGAGCCGGCCTCGCTCGGCCTGCCCGCCTCCGCCAACGGCAAGGCCGAGGGCTACCTGTTCCCCGCGACCTACGAGGTGCTTCCGCACGAAACCGCCGTCGGCGTGCTGAAGGGCATGGTGCAGCGGTTCGACCAGGAGGCCACGGCGGTGAACCTGGTCGCGGCGGCCAAGCACGTGCACCTCAGCCCGGGCCAGGTGGTCATCATGGCCAGCCTGGTGCAAGCCGAGGGCGGCCGGGTGTCCGACTACCCGAAAATCGCCAGGGTGATCTACAACCGGTTGGCCCAGGGCATCCCGCTGCAGCTCGACAGCACCGTGCTCTACGGCCTGAACACCTACGGCATCCTCGCCAGTGACAAGCAGCTCAACAGCACATCGCCGTACAACACCTACAAGCACAAGGGCCTGACGCCCGGCCCGATCGACAGCCCGGGGCAGGTCGCCATCCAGGCCGTGCTGCATCCGGCGTCAGGAAACTGGATCTACTTCGTGACCGTGAACCCCAAGACTGGCGAGACCCTGTTCACCGCCAGCCAGGCCCAGTTCCAGCAGTTCCGCCAGGAACTTCAGAAGAACCTGGGCCAGGGCTGACCATGTCGACTCGCAGGGCCGCGGTCCTCGGATCGCCGGTCGCGCATTCGCTGTCGCCGAGCACACGGCCGCCTACGCCGTGCGCTACCGCAGCGGCTGAAACGACGCGGTTTGGTGCGCGCCTGGCCAGAACAGTGGCGTCCCGCCGGGCCACGGGGGCGTCCCGCGGGGCCACGGGGGGCCTGTCGGCCCGGTGCCGTGTTACTGGCGGTGCCGGTGAGCACGCGCAGACCCCGGCCCTTCAATTTCTGTAGCTGCTCCCGCGCTCAACCGTCCGGAACCTCTGCCGCTAGCCCGGCTTCAGCCGCTAGCCCAGCTTCTACCACCAAGCCAGCTTTCATCCCCAAGCCAGCCAAGTTCGATCGCCTCTCCCAACCGACGATTTATATTTTCTTGACAAAGAAACTTGTCGGATGGCAGGCTGATCGCATGATTGATGTAGCAGTGATCGCCGATCCGGCCGCCGCCGAGGCCGCGCTGGAACCGGCACGTGCGGCCCTGCTCGCCCAGCTGACCGAACCGAGGTCGGCGTCCATGCTCGCTGCCGTCGTCGGCCTGCCGCGGCAGAAGGTCAACTACCACCTGCGGACGCTGGAGCGGCACAAGCTGGTGGAGCTGGTTGAGGAGCGCCGCAAGGGGAACGTGACCGAACGGCTGCTCCAGGCCGCGGCGGCGTCCTACGTGATTTCCCCTTCGGCGCTGGCGGCCGTGGCGCCCGATCCGGCCCGGGCGCCTGACCGTCTGTCGGCCCGCTGGCTGCTGGCGCTGGCCGCACAGCTCCTCCGCGATGTCGGCGATCTGCTCGCCGGGGCCGAACGGGTGCAGAAGAAGCTCGCCACGTTCGCGATGGACGGCCGGGTGCGGTTCGCGTCCGCCGCCGATCGCGCCGCCTTCACCAGCGAGCTGGTGCAGGCTGTGACCACGCTGGTGGCGAAGTACCACGACGAGCAGGCCGAAGGCGGGCGCGAGCATCATCTCGTCATCGCCGTGCACCCGAGCGTCACCACGCCCCCGGCCGCCGGGACGACCTCCGCGTCCGCCGCCGAGACCACCACCGCGTCCGCCGAGACCGAGGAGACCTGATGGGCCGCCCGTTCGAGAACCGCAGCGAAGCCGAGGTGCCCGCGACCCCAGAACGAGGTCTGGGCCGCGATCGCCTCGGGTCCGGGGATCGACTCCTGGTTCATGGGCCGCAGCGAGGTGCAGCCCGGCGCGGACGGCACCGTCCGAACCGTCTTCGGCGCATACGCGCCGGAACTCGACGTGACCGCCTGGGATCCGGCCCGCCGGTTCGCCTACCGCAGCGGCAAGGCCCCCGACGGGCGGTTCATCGCGTATGAGTTCCTGATCGAGGGGCGCGCCGGCAGCAGCACCGTGCTGCGTACCGTCACCAGCGGCCCGCGCCCTGCTCGCCTGGGAAACCTGGCTCAGCCAGACGCTCGCCTGACCCTTATCAACCTGACCCTTACCAAGGAGACATGGAGACATGCCATGAACACCGTCCAGTCAGCCGACGGCACGGCCATCTCGTATACCCGGGCAGGCCAGGGGCCGCCGCTGATCCTGGTCGACGGCGCCCTGTGCAGCCGGTCGCTCGGGCCGATGCCCAAGCTCGCCGCGCAGCTCACGCCGCACTTCACCGTGTACACCTACGACCGCCGCGGTCGCGGCGCCAGCGGTGACACGGCGCCTTACGCACCGGACCGCGAGGTTGACGACATCGAGGCGCTCACCGCGGTGGCCGGCCGAGCCGCGATGGCCGGCCGAACCGCGACGGCCGGCGAAACGGTGTTCGTGCACGGCACGTCATCCGGCGCCGCGCTGGCCCTCGAGGCGGCCAAGCGCATCCCCGCGATCGCGAAGCTGGCGGTGTACGAGCCGCCGTTCATCGTGGACGGCACCCGGTCCCCGATTCCCGACGGCTATCTGGCCACGCTCACCCGGCTGATCGCCGATGGCCGCCGGGGCGACGCGGTCAAGATGTTCATGCGGTTCGTGGGCACCCCGGCCATCTTCACCGCCGTGATGCCGTTCACGCCCGTCTGGCCGAAGCTCAAGGCGGTGGCGCCCACCCTGCCCTACGACATCGCGATCGTCCAGGACCATCAGCGGGGAAGGCCGTTCGCGGCCGAGGAGTGGGCCGCGGTCAAGATTCCGGCGCTGGTGGCGGTCGGCGGCAAGAGCCCGGCCTGGATGACCAACGCGACGCGCGCTGTCGCCGATGCCCTGCCGGATGCGCGGCATCAGACGGTGCCCGGCCAGAACCATATGGTCAAGCCGCAGGCCATCGCGCCCGTGCTGACCGAGTTCTTTCTCAACGACCACTAGGAAGGAAAAGGATCATGCGAAAGATCGCTGCGGGGCTGTTCGTCTCGCTGGACGGCGTGGTGGAGTCACCGGAGAAGTGGACCGGCCCGTATTTCAACGATCAGGTCGGGCAGGCGGTCGGGGCCTGATGGTTCACCTCAGCTACGAACCGGCCGGGTGGCCGTCCTCCAGGTAGACCACCCGCCGTCCGCGGGTGGCCGCTCGCACCCGCCGCCTGATCGGGCCCCTGAGCAGGGCGAGCGCGTCCGGCAGCGGGACCAGCCGGGATTCGGAGATCTCCTCGGGCTGCAGCGTCAGGCCGGCCAGTGCCTTGTCGCTCACCTGCCCGCAGTCGAACAGGAACCGGATGCCCCCCGGACGGCCCGGCCGCGGGCGGCGGAAGTCCATCGCGGCCAGCCGCCCGCGGCTCACGTCGAGGCCGGTCTCCTCGCGCACTTCACGCCGGCATGCCTCCCACGGTGACTCCCCGTCCGCCTCCATGACGCCGCCAGGGATCGTCCAGCCGCTCTTGTAGGTCGGCTTGAGGATCAGCAGCGGCCCGCCCGGTCGAAGATGAGCGCGCCCGCAGACACCGGAATACCAGGGAGGGGTATAGTTTCCGCGGTGACGGGATCCGGCGCGTCGCCGTCACCGGTCAAGATGGCCATCTCACCAACCTCCCGCCGGATCCGGCCGCAGACACAGAACCATTATCCCGAACGGTCGTGGCGCGTGCCCGCCCGAACAGAGGCCCGCGAATTCTGTGCCGGTAAGGCCGGTCTTTCTTGGGCAGCTTGCTGACGATGGCCACGGAAGGGGCGGCGCCTGACCCGAAGAACGCTTCCCACGTCATAGCGGCACGGTAACGCGAAGGCGCAACAAGATGCGTAGGCACTCCAGGGTTACCGGCAGGGTAGCGTGAGATCGAGCTGGTCCGGAGGCGGAGACCGAGAGGGCGGCGGCGGAATGGGACCAGTCGGGTTTGACCTCGACATGACGCTGATCAATTCACGTCCGGCCATCCTGGCCTCGTTCGCCGAGCTCGCCGGGGAGACCCGCATCGCCATCGACCTGGACGCGGTGGACCGGCGGCTCGGCATCAAGCTGGACGATGAGCTGGCGTTCTGGTTCCCGCCGGACCAGGTCGCCGCCGCGGCCGGGATCTACCGGCGGCACTACCTGCGGCTCGCCGGGCAGATGACGACCCTGCTGCCCGGCGCGCGCGAGGCGCTGGCCGCAGTCCGGGTGGCGGGGCAGCGCGTGGTCATCGTCACCGCCAAGCACCCGGTGTCGGTCGGGCCGAGTCTGCAGGCAGTCGGGCTGACCGCCGACGAGCTGTTCACGCTGGTGCACGGCCCGGAGAAGGCAGCGGTGTTGCGCCGTCTGAAGGCCGCCGCCTATGTCGGCGACACCCCGCCGGACATGGCTGCCGCGGTACAGGCCGGCGTGCGGGCGGTGGGCGTGACGACCGGCTCGTTCACCGGTGCGGACCTGGCCGGCGCGGGCGCCGAGGTGGTGCTCGACTCGCTGGACGGCTTCCCGGCGTGGTACCGGTCCGCCTAGGCGCTGTCCGCGACGGCCACCACCACCGCGTAGGGCAGGTGCCGCGGGTACACCACCAGGGCCCTGGCCACCTGGCGGATCCGCGGCCGCAGCGGAGTCAGGGCCTGCTCGCAGTGCCGCCAGGCAGCCACCTCGTCGTCGCCGAAGCGGGTGGTGATCCCGCGCCGGAACCGCCGCGCGTCGCCGCCGTCGGCCCGCCACGTCGGTAGCCACGCCCGCAGCTCGTCGTCGGCGAGGATCGACCAGTCCCGCAGCCGCTCGGCGATCTGGCCCGCCGCGTCGATGACGAACGCCTGGTCGCCGGCGCTAAGAGCCTGGACGCCATGCACCCGGCCCTGGCTGCCAGAACCATGGCGGATACTGGCCGAGCTGAACCGTGCCCCGACGGCCAGCGCGGCGACCGCGTGGCCCGCTTCGTGCCAGGCTGTCCGTACCGCCGCGGTCCGGGCGGGCGCGTAGCTGGCCGCGGCGCCGAGGTCGTAACGCTGCCTGATCCAGGTCTCGTGCACGATGGACTCGTCGTCGTAGCGGACGAGCCGGGCCAGTTCGGCCTGGATCTGGGCCAGGGTCCGGGCCTGCGCGGGTGTCATCGGGGGGACAGGACGCAGAACTCGCTGCCCTCCGGGTCGGCCAGCACGGTCCACGGCACGCCGCCCTGGCCGATATCGAGCCGGACCGCGCCCGCCTTGGTCAGCGCCCGGACCGCGGTCGCCTGATCCTCGTCCTGGTACGGCGCGACGTCCAGGTGAATCCGGTTCTTGCCGGTCTTCGCGTCCGCCGACGGCAGCAGCTCCAGGTACGGCCCGAACCCGTCGGGTGACCGCAACGACACCCCGCTGGCCGTCGAGCTGGCCCGCACCCAGCCGGTGGCCAGCGACCAGAACCCGGCCACGGCGGGTGGGTCGGCGCAGTCGGCGACCACGGCCGCGACCGGCCCGGTGTCCCGGTAGATGGGCCGCGGATCCAGCACGCAGAACTCGTTGCCTTCCGGGTCGGCCAGCACGGTCCAGGGCACGTCGCCCTGGCCGATGTCGGCGGGCACCGCGCCCAGGGCGAGCAGCCGCTTCACCTCAGCCGCCTGATGCCTGATCGATTCGGTGGCCAGGTCCAGGTGCACCCGGTTCTTCCCGGTCTTCGGCTCGGGTACCGGCACGAACACCAGCGGCAGCGCGGCCGGGTCCGGATAGCTGAACCCGGGGGGCCAGACATCCACCTCGTCGGACTCCTCGGCGGCTATTTCCCAGCGGAGCGCCGCGGCCCAGAACCGGGCCAGCCTGGCCGGCTCGGCCGCGTCGACAACTAGATGCACCAGTCGCGTAGGCATCCTCAGTAGTACTCCCGCATCAGCTCGCGCATCGAGGCCGGCTCGCGGACCGGGCCGGCCGGGTTGAATTCCAGCCAGTCGGCGGGCACGGTGGATGTCGTCATCCGGCTTCCCTCCCCGGAGCGGCGTTCAGTGCACAGCCACCTTAACGGTTTACCTAACTGTCCACTCAGAATCGCCCGGACCGCCGCGACCGCACGCTCGCCCGCGTCCGGTCCCGCCGCGGGGAACCGCAGCGCGGTCCCGAGCGCGCCCGCGATCGTCGACTTGCCGGTGCCCGGCGCGCCGGACACCACGATCAGGGTCAAGGTCAGCGCGCGGTGATCGCATACGGCCCGGACTTCCTCGTCAGCCACTCCCAGAACGTCCGGCGCGGCGGGCGCGAGAGGAAGTGGCCGCTGCCGACCGTGCCGGCCACGTCGATCCGCAGCAGGACGGGCCCATCCGTACCCCAGGGCTCGCGCACCTTGACATGGCCGCTGCGGATGGCCACGTCGTCGGTATCCACGATGATGCCGGCCTTGGTCACCAGCACGACGTGACCGCTGCGCACGTCCAGGTCGATCCGCAGCGACGGCTCCGTGATGATCGCCCGGGTGAAGTCCAGCATCACGTGCCCGCTGGTCACCTTCACCTCCATCCGCTGCGGCACCACCCACTGGTCAGCACGCCGGACGTGACCGCTGCGGCAGTCGATACGCACGACGTCCTTCGCCCTGACCGCCGGCGCGCTCACCGCCGGGACCACCACGGACCCCGACGCGGGCAGATCAGCGACCAAGTTGGCCAGCTCGCCGTAGGTCCGCGCCGTCATGGCCAGTTCCAGCCGCTCGTCGAGTTCCTCCGCGGTCAGCCGCCCGTCCCCGGCGGACACCCGCAGCAGCTCGACCACCCGGTCCCTGTCCTCGTGCGAGGCGCGCAGCTCGCTGCGGGCGACCTCGCCGCCGGGCTCCGATTCCGCCATGGACAAACTGTAAAGCAGGGCCGCCGCCCGGCGTTACCTGGCCCAGACGCCTCCCGCCTGGGCGGACTTCGCCCGCCGGAATGCTGAAGTGGCGGCTCGGCTTGGCTTGCCGCATGCTGAACTGGCGGCTCAGCTCTTGCGCTGAGTGAAGCTGCACCAAGTGCAGCGGGTCCATCAGCAGCAGTTCCTGGTTCTTGGCTCCGCCCGGTGGGAATTTCCCGCCGGTTGTGCTCCGTTGTGTTAGTGATTCACTCACTTACTTTAGAATCCCGGATATGACAGGCAAACGCGACGCGCACGAGCGGCTTCCCGAGCTGATCGCCGCGGCCGTCCGGGTCTTCACCCGCGAAGGCTACCGGCTGGCCAGGATGAGCGACGTCGCGGCCGAGATGGGCCTGTCCGAAGCCGCGATCTACCGGTACGTGGAGAGCAAGGAAGGCCTGTTCGTGCTGGCGATCCGCCACGCGCTGCTGCTCGAGGACCTGCCCGCGGGCGACCTGCCGCTGTCGCCCGCGCCGCTGGCCGCCACCGTGCGGGAGGCGCGCGAGTTCATCGCCGATGTGGTGCCGTTCGGCGCGCTGGCCGAGGCCCTGTCCGGTGAGGGTTCCGGGGACCCCGCGGCCGAGCTCGAGAAGATCCTCCGCGAGCTGTTCGAGCTCGAATCGCGGACCAGGGAAGCCGCGGACATGCTCGAACGCTCGGCCCGGGAACTGCCCGAGATGGCCCACCTGCTGAACGCGGGCATCCGCGCGCCGGTCCTCGCGGCGCTGACTGAGTACCTCGCCAGCCGGGCCGAGGCGGGCACGCTGCGCCGCACGCCCGACGCGGCGGCGACGGCCCGGCTGGTGCTCGAGACGCTGACCTGGTTCGCCCGGCACCGGTTCTCCGACCCGGACGGTGCCGCCATCCCGGCCGGCCTGGCCGCGGACACGGCGGTCGACGCTCTGGTGCACGCCCTGGTCCAGCCCCGCCCAGCCCCGGTCGGTGCGCGATGACGGACGAGGTGGCGGTCCACGTCGCCGGCCTGCGGATGAGCTTCGGCGCCACCAAGGTCCTGCATGGTGTCGACTTCGATGTCCGCTACGGCGAGGTGTTCTGCCTGCTGGGCCCGAACGGCGCGGGCAAGACCACCACCCTGGAGATCCTCGAGGGCTTCAGGCCGCCGACGGGCGGCGAGGTGCGTGTCCTCGGCCTCGACCCGGCGGCGCAGCCGGCCAGGCTGCGCGAGCGGGCCGGGATGGTGCTGCAGGAGTGCGGCTTTCCTCGGCAGGCGCGGGTCGCCGAGCTCATCAACCTGTGGCGGAGCTACTACCCCAATCCGCGCCCGCTTGGCGACCTGCTCGAGGTAGTAGAGCTCACCGAGGTCAGGAACACCCAGGTCCGCAAGCTGTCGGGCGGCCAGCGCCGCCGCCTGGACTTCGCCCTCGCCCTCGCGGGCGACCCCGATCTGGTCTTCCTCGACGAGCCGACCACCGGCTTCGACCCGGAAGCTCGCAGGCGATGCTGGGCGGCCATCGAGAACCTGCGCCGGCTGGGCAAGACGATCCTGCTCACCACCCACTACCTGGATGAGGCGGAACAGCTGGCCGACCGGATTGCCATCTTGCGGGCGGGCCGCATCGAGCTGTCCGGGACCACGCACGAGGTCGCCATCCGCGCCGGCCTTGCCACCCGCATCTCCTTCACCACGCCGTCCGCGCTGCGCCGCGGTCAGGTCCCGCTGCCGAGCGGGATCGACCTGTCGGTCCGCGGGCCGGAGTCGGTCTGCCATACCGGCAATGCGGCCATGACCCTGCGGCTGCTGCTCGACTGGGCGCGGCAGAACAGCCTCGGCGACCTGGACGGCCTGGCCGTGACCGCTCCCCGCCTCGAAGACACGTACCTGCAGCTCACCAGGACCAACGGAGATCACGCGTGACAAGAACGGTTCGCCTCGCCGCCCGGCAGGCCCTGCTCGAGCAGCGCAGTTTCTGGCGCAGCGCCGAGTATGCGCTGTTCACCTTCGCCTTCCCGCTAATGATCCTGCTACTGATCGGGGCGGCTAACGCCGGCTCTCACCTGCCGGGCACCGATATCAAGCGAACCACCGTCTTCGTGCCAGGCATCCTGGCCTTCGGCGTGATCGTCGCCGCCTACGTGAACCTCGGATCCAAGGTCGCGGTGCTGCGCCACGACGGCGTACTCAAGCGGATCAGGACCACGCCGCTGCCCTCGGGGGCCTACATCGGCGGCCTGCTGGTGAGCACGGTCGCCACGGTGATCTTCATCACCGCGGCCACCGGGATGATCGGCTGGCTCGCGTTCGGCGCCGTCCCGCGGCCCGGCGAACTGCTCGCGCTGGCGGCCGGCCTGGTCCTGGGCACCGTGTGCTTCGCCACGCTCGGCCTGGCCGTCAGTTCGGTCATCACCAGCGCCGAGTCAGCCGGTCCCGTCGCGTACGCCAGCTTCCTGCCGATCGCGATCATCTCCGGCGTTTTCGACCCCACCTTCAGCGGGCTGCCGGACTGGCTGTCACGCCTGGTGGCCATGTTCCCGGTGAAGGCGCTCGCCGAGGTGCTGCAGAACGCCTACGCGGTGCGCCCCTTCCCCGCCTGGGACCTGGCCAACCTGGCCCTCTGGACGGCCGCAGGCGCCGTCTTCGCCGCCTGGCGTTTCCGCTGGCACAGCTAGGACTCGATCCGGTCCGTTATGGGCGTGCCGAGCTCGACGGTCCGGGACACCGTGCACAGCCGGTCATGTGATTTCCGCACCGCGTCTGGCAGCAGCGCCCTGGCCTTGTCGCCGTCCTCGCCCTCGGGGAACCTGATCCGGAACGTCACGACGATGTCGGTAAGACGGTTACCCGCTTCGTCACGGATCTTGTCCGCATCGACGAGGATCTCGAACTTCTCCGGTTCGGCGCGGCGTGACGTCAGGATGTCGACGTCCACCGCAGTGCAGCCGCCTATGGCGGTGAGCAGCAGGTCGACCGGGGTGAAGTCGGTGCCTTCTCCCTTACCTATCCTGATCTGGCCGCCGCGATCGTTGGTGACCACGTACTTGCTGTTCTCGATGCGTTCGAGCCGGACGCTGCGATGCGCGGAATCAGTCGCCATGCTTGGCCACATTAACCCAGGGCTCTCTCCTCCGACAGCAGCTCTTCGTTCATCCCCGCTCACCATTTCTCCGGAAGGGGCAACTGGATCCGCTGCGGGAGCCCGGGGTCAGGGGCGGCCCCGAGGGCGCCCGGCGGACGCTTCGCGCGTCACCCTCTCTCAGTCGAGCCCGGGTCAGGCTCGAGCCGCAGGCGGCGGGCAACGATGTCGCGGGCAACATCGGTCAACCGCCGATCATTGACGTAAGCGTCGGCACGCAGCCGGATGAATGCCTCCGCGATGCCGACGCCGAGCTGCTCGGTGAGCATCCCGGTGGCCTGGTCGATCTCGGCCCGGTGCAGGGCCAGGTCCGAAGGCTGGCCGCCCGGGCCGGACCCCGCGTCGGCCTGGCCCTGGGACTCCAGCAGCAGCAGCGTGGCGGTATCGGCGAAGACCAGGGCATCACCCAGCTGGAAGGTGCTCAGCGGCCCGGGCCGCTCCCGGTACAAGCCCATCACCCCGGCTCGGATCGCCCCCACCTGCAGCGGGAACACGAAGATCGCCGCCGCCCCGGCCTGACAGGCCGCCGGGGCGAACACCGGCCAGCGGCGCACGGCGCCCGCATCACCCAGATCCGAGGCCAGCACCGGGCCGCCAGCCGCAGCCGCATCCCGGCCCGGACCCTCCCCCAGCGTCAGCTCAAGCTCGGCGAGCAGTGCGCTGACCTCATCAGTCACCCGCATCAGGTGACCCGCCCCGGTGCCGCGGGCAGCGACCAGCCACGCCCCGGCGACCTCAACCGCATCGACGGCCGCCGCGCAGGCATCCCCGGCTGACACCCGCCCGCCGCGGCGGGCCGCCTGCGCCGCGACCAGCCCCCAGACCCTGCCCGGCCGGCTACCTGTCATCCCCGCAGCCGGGAAGGGAGACCATCGCGGCTGGATCGCGTCTCGCCGCGTTTCAGATCTACGCTGAACATGAGGGCTCTTCCTGCTTTAGCAGCAAGGCGGGGTCCCGGTCCTGCGGCGAGTTCACCAGCTTTCACCACGAACTCTACGCCCAGCATCCGCCCACTTCCTATCCCGCCGATGCCCCCGGGCCGCCAGCTATCTGCATCAGAATTATCCATGCCGAATTCGGGAATCCGGGAAAGTGTAGTAACATAAAGAATGTTGCTCCGGACCCCGGCAGCGGCACCCGCGTAAATTCGCGGCTGCGCAGCAGGGTCCGGATTTCTCGTTATACGCAGCAGTGCCGGCCAGGACGCCGCACGGTGAACCCGCGGGAGAATTATTCTCCCTCCGCGATCTACCCAGCATGACTGACTGCCGCACGCATCATTTCGCCGGTGACCAAAGGAGTCAGCTATGGGCATCATCGCATGGATAACTCTCGGCATGGCCGCGGCATTGCTTGACCACCGGCGCTCAGGCCGAGGTCTACGCCGACCATTTCATCGCCAATCACCTCAAGGAATCCGGAGGCGGCAAGACCTACGCCCAGCTGTCGGCAGAGGCCATCGCGCAGCCCAACAACGCCAAGCTGACGGCCCAGGTCGCCACGGCGTTCAAGGGTGAGACCCTACGCGGGCTGCTGCTCAACGCCTACGCCTTCGGGACCATGGGCATGATCGCCGGCATCGCGGCGATCGCCGCGTTCATCGCCGGCGCCGTCATGCTGATACTCAGCGGCTTGGGCCTGATGCACGCCCGCCGCGTCTCCCCGGCAGCCGAGATCCTCGGCGGCCATCCCGCCCACGCCCGGACCCCTGTCCCCGCATCAGCGCCGGCCGACCAGGCCTGAGCTGAATCGGGCACCTCGTGGTGCTGACAGGCGAAGAGCATCAAGACTCCGAACGGACCGTGGTGACAGCCCTGCGCAAGGGCCGTCACCACAGCCCGTTTCCCGAGCGGCGCGGCCGGATTGCCTCTCCTGTCGATTCATGCGACAGTGGGTTCACTTAGCGGGCCTGGATCTGTCCGGACCATGTGCTCCCTCGCCGCTAGCGGTTTCCGTTGAAGGCGGCGAGACTCATGACGGACCCCCCGATCAGGCAGCCCTCCGGGAACGCGGCGCCGCCTGAGCAACCAACGATGCCATCAGGTCCGTGCTGTGCATCTACTGCCGCACGGACAAGTTCGTGTACCGGCCGCCGGCTTGCAGATTGCCCTCGGCCGACTGTCCTGGCTGCCAGCGGCGGATAGTCAAGCCAGCCGCGACCTTACCGCTGGAACGGCTGGTGCGACGCGGAGCCTATCCCGGTGACCGCACCCGCGGATCCCCGTACACGGCGGCGGCCAGGGCTGACGTCCGAGGCCGGGCGCAGGCTGCGACCAGCCGGTTTGAGGGGTTACTCTGGTAGTGAACAGTCCGGGCTACTGGCGCGATTCACGACGCGGCTCCTGCCCGTCATCCGCCGCTCGGGACCCCGGCGGCACATCGACTAGCCCAGCCGCGATGTGCCTTCCAGGAGTCCCGCAGTGCAATCCCTCGAATCAGATCCGATCCCGGCCCGCCAGCGCACCGGCCGCCTCCCGCCCGCCCGTAACGACCAGGGCGAGCCCGCTGCTGCGCCCGGGATGTCACATCGGGAAGCCGCGGGGCGGTGATCATGAACGTCAAGGCCCGCGGGGCGACTCGCCGGATGCCCCGGCTGGTGCGCTGGCTGGCCGGGCGGAACGTGCTCAGGCGTCCCGTTGACAGGATCGAGGGCGCGATCCTGGTGGCGCTGTCCGCCGCCTTCCTCGTGGCCGTGGCCGTGGCGTCCATCCTGGGCGCGCACACGTATCAGTCGCAGCGCGCGGCTTCGGCCGCCCTGCGCCCGGCTGTAGCCGTGCTGACTCAGGCCGGGCCGTTTTATGGCAGCCTGGGCCGCCTCGGGCAGGCTGAGGCGCGCTGGCGCGACCCGGGGGGCGGCGAGCAATCCGGCCTGCTGACCACCGTGACCACGCCCGGTATCACCGGTGCGGTGGCGGGCGCCCGGATACCGGTCTGGCTGGATCGTTCGGGTCAGCCGGCCGCATCTCCGGGCGGCCAGGTCGGCATGATCGTCAACGCGCTGGCCTTGGGTGCCGCGGCGGCTGGGGGTGCCGGGATCGCGTTGCTCATCTCCTATGCGCTGTGCCGGCTCACGCTCGACCGGCGGCGGCTGGCCGCGTGGGAATCCGCGTGGTCCCTGACCGGGCCCCGATGGACAACCCGTCGCTGACCCGCACAATTTGTGGACCGCACGACGAACTCCAGGCCGAGATTGCCGGTGCCCGCGCCATCTCCGGCGCCGCGGCGATTCACATCCGCGAAGTTGATATTCGCTTGTAGACATTGTAGATTGACGTTGTAGGTCTACTATGTAGACATTGCGTCGGTGCTGACTGGCCGCCATCGGGCGGTTGCCTTCACCGCGCAGCCAAGGAGATGACCATTTCATGACTGTGACCCTGGATCGCGACGTCGAGAGCCTTCATCGGCACCCCGCGACAGCTGTTCATCAACGGGCAATGGTGCGACGCGGCGTCGGGCAGGACGTTCGAGACGCCCAACCCCGCGACGGGGGAGATGCTCGCCCGGGTCGCCGAGGGCGGTGCCGAGGACATCGACCGGGCTGTGCGGGCGGCGCGGCGGGCGTTCGAGGAGGGTCCGTGGGGCAGGATGACCCCGTCGGAGCGGGGGCGGATCATCTGGCGGATCGGTGACCTGATCCTGGAGCACGCCGACGAGCTGGCCCAGCTCGAGTCGCTGGACAACGGCAAGCCCTTCGCCGTGGCGCAGGCGGCTGACGTGCCACTGGCCGCAGACCTGTTCCACTACATGGCCGGCTGGGCCACCAAGATCGAGGGCAACACGATCAACATCTCGGTGCCCTACATGCCGGGCGCGAACTTCCACTCCTACACGCTGCGCGAGCCGCTCGGCGTGGTCGGGCAGATTATCCCGTGGAACTTCCCGCTGCTGATGGCGGCGTGGAAGCTCGGCCCGGCGCTCGCCGCTGGCAACTGCGTGGTCCTCAAGCCCGCCGAGCAGACTCCGCTGACCGCGCTGCGCCTGGCCGGGCTCATCGCCGAGGCCGGCGTGCCCGACGGTGTGGTGAACGTGGTACCCGGCTTCGGCGAGACCGCCGGAGCGGCCCTGGCCGCCCACAATGACGTGGACAAGGTTGCCTTCACCGGTTCCACCGAGGTGGGCAAGCTGATCGTCGCGGCCTCGGGGGCTAGCAACCTGAAGAAGCTGACCCTGGAACTCGGCGGCAAGAGCCCCAACATCGTGTTCAACGATGCCGGGCCCGCCGCCATCGAAGGCGCCGCGCATGCGATCTTCTTCAACCACGGACAGTGCTGCGTGGCCGGATCACGGCTGTATGTCCAGCGCGGCCGGTTCGATGAAGTCGTCGACGGCGTCGCGCAGATCGCCAAGTCGATCAAGATGGGACCCGGGATGGAACCCGGGACGCAGATGGGACCCGCTGGTCTCCGAGGAGCAGTTCCGTCTGGTAACCAGCTTCCTGGAGTCCGGCCAGGCCGAGGGCGCCACCGCGCTGGCCGGCGGCGGGAGGTTCGGCGACCGCGGCTACTTCGTCGAGCCCACCGTGCTGACCAATACCCGCCCGGAGATGAAGGTCGTCCGCGAGGAGATCTTCGGGCCGGTCCTGGTCGCCGCCCCGTTCACCGATCTGGATGAGATCGCCGCGGTCGCGAACGACTCCGAGTACGGCCTGGGAGCGGGCATCTGGACCAGGGACATCTCCAAGGCCCATGCCCTGGCGAAGAAGCTCCGGGCCGGCACCGTCTGGATCAACTGCTACAACGTGTTCGACGCGGCACTGCCGTTCGGCGGGTACAAGCAGTCCGGCTGGGGGCGCGAGATGGGCCACGAGGCCCTCCATGCCTACACCGAGGTCAAGGCCGTCACCACTCAGCTGTAAATCAGCAGCCGTAGCCCCGGGGCCGGACCGGCAGGTCCGGGCCGGGGCTACCGGGGTCGCACGGGAAGGAGCGAGACAGATCATGAGCGTCGATCAGGGTCCCGGGGTGCAGGATACTGGAGGATCCGCTGACGAACAAGGGCACCGCGTTCTCCGAGGAGGAACGCTCCGAGCTCGGTTTGCGTGGCCTGCTGCCGGCCGTGGTGGAGACGCTGGAGCAGCAGGTGCGCCGCAGGTACCAGGCCTACCAGGAGCAGCCCACCGACGTCGCCCGGCACGTTAACCTGCGCGCGCTGCAGGACACCAACGAGATGCTGTTCTACCGGCTGGTGTCCGACCACATCGAGGAGATGCTGCCGATCCTCTACACCCCGACGGTCGGTCTGGCCTGCCAGCGCTTCAGCGAGATCTACCGCCGTCCGCGCGGCCTTTTCATTGCCTACCCCGACCGCGACCGCATCCGGGAGATCCTGCGCAACCGGCCCCAGCGGGAGGTCGACGTCATCGTCGTCACCGACGGGCAGCGGGTTCTGGGCCTGGGTGACCAGGGCATCGGCGGCATGGGCATCCCGATCGGCAAGCTGTCGCTGTACGCGGTGCTGGGTGGCATCGACCCTGCGCGCACCCTGCCGGTCCTCTTGGACGTCGGCACCGACAACGCCGAGCTCCTCGATGACCCCATGTACCTCGGCTGGCGGCACCACCGTATCGCCGGCGCCGGTTACGACGACTTCGTCGACCGGTTCGTCCAGGCCGTGCGCGCCGAACTGCCCGATGTGCTGCTGCAATGGGAGGACTTCGCCACCCCGCACGCCCTGCCGATCCTGGAGCGCTACCGCGATCAGCTGCTCAGCTTCAACGATGACATCCAGGGCACTGCTGCCGTTGTCCTGGCCGCCCTGTCCGCGGGGGCAGCGGCCACCGGGTCGCGGCTGCGCGACCAGACCGTGGTGATGCTCGGTGCCGGGTCAGCTGGCATCGGAGTCTGCGAGCAGATCGTGCGGTCGATGGTGGCCGAGGGCCTGTCCGAGCAGGGCGCCCGCGCCAGGATCTGCATGGTCGACATCCACGGCCTGCTCACCACAGACCGCCCGGACCTCGACCCGGCGCAGCGCCGTTTCGCCCAGCCGCCGGCCACCGTGCCCAGCCGGGAACCTGGCCGGCCAGCCGACCTCACCGATGTGATCGACGCGGTGCACCCGACCGCGCTCATTGGCCTATCGACCGCGAGCGGGGCCTTCACCGAAGAGGTCGTGCGCCGCGTCGCCGCGCACGCGAAGCGGCCGATCATCATGCCGCTGTCCAATCCGACCAGCCGCAGCGAGGCCCGGCCGCAGGATCTCGCCGACTGGACCGAAGGCCGTGCGCTCGTTGCAACCGGATCCCCGTTCCCGCCGATGCGGGTCGGCGACGCCAGCATCCCCGTGGCCCAGTGCAACAACATCTACATCTTCCCCGGGATCGGCTTGGCCGTGACCGCCGTGCGCGCAACCCGCGTCACCGACGCCATGATGACCGCCGCTGCCGCCGCCGTAGGTGACGCTGCCACGATCCGCCATGACCCGCACGGGACACTGCTGCCCGACCGTGCCCGGCTCGCCGACATGGCAACCGTCGTGGCCAGCGCTGTCGCGAAGGCCGCTGTAGCCGATGCTGTCGCGCCCGCGCTTACCGATGACCAGATCGACCAGGCCATCCACCGCACCAGGTGGCTACCCCACTATCAGGCGTAGCGGCTCACATTCGCTCGAAGATCGCAGCGATGCCCTGGCCGCCGCGGCGGGCGGCTGGCGCGATGCACTGCCCTGGCTGGCGGGCTACGCCCCGTCCGGCGGCGGCAGTGTGCTGGCCAGTCCGGCCAGGAGGATATCGAGGCCGCGTTCGAGTTCGGCGGCGCCGTCGTAGCCGGCCAGGACGGGGGCGAGGCTGCGGAGCAGGGGGAATTCGGCGATCGGCAGCCGGTGCAGGCCCAGCCGCAGCAGGTCGTCGGTCTCGTCCGGGTTCTCGACGAGTTCTTGCAACTCGTTGAGCACGTGGCCATGCAAGAAGCCGAACAGGGCCCGGTAGATGTGCAGCGCGTCTGGCCCGCTGAAGCCGGCGCGGGTGAGCAGGGCGAGGATGTCTTCGAGCGGACGCAGGGTGCCCGGGGGGCGCAGCGAGAGCGGTGTGGCCAGAGGCCGGGTGACCAGCAGCGGCACCACATGCGGGTGGGCCAGCGCCAGGGCGCGGTAGTCGCGGGCGACGGCGCGCAGCTGGCCGACCCAGTCGGTGTCGGCGGGGTCGACCTTGAGCTGGGCGAGCACGATCTCGGCCACGCCGTCCAGCAACGCTGCCTTGTTCGGCGCGTGCCGGTAGAGAATCATCGGGTCCCGGTCCAGGGCGCGGGCGAGGCGGCGCATGGACAAGCCGTCGGCCCCGTCGCGGTCGATGATCGCCAGCGCGGTGGTCAGCACCACGTCGCGGGTGATCTTGCCGTCCCGGCGCACGTCGCCGTCTTGGACGGTACGGGCGGCTGGCGTTTGGGGCATCGCAACAGCACCTTCTGTCTCATGCGGCTGGGGCCGATACTCCTTTCTATAGTAGATCTACGGTGTTGGCGTTCGGTTTTATCCACCGGCCCGCGGATGCGCCAGTAACCAGCCCGGCCAGCTGCGTGCTCATCGGGTCCTACCGTAAGCCGTGACCACCGTCACGGCGACGACTATGTTCGCCTGCCGCGAGAATCACCTGATCAGTCATGACCGGTCAGGCTGCGGCTGTCCCTCCCGGCGAGCGCCACTTAACGCAGGCCTCACGCGCAATGTGGTGCGACCGGTACATTCCGCACCTGGGCAGCGGCCGGACCAGCCAATGACGGGCAGCGCGGCATACCGGGCGTAGGCGGCCAGATCGGGAAACCATGGCGGCACGGAGTCGCTGCGCCGCGGCCGGTGACCACGCCTGGGCCTGTCTTGTGCTGCTGGCGGCTTCTTCTATGCTGGGATACACCGAGAAGACATCGATCAGGCCAGTGGCTGCCAGAATCTGGCGCACCGCCTGCCGCGGGGCGGCGAGAGGCAGGTCACCGCCGCTTTGCCGAGTCCATTTCCGTACTCGCAGCAGCACCGACAGACCGCTGTAACCGATGCCATCCAGGCCCGCCAGGTCCACGATGACCGATGGCCCGCAAGCCGCCACGGCCGCGATCAGATGGGACGCGACGCCCGGGGTGTCCACCAGGGTAAGATCCCCGCGCAGGGCGAGGACTGCCTGACCGTCGAAGTCACGGATGCTGAGATCCACGTTAAGCATGGGCTTCCTTCGTGATCCGGAAGCCGGGCGGGAGTCTGGGCCCAGCGGCTAACTCGGTCAAACCGGACGGGGCTGGTCATCAGGCTTCCCGGATGACCGATGCGAACGCGCCTGCCGCCGAGGTCCAGGGCAACAGCCTGAAGTTATCACGGGCGAGCTCACGATCGCCATTGGCCGCCAGGGCAACGGTAATGATCTCGACGCCAAATAAGCCCCATCCGACCAGGTAAGTCATGCTAGCGACGAATGTGCGAGCCGGCTGCGCGCCTGCACGTATGCTCATAACCGGAGGCTGTCAGGCCCAGCCCGCCACATCGTCTCGCGGGCGCCTGCGGCCATGTCTTGACCCAGCCCCCGCCAGGACGACCAGGCGTGAGACAGCGCACGCTTACCCGCGTTGGCCGGCCTTGCGGCCTGTTCCTGAGAGGATGAGCGGGGATGGACGGAGAGCTCCTGTCGGAGGCGTTTGTTGAGCTGACTGACACGATGGTGGTCGGCTTTGACGTGATCGACTTCCTGCATGTACTGACCGACCGCAGCGTGCAACTGCTGGATGTTTCCGCGGCCGGGCTGCTGCTGGCTGACCCGCGCGGTGAGCTGCGCGTGGTGGCTGCCTCCAGCGAGGCCGCCCGGCTGCTGGAGCTGTTCCAGCTGCAGAACGACCAGGGACCCTGCCTGGACTGCTTCCGGACCGGGCGACCCGTGGCCGCCGCGGACCTAGCCGCCGCGGCGCCGCGGTGGCCGCGGTTCGCGCTGGCGGCGCGGCAGGCTGGGTTCGCCGCCGTGCAGGCGCTGCCGATGCGGCTGCGCGACCAGGTCATCGGCGCGCTGAACCTGTTCCGTGCCGGGCCGGGCGCGCTGGACCCGGCGGACATCCGGGTCGGCCAGGCCCTGGCCGATGTGGCCACCATCAGCTTGCTGCACGAGCGCAGCATGCGACACAGCGACACCCTGAACGAGCAGTTGCAGACCGCGCTGAACAGCCGGGTCATCATCGAGCAGGCCAAGGGCAAGCTCGCCGAGCGCCTCGGGGTGGACATGGACCAGGCATTCACCCTGCTGCGGGACCGCGCCAGAACCAGCAACCGCCGCCTGTCCGACCTAGCCCAGGCCTTCATCGACGGCACAGAAGCCCTCACCGCCCCGGCCGTGAGCAGGTCCCGGCAGCGGCTACCGGGCGACGGAAAGCCGCACCAGTACCCCCGCCCGGGCCCGCGGCCGCAGTCCTAGCCCTCGCCGCCACGCTGGCCAGAGAGGACCCACGTGTGCTTCTCGCCCCAGGCTGACGTCGTCGGCGGTTTGCTGATCGGCGCGATCGGCGTCGATGCCGTCCGCCATATCGGCCAGCGCCGTGAGTTCATCGCGCTGGCGTGGATCCCCTTGCTGCTCGGCGCTCACCAGCTCATCGAGGCGCTCGTCTGGCTGTGGCTCCAAGGCCATGTGCCGCGCGGGATCGGCCATGTCGCGCTGTGGGCTTACCTGCTGATCGCCTTTGCCGTGCTGCCGGTATTCGTCCCCTTGGCGGTCATAGCCCTCGAGCCGACGAGGCGGCGAAAGCAGATGATGGCGCCCTTCGCGGTGCTCGGGGTCGTCATCGCCGTCACGCTTTTCGCGGCGATGGTCCGCGGCCCGGTCGGCGTGAAGCTGTCCCCGTACCACCTCTCCTACGGCATCCGGTTGTCTGACGGCTTCCTGATCGTGGCGCTCTACGTCGTCGCCGTATGCGGGCCGCTGCTGGTGTCGGGCTACCGCAACGTCGTGATCTTCGGCGTCGTCAACCTGGTTGCCGTCATCGTCATTGCCCGGCTCACCATTTCCGGGTTCGCGTCGGTGTGGTGCGGGTGGGCGGCCGTCTCCAGCGCCGCCATCACGCTGCATTGCCGCCTTGCCAAGCCGCATCCTCAACGCGCCAGGTCCGGGCCTGACGGACTCATCTCCGCCGGATGACCGGCTTTTCATGAGGCAGGCGATCGCGCCGAGGGGCAGTCTTGGCGCACGAGTTCGCCACGCTGCACGGTGTGCTAAGTACGAGCATCATCCAGTGCCGGTCCTGGTTCGGGAGCCGAAACCTCGGGCTTCCTACTGCGCCTCCCCGCGGGAGGATCGTGTCGCCGCAGATGCCGGGCGGCGATCTGGCCAGGATTCGCGGCGTGCCCCGAGTGAGCGCTGGGCGGTCTGCAGGCCGCAGATGAGAGTGTCGAGGCCGGAGGTGAAGCGTTCCTCGCGGTCGTCGGCCCAGGCGTGGGTGCCGTGCGCGGCTAGGGTGGGGAAGCTGCTGGCCGGCAAGGACCGGAGGAATGCGTGCAGTTGCTGTCTGGCCGCGATGTCGCCCAGTCGCTGCTCGGCGGGCGAGGCGGGGTCGGCGAGGGCGAAGCCGAGGGTGTAGTCGTAGATGAGGCGGAAGGCCAGGGCCGCCTGGCGGCCAGGCAGGCCTGCCGCATGCAGCGACGCGAGGAACGCCTCGGCCAGGACCAGGGATGCAGGGCTGACGGGGTTGCGGGTCTTGAGCAGCGCGGCGATGCCGGGATGGTTCTCCAGGACCGCCCGCAGCCGGTGCGCAAGCATGGCGACCTGCTCGATCCAAGGCAGAGCGGGGTCGGCTCGGCAGTCGACCTCGGCGAGCACAGCATCGAGGATCAGATCGTGAAGCTGCTCCTTGCTGCGGACGTGGCGGTAGAGTGCGCCGGGAACCACGCCGAGGCGGCGGGCCAGGGCGCGCATGCTGAGGGCCTGCGCGCCATCCGTGCTGATGACCGCGAGGGCCTCTGCGACGACACGCTCCTGGGTGAGCACGCGGCGGCTGCTCTCCCCGTCGTCCGGCGAGTTGAACCAGAGCGAGCGCGAGTCCGCGCCTTCGGCCTGCTGACCTGCCATGCCTGCCTCCGGGCCTGGCGCGTTGATTGTGAACGATGTTCACCGTAGTAGTGTGGTCATTGTAGCCCCGGAACTGAATGAAACCGGCCGGGGCTGTCGTCACCGTGCAGACCGCGGCGCAAGCGGCCGAGGTCCGCATCCTGATGCGCAAGGCGGGCGTGACGCCGCAGGCAGCTACCGCCAGTCCAGGTTCGGCGGTGCTGCGCTCGATCGCGGGTCCCCCGGTCAGGCGCATCGCTCCGGTGACCACGCTCGCCCGGGTTCCGACCGCGGCCACCCAGGCCACTGGCCGCGGCGCCGCGGCCGCGTCCGGAAGCTTCCGGGGCCGTCGCGGGCATGGCCGTCGCGTCTGAGGGATCTCGAATCTGGACCCCGCCTGATCAGCAGGCGGACTCGTCTTGCTCCGCTCTAGGCGCGAGGGTAAATGCAGGGTATTGTCATAAATGTTGCTCCGGACCCCGGCAGCGGTTACGCCCGGTAAATAGCGGGCTGTTAAGCGGGATCCGGAGTTTTTCATGCCCGGCGCATTACGGCGCGGAGCTATCGCCAGCGGAAGGCTGGAGCCCGCGGCAGGTACTCGCACCGCGATTTTATTTTGGCGCGGCCGAGGACCAGGCTTGCCGATTTAACCCACCCTGCTGGCATCGTCGCGTGTATTTTCCGGCCTGGCCGTTGCCGTGTTTGTGCATCGCCGGCAGCGTCAGAGAGGAACTACTGCCATGACTGATCAGCTGGCTGTCGGTTATGAGGGCACGGAGCCATTCCCGGATTCCGGCGCCCCGCCTCGCACGGTCGCGGGGGCGGTCCGGGTGGCGGTGACGGTGGCGATCGTCATCGTGCCGTTCGCCGGGCTGGCGGTGGCGGTATGGCTCGCCTGGGGCCACGGCCTGCACCTCACGGACATCCTGCTCGCGGCAGCTTTCTACCTAGTGACGGGGCTTGGGGTGACCATCGGCTTCCACCGGCTGCTCACCCACCGCAGCTTCACTGCGGCGCCTGCACTGCGGGTCGTGCTGGCCATCGCGGGGTCGATGAGCTTCGAGGGCGAGGTCATCGGCTGGGTCGCTATCCACCGCCGTCACCACGCCTTTGCCGACAGGCCGGGCGACCCGCATTCGCCGTACCGGTATGGAACCAGCCTGCCCGGGCAGCTCCGCGGTCTCGCCCATGCGCACATCGGCTGGCTGCTGCGTGACGACCCTACCCCGGCCGGGCACTATGCCCCGGATATGGTCGCCGACCCGGCCATGCGGGCCGTCTCGGCAGCGTTCCCTGCCTTGTGCGCCGTGTCGCTCGGGCTGCCGTTCGCTGTGGGCTGGGCGATCGGCGGCAGCTGGCACACCGCGCTGGCCGCCCTGCTGTGGGCCGGACTGGTCCGGGTCACGTTGCTGCAGCACGTCACCTGGAGCGTCAACTCGCTGTGCCACGTGATCGGCACCCGTCCCTTCACTACTCGCCGCTACGACCGCGCCACCAACTTGTGGCCTCTGGCTCTGCTCTCCCTCGGCGAAAGCTGGCACAACATGCACCATTCCGATCCGACCTGCGCCCGGCACGGTGCCGATCCCCGGCAGATCGATATCTCCGCCGCCGTCATTCGCGTCTTCGAGCGCCTCGGCTGGGCGACCGGCGTGCACTGGCCTGCTCCTGCCCGCCTGGACGGCCGCCGCCGAGATCGGGGCCAGCCCCAGCCGGCGCCGGTGCTCCAGGACCGCGAGGCGCCGGTCCTGCCGGCGCCCCGATTGACTGTGAACGATGTTCACAGTAAAGTGAACAGTGTAGCTCGGAACTGAATAGTGTTTACTTGAGCGGTGTTCTTCCGGGTCGCCGGGCCGTCGGCCCGGTCAGATGCATGGGAGAACGATATGACCACCACTATGACGAGCTGGGATCTGTTCGAGGACCTGCGTGCGGCGCAGGATGAGCTGCTGCGGGCGGCGCGGGGAAGCGGCCGGCGGTCCGGCCAGCAGTACTACGGCGATGCCGGCCCCGCGGTCTGGGCACCCCCGGTCGACATATCCGAACGCAAGGACGCCTACCTGGTGACGGTCGAGCTTCCCGGCGTCAACGCCAGCGAGGTGGAGATCACGGTCGAGGACGGCCTGCTGACCATCCAGGGCGAGCGGCACTTCGCGCACGACTCCGCCGAGGAGAAGATGCACCGCACCGAGAGGTTCTACGGCGCCTTCCGCCGCTCGATCACCCTGCCCAGCCACGTGGAGGCGGACAAGATCGAAGCCTCGGCGCAGGACGGCGTACTGCAGATCATGGTGCCAAAGGCACCCGAGGTGCAGGCCAAGCGCATCAAGGTAGCTGTCGGCCCGGGGCGCACCGCCCTGAAGCGAGGCGCACCGGCCAAGAACGGCAGCTGACACCGGGCCTCGGCCGCACCGGCTGGGACCGCGCCCCGGGGAGCTGACCTTCCTGCCGTCCGCGTTCAACACGGCGGTGACGGCAGGAGCCAGCTGCCCGTCGGAAACGGAAGGGCATGAGACCATGCCGAGTACTACCGAACGCCGGACGGCGATCAGCCTGACGCCGCCAGCCGACACCACAACCGGGACGGCACCCGCAAGCGTCCAGCTGAGCATATGGGAATGGGAAGGCGGCCTCGGGGGGGTGCCTGAACGTACGTGGCCCGCTCCCTCAGCGGGTCCTCAGGCCACGCTCCTGCCTGCCGCCGACCCGGGATACCTATGACCAGCGTCAGTGCTACCTCCGGCCAGGCCGGCAGTCGTCCGGAGGCAGGTCAGCCGGCTGCCCGCACCATCGTCAGGCTACGTGGCGCCCTCGACGTCGCCGCCGCCCCGGCGCTGCGGGAACGCCTGATCGAGACGCTTCATCCCGGCGCGAGGCTGCTGGTTCTCGACCTGTCACACGTGCCGTCTTGCGACCCGGCGGGGCTGGCCGTGCTGATCGGCATGCAACACCGCGCCAGACTGCTCGGCATCGCCGTGCGCCTGGCCGCTCCCAGCCTCCCGGTCGCCAAGCTGCTGAGCCTCACCGGCCTGGACCGCAGCCTCACTATCTGTCCCGATCTTCGCAGCGCGCTCGCTGTGTAATAGCACGAACCCGCGAACCCTTCCCCGAGAGTCCTGGCCGGCAGGCAGGGGCCGCGCCGCCGGTATCGGCCCCGCTGTCCCAGGCGCTGGTCGCGTTCACGATCGAGTTCGACAACGAAGCCGAACGCCGCCTCCCGCACCGCACCACCAACGACGGGGCGTCTGACCATGGCGACGGCGCCTGGCTGGTGTCGCTGGCCATGTGGGAGAACTGCATGCGGTACGTCACCGACGAGCTCATCACCGTCGGCGAACTCCAGACCCGCGCGCACCGCAACGAACCTGGACGGCATGCGGCGCTGGGGCCATCGACGGCAGCGCCAGCGCCGCTACCACGAGCTGGCCGGCGCGATCGAGGAACGCTGGCACGAGCGCTTCGGCGGCGACGCGATCACCGCCCACGAGCGGTTTTAACCCGGACGCAACACGTCGTCACATGACATCAACAATGCGGGGCTACCGTGTTCCATCCGCTGTGACAAACGGCGAAGGCGTGGCGGCACGGCATTTACGGGGATCACGACAGCGGCATTTCGCCTGTTTACCTTGCGAAATGCACAGTCCGAAACGAGGGTCGCATATGCAAATGCCCGTTCGGGATTGGTTCGATCAGCGGTCGTTTCACCACCAGGATTTCAGCGGTCTGGCCAGTCCCGGCGAGGCGACGCGCCGCCCGGCCGTCACGCTGATCCTGCCGGCCCGCGATGTCGCGGGCACCATCGGCCCGATCCTGGACACGGTGGCCAGCCTGAATGAGCGTACCGGGCTGGTCGATCAGGTGCTGGTGATCGACGCGGACTCCGCGGACGGCACCGCGGATATCGCCCGGGCTCATGGCGCCGAGGTCTACTCGGAAAACGAATTGCTGCCGGAATACGGGCCGGCCCAGGGCAAGGGCGACGCGATGTGGCGCGCCCTTTCCGTGGTCCGCGGCGATATCGTCATGTTCGCCGACGCAGATACGCGTGATTTCGGTGAGCATTTCGTTTACGGCACGCTCGGCCCGCTGCTGACGGTGCCGGGAGTCCAGTTCGCCAAGGCGGCCTACCGGCGCCCGTTCACCAGGATTGAGCCGTCTGGCGCTGGGCAGTCCGTCGCCGACGGCGGCGGCCGGGTTACCGAGCTGACCGCCAAGCCCCTGCTGAACTTCTTCTTCCCCGAACTCACCGGGTTCGTCCAGCCGCTGGCCGGCGAGTTCGCCGCCTCCCGGGACCTGCTGCTGCGCACCCCGTTCCTGACCGGGTACGGGGTGGAGATCGCCACCCTGATCGACGTGCTCCGCGACGCCGGGCTGCCCGCGATGGCCCAGGTAGACCTGGGCTCGCGGCAGAACCGCCACCAGCCGCTGTGGGAGCTGACCAGGATGAGCTCCGCCGTGCTGCGCGCGCTGGCCCGCCGGGTTCCCGCTCTGGAGCACGCGGTGCCGGGCCCCCGGACGCCCGGCCTGTGGGACCCGCCCGGACCCGCTGGCCCCGAGACCTACCTGCACGCGGTCGCTACCCCGGACGGGCTGCGTCTCGACGAGCACCTCACCGAGCTGCTGGAGCGCCCGCCCATGGCCCAGGTCCTGCCCACCCTCGAGGAAGTCCCCGCCTACCAGGCCAATATGTAAACCTAGGGGGCTGCTTCCGCGAGCGCGTCCAGGATCTGCTGGCCGTACCGGGCCAGCTTGGTTTCGCCTACGCCGTTCACGAGGGCAAGCTCGTCCAGCGTTGACGGCGGCGCCACCGCGATCTGCCGCAGGGTCGCGTCGTGGAAGATCACGTACGCCGGCATGCCCTGTTCCTTCGCGACCGCCCCCCGCCAGGCGCGCAGCCGCTCGAACACCGCCTCGGCCTCGGGCGGTAGTTCGGCCTGCGTATCCGCCGTCTTACCCCGAGAAGAGCCAGCGGTGCCCGGCTTCGCGCCCCGCCCGCCCCGCGCTGCAGGCGCAGCCCGGGGAGCATCCTGCCGGAACAGTACCGGGCGGTCCCCGCGCAGCACCTCCGCGCTCAGGTCGGTCAGCGCCAGCGTGCCGTGATCGCCCTCGACCGCCAGCAGCCCGGAGGCCAGCAGCTGCCGCACCACGCCCCGCCACTCGCCGTCGTTCAGCTCGCTGCCGATGCCGAAAACGGGCATGGAGTCATGCCCGTACGAAAGCACCCGCGGCGTCTTCTTGCCGAGCAGGATGTCGATCGGCTGCCCGGCTCCGAACGCGGGCCCTCCGAGTCGCCCCAGCCGTACCACCGTGGAGAGCAGCTTCTGCGCCGCCACCGTGCCGTCCCAGACCGAAGGCGGCGCCAGGCAGGTGTCGCAGTTCCCGCACGCGTCCGTCCCTGTCTCGCCGAAGTAGGCCAGCATTTGCCGGCGCCGGCAGCCGGCCGTCTCGCACAGCGCGAGCATCGCGTCCAGGTGCGCCACGAGCCGGCGGCGGTGCGCGAGGTCACCGTCGGAGTCCTCGATCATCCGCCGCTGCTGCACCACGTCGGCTAGCCCGTAGGCCAGCCAGGCCGTCGCGGGCGCGCCGTCGCGGCCGGCTCGCCCGGTCTCCTGGTAGTACCCCTCCACCGACCGGGGCAGGTCGAGGTGCGCCACGAACCGGACGTCCGGCTTGTCGATGCCCATCCCGAACGCGATAGTGGCCACCATGATCAGCCCGTCCTCGCGCAGGAACCGCGACTGGTTCTGCGCCCGGGTCTGCGCGTCGAGCCCGGCGTGATAGGGCAGCGCGACGAATCCCTCGGAGCACAGGAAGTCCGCGGTCTTCTCCACCGACGCCCGGGATAGGCAGTAGACGATGCCGGCTTCGCCTTGGTGCTCGGTCCGCAGCAGCCGGAGCAGCTGCCGCCGCGGCTCGTTCTTCGGCTCGATCCGGTACCGGATGTTGGGCCGGTCGAAGCTCGCCACGAACCGCCTGGCCTCGCCCAGTGACAAACGCACGGCGATCTCTTCGCGGGTGTGCTCCGTCGCGGTGGCCGTCACGGCGATCCGCGGCACGGCGGGCCACCGCTCGTGCAGTATGGACAGGCCCAGGTAGTCGGGCCGGAAGTCGTGCCCCCACTGAGCCACGCAGTGCGCCTCGTCGATGGCGAACAGCGAGATCGTGCCGCGGTCAAGCAGCCGCAGGGCAGACTCGGTCCGCAGCCGCTCCGGCGCCAGGTAGAGCAGGTCCAGCTTGCCGTCCAGGAAGGCATACTCCACTCCGCGCCGCGCGTCGGGATCCTGGGTCGAGTTGAGGAAGCCGGCTCGCACGCCGAGCACGTTCAGCGCGTCCACCTGGTCCTGCATGAGCGCGATCAGCGGCGAGATGACCACGCCGGTGCCCTCGCGCACCAGCGCCGGGATCTGGTAGCACAGCGACTTGCCGCTGCCGGTCGGCATCAGCGCGACTGCGTCGCCGCCGGCGCAGACGTGCTCGATGATCTCCCGCTGCTGGCCGCGGAACGAGTTGTAGCCGAATACGCGGTGCAGCACTTCGGCGGCCACGTCGTTTAGGGGCAAGCCCACCCGGCGATTCTACGGGTCGGCACCGTCAGTCAGTCACCGAACAGGTGCCGGAAAAACGACTGCGGGTCCCGCATGAACTGCCGCCAGGCGATGACCAGGCTCAGGTCGCCCCAGGTCGCGGGGCGGATGCCCCACGGGCCGAGCTCGAGCAGGTGAGCCCGTAGCCACCCTCACCATTCAGGGCCGGGTCCGATCCTCGCCCCGTGCCGTCAGCGCGAGCAACGAGCAGGGCTCTTCTCACCCTGCCTGGGTGTAGGTGAGGTGCACGACCCCGCTGTCGTAGGCTTCGCAGCCTGCCAGGGCCAGCTTGACCTGGATGCCGTCGGTCAAGAGCCGCTCACCCGAGCCGAGCGTGAGCGGGAAGACGAACAAGTGAAGCTCGTCGACCAGGCCATCCGCGAGGAGCGCTCGCACCAGGGTGCCGCTGCCGCTGACGTAGATTTTCCCGTCCACCTGGTCCTTGAGCTCGCGGATGGCGCTGGCGCTGTAGGGGCCGAGGACCGAGGAGTTCTTCCAGTCGGCGCTTTGCAGGGTCGAGGACACGACGTACTTCGGCGTTTCGTTGAAGAACGGGGCGCCGGGGTCATCCTCGGCTGTCCGGGTGGACCACACCGGCGCGAACATCTCGTACGTGTTCCGCCCGAGCAAGATCGCCCCGCCCGGGTCCGTGATGCCGGCGATGGCCTCGCCCATCTTGGGGTCGAACGGATAATTGAAGGTCCAGGTGGGCGTGTCGATGATCCCGTCCAGCGTGATGAATTCGTGTACCCCGATGGTTCCCATCGTCATCTCCTTGCTGAGTTTCTTGGCCTTTGCTGCCCTCAGAGGTTGGACGGCCCAGGGCTAGCAGTCTCATCGGCGCCAACGGTGCGCCGCGCCCGCAGCACGACGGTGACCATCGGCAGCGTGAATTCCCCGCGTGACGTTTCTGGCCGGGTGTGCAGGAAGCCGCGAACCTGGGCGAGCAGCCCGGCCCGTTCGGCTTCCTGCATCACCAGAACGTGAGAGTGCGTGCCGATGGTGGCCAGCAGGGAATCGGCGGTGCGGACCTGCCCGTGCCCGAACTCGCCTTCCTCGGCCGTGTGGAACAGGCCCGAGCCCGCCGCGGTCAGCCGCTCCTGCCGGGACCGGCCCTCGCCCTCGCGCCATCGCATCAGCGTGATGCTGGACTTGCGCTTGCTGATCTCGGCCAGTTCGGCGACCCAGCCGACCCGGTCGTCATCCACGTTCCACAGCCCGGCGAGCACCCCGCCGGGCCGGAGGACCCGGGCGATCTCGGGCATCGCCCGGTCCATGTCGAACCAGTGCATGGCCTGGCCGGCCAGCACGGCGTCGACGCTGGCATCGGGCAGCGGCAACTCTTCCGCGCGGCCCGGCACCGAACGCACCGCGGGCATCGCCCGCCGCAACTCGGCCAGCATCTGCGGGTCCGGTTCCACCGCGGTCACGTCGGTGCCGAGGCCGACGAGCGTCGCGGTCAGCTTGCCGGTTCCCGCGCCGATGTCGACCGCCCGGACCGGCCGGCCATCCCGGACCGGCTCCAGCGCCCACCGGACCGCGGCCTCGGCATAGCTGGGGCGGTGCTCCGCGTAGGCTGCCGCCGCGGCGCCGAACGACGAGCCGTGCCGCCGCCTGTCCTCCGCCTCGGCTTGACTGTCCGGGCTGCTGGCCTTGGCCGCCGCGGCGGGGGTCGATCCGGTCTGCTCGTCCACGCGAGCGAGCCTATTCGGCCGGGTGCTGAGCTTAGAGATGCCGGGCTATTCAGAGGGATGCCGGGCGTCGTAGGCGGCCCGGGCCGCCTCGATCTCGGGCAGGTGGCTGTCCGCCCAGGTGACAAGCTGCCCGATGGTTTCGAGCAGCGTGCGCCCCATGGGGGTAAGCGCGTACTCGACCCGCGGCGGGATGACCGGGTGTATGGTCCGGGTCACGATGCCATCGCGCTCAAGCCCGCGCAGCGTCACCGTCAGCATCCTGGCGGTGATGCCGTCGATCGCGCGGTGCAGTTCGCTGAACCGCAGGGTGCCCTGCCCGAGCAGGTCGATGGCCAGGACCGACCACTTGTCCCCGACGCGCTGGAGGACCTCCCGTGCGCGGCAGGTCGTCGGCACGCGGGGCGTCGCCGCGCCGATGGCCGCCCCCGAATCGCACGCCGCCCCCGACGGGTCCCTGGCCGATCCCGGCGGCTCGCGGACCGGGCCGGCTTGCCCGGAATCCAAGAAATCGCCTCCTCACTATGGCACCAGGTTACGTCGCGGTAGCTAGGTGAGCCTAGTGCTTGACGCTTCAATCATTACCAGGTTACTATAAGGAAGTTAGGTACGCGAGTAAAGTCGCGTACGACTAAGAACCTTCCATCTGGAGGAATGATGAGCGAGACAGCCGTGGAGATTCCCGGCTACGTCGCCGGAACGTGGACCATAGACCCCGTGCACTCCGAGGTGTCCTTCGTCGTCAGGCACATGATGGTGAGCAAAGTCCGCGGCCGTTTCGACAAGTTCGAAGGAACCATCGTTACCGCCCCGGACCCGCTGCAGTCCAGCGTCACCGCCACCGTCGACCTGAGCTCGGTGAACACCGGTGAGCCTAACCGGGACAACCACATCCGGAGCGCCGACTTCTTCGAGGTCGAGTCGCACCCCACGCTGACCTTCCACTCCACCGGTGTGCGCCCCGACGGCGACAATTTCCTGCTCGACGGCGAGCTCACCATCCGCGGCACCACCCGGACGGTCACACTGAAGCTTGAGGTCAACGGCTTCGGCCCGGACGCCTACGGCGGCACGCGGGCGGGCTTCTCCGCCGCCGGCGAGATCAACAGGAACGACTTCGGCGTCAGCTACAACGGCCCGATCCCCGGCGGCGGCGTCGCCGTCAGCGAGAAGGTCACGATCACCCTCGAGGTCGAGGGCGTCCTGAACAAGAGCGAGTAAGGCCCGGCCAGCGTGGGCCGGCGGACCGCCAGGCCCGGACCCCGGCCCACGCTGACCACCAGGCCCGGACGGTCCGGTCCCGTTCTGTCTTTTTCCGGGACCGAACGGACCGGGCTGCGCGTCCCGGCTCAGCCGTCGGTGCCGTGCTTGACCAGGTAGTCGAGATAGAGCGGGCGCAGCGCCTCGGCCACGTCGCCCTCGCCGGAGTCGATCGCGTCCGAGATCAGCGCGGTGACTTTCGAGATGTCCCGCCCGGCCTCGATCGAGTGTCCCTCGGAGGCTTCGGCCGCCGGGATAGCGCGCAGCAGGTCCCAGAGAAACTCCACGTCGACGTGGTGCAGCGCCCGCCGCATGGCGAGGTCGTGCAGCTCACGCGAGGAAAGCGCGTCCAGTTCTTCACGGGTCACCCGTGGACTCTATCGCCTGCTCCCGTCATGGTGTGCCGCTGCCTGTGCCTCCATCGGACGTTGCCGGTGACGCAGGAGCGCGCTGAAACTCGGCTATTGACCGCTCGCCCTCCAGGGTCGCGCCGGATTGTCCGGGTATGTGCTGACGGTTTTGCAGATGATTGACGGCCGTTCCGCTGATTGTTAGATTCCGTCGGAAAGCGTCTCGTATCGCGGGACGGTCACATCGGCGTGACCGGCGGGCCTGGGGGACGGACTGGGACTGGCGGCACGCGTGAGCGAGAAGGATCGCACATGCGCATTCCCTGGTCAGGGCGGGAATCATCGACGCGGTTCGGGCGGGGTTCGCCCGCAGGCAGGCGGAGGTGGCGGCTGCTGCTGGTGCCCGCGATGGGCGTCGCGGTCATCTGCCAGCTGAGCCTGACGGGCACGGCGGGGGCGGCGACCGCTGCGACGACCGCGAAGGCAGTGACCACGGGCACGATCGCCCCCAACCCCGTCAACGAGCTTGACTGCAACGGCCACAGCGACAAGTACGGCACGGTCAGGCCGCTCGCCAGCAACTGCACCGACCCGCTCAAGATCGTCAACGGGAAGCGCTTCCGCTTCGAGGACAACGAGCACTACATCGGCCATGACGAGCCCAGCATCAAGTTCATCTCCGGCAGGCCAGGCTCAGGCAACACGATGACTTACCTGACCAAGATCCCGGTGGACCCGAAGAAGTCCCCGACCCCGTCCGGCAGTGTCACCGACTACGGCGAGCTCTCCGTCGCGCCCTGGTTCGGGCTTCCCATCTGCGACCCGAAGTCCTACCCGCAGAACCCGTGCGCCCCGGACAGCGACACTAACACCGGCCTAGGCAGCCCAACCGACGCGGGTTCTGCGTTCATGGAACTGCAGCTGTATCCGCCCGGCTACACCCCGTTCGTCGACAGCACTAGCTGCAGTGCCACCCAGTGGTGCGCCGCCACTCAACATCGACAGCCTCGCGTGCAACTTTAACTTCGCCACCTGCAACAACAACTGTATCGAGCCGGTCAACTTCGCTTACCTGCAGACGAACGGCGTTCCCGCAGGCCCGCCGAACCCGCAGCAGGCCGACGTCAGCACCTTCACTCCGAACGGCAACACGCTGAAGATCAATGGGGGCGACACCCTGGCCGTCTCGATCACCGACCCGGCGCAAGGGTTTACGACGAAAATCCGGGACCTGACCACCCATCAGACCGGGTTCATGGTCGCCAGCGCCGCGAACGGCTTCGCGAATACCAACATGAGCGACTGCTCCGGCGTCCCGCACACCTTCCACGCCGAGTACAGCACCGCGTCCCAGCAGAACCAGGTGCCGTGGGCCGCGCTCGAGGGCGGTGTCCTGATGCAGCAGGAGATCGGTCACTCCGAGGTCTGCAACTCGGTGAAGAACAAGGACCCGTTCTCCTTCGCCGCCAACGGCCAGAGCTACAGCGACCCGAACATCTTCGACACCTGCGTCGGCGGGACCGAAGGCAAGAAGGCTACCGGTGAGGGCCCGTGTGACCCGCAGACGGGCATCTGCCAGAACGCGGAGACACAGGGCCCCAACGGGCCGGTGGCGTGTCCGACCAACAACGCCGCCAGCGGCGCGAACTGCGAATTCGCCGACGGCTCGTGCTTCAAGAAGGGCACCCGGACGGCTTTCATCAACGGCTCGCCGGTGACGGAGGTCTCGCAGGCCAACTGGTGTAACGCCGGCCGGTACCAGAACGGTGACCTGGACTTCAACGGTGTCGGCTACGTGCCGAACACCTGGCCGAACGGCACTCGAAACCATCCGACCGCGTTCCAGTACGCCGGCCCGTTCCAGGCCAACGCGCAGCCGTACCCGCAGATCCAGTTCGAGACCGACATCGCCGCCTCGGAGGCCCTGTGCAACACCGCGACCGGCGTCGGCTGCACCGCCCCGCCGATCGGGGCGCAGTTCTACCCGTTCTGGTCGCTCAGCCGGACCTCGGTGCTTGGGTGCGTGTGGAACTTTGGTAACCAGCTGCCCAATACGTTCCGGAACTTCGGTAAGGACGCCCAGTACGGCGTGCCTAACGTGGCCCGGTTCGGCGGCACGATCATCAGCCCGGTACAGCGCAACCCAGAGTTCGCCGGATCCTGCGCAGGTCCGCTCTAACAGCTAGCAGAAGCAAGAGTTAAGCACCGGGGTGCCCCGCCGGCCAGGCGGGGCACCCCGAGCGGCAATTCCGGTCCAGCGGCGCAGTATTCCCGGGCGCCTAGCGGCGCAGGCCGCCGGATACGGCCGCCGCGACCGCTCGCACCCCGGCGTGCGCGGGCAGGTCGTCGAGCAGCACCGGCTGCCCGTCGGCGCCGGTGAGCGGGATCCGCCAGTTGGGGTACTCGTCCACCGTGCCCGGCATGTTCTGCGGCCGCCGTTCGCCCGCGGCCTCGGCCAGCGAGACGCCGACCAGCACGGCCGGGGTCCGCGTCAGGTAGGCGTACAGCGCGACCGTGAACTCCTCCGGCGACGGCCGGGCGTGCCGGGGGAGGAGGCCCTCCCCGGCCAGCGTCGCCAGCCACTGGGCCGTCTCCGCGTGGGCGGCGGCCCGCTCTTCGGCCTCCGGCTGGGTCAGCAGGCCGAGCTTGGCCCGGATGGTGACCTGCTCACCGGTGAGGAACGCCGCGGCCGGGGGCATGTCGTGCGTGCCGACCGTGGCCAGGCAGCCGCGGCGCCACCCGCCCGGCCTGCGGGGGGTGCCGTCCGCCCGGCGCTCGAACCACAGCATGGAGGTGCCGAGCACCCGGCGCCCGGCCAGGAACTTCCGCAGCCAGGGTTCGACCGTGCCGAGATCCTCGCCGATCGCCAGCGCACCCGCGCGCGCCACCTCGGCGGCCAGCACGCCCCCCATCAGCTCATGGTCGTAGCGCACGTAGGTGCCCAGGGTCGGCGTCATCCCGGCCGGTATCCACCACAGCCGGGCCAGCCCCATGACGTGGTCCACCCGCAGGCCGCCAGCGTGGCGCGTGTTGGCCGCGACCAGTTCGGCCAGCGGGCGGCCCGCCTGCGCGGCGAGCTGCCCAGGATGCCACGGCGGCAGCGTCCAGTTCTGCCCGCGCTGGTTGAACTCGTCCGGCGGCGCGCCCACGCTGATGCCGGGCACGATGACGTCCTGGCGGGCCCAGGCGTCGGCACCGCCGGGATGCGCGCCGACCGCGAGGTCGGTGATGACGCCGATGCTCATGCCAGCCCGCAGGGCCGCTTGCTGCGCCGCGGCCAGCTGCTCTGCCGTCAGCCACTGCAGCCAGCCGTGGAACTCGATCCGGTCGGCCCGTGTCCGCCTGAGCTCGGTGACCTCCGCCGAGCCGGGATCGGTCAGCGCCGCGGGCCATGACCGCCAGTCGGGGCCGTGCATCTCGGCGATGGCGCACCACGTCGCCCAGTCGCCGAGGGCGCGGCGGTCCCGGGCCAGGAACGCGTCGAACTCGGCCCGTCGGCTCGCGGTCAGCGGAACCCTGCGGATCAGCTCGAGCGCGGCGCGCTTGGCCGTCCAGACCGCGTCCCGGTCGATGAGCGTCGCGGTGGTGTTCGCGTCGCGCAGCGGGGCGGCCAGGGCCTCTACCCGGGTCCGGTCGCCGGCGGACAGCCCCTGGTATTCGGGGATGTCCTCGATGCGCAGGTAGAGCGGGCTGATCTGGCGGCGGCTCATCGGCAGGTAGGGAGACGGGCTTACCGGCGGCTGCGGCTCGGCCGCGTGCAGCGGGTTGACCAGCACGAAGTCCGCGCCCAGGTCACCGGCGCTCCAGGTGGCGAGGTCAGCCAGGTCGTGCAGGTCGCCGTGGCTCCAGGAGGCACGCGAGCGCACCGAGTACAGCTGCACCGCGAAGCCCCACGACCGGCGATCCGGGAACGGCGCCACCGCCCGGGGGGCACGGGGGGGCGGGTAGCCCCCCTGTGACCGGGGGGTCCAGGGGGGTCGTCCCCCCGGATCAACAGAGCCCAGCGCCCTGAGAACCGCCGCCAGTGTCTCGTCCGGCACCTCGACGAGCTGGCCCCGCCAGTTCAGGTAGGAGACCGCCACCCCGTGTGCCTGCGCCCGGCGCGTGAGTTCTGCGCGTCCTGTCATCGCACCAGTCTGCCCGACCCAGAACCGACCCTGACCAGGTTCTAACCGGAGACCGGTCAGCTCCGTCTTAAAGGGCAGAAGGACACCGCATACAGCGGATCCCGGGCCACAACGCACGATCAACGGCTAGCTGGCTCCAGCACGAACACCGGGATCTCTCGCGAGGTCCTCTCCTGGTACTCCGCGTAAGGCGGGTACGCGGCGACTGCCCGCTTCCACCACTCGGCGCGCTCGTCGCCGCTGACCTCGCGGGCGACCATGTCCTGCTTGTGCGGGCCGTCCTGGACCTCCACCAGCGGGTTCGCGCGCACGTTGTAGTACCACAGCGGGTGCGCCGGAGCGCCGCCCTTGGACGCGACCATGGCGTACCTGCCGTCGTGCTCCACCCGCATCACCGGCGTCTTGCGGACCTTGCCGCTGCTGGCGCCGAGATTGGTCACGATCACGACCGGCAGGCCGGTGTCCCGCAGGGTCGTGCCCTGGGTCCCGCCCGAACTCTCGTACTGCTCAACTTGGTCGCGCACCCAGGCCTGCGCGCTCGGCTCGTATTCTCCTTGAACAGGCATACCGGTAATCCAACACCAGGGACCCGCGCCCCTGCACCCGGGGGCCTGCTACGCGGCGTTCGGTCGCGGCGTCATGAGCCCTGCTGCACTGCCTACGATGTACTTGGCATAGGTGCGCAGCAAAACACGGACTCGGCCTGCGATGACGCGACTCGGGATTAGGTAAATCGTGAGGTCGCCGTCCACGATGAAAAACCAGTCGATCAGTTCTGGGTCGTAGGGAATAAGCCGTTCCCGGTTGCCAACCGAATAGGGCCTTCGGCCCACCGTCACCATCCAGCCATCTTTGCTATTGCACGTGGTCGTCTTGACCTGAACTCGCTTGATTCCCTCCGGCATAGATACCAGCAGGTCATAGAGCGTCGGTTCCAGGGGGATGGCCGAGTTGAACCCGCAGAGCGAGAACCAGGACGCGGCAAGGGAGGTGGCCGCATCACGCAGGTGTTTAAGGTTCGGCTTTGCTTCGGCAGGCCTTGCTGAGTTCTTGAAGGGGTTCTTGAGGTGGGTGAGGTCGAGTCCTAGTACGGCAGCAGCCATTCGGGGTTTGACCTGGGCCTGAGCACCGCTGGGGAAGCGGTTTTGCACGGTGCAGCCGCCTGTCGATCATGCGTGTGTGAAGACAACAAAACCGAAGGCGGCTGCTGCCGCCAGGATAGGCGCCGCGCTGGGGCGCCGGAAACGCGCTGAGCTGCTGGAACTGCTGCGGCCGTGCTTCGCGCGGACAGAGCCGTGGCTGCAGGCGGGCAAGTACGCCGCCGCGGTGATGTGCGACCTGCGCAGACGGAACGGGTGGACGATCGCCGAGCGTTCGGGGGACCGCACGCCGGACCGGACGCAGCGGCTGCTGAACCGGGCAGTCTGGGACACATGGGCGGCGATGGGGGTGGTGCGCCGGTTCGCCGTGGCCGGGCTGGATGAGGCCGCGCGCAAGACCGGCCGGCGGCGTGGCCTGGCGGTCGGCGCGATCGACGAAACAGGGCAGGTCAAGCAGGGCGGGCTGACGGCCGGCGTCAAGCGGCAGTACCTGGGCTGCGTGGGCAAGGTGGCCAACGGGATCAACACCGTGCACCTGTCGTACGTGCGGGAAGGCGCCGGGCACGCGCTGATCGGCGCGCGGGAATGGATCCCGGCCGCCCATACCGGCGACCCGGTGGCATCGGCGGTGATGGGGCTGCCGGAGGACCTGGTCTTCCGCACCAAGGGGCAGCTGGCCACCGGCATCCTCGCCGAGGCCGTCGCCGACGGCGTGCGGCTGGACTTCGTGTGCGGCGATGAGGTGTACGGCGCCTGCACCGAGCTGCGCGAGTACCTGGAAGACCACGACCAGGCCTACGTGCTGCGGGTCCCCTCTAGCTTCCTGCTGACCTTGGCCAGCGGGATCACGCTGACCTGCAAGCAGGCCGCCGCCCGGCTTCCCGGCCGGCGCGGCTGGGAGGTCCGCTCCGCCGGGACGGGGTCAAAGGGCCAGCGCTGGTACGCCTGGGCGTGGCTGGCCACCGCCTCGGCCCGGCACTACCTGCTGATCCGCCGCCACCTCCAGACCGGTGAGCTGGCCTATCACTACTGCTACCTGCCCGACGGCCAGCCGGCGTCCCCGGCCCGGCCGGTCCGCGCCGCCGGGCTGCGCTGGCCCTGCGAAGTCGGCCACCGCTGCTACCTGTCAAGCGGGATTTGTCTTTCACGGCTGCCCTCCTTGTCCTTCTTCCTGCGTTTCGCCGGTTTCTGCCTGGGGTGGTGCCCAGCGGGCGCGGGTGTAGTAGCCGGGCGGGCGGTCCCTGCGCTCGCGGAGCTCGCGCATCTGCTGCTCGTCGGCGGTGATGATCCAGTTCCTGCCCCCGGGTGCGCGGCGGGCGGTGATCCAGCCGCGGTAGATCCAGTTGTAGATGCTGGCGGTGGGCATGCCGAGCTCGGCGGACAGTCCCGGGACGGACCACTCGCCTGGGTCCAGGTCCGTGAGGACGGCGGCAGGCCCTTGGCATTCTCGCGGATGGCGTGCTTGCTGATGATGTTGCGGACCTGCTGGCCGGTGAAGACCGCGGTGCGCTTGGGCGGCCGGTATCCCGCGGCGTTGAGCGTGCCGGCGATCTGCCTGCTGTTGCGTCCTTCGCCGGCGAGCCGGGTGACGGTCTCCAGGAGGGCCGGGTAGTAGGAGAGCTGGTCCAGGCGGCCGACAGGGCGGACGGCTCTCCCGCTGGTCCGGTGCCCGCCGGCCCAGGTGATGTCCACGTTCACGATCTCGCTGTCGCCCTCGACGGCCACGGTGACGTCGTCGGTAAGAATGCGGAGCAGCTCCTTGCGGTCGGCCCGCGTGGTCGTCGGGGCGTCCCAGACCCGCGGGAGGTCGGAGGCCAGGGACCTGATCGCGTCCCGCTCGGCGGGGGCCAGCACTGCGGGCGTCTGCTCGGCGAACCGCTGGTACTCGGCCTCTAGCCGCCCGGCCTCGGCGAGCGCGGATTCCCAGTCGGCCTCGAGCTGCCGGGTGACGAGCCTGTTCTCGGGGTCGGCGAGCTGGTACTGGCGGCGGGCGCGGTCGGCGGCATAGCGGCCGCGCTCGACGCGCTGCCGCCAGAGCTTGTCCAGGGCGGCCCGCTCGTTCTCGGCGTGCGCAGCGGCGGCCATCGAGACCTCCAGGGCCGCCGGGGCCACCGCGTCGAGGACCTGCCGGGCGACGTAGTCATCGAGCGCGGGGCCGGCAATGTGCTGGCAGCGGTCGCCGGTCCCGTAGTTCACCGGGTAGAACCCGCAGGTGTAGCCGTAGGCGGCGCGGGCGGACGGGTCGTGGTAGCTGACCGCCATGCGGTGCCCGCCGCACAGGCCGCAGCGCAGCAGCCCGGACAGCAGCGCCTCCCCGTTCCGGGGAGCGCCCGGGGACTCCGCGGTCTGCTGGTTGGCGGCCAGCCTGGCGAGGTTCGCGCGGTACTCGTCCTCGGAGATGTAGGCGGGAAGCCTGCCCGGCAGCATGACCAGCCACTCGCCGGCGGGCTTCACCACTTTTCCGGTGTCCGGGCGGCCGGGGATCTTCCTGCGGGGATCGACCTGACGGCGGCCGTAGGCGTAATAGCCCGCGTAAGCAGGGTTGCGCAGCATGTTCTGCAGCGTCTCCCGGGTCGGGCGCCGCCATTCCAGGTCGCCCTTCGCCGGCCCCGAGCGCGCGCGGACCGGAAGCTGGATCTCGTGCCCGACGAGATAGCGCAGCACGGCGTTGAGGGTCCCCAGCCGCTGGAAGGTCCTGAAGATAAGGCGGACGACGTCCTGCGCCTGCTCGTCGGGGTCGAAGGCGGCCTCGCCGGACGGGCGGCGCACGTATCCGGCCGGGAGCGGGAGGATCAGCTCGCCGCGCTCGGCCTTGGCCCGCTTCGCGCCCAGCATCCGCTGCCGGATCAGGAAAATCTCTGCCTCGCTCATCGTCCCCTTCAGCCCCAGCAGCAGGCGGTCGTTGTAATACCCCGGATCGTAGAACCGCGTCCGGGTCAGCGAGAAGCGTCCCCGACAGCGAGCACAGCTCCAGCAGGTGGTGCCAGTCCTTCCCGGTCCGCGCCAGCCGCGACATCTCGATCCCCAGGACGACCCCCGCCCTTCCCATGGTGACCTCAGTGACAAGCCGGGCGAAGCCCTCCCGGGAATCCGGGACCGCCGCGGACACCCCGAGGTCGTCGTCGATCACGATGACCTGGGACCGGGCCCAGCCCAGCGCGACCGCCCGCCCGGCGAGCGCGTACTGCAGCCGCGTCGATTCCGTGTGCTCAAGGACCTGGCCCCTGGTCGACTGCCGGACATACACGATCGCGGCCAGGGCCAGGTGCTCCGGCCGGATCTTCAGCTGCGGCAGTCCCTCCGGATGCATGACCGCGTTCACCGTGACCGCCTCCCGCCGAGGCCGCGGCCCGTGCCGCGAGCATCGCCAGCAGCGCCACCGCCGTCATCCGCCGCCCTGGCGGCACCGCCGCCCAGATCAGCGGGCCGGGAGCCGCCGTCGTTCCGGTGCCCAGTCGCATCAGGATCACCTGCCGCAGCCAGCAGACGGCCAACCGTCGCTGCCGCCTGCAACAGTGCTCCCACGCTCAGTATCGCCCCGGATGCACCCGGAACGCTAGAGACGATTTCTTCTTCACGGGTATCAGCAGTGGCCGACTGAGGAAGATTTCGAGTTCGGCAAGGACTGTTTCGGGCTCGATGAGTCCCAGGTCCGCCTGTACACCGCGATCGCCCGGCACACCGTGCTGGTCATGGCCGCCATGGCCATCTGCGCCGTCACCGCCGCCCTGCTCCGCCGCCGTACCGGCACGCAGGCACCCGCCCCCGTGCACCCGGACCAGCCCCCGCCCGCCGACCCCGGCATGATCCCGCTCACCGTCCCCGAAACCGGACGCCTGCTCGGTCACCCGCCCCCACCTGGCAGTGCCGGGCACTGGCTGGACTGGCGGCGCCGCCACCAAGCCTGTTCACGCTGGTACCACCAGCGAACACGACTGGCCCGCCGCGTCGAGATCGCCCTGGTCAGGTAACGAATGGCTGCTGCCGTACTAGGCGCATCGCATGGGCCTTTACTCGTGTGCGCCCATTCCCGTTTCCTGGCGCCAGACCGAGTGACGTGAGCAGTTCATCCCACGTGTGCGCGCTGATGACCGCTCGCCTTAGCTGCGCATCAGACCAAGTGCGCTTTCCCCTGAAATGAGATGTGTCTAGCTCGAGGCGATCGACGTGCCGCTTCACTATCCGGATGGCTCCCTGCGGAGTTAGCGCCTAGGCCTATTGCGCGCATTACATCGCGCCAATTCGTGGATGCTGCAACCGCATCCTTTAGCTGGGCATCAGAACACGTATACTCTGTCTGGGCAGGTCTAGCCATATCAGCACCGTAGCGCCTGGCACTGACATTTAAATTAGGCGCTAATCCTTTTTGTCGGGACGGCGAGATTTGAACTCGCGGCCTTCGGTCCCCCAGACCGACGCGCTAACCAAGCTGCGCTACGTCCCGTAGCGTCACGTTTACGATCTGTGGCGCTTGCCCGCCGTAGATCGGCTGGCTCAGTCAGCTTAGCGCAACCGCGATGCCTCGCGGAAACGAAGCCTCGCCCGGCCGTAGCCATCGGTGGCCTGCGCCGCGCCGCGAACGGCGGATGCATGGTTCCGGCCGGACCGGAAAGTTACCATGTGCCGGGCATGGTGCGAGGGCCGTGCTCGTTGTAGTACCGATAGCCGCGTCGTCGCAGTCACGCTGAAGGGCAGGGCAGTTGAGAACACTCGGGACTGGCCGCTCAGCCTCCTCCGACGGCGGCTTCCGGAACGAGGGGCCGACCCGGCCGATGCGAGCCAGCGGGCGGCGGTTCCGGCTCACCTTCAGGGTCGCGAAGGTCCTCCTCGCCATCGTCGTAGTCTTCGCGGTTGCGGTCGGCTTGCTCTTCCTGCTGACCCCCTCGGCGGGCCAGGCCACCGCCCTGGCCCGGGCGCAGGCGCGGCAGCACCACATCGCCTACCCGGGCCCGCCGGTCCCGCAGTACTTCGCGCAGGCCCTGGTCGCGACCGAAGACCACAGGTTCAACACCGATCCCGGGGTGGACCCGCTGGCGATGGCCCGGGTGGTGGTCTCCTGGGTCATCGGCCGCAAGGATCAGGGCGGCAGCACCATCGACCAGCAGCTGGCGAAAAACCTGTACACGGGCGGCCGCAGCGGCTTCACGCGGGACGTCGAGCAGCTGGCCATGGCGGTCAAGCTCAATCAGGCCTACAGCCGGGCGGAGATCCTGCGCCTGTACGCCGAAGTCGCCTACTACGGTCACGGCTACTACGGCCTGGAGGCGGCCAGCTGCGGTTACTTCGGCCGGCTGCCGGACCGGCTGACCCTGGTACAGGCGGCCATGCTGGCCGGGGTGGTAAACGCGCCCACCTACGACGACCCGCTGGTCTACCCGCGGCAGGCCCGGACCCGGCTGGTACACGTCATCAACCGGATGGCGGCGGTGGGTTACCTCACCCAGGCGGAACAGACCGCGGCGCTGCACGCGTCCCTGGACCTGCCCGCCGTCCGCGGCTGCCCGTGATCAAAATGGCTCCCGGTGATCAGGGGACGCCCGTGATCAGGTGCCGGTGGTCTCCGGCTGCAGCTGCTCCGTGAGCGCGTCGTCCGCCATCACGAACACCCAGCGGCGGTAGCAGTACAGCCGGAACATGGTGGCCACCCCGATGCCGATGATGTTCGCCACGTTGTAGGAGAACGTGTCCGTCAGGCCGAGCCCGTAATGCACGGCCGCGACGAACGCGAGCTGGATGAGCAGCCCGATCCCGTTGAAGACGAAGAACAGCACCGACTCGCGGCCCAGGTGGCTGCCGTTACGGTGCCGGAACGCCCAGAACTTGTTGCCCAGGAAGGCGAACACGGTGGCCACGCAGGTGGCGATCGTCACCGAGGTGAGCGGGCCGAGTCCCGCCCCGGAATGCAGCGCGTTGGCACCGCCGAGAGTGATGAGGAACGCGAGGATGCCCACGATGCCGAACTTGGCTACCTCGTGTATCAGAACCCTGAATCGGGCGTAAACATCACGAAGGAGATGCACTCGCTTGGTCCCCTTAGTCGGTCCATCCCGGATAGACAGACCCTACCGTGCCTCCAGCTGGTAATAGGTTAGCGACGGTAAACCGTTCGAAGAATGTCATCCCCGCCGAGTAGCCTGAATCAGGTGTCTGGGAGTGAAGTACTCGTTCGTGCGCGCGGCCTGACCAAGCGGTTCGGGGATTTCACGGCGGTAGACGGGATCGACTTCGATCTGTACCGCGGCGAGGCGTTCGGCTTCCTCGGGCCGAACGGCGCGGGAAAATCCTCCACGATGCGGATGATCGGCTGCGTCTCCCCGCCGAGCGGCGGGGAGCTGACCATCCTCGGCGCCGATCCGGTCCGCGACGGCTCCGCGATCAGGGCCCGGCTGGGCGTGGTGCCGCAGGAGGACACCCTCGACGTCGAGCTGACCGTGGTCGAGAACCTGCTGGTCTACGGCAGGTATTTCGGGCTGCCCCGCCGCGTCATCCGGGAACGGGCGGCGGCGCTGCTCGAGTTCGTGCAGCTCGCCGACCGGGCCGGGGACCGGGTTGACCCGCTGTCCGGCGGCCTGAAGCGCCGCCTGACGATCGCCCGCTCGCTCATCAACGAGCCCGAGATCCTGATCCTCGACGAGCCCACCACCGGGCTGGACCCGCAGGCCAGGCACGTGGTGTGGGACCGGCTGTTCCGGCTCAAGCAGCGCGGCGTCACGCTGATCCTGACTACGCACTACATGGACGAGGCGGAACAGCTGTGCGACCGGCTGGTGGTCATGGACCACGGCAGGTTCGCCGCCGAGGGCTCGCCCCGCGACCTGATCACGCGCTACTGCTCCCCGGAGGTGCTTGAGCTCCGCTTTGATCCGGAGCTGCACGACCTGGCCGCGGACAAGCTCAAAGATTTTCCCGCCGAACGGGCTGAGGTACTCGCCGACCGCATCCTGCTGTACGTCCCCGATGGGGACGCCGCCCTGGCGGCGGTCCGTTCCGGCGGCCTCGAGCCGCTCACCTCGCTGGTCCGCCGCGGCACGCTCGAGGATGTGTTCCTGCGCCTGACCGGGCGGAGGCTGGAGGACTGATGGTCGGGTCAGCACGGCCCGTCCGCGCCTTCCAGTGCTGGCTGACGGTGTACCGGCGGATCTGGCGGTCCAGCATCTGGTCCAGCGTGCTCGGCCCGCTGTTCTACCTGGGCGCGATGGGCTTGGGCCTGGGCGCTCTGGTGGACAGGCACGGGACGGCCAGCCTCGGCGGGGTGAGCTACCTGGCCTTCGTGGCACCGGCCATCCTGGCCTCGGGGGCCATGAATACGGCCATGGGCGAGGCGAGCTACCCCGTGTTCGGCTCCATCAAGTGGAACAAGATCTACGTCGCGGCGCAGGCTTCGCCGCTGCGGCCGGCCGACATCTACCGCGGGCACCTGATGTTCATGACGATGCGGATCGCGATGACCACCGCCCTCGTCACGGTGTACATGTGGGCGTTCGGCGCGACCAGGTCCGCGTGGGCAGTGCTGGCGTGGCCGGCCGCGACGCTCACCGGGCTCGCCTTCGCCGCGCCGATCGCGGCGTGGGCGGTCACGGTGAAGATGGATAATTCCTTCGCTTACATGTTCAGGTTCGGCATGATGCCGCTGATGCTGTTCTCCGGCACGTTCTTCCCGGTGTCCCAGCTGCCCGGCTGGCTCCGCCTGCTCGCCTACGCCACGCCGCTGTGGCACGGCGTCGCGCTGTGCCGCGCGCTCAGCCTCGGCTATGTCAACCTGCCCGGGGCGTTCGTGCACGTGGCGTACCTCGCCACGCTGGCCGCGATCGGGATCTGGGCCGGCGCCCGTACCTACCGCGGGCGCCTGTATGTCTAGCGGGGCAGAGCATGTCTAGCCCGGCGCTGCGGATGCTGCCGCCGACCGGGCGGCTGGCGCGTCTGCGCCGGGCGGGGCCCTCGAACAGCGACGCGGGCAGCCTGCGCCTGATCGAACGGCACGCCCGGGTCTACCGGCACGCCTGGCTGGTGTTCGCATCCGGCGTCTTCGAGCCGCTGTTCTACCTGCTGTCAGTGGGGCTCGGCCTGGGCGTGCTGGTCGGCAGGGTGCCAGGTCCCGGCGGACACCTCATCCCGTACCGGGAGTTCGTCGCGCCCGGCTTGCTCGCCGTGTCCTCGATGAACGGCGCGATGTACGACTCGACGTTCAACATCTTCTTCCGGCTCAAGTACGCCAAGCTGTACGACGCGATCCTGGCCACGCCGATGCGCCCGGCCCAGGTGGCGCTGGGCGAGATCGGCTGGGCGCTGCTCCGCGGCACCATCTACGCCGCGGCGTTCACGCTGGTCATGCTGGCGATGGGCCTGGTGCACTCGGCCTGGGCGGTGCTGGCCGTGCCGGTCGCGGTGCTGATCGGCTTCGCCTTCGCCGCCCTCGGCATGACCGGGACGACCTACATGAAGAGCTGGCAGGATTTCGACTACGTGATCCTGGCCAGCATGCCCCTCTTCTTGTTCTCCGCGACGTTCTACCCGCTCGGCGTCTACCCGCGGGCAGTTCAGGTAATAGTCGAGTGCACGCCGCTGTACCAGGGCGTCGTGCTGCTGCGCGACCTAACCGTCGGGGTGGTCGGTCCCGACCTCTTGTGGCGGGCGGCCTACCTGGCCGTACTCGGACTGGCCGGCCTCTACGTATCCGGCCGCCGCCTCGCGAAGCTGCTGCTCATCTGACCTGCGCCCGGTACCTTCCGGCTGCCACCCGCCAACGGACTCCAACCAGAGCGCTGCGTAACGAAGCGGGCCAGCCATGGCGGACAGGCGTACTGGTGGGTAGGTAGGCTGGACGCGATCCCTGTGGAAGCGGCCCATTCGGAAGGTTGTGCTCCATGGACTTCGGCTATGACGCCAGGACGCTTGATCTGCGTAAGCAACTGCTTACCTTCATGGAAGAGCGGGTCTACCCGGCCGAGGCGGTGTTCGCGCAGCAGGTCGAAGCCGCCGTTGCCCAAGGGCGGCAGTGGGAGCGGGTGCCGGTGACCGAGGACCTGAAGGCCGAGGCGCGCAGCCGCGGCCTGTGGAACCTCTTCCTGACCGGGAAATCCGCCAAGGCGGTCGGCCAGTTCGATCCGTCCCTGCTGCCCGACCCGCCGCTGACCAACCTGCAGTACGCGCCGCTGGCCGAGATCACCGGGTGGAGTCTCCGGGCTGGCGCCCGAGGCGCTGAACTGCGCCGCCCCCGACACCGGCAACATGGAGGTGCTGGCCGAGTTCGGCTCGCCGGAACAGCAGCAGCAGTGGCTCCGCCCGCTGCTCGAGGGCACGATCAGGTCCGCCTTCTGCATGACCGAACCCGAGGTGGCCTCCAGCGACGCCACCAACATCGCCACTACCGTCACCCCGGACGGCGACGGCTACGTGATCAACGGCCGCAAGTGGTGGTCAAGCGGCGCGATGAGCTCAGACTGCAAGATCTTCATCGTGATGGGCGTGACCGCCGAGGCAGCCGAAGGCCACGGCCGCCACTCCATGATCCTGGTGCCCCGTGACACGCCGGGGATCACGGTCAAGCGCGGCATGATGGTCTTCGGTTACTCCGACGGGACGCACGGCGGCCACGCCGAGGTCATCTTCGACAACGTCCGGGTGCCCCGCGAGAACATGATCGCCGGCGAGGGCATGGGGTTCGCGATCGCCCAGGCACGGCTCGGGCCCGGCCGCATCCACCACTGCATGCGGCAGATCGGCGCCGCCGAGCGAGCCCTCGAGCTCATGTGCCGCCGGGCCACCGGCCGTACCGCGTTCGGCAAGTCCCTGGCCGAGCAGGGCGTCGTCCAGGACTGGATCGCCGAATCCAGGGTGCGGATCGAGCAGGCGCGGCTGCTCGTGCTCAAGACGGCGTGGCTGATGGACACCGTCGGCAACAAGGGGGCGCACACCGAGATCCAGGCGATCAAGATCGCCACCCCGGCGATGGCCCAATGGGTGATCGACAAGGCGATTCAGGTGCACGGAGGCGGGGGCGTCAGCCAGGACTTCCCGCTGGCCCACCTGTGGGCCAGCGCGCGTACGCTGCGGTTCGCCGACGGCCCGGACGAGGTGCACAAGAGGTCCCTGGCCCGCCGCGAGCTGCGGAAGGCCGCCACCTGAGCCGGGCGAACCGGCGCCACCCCGCGAGCTGAGCAGTATTACCGGTGTGAGCACCGCGGTCCGTTAGGGAATGAAACGAGAGGAACCTACGTGACAGAAAGAATCGCGATCGTGACCGGCTCGGCCCGCGGCATCGGTGCCGCCACGGCGCGTCGGCTGGCCACGGACGGGATGGCCGTGGCGGTCCTGGACCTGGACGAGGCCGCGTGCGCCGGGACGGTGAAGGAGATCACCGACGCCGGCGGCCGCGCGCTCGCGGTGGGCGCCGACGTCAGCCAGGCCGATCAGGTCGCGACGGCGGTCGAGCGGGTGGCCGAGGAACTGGGCGAGCCGACCGTGCTGGTGAACAACGCCGGCGTGATCCGCGACAACCTGCTGTTCAAGATGACCGAGGACGACTGGGACACGGTCATGGGCGTGCACCTGCGCGGCGCGTTCCTGATGACCAAGGCCGTGCAGCAGTACATGGTCGGGCAGCGTTTCGGGCGCATCGTCAACCTGTCGTCCTCTTCCGCGCTCGGCAACCGCGGCCAGGTCAACTACTCCGCGGCCAAGGCCGGCCTGCAGGGCTTCACCAAGACCCTGGCCATCGAGCTCGGCCAGTTCGGGATCACCGCGAACGCGGTCGCGCCCGGGTTCATCGCCACCGACATGACCGCGGCCACCGCGGAGCGCGTCGGCGTCTCGTTCGACGTTTTCCAGAAAGCCGCCGCGGAGCGCATACCCGTCCGCAGGACCGGGCAGCCCAGTGATGTGGCCCATGCCATCTCATTCCTGGTCAGCGAGGGCGCGGGTTTCGTCTCCGGCCAGGTCATCTACGTTGCAGGCGGTCCGCTGTGCTGACAGGAGCAGAAGCAGACGCCGGACGCGCCCGGTCAGATCCGCGAGCGGGTGCGCGCCTTCCTGGCCGAACACGACCCGGCCGAGATGGGTAAGCAAGACTTCCTCAACGCCCGGTTCGACGCGGGCCTGGCCTGGGTGCACTACCCGGAAGGGCTCGGCGGCCTGGGCGTGTCCCGGACGCTGCAGGGCATCGTCGACGCCGAGTTCGCCGCGGCCGGCGCGCCGAGCAATGACCCGGAACGAAACGGCATCGGCCTGGGCATGGCGGCGCCGACGATCCTCGCCTACGGCAACGAGGAGCAGCAGAAACGCTGGCTGCGCAAGCTCTGGACGGCCGAGGAAATCTGGTGCCAGCTGTTCAGCGAGCCGGGCGCGGGCAGCGACCTGGCCGCGCTGGCGACTCGCGCGGTCAAAGCGAAGGGGGATGGGGAGGCGGGCGGGGACGGCTGGGTGGTCTCCGGGCAGAAGGTGTGGACCTCGCAGGCCCACCAGGCCCGGCGCGCCCTCCTGGTCACCCGCACCGACCCCGACGTGCCGAAACACCAGGGGCTCACCTACTTCGCAGTCGACATGACCGCTCCCGGCGTGGAAGTCAGGCCGCTGCGTCAGCTCACCGGCGAGGCCGAGTTCAACGAGGTGTTCCTGACCGACGTGCGGATCCCCGACGAGGACCGCATCGGCCAGGTCGGCGAGGGCTGGAAGGTGGCCAACGCCACGCTGATGAGCGAGCGGGTGAGCATCGGCGCCTCGCGCGCGGCGCCGCGGGAGAGCGGCATGATCTCCTCGGCCGCCCGGACCTGGCGCTCCCGGCCCGAGCTGCGCACGCGCGGCCTGCACGACCGGATGCTGCGGCTGTGGACGGAGGCCGAGGTGGCCCGGCTGGCGGGGGAGCGGCTGCGCCAGCAGCTGGCGGCGGGCAAGCCCGGACCGGAAGGCTCGGCCGCCAAGCTGGTCTTCGCCCGGCTCAACCAGGAAATCTCCGGGTTCGAGGTCGAGCTGGCCGGTGGTGACGGGCTGCGGTATGACGACTGGACCATGCGCCGCCCGGAACACGCGAACTTCTACGGCCGCGGCCCCGGCTACCGCTACCTGCGGGCAAAGGGCAACTCCATCGAGGGCGGCACCTCGGAGATCCTGCGCAACATCGTCGCCGAGCGGGTGCTCGGCCTCCCCGCCGAACCCCGCGTCGACAAGGACGTGCCATGGAAGGACCTACCACGGTGAGCGAGGATCTCCCCGATCTCCTCTATTCAGATTCCGAACGGGCCCTGGCTGACAGCCTCGGCTCACTGCTTGCCGACCGCGGCGGACTGGACAAGGCGCTGGCACGGATCGAGTCGGGCCAGACCTACGACGACAGCCTGTGGAACAGCATCGCCGCGGACCTAGGCTGCGCCGGGCTGCTGATCCCCGAACGCGACGGGGGGGCCGGCGCGTCCTACCGGGAGGCCGCGGCCGCCGCCGAGGTGCTGGGCAGCTTCGTCGCGCCGGTGCCGTTCCTCGGCAGCGCCGTCGTCGCGACGGCAGCCCTGCTGAGCGTGGCCGCCGGAGCTCCGTCTGATGCCGCTGCCAACGGCGCGGGCCGCGGGTCGGCGAGCACCCCGTTCACGCCGGCCAGGGCCGCTGCCGACTTGCTCGCCAAGATGGCGGACGGCGGCGTGACCGCGGCGCTGGCGATCCCGTTCGCCAGCGCCCCGGGGCCTGGGGGAGGTGCCGCCTTCCCGGTCTCGGTCCGGGTGGCCGGGTCGCGGCCCGCCGACGTCGGGACCGGGGTAGCCCGGCTGCGCGGGATGGTCACCGGGGTCGCCGACGCACTGCCCGCCGGAGTGCTGCTCGTCCCGGCCGACGGCGTGCCGCACGCGCTCTACCTGGTCGACATGGCCGCCGAAGGCGTGGCCAAGGCACCGGTGACCTCGCTCGACATGACCAGGCAGCTGTGCGACCTGTCGTTCGACGACGCGCCGGCCACACTGATCGCGTCCGGGCAGGGCGCTGAGCGGGCGCTGGACGCGGCGCTGGCCGCCGGCGCGGGCATCCTGGCCGCCGAACAGGTCGGGCTGGCCCAGCGCTGCCTGGACATGACGGTCGCATACGTCTGCGAACGCCGCCAGTTCGCCCGTCCCGTCGGGTCGTTCCAGGGGCTCAAGCACCGGCTGGCCGACCTGTGGGTGTCGGTCACCCAGGCCCGCGCGGCGTCCAGGTACGCGGCGGCGTGCCTCGCGACCGGCTCAGCTGACGCCAAGGTCGCGGTGGCGCTGGCCAAGGCCTACTGCTCGGAGGTCGCGGTGAACGCCGCGCAGGAATGCGTGCAGATGCACGGCGGCATCGGCTTCACCTGGGAGCACACGGCGCACCTGTACCTGAAACGCGCGAAGGCGGACTCGATCGGCTACGGCACGGCGGACGCGCACCGCGCGGCGCTCGGGTCCCTGGTCAACCTGCCCACGCCATGACGGGCCCCGTGATGGCTCCGTTGACGGACGAGGGGGCGGACCTGCGCAGCCGGGCCGGTGCCGGCCAGTCCGGCGTGACAGGGCTCGGCCGGGACCGCTTGCTGGTGGACGGGGCTGAGGTCTTCGACCAGACGCTGGCCATGCGGGAGGGCGGCTGGACGCTAGAGGCAGGCACGTTCACCCTCTTGGCGGGCTCCTCGTCCGCGTCCCTCCCGCTCACCGCCAGCGTCAAGCTTTAGGTGGCGCCATCGTCTTGTTCCTGTGCTATCTACGGGTGTCGCGCACCGTCCCGCTGGCATCGCCAGCCCCATTGACCACATTTGGCATGCCCGGCCGCGCCGCGCGACGTCGTCGGTAGGCCGTTGAGTGCACTCCGGCACTCCGTACACTGGCGGGATGATAAATGGCCGCCGGATCAGCGTTGTGCTGCCGGCTTACAATGCGGAATTCACGTTGTCGCGTACGGTAGCCGAACTTGACCGAGAGGTCATCGACGAGATCGTGCTCGTCGACGACGCCAGTACCGACCAGACCGTCACCCGGGCCCGTGAACTGGGCTTGGAGCCGATTCTCCACGACGTCAACCTTGGCTACGGGGCAAACCAGAAGACCTGCTACCGGCGGGCGATGGAGCTTGGCGCGGACATCGTCGTCATGGTGCATCCGGACTATCAGTACTCACCGTTGCTCGTCCCGGCGATGGCATCGATGATCGCCTACGGCGAGTATGACATGGTCCTCGGCTCACGCATCCTCGCCCAGAACTCGGTCGCGCGCGGCATGCCCCGCTACAAGTATGTCGCCAACCGCTTCCTGACCGTCGTCGAGAATATCTTCCTGCAGCAGAAGCTGTCTGAATATCACACCGGCCTGCGCGCCTTCAGCAGCACGCTGCTCACCGGCTTGCCGTTCGAGCGCAACTCCGATGACTTCCTCTTCGACAACCAGATCATCGCGCAGGCCATTTCGGCAGGCGCCAGGATTGGCGAGGTGTCCTGTCCGACTCGCTACGCGGCCGAATCGTCGTCGATCAACCTGCGCCGGAGCATCCGGTACGGCCTCGGGGTGCTGCGCACGTCCGGTCAGTACCGGCTGCGCAAGCTCGGGCTTCGCCAGTACCCCTACCTCGACGTCGATCCCGCCTTGGTAGTCGCCCGGCCCCGGGACGCCGACAACACGGCCGAGCCGGCGGCCGAGGTCAGGGAATCGGCTCGCACCGACGGCTAGCACCGAGGCCGAGCGGCCCGGACGCTCGCTGCGCCAGGCCACGGCCCCGGCGGACGAGCGTAGACTTCGGACGGCGTGCATAACCGGCGGGCTAGTCATCCGCATTGGATGCCAGTAAGTTCTCTCTCCTGACGCCGCACATCAAGGAACGGCGAATGTCGAAGTCATCTGAAGCGGGTGCCCCGCTCCCCCGGGAGACGCATCCAGCCGGGCCACCTGGCGGGTCGGAGCACCCACCGCTGAACCACTCAACGGGGCGTCCTGAGCCTGCAGGAACACCAGGGAGGGGTCATTTGACCATAGCAAGCATTGCGCTGCTGCTATTCGCCGTCGTCTCGGCGGCGACCGGACAGGTGATGCTCAAGCACGGCATGCAGATCGCAACGGCCCGCGTGGCCGATTCGGGCGGATCGCTGGCGCTTCGCGCCGCCACCACGCCGTGGGTCCTGCTCGGGCTGGTCGTATTCGGCGTCTCCGCGGTAGCCTGGCTGGCCGCGCTGTCGAAGGTACCGCTGAGCGTGGCCTACCCGTTCAACGCCCTCGGCTATCTCGTCATCCTGAGCGCGAGCATCCTGGTCTTGCATGAACGGGCCAGCGTGCTGACCTGGGTCGGCTCGCTCCTGGTCGTGTCAGGGCTGCTCATCGTGGTGCTGACCAAGCCATAGCGGGCAGCTGCTGGGGAGCCGGGACGCCGGCGGCCTGGCCGCGTGACATGGCCGCCTGCAGCGGCAGGGCGGGCAGGACCTGGCTGAGCAGGTTTTTCCGGTAGACCAGGATCAGCACGCCCGCCTCCCGGTAGGTAGCGGCCGGGCGGCCGAAGTGGTTGTATATGGCGCCGGTAAACCAGTCCTGCTGGTGCGCCAGGGGGGTGACGACGAACGTGGCGTCATGCCGGGACGGGTCGTACCAGCGAGCATCCGTTTCCCAGTCGTAGGCGCCGATTCCCTGCGGCACGGGCCAGACCGCGCGAACCTGGACCCGGCCGGCCGACTGCACGGTGACTATAGACGCATCCCAGTACCAGCCGATGCCATACCTGAGGCCGTGAGCTTCGAGCCACGCGGCGAGGGGCGCGCTCCGCTGGGCCGCGGTCGGCATGGTGGCCGCGGCGGCCAGCGGGAGCAGCGCGGCAACGCCGGCCAGGGCGGCGGCAATCCGGGCCGTGCGTCGGCCGGCTATCCGCCCGGGCACGAGGGCCCGCGCCGCGAGAATGGCACCGCAGGGCAGCACCGCGACGAGCTCGTGGTTATTGCTCGGCACCGGAATCGTGGAGAATATATACGCCCCGACGTTGACGGCGATCGCAACGCAAAGCAGCTGCTCGACGCGCCTCGCGGTAGGCCAGGTCCCGATGACTGTGCCGAAGCCGAACGCGACGGCCAGCAGGCATGCCAGCCCGAAGGCGGTGCCTAGGCCGCCGAGCGCGGCACCAGGAACGACGATCGTCCCGTACAGCATGCGGATCTGATGCAGAGCGAGCGCCGCATGATGCGGCAGCTGCGCCGCTGGTGACAGGCTCGTCTCCGGCGCGATCATCGAATACGCGCCCGTCCGCAGCATCGCGGTGCGGACGAGGGTTGTCAGCGGCACCGACGCCACCGCGGCGACCGCGATCGCCGAGTCGGCCACGCGGATCTTCCGCGCGGCCAGGACGCGGTAGACGCTCACTATCACGATGGCAGGCACGGCGACGAAGCGGATGGTGCTGTCGCCGATCTGCCCGGCGCACAGGATCGCGCACAGCAGCGGCGACGTGAAACGCCGGTCGGGGAACCGGTCGATCAGGAGAAAGGCGACCAGCAGGATCGCGGATGTCCCGGTGTGATCGGGCGGTCCCAGCGGGGTCAGCACGTTCGCGAGGAGCGGAGCGGCCATCACCGCGACCACCACTGCGCACCGCGCTGCCCTGGCCGGGCCGCGGCTGTCTGTTGCGGCCACCGCGACCGCGCACGCCACAACGATGAGGTAGATGAGGACGGAGGCCACAGCGCTGGCTATGGTGTGCAGCCCGAGAAAGATCTGCGTGATCGCGATCACCGGCAGATCCAGGGTGTAGTAGGTCGCGTCACCGAGCACCCAGTTGTGCAACAGGTAGTTTCCGTGGAGCATGTCCCACGCCTGCAGCGCATTGTTGGCCCCGTCCGAGTTCACCCCACGACTGAGCGAGATCCGCAGGGAAAAGGCCGCCAGGGTCAGCCCGCCGCCGATCCACGCAGCGACGGCCCGCCAGTGCCGCGCCGCGGGACCGGGACGCACCGCGGGATCTACCTGCCCGGCGGGGCGCCGGCGGGACGCCGACGCCGTTCCCTGCGCGCCGGGCATGTCGGGAAGACCTGGCTGCCGCTCGCCCGTATCCATACCTGGACCCTACTAAGAACAAGCCATCCAGCCGCTGGCCGCCGGCCAGCGGTGGCCGCAACGGCTCGCCCGCCGCGATAGGCTCCGGACCGTGAAGGCCCTCGTACTAGCCGGAGGATCAGGGACGCGGCTCCGGCCCATCACTCATACCTCGGCCAAGCAGCTGGTCCCTGTGGCCAACAAGCCGGTGCTGTTCTACGGCCTGGAGGCGATCCGCGACGCCGGAATCACCGAGGTGGGCATGGTGGTCGGCGATACGGAGCCGGCGATCCGCTCGGCGGTCGGTTCAGGCCAGGCGTTCGGGCTGGACGTGACCTACATCCGGCAGTCAGCCCCGCTGGGGCTGGCGCACGCGGTCCTGGTGGCCAGGGAGTTCCTCGGCGACGAGGATTTCGTGATGTACCTGGGCGACAACTTCATCGTGGGCGGCATCACCGTGCTGGTGGAGGAGTTCCGTGCCTCCAGGCCAGATGCCCACATCATGCTCACCTCGGTGCCGGACCCGGGGCAGTTCGGGGTCGCCGAGCTCGACGGCGCGGGCCAGCTCATCGGCTTGGCGGAGAAGCCGCGGCAGCCCAGGAGCGATCTTGCCCTGGTCGGGGTGTACCTGTTCACGCCCGCCGTCCACGAGGCGGTGGCGGCACTGGCACCGTCGCAGCGCGGAGAGCTGGAGATCACCGAGGCGATCCAGTGGATGATAGCGAACGGCCGCAAGGTCACCTCCACGATCATCTCGGGGTACTGGAAGGACACCGGCAATGTCGCGGACATGCTGGAGGTCAACCGGATCGTGCTGGAGAGCGTCGAGCCGGCCGTGGCCGGCGAGGTGGACACGGCGAGCGAGCTTATCGGCCGGGTGGTCATCGACGCCGGAGCCAGGGTCAGCGCGTCGCGGATCGTGGGACCGGCCATCATCGGCGCCGGTACCGAGATCACTGACTCCTACATCGGCCCCTTCACCTCAGTCGCCGCCGGCTGCGTGATCGCCGATAGCGAGATCGAGTACTCCATCGTCCTGGCCCGGGCGTCGATCCGCGGGGTCCGCCGCATCGAGGCGTCCCTCATCGGGCACTATGTCGAGGTGACCCCTGCCCCGCGGGTGCGCAAGGCACACCGCCTGGTGCTCGGGGATCACAGCAAGGTGCAGATCAGCTCGTAAGCGCGGAGGCTGCGTGAGGATCCTGGTGACAGGCGGGGCCGGATTCATCGGCTCGCACTATGTGCGCACTATACTGTCCGGCGGGTACCCCGGCTACGAGGACGCGGCGGTAACGGTCCTGGACAACCTGACCTACGCCGGCAACCCCGCCAACCTGGCGCCGGTCTCCGCCAGCCCTCGGCTGCAGTTCGTGCAGGGCGACATCGCCGACTCCGCGCTGGTGCGCTCGCTCGTGCCCGGCCACGACGCGGTAATCAACTTCGCGGCCGAAACCCACGTGGACCGTTCGATCAGCGGCGCGGCGCCGTTCGTCGCCACCAACGTGGCCGGAGTGCAGGTGCTGCTGCAGGCGTGCCTCGACGCCGGGGTGGGGACGGTGGTGCAGGTTTCCACCGACGAGGTATACGGCAGCGTCGCGTCGGGTTCGTGGACGGAGGAGGCGCCGCTGCTGCCGAACTCCCCGTACTCGGCGGCCAAGGCCGGGGGTGATCTGATAGCCAGGGCCTATGCCCGCACCCACGGGCTGGACGTGCGGATCACCCGCTGCTGCAACAACTACGGTCCCTACCAGTACCCGGAGAAGGTTATCCCGCTTTTCGTGACCAACCTGCTCGACGGGCTGCAGGTCCCGCTGTACGGCGACGGGGGCAACGTCCGCGGCTGGATCCACGTTGATGACCACTGCCGCGGTATCCAGCTGGTGCTGCAGCGCGGCCGCGCAGGGGAGACTTATCACATCAACGGCGACGCCGAGCTGACCAACCTGACGCTGACCGCCGCGCTGCTGGAGTGCTGCGGCGCGGGCTGGGACATGGTCACTCGCGTCCCCGACCGCAAGGGTCACGACCGGCGCTACTCCCTCGACGACAGCGCTCTGCGGGCGATGGGGTACGCGCCGCGTGTCCCGTTCCGCCAGGGCCTGACGGCGACCGTGCGGTGGTATGCCGACAACCGATCCTGGTGGGAACCGCTCAAACGGCAACGCGCGGCCGCTGCCCCGGCCGGATCCGGGCGGACGTCATGACCAGGTGGCTGGTCACCGGGGCTGGCGGCATGCTCGGCACCGACCTGGTCGCCGCCCTGATCTCTCGCGGCGAGCCGGTGACCGGGATGGACCGGGCCAGCCTGGACGTGACTGACGCCGCCGCTGTCACCGATGCGATCGCCGGCAGCCGGCCTGATGTGGTCGTCAACTGCGCGGCCTGGACCGCCGTTGACGATGCCGAGGCGTCCGAGGCTCGCGCGCTCGCGGTCAACGCCGGCGGCGCGGCGAACCTGGCCGCGGGCTGCGCGGCGCTGGGCTCCCGCCTGGTGCAGGTCTCGACCGACTACGTCTTCGCCGGGGACGCGGGCCGGCCTTATGCCGAGGAGGATGTTCCGGCGCCGCGCACCGCCTACGGACGCACCAAGCTGGCCGGCGAGCGGGCCGTGCTCGAGCGCCTGCCCGGGTCGGCCCTTGTCGTCCGGACGGCATGGTTGTACGGGGCGCACGGGCCCAGCTTTGTCCGCACCATGATCAAGCTTGCCGACCAGCGGCCGACGGTCGACGTGGTGGACGACCAGCACGGCCAGCCCACCTGGACCGCCGACGTCGCCGCGCAGATCATCGCGCTGGTCCATGCTGCCGCCGGGCCGGGTATTTACCATGCCACCAGCAGCGGGCAGACAACCTGGTTCGGCCTGGCCCGCGAGATCTTCTGCCTGCTCGGCGCCGATCCGGCCCGGGTACGGCCGATACCAAGCAGCGCGCTGCCCCGGCCGGCCCCGCGGCCACGCTACAGCGTGCTGGGTCACCGCGCCTGGGCCAGGCCTGGCGTTCCGCCTATCGCCCAGTGGCGGACGGCACTGCATCGCGCCTTTCCCGAACTCGTGGCCGCCCAGCGGGCCGCTGGGGCGGCCGGGTAGCCGGCCAGCTCATGCGTTACGCGTATCCGCCGCTTCGCGCAGGCTGCCCAGGTAGGCCTCGCAGTCCGCGTAGACGGGCAGCAGCCCCGCGCGGCGCGCCTGCTCCAGAGTCGGGGCCTCGGCGTCCTTCGGCGAAAGCACTGGGTCCGTGTCCGCCGGCCACTCGATGCCGATGTCCGGGTCAAGGGGGTGCACGCCGTGCTCGCGTCCCGGCGTGTAAGGGGTCGAGCACAGGTAGATAACCGTCGCCTCCTCGCTGAGGGCCATGAACGCATGGCCCAGTCCTGCCGAGAGGAACACGGCACGCCGGCCCGTGTCATCCAGGCGCACCGCCTCCCAGCGCCCGTAACTGGGCGAGCCGACCCGGATGTCGACGATCACGTCAAGGACCGCGCCGCTCACGCACGTGACGTACTTCGCCTGCCCCGGGGGGACGCTGGCGAAGTGGACACCCCGGATGACTCCCCGGCGGGACACCGAGCAGTTGGCCTGCGCGGTCTGCGGCCAGTACCCGAGCGACCCCGACAGCTCCCCGGCCCGGAACCATTCCAGGAAGGAACCCCTGTCGTCCCGGTGAACGGCAGGTGTGAACGCCCAGGCACCGGGGATGCTGATCGGCTCCATGTGTCACTCCTTCGTTGCGCGGATCTCTGCCGCTGGACAATATCTCAATGCCGGGACGAACCCGTGGCAGGTCACGGGTGCAGCGCGCGACCACGCCAAAGTAACCGTCGAGGCAGCCGCAGGGCCCGGTCGCGGCTATGCTTCACTTCGGCCGCGACGAACGCTAGGAGGGCGCTCAGTTGGTGAACGCACGGGCATCGGCGATCCGCTCCGCGGGCAAGGGGAAAAACGGTTCGCTCCGGGAAAGCAATAAGACCTTGGCGTATTCACGCACCCAGGCGCCCCCCACCGCCCAGTGCGCCTGGTGCGGTCACCGGTTCGACAGCACCGATGAGGATCTTACCGGCCGCGTGCGGTGCGCCCGCTGCGGCGTGGCCACGACGTCTCCCTGGCCAAGCGATGAGCAGCTGAGCGCGGCCTATGCGGACTGGTACCGCCCTCAGTCGGGCCGGTTCTCTGGTCTGGGGGATAAGCTGCTCCGCCGCACACGCTCAGCGCTCGCCAACCGTCTGCACCGGATTCTGCCGCCTGGCCCGGTTCTCGACGTGGGAGCCGGCGACGGGACCCTCGTCGAGGCCTTCGTGCGCCGCGGCCGTGAAGCCGTCGGTCTTGAGCCGCACGCATCCGGACCGCACATCCGCAACGCCGAGGTCGAAGAGATAGACGGGACCTGGTCGGCCGTCATCTTCTGGCATTCACTCGAGCACCTTCGTCAGCCCGCCCGGGCGTTGAGTCATGCGGCGACGCTCCTCGCCCCCGGCGGGATGCTTGTCGTGGCCGTGCCCAATGCGACGAGCCTGCAGGCCCGTGCCTTCGGCGATCGCTGGCTTGCCCTCGACCTGCCTCGCCATCTCGTCCACCTGAGCCCTCCGGCGTTGCTGTCCAAGATCGAGGCCCTAGGGTTGCGAGTCGAGAGAGTTAGCTACCTGCGGGGCGGCCAGGTCGTCTTCGGATGGGTCCACGGTTTTGTCGGCAAGCTTCCCGGGCACCCGGACTTGTACGACGCCATCCGCCGCAGCGAGGCGCGTCAGGCCGCTCACAGTCCGGCCCTTCGCCTGTACGCTCTGGGCGCTGCTGTGGTTGCCCTTCCGTTCGCCTTGGCGGCAACCGCGGTCGAGGTGACGGCGCGGTCGGGCGGCACCGTTTATATCGAGGCGCGGCGGGAACCGGCACCGGAAATCTCCCGGTGATGTGACCGGGAGCCGGCCCGGCTGACCTGGCGATCAGCCACGACATCTCGAAGTAACGTCCCGCGCACTCGTTACCGGCCGCGTAACAACCGAGAAATACTCCCGAAACTCGCGCATGGGACACATGCCTTGCAGGTACAGAGCGGCCGGGGTGGAGCCAGCCCACAAGTTGGACCCCAGAAGGCCTTATTGCCCCATGGAGGCATAGTGAATCCATATCCCAGCTGGCTTAGCTCAGGGGATAACTCCTGGCAGATGACCGCTGCCACGCTGGTCGGGCTGATGTCCATCCCGGCCCTGGCCGTCCTGTACGGCGGCCTCGTCCAGAAGAAGTGGGCGATGAACACCGTGCTCATGGTGTTCACCACGTTCGGCCTGGTGCTGATCACCTGGGTGCTCTGGGCCTTCAAGATGGGCTTCGGCACCCCGCTGATCAGCACGTTCGTCGGTGATCCACGGAGCGTGCTCGGCCACGCGGCCGAAGAAGGCCAGGCGAACATCCCGTTGCTCACCGGCCTGATGCCCAGCTTCAGGATCCCTCAGTCGTCGCTGGTCTACTTCCAGTTCGTGTTCGCGGCGATCACCCCGATCCTGTTCATCGGCAGCGTCGTCGGCCGGATCAGCTTCAAGGCCTGGATGATCTTCGTGCCGCTGTGGATCACGTTCGCCTACTCGGTGAACGCGTTCCTGCTGTGGGGCGGCGGCTACTGGGCGGGCAAGGGCGCGCTGGACTTCTCCGGCGGCTACGTCATCCACCTGGCCGCGGGCGTGTCGGGCTTCACCGCTGCGGCCGTGATCGGGCCCAGGCTCAAGCGCGACCGCGAGCGTGCCATCCCGAACAACCTCATGTTCGTCGCCGTCGGAGCCGGGCTCTTGTGGCTCGGCTGGAACGGCTTCAACGGCGGTGACCCGTACTTCGCGGGCGCGGATGCCGCGGCCGCGATCGTCAACACCAACCTCGCGACCGCGGTGGCCATGCTGACCTGGATCATCATGGACATGGCGTTCAGCAGCGAGAAGAAGCCGACCTTCCTCGGCGGCCTGAACGGCATGATCTGCGGCCTGGTCGGCATCACCCCGGCGGCCGGCTACGTGAACGGCTTCGGCGCCATCATTATCGGCCTGGTCTGCTCCGCGATCGTCTGGGTGGCCTGGACCTACCTGCCGAAGTACGTGTGGCCGTTCAACAAGGTGGACGACGCGCTCGGCGTGGTGTACACGCACGGCATCGCCGGGCTGTTCGGCGGCCTGCTGGTCGGCCTGCTGGCTGACCCGAACATGATCGTGTACCTCGGCCTCGGCAAGAACCCCTCGATCTCCGGCACCGGGCTGTTCTACGGGCACGGGCATCAGCTGCTGGTCCAGGCCGGAGCCGCGCTCACCATCATCATCTGGGACGCGGTCGTCACGTTCGTGCTGCTCAAGCTGATCGGCCTGGTCGTCAAGCTGCGGATACCCGACGACCAGCTGGAGATCGGCGACGTGGCGGTGCACGGCGAAGAGGCCTACCCGTCCGACGAGCTGATCAGCGTCGGCTCTTCGATGGCCGACGAGATGTCGTCAGCGCCGGTGCCTGACGGGAAGGTGCCGGAGAAGGCGGCCAAGTCGGCCGACGACGCCTAGCCTGCCCGCTCCTAGGCTTGCGCTGCGTGCGGCCGCAGCGTAAACCGGACGCGCGTCCGGGCACCCCGCCAAGGGTGCCCGGGCGTGCTCTGCTAGCCGGGGGGACGATCCCCCCAGACCCCCCCTGCTTACGGGGGGGCTATCCGCCCCCCCGTACCCCCCTGACCCCCGTACCCCGGGGGGGGTCAGTGGCCGCGGAAGGCTTCCTCCAGCCACCAGGAACCGTGGGCGGACGTGACCTTGGCGTCGATGAGCAGCGGCCGCTCGCGAGGGCCGTCCAGCCAGGCGCGCACCGGCGCCAGGTCCGCCGTGTCGCGTACGGTCATCCCCTGGAACCCGAATCCGCGGCCGATGGCGGCGATGTCGGTCGGCGGGAACCGAACGACGTCGAGCGGGTCGCCGTCCGGCCCGAAGTGGTGCACCTCCGCGCCGTAGGCCTCGTCGTCGTAGACGACCACCACCATCGGCAGCCCCAGCCGCGCGACGGTCTCCAGCTCACTGACGCCCATCAGCGCGCCGCCGTCGCCGAGCGCGGCGACCGCCAGCCGGTCCGGCCGGGCGATCGCGGCCCCGATGGCTGTGGCCAGGCCGAGCCCGATCGCCTGGAACGCCTGCGTGAAGCAGAAGCCCGCCTCGTCGGGCACCGACAGGTACATGCTCGGGTAGCCCATGAAGTTGCCCGAGTCCACCGCCACGGTCCGCTCCGCGGGCAGCAGGTCGTCCAGCGCGACGGACAGCGTGCGCGGGTCGATCCGCTCCCCGTCGCTCTCGTCCTGGTACGCCACGTCCCGCCAGCGGCCCTGGCTCGCGATCCGCGCCCGCATCTCCGCCGACCGGTACCCCCTGCTTGTCGCGGCCCGGCTTTCGGCCCCGAGCGCGTCAGCCACGGCGCGCGCGGTCTCGGCCACGTCCCCGGGCACGCCGAGGTACACCGGCCGGTGCGCGCCGATAGCGGCCGGGTCGTCGTCCACCTGGACCAGCGTGGCCTGCGGCGGGATCAGCGTGCCGTGCCGCGTCGTCCACATGTTCAGTGCGCAGGCCCAGCCCACGATGACGTCGGCGCCGCTGATCAGCTCCGCTGCCAGCGGCGAGGCGAACCCGCCGCTCACGTCCAGGTTCCACGGACTGCCGCGGAACAGCCCCTTGGCGACCGCGGAGGTAGCCAGCAGCGCCCCGCATGCGTCCGCCAGCCGCTCGAGCTCGGCGGCGCGGCCCCGGGCGCCCCGGCCCGCGATGAACACCGGCCGCCGCGCCTCGCGCAGCACGCCGGCCAGCGCGGTGACCGCCTCGGCGGCCGGGGCGGGCGGGTACGTCCGCCGCAGCGCGGGCAGCTGGCCCGGCTCGCAGGCCGCGGCCTGGACGTTCAGCGGCAGGGCCAGGAGCACGGTGCGGCGGCCGAGCGCCGTGGCGTAGGCGCGGTGCGCGTCGGCCAGCGCCGAGGCGGGGGAGTAGAGCCTCATCGCGACCGCCCCGACGGCGGCCGCCAGCCCGGCCACGTCGACGTGGAAGTTGGACCGGACCTCTGGGGCCTCGGCCGTCAGCACCAGCAGCGGGGTGCGGCTCTTGGCCGCCTCGGCGATGCCGGTCATCGCGTTGGTCAGGCCGGGGCCCTGGTGCACCGTGACCACCCCGGGAGCTCCGGTGGTCCTGGCCCAGGCGTCGGCCATCACGGTGGCGCCGCCCTCGTGCCGGGCCGCGACGAACCTCGCCCCGCCTGCCACCAGCGCGTTCGTGACGTGAAAGTTGCCGCTGCCGACCACGCCGAACACGGTGTTCACCCCGAGTCCGGCCAGCCCGCGGCCGACGGCTTCGGCGACCCGCATGCTCAGGAACGCTCGACCAGTGCCAGCGCCCGGCACGGGGATCCCGAACCGCTCACGATGGGCAGCGGGCCCGCGATCACGACCGCGCCGGTGACCGGCAGCCGGGCCAGGTTCTGCAGCTGCGTGAGGCCGTACTTGCCCGCTCCGAGCAGAGCCGAATGGCAGGGGAAGGGCGGGTCGAAGGAGTGCGCGGCCCCGGCGTCGGTGCCGACGGTCTCGGTGCCGAGCCCGATCACCGGCGACTCCTCGGCCAGCCACTTGGCACAGGACACGCTGATCCCCGGCGTGTGCGGGCCCGTTTCGTTCGCGTTGAGGAACGCGGCCTGGTCATCGGAGCGGGCGTCCCAGCCGGTCCGGTACAGCAGCCAGCCCTCGGGCAGCGGCCCGTGCTCGGCTTCCCACTGCTTGACGTGCTCGATCTCGAGCAGGAAGTCCGGGTCGGCGGCCGCCTCGGCGCTGAAATCGAGCACGACCGCCGGGGCGATCAGCCGCGAGACCGGGACCTGCGCCACGTCTTCGCGGTCCTTGCCGGTCACCCAGTGCACCGGCGCATCGAAGTGGGTGCCGGCGTGCTCGCCGGTCACGATGTCGTTCCAGTACCAGGCGGGCCCGCGCTCGTCGTAGTGGCTGATCTCGGTCAGCCCGAAGCGGGCGGTGTTCCCGAACGGCTCGGGCAGCTGGATGATCGGCGTCCCGGCGCTCAGCGGCGCGGTGAGATCGATCACCTCGACGGAGCTGTCCCGGATGGCGTCGGTCAGGGCCTGCAGCACGGACATGATGCTCACTCCACGGTTAACGATCGCTGGGGCGGATAACCGAAGCCTTCACCATCGGCGCCCCGGTCGGCTAGTCCTCGGTTGATCTGGCCCGGACCCGGATTGATACTGTTCGCGGCGTCGTTACTGCTGTGCGAGGCCGCCGGACCGCGGCGTAACCTGAGTGTCGGGGGTGAAAGATGACCAAGCCTGTCGTGACGGCAACGACCCTGGTCACGGAGGACGGCGTGCCGATCGACGCCATCCACCTGCCGGGCGAGAGGGACCTTGCGATCGTGGTCGCGCACGGTTTCACGCTGTCGTGGCAGCGGCCCAACGTCTGGCGGATCGCCAACCGGTTCAACCGGATGGCGGGCGTGCTCACCTTCGACTTCCGCGGCCACGGGCGCTCCGGTGGCCTGTCCACGCTGGGCGACCGCGAGATCAATGACCTCAACGTGGTCGTCGCGTGGGCCCGCGAACTCGGCTACCAGCAGGTCGCCGCGGTCGGCTTCTCGATGGGCGCCTCGATCGTCCTGCGGCACGCCGGCCTGGTCGGCGGGCTGGACGCGGCGGTGTCGGTCAGCGGTCCCGGCCGCTGGTACTACCGCGGCACCGAACCCATGCGGCGGGTACACCTCGCGGTGGAACACCGGCTCGGCCGGTTCGTCACCCGGCGCTGGCTGAAAACCCGGATCAGCCCGGAAGGCTGGAAGCTGATCCCGGTCCCGCCGGCCGAGGCGGCGGCGCAGATCTCGCCGGTGCCACTGCTGATCGTGCACGGCGACAAGGACCACTACTTCCCACCCGAGCACGCCCGCCAGCTGTACATGGCGGCCAGGGAACCCAAGGACCTCTGGCTCATGCCAGGCATGGGCCACGCCGAGGCCGCCTGCAATCAGGAACTCGTCGACCGCATCGGCCGCTGGGTCGACCAGGCCACGGCCCGCTCGGCCAGCGCCCGGGACGAGACCGGCCCGCCAACCCCGCAGAGGCCCCCGCGCAGACCCGCACGAGGCCCCCGCGCAGACCCCGAACGCCGCCGCCTAGCCGCCGCGGACAGCCTTGGAGATCACCTGCCGCCCTCGGTGGGTAGGATCGTCCAGACGGCGAGCAAGGCCCTGTACGGGGCGAGAAAGGACCGGCGCGGTGAGCGGCAACCTGGCCGAACTGGTTGGCGTCGAGGTCCCCACCCGGCTGCTGATCGGCGGGGAGTGGACGAGCGGGCGGGGCGGCGGCACGCTGCCGGTGATCGACCCGGCCACGGAGGACGCGCTAGCCGAGGTGGCCGACGGGACGGTGGAGGACGCGCTCGACGCGGTCGGCGCGGCCTCCGGCGCTCTGGCCGGCTGGGCGGCGACGCCGCCGCGGCAGCGCGCGGAATGCCTGCGCCGGACCTTCGAGCTGATGACCTCCCGCGCCGAGTCCCTGGCGAAGCTGATGGTCGCCGAGAACGGCAAGGCGCTGCGCGACGCGCGAGGCGAGGCGGCGTATGCGGCCGAGTTCTTCCGCTGGTACGCGGAAGAGGCGGTGCGGATGGAAGGTGTGCTGATGCGGGCGCCTTCCGGGGCGAACAAGATCCTGGTCATGCGGCAGCCGGTCGGCGTCTCGGTGCTGGTCACGCCGTGGAACTTCCCGGCCGCGATGGCCACCCGCAAGATCGGCCCTGCGCTGGCGGCCGGCTGCACGGTCGTGCTGAAGCCGGCTTCGGAGACCCCGCTGACCGCGCTGGCCATCGCCGGCCTGCTGGCCGAGGCGGGCGTGCCGGACGGCGTGGTCAACGTGCTGCCCTCCCGGAAGTCGGGTGCGGTCGTCTCGGCGATGCTGAACGATCCGCGGGTCCGCAAGCTCTCGTTCACCGGCTCCACCGAGGTGGGCCGGATCCTGCTGCGCGAGGCGGCGGACACCGTCGTGAACACCTCGATGGAACTGGGCGGCAACGCGCCCTTCATCATCTTCGAGGACGCCGACATCGACGCCGCCATCGAGGGCGCGCTGATCGCCAAGATGCGCAACGGGGGCGAGGCGTGCACCGCCGCCAACCGCTTCTACGTGCACGAGGCGGTCGCCGACGAGTTCAGCCGCAAGTTCGCGGCCCGCCTGGACGCCATGGTCGTCGGGCCGGGCCTGGACGAGGGCACCGACGTGGGCCCGCTGGTCAACGAGCCGACCCGGTCGAAGGTGGCCGAACTGGTCGAGTCCGCAGCCGCGGACGGCGGCAAGGTGGTCACCGGCGGGCGGGCGCCGGACCGGCGCGGCTACTTCTACCAGCCGACCGTCATCGATCAGGTGCCGTCGGACGCCGGCATCCTCGGCACCGAGATCTTCGGGCCGGTGGCACCCGTCGTCCGGTTCACCGCCGAAGACGACGCCGTCACCTGGGCCAACGACACCGAGTTCGGGCTGGTCTCCTACGTCTACACCGGCGACCTGAGCCGCGGCCTACGGGTCAGCGAGGCCCTCGAGGCGGGCATGGTCGGCCTCAACCGTGGCATCGTGTCCGACCCGGCGGCGCCGTTCGGCGGCGTGAAGCAATCGGGCATCGGCCGTGAGGGCGCGCACGACGGACTCCTGGAATTCACCGAGACGAAGTACATAGCCACCAATTGGTGACCCTGGCTGCGCGCCGGAGCGGCTAAGTTTCCCGTTCCATGGGCGGAATGCAGGCCGGTGCCCATACGCATTCGATAGCTAGCCTGGCGTCCCCGGCTGGCCGGGGGCCCGAACTACACCGGGCTCAAAGGTAGCCATCCGCGGCCATGACCTACACGCTGGTGGTGCTGCTGGCCGCGGGAAGGCGCAATGGTATGACCCGCGCCGTACCACGGCAAACCTCGTCGTGCTCTTCCCCGGGGTGGCAGAGTATCGCGACTTTACCCAGGAGCAGGCCGTGCTGGCCAAGTTCGGCAAGCCCGCGCGAACCTACCACGTCGGTGCCTACACGGTCCTGGTCTGGGACAAGAACCTGCTCAGCAAACTCAGTTGACCTCCACCTCCCGTCACCGGCGGGGAGCGGCTAAGCTTTCCTTTCCATGGGCGGAGTGCGTGCCGGCGCCGAGACCCCGCCACCATCCCGGTCGGCCTCATCCGCGGGATCGGCCGAGCGGGGGAACCTGTCCGGTGCCCGGGGACGGTGGTCCGCGCTCGCGGCTTACCTGCTGGCCGCAGTGGTCATGTTCGCGGCGTACCTGCGCCTTTCCGAGACGTCTGGGCCGAACTCCGACAGCGCCAACATCCTGCTGATGGGATGGGACCTGCTGCACGGCCATCTGCGTCTGCACGGTTGGTATATGTCGGACGTCTCGTTCTACCCGACCGAACTCCCGCAGTACGCTCTGCTCGAGAGCCTCTTCGGCCTGCGCATGCAGACCGCGCATGTCGCCGCGGCGATGACCTATACGCTGACGTTCCTGCTCGCCGTGCTGCTGGCCAGGAGCGGCTCGACCGGGCGTGTGGCCACGACCAGGACCTTGATCGCGGCGGGCATCATGCTGGCCCCGCAGTTCGGCCCGGGTGTCTTCGCCCTGGACCTCTCGGTCGGCCACATCGGCACCTCGGTCCCGCTGCTGCTGACCTGGCTACTGCTCGATAAGGCCACGCCCCGGTGGTATGTGCCGGTGATCACCGCCGTGCTTCTCGCCTGGGTCCTGGTCGCCGACCCCATCGTCTACGTCGTCGGGATCGGCCCGCTGGGTGCGGTGGCGGCGGCGCGGGTCATCCGGGGCTTCGCCAGCGGCAGCGGCCACTGGACCACCCGTATCGCCGCCGAATGGTACAACCTGTCCCTCGGCGCGGCGGCAGTGGCCGCGTCCGGGCTCGCCTGGGTCGTCGATACCATGCTCAGCGCCATGGGCGGCTACGTCGTGAACCGGCCGCCGTTCTACCTGACCCCGTGGCATGACCTGCACAACAACACGCAGGCCGTGCCGAAGCTGCTCGAGATCTTCGGCGCGGCCTACGCCGGGCTCAGCGGCATCTGGCTCGCCCTGGCGTTGCTGCACCTGGCCAGCGTGCTCGTGGTCGGCTGGGCCCTGCTGCGCGTGGCCCGGCGGTTCTTCGGCGTCAGCCTCGTCGACCAGGTTCTCGCGGTGGCGATTGTCCTCAACGTGGCGCTGTACCTGCTCACCAACGCCTCGGACCTAGCCGCACATGAGGTCGCCATCATCGTCCCGTTCGGCGCGGCGCTGGCCGCGCGGGTACTGGCCGGGGCGGCCACGAGAGCCACTGCCCGGGACGGGGACCTGGCTGCCGGATCAGGCGGACTGGCCCGCCGGATCCGGCTGGCCGGCTTCGCCGTCGGCATTGTGGTACTGGCCGGCTACACGGCCGGGCTCGGATACGAGATCAGCCAGCCGACGGCCCCTCCGGCCAATACCAGCCTCGCGCCCTGGCTGCTGGACCACCACCTCACCTATGGCCTCGGCGGCTACTGGACAGGCAGCAGTGTCACGGTTAACAGCGACGGCCGGGTCAAGATCAGGGCCCTGATGCAGTTCACGATGAAGCGGGACCTGTGGATGTCCAACGTCTGGTGGTACGACCCGAAGCTGCATTACGCCAACTTCATCGTCCTCGACAGCCGACCGGGCTTCATGAACCACTGGGAGCCGCGGGCCCTTGTCCGGAAGTATTTCGGCCGTCCTGCCCGGACCTACCGGGCCGGTCCTTACACCATCATGGTCTGGAACAAGAACCTGCTGAAGAGCATTCCCCGCTAGCCTGGCGGGCTTGATCCGGTGACCCTATTTCTGGTGAGCCGCGCTTGTCGTGAGCGCGATCGAGCACCTGGGCGGGTACACGTCTCTCCCACTGCCCACCAGGATTGCCTCCGCCGTAGACATCCCCGCCCACCTCGTGCTGACCATCGAGGGCATCCTCCACCTGTACGGAGCCTATTTCGTCGGCATGTCGCCGTGGGTGGCGATTGCCTTTGCCGTGGTGCACCTGGTCGGCCTTGCCCGCGCGCTGTGGGGTGTCTGCCGCGCGTTCCGGCGCTTCTTCTCCGCCGACCTGATCGTCCCGGTGCTGGCCACCGGGATCGTGATCAACATGGCCGCCTACGTGTTCAGCATCAAACCCGCCACGTGGTTTGACACCAGGGAGATTGCCGCCATGTTGCCTTTCGGCGCCGTCCTCGCCGACCGTCTGCTCGCCGAGCCGTTGGCCAGGATGCGGGTGGAGCCGGTACTGGCGGGCGTGCTGGCCTGCTACGCGGTCGCCCTCGGGTACGGAGCTTCGCAGCCCTCGAAAACCGACGGCGAGCATCCGATCGTGGGAGCGGCGAGTCTCGGCCATCCCCAGCCAGGACATCCTCGCGCTGGCCGGGCCTCCGGCGCACACCTACCACTACGAGACCTTCACCGTCATGGTCTGGAACCACAACCTCCTCGCCGACCTGGGCAGCCCCCCGTCATCCGTGCCCGGCAACCTCCGCTGACCCGCTGGTCGGCGTTGTTTGCCTGCTGCCGCACTGGGACGTTCCGTACACTGGCGGAATGATCAACGGTCACCGGATCGGCGTCGTGCTGCCCGCCTACAACGCGGCAGGAACTCTGTCACGTACAGTAGCTGAATTTGATCGCAAGGTGATCGACGAGATCGTGCTCGTCGACGACGCCAGCACCGACCAGACAGTCACCTTGGCCCGCGAACTCGGCTTGGAGCCGATCCGCCACGAACTCAACGTGGGCTACGGCGGAAACCAGAAGACCTGCTACCGGCGGGTGCTTGAGCTCGGCGCGGACATCATCGTCATGGTGCATCCGGACTACCAGTACTCACCGTTGCTCGTTCCGGCCATGGCATCGATGATCGCCTACGGCGAGTATGACCTTGTCCTTGGCTCGCGCATCCTCGCCCAGAACTCGGTCGCCCGCGGCATGCCCCGCTACAAGTATGTCGCTAACCGCTTCCTCACCTTGGTCGAGAACATCTTCCTGCGGCAGAAACTGTCCGAGTACCACACCGGCCTGCGCGCGTTCAGCAGCACGCTGCTCGCCGGTTTGCCGTTCGAGCGCAACTCCGATGATTTCGTTTTCGACAATCAGATCATCGCCCAGGCCGTCTCCGTTGGCGCCAGGATCGGCGAGGTGTCATGTCCGACTCGGTACGCGGCCGACTCGTCGTCGATCAACCTGCGCAGGAGCATCCGATACGGCCTCGGCGTGCTGCGTACATGCGGACAGTACCGGCTCCATAAGCACGGGTTACGCCGTTACCCCTACCTCGACTTCGATCCCGCCGCAGTGCTCGCCCGGCTCCAGTCGGCCGCCACCATGGCCAAGTCGGCGGCTGAAGTCAGCGAGTCGGCTCGCACCCACGGTTAGCATGCGCACTGAGAAACGACGAATGTCGAGGTCATCTGACGCGGGTGCCAGGGCCCGCCAGGACGCGCGTCCGGCAGGGCCGTCCGCGGGGATGTCGCAGCAGGCACCGCGGAACCATTCAACGGAAAGTGCCGAGCGCGAAGGAACACCGGGGAGGCGTCATTTGACCATCGCAAGCGTTGCGCTACTGCTGTTCGCCGTCGTCTCCGCGGCGGGCGGACAGGTGATGCTCAAGCACGGCATGCAGGTCGCAACGGCCCGCGCCGCCCATTCCGGCGGATCGCTGGCGCTCCGCGCGGCCACCTCGCCGTGGGTGCTACTCGGGCTGGTAGTTTTCGGCGTCTCGGCGGTAGCCTGGCTGGCCGCCCTCTCGCGGGTACCGCTGAGCGTGGCCTACCCGTTCAATGCCCTCGGCTATCTCGTCATCCTGACCGCGAGCATCGTCGTATTGCACGAGCGAGCCAGCGTGCTGACCTGGGTGGGCACCCTCATGGTCGTGTCCGGACTGGTCATTGTGGTGCTGACCAAACCGTAGCCGGTCGCGGCCTGGCTTCGTCCGCAGTAGCAGGCCTGCCGCGATAAGCTTCCGGACCGTGAAGGCCCCCGTTCTGGCCGGGGCTCGGGGACGCGGCTCCGGCCGATCACCCACACCTACGCCAAGCAACTGGTCCCCGTGGCGAACAAGCCGGTGCTGTTCTACGGCCTGGAGGCGATCCGCGATGCCGGGATCACCGAGGTGGGGATCGTGGTCGGCGACACCGAGCCCGCGATCCGCGCGGCCGTCGGTTCCGGCCGCGCGTTCGGGCTGGACGTGACTTACATCCGGCAGTCAGCCCCGCTCGGGCTGGCGCATGCGGTCCTGGAGGCCAGGGAGTTCCTCGGCGACGAGGACTTCGTGATGTACCTGGGTGACAACTTCATCGTGGGCGGCATCACCGTGCCGGTGGAGGAGTTCCGTGCCTCCAGGCCCGATGCCCACATCATGCTCACCTCGGTGCCGGACCCGCGGCAGTTCGGGGTCGCCGAGCTCGACGGCGCGGGCCAGCTCATCGGCTTGGCGGAGAAGCCGCAGCAGCCCAGGAGCGATCTTGCCCTGGTCGGGGTGTAGCTGTTCACGCCGGCCGTGCACGAGGCGGTCGCGGGCCTGGAACCGTCGTGGCGCGGAGAGCTGGAGATCACCGAGGCCATTCAGTGGCTCGTGCGCAGCGGCCGCAAGGTCACCTCCACGATCATCTCGGGGTACTGGAAGGACACCGGCAACGTCGCGGACGTGCTGGAGGTCAACCGGATCGTGCTGGAGAGCGTCGAGCCGGCCGTGGCCGGCGTGGTGGACGCGGCAAGTGAGCTTATCGGCCGGGTGGTCATCGAAGCCGGAGCCAAGGTCAGCGGGTCGCGGATCGTCGGGCCGGCCATCATCGGCGCCGGTACCGAGGTGACTGACTCTTACGTCGGCCCGTTCACCTCAGTCGCCCCCGACTGCGTGATCGCCGATAGCGAGATCGAGTACTCCATCGTCCTGGCCGGGCGTCGATCCGCGGGGTACGCCGCATCGAGGCGTTCCTCATCGGGCACGACGTCGAGGTGACCCCGGCCCCGCGGGTGCGCAAGGCGCACCGCCTGGTGCTCGGAGATCACAGCAAGGTGCAGATAAGCTCATGCGCGCCATCCTCCGTTCCAAGATCAGCGGATGGAGACCGGAGTTCTTGCGGCAACTAAGCCGTAGGTCACCTCGTTGTGCTCGTCGGCCACCAGCGCCGCCCAGCGCGGGCGGACCCGGAGAAAGCTTGGCCTCCGACCTGCGCCGTACTCCACGGGGCCGGAGGCTAAGCCAGGTACTGCACGAACGCGCCGACGTGCTGACCTGGATGGGCTCGCTCCGGGAGGTGTCAGGGCTGATCATCGTGGTCTTGGCCAAGCCATAGCAGGCCGCCCGCCGGGTGACTCAGCCCAGCGGGCCCGGCGGCTTGTTCGGCCGGAGTTCCTTGAGCAGGTTTCTCTTGTAGATCAGGATTACCCGGCCCGCCACCTGATGGGTCGCGGCGGCCGGCCGAAGCACCGCTCGAATTGGAAGGGAAAGTAGTCACCGCCCTTGTTGCCGATCACGAACGTCGCGTCGTGCTGGGATGGGTCGTACCAGGAGGACTTCTCCTCCCAGACATAGGGGGCGACATAGGGGGGGACCTTATTGCGGGCCTTGATCACGACCGCGCGAACCTGAACCTGGTCGCTCGACTGCACGGTGACGGCTGAGGCATCCCAGTACCCGGCGATACCGTACGTGAGACCGTGCGCCTTGAGCCACGCGGCGACGGACGCTGCGGGCAATACCGCCGGGGGCACGGTGGCCGCCGCGGTCAACGGCAGCAGCGCGGCAAGGGCGGCCCCGGCGATCGCCATGCGTGCCCGCCACGCTCCGGCGATGCGCGCGGGCACGCAGGCCCGCGCCGCGAGCACCGCGCCGAACGGCAGCACCGCGGCGATCTCGTACGGGTTGGTGCGTATAGGAATCGTGGAGATCACGTACGCCCCGACGTTGATTACGATCCCGATGCACAGCAGCTGCTCGGACCGGCTCGCGGTGCGCCAGGTCCAGACGACCCTCACGAGGCCGTACGCGGCGGCGAGCAGGCAGATCAGCCCGAAGGCGGTTCCGACGCCGCCCAGGACGGCCGAATGGCCGGTGATGTCCCCGAACAGGTTGCGGATGGCCACCAGGGTGAGCGCCGCGTGATGTCGCCAATCCGCCATGGGCGAGATCCTGGCTCGCGGAGCGACCATCGCGAAGCCGCCCAAGTGCTTCATTACCGCGCGGATCAGGGACGTCAACGGGAGGGACGCGGCGGCGGCCAGTAGGATCGCTGTGTCGGCTGTGAGGATCTTTCTGGCGGCCAGCACGCGATAGGCGCACACCAGCAGGATCGCCGGTACGGCGACGTAGCGGACGGTGGCGTCGCCGATCTGGCCGGCGCACAGGATCACGCAGAGCAGCGGCGACGTGAAACGCCGGCCTGGGGCCCGGTCGATCAGCAGGAACGAGGCCAGCATGATCGCTGCCGTCCCAGTGTGGTCGGGCTCCGACAGCAAGAGCGACACACCTGAACTGTTAGGGAGCGGCACTGCCAGCACCGCGATCACGGCTGCGCAGCGGGCTGCCCTGGACAGGCCCCGGCTGTCCGCCATGGCCAGGCCCGCGGCGAAGGCCGCGACGATCAGGTAAGTGAGCGCGGAGACCACATGGGTAGTCACTGCATGCAGCCCGAGCAGTGCCTCGCTGATAACGTACAGCGGCAGTTCGAGGGTGTAATACGTCGCGTCGCCGATGATCCAACCGTGCAGGAGGGGATTGCCGTGGAGCATGTCCCAGCCCTGCAGCGCGTTGTTCGCCCCGTCGGAGTTCATCCAATGACTGAGCGATATCCGCAGGAAGTAGGCAAACAGCGCGATACCGCCGCCGATCCCTGCCACGGCAGGCAACCAGCGCGTTCCGGGAACTTCCTGGCCGGCGGGCCGCACAGGCTGGCGTAGCTTCGACACCGTTCCTCGCGCGCCTGCCAGGTCAGCCCCACCCGAATCCGGCTCCTCGGCATGCATACCTGGACCATACAGGGAGCTCGACGTGAAAAATCTCGAAGCTTGCCGTCCGCTCTGGCTGCCGGTTACCAGTTGTCTCCAGCTTCAGTCACGGCCGACCAGCCGGGGTCAGCGGGGGAAGATAGTTCCGCTCATGAAGCGCGAGCTGCCGACAGAGTCAGCCGGCAACGGCTGCCTGGCATGACAGTCCGGCCAATCGCTAGCCGCGCTTGGCTACTAGCCGCGCTTGGCTACTGGGCGCTGGCCCGGGCCCGGAGCCGCCGCAAGATCGCAGAGCTGGAGGAGGCGCTGGGGAGTGCTGCACTGCCCCGCCGCAGATCAGATAACGGCCGCCATGACCGGTAAGTGTCAAGCTATTTCAGGTACGCGTGCCACCGCGAACACGGATTGGCCGAAGGGCGGGCGTACCACACGTTCGGCCGCGCGCGTGACCGGTAGAATGAGCCGGTCGTAAAGCTTGACCATCGGCCCTTCCTTAGGAGTCAGCCGGAACACGCTGGTGGCCATGTAGTACCCGATGAGGCCGAGCGCATTGGCGTAGTGCAGGCGCTCGATTGTTAGCCCGGCCTCGGTCAGCGCCGCCCGCATGCTCTTCTTCGTGTACCGCCTCACGTGTCCGGTCGCGATGTCCACCGGGCTCATGGCGAACGGAAAAGCCGGCGCGATCAGGACGATCCGGCCACCGGGCCGTACCAGCCGCGCCATGCTCCGTAGCGCCCCAACGTGGTCCTCGATGTGTTCGAGCACGTTGTACGACACCGTACCCGAGTACGTGTTCACCTCGTCTGTGGGCAGCAGCATCTGCCGGATATTCACCTGGCCGTGACCGTCGAGTCGCTCCTTGAGCGCGACCAGACGGTCGGGATCGGCTTCCGTCGCGGTGAAGCGCCTGAAGTGCGGGGCCCACTCCAGAGCGTAGTCGCCGAGACCGCTGCCGATCTCGATCGGGTCATCACCTAGGAACGGCATGGCCAGTTCTACGAACCAGCGGCGGTGGTTCACGGCCGTCGCGAGACCCTCGAGGACCTCGGACTGCACGCGCTGATCTCCGTTGATTCGCGTCATCGGCAACTCCAAAAGTAAGCGGGTGTACTGCCATTGGATGACGGAACATCTTGACACGGGCTGGTACTTGGCGAATTCGAGGGAACCTTGACGGTCAACTCGTGCAAGGGTCCGTACCCGGTAGGCTTGCCTGAGTGTCCACGTCGAGTCCTGTCGAGGCCGTCAACCAGCAGATCGCGCCGGAGCGTTCTGCGGCCCGGCTCATGTCTCGATGGGCCGATCCTGCCGCCGTGGTGTTGTACCTCGTGCTCGCCTTCTGGGTCACGTACAGATTGTGGCGTAACACCGGCGCGCTCGCCCTGGTAAACAATGATTCCGACGTTCACTTCTTCGAGTGGGCCCTGATCCACGCGACCCGGATTTTCACGCACGGCGAGAACCCGTTCTTCACCCCCCAGATGAACGCGCCAGACGGCGTGAACCTGATGGCCAACACCGGGTTGCTTGGCCTGACCGTGCCGCTGGTACCGGTGACCCTCCTGTTCGGGCCCGTCGTTGTGTTCACGGCCATGCTAACCGGCGGGCTGACCGCGACCGCGTGGGCCTGGTACCACGTGCTCTCCCGCCACATCGTCGACTTCTGGCCGGCGGCCGTCGTCGGCGGGCTCTTCGCCGGCTTCGCACCCGGCATGATCAACCACGTGAATGGCCACCCGAATCTGGTCAGCCAGTTCCTGATCCCGTTCATCGTCTGGCGGGCCATCTCGCTGCATACCGCACGCGACGGCGTGGTGCTTGGGTTGCTGGTCGCCTGGCAGGCGTTCCTCAACGAGGAGCTGCTGTTCATGACCGGATTGGCTGCCGCGGTCTTCGTGGCGGCGTATGCGATCTTCCGGCCCGCCGAGGTGCGGGCGCGGGTACGACCGTTCCTGGCCGGGCTGTGGTCGGCCCTGCTCACGGCCGGCGTGCTTCTCGCGTACCCGCTGTGGTTCCAGTTCTTCGGTCCGCAGAGCTACCGGGGCCTGCCCGACTTCGTGCTCGGGTACGGCACCGACCTGCGGGCCTTCGCGTCGTTCTCTCACTTGTCGCTGGTACGGCACGGAGCCTCGGACAGCACCTACGCCCCGCTGCCGGAGGAGAACACGTTCTTCGGCGCCCCACTGCTCATCACCGTCGGGGTGATCGTAGTCTGGCTGTGGCGGCGAGTGGCGGTACGGGCGCTGACCGTCGTTGTGCTCGTCTTCTTCCTGCTGTCGCTGGGCAGGACCGTCGTGGTCGGTGGCCGTACCGTGCTCCACCAAGGCCCGATGAGCCTGCTCAAGCTGCCGCTGTTTAACAGCGTCGTACCTACCCGGTTCGGCCTAGCGCTGATCCCGGTCGTCGCGATCCTGCTCGCGTTCTCGGTCCGCGCTGCGGCGACTACATCCGATGTCCGGCTCCGGTACGGCTGGATGCTGGTGCTGGTCGCGGCCCTGCTGCCGATCGCGCCCACGCCGGTGCTGGCACAGCGCGCCGTACCGGTACCCGCGTTCTTCACGAGCGGGCAGTGGCGCCAGTACGTGCACGATGACCAGTCGGTTCTCTCAGGGGACGCCAGCATCTGGCGCGGTTCGCTCACGGCGATGGACTGGGACGACGCGACCGGGCAGGGGTACCGGATGGTCCGTGGGTACTTCCTCGGCCCGGACGAGCAGGGCAACGGAGTCTATGGCGCTTCGAGCCGCCCGACCGTCGACCTACTCACGACCATCAAGCACGATGGCGTGTACCCCCAGATCACCAATGCGCAGCGGGCCGCCTTCCGGGTGGACCTGCGGTACTGGCATACCGCGATCGTTGTGCTCAGCCCGGACGCCCCGCACCATGACGAACTGCGGTACGCCCTCAACCAGCTGACGGGGCAGTCGGCGCGGCAGGTTCCGGGAGCGCTCCTTTGGGACGTCCGGGCGCTTTCCGGCTAAAAGGTTCCATCCACCTGGGCCGACGCGTCCGCAGCCCGACCCGAGCCCAGCCGCGGCCCCGGCCGTGAGACCGGAGAGGCGGCGCCCCGGTCTACGGCGTCCCGACCCCCAGATCGGCGAGATCAACCGCCGATTCCCCTGACGTCCGTGATCGCAAGCGCCGCCAACGCGAAGAACTGCGGAGCGCCTGCGCGGCCTCAAAGCAGATGCGGCCGCAGCCAAGCGGCGCTGAAGAAGGCACGGGAGGACGGCGGCGACCGACATCACGGCGACCGTTGACACGACGGCCAGGCCGACACGTTTCGCGGCTCGCCAGGTGCGGTCCGCCATTGGCCGCCGGGTCCGGGGCGACACGGGGCGCTGGATGCCGGTTTCCGTGGCCATCACTATTGCCGGATATGACGGCAGGCTCCGGGCGGAAACGCCGGGATCAGTCCTTAGGGCCGGTGGCCGCGATGCTGACGCCGAGCCCGATAATCACCAGGCTTGGTGGCCCACTGGGCGATGATCATCTCAGGCGGCCCACTGGGCGATGATCGAGAGGTAGAGGCCGAACCAGGTCGATGCGGCGGTGAGCACGACGAGGAGGGGAACCAGGACCGAAGTCCGCAGCGGAGCCAGCAGCCGCGCCATCGGGAGGGCGAGCAGGAAGGCGGCAAGCATGAAGCGCGGCTTCGAGCTTATCCAGTTGGCGCTGGTAGTAAAGGCCATCAAGGCAACCACGACCGTGTAGGCGTGCAGGTAGACGGGGACGCGTTCGGTCAGGCTCCATGCCGTGAGCCCCAGGGCCGCCAGGATCGCCAGTATGACCAGCACAGTGACCGCCGAGGGCGCGTCCAGGAATGTGTGTCTGATAACCCGCGTCGTGCCGATTCCCCAGTCGAACGACATGTGGAAGGCGTGCTTCTCGATCCAGAACCACCCGTCGAGCCTGTGTGTCGCCAGGGCCACGTATGCCCAGTAGCCGAGGAGCCCCAGCGGCGCCAGCAGCAGTGCGGCGACGGGACGCCACCACAGGGCGATCCGCTGGCGCGTCCGCGCTGCCTGGATCAGGGCGGTCAGCGCCGCCACCGCGACCGCCGTGATAAGAGCCAGGGCGGTGCTTCGCACGGTCCCGGCCAGGACGACCAGGGCCCCCGCAGTCAGCCACCGCCGATTAAGGAGCGCGACCAGCGTCCATACGGCCAGGGCGCAGAACAGCGCTTCGGCATACGCTCTGGACAAGACGGTCGAGCCGGGCGCCACTGCCCAGATCGCCACCATGAGCAGGCTGATGCGAGGGTCAGCGGTCAGCTTGAGGCCCAGCGCGACCAGACCCCACGCCGCGGCCATCCCGGCCAGGACGGTTACGGCAAAGCCCGCCAGCGCGATGCTGACTCCGGGGAGCCAGGCGACGGAGTCTATGGCTGCCGGGTAGCCCGGGAACATGGAGAACACGGCGGCGTGGGCCAGCTGACCGGGTCGATACTGATAGCCGTGAGCGGCAATGGCCCGGTAGTAACCGCCGTCACCCCCGGTTATCCATTGTGTTAGCGACGAGCCTCGCTGCCGGAATTTACCGTGCCGCAACAGGAACACGGTCATTAGCAGGCCGAGCAGGCGGATGCCCACGTAGATTATGGCTCCGACCGCGGGCAGCGGGAATCGCGCAGGCTTCGGAATGGACCACCGCCTAGCGGTGGAATCCCGGTCCAGCCGCCCTCTTGCCGCGACATCGTCGGTGTCTGAAGTTATTCCAAAGGGTGACATTCGTTGTCCAAGCCCTGGTTGATCAGGATGTCCCGATGCGTGACCCGCGCTTTCTAAACCCGTGGCGGCGGGTTTGGTTGCCGGTGACGCATTACCGATGGTAACAGCGCTCCGGGGGTCCCACCGGGGTAGTGGCCACAGGTCCCGTCGCGTGCAGACGTTGGCACCTGAACTCCCGGCCGGCCAGCTCCGGCCGGCCCAGCACCGCCACCGCGGCGGTGACATGGGTGGAATCGGTGCGCTGCTGCCGCCCGCCTCCGGCTGTACACTCTCGCCGCTGCCGTGGTTGCCCTCCTCTGCGGGCTGGCACCCTTGGAGGCCGCCGAACCGGATCAGGTAGGACAGGCCGCGTGCACGGACCGTCACGACAGGGTAATCCTGCGCTGCGTGACCACGATCAGGGCGGGCAGCGTGAACGCCGCGAGCGAGGGGAGCAGCCACCGGCCCAGGCTCCGCCGGGGAGTGCCCAGCAGGATGATCACGGCCAGCAGGTACACCTCGATGAAGGACCGCATGTCGGCGTCCAGGCTGTTCCAGGTGCTCGGCGTGACGACGCAGATCTCGATCAGGTAGAGGATGAACGCCAGCCGTTCGTGCACCGGCGCGTTCGTGGACCGCAGGCAGAGCAGCGCCGCCACCGAGAAGCAGGCGAGGATGGCCAGCTCGAGGAACCACAGGTCATACTGCTCGAACTGGTGCAGGTGGACGTGGGCGAGGTTGTGCCTGAACGCCTGGAGCGGGGCGATGAACGGCGCGCCTGCGTTCCGGCCGCTGTCGGCGAGCAGCGGGACGCTCCCGGTCGCGGCCTTCACCACGACCTCCCAGGCCGCGAAGGCCACGGCCGGGATCGTCCAGGCCAGGTCATCGCGGCCGGGCCGCGTCCGGCCCCGCAGGATGCCGATCACCCGCACGATGGCGATGGCGGCCACGGCGACCATGACCGTTTCCCTGGTCAGCGCCCCGTAGGCGAGCAGCGCGGCGGCCAGCACCGGGCGGCGTCCCCGCACCGCGAGCAGCCCGGCCAGCAGGCAGACGGCGGCGAGCGGCTCGGCGGTGTCCCGGGACAGGCTGGTGATGAGGCCGAAGTACCCCGGCATCAGCAGCCCGGCCAGCGCGTGCCGCCCGCCCTCGGCGGCGAACAGGGCGCCCAGATAGCCCAGCGCCCCGATGGCGGCGATGTTGACCGCGACCAGCATGACCGGGACACCGAAGTGCTGGCCAGCTGAGACCAGCCAGGTGAGCGCGGGATAGCCGACCCGCATGTACCGGTAGGGCCGGTCCATGGTGATGCCGTACGCGGTCCGGTGGAAGTTGAGCGGATTGAGTGCCAGCCGGTAGAAGAACTGCCCGTCGTAGCCGTAGGTCTTGGCCACCGGCATGCCGTGCGGCAGCTGGGAGGGTGTGGCGAAATGCCGGCCGACCAGGATGAACCTGCTGATGCGGCCGTGTGCCCAGGTCTGCCGCCGGGCCAGGGTGAAGGCGACCGCGGCGAGCGTGGCGATCAGCGCGGCCACGGCGGGACGGTTCGTCCTGGACGCTAGCGAGCCAGACGGCGGTTCGCTGGCCCCGTTGAACGCGTCGCGGCCGGCCGGGCGAGCATCGGCCTGGCCGGCGGATCCCGGGCCGTCCGGCATGACCGACTCCGCGGCCCTCGCGCGGGCCGCCGGGCGTTCCTGACCAGGCATGCTGCATTCCTCACGAAAGGCGGCCCAGCGTGAACACCGCCGTCTTGAAATCGCGTCGCGAGCTTACCGCACGTGCGGGTCTGTGTGCCGGAGAAGGGCCGCTGGCGACGATAGCGGCCGCGGCGGGAGAGGCCGCAGGGCCCGCCCCGGCGCGCCGCTGAATGAGCTGCATATGGCGGTAAGGTAAACCGCCAGACACGTGACGGAGGGGCCTTATACGGTGCCTCCGAGGCCCCCGGAGGCCTGGACATCGGCTGGAGGTGTACACGGTGACGAAATTGCCTGACCAGCCCGACCGGGATGTGGTCATCATCGGGGGCTGCGGGCATGTGGGCCTGCCGCTCGCCCTCGCGTTCGCCGACCAGGGTGCCCGGGTGGCCATCTACGACGTGAGCGAGACCGCGGTCGCCACCGTGAACTCGGGCCGGATGCCGTTCGCCGAGCCAGGCGCGGAAGAGGTGCTGCACCGGGTGCTCGGCGCCGGACTGCTCGAGGCCTCGGTCGACCCCGCGGTCGTGGCCACGGCGGAGCACGTGGTGGTGGTCATCGGCACGCCGGTCGACGAGCACCTGAACCCGGACCAGACGGCGATCCCCAAGGCGCTCGGCGGGTGCGCGGGCTACCTGCGCGACGGCCAGCTGCTCATCTTGCGCAGCACCGTGTTCCCCGGGGTGACGGCGCTGGTGGAGAAGATGGTGGCCGGGCTTGGACTGGAGATAGAGGTCGCGTTCTGCCCGGAGCGGATCGCCGAGGGTCAGGCGATGACCGAGCTGTTCGAGCTGCCGCAGATCGTCTCCGCCCGCACGGCGCCGGGGACGGCGCGGGCGTCCCGGCTGTTCGGCAGGCTGACCAGCAAGCTCGTGGTGATGTCACCCGAGGAGGCGGAGCTGGCCAAGCTGTTCACCAACGTCTGGCGCTACATCAAGTTCGCCACCGCGAACCAGCTCTACATGATGGCCAACGAGCGGGGCCTGGACTTCGAGCGGATCCGGCTGGGGCTGGCCGAGGAGTACCCGCGTGCCGCCGACATGCCGGCCGCGGGTTTCGCCGCCGGGCCGTGCCTATTCAAGGACACCGTGCAGCTCGCGGCCTTTAACCAGAACAACTTCCCGCTCGGGCACGCGGCGATGGCCGTCAACGAGGGCCTGCCGCTGTACGTGGTGCACCGGCTGGAGCAGCGGTTCGACCTGGCCTCGATGACCGTGGGGATCCTGGGGATGGCGTTCAAGGCCGGTTCCGACGACATCAGGTCAAGCCTGTCGTACAAGCTCAAGCGGATCCTGGAGTTCAAGGCCGGGGCGGTCCTGTGCACCGACCCCTATGTGACCGTCGATCCCGGCCTGCTGCCCCTGGACGAGGTGATCGCCCGGTCGGACCTGCTCGTGGTCGGGGCGCCGCACCCGGATTACCAGGGGCTGGTCACGGACAAGCCGGCCGCCGACATCTGGGACATCCTCGGGCATGGTGTCAAGATATGACCGAACGTCCCCGCGTTTCGGTGGTGGTGCCCGCGTACAACGAGGGTGAGCAGGTGCTGAGCGTGCTTGACCGGCTATTCGAGTCGGTGCGGCTGCCGTGCGAGGTGCTGGTGGTGGTCGATTCGCCCGATGACACGACCGTGCCGGTGGCGGAGGAGTACGCGCGGCAGGAGCCGCGACTGAAATGCCTGGTCAACACCTACGGCCGCGGGCCCGCCAACGCCATCAGGTTCGGCATCGACGCCGCGACCGCCCCGGTGGCAGTGGTGACCATGGCGGACGGGTGTGACGACGCCAGGCAGATCGACGAACTCGTCCGGCTCGTGGAGCGCGGGGTGGCGGTGGCGGCGGCGTCCCGCTACATGCCAGGCGGCCAGCAGGTCGGTGGCCCGGTCATCAAGGGCGCCATATCCCGGCTGGCCGGCCGGTCGCTGCGCATCCTGGCGCACGTCGGGACGAGGGACGCGACGAACTCATTCAAGGCCTACTCGACGGAATTCGTCCGGCAGGTGGGCATCGACTCGCGGGACGGATTCGAGATCGGCATCGAGTTGACCGCCAAGGCCAAGAGACTGCGCCTGCCGGTGGCGGAGATCCCGACCATCTGGCTGGACCGGCAGGCGGGGGTGTCGAACTTCAAGGTCGCCCAATGGGTGCCCAGCTATGTCCGCTGGTATCGTTTCGCGTTCGGCCCGCGCCTCGACGCCGAGCAGGTCCGTCAGCGCGGGCCCGCCGCTGTGAATCAGCAACAGGAACAGCAGCAGAAACGGCAGGAGAGTTAGTTCATGGAGCAGGTTCTGGTCAGCGGGTCCGCGGGCTTCATCGGCGGGTACGTGGTAGCGGAACTGCTGAAGCGCGGGTACGCGGTTATCGGCCTGGACAACTTCTCCAAGTACGGGAAGGTCAGGAAATCCTACGACGATCACCCGCATTACCGGCTCGTCGAGGGTGACGCCAGGGACGTCGCGCTGATGACGGAACTGCTGGCCGATTGCGACCAGTTCATCGCGGGCGCCGCCATGATCGGCGGCATTTCTTACTTCCACACCTACGCCTATGACCTGCTCGCCACCAATGAGCGCATCATCGCGGCGTCCTGCGACGCGGCCATCGCCGCGCACCGGGACGGGCGGCTGCGCAAGGTCACCTACCTGTCCTCCTCCATGGTGTTCGAGAGCGCGGCCGAGTGGCCGTCGTACGAGGGCCAGCAGAAGGAGATACCGCCGCCGCTGTCGTCCTACGGGTTCCAGAAGCTGGCGGTGGAGTACTACGCCCGGTCCGCCTGGGACCAGTACCGGCTGCCCTACACGCTGGTGCGCCCGTTCAACTGCGTGGGCATCGGCGAGAGCCGGGCCCTGGGTGACGAGGAGATCCTGTCCGGAAACGTCCGGCTGGCGATGAGCCACGTGGTACCCGACCTGGTGCAGAAGGTACTCAAGGGCCAGGACCCGCTGCACATCCTCGGCTCAGGGGAGCAGGTGCGGCATTACACCTACGGCGGTGACCTCGCCGCCGGCGTGGTCACGGCGATGGCGCACGAGGATGCTCGCAACGAGGACTTCAACTTGTCCACCGCGGAGGGCACCACGGTACGCCGGCTGGCCGAGGTCATCTGGCGCAAGGTCAAGGGCGACGGCGTCCCGCTGCGGATGGTCCACGACGACCCGTTCGAGTACGACGTGCAGCGGCGTGTCCCGGCGACCGGCAAGGCCAAGCGGGTGCTCGGCTTCGAGGCGGTCACCTCGCTCGAGACCATGCTGGACGAGGTCATCCCGTGGATCGACGCGGCCATTAAGGCCGGAACGATCTGACATGAGGGCTGGCCGCGAGCGGATGACGGTGGTGCAGGGGTCCGGGGCCGCGGAGACCGCCGGCGCCAGCGGCGCGGGCCCGGCCGCCACGGCCGCGGCCGGCCGCAGGCCGTGGTGGGTCTGGGCGGTCCCGTTCGCCGTGCTGTTCGCCCTGCTCTGCGTGCGCAACCGCTTCCTGTTCACCGCCCGCCTGTACGAGCAGGGCGATGGCGGCGCCGACTCTATCCTGATCGAGCAGGCCAAGCACTTCACCTTGCTCGTCGGAAACTACTCGCGCGAGCGTTTCAACCACCCCGGGCCGGCCTACATGTACGTGCAGGCCATCGGCGAGTACCTGTTCCAGAACGCGCTGCGCCTGGTGCCGACCGCGTGGAACGCGCACATGCTCTCCGTGTTCGCTCTGGACTGCGCGTTCGTGGCGCTGGCGGTCGGGGTCGTCTACGGGTGGACACGCTCGCTGCGGGGTGCCGCGGTCTGCTTCGCGGTCTTCACCGGCTTCGCGATCGCCTACCCGCCGATCGTGAACTCTGACTGGATGCCGTACATGTACGTGCTGGCGTACATGGTCTTTATCCTCGCGGCGGGATCGGTGGCGGCCGGACGGGCGCAGGACGCCTGGATCTTCGCGCTGACCGGCTGGTTCCTCATCCACGGGCACGCCTGCTTCCTGCTGTTCGTGCCGGCCGTCACGGCGGCCGTGCTCGCGGCCCTGCTCTGGCCGCGCAGGTTCAGGGGGGCCAGGGGGGCCAGGGGGTACGGGGGGGCGGGCAGCCCCCCCGTGAGCAGGGGGGGTCCAGGGGGGATCGTCCCCCCTGGACGGCACTGATCCCGGTCGCGGTCATCAGCGCGCTGTTCGCGCTGCCGATCGTGGTCAACCTGGTGCTGCACTGGCCGGGTGACTTCGGCAAGTACATCTCCTACGGTGGCTCGGGCCGGGCTGGCGGCCATAGCGTGCGGCAGGTAGTGGAGTACGCGCTGTGGTTCTGGTGGCCGCACCACCACGCCTGGCTCGCGCCGCTGCTCGGCTACCCGGTGGCGCTCGCCGCTATCCGCTGGCTCAGCCCGGCGCCGCTGCGCGGGTTCCTGCTGGCCCTGCTGGCCGCCAACGTGGTCTCGTCGCTGGCGTTCCTGCTCTACACCGCGGTGGGGATCGACAACCTGAACCAGTACTACATCGGCTACTTCTACTGGTCGGCGCCCCTGATCACGGTGCTGGTCATCGCGCTGGCCGCATTCCAGGCCATGCCGCGGCCCGGGGCGGAAGGCTCGCCGCTCGCCCTCCGCCTGAGCACCGGCGTCGCGGTGCTCGCCGCTGCGGCGGCCGTCGCGGTGCTCGCGGTGATCCCGGGCACGCGCACCGGCAGCACCAACGACATCGACGAGGCCCTGCCTCAGGTGGTGGCCACCCTGGCCGCGCGGGACCCGGGCAAGACGATCGTGCTGCACATCGACGGGCCGGCCTGGGTCGAGACGGCCGGGTTCCTGGTCCAGGCCGAACGTTCCGGGGTCAAAGCCTGCCTTCATGACCCGTGGTACACGTTCCTGATGACCAAGCAGTTCATCTGCACGCCCGCGCAGACCGCGAGCGGCCAGGCGTACTGGTTCTACACGCCGCGCGGCCTGCCGCCGCACACGCGGGTCCTGCTGCGCTTCAGCGGCATCGCGGTCGCGCCCGCCTCGCCGTGACCTATGCCGGGCGCGACCAGGAGGTTCCCGCCCTGGCCGCCCCGCCCGCCAGGACATCAGCAGCCAGGCTCGCGAGTTTCGGGGTCCGGGCCGGCCTGGTCGCGCTGGGCGCGGCGGTCCTGTTCTTCTGCTGCTGGCGCCAGTCGCAGTCGGCGCCGCTGTCCTCGGATGGCTCGGGGAACGCACTCGATCGTGCTGCTCACCGGCATCGTGCCGCTGATGCTCGTCGGCGCGGGACGAGCCTGCGCCAGCCTGGTCAGGCACGGGGAACGGCGCGGGTCCGGGCGGTATGAGCTGAGCCTGGTCGGCGCGGCCGCGGTGGCCGGCCTGGCCGGTTCGTTCGGGCCGCGGGTGATGGCGGCTGTGGGCGGATACCAGCAGTCGCCCGTCGGGGCCGGCACGGATCTGGGCCAGTTGCAGCACGGGGCGTGGGTGACCTTCCAGGCTTTCCTCGAGTTCTTCGGCGCGAACGTCTTCAACACGAGTATCGCCGGTACCCGGCCCGCGCTGGAGGTCGTCTTCGTGGCCCTGCACCTGGCCGGGGCGGTCATGGTGGCCTGCGCCCTCGGCGTGGGCATCGCGCGGATCTTCCGCTTCGGCGAGCTGATCGTGCCGGTGTTCGCGGTGGCCATCGTGCTCAACCTGGGCGCTTACATGATCAGCACGCACGCCCAGGACCTGCTCGCGCGGCGAGGGCGAGGTGCTGCGCTGGCGCGGTGCTGGCGGCCGCGTCCTCGGCGACCGGATAGCGGCCTGGACCGGGCGGCGAAGGGCTGGTTCGTCCCGTGCTCGCCGGCTCGCGGCCGGGATCGCGCGCTCGGATACGGCGCCGTGAGGGCGCCGGTGCCGGCCGAAAACGAGCCCCTGGCCAGCTGGCTGATGGCGCACCGGCTCACGGACGGGCTGGCCACCTACTGGCAGGCCAACAGCACGACCGTGGACAGCCGCGGCCGGGTCCCGGTCAGCGCGGTGGTGCAGGATGTCCGCGGCCGGCTCGTGCCGTACCTGTGGGAGACCGACGACGCGAACTACGATCCGGCGCGGCACTATGCGAACTTCGTCGTGGCGGATGGCCCCCTCGCATTGCCCGGCATGCAGCTATCGGCGGAGCTCACGTTCGGCCGCCCGGCACGGGTCTATCACGCCGACGGCTACACCATCTTGGTGTGGAACACGAACCTGCTGGACAAGCTGGACGGGCCGGGGCTGAGGTGACCGTCACATGTACAGGATCCGGCGCCTGGCCACCACCAGGAGCGCGGGCAGCACGCAGGCGGTGATCATGCCGAGATACGGCCAGGACAGGTAGCGCCGCGGCGTGGCGATCAGCAGCACCAGCGCCATCAGGTAGGGCTCGATGAGCGAGCGCCCCTCGCCGAACGTGCTCGTCCAGATCTGGCTGGACAGCAGGCCGAGCTGGAGCACGAAGAAGACGAACGCGAGGCGCTCATGCGCCGGCGCGGTGGTGAGGGTGAGCACGGCCAGCCCGGCCAGGATGAAGATCGCCAGCGTGGCGTACTCGAGCATGGCGATGTCGATCGGGCTGAGGTGGGCGGTGTTGATGTGCCCGGCGTTGTACTTCAGCGCGTCGACCAGCGCGGTGAACGGGACGGTGAGGTTCCGGCCGCTGTTCGCCAGCAGCGGGAACTCACCCCTGACCACGAAGTGCACCACGACTTCGACCAGCCCGTAGCCGACAGCCGGGACGACCCAGGTCAGGTCGGCCAGGCCCGGGTTGGCCCGGCGCCGGGCAATCGCGATCAGCCGGGTGACGGCGATGGCGGCCGGGGCGAACAAGATGGTTTCCCTGGTGATCGCGCCGTACGTGAAGAGCGCTGCGGCCAGCAGGTACATCGGGGTGCTGCCCCGCCGGTAAGCGAGCAGGCCGCCCAGCATGCAGACCTCGGCCAGCGGTTCGGCCGTGTCCCGGCCCACGCTGACGACCAGGCCGAAGTAGGCGGCGAAGGCGAGCCCCCACAGGGCGTGCCGGCCGGACTGCCGGGCGAACATGCCGCCTAGCATCGCCATGGCCGCCACCCCGAGAAGGTTGAGCACGACCAGCACGACGGGTACAAGCTGGTGCTGGCCAAGAGAGAAAATCCAGGCCAGGACGGGGTACCCGATGCGACTGTACCGGTAGGACTGGTCCATCGTGATGCCGAACGCGGTGGGGTGCCAGTTGGCCGGGTCCAGCGCGAGCCGGTAGTAGAACTGCCCGTCATAGCCGGCGGACGGCACCAGGAGCAGGCCGCGGGGGAGCTCGGCCCGGTGCGTGTAGACGTGCCCGGCCATGATGAACAAGCTGAGATGTCCCTTGGCCCAGATCTGCCAGCGGGCCAGGGCAAAACCGAGCCACCCCAGGAAGGCGATGATCCCCGGGACCAGTGGCCGGTTCAATCTGGACCAGAGCGATGGCGGGCTTTGCCGGAGATGCCTATCGTCTTCCGACGTGGACGTGAGCTGCAACGGCAAGCCTCCACCAGGGCTATCTCAGCGTGAAGGGAAATTCTTGGCCAGGCGGCGGCAGCTTACCAGAGTGACCCCTTACGCTGTGACAGGCTGCGACGCATACGATCGCTCACGAGGATGACGCCGAGCCTGAAGGACGTGGTGGCTGCCGTGCCGAAAAGCGGGACGCCGGAGAAGTCCTCCGCGCCGCCCCCCACCGCCCCGGCCGACGGTGACGCCCGGGCCGCGGTGCCGCATGTGCCGGCCCGCCGGGCGTCCGCCCGCCGGCTGCTTGCCGCCGCCGCGGCCGTGCTAGCCGTGGCGCTGCTCTTCCTCGCCTACCTGCAGGTTTCCCGGACGTACCCGGAGAACTCCGACGAGTCGAACGACTTGCTGATGGCGTGGGACATGCTCCACGGCAACGTGCTGCTGCACGGCTGGTACCTGTCCGACGTCTCGTTCATCACTACCGAGCTGCCGCAGTACGTTCTGCTGGTATGGCTGTTCGGGCTGCACACCGACACCGCGCACATCGCGGCGGCGATGACCTACACCCTCGTCGTGCTCCTCGCCGTGCTGCTGGCCAGGGGCCGGGCGTCCGGCCGCGAGGCCGGGCCGCGGATGCTGCTGACGGCCGGCCTCATGTTCGCTCCCCAGCTCGGCGTCGGCGTCTTCGTCCTGCTGCTGTCCCTCGGGCATATCGGCACGGCCGTGCCGCTCCTGCTGATCTGGCTGGTCATCGACCGGTGCCCGGCACGCTGGTATGTGCCCGTCGTGGTCGGGCTGCTGCTGACCTGGGTGCTCGTCGCCGATCCGCTGGTGCTCCTGGTGGGCGTGCTGCCGCTGGTGGCGGTGTGCGCGATGCGCGTGGCCCGCGCGCTGTCCCTCGCCCAGCGGCAAGACGGGCGGGAGCCGGGATGACCTACGGGAGAGCCTGCGCGCCCACTCCGGCGAGCTGTCCCTGGCCGTGGCGGCCATCCTGGCCCAGGGCCTGGCCTCCGTGATCGGCGGGCTGCTCCGGGCCCGCGGGGGCTTCTTCCTGCACCCGGTGCCCTATCGGCTGGCACCGGTGCACACCTGGCCCAAGCACGCCCGGGTGACCGCGGAAGGGCTGCTCGCGCTGTTCGGGGCCCGGCCGCAGGGCCGGCCGTGGCGCTGGCCTTCGCCGTGCTGCACCTGGCCGGGGTGGCGCTCGTCGCCTGGGCCATGCTGCGGGTGGCGCGGCACTTCGTCAGCTGGCCGGACATGATCAGCCAGATCCTGCTCGTCGCGATGGTCGTCAACGTAATCGCGTACGTGCCGAGCACGCTGGCCAACGCGACCGACCTTAACGCCCGCGAGTTCGCCGTCGTGCTGCCGTTCGGCGCGGTGCTGGCCGGGCGGACGCTGGCGGCCAGCCTCCGCCGGGGGATCACGATGCCGGCCGTCGCCGGTGGTACCGGGTGGCCGCCGGGGTCCTGCTCGCCGGCTACGGCGCCGGCCTCGGCTACGCGGCGGCCCAGCCATCCGTGCCCGCGGCCAACGCGAGGCTGCTGACGTTCCTGGCCGCCCACCACCTCACCAGCGGCATCGGCGGGTACTGGGAGTCGAGCGTGGTCACCGTCGGCAGCGGCGGCGCCGTCACCATCCGGGCCGTGCTGCCCGGCACGCTGCAGCCGGACCTGTGGGAAGCCAAGAGTTCCTGGTACGACCCCGGCCCTAACCGGGCGAACTTCCTGGTCACCGACAGCGCGCGCGGGTTCTTCAACCACTGGCAACCCAACCCGGCCGCGCTGGCGGCGCTGGGCCGGCCAGGACATACCACGTCGGCCCCTACACCGTGTACGTCTGGGACAAGAACCTGCTGGCTGGTCTCGGCCGCCCGTGATCTGCCGGGCCGCCCTGACCGAACGCAGTTGACTGGGCCACAGGCGGCGGGCATCGCGTCAGGATGCTGTTGTCAGGGGGCAACGGCACGTAGCCTTGGCATGTGGATCGGCGAATCTTCGGCCTTGAGAACGAGTACGGCGTCACGTGTACCTTCCGCGGGCAGCGGCGGCTCTCGCCGGATGAGGTGGCGCGCTATCTGTTCCGGCGGGTGGTGTCGTGGGGCCGTAGCAGCAACGTGTTCCTGCGGAACGGGGCGCGGCTCTACCTCGACGTGGGCAGCCACCCGGAGTACGCGACCCCGGAATGCGACAGCGTGCTGGACCTGGTGGCCCATGACAAGGCGGGGGAACGGATCTTGGAGGGGCTGCTGGTGGATGCGGACCGGCGGCTGCGCGAGGAGGGCATCGCCGGGGACATCTACCTGTTCAAGAACAACACCGACTCGGCGGGCAACTCCTACGGCTGTCACGAGAACTACCTGGTCGGCCGGCACGGGGAGTTCGGCGGGCTGGCCGATATCCTGATCCCGTTCCTGGTCACCCGGCAGGTGATCTGCGGTGCGGGCAAGGTGCTGCAGACGCCGCGGGGCGCGGTGTACTGCGTGAGCCAGCGGGCCGAGCACATCTGGGAGAGCGTGTCCTCGGCCACCACCAGGTCCCGCCCGATCATCAATACCAGGGACGAGCCGCACGCGGACGCCGAGCGGTTCCGGCGGCTGCACGTGATCGTCGGCGATTCCAACATGAGCGAGACCACCACGCTGCTCAAGGTCGGGTCGACGGACCTGGTGCTGCGGATGATCGAGGCCGGCGCGATCATGCGGGACCTGACCCTGGATAACGCGATCCGGGCGATCCGGGAGGTCAGCCATGACATGACCGGGCGCAGCCGGGTCCGGCTGGCCAGCGGCCGCGAGCTCAGCGCGCTGGACATCCAGTACGAGTACCTGAACCGGGCCAGGGACTTCACCGTCAAGAACGGCCTGGACCCGGTCAGCACGCGGGTGCTGGAGATGTGGGAGCGGGCGCTGGGCGCGATCGAGACCGGGAACCTGGACAAGATCGCGCGGGAGATCGACTGGGTGACCAAGTACCAGCTGATCGAGCGCTACCGGGCCCGGCACGACCTGCCGCTGTCCTCGCCGCGGGTGGCCCAGCTCGACCTGGCCTACCACGACGTGCACCGCGGCCGCGGCCTGTACTACCTGCTGCAGCGAGCGGCGCGGTGGACCGGGCGGCCCGCGACATCGAAATCTTCGAGGCCAAGTCCGTCCCGCCGCAGACGACCCGGGCCAAGCTGCGGGGCGAGTTCATCCGGCGGGCCCAGGAGAAGCGGCGTGACTTCACCGTCGACTGGGTGCATCTCAAGCTGAACGACCAGGCTCAGCGGACCGTCCTGTGCAAGGACCCGTTCCGCTCGGTGG
>CAWDBS010000044.1:0-211887 GCA_963800415.1 uncultured Actinomycetes bacterium
GCTGCTCGGCATCTACCTCTGGCCACGACGGATGGTCGCGCCCGATCACCACCGGCCGTTCCCAGCGAGGCCGGCTCGTCGTCCTGGTCGCCGTCGTCCTCCTCGCCTGATGTCAGCGGGCCGGACTCGTGCCTGATGATCTCTTCGGCCTGGTAGCTGGCGGCGGTCAGCCGTCCCGCCTTGGCCAGGTATCCCTCACCGGGCCTGTCGTCGCCGGCCAGGTCGCCGGCCAGCTCACCGGCCTGCCGGGTGAACTGCAGGCCGATCGCGGCCCAGAAGGCATCCGGATCCTCGATCTCCGCGTACCACGGCGGCCCGGACCAGGGCCGGAGCAGCTGGCACCACCACGGCGTCTCGTCGTCGCTGTTCATGCCTCACGCCACCTCCATCCCGGGCATAAGGCCGTTGCTCTCGACGGTGACCTGGGTGACGATCTGGCTCACCCTGCGGCGGACAGGCCGAACCGCTCCGCCATGGCCCGCTGGCTCAGCGGCTGCCCGGCGGCGACCGACGCCGCGTAGGCGGCGCGGACCGCCTGCTCCACATCGCCCGGCACCTGGGCACGTCTGGCACGCTGGTGGCCGCGCGTGGCGCGCGGGAGCGTCTCACTTGCTGCATCGCGATCTCCACCGCGCCGATGAACGCCACCGCGGGCCACGCCGAGATCAGCGCGCCGAGCAGCCCGTATCCCGCTCCGTAGGCGACGTTCGCGCCGACCGTCGCGCCGATGCCGAGCCACAGCATGAACCGGGCCAGCCGCGGCGCGTCCCGGTCGTTGCGGGCCTCGTGCAGCAGCACGAGCGAGGCGGCCAGGATCAGCCCGTCCACGGACAGCGGCAGCAGCCGGGCCGCCGTGCCATCCTGGCCGTGCGCCCGGCCCAGCCCGTAGATGTGGGAGTAGGTGACCACCGCCGCGAAGGCGGCCACGGCGCAGACCACGGCCGCCGTCGCGAAGCGGATCACCCGGTCCCCGCTCACCGGCTCGCCCCGTCCTCCGCGTCGCCGGACACCGCACCGCTGGATGCCGATCGTGGCCGGATCTCCGAGCTGTCCCGGAAGCAGCAGGGATAGTAGAGGTTACGGCTGGCCGTGCCGCGCGGCGCCCGCCGGCCGTCGCGCAGCACGGCCAGCTCGCGGACCTCGACGCACACGTACCATTCGTCCGGGCCGCACTGCTCTACGATCGTTCCCGGCAGCCACGGCCACCGCTCGCGGTCGCCCTGCTCTTCCTGCTTCGAGCGCGGGTAGCGGACCTCGACCGGGCTCTCGTCAGGGAACCTGCCGTCGTTGTCCTCGTCGTGCATGACCTGGCTCCACTTCCGGAGCCGAGTGGACAACCTGTGTGGTTATCGCTTGCACTGCGGGGCCAGGTTGCATGGGCAGGTCCGGCCGCCCTGGTGCCAGGGATCGGTGTGGTCCAGGTCGCAGCGGGCGGCGGGCCGGCCGCAGCCGGGGGCGGTGCACGTGGCGTTGCGGATCTTGACCAGGTGCTGCAGGGTCCGGCCGGGCCGGTAGCGGTTCTGGGCCTGGGCGTGATTGCAGGGGCCGCGGATGACCATGTTGAGTTTGATCCTCAGCGCGTCCAGGAGCTCTTGGGGTTTGAGGTGGCCGGGCGGCCCGGGTCCCGCGCCGGGGTCTGGTCCGGGAGGCCATGGGCGGGGGCCGGCGGCGCATCCATGGGCGGCAGCGGTCCCGTCGGGGTTCAGCACGGTGACGCACCAGCGGGTGGCGGGGTGCCGCGCAGCCGCGGCGGCCAGGTCGCGGGCGTCGTGGTGGTCCACCAGCCCGAACCCGGCCACCTCGCCGGGCGGGCCGGTGTCGCCGTCCAGGGCGCTGGCCGGGATGGTGATGTTGACCAGCGCCGCGATGCTCGGGCCCCGTCCCTGGCCCGCGGGCTGGCTGGCCGCCGGGGGCGGACCCGGCCGGGCCGGACGCCGGTCCCGGACCGCCGTTGCCGGGACCGCCGTCGCCGCGTCGCCGTGGTCGTCGTTGCCGTCGGGGCCGGCGTGTCGCCGGGGCCGGGGTCGCCGCGGGGCCGCCGTCCGCCGGTCCGGGCTGGGCCGGATGCGGGGCGGCCTGGGCCGGGCGGGAGTCCCGCTCCTGCAGCAGGTCCAGGTAGGCACGCGCCTTCAGTTCCTCCAGCGTCCCGGGCACCCCCGCATCCCGCAGGTCCAGCGCCCGCTGCTCCACGTGCTGCATCGAGGCCAGGACCTCCGCGCTGGGCATCTCCCGCGCGCTCATCCCCGCGTTCCCGGAGGCCTCCCGGAACCGGCGCACATGCGCCTGGCCCCGCGCCTTCTCCTTCCGCTTGCGCACCGCCTCCGGATCCAGCCTCATGACCAGCCGGTGCGCGGCCGACCGCAGCTCCCCGAACGTCCTGGACTGCGCCGCCTGGGCCAGCTGCTCATCGGCGGCCGCCGCGCCGGCGGCGGACAGGATGCTGGTCTCGTCCTGGATGATGCGGACATGGACGGGGTGGATCTTTCCGGCGGCCAGCGCGGCGAAGGTCTTCGGGAGCCGGGTCGCCACGTCGCGGGCGTAGCCGATCTGCCCGGCCGCCGTCTGCCAGGTCAGCCGGAACGCGCTGGCCACCTCATCGGCGGCGAACTCGCTGACCCCGGCCGGGTCATCCTTAGCCGGGTGGCGGCCGGCGAACTCGGCCAGTGCGGCCATCTGGGTCCAGGCCGCCAGCGACTCCATCCGCCTCGCACCGGACAAGAACCCGATCAGCTGGTCATCGGCCAGCCCCGCCAGGCCCTTGCCGTCCTCCCCCGCCACCGCGGACAAGACGCGGCCAGCAGCGGGCCGGGGGCCATGGTGTCGGCCGGCCGTCCTCGGTGAACCCTTCCAGGGTCAGTTCCTCGGCCGGCAGCGTTATGTACAGGCCCTGCTGAACACCTTCCTCCTCGTCCCAGTCCTCATCCCCGCCGCGGGCAGCCCAGCCGGGCCTTCAGGCTCGTCGCCATCGGGCCGGCGGGGAACGGCGCTGCGGACATAGGTCACCTGGCCGGTGAGATGGGAGGGCGCGGAGAAATCCGCTAGAGAACAATCTAGCACCTATCAAGATCAACAACAACAAGATATCGAACTAATTTTCAAGGTTCTTTTGGTGACGTCGCGAGCTCGGGCCCTGGCGGAGCCGGAACCCGGTGCCCGTTCGGCCGGATGATAACGGCGGGATGCGGGGTTAGACCATAGGCCGCGGCATCGGCGTTGAGGGTGGAGTCGAGGAGGCCGGGGAAGCGGCGGTCGACGTGCTGCTTGCGGAGCTGGGCGTAGCCCCTGGCGCCCTGGATCCGCTTGGTGACGAGTCCGGCCTCGCGCATGACTCGAAGGCAAGCGGGACTTCGCGTGCACGCCGTGGGGCGTTCCCTCCTATTCGCTGTTCGGCTGGCAGCGTCCGTGCTACCTGCTGGCCGACGGGTACGCCAAGACCTACGCCGAGCTGCTCGAGACCACCGACTGGGAGAAGTTCGGCCGGGGTAAGGACCCCCGCTGCGACAACTGCATGGCGCACTGCGGCTACGAGCCGAGCGCCGTGCTGGCCACCATGAGCTCGCTCAGGGAGAGCATCCGCGCCACCGTGTCCGTGTAACCGTCTCCGGTGCTGCTCCCAGGATCGTTCGGTACCAAATGACGGCGGAGGAATCGCCTTCGCCCCCGCCCGCCCGCCCTGCGCAGCTAGCCGCGCTAGCGCGTCAGGCCCACCTCGCCTACTTGACGCGATTGTCCGGGCATCATGCCCCGGTCTATGCTCGCGGCAAGCGATGACACTCGTGGCCGACTGGCCCCACCGCCACGCCCGCCTCGTCGTAGGCGTAACGTGCGACCCACTCCGCGGCCAGCGCCACTGGCTTAGGCCGACGATAGTTACTCCGGGCCTGGCTGGCTGTTTCAAAATTGGACTGTCCGGCTAGCCACCCGCGAGCGGGCGCTGGGGCTGGCCGGCCGCACTGGGCCTGGCCCGAGGGGTGACGAGGATCCACTGGGATCCGTCGCGTGTCCCGGAACGCCAGCCGTCGTCGCCGAGGATCTCGTTGAGCGCACGTTTGACGAGCCCGTGCTGATGGACCCAGTCGAACCGCTCCTGATGATCCTGGCCGAACGCGGCCGGCAGGCACTCCGCCAGCTTGTGCTGGACCAACCCCCACTTGATGCCGCGGTCAGCTCGCACGGCGGCCTGGAACTGCTCGTCCCGGGCCAGCCTGCGGATGGCCGCGCGGGCGAAGGTCTCAGCGGCATCCACGGTCTGGCTAGCCGCGACGGGCTGGCCGCCGGCCGCCGCGACGGCCTCGTCCAGCGCGTTCCTCAGCCGGTCCTTCAGCCTGGAGGCGTAGCAGTCGACGGCCGGACGGGTGTAGAGCGGGTCCGCGGGCTCGAAGCTCTGCTCGAACAGCAGCGCCCGGACCGGAATCGGATAAGGCGTCTGGCTGACGCTCGACCAGAACACCCCGTGCCCGGGGAGAGGCTCGTTGAGCAGGGACGACAGCAGATCGTCGGAGAAATGGGCGTTCGCTTTCTGCAGGGCGCGCAGGTCGCCCTCGGCGAGCAGGTGGAAGACGAACCAGTTGTCGCCCTGGGACAGGATCTCGGCAGGAATGCTGCCCGGCTGCTGGGTCACGATGACCGCGCCGAGATCGTACTTGCGCCCCTCCTTCACCCAGGCGACGAACGGGCCCTCCCCCTGGCCGGCCGAGGATCCCAGCACCGCCTGCGCCTCCTCGATGACGGCGATCACCGGGACGCTGCGCGGGTCCTTCCTGGTGAACTCCGCCTGGTTGTGCTCGAAGATGCGCTGCAGGACGACGCCGGCCAGCGCGAGGCCCTGCGGCCCGCGCATCTGCGAGATGTCGACGACGCAGAGCTTGCCGTCGGACAAAGCCGCGATCAGCGCCCGCAGCAGCTGGCTGGACGGGTCGTGCAGTGCGGTGACGACCCGCACCATGTTGGCCCGGGCGGCCAGCGCCTCGTTCTCCTGCTGCCGGGGGTCGAGCTGCAGGGCCCGGTAGAAGTGCCTGAGGTCGGTGCCGCCCTTGGCCAGCCAGACCTCGTCGACCAGCGCGCTCCACTGCGCCGCCCGGAGCTGCTTGAGCTTGGCGACATTCTGGTGTTCCTGGCGTTCGGCCGGGATCACCAGCGATATGACCTTCGCGGGCTCGAGCTCCCTGATGTCGAGCCGCACCTGATCCACCGAGAACGACCGGTAGAACTCGCTAGGCCCCTCCTTATCGGTGAATACCGCCAGCCGGTCCTGCAGCGCGGGCACGTCGCACAGCCCGGGCCGGCCGCGGTCATCTGGCCAGTAGTACTCGCCGTCGGGGTCGAAGATGACTGTCCCCACCGGTGCCTCCCGGCCGCTCCGCTTGGGCGTGACCGGACCTGAGGGACCGCCGTACAGGTTCGCGAACAGCAGCTTGACCAGGTTGGACTTGCCGAAGCCGGCTCGGGCGAAGACGAAGGAGCGGCGGCTGACCAGATGCAGGATGTCGAAGCGCGGCAGGATCGCCGGGTCACGGACCTGGAGCCGTTCGTCCCGGCCGACGCGGGCATCCTGGCCCGCGTATACGAATTCACCGAGGGCGAGGAAGCCGAGTTCCGCAGCGTGCGGGCCGTCGGCGGTGGCGCCCGCGACGTGCCGGAGCAGTTCGCCGGAAAGGAAGGCGACCTTGGCCCCGACGTGCGGAAGCCGCCGGTGCGAGGGAACGAACAACGGTGGCTTGTCGTCACCGCGGCTGCGCAGTACGCCCAGGAGCCTGATGTTGACGCGGTACTTCAGGAACTGGTCCCGCAGGTCTTCCGGGACCGGGCGGTCCTCGCGCCGCTGGCGCAGCGCGTAATCCTCTCCGGCGGGCGAGACCAGCCGGCCCTGGGCGCTGATCGTCGTGATGCGCCCCACGATCGCCTCCGCGTCGTTCTCCAGGGCGGCCAGGACGAACTGCCCGTGCATGGGGGAGGACTGGAAGCAGCTGCGGTACGGCAGGATCAGGTCCGCGTGAAACTCGAGGCCACCCGCCGAGAAGCCGAGGAACGAGCCGACGACCTGCGCCTTCTCGAAGAGCGTCACTGGTACCTCACCGCGGCGGGGTCAGCGGACCACAGCCGCTGCGCATCGAAGACGTGGCGCCGGTCCGCGCGGACCTGCTCCCGGACGGCCTCCTCGAGCGCGCCCTGCAGGATCGCCAGGTCCAGGTCGGCCACCTGGGCGTAGCGATCGGCCTCCTGCAGGCAATGCGGGTAGCAGGGCACGGGGAAGCCCAGCTCGGCGTCGGCGAGCAACGAGCCGAAGATCCGCTGGGCCTGCGCGGCCTGGAAATGCAGCAGGTCCACGGTCCACACCGGGTCGTGCGACCGCCTGCCGAACCGCACCAGGTACATGGCGCCCATGTTGGTCTTGGGCTTTTCCCGGCCCGCCCGGTCGTCTTCGGGGGACCAGGCGTACTCGGGCCAGTCATACACCTTGACCTGGAGTTCCTGCGGGACCTGCGCATAGCATGGCTGGCCGGCCGGGAACACGTCCTCGACGGCCATGGCCAGCCGGTAACGCTCGATAACCCGGGAGTGCTTGGCCAGGCCGACCAGGAACACGCCGCGTTTGCGCTCTAGCATGGCCTGCTCGATCGCCGCCTTCATCAGGGCGTACATCCGGACGAACTGCTCGCCGGCGAAGATCGTCGAGCGCAGCAGACCATCCCTGACGATCAGCGTGTCGCTCCCCCACCGCTCGTAGCAGATGAGGTCATAGAGCACCGCCCATTCGCACAGGTCCCGGTAGACCAGCGGCCATGTCCTGGACCGCGGCCGGGCCGGGATCATCGTGCTGAGCTGCCCGAGACTCGGCACACCCAGGTCGCGCATCAGCCGGCCGAGCGGCGACCAGGGATCGTCCAGGTGCCGCCGCCCCAGCGCCACCGTCTCGGTGGACGGCGAGATCACGTCCAGGAACAGCTCGTCGCCGAAGGTGTCCACCACCCGGACGACCTGGAGCGAGAACGGGTTGAAGTCCAGGCTGTTGTTCCCGCCGTCGGAGGCAACCAGGGAGATCGAATTGGTGTTACGAGGCTGGATCGTCGTGACCGAATGCCTGAGCAGCGCGACATCCCGCATCACCTCGTCGAGCAGGCCGGAATCGCCTCTGGTGGCTTCCCTGACGAGGTTCTTCAGTTCGGGAAGCCGGTCGGGGTCAAACACATGCCCTCCGCAGGGTAACAGAGCAATAACAGATTGTACTTATGCGCGGAGGATATTGTTATTACGATCCGCTTGCCCGAGCGTGTCGGTGTTCGAGCATGAAAGTTGGTCGAGGGCGCCCAAGTGTCAGGTTCCCAGGAGCTGCGGCTGCGGCGGGCGGGGCGAGTGATCGTACTCGATCCGGAGGACCGGGTGCTGCTGTTCCGCTACGACGACGGGCCGCCGAACGGGCGGCACTGGTGCACGCCGGGCGGCGGGCTGAACGACGGCGAGGACTATCCGGACGGGGCACGCCGGGAACTGGCCGAGGAGACCGGCTGGACGGATGTGCCGCTCGGACCCGAGGTGTACGAGCGGACGCTGACCATGGAGTACGCGGACGCGATCGTGCGGCAGCACGAGCGGTTCTTCCTGGCCCGGGTGGGGGTCGGCCGCCGCGGCCTGGGCGAGGTGGCGGCGATGCACGTCTGCGACGGGATCGCGGCGTGGCACTGGTGGACGCTGGCGGAGCTGGACGCCACCTCGGAAGTGATCTGGCCGACGGGACTCGCGGACCTTATCCGGAGCCTGGACGGCTAAGCTGGCTCAGCCGCCGACATGACAGGGCAGGCGCTTGATGCCGTTGATGAAACTGGACAGCAGGCGGTCCGGCTCGCCCGCGGTGATGTCGGGCACGCGGGTGAGCAGCTCGCGCAGCATGACCCTGATCTCGCGACGGGCGAGGTGGGCGCCGAGGCAGTAGTGCGGCCCGGCCCCGCCGAACCCGACGTGCGGGTTCGGTGACCGGGTGATGTCGAAGCGCTCCGGGTCACCGAACACGGCCTCGTCGCGGTTGGCCGAATAGTAGTACAGCACCACCTTGTCGTTCTTGAGGTACTCCTGCCCGTTCATGGTGTAGTCCCGGGTGAGGGTCCGCCGCATGAACACGACCGGCGAGGAGTACCGGACGATCTCCTCGACCGCGCCGTCGAGCCGGCCCTCCAGGTCGTCGAGCAGCAGGGCGCGCTGGCCGGGGTACTCGGTGAACAGCATCAGCGCGTGCGACAGGGCGTTGCGGGTGGTCTCGTTGCCCGCCACCACCAGCAGGATGAAGAACGAGGCGAGCTCGGCGCTGGTCAGCTGCTCGCCGTCGATGTTGGCGGTCACCAGCGCCGAGACCAGGTCCTCGGCGGGCGCCTGCGCGCGGTCCGCGGCCAGGCCGGTGACCAGGTCGGTCAGCGCCTGCCCGGCGCCGAGCAACTGCGTAACCGCCTGGTCCATGTCCTCGGAGAGGAACTCGGGATCCGCCCCGGACAAGATGATGTTGGTGTTGGCCAGGACCATGTCGTACTGGTCGTCCGGGATGCCCATCATGTCGCAGATGATCTTCAGCGGCAGCCGGGCCGCGACGTTCGCCACGAAGTCGCACGGCCCGGTGGCCAGCAGGTCGTCGACGGTCGAGGCGGCTACCCGGCGCACGTCGTCCTCGAACTTCACGATCAGCCGCGGGCTGAACGCGCGGGAGACGATCCGTCGCAGCCGGGCGTGCCTCGGGTCGTCCATGTTGATCATCGAGCCGAAATACTCGTTGAACTCGACCGGCAGGTCCGGGATGCTCGTCGCGCCCTGCGCCGAGGAGAACACGTCGGGGTGCTTGCTCGCCTCGACTATGTCCGCGTGCTTCACCAGGGCGTAGTAGCCCCGCCCCGGGTCGGAGAACGGGGTCTCGGGCTCGGCGAAGAACCGCGGCCGCTCCTGCGCCCGGAGCAGGGCGAAGGCAGCCGCCCGTTCGGCCAGCGGCAGGCCCCAGAACTCGGTGGCCGAAAGATCGATCCCGGCAACAGCCATCGCGCCACGCCTTCCGTGAGAACCTGTTCCAACTTCACCATGGCGCGGCGTGCGGTGGCTAGGCGCCGGCCGTCTTCAGCCGGTCCATCGACGGGGTGGCCGAGACACGGGGTGACCGAGACACGGGGTGGCCGAGACACGGGTGGCCGAGACACGGGGTGGCCGAGACACGGGTGGCCGAGACACGGGGTGGCCGAACTCGAGAAAGCAGCGACGCGGCGCGAATCACCCTGAGGGTGCCGCCGACGCGGACTACGCTGTCCGCGTGGGCGAGCCATCCGTACCCCTGACGGCCCTTGGCCGCAGCGGCCTCCAGGTCAGCAGGCTGGCGCTCGGTTCCTGGCGCACCTACGAGCGGATCAGCCGCGACCAGGGCATTCGCGTCATGCAGGCCGCACGCGAGGCCGGCATCAACTTCCTGGACGACGCCCGCTACGACGACGAGACCGGGCACGCGCCGATGCCGACCGGGTACTCGGAGGTGGTGTTCGGCGAGTTGTTCCGGGCCGCGGGCTGGCGACGGGACGACACGATCGTGTCCAACAAGCTCTGGTGGGAGTTCTGGCCAGACCAGTCGCCGGCTCAGGAGCTGGCCGGGTCGCTCGCGCGGATGCGCTTGGACCACGTTGACCTGATCTACTCGGGCGCGCTGCCGGACGGCGTCGGGCTGGAAACGCGGTCGACATGATCACCGGGCTAATCCGCTCCGGGGCCGCCCGGGCGTGGGGCGCGTTTTACTGGAGCCCGGAGCAGATGGAACGGCCTGGCAGATCGCCGAGCGAGAGCGTCCGGCCCGACGGCGACGCAGCCGCCATACAGCCTGGTGCACCGGCAGACCGTCGACGATCCGGGATGCGGCGCCTGGCGGCGGACCGCGGCGTCGCCGTCGTGGCGTCGTACACGCTGGCGGCGTCTCACCGGTAGGTACGACCAGGATCCCGGCGCCGGACGCGCGGCGGGCATGCTGGAGCAGCCGCGCGTGGCGCCCGCGGTGGCGGCGGGCCGCGATCTGGCCGCCCTGGCCAGGGACATCGGGGCGGACCCGGCCAGCCTCGCGCTGGCGTTCGCGCTGCTCGATACGTCAGTAACCACGGTCTTGTTCGGGGCGACGCGTCCCGAACAGGTCAGCGCGAACCTCGGGGCGCTCACGCTGGCGGACCGGCTGACGCCAGAGGAGCGCGACCGCCTCGCCGCCATCGGCGTACGGCGCTGACCGGTGCTAGGTGCGGATATCGCTTGCACTGAGCGTTGTCCACCCAGCGCCAGCCGGCGTTGTGGTGCCGACAGCCGCCGGCCCGTAGGCTGAGGGCGTGGCCCGGCTCGAAGCATGCCTCGTGGACGCCTACGACACCATTGTGACCTGCGATTTCTCGCCGCTCAGGCGTGGAGTGCCGACGCTGGCCGGTATCCCGCCGGATGCCTGGGAAGACGAGTACCACCAGGTCGGCCCGCTGCTGACCGATGGCCGGATGTCCAAGGCCGACGCGTTCGGCCACATCCTGGAGCGGTGCGGGGTCCAGGCCCGTCCCGGCCTGGTGACCGAGATGGTGCGCCGGGACCAGGAACTGCTGCTCGGGAACGCGCGGCTATACGACGACGTGGTGCCGTTCCTCTGCGCGCTCAGGTCCCGCGGCATCAAGATCGCGATCGTCAGCAACTGCACGGAGAACACGCGCCCGCTGCTGGTCTCGCTGGGGGTCCACGAACTCGCCGACGTCCTGGTCCTGTCGTGTGAGGTTGGCGCGGCCAAGCCGGACGCGGAGATCTTCCGGTGCGCGCTCGACCGGCTCGGGGTGCCCGCGGAGTCCGCGGTCTTCGTAGACGACCAGGCGCGCTACTGCGCGGGCAGCGCAGCCGTAGGCATCAGCGCAGTGCAGATCGTCCGGGGCGAGCTCGACGGGACGGTCCCGGCGGCGGGAACCAGGTTGATCCGGTCGCTGCCGGAAGTCGAGGCCATGTTCCCGCAGTGATCGTCGGGCGGAAGGCTAGCCAAGCGCGGGAAATGGCGGCGGGGACGCGTTGTTCCCGGACTACGCTCGCGAAGGCATCCTGGAGCGGGCCGGGTTCCGGTTGCAGGGGTGGGCGGGCTTGACGGCGCGGGTGGCGAAGTAGCCGGGCATGTACCGGGCGGTGGCGTCGGCGTGGTGCGGCGCCTCGGTCAGGTGGGTCAGGATGAAGCCCGCCGCCAGCTGGCCGCCGATCTGCTCGGTCAGCGTGTGGCTGTACTCGATCGGGCCGTCGCCGTAGCTGCGCCGGCGTTCAGGCTCGGGCAGGTCCAGCGTGGAAAACGGGACCCGGTGGCGGACGGCCAGCTCCGCCCGCGTGTCGAGCGCCTCGACGTCGAAGATGTACAGATCCGGGTTGGTGAATCCGGTCAGCAGCAGGCCCGCCGGGCGCAGTACGCGGAAGCACTCCCGCCAGACCGGGGCCAGGTCCGGGCAGAACGTGTTCGACACCGGGTTGAAGACGAGGTCAAAGCAGTTATCGGCGAAGGCACCCAGATCGCGCATGTCGCCGAGTGCGGTCCGCAGGGCCAGGCCGTCCCGGGCAGCCACCTCATCGTCACGGGCGAGCTGGCGGGGTGAGTTGTCGAACACGGTGACGTCCGCGCCCGCGGCGGCGAGAACCGGCCCCTGCTGACCGCCGCCGGAGGCGAGGCAGAGCACCGCGGTCCCGCTCAGGTCGGCGGGAAACCAGTCGCGGGGCACGGGCTGGTATCCGATGAGCACCACCGACCAGTCACCGGCCCGGGCCCGGGCGATGACATCGGGCCCGACCGGCCGGGTCCACTCGTTCCCCCGGTCGACCTCGCGGTCCCAGGCGGCGCGGTTATACGCGACCGGGTCGAAGTCAGGCGGCTGGTGCGTCACGGCGCTACCCGGACCAGGGTGTCGAAGAGGTGGGTCAGTTCGGCGGCCGGGTCGGCGGTGAGGCCGCTATGCACGGGACCCGGCTGGACGATGGTGGACCTGGGCGCGGTGAGCCAGCGGAACCGCTCCCCGAGCGGGCGGCCTGCCAGCGGGCCTTCGGTGCAGGCCTTCTCGAACGCGGACAGGCCCGCCCGCACCGCGTCCAGGTCGGCTGCCGGGTCGACGGCCAGCAGGCGGGGCTCGTCCAGCTCGATCCGGGCGCACAGGTAGCGGTAGGCCTGCGCGTAGACGATCACGCCCACGTTGATGGCCTCGCCCCGCTCCACCCGCGGCACCACCCGGATCAGCGCGTACTCGAACACCTCGGCTGTGTCGGGGAGGGTCATGGGCGGATCACCTCCGGCACGACCGGGGCCCGCTGCAGGAGATGCTCCACGTAGGCATCTGCGCCGCGGTCGCCGAACCATTCCGGCGGCACCAGGCCGGTGACCTCCCGGAGCAAGCGCTCGGTGACCTGCGGGGCGAGCTCGGCGTGGGCGCTGGCGAGCGCGGTGGCGCGGTCGCGCAGGACGTGCTCGCCGGCGTCGAAGGGCCGCTTGGGATCGGCCGTGCGCCAGTTGTGGTGGAAGTACAGCGCCGCGCCGTGATCGATGAGCCAGATGTTGCGGTGCCAGACCAGGAGGTTCGGGTTGCGCCAGGTCCGGTCGACGTTATGCACCAGCGCGTCGAACCAGAGCACCTGGCTGGCGAAGTCCGGCTCGGCGGTCCAGCCGAGCGGGTCGAAGCCGAACGAGCTGGGCAGGAAGTCCACGCCGAGGTTCAGGCCCTCGCTGGCCCGCAGCAGATCCTGGATCTCCGGGTCGGGCTCGCTGCCCGGGATCCGCGGGTCGAGCTCGGCCAGGACCAGCTCGGGCACGCGCAGGCCCAGGCGGCGGGCGAGCTCGCCGACGATGATCTCGGCGACCAGGGCGAGCGGTCCCTGGCCGGCGCCGCGGAACTTCATCACGTAGGTGCCGAGATTGTCCGCCTCGACGATGGCGGGCAGCGACCCGCCCTCGCGCAGCGGGGTCACGTACCGCGTCACCGTGACATGTTCGAGCACGCGGGACAGGCTATCGTGCGGCGCCCGGGCCGCGGCGCCGGCGGCGGGCGGCGGGGCTCACAGCGTCGGCGCGGCCTGGTCGAGCAGCAGGTCCGGGTAGGGCTGCGGCCACGGCACCCCGGGATGCGAGCTTCCGCCGGTCCGTCGCGAACTGCGGCGCAGCATGTCCAGGCAGACGTTGGTGGCGATCCGGTACAGCCAGGGGCGGAACTGCGAATCGCCATCCAGGCCGGACCGGCCGCGCCAGGCCTTGAGGAACGTTTCCTGCACTGCGTCCTCGGCCTCGTCGAACGAGGCCAGCATCCGGTAGCAGTGCAGGTGCAGCTCACGCCGGTGCCGCTCGGTGAGGGCGGCGAACGCGGGCTCGTCACCCGCGATCGCCGCAGTCGCCGTCTGGTCCGCAGCCGGTATGTGCCGAACGATCCATCGTCAGCCCTTACCGCGGTCGACCTCTTGCAGCAGCCAGATATTGCCGTCCGGGTCGGCGAAGTCGGCGAACGACTGGTAGTTCTCGCGTTCCGGGTGCGGTCCGTCCACCCACCCACCGGGTCCCATGTGGCGCACCGGGCCGATCGGCACGCCGCGCTCGGCCAGTTCGGCGCGCGCCGCCACGATGTCGGACACAACCAGGTGCAGGCCCTGCGCCGAGCCGGGCGCGGCCGCGGTGATCCCGGTGCCGAACCCGATTGCGCACTCCGAGCCGGGCGGGACGACCTGGACCACCCGCTGCCCCGACCCGATCGGCGTGTCGACGATCAGCACGAAGCCCATGTTCTCGAGGTAGAACTTCTTCGCGCGGTCCACGTCGCTGACGGGGACCAGCACCAGCTCCAGCTTGTAGTCCATGTCATAGCCTCCTCATCCGGAACCGGCGGGCGCCGGTTCTCACCCGTGTAACGGAAGCCAGCCCGAAAACTCATCGGTGCCGTGATGAGCCGCGCCATGTATACACGGACCCGACCTCACAGGCCGAACTGCTGGCGGCGGTCGGCGGGGACCAGGTCGGCGTACTCACGATGCGCGGTGATCCAGCTCTTCACGAACGGGCAGTAGGGCAGCACCGTCAGGTGCCGCGCCCGGGCCGCGTCCAGGCTCGACTGCACGAGGCGACCGCCTAGGCCGCGGCCGCGGAACCTGTCGTCGGTCTGGGTGTGGGTGAACTCGATCTCGCTGCCGCGCAGGTGGTACTGGACGAACCCGGCAAGCTCGCCGTCCGCGACGATCTCGAACCGGGCCTTCTCCGGATTGTCGGTAACCTCCAGGTCCATGGCACCTCCGGGAACCCAGGCTATCCCGGTGTTCAGCCAGACGAGGCCGCCGCGAGATGAACCGCAGGCCCGCCGCGGGCGCCCGGGTTACTTCGAGCCCTGGGTTGTCGCGTAGTCGAGGGCTTCGCGGGCCAGTGGCGGCCAGGGCAGCCCGGAGCCGGGGTCCAGGCTGAACCATTCCTTCATCGGCGTGCCCTTGTTGGCGTCAAAGCGCTCGCCGTGGCCACTCGTGACGAGCTCGTCCACGCGCGGCGCGGGCAGCTTGACCACGAGGCGGCCGCGGACGAACATCGCGAAGATCTTCCGGCGGTAGCGCAGCGCGCCGCGGCCGAACCCGCTGCCGCCCGCGGGCGGCGTCACCCCGTCTAGGCCGACGAACTCGTCAACCAGGTCCTCGTACCGCTCCTCCGGCGTCATGATCCCAGCTGTGCCGTCATAGGCCCGCGGCGGCTCAGCCCACCTGGGTGGCGTAGACGACGATGTTGCTCAGGTAGTGATGGGTGGCGGCGTCGAAGGCACCGCCGCAGGTGATGAGGCGCAGCTCCGCATCGGGGGTGGGACCGTACACCGTCTGCGTCGGGAAATGGTCCTTCAGGTACGTCTGGACCGAGGTGACGCGGAACTCGACGGTGGTCCCGTCGGCTCGCTTGACGTAGACGGCGTTCCCGCGGTGCAACTCGGGCAGCCGGTAGAACACCCCGGGTCCGCTCAGCGAGTCGATGTGGCCGACGATAATGGCCGAGCCGACCCCGCCCGGCCGCGGACTTCCGGTATACCAGCCCGCGACGGACGTCGAGGAGGGGACCTGCAGCGCGCCGCCCGCGGCCAGGCCCAGCGTGATCAGCTGGGTCTTCACGCCAATCAGCGGAATCGTCAGCGAGACCGGGCTGGCGGCCGGGGCCGGCTGCGCCGACGGCGGCGGGGCGACGATCGGGCCGGTGGGCGCGGGCAGCGCCGCCACCCCGGCCGCGACCGGCCGCAGCGCCGGAGTCGAGTGCCGCGTCAGCAGCAGGCCCACCGTGCCGGCCACGATCACGGCCAGGCCGGCCGCGAAAACGATCGCGGCCGGCCTGCGCGCCGGCATGATTAGATCCCGGTGGTCAGCTGACGCCGCAGCCAGTTGCGACGCAGCCTGAACCCGCCGGTCAGGGTGACCAGGGCACCGGCTCCGATGAGCGCCAGCCACGGTGCCGGCGATCCCGGACCGTGCCCCGCGGTACCGCCGAATCCGGTCGTGACCCCGCCCACGGGCGGCTGGCCGGCCCCGGCCGCATCCACCAGGTTGACGATCTCGAGGCCGTTAGCCCCGTCGAGCACCACCATCGTGTGCACGGTGCCCGCGTCCATCGCCCAGCGGCCCTTCGCGGTGTCGCCGGAGCCGATCGCTTCCATGGTCCAGGTGTTCGCCGGGATGGACTGGTAGGAGCTGACGGAGGCGAACGTCGCCTTGGGCACGATCGCCTGCCCGCCGCAGGTGAACTTGACCGTCTGCTGCTTCAGCGAGGCCTGGATCACCCGGACCGCGGACTTACCCGCCGGAGTGGTCAGCTGGTCGTCCAGGACCTGGAGCCGCAGGCCCGACTTCGGACCCATGCCCGCCACCGTATAAGCGTGGCCGGCCTTGACGGTCACGCTGGTGGACAGGACCGGCTGGCTCGACGGGGAGGCCCCCGAGGCCCGCATGGCCACGCTGTAGTCACCGGCGGTGACGGCCTCGTAGGGCGAGACCGTTCCGTAGGCCACATGGTGCAGCACGATCTGCGCGCTGGAATTGCCAAACGAATAAAGATATACGTCTACCGCAGGGGTGTCCGGGGACAGGTGAGCGAGCCTGATCCAGCCGGTCCCCGTGGTGGCGGAGGACGCCGAAGCAGCGGCCGCGGGTATGCCGAGCAGCAAACCCAAAACCGCCAGTAGCATCGTGAATCGTCTAGTTACCCTCGGAAACTTCACGTTGATCCCTCCCCAAGCTATGAATCTCTATGAGCCTCCTAGCCCCATAGGACCCGGAGCGTCGTACCGTACGGTGACCACAGACTTCCCGTTCGCGGTCTGGGTTATCCGGGCCACCGCCGGGGCGTACTGGTTTTGCTGGGCGTGCAGGAACGTGACCATCGCCGATAGGCCTGCCGGTGCCGCTGCGCCGAGTTCAGCGCCGCGCAATGGGACGTCCGAACTCGCGCCGGGTGATGGGTCATCGAACGTTACCAGTTGAAGCGGCATTAGGCCCGCAAGTGTCCCAAGCGTTACCAGAAGACGCGGATCGACCTGCCCGCCGAGGAGTGCCTTCCGCGCCGCCGCGGAGGCCTGGACATGCTTGTTGGTCAGCAACTGCTGACCCGCGGCGATGCGGTTCTTCAGGTCCGTCGCGAGTTGCGATTCGAAGGCCGCGGAGCCGTCCGGCGCGATGTAGCGGATGTCGACCCGCTCGGCGCCCGAGCCGAAGCTGGCGATCACCAGCGGCGCGTAGACGGTAGCCAGCCGAATACCGAACTGGTTCCGGATCACGGGCGTCGCCATGACTAGCTGCGCACCAAGAGGATCGGGGGCCGACGGCTGCAGTTGCATGAGCCGGGCGGCGGAGAAGCCGCTCTGCTGCAGCTCGTTGCACATCTCCAAGTCACAGGACACGACGATGTTGGAGGCCACCTCGTGGGTGATCCACGCCGCCGCCTGCTGCCGGTCAGCCGCCGCCACCTGCAGCGCGTTCGCGCCAGGCGCGGCGACCGCGGATTGCGCCGCACTATGCGCGCTATCACGCTGGGTAAAAGCCAGCGTGACGCCGGCGCCGAGGGCCATGGCCACCAGCGCGCTCAGCAAGAGTACGGCACGTCGCCGGCCGGCCCGGCGCCGGTAGTGCCGGTCCATCCATAGGCGCATCGTGTTGCCCGCCACCGTCGGCCACGACGGATCTGCCTGACTAGCAACCGTCGCCGATGTACGTCGCTGCAGCTCCTGGCCCATCACCGCTCCCCCACAGCCCCGCGGCGATGAACGGGGCTGGCTACCAAGGCTGTTCGATCATACGCTGTCCTGCGATTTCAGCCAATACAATCATTTACTAATCTCTACCACCAGGAACTTCGCGATCGTCACCAGGCATGACCACGGAGCGCCTTTCCACCTCATATCGATAGCGAATCAGGCCGCTCCGGAGAACTGGCCGGCTGAACGGCCTCGTCGGACAGGATTTCGTCGCGGAGCGCGGCCCACTGGAGCGAATGCCGGATGCCCTCGGTGATGTCGTACTGGGCCCGCCAGCCCAGCAGGTGTTCCGCGCGGCCGACGCGGGTGTAGGCGCCGGCGACGTCACCGGGCCGCCGGGCGGCGTCACGCGCTGCGACGGGATGGCCAGCCACCTGGTTGAACGCGGCGAGAAGCTCCCGGACCGTGGTACCGGTGCCGCTACCGAGGTTGAGGACAAGCACCGGCCCGGGCAGGGCGTCAAACTGGGTGAGCGCGGCCACGTGTGCCACAGCCAGGTCCCAGACATGGATGAAATCCCTGATGCCCGAGCCGTCCCTGGTTGGCCAGTCGGTCCCGGTGACCTGGAACGGGACGCCTTCCTGGTACGCCTGGATCATCTTGCCCAGGGCGTGCCCCGGCTGCCGCACCTGCAGCCCGGTCCGCATCTTGGGGTCGGCGCCGATCGGGTTGAAGTACCGCAGGGACAGCACGCGGATGGGCTGGGAGGCGGCGATGTCGGCGAACATCGCCTCACATACCGCTTTGGTCCGCGCGTACGGGCTCTGCGGGTCAATGGCCGAGCCTTCGTCGACGCTCAGGTCGTCGCTGGCGCGGTAGATGGCGGCCGAGGAACTGAAGATCAGCCGTCCGCAGCCGTTGCGCAGCAGGTGCGCGGCGAATTCCAGGCTCTTGGCGACGTTCGCCCGGTAGTACCCGACCGGGTCGGCGACCGAGTCCGGGACCACGACCAGGGCCGCGCAGTGGATAACGGCATCGATGTCCGGATGCTCGGCGAAGATGCGATCGATCAGCGGCCCGTCGGCCATATCGCCCTGGTAGAACGCACGGCCCGCCGCGAACTCACGCCTGCCGGTCACCAGGCTGTCCAGGATCACCGGGGTGATCCCCGCGTCGGAGCAGGCGGACGCGATCGTACTGCCGATGTAACCGGCCCCCCCGGTGATAAGGACCTTCATCGTTCGCACCCTCCGTCTTCGCGTTCCGGCGCTTTCCGCGCCGACGGACGGAGCCTACCGGCGGGCTACTCCGGCGACCGCTCGGTGACGTCGAGGCCAAGCATCCCGGCGGCGCGCTCCCGCATCTCGACCTTGCGCACCTTGCCGGTCACCGTCATCGGGAACTCGTCGACGACGTGCACGTACCGCGGGATCTTGTAGTGCGCCAGCTGCCCGGTGCAGAACTCGCCCAGCGACTCGGGGGTCAGCTCGGGTGCGCCCGCGCGCAGGCGCACCCAGACCATGAGTTCCTCGCCGTACCTGGCGTCGGGCACGCCGATGACCTGGGCGTCCAGGATGTCGGGGTGAGTGTAGAGGAACTCCTCGATTTCCCGCGGGTAGATGTTCTCGCCACCGCGGATCACCATGTCCTTGATCCGGCCGGTGATGGCGAGGTAGCCGTCGGCGTCCATGACCGCGAGATCACCGGTGTGCATCCAGTGCGCTACGTCGACGGCCTCGGCGGTCTTATCTGGCTGCTCCCAGTAGCCCAGCATCACCGAATACCCGCGGGTGCACAGCTCGCCCGGGGTGCCGCGCGGCACGGTACGGCCCGTCTCGGGGTCGATGACCTTCACCTCGAGATGCGGCCCGACCCGGCCCACGGTGGACACGCGACGGTCGAGCGAGTCGTCGGCACGGGTCTGGGTGGACACCGGCGAGGTTTCGGTCATGCCGTAGCAGATTCCCACCTCGGTCATCGACATCCGCTCGATGACCTGCTTCATCACCTCGACTGGGCACGGCGAGCCGGCCATGATGCCGGTGCGCAGGCTGGACAGGTCGTAGTCGGCGAAGTCCGGGGTGGACAGCTCGGCGATGAACATCGTGGGCACCCCGTAGAGCGAGGTACAGCGTTCGGCCTGCACGGCCTGCAAGGTCGCGGCCGGGTCGAAGATCGGAGCGGGAATGACCATGCACGCTCCGTGACTGGTCGCGGCGAGGTTGCCCATGACCATGCCGAAGCAATGGTAGAACGGCACCGGGATGCAGATCCTGTCGGCCTCGGTGTAGTTGCACAGCTCGCCGACGAAGAACCCGTTGTTCAGGATGTTGTGATGCGACAGCGTCGCACCCTTCGGGAAGCCGGTGGTACCCGAGGTGTACTGGATGTTGATGGGGTCATCGGTGTCCAGCTCGACGGCGGCGAGCGCCCCGCGGTCGAGGCGGCGCCCGGCGTCAAGCAGCCCGTGCCAGTCAGGGCTGCCCAAGACCACGACAGTTTTCAGCTCCGGGCAGCGCGGGCGCACTTCGGCGATCATCCCGGCGTAGTCAGAGGTCTTCAGCTTCCCGGCCGCGACAAGCATCGTGCTGCCCGACTGGTTGAGCACGAATTCGAGTTCACGGACACGGTACGCCGGGTTGATGTTCACCAGGATCGCGCCGATCTTCGCGGTCGCGTACTGGGTGAGCGTCCACTCGGCGCAGTTCGGCGCCCAGATGCCAACCCGGTCCCCCGTGGCGATGCCCATCTCGAGCAAACCGAGCGCGAGCGCGTCGACGTCGGCGGCGAGTTCCGCGTATGTCCACCGCCTCCCGGCCGGGCGGTCCACCAGCGCCTCGCGATCCCCGAACGCCCGCACAGTGGCGTCGAAGTTACCGCCGATCGTGTCGCCTAGCAGCGGCGTCGCGGATTCCCCTGACGAGTAACTAAGTGCTCGAGACATGGCCCGCCACCTCCAAGCCTGGTTTTACCTGGCATTCCTCCCCCAGTCCAGCATGGCACGGTTTTGCCGGTAAACCTTTATCTACGACTTGACATCGCGCGGTGAACTTTTGGGCAGATAATAGGTTCTATACATGGGCGGCCCTGGCCATAACGCCGGGACCGTGGAGGGTGAAACATGCAACTCCGGCTGCTAAATGTGGCAGTGGACGGCGGGGACCTGCGTGTGCTCCTGTGGGGGACGGGCAAACGCGTGGCGGTCGCCGTGCACGGAATTACGGCTTCGGGTATGTCATGGCAGGCGGTCGCGCGCCATATGCCGCCCGATTGGACGCTGGCCGCGCCCGACCTGCGAGGGCGCGGTCACAGCCGCGACCTGCCGGGCCCGTACGGCCTGGACAGGCACGCCCGGGACGTGGTGGCGGTCCTGCGCCATTTCGGCGGACGGCCGGTTCTCGCGGGCCATTCGATGGGGGCGTATATCGCATTGCTGGCCCGCGACGCGCACCCGGAACTGGTGCGCCGGCTCGTGCTGGTCGACGGCGGGCTGCCGCTGCCGGTGCCGGAGGGTACCGACCTGGACGCCGTGCTCGACGCCACCCTCGGCCCGGCGATCGCCCGGCTCGGCCAGACGTTCCCCAGCACCGAGGCGTACCTGGATTTCTGGCGAGCGCACCCGGCCCTGGCCGCCCACTGGACCCCCGACGTCGAGGCGTACGTCCGGTACGACCTGACCGGCGAGCCCGGCCAGCTGCGATGCCGCGCCGTCGGGGACGCGGTCCGCGCCGACGGGCGCGACATGCTGGCGGAGAAGCCGTTCGAGGACGCGCTGCAGCGGCTGACCCGGCCGACGCCGCTGCTGACCGCGCCGGCCGGCATGTTCGGCGCACCGCCGCCGCTGATCCCGCCCGAGGTCGTGGCGGCGTGGGCCGAGCGCGTTCCGGTATTGCGGCCGCAGGTGGTGCCCGGGCTGAACCACTACACGATCATGTTCGACAAGCAGGGCGCCGCGGCGGTATCCCAGGCGATCCGGGCGGCGGCCCTGTAGTAAGCGGCCCTGTAGTAAGGAGCACTGTAGCAACGAGCACGGTAAGTACCGGACGCTTGCGGCATAAGGCACCATAGGAACGTGACCCAGCTGACCGAGGCGCGAACCGCCGGATCGTTCGGGACCCTGGTCGAGGTGGTCGCTTCCGGCGGTGTGCTCATCCTGAGCGGTGCCGGGCTGTCCACCGAGTCGGGCATCCCGGATTACCGCGGGCCGACCGGCCTGGCCCGGCGGGTGTCTGGGGCTACCCCGATGACGTACCAGACTTTCACCGGCAGCGCCGCGGCCCGGCGCCGCTACTGGGCCCGCAGTTACGTCGGCTGGCGGCACATCGCCCGGGCAGTGCCGAACGACGGTCACCGCGCCGTAGCCGAGCTGAGCCGCCGCGGGCTGCTGACCGGGATCATCACCCAGAACGTGGACGGCCTGCACCAGGCCGCGGGTGCGTCCGGGGTAACCGAACTGCACGGCAGCCTGCACCAGGTCATCTGCCTGGCCTGCGGACAGCGGACAGCGCGCACCGAGCTGGACCGGCGGCTCGAAGCCGCCAACCCCGGCTGGGACGCACAGCTGGCCACGTGGATCAACCCCGACGGCGACGCCGTCCTGGACGACGCGGCCACCGAGTCGTTCCAGATCGTCGACTGTTCCGCCTGCCATGGCGTGCTCAAGCCCGACGTGGTGTTCTTCGGCGAGAACGTGCCCAGGCCGCGGGCGGAAACCTGCTACGCGCTGGTCGAGCAGTCCAGCGCGCTGGTCGTCCTGGGTTCATCGCTCACCGTGATGTCCGGGTTCCGGTACGTCCGGCACGCGGCGAGGCTGCAGCGTCCCATCGTGGTCGTCAACCAGGGCGCCACCCGCGGCGACGCGTACGCCACCGCGGCCCTGGACGCTCCGCTGGGCCAGACTCTCACCGAACTGCTGACCAGCCTCCCCGTGGTCAGAACCGGAGTATCGCGGTGACCCCGGGCGGCGATGGTTTCGACGTCGTAACCGGGGCGTCCAATGAGCTCAGGCGTCACTTCCGCTGAGGAGTAATCAGCTGAGGGCGCGGGGGTGGCAGGAGGCGTAGACCTCGCGAAGGCGGTCCACCGTGATCAGGGTGTAGACCTGGGTGGTGGTGACGGACGCGTGGCCGAGCAGTTCCTGGACCACCCTGATATCGGCGCCGCCGTCCAGCATGTGCGTGGCGAACGAGTGGCGCAGCGTGTGGGGTGATACGCCGGTCCCGGGGTCCAGGCCGGCCCGGCCCGCCGCGGCATGCAGCACGCCCCAGGCGCCCTGCCTGGTGAGGCGACCGCCGCGCGCATTGAGAAACACCGCCGGGCTGACTCCCCGGCCCGGGGCGCGGCGGGAGGCCGCTCGCTGGGCGAGGCCGGGCCTGGCCCGGACCAGGTACGCCTCGAGCGCCCGCACGGCGTAGCTGCCCACCGGCACCACCCGGTGCTTGCTGCCCTTGCCGATCAGCCGCACCACCGGGTCTGGGCCCAGCTGCAGTTCGTCGACATCGAGGCCGGTCGCCTCGGAGATGCGCGCCCCGGTACCGTAGAGGAACTCGAGCAGCGCCCGGTCCCGCAGCAGCCTGGGGTCCGCGGACAGGTCATCGGGCCCTGGGCCGGCCGCGTCGAGCAGCCGCTCCACCTCCCCGACGGTGATCGCCTTAGGCAGCCGCCTGGGCGGCGACGGCGGCGGGACCTCGCGAGCCGGGTCGGTGTCGGCGAGGCCCTGGGCGATCGTGAACGCATGCAGGCCGCGGACCGCGATCACGGCCCGCGCGGCCGAACTGACCGCCAGCCCCGGGTGCTCGGCGTCGCCCTCGCGCAGCGAGGCGAGGAATTCCGCCACGTCCGCCGGGGTGATGTCGGTCAGCCTGGTCTTGCCCCGGCTGGCCAGCACCGATGCGTACCGGCGCAGGTCCCGCCGGTAGGACTGCACCGTGCTGGCCGCCAGCCCGCGCTCCACGACCAGGTACTGCAGGTAGCCGCGGAGCGCGTCGGCCAGCGAATGGGCCGCCGGCGGCTGGCTCAGTTCAGGACCTGGCTGGCCGGGGTGTACGGCAGCGCGTGCGCTTCGGCGACCGGCTCGCAGGTCAGCTGGCCGGCGTGTGTCGACAGGCCCAGCGCCAGGGCCGCATCGGCGCGGAGCGCGTCACGCCAGCCACGGTTGGCCATCTCGACCACGTAGGGCAGCGTGACGTTGGTCAGCGCGTAGGTGGACGTGTGCGGCACGGCGCCCGGCATGTTCGCCACGCAGTAGAACAGCGCGTCGTGTACCCGGTAGGTGGGGTCGGCGTGCGTGGTGGGCCGCGAGCCCTCGAAGCAGCCGCCCTGGTCGATGGAGATGTCAACGAGCACCGCGCCCGGCTTCATCCGGGACACGAGCTCGTCGGTGACCAGCCGGGGCGCCTTGGCCCCCGGCACCAGCACCGCGCCGATGACCAGGTCGGCGTCGATGACCGCGCGCTCGATCTCGTAGGTGTTGGACGCGACGGTCTGGCAGTGCCCCTGGTAGATGGCGTCGGCCTGGCGGAGCCGGGCGACGTTCCGGTCGACCAGCAACACCTCTGCCTGCATGCCGAGCGCGATCGCGGCCGCGTTCATGCCGGACACGCCCGCGCCGAGCACGACCACCTTGGCCGCGTACACGCCGGACACCCCGCCCATCAGCACCCCGCGCCCGCCGCCGTCGCGCTGCAGGTGGTGCGCGCCGACCTGCGGCGCCATCCGGCCCGCGACCTCGGACATCGGGGCGAGCAACGGCAGCGACCCGTCGGGCAGCTGGACTGTCTCGTACGCGATCGAGGTGACGCCCGAGCTGAGCAGCGCGTCGGTGCAGGCCTTGGACGCGGCCAGGTGCAGGTAGGTGAACAGGACCTGGCCGGAGCGCATGCGGTGGTACTCCTGCTCGATCGGCTCCTTGACCTTGAGGATCATGCCCCCTTCGGCCCATACGTCATCCGCAGTCGGCAGGATCTTGGCGCCGGCCGCGACGAAGTCCTCGTCCGGAATCGACGACCCATCTCCCGCCCCGGCCTCGATGACCACCTGATGGCCGCTGCGGACCAGTTCGTGCACGCCAGCAGGCGTGATCGCCACCCGGTACTCGTGGTTCTTGATTTCCCGGGGAATCCCAACCTTCATGGTGGTCCTTTCCAGACTCAGAGCGTCATTGCTCGTCCGGGGCATCGGCGGGACGAAGCCGGTCAAACCCCTCTGACCTGGCAGCATACCCCGCCAAAACCGCCAGGGCCGCAACCCCGTTGTGCAGTTCGCCGGCGAAGACCATGCGCACCGCCTCATCCAGCGGCAGCCAGGCCCACAGCAGGTGAGCTTCCTCGTGCTGCGGCACGAAGTCGCGTTCAGCCTCCGGCACGGACGCCAGGTCACGGGCCAGGAAGACGCGCAGGCGCTCGGTGCTGAAGCCGGGCGAGGTGTAGTAGTCGGCGAGCACCCGCCAGTCTCGCGCCCGGTAGCCGGCCTCCTCGAGCAGTTCGCGCTGCGCCGTGGCCCACGGCGGTTCCCCGGCGACGTCGCGCAGGCCGGCCGGGATCTCCCACAGCAGCCGGCCCACGGGATGGCGATACTGCCTGATCAGGAGCACCTGCTGAGCATCATCAAGGGCGAGCACGGCGACTGCGCCGGGGTGGATGACCACGTCCCGTTCGGCCACTTGATTGTCGGGCATACGGACCTTATCGGTCCGTACCGTGACCAGCCGGCCATGGACCAGCCCGGCCGAGGAGACGACGGGCCAGTGCGCAACTACATCCTTCAGGTTCATGCGCTGGCCACGGCCCGGGCGATGGCCGCCGTGCTGGCCGCCTTGGACCGCGCCAGCGCCGCCGCGATCAGGCCGCTGAACAGCGGGTGCGGCCGGGTCGGGCGGGACAGGAACTCCGGGTGCGCCTGCGTACCGACGAAGAAGGGATGCCCGCTGAGCTCGGCGAACTCCACCAGGTGCCGGTCCGGCGAGAGCCCGGAGAAGACCAGGCCCGCCTGCTCGAGCACGGTCCGGTACGAGTTGTTGACCTCGTACCGGTGCCGGTGCCGCTCCTCGACCGTGTCCCTGCGGTAGAGCTCCCGGACCTGGGTCCCTGGCTGCAGCGCGGCCGGGTACAGGCCCAGCCGCATGGTGCCGCCCATATCCCGCTCCCCCGCCACCACATCCTCCTGGTCGGCCATGGTGGCGATCACCGGGTACGGGGTGTCCGGGTTGAACTCGGCACTGTCCGCCTCGGCCAGCCCGGCCAGGTCCCGGGCCACCTCGATGACCATGCACTGCAGGCCCAGGCACAGGCCCAGGATCGGGATGCGGTGCTCGCGGGCGTACCTGATCGCGCCGATCTTCCCCTCGATGCCGCGGACCCCGAAACCGCCCGGAATCAGCACGCCGTCCACGCCCTCAAGCTCGGCGGCCGCGCCGTCGGGCTCCTCGCACGCGTCGCTGATCACCCAGCGGATGTTCACCTGCGCGTCGTTGGCGAAGCCGCCCGCCTTCAGCGCCTCGGCCGGTGACAGGTACGCGTCGGGCAGGTCCACGTACTTGCCGACCAGGGCGATCGTGATGCTGTGGGCGGGCCGGTGCACCCGGCGGAGCAGGTCGTCCCACTGGCTCCAGTCCACGTCGCGGAACGGCAGGCCCAGCCTGCGCACCACGTAGGCGTCCAGGCCCTCGGCGTGCAGCACCTTGGGGATGTCGTAGATCGACGGCGCGTCGGGCGCGGAGACCACCGCCTCCTCGTCCACGTCGCACATCAGGCTTATCTTGCGTTTCAGGTTCGCGTTGATCGGCCGGTCGCTGCGGGCCACGATCGCGTCCGGCTGAATGCCGATGCTGCGCAGCGCGGCCACCGAATGCTGGGTGGGCTTGGTCTTCAGCTCACCGGAGGGGCCGATGTAGGGCAGCAGGCTGACGTGCAGGAAGAAGCAGCGATCCCGGCCGATCTCGTGCCTGATCTGACGGATGGCTTCCAGGAACGGCTGGGACTCGATGTCCCCGACGGTCCCGCCGACCTCGGTGATCACCACGTCGACGTCGTCGCCGGCCATCTGCAGGATGCGCGACTTGATCTCGTTGGTAATGTGCGGGATCACTTGCACGGTGTCACCCAGGTAGGCACCTCGGCGCTCGTTCGCGATCACCGTCGAGTAGATCTGGCCGGTGGTCACGTTCGCCTCGCCTGCCAGGTTGGTGTCCAGGAAGCGCTCGTAATGGCCGACGTCGAGATCGGTTTCCGTGCCGTCGTCGGTCACGAACACCTCGCCGTGCTGGAAGGGGTTCATGGTGCCCGGGTCGACGTTGAGGTAGGGGTCGAGCTTCTGCATGGTGACCCGTAGGCCCCGCAGTTTCAGCAGGCGGCCGAGGCTGGAGGCGGTCAGTCCCTTACCGAGGCTGGAGGCGACACCTCCGGTGACGAAGAGATGTCTGGTTTGAACAGGCCGTGGATGAAGTGGTGATGCGGCCACTATGAGGCTCCCGTGGTGTCCGGTAGGGCGGTGTCCGATAGGGCACTGAAAACTGCAGGTCCACGGGCCACCAGGATAACAGGCCGGCGGCGGCCGGCCCGGCATTTGCCTGCCGCCGGGCCACCGCGTCGGCCCTCGCCACGTCTTCTGTCTGGTGTGCCTCGCCGAATCTGGCCAGCATAACGGCTGATGCGACGGCGATGAAGAAGCCGCCCCAGGCGACCACGGCCAGCCCGGGACGCGTCTGGTCGCCCAGGAAGACCACGCCGATGACGGCCGGCGGTATCGTCTCGGCCAGCACCACGGCCGCGGTGGCGACGGTCACGCTGCCGCCCTCCAGCGCGGTGGCGTAGAACATGAACGAGATGATGCCGGCCGCGGCGACCGCGTAGGCGGCCGGGTCACGGGCCAGTTCGAGCGGCGAGAAGCCGGTCAGCACGCGGGCCGCGATGCTGAGTATCCCGTAGCCGAACCCGGCGACCAGGCCGAGCGCGGTGGTCCGGTAGGGCTCGTTGAGCTTGGCCGCGGCCAGGCCCACGATGCCCAGGCCCGCGATCGCCACGATGAGCGCGAGCTTGAACACCGCACCCACATGCGCGGCACCCTCCGCGCCCGCCGTGGAGCCGAGCAGGCCGACGCCGGCCACCACGCCGAACACCGCCGCCCATTCCCGCCAGGACAGGGTCACGCGGATCACCCACGAGGCCACCACCGCGGTCACCGCGAGGTTCGCCGCCACGAACGCCTGGACGGCGAAGAGCGGCAGTCGCTGCAAGGCGATGAGCTGCGCCACGAAGCCGAGCGCGTCCAGGCACATGCTGACCACGAACCGCCACTGGTGCAGCAACCGCACGACCAGGCCGGGGTCGACGCCCCCGGAGGCGTTTTCGGCCGGCCTGGTGCTAGCCGCGCGTACCGCGATCGCCTGCATCACGGCGGCAATGCCGTACAAGAGCGCCGCGACGATGGCCGCGATCAGGCTGACTAGCACCGCACACCTCCCCCGGCATTTCGGCTAGTCGGCTGTTTCTGAGGCAACCATGAGCAGACCCTCAGCATTCCGGCCCCCCGCATTCCGGCCCGATAGCCTTCGGTACAGCCACCTACTATCATGCCGGACCCGCGGCCGCCCCGTGCGACCGGCTCGGCCGACTGGGTGATCTGCTGGTTACTCAGCGCAGCGTGGCGGTCAGCCAGCCCGGCTGAACACGAGCGGCCGGACCAGCCGCCCGGCCGCACCCATCAGCCGCGGTCCGGCCGGGCCTCCGGCCGGCTGGGGGTCGACCAGAACGAACACGTAGCCCAGCCGCCGGGCCAGGATCCCGTCTGTAGCGACCTGATCCCCGATCACCATCCCCGGCCGGGAGAAACGCCGGTACGCCTCGGTCCGCACCGGCTTGCCCGCCGACGCGAGGTACACCACGCGCACACCGGCTGTGACGGGCATAACTGACGGGCGACGCGAGGAGTTGGTGGCGAAGCACAGCACTTCCATGGCCGGCAGCACGGCGACCGCGCTGAGCACCCGCGCAATCCCCTGGTCAAGGGCCTCCTGGCCGCCGTCCCAGTAGGCAACCAGCGGCTCGACGTCGAAGATCAGCGTCCGCGCTGACAGCTCTCCGGCACGGCGCACCACGTCATCCAACCCCGCGGCGCGCTCAAGAACGGCTCTCACATGCCATCTCCGGCGTGCTCACGGCGTAGACCTGCGAGATGCCGCAGCCTGGCCCAGTTCACCGGGGGCTTCGGCTTGGGGACGCCCGGCCGGTCCCTCGGCACCCAGACGCGGAGCGCGGAGGGGGAGATCGTGCAGGTCACCGGCGTCGACATCGATACCGCCTCGCCGTCGATGCCGACCGGGATCTCAGCCGCGTCGGCGCTGATCTCGATCTTGGTGGTGGTCAGCACCCTCAGCCCGACGGCCTTCCTGCCGCGGAGCAGGTCGACAGCCTGCCGGGCGCTGCGGACCTTGACACCGGCCACGCCGAGCATGCCGCGATCCAGCCGGGCGCGGCGGCTCAGGCCGGCCACGTCTCCGGTTCCGTACGGATTGTTGGCCACCAGCAGCGCCTGGGGCGACTTGATCTCCGTGTCGTCCGCCCGGGCGGAAAGCCGGGCTCCGCGGTGGCCTTGCAGCAGGTCAGGAAGCAGCTTCAGCGTCGTATTCAGCTTGTCGTCACGGTAGGCCGGGGTCTCGACCACCTCGGCGTACGCGCCGAACGACGCGTTGTTGACGAACACCCGGCCATTGATCATCCCGAGGTCGACCCGCAGCTCGACCCCATCGGACAAAGCGCCCAGGCAGGCCGACGGGTCCTCCCGGTCCAGCCCGAGATCCAGAGCGAAGTGATTGCGCGTGCCCGCGGAGATCACCACGAACGGCAGGCCATGCTCGGCGGCGATGCCGGCCACCAGGGCCTGCGTGCCGTCGCCCCCGGCGACGCCAAGCAGATCGGCACCCCGGGCCACGGCCTCGCGGGCGACGTCGCCGACGTCAACCCGCTCGGGCCCGCCGATGAGAAACACTTCGGCGCCGAGGTCTTCGGCCTTGCTTTTCAGATCGAACTTCTCGACTTTCCCGCCGCCGGACTTCGGATTCATGATCAGGTACGGGTGCCGGGCAGGCGGCTCCGCCGGATGCTCGGGCATGCGCCAGTCCGTGTGGTCCCTGGCCAGCGCCAAGCGCGCGGTCATGCTCGCGAGCAGCCAGACCGCGGCCGACACGATGGCCACCCAGAGCACGCCGCGGAACGCGAAAACGACGATCACAGCAATCGGCGCTAGCGCGAAGACCGCGAGCGACAGCCAGCGCCAGATGCCCCGCCGGGAAAGGAAGAAGAACGCGGCGGCCAGGCTCACGGCGGCGGCCGCCAGGCCCACGGCCAGCATCGTCAGGCTCCTCAGCCCGGCAAAAACGCCCAGAATCACGATCGCCCCGGCCGCGAGCACGAAGCTAAGACGCGCGAGCCAGCGCTGGGCAGGCGTGCTCTGCGGACTCACCGCGGACGTCACGGCAGCCTCCGGCCGGGCCAGCCGCACGCATACGTAGTCCTTTCCACGATCTGATCGTCACATGCTGGCGGCCCCGGCACCTCACCCGTTCCGGGCTAGTTAGGTGCGGGGGCGGCGGATCGCGGCGTCAGACGCCGGCTGCGTGCATGCCGCGGAGCTCGGCCTTGAGCTCCCGGATCTCGTCGCGGAGCCGCGCCGCCACCTCGAAGTGCAGCTCCGCGGCGGCGGTGTGCATCTGCTCGGTGAGCTCGGTGATCAGGCCGACGAGCTCGGCGCGGGCAGCGCTAGCCTCCTTCGTCGGCTCGCCTGCCGCGGTGCGCTCGCCCGCCTGCGCCGCGACCGCGCGAGCGCGCGAGGACAGCCCGGGCACCGGCGCCTTGCCGCGGGACTGCTGCCGGCCGCCGCCGCCGATCAGCTGCTCGGTGTCGGCGTCCTCGCGGACGATCTGGTCCAGGATGTCGGCGATCCGCTTGCGCAGCGGCTGCGGGTTGATGCCGTTCGCCTCGTTGTAGGCGACCTGCTTCTCCCGCCGCCGGTTGGTCTCGTCGATGGCCCGCTGCATCGACGGCGTGACGGTGTCGGCGTACATGTGCACCTCGCCGGACACGTTCCTGGCCGCGCGGCCGATGGTCTGGATCAGCGACGTGCCGGAGCGCAGGAAACCTTCCTTGTCCGCGTCCAGGATGGCCACCAGCGACACCTCGGGCAGGTCGAGGCCCTCGCGGAGCAGGTTGATGCCGACGAGCACGTCGTACTCGCCGACCCGAAGCTCGCGCAGCAGCTCGACCCGGCGCAGCGTGTCGACCTCGCTGTGCAGGTACCTGGCCCGGACCCCGTTCTCCAGCAGGTAGTCGGTCAGGTCCTCGGCCATCCGCTTGGTCAGCGTGGTGACCAGCACCCGCTCGTCACGCTCGGCCCGCTGCCTGATCTCGTGCAGGAGGTCGTCGATCTGGCCCTTGGTCGGCTTGATGATCACCTGGGGGTCGACCAGACCGGTCGGCCGGATCACCTGCTCGACCACGTCGCCCCCGACGCGCTGAAGTTCGTACGGCCCGGGGGTGGCCGACAGGTAGATGGTCTGGCCGATCCGGTCGAGGAACTCATCCCAGGTCAGCGGCCTGTTGTCGATCGCGCTCGGCAGCCGGAAGCCGTGCTCAACCAGGACCCTCTTGCGGGACACGTCTCCCTCGTACATGGCGCCGATCTGCGGCACGGTCACGTGCGACTCGTCGATGACCAGCAGGAAGTCCTCGGGAAAGTAGTCGAGCAGGGTATTCGGCGGGGTGCCCGGCCCACGGCCGTCGATGTGCCGCGAGTAGTTCTCGATCCCCGAGCAGCTGCCGACTTGGCGCATCATCTCCACGTCGTAGGTCGTGCGCATCCGCAGCCGCTGCGCCTCGAGCAGCTTGCCGCCGCGCTCGAGTTCGCCGAGCCGGGTGGCCAGCTCGGCCTCGATGCCGTTGATGGCGCGCTCCATCCGCTCCGGCCCGGCCACGTAATGCGAGGCCGGGAAGATGTAAAGCTCGGTGTCCTCGCTGATCACCTCGCCGGTGAGCGGGTGCAGCGTCATCAGCCGCTCGATTTCGTCGCCGAACATCTCGATCCGGACCGCGAGCTCCTCGTACATCGGGATGACTTCGATGGTGTCGCCGCGGACCCGGAACGTGCCGCGGGTGAAGGCCACGTCGTTCCGGGCGTACTGCATGCCGACCAGCCTGCGCAGCAGCTTGTCCCGCTCGATGGTCTCGCCCAGCTTGACCTTGAGCATCCGGTCCACGTATTCCTGCGGCGTACCGAGACCGTAAATGCACGAGACGGAGGAAACGACGATGGTGTCTCGCCTGGTGAGCAGCGAATTAGTGGCCGAGTGCCTGAGCCGCTCCACCTCGGAGTTGATCGAGGAGTCTTTCTCGATGTAGGTGTCGGTCTGCGGGACGTACGCCTCTGGCTGGTAATAGTCGTAATAGGAGACGAAGTACTCGATCGCGTTATCGGGCAGCATCTCGCGCAGTTCGTTGGCGAACTGGGCGGCGAGCGTCTTGTTCGGCAGCATGACGAGCACCGGCCGCTGCAGCCGCTCCGCGATCCAGGCGACCGAGGCGGTCTTGCCGGTGCCGGTGGCGCCGAGCAGCACCGTGTTCACGTCCCCGGCCCGGACGCGCCTCTCGATCTCGCCGATCGCCGCCGGCTGGTCGCCGGCCGGAACCATGTCGGTGATGACCTGGAACGGCGCGACCTTGCGCTGCAAATCGGTAACCGGACGCACGTGCCCAACCTCCTAGACCTCCGAGTGTTCAACTCTAGGCGGGGGGTCCGACATTCCGGCGCCCTCAGCCGGGCGCCCGGGCGCCGGGCGCGGCAGCTACGAACTGAACGGCGAAGGCGAGCCGTGGGCGCTGTTCGCGGTGGCCTAATCCTGCCCCCGGCGCTCCAGGTCAGCCCAGACGTCGGCCACGCGGCGGTCCAGGTCGTCCAGGGAGCCGGAGTTGTCGATCACGACGTCGGCGACGGCCAGCCGCTGCTCCCGGCTGGCCTGGGCCGCCAGCCGGGCCCGGGCCTGATCCGGCGCCATGCCGCGCAGGCTGACCAGCCGCTCGACCTGGAGCTCGGGCGGCACGTCCACCACGATCACCACGTCGAAGCCTGCCCGGCCGCGGCTCTCGGCCAGCAGCGGCACGTCGTGCACGATGACGGGACCGGGCGGCCCGGCGGCTTGCACCGCGGCGCGCTCGGCTGCCCGCATCCACTCGCGGACCAGCGGGTGCACGATCTCGTTCAGTTTCGCGCGCAGTCCGGGATCGCCGAACACGATCTTGCCTAGCCGCTCCCGGTTCAGCGAGCCGTCCGGGCGGAGCACGCTGTCGCCGAAGGCCGCGGCGATCCGGGCCAGCCCGGGTGAGCCGGGAACGACCACCTGCCGGGCGGCCACGTCCGCGTCGATGAGCACGGCGCCGTGCTCCGCCAGCCGCCGGGACACCTCGCTCTTGCCCGATCCGATGCCTCCGGTGAGCCCGACTCGCAGCACTGCCCCCGCCTTCCGTTAGGGACACGGTCACGCAGCATACTGGCGCGTCCGCCGCCCGGGAGCGCAGAAGCGGCGCCCGCGATCGCGGGCGCCGCTTCTGGTGTTGCTGGTCTAGCTCTGGCCGCCGGACAGCTTCTCGCGCAGGGCCGCCAGGGCCTCGTCGGAGGCCAGGGTGCCGGTGGCCGCGGTGGTGCCCGGGGTCGAGCTCGAGGTGACGGCGCCGGGTGTGCCAGCCTGGCGGGACCCGCCGGAGCGGGCGCCGCTACGGGGGCCGCGCGGGGCGCCGTTGGCCGCGCCGGACTCACCGCCGGCCTCGGCTACGGTTACTTCCTCCTCGTCCGCCGCACGGCGGGACTCCTCCACCTGACGCCGGTGCGCTTCGAACCTGGCCCGCGCCTCGGCGTACTGGTGCTCCCACTCCTCACGCTGCTTCTCGTAGCCGGGCAGCCACTCGCCCGTCTCCGGGTCGAAGCCCTCCGGGTACTCGTAGTTGCCCTGCTCGTCGTAGGAGGCCGGCATGCCGTACAGGGTCGGGTCGAAGTCGTCGCCGACCGCCTCGCCGATGGTGCCCTCGTTGGCCTGCTTGAGCGACAGGCTGATCCGGCGCCGGTCCAGGTCGATGTCGATGATCTTGACGAAGATCTCGTCGCCCACCTGGACGACCTGCTCCGGGATCTCCACGTGCCGGTCGGCCAGCTCGGAGATGTGCACCAGGCCCTCGATGCCCTCCTCGACCCGGACGAACGCGCCGAACGGGACCAGCTTGGTGACCCGGCCGGGCACGACCTGCCCGATCTGGTGGGTCCGGGCGAACTGCTGCCACGGGTCTTCCTGGGTGGACTTCAGCGACAGCGAGACGCGCTCGCGGTCCATGTCCACGTCCAGCACCTCGACGGTGACCTCCTGGCCGACCTCGACGACCTCGCCGGGGTGGTCGATGTGCTTCCAGGACAGCTCGGACACGTGCACCAGGCCGTCCACGCCGCCCAGGTCGACGAACGCGCCGAAGTTGACGATCGAGGACACCTGCCCCTTGCGGATCTGGCCCTTCTGCAGCGTGTTGAGGAAGGTGTGGCGGACTTCGGACTGGGTCTGCTCGAGCCAGGCGCGCCGGGACAGGACCACGTTGTTGCGGTTCTTATCCAGCTCGATGATCTTGGCTTCGATTTCCTTGCCGACGTACGGCTGCAGGTCGCGGACCCGGCGCATCTCCACCAGGGAGGCCGGCAGGAAGCCGCGCAGCCCGATGTCCAGGATCAGGCCGCCCTTGACGACCTCGATCACCGTGCCGGTGACCACGCCGTCCTCTTCCTTGATCTTCTCGATCGTGCCCCAGGCGCGCTCGTACTGAGCCCGCTTCTTGGACAGGATCAGCCGGCCTTCCTTGTCCTCTTTCTGCAGGACAAGGGCCTCGATGTGCTCGCCGGTCTTGACGACGTCGTGCGGGTCGACGTCGTGCTTGATGGACAGTTCGCGCGACGGGATCACGCCTTCTGTCTTGTAGCCGATATCGAGCAAGACCTCGTCTCGGTCGACCTTGACGACTGTTCCTTCAACGATGTCACCGTCGTTGAAATACTTGATGGTTTCGTCGATCGCGGCGAGGAATGCCTCCTCGGACCCGATGTCGTTGACCGCCACCTTGGGGGTCGAGTTGGCTTGCGTGCTGCTCGTCATGTGTGGGTTGGCTCCGGATGCGGACAGGGAAGTTGTGGACACGCCGATAATCGTGCAGGTGACCAGGGTTTCCAGGACTTACCGGAACCAGCCCGGGGGCCAGCTACGGCACGCCCGGCGGGCCGCCAGCCCGATCACGTGATGTGATGTCACGTGATCACGGCGGAACGCACGAGGACACGGCGCAGCGTTCAGCTTATGAGAGTAAACCTGGAGGGTCAATTGAGACGGGCCACAATACGGCCTCAGTCTGTGGTCTCAGTGGGCATCAGTGGGCCGCTTCGGCCCAGCTTCGGCCGGTTCCGACCGACACGTCGAGCGGCACCCGCAGCGAGGCGGCGCCGGCCATCGCGGCGCACACCAGGTCGCGGGCGGCGTCGAACTCGCCGGGCGCCACCTCGATGATGAGCTCGTCGTGGACCTGCAGCAGCATCCGGGAGCGCAGCCCGGCCGCGGCCAGCGCGCTGCCGGTGGCCAGCATCGCCACCTTGATCACGTCCGCGGCCGAGCCCTGGATCGGGGCGTTGAGCGCCATCCGTTCGGCCATCTCGCGGCGCTGCCGGTTGTCTGAGGTCAGGTCGGGCAGGTAGCGGCGGCGGCCCATCATGGTGGCGGTGTAGCCGTCCATCCGGGCCCGGGCGACCACTTCGTGCAGGTAGTCCCGGACGCCGCCGAACTCGGAGAAGTACTCCTCCATCAGGCCGCGCGCCTCGTCGGGCGTGATGCGCAGCTGGTTGGCGAGCCCGAAGGCGGACAGGCCGTAGGCCAGCCCGTAGTTCATCGCCTTGATCTTGGCCCGCAGCTCGGGGCCCACCTCCTCGGGCGGCAGGCCGAACACCCGGGACGCGGTGGCGGCGTGGAAGTCGTGCCCGGACTCGAACGCCGCGATCAGCGCCTCGTCCTCGGACAGGTGCGCCATGATGCGCAGCTCGATCTGGCTGTAGTCCGCCGACAGCAGGCACTCGTAGCCCTCGCCGACCACGAAGCCCAGCCGGATCTGGCGGCCGAGCTCGCTGCGGATCGGGATGTTCTGCAGGTTCGGGTCGGTGGAGGACAGCCGGCCGGTGGCCGCGACGGTCTGGTTGAACGTGGTGTGGATCCGGCCGTCCTCGCCGGCCATCGGGATCAGCGAGTCGACGATCGACATCAGCTTGGCCACGTCGCGGTGGCGCAGCAGGTGCTCGAGCACCGGGTGCTGCGTCTGGGCGAGCAGGCTGGTGAGGGCCTCGGAGTCGGTGGTGTAGCCGGTCTTGATCCGCTTGGTCTTGGGCAGCCCGAGCTCGTTGAACAGCAGCTCCTGCAGCTGCTTGGGCGAGCCGAGGTTGAACTCGTGCCCGGCGACCGCGTAGGCGGCCTGCTCGGCCGCCTTGGCCTCGCCGTGCAGCATGGACGACATGGCCGCGAAGTGGTCGATGTCGGCGCCGATCCCGGTGCGCTCCATCCTGGCCAGCACGTCGACCAGCGGCAGCTCGAGCTCGCGCAGCAGCGCCACCGACTCGCGCCGGTCCAGGTCCTCCTCCAGGGCCGCGGCCAGCTCGAGGGTGGCCTGGGCGCGCAGCACCAGGGCGGCCGCGGCGTCCCGCTCACCGGAGCCGTCCAGCGTCAGCTGGCCGTCTTCGGCCTCCTCGCGCAGCTCCTTGCCCAGGTAGCGCAGCGCCAGGTCGGCCAGGTCGAACGTGCGCTGGCCGGGCAGCGCCAGGTAGGCGGCCAGCGCCGTGTCGCAGGCCAGCCCGGCCAGCGGCAGGCCGCGGGCCGCGAACGCGTGCATCGGGCCCTTGGCGTCGTGCAGCACCTTCGGGTGGGCGGCGTCGGCCAGCCAGGCCGCCAGGGCACGCTCGTCGGCCTCGGTGAGCTGGGCCGGGTCCAGATGGGCGCCGTGGCCGTCCGGGGCGGCGATCGCCATGCCGGTCACGTTGCCCGTGCCGCGCCCCCAGGTTCCGGTGACAGACACGCCGGACCGTTCGGCCGAAGAATGGGCGGCCAGCCAGGCCGCGACCTGGTCCGGTCCGAGCAGCTCGGTCACCACCTCGAAAGCCGCCTTCTCCGGCCGGGCCGCGGCGCCGCCGAGCGGGCTGGCGGGGTCCGAGCCGGTCGCGCCGATGAGGCCGTGCGGGTGAGTCTGGTAGAGGCGCTCGCGGAGCACCTTGAACTGGAGCGTGTCGAAGAGCTGGTGGATCTTCTCCCGGTCCCAGGCCACCGGCAGCAGGTCGCCGGGCACCGCGCCGACGGTCTCGGCGGGCAGGTCGGTGAGCAGCGCGGTGAGCTGGCGGTTGCGCAGCACGCTGCCGAGATGCTCGCGCAGCGCGTCGCCGGCCTTGCCCTTGACCTCGTCCACCCGGTCGACCAGGGCCTGCAGCGAGCCGAACTCCGCGATCCACTTGGTGGCGGTCTTCTCCCCCACGCCGGGGATGCCGGGCAGGTTGTCGCTCGGGTCGCCGCGCACCGCGGCGAAGTCGGGGTACTGGGCCGGGGAGAGCCCGTACTTCTCGGCCACGGTCTCCGGCGTGAAGCGGGTCATCTCGGTGATGCCCCGCCTGGTCATCAGCGCCGTCACCCGGTCCGAGACCAGCTGGATCACGTCGCGGTCGCCGGTGACGATGAGGACGTCCATGTCCTGCGCCGCGGCCTGCGTGGCCAGCGTGGCGATGAGGTCGTCGGCCTCGTAGCCGGGCGCGGACAGCCGCCTGATGCCGAGCGCGTCGAGCACCTCGAAGATCAGGCTGAGCTGGCTGCGGAAGTCATCAGGCGTCTCACGGCGGTTGGCCTTGTACTCGACGTACTGCTCGTGCCTGAACGTCGGCTCGCCCCGGTCGAACGCCACCGCGATATGGGTGGGCTTCTCGTCGCGCAGCACGTTGATCAGCATCGCGGTGAAGCCGTAGACCGCGTTGGTCGGCTGCCCCGTGGTGGTGGAGAAGTTCTCGATCGGCAGCGCGAAGAATGCCCGGTAGGCCAGCGAATGACCGTCTAGCAGCAGCAAGCGGCCCTGGCTCGTTACGTCTGTCGCCACGTTCCGATCCTATGGTCCGAACGGGCTGCGGGGTCCCCGTCCGCCGGCTGCGTGTGGCAGGTGGCGGACGGGGACCCCGGGGTTAAGCGGTGTCGCGAGGTGTTACGCCTAGAAGGCGAAGATGGTGGTCGTGTTCTGGGTCTGGCCCGCCTTCAGCTCGGTGGAGGGGAAGTTGGGCTGGTTGGGCGAGTTCGGGAAGTGCTGGGTCTCGAAGGTGTACGCCTGGCCCTGGCGGTAAGCGTGGCCGCTGATGCCCACCAGCGTCCCGGTCAGGAAGTTGCTGGTGTAGAACTGGACGCCGGGCTGGTCCGTCCAGACGGTGAGATGGCGGCCGCTGCCCGGGTCCAAGGCGATGGCGCACAGGTTGAGCCCGAGCGGGCCGGTGGTGGCCCGGGTCTGCTTGTTCAGCACCCAGTTGTGGTCATAGCCCTGCGCTTCCAGGAGCTGGTTGAAGCCGGGGGAATTGTCCGGCGCGCTGACGTCTGCTATCCGGGCGCCCATCGGGAAGAAGCGGGTGAAGTTGAACGGCGTGCCGAACACGGACGCGTTGTAGCCGAGCGGGATCGAGGTGGTGTCGGTCGGCGTGTACCTGTTCGCGTTGATCTGGATCAGCTGGCCGTAGGCCGAGCCGGGGAACGAGCTCTCGCCGGCCAGGTTGAAGTAGCTGTGGTTGGTCAGGTTGAGGACCGTGTTGAGCTTCGTGGACTGGTTGGTGGTCCGGTAGCGCAGGACCAGCTGGTTGGCGTTGTTCAGGGTGTAGGTCAGCACGACCTTGATCTGGGCGGGGTAGCCGGTGCAGCCGGCCGGGCAGCCCGGGGACCCGGCCTTGGCGCCCTCGTCACCGTTCGGGCTGACCAGGGTGAGCTGCACGCCGACGGCGGTGCTGGTGACGACCGGCTTGTCGGCCCAGATGTGGTTGCCGAAGCCGACGATCCCGCCGTGCAGGGCGTTCGGCCCGTTGTTGACGGGCAGGGTGTAGTTGACCGTGCCCTGGCCCGGCTGGACCAGGCTGAACGCGCCCTTGGCGATCCGGTTGGCGTACCGGCCGACGGTCTCGCCGAAGTACACACCGGTAGTCGGGGCCACCGGCGGGCTGTTGAACTTGACGTAGTCGGCCAGGGTCTTGAAGCCGAGCACCACGTCGGCGGCCCGGCCGTTCCGGCCCGGCACCCAGATGCTCTGGACGGTCCCGCCGTAGGTGATGATCTGGACCCGCATGCCCCGGTTGTTGCTGAGCGTGTAACGGAATACCGCGGTGTTCTTGCCGGTGTAAGGCTCCACCGTGGTCCCGAAGAACTGCTTGCTGACGGACAGGCCCCCCAACCCTGCCCTGGCCGCGGCAGGCGTGGTGCTCGCCGCCTTGGCCTGGGTGGCTGCTAGGGAACCGCCGACGGCGATCGCCACCATGGCGGCCAGCCCGATGGTTACCGACCGACGGAGACGTCGCTGTCTTCCGATCTCGCGCATGATGCGCTCCCTTCCTAAACAGGTTCCAACTTGAATTGTGAGCGTTAACAAGACCAAAGTCACGCCCACATCGCACACAAAATGTGACGGAATCTGGGGCTGGTCAAGTGGCTATGGCGTGCGGCTGCATCGGCTTTGGGTGCCACTTTCGGGACGGCGGCCGGGCGCATGGCACCCTTGACGTGGACCGAGCGGTGATATGGGGAGGTACGGATGGACCAGGAGATGCTGGACAGGGCTGTCGCGGTGACGACCGCCGAGGGCACCCTGGCGCACAGCATGGGCATCAAGATCCTGTCGGCATCCGGGACCGAGGTCGTGGCGACGATGCCGGTGGCCGGCAACGTCCAGCCGTACGGCCTGCTGCACGGCGGCGCCTCCTGCGTACTCGCGGAGACCATCGGGTCGCTGGCCGCGGCGCTGCACGCCGGCCCGGGCCGGGTGGTGGTCGGCATCGAGATCAGCGCGACGCACCACCGCGGCGCCCGGGACGGGGAGGTCACCGCGGTCGCCACCCTGGCGCACGGCGGCCGGACACTCGCCACGTACGAGATCGTCATTACCGACGCGGCCGGCCAGGCGCGTGTGCACCGCGCGGCTTACCTGCCTGATCAGGGACCAGGTACCCGGACGCGAGGTCAACGGCGTCGATCCGCTGCGCGAACAGGGAGTAATCGGCAGCTGAGCTCAGCGCCGGCCCGGGCCTGCTTTTGCGCCCCGAGGCGCCGGGTCGCTAACGTGGTGACGGCGGGCCCGGGGGGTCCAAGTAGACAACGTGTCAGCCGGGGAAGGCGGACACGGCACCAACGGCTCCCCGGGTTCTCGCTTGTCCGCACCTCAGGTGCTGCGGCGCTCAGGGCTGCGGCCGTTGGGCTCAGGGCTGCGGCGTTTCCGCGGGAACGCGCATGCTGCCCTCGATGACCGCCTCGGCCACCGTGCGCATGGTGAGACGGCGGTCCATCGACGTCTTCTGGATCCAGCGGAAGGCTTCTGGCTCAGTCAGCCCGTGCTCGGACTGGAGCAGGCCCTTGGCCCGGTCAAGCAGCTTGCGGACCTCGAGCCGCTCGCGCAGCGTGTCGATCTCGGTGTCGAGCGCGCGGATCTCGGCGAACCGGCTGACCGCCATCTCGATGGCCGGCACCAGGTCGGCCTTGGTGAACGGCTTGACCAGGTAGGCCATCGCGCCCGCGTCGCGGGCCCGCTCGACCAGCTCGCGCTGGGAGAACGCGGTCAGGATCACGACGGGGGCGATCCGCTCGGCGGCGATCCGCTCGGCGGCCGAGATGCCGTCGAGGACCGGCATCTTGATATCCAGGATGGCCAGATCCGGGCGCAGCGCCGTGACATGCTCGACGGCGGACTCGCCGTCGCCCGCCTCGGCGACGACCGAATAGCCCTCCTCTTCCAGCATCTCCTTGAGGTCGAGCCGGATCAGGGCCTCGTCCTCGGCGATCACGACACGCAACGGGTTCTGGCTCATGCTGACGAGCGTACCTTGACGAGGTAGATTGTTCATCGTGCCGCTCCCCATGGGGCGAGCTGCGCCCCGATACGCCAACAGGTAGAGCATGCGGTCTCAAAGCACCGCTAAAGTGTGGGTTCGAATCCCACTCCGGGGCACCCAGAAGGCAAATTGCACAGACTCAGAATGTCAGTGCGGCTCTGTCATAATGCGATTATGTACAGTTCCGATGTACGTCGTAAATGTCGGTGGCATCATGGAACGCGGGATGCACCGCAGCTCCGTAAATGCCACTAAGCATATCGCATTGGCATCTCACGGGGAACATTCGACTGCTGGCGTCGACGCATCCGGTCGGCGCCAGTCTGCCGCGCCGTCAGCCCCAGGTGCGCGCCTCAGAACCCGATGCTGCCCGAACCGCAAGCAGACTACGCCTACCTGCTCGGTCTCTATCTGGGAGATGGCTGCATAAGCATGGCCGGCGCGCGAGACGAGAAGGTATGGAAACTGCGCGATCATGTGCGCGGACGCTTGGCCTGGGCTCCTGCTGGAGTGGCGCGGGCCATGAGCGCCGTCAGGCCGGCCATCAAGGTCGTACTCAGCAGAACGCTGGCTGCACCGAGGTGAAAAGCTGCTCCCGGCACTGGCCGTGTCTGTTCCCGCAGCACGGGCCGGGTCGGAAGCATTTGCGTAAAATCGAACTGCAACCATGGCAATTAGCTATTGTGACGGTGAATCCCGGTGGATTTGCCCGCGGGCTGTTCCACTCGGACGGTTATCGCGGGATGAACCGGGTACGGGCACATCTCGCCGATGGTGACCATTGGTACGAGTATCCGCGCTATATGTTTACCAATGAATCCGAGGACATTCTCCGGCTGTGCGGTGAGACCTTGGATCAGCTCGGGGTCGCCTGGCGTTTCTCCCGACGCAACGCCATATCCGTGGCCCGCCGCGAAGCGGTGGCGCGCCTCGACGAGTTCGTCGGGCCCAAGTACTGAGGGTGAGGGTTCCAGGGTGAGCAAATCCGGGGTCAAGTCGTTCGCTCAGGTCTCGGGGCCGAGGTAGGGGATCAGGACGACGGTGATGTTGTCGGCGCCGCCGGCGTCGATCGCGAACTTCACCATGTCGGCGGCGGCGCCGAGCGGGTCGGTGAGCGCCTTGGGCAGCGCGAGCCCGGCGAGATCCGCGGCCTCGGCCAGGTAGTTCCACAGGCCGTCGGAGCAGATGAGCAGGGCCCCGGCTCCGGGCGGCGTGTACCGCTCGACGTGCGGCGCGCGGTCCGGGTCGTCGGCCAGGTCCGCTTCGTCGCCGCCCAGCCAGCGGGTCAGCACGTGCGCGTGCGGCGAGGCCATCGCCGCGGCCTCGTCCACCAGGCCGGCCGCGACCATGCCGCCGGCCACCGAGTCATCGCGGGTGAGCAGCCGGGATTCGGATGCCGGCTGTCCAAGCCAGTAGGCGCGGCTGTCGCCCAGCCAGCACAAGGTCACCTCGTATTCGCTCGCCACCGCGGACACGAACGTGGTCGCCGAGGTGTCACCCCCGGCCCCCTGCAGGTCCGCCACTGCCCGGCGGGCCGCCGCCACCGAGGCCAGCGAGGCCGCGCCGAGATCCTCGCCCGCCTGCACCGCGGCCACCAGCACTGGCAGCGAGGCGTGCGCGGCCGCCTGGGACGCCTCGTCGGGACGGGCCGAGGAAGAGACGCCATCGCAGACCACGGCCACCACCGCCGGACCGTCTGGCGCCCGCTCGGCGACCAGGACCATCGCGTCCTCGTTACGGTGATGCCGTAGGCCCCTGTCGCTGACGCCGGCCGCGGGATCAAGGTCGATCTCGGCATGGTCTGGCGACGACGGGTTGGTGATCATGTGCATACGTTAGTGCCTGCGATCCTCCGTCGTTATACGCCGATGCCCTACTCCCGGTAGAGATTTTCCTAACTCCGGTGCACGGTGATCGCGGTCCAGGCTCCGAGGTTGATCCGATCGCCGTCCTGCAGGGGCACCTGGTCCCCGATCCCTATCTCGGAGTCGTTGACCAGGGTGCCGTTGGCCGACCCGGGATCGAGCACGGCCCAGCTGCCGTCCGGCATCGCGATCAGCACCGCGTGCAGCCGGCTGATGCCCGGGTCGGCGGGCGGCCCGGTCAGGTCGATCTCCGGCGCCAGGCCGCGTGACACGCTGCGTCGCCCGATCCGCATCTGGTTGCCGACGAGCTGGAAACGCCGTTCGGCGCAGTAGGAGGGGAACGCGACGGCCGCGCCTTCCGGTCCGGTGACCGCCTGCACCCGCTCGTAGTAGGCGCGGTCCGCGCCCACCACCGCGGTCCAGGTGGCCTGCGGGTACGGGAACGAGGACATCGACGGCGACGGCGAGGGGATTGACGGAGCGGGCTCCCCCGCAGGGGCCGGCGGGACGGACAGGGCAGGAGAGGCCACGGAGGTCGGAGGAATGGTGGACCCAGGCAGTGGCGGCTGGGCGGTGCTGTAGCCGCCGGAGGCGGCAGGAGCGGGCTCGGCGGAGCTGTGGCCCCCGGAGGCGGGCGGCGGAGGCGGGGCGGGGGTGAAGCGGGGACCGGCGAAGTTGTAGCCGCAGGCTTCGCAGAACTGGCCGGTCCTGGGGGTGCCGCAACGGGGGCAGGGTTCGGCGGAGGCGGGGGCGGAGGCGGAGGCGGAGACAGGGGCGGAGGCGGGGGCAGGCGCGGAGGCGGGGGCGGAGGCAGGCGACGGCGGGGCGCCGCCGATGCGCATGCCGCAGACGTCGCAGAAGTCATCGCTGGCCGAGTCGTGCCCGCTGGGACATACCGTCATCGCCGCCTCCTTCGGCTATTTTTTCACCCGGACAGTCTTGGTCGACCGGGTGTCGAGGGCCATCTCGTCGGCGTCCTCGACCTTGTTCTTCAACCGGACCGTGCCGGACTCCACATCAACCACGTCTACCACCTTGGCCAGCAGCTTGGCGGTGTCCTCGTTGCCTGACTGGTGCGCCAGCGCCACCGCCCGGCCAAGTCTGGCCGTCGCGGTCTCCTCGTCGCCCTGCTTGCGCGCCTCCAGGCCCTCCTGGATGGCGACGGCGAGTTCGGCCTGGCCAGTGTAGTGCGCCACCCGCGGGTTGATCTTGGTGGAGAGCGCCTCGTCATCGGTCCAGATCGCACGGACCAGGCCCTGGCCGAGAACTTCGGACCCGGCCACCAGGCTGATCCGCGCGGCCAGCATCTCCTGACCGACGCCTGCCGGGTTGACCTCGACGCCGACGTGGTAGTCGCGGCTCTCCCCCGGTCCCCACGCCCCGGTCGGGTAGTCGCCTGCCTGCGGACCCGTCTGGGTGCGCCGACCGGTCAGGTCCTCGACCGCGGGCGCGACCTGCTTGACGAACTTGAGCGTGGCGGTCTGCGGCGTCCACACCCGCAGCGACACGTCGGCGACCTGCTTGCCCATCGCGGTCTGCATCATGGCCTCGAAGTCGGCTGCCAGCCCGGCTGGGTCAGGGACGATGTCCACCGTGCCGAGTAGCGCGGTCGAGACCGTCCGCAGCTCGCGGACCTCCCAGTCGGTGCCCACGCCACGGCAGTCACAGCTGAAGGTGCCCTCGCACTGGCTGAGCTCGGCGGCGAGCTGTTCAGGCGTCTCGTGCTGGTTCTTGCCGTCGGTGAGCAAGATGGCATGCCGCAGCTGGGCCGGGTAACCCGCGAAGACCTGCCGGGCGAGTCCGAGCCATTTGCCGATGGCGGTTCCGCCGTTGGCCCGCAGCCCGGCCACCGCCTGCTTGGCCGCGGCCCGTGTCGCCGCGTTCGCGACCGCCATGCTCCCGTCCGGCGGGAACACCGGCCAGGCGGTGCTGGTGCCCGCGACCACCGCGAACCCCACGCCGTCGCGGACTACGTCAATCGCGGCGGCGGTGGCCGCCCGGGCCTGGGACATCTTGACCGGCGGATAATCCATCGACCCCGAGCAGTCGATGATGATGATCTCGGCACTGTCCGCGCCGCCGCCCGGCGCTCTGCTGGCTCCGGGGGGGACGCCCCCGAGCCCCCCGGAGCCGCGAGGGCGACGTCCGCCCCGGACGCCACCGTGACCACCGCGCTCACCGCGCGGCCGCCCTCAGGCAGGTACTGGTTCTGGTCGACGTCGACGGTGAAGCCGGAGTCGGTCATGGGGGATTCTCCTTGGTAACGGCGCGGCCCGCACGAGCGGGAACGGCACCAGCACGACGGTGATGTTGTCCATGCCGCCCGCGTCCAGGGCGAACTTCAGCAGCGCGTCGGCGGCGCTGGACGGATCGTGGAACGCGGCCGGGAGCGCGAGCTCGGCCAGGCCGGCCGGCTCGGGCCGGTAGTTCCACAGCCCGTCGGAGCAGACCAGCACGACCCCGCGTCCGGGCGGCTCGAACCGCGCGACGTGCGGCCGCGGCGTGACCACGTCCGCACCGAGCCAGCGGGTGATCACGTGTGCCTGCGGCGAGGCCATGGCCTGCGCCTCGGTCATCTCACCCTGCGCGACCATCTCCTCGGCGAGCGAGTCGTCCCTGGTCAGCCGGGCAGGCTCGGACTCCGAGGCTAGCCAGTAGGCGCGACTGTCACCGAGCCAGCAGACGGTGACCGCGTCCGGGCCGACGATCGCGGAAATGTAGGTGGCCGACGGCGCCCGGGAGGGCGAACCCAGGATGGCCATGGCCTCATGGGCCTGGCGTACCGCCGCGACGGATGCCTCGTCCGGGTCATCGCCGCGCCTGATCGAGGTGAGCAGCATCCGTACCGCCGCCTGCGCCCCGGTCAGCGACGCGTCGTCCGGGTTCGGCGAGGAGGACACCCCGTCGCAGACCACGACGATCGCCACCGGCCCGGCCGGCGTTTCTGTGGTCGCCAGGGCCATCGCGTCCTCGTTGCGCGGATGCCGCAGGCCGCGATCGGTGACCCCGGCCAGCAGCTCGAGGTTGAGCTCAACGTGGTCCCGGCCGGACGGCACCTTGCGGCCGCACGACTCGCAATAGCCCTCGGCGCTGATCGGGCCGGGCTCGGCCGACTCGTCGAGCGAGCACACCGGGCACTGCGCGGCGTACCCGGGCGAGCCGGCGCTGCTGACAGGCGGGGCGAGTTCGGTCCCGCAGGACTCGCAGAAGCTGTCCGCGGCGCCGGCCGGGCCACCGCAGGTGGGGCAGGAAACTCCCGTATTGCCATCGTGCATCTGGCCATCATCCAGGTCGCGGGCCGTCATGTCAGCGTCCGGGGTCGGATTGCTGTATTCCCAGGACAGCCTGCTGGTAGCCGGCCACCGCGGCCTCGGCCGCGGCCAGCTCGCAGGGCGCCGTCCAGAGCAGGTCACGAGCCCGGTCGTACCGTTCGGCCAGGCCGGGGTCTTCGACCGCCCCGAGCCGGGCGGCCTTGGCCTGGTAAGCGCCGAGCAGCGCACGCAGCTCGTCACGCTTCGCGATCGCCGCCACCGCGGCTCGTTCGGCCTCCTTGAAGCCGGCCGTCGCGGTGGCCAGCTCGCGGTCGAGCAGGTCCAGCTCGGACGCCAGGCGCGTCCACCGGCCGCCGGCCAGCAGCGTGCCGAGACTGGCCAGCCGGGCGGCCAGGTCAGCCAGGTCGGCGGGCGGGGGCGGCAGCGCCCGGGGGGCGATCTTCGCCGCGGCCCGCTGCCAGGCGGCCACCGCGTCCTCGCGGGCCGAACGGGCCGTCGCCGCGGCCGTCGTCACCTCGGCGACGCGCTGGCGGGCTTGGTCCCGCAGCCGGACCATCTCATCGATCCGGGTCGCCGTGGCGGCGACCCGCTCGGCGAGGCGGTCCGCCGCGGCGGTATCGACCCTGCCGCCACCCGGACCTCTTGCCCCCGATGGACCGAGCTGCAGGGCCAGCGGGTCGGAGTTCAGGGTGTCGCGCAGCCGGGCCAGCTGGCCCTGGGCGGCGGTGAGGTCGCCGGCCAGCGACTCGTCCCCGAGCGTGGCGGCCAGCGGCGTCACCCGGGCCAGCTCGGCGCCGGCCGCGTCCAGTCGGCCCGCCACCTCGGTCCAGACCTGCTCGGCGGCGGAGACCACCTCGGTCACTGCGGTGAACGCGGCGCGCATCCGGGCCATCGCAGTGGCCAGGGTCAGCTCCTCGCGGCCGGGGTCGGCCAGGTCACGGCCGGCCAGCGGGGCAGGACCCGACGCCAGATGGACCGAACGTCCGGCGAGGAGCCCGGTGATCGCGGCGAGCTCGCGCGGTCCGAGGTGCCTGGTGACCGCCTCGGCAGCCTGGTCGACCACGGCCGAGTAGGCCGAGTAGACCTGCCACAGGGTGGCCAGCGTAGCCGCGGTCGCGTCCCAGCGCCGCTTGGTGGCCCCGGTGAGTTCGGCCCCGGCCAGCAGCTGCTTGCCGAAGCTGGAGTCCAGCTCGAGCAGGTTGGCCTGGATCGCGTCACGCTCGGCCACGGCCGCCTTGACCGCGGCCCCGGCCTGGTCCCTGGTCATCGTCGGCACGGTCATGACCAGGTCTTCGGCCGGATCGCGTTGGCCATGTCCACCAGCTGGATCCGGCGGCTGCGGTCCGACGTCAGCCGGGCCAGCGCCCGGTAGCCGCGTTCCAGGCCGAAGCGCAGCGAGCGCTCGTTCGGTTCGCAGCCGAGGATGAGGCCGGCGGCGGAGGCGTGCCGCCCGGAACCGGAATTCGGTGTCTGGCCGGGCGCCGGGGCCTGGCTGGGCGCCGGGGTCTGCCCGGAGCCGGCCCAGCCCAGGGCGGCGCGCAGGATCTCCACGGTGAGCTGCTGACGGCGCGCCTCGTCCAGGGCCAGCCGGCCCATGCGGCCGTCGGCCTGCCGCAGGTCATCGCCGGTCGCGCCGGACGACACCAGGATCCGGACCGCGGCGATCTGCGCCGCCGCGTGATGGCTGGACGTCTCCGGTACCGCCGCGAGCGCCGCGATCGCGCCGGGCCGGTCGCCCGCCGCCAGGCAGGCCCGGGCCAGGCCGAACGCCGCGCTGATGCACGACCGGTCCACCGTCCAGACGAGCTTGAAGTAACGGCTGGCCGACGCGGCGTCCCCGGCGGCCTCGGCCGCGAAGGCCAGCGCGAGCTTGGGCGCGAGCTCACCGGGCAGCTCGTCATAGACCGCGCTGAACGCGGCGCCGGCGGTGGCGGCGCTGGCGGTGGGAGTGGCGGGCCCGGCGGCGTTTCCCGCGGTGCCGATGTCGCTGACCGCCAGCCGGCGCAGGCCGTCGGTCCAGGCGATCCGCCAGTCGGACGGATCCTCGGCGGCCAGTTCGGCCAGCGTGACGCCGGCTCCGTCGTAGTCGCCGACGTCGAGTTGGGCGCGCGCCAGCGCCAGCCGCGTCTCGGCGGACGTGGCCACTTCGGCGGGCACGGTCGCGTCACCCGAGACGGCGCTGGCCAGTGCGGCCGCGCGCGGGCTGGAATCGAGCCCGGCCAGCGTGGCCAGGTAGCCGGCCGCCGGATCGGCCCTGTCCACCTGGGGCATCGGCATCCCCGCGATGATCTCCGCGGCACCCGGCGCGGCCAGAGCGCGGCGGTCCCGGGGAGCATCCCCCCAGGTCAGCTCCGTCCCGATGGCCTGGAGCTCGGGGCTGAACACGGTAGAGAACGCGGCCCGTGGCGTGCCGTCGGCCACCGCGAGCACTTCGCGCAGCACACCGGTGAGCTGCTCGGCCATTTCCCCGGCCGAGCCGAAGCGCCGGTCCGGATCGGCGTCGGTGCCGCGGCGCAGCAACCGGGCGAACGACTCCTGCTGCTCGAGCAGCGGCACCCCGTCCGGGAAGGTGAACCTGTAGCTGCTCTGGTAGCCCTTGAAATCGAAGGTGAGCACGGCCAGGGCCCGCGCCACCGTGAACAGGTCCGACGACACCGACGGCCCGTCGGTCGCGATCTCGGGCGCCTGGTAGCCGACGGTCCCGTAGATGGGCTCGTCGCCGTCGATCCGGCGCACGCCGCCCATGTCGATGAGCTTGAGCTGCTCCTCGGTCTGGATGACGTTGTCCGGCTTGAAGTCGCAGTACACCAGCCCGCGATCATGCAGGTAGCCCAGCGCCGGCAGCACCTCGATGGCGTACGCGATCGCATGCGCCAGCGGCACCGAGCCGCCGTTGCGCCGCGCGTCCTGCAGGATCTGCTTGAGCGAATTGCCGCCCACGTACTCCATCACGATGTACCCGGCCGACTCCCCGGTCCGCCGGTCCGCGTGCTGGACGAAGTTGTAGATCCGGACGATGTTCGGGTGCTCCACCTGGGCGAGGAACTGGCGCTCGGCGACCGCGGCCGCCATGGCATCCGCGTCCCCGCTGTTCAGCAGGCCCTTGAGCACCACCCAGCGGTCGCTGACATTGCGGTCGCGGGCCAGGTAGATCCAGCCGAGCCCGCCGAAGGCCAGGCAGCCGAGCACCTCGTACTGTCCCGCCACCAGGTCGCCCGGCTCCAGCTTCGGGCTGAACGAGAACCGGGTGCCGCAGTTGCGGCAAAAACCCTCGGTCATCCCCGCCCGGCCGTCCCGGCCGCGCCCGACGGGCTGCTCGCAGCCGGCGCAGAAGCGCCGGCTCTCCGGGACCTGCGGGTCGGCGAGCACGGCGCTGGCCGGGTCGCGGTAGGGCACCGGCGGGATCTCGACTAGCCCCGCGCCGAGTCGCCCCCGCGCCGACCGGCCGCTGGTCCGCCGGGACCCCCGGGTGCCCGAGGTCCGGCGGCTGCCCGCCGGGCCCGACCCTGCCGACGGCGACCCGGCCGAGGGCGACCCGGCCGGGCCGCTCGCGGCCGGGGACGCGCCCGAGGCCTGGGACACGGCCGGGGCCTGGGACACGGCCGGGGACGCGCCCGAGGCCTGGGACACGGCCGGAGCCTGGGACACGGCCGGAGCCGGGGCGGCGGCGAGGCCGCAGACGTTGCAGTACCCGTCCTCGATAGTCCCGCCGCAGCTCGTGCACGTGCTCATCGCCACCGCGCTCCCCTCGTCAGCGCCCCCATCGTCTGGCCCGTCATCGGTCAGCCCGCGTACTGTGCCTGCGGGGGGGACGCCTTGCCGCCTATCCAGTGCGCGTAGCTCTGGGCCCACTGGCCGTTCGTCCGCAGTTGCTGCAGGACCGCGTTCACGAACCGGACGAACTCCGGGTGCTGCCTGGAAATCGCCAGGCCGTACGGCTCGTCGGTGAGCCGCGGCCCGACCAGCGTGGTCCACGGGTCCTGCGCGGCGAGCCCGTCCAGGATCGAGTCGTCGGTGGAGATCGCGGCCACCTCGCCCTGCTGGAGCAGCACCAGGCAGTCGGTCCAGTACGGGACGGCGACCTTCACGGCCCCGGCCGCCCCGATGCGGTCGAGCGAGTCGGACCCCCTAGTCGCGCAGACCTTCTGGCCGCGCAGGCCGGCCAGGCTTTTCACGTGGGAGTCCTTCAGCACCAGCACCCGCTGGGCCGCGTCGAAGTAGACGCTGGAGAAGTCGACCTTCGTCAGCCGGTCGCAGGTGATCGTCATCGTGTGCGCCACGATGTCCACGGCGCCCGAGGTGATGTCGGGGATCCGCTGCGCGTCCGAGATCGCCTTGAACCGGACCCTGTTGTGCGTGTCGCCGAAGATGGCCTTGGCCACCGCCTGGACCATGTCGATGTCGAAGCCCTCGATCTGCTGGCTCAGCGGGTTGAGGAAGCCGAAGTGGTAGGTGCTCTGGTCCACCCCCGCGATGAGGAAGCCGCGGGCGCGGATCCTGGCCATGAACGAGCCGGAGGTCACCTGCGGCGGCCCGGACGGGCGCAGGCTGCTGGCCTTCGGGTCGCACGCGGTGGCTGCGGGCGCGCGCACTGCCTTGGCCGCCCGGACGGCGGCCGGCTGGCCCGGCGCGGCGGCGGCCGCCACGGTCCCCAGCGCCAGCCCGGACGCCGCGAGAACCACCAGCAGGACCCGCCGCCAGAGGCGGAGCCGCGCGTTCACCGGTACTCCGCGAGCCGGCGGCTCAGGCCCCAGACGCAGCCCGCCACCATCACCAGCGCCGCCACGATCATGCCCGCGGCCAGGGCGGTGAACGCGTCCCGGCCGCCGCGCGCGCTGGCGGCGAAGGTGGCCTGGTGGCTGGCGGTCCCGTCGCTGAGCGTCTTGGACAGCCGGGCGAACGCGGTGGCGGCGTCGCCGGTCTGGGCGGACGTCACGGCGGCGGCGTGGTCCGCGGCGTCGTCCTTCGCCCGCAGCGCCGCGTGCGCCTGGTACCAGGCGCGGGCCTGCGCCGCGACGTCGCCTCCCGGGCCGCCGCTAGCGGCCGACGCCTGCACCGCGGCCAGCAGCGTGCCTGGTCCCGGCCCGAGGAGCTTCTGCTGGGCCAGGTAGTCCTGCTGGTAGGCGTCCTCCCCGCTGTTGTCGATCAGGGTGAGGCTCTCGTCCGCGTGTGCCTGCAGGGCCGCCACCTCCGCACGGGCGAACGCCTGGGCCGGCGCGGAGCCCTGCTGCTGGGCGTGCAGCAGGTCGGCCCGGCCGATCACGAACGCCCCGGCCAGCCACACCAGGGACACCAGTCCGGCCAGCGCGGCCAGCAGCAGCCCGTAGTTGACTACCCGGTGGGTGTGCCGGGCCAGCCACCGGGACGAACGCCAGAACACATAGCCGAGACCCAGGCCGACCACCACCGCGACCACGATCAGCGGCAGCCCGGTGGCCTGCGCGCTGGCTGAGGTCAGCAGCGCGCTCTCCCGGGTGTAGATGTCACTGGCCGCGGGCAGCAGCGTCCCGCGCGACAACGCGGAGGCCTCCCGGAGGTAAGCCGCGCCGAGCGGCAGGCCGAGCCGGTTGTTGGCGCGGGCGGTGCCCACCTCCTCGGTGTAGGCGGGCAGCTCGCCGGACAAGGTGGCCAGGTCGTCCCCGATGGCCGAGCCGGCCGCCGACACCTGCGTCGCCAGGTGACCGGGCAGCTGCGTCCGGGCGGCAGACGAACCGACCAGCGCGCTGGCCGCCTCGATCCGGATGGCAGCCTGGGTGATGTCGGCCTGGTAGCGCTGCCGGGCCGCGGCGGGCTCCAGGCCTCCGGCCAGGAACGCGTTGGCCGCGGTGGCGTCGGCGTCCGACAGGCTCGTGTAGATCTGCTCCGCGTCCAGGCTCAGCGGCTCGCTGACCGCGACCACATCGGCGGCCGCCGACGCGTGCTGGTCGGCGGTCAGCGCGGCGAGCACGCCCCACGCCAGGCTGAGCAGGACCAGGAGAGCGAGCAGCAGCCGGAGCCGCGCGGGGGTGGTGGCCCCGTCCAGGCGAGACCGCCACCAGGCGCCGCCTCCCGCCGGCGCGGAGGCCCGCGGGACCGGCGAAATGCCGACGCTCGTTGTCATGGGCCCGACCGCCAAAACCGTCTCTGCCGCACCGGTTCTTCCGGTGCCGTCTGGATTAGTTCATACCAGAGGGCGGGCCCTGCGTCGTCCCATTACCCACGGTGGATTGTGATCGCGGTCCAGACGCCGAGATTGAGACGGTCACCTTCGTGCAAGGGGACTAGGTCCCCGGGGGTGATCCGGCGGCCGTTGAGGAGCGTCCCGTTGGCCGAGCCCGAATCGAGGACCGCCCAGCTGCCGTCCGGCCGGGCGATCAGGAACGCGTGCAGCCGGCTGATACCCGGGTCAGGGGCCGGCCCAGCCAGGTCGATCTCCGGTTCAATATCACGGGCCGCACTCCGCCGGCCGATGCGCACATGGGTCCCGGCCAGCAGGATCCGCCGCTCGGTGACGTGAGCCGGAAACGCGACAGAGGACCAGGCCGCGCCTCGGACCACCCGCATCGTGTCGTAGTAGTCGCGGTCCGAGGCCACCAGCACGGTCCATTTGACCGGAGTGAAGATGGGTATGGGCCTGGTCGGCGGAGCCGAGGACGTGCCCGGCGGCTGGGGCACGCGCGCGGGCTGGGGCACGCGCGCGGGCTCGGGCACACGCACGGGCTCCGGCACACGCACGGGCTCCGGCACACGCACGGGCTCCGGCACACGCACGGGCTCCGGCACGGGCTCCGGCACACGCACGGGCTCCGGCACGGGCTCCGGCACGGGCTCCGGCACACGCACGGGCTCCGGCACGGGCTCGGGCCCGCGTACAGGCTCCGGCCCGGGGGGCAGGAACCACGCAGCGGACAGAGGCGGGTCGCCCGCTGGCTTCCGCCTGGGCAGGTGGTGCCTTCCCAGCGGGCGGATCTCATCAGGGACCAGATTCCCGCCGATCAGCGTGCCGCAGACGTGACAGAAGTCGTCGCGGGCCGAATCGTGGCCATGCGGGCATAGCGCCATTACCGTCTTCACCCCTTAGACCATCAGGTACCCAGGCCTCGTGGTCTAAGGGTATGTGCCCCGGCGTGCGCTATAGCTGGTATTTCGCCAGCTGTGACCGTCAGGTTAGCGGCCGGGCGGTCGGCGGGATCGGCGCGGGCAGCTCAGCGTTCCCGCCGAGGTAGCGGTCGACCGCCGCGGCGGCGCTGCGACCTTCGGCGATGGCCCAGACGATCAGCGACTGGCCGCGGCCCATGTCTCCCGCCGCGAAAACACCCGGCACCGAGGTCGCGTACGAGCCGTCCCGGGCGACGTTGCCCCGCTGATCGAAATCGACGCCGAGGTCGGCGAGCAACCCGGGCCGTTCGGCCCCGGTAAAGCCCATGGCCAGCAGCACCAGGTCGCAGGGCAGCGCGCGCTCGGTGCCGGGGACCGGGTCGAACCCGGCCGCGTCGGCCAGCCGCAGCGCCCGCACCCGGCCCCCGGAATCACTGGCGTCACCGAGGAACTCCAGCGTGGTCACCGCGTAGGTGCGCTCGCCGCCTTCCTCGTGCGCACTCGACACCCGGTAGATCATCGGGTAGGTCGGCCACGGCTGATTATCCGGCCTGGTCGCGGGCGGCTGAGGGAGGATCTCGAGCTGGGTCACCGAGGCCGCGCCCTGCCGGTGCGCGGTGCCCAGGCAGTCCGCACCGGTGTCGCCGCCGCCGATGATGACCACGTGCCGCCCGCGTGCGCTGATGGCCGGGTCGGCCGGGTTGGCCCGGTCGGCGGCCACCGCGCGGTTGGACAAGGGCAGGTACTCCATGGCCTGGTGGATCCCGTCCAGCTCACGCCCGGCCAGCGGCAGGTCGCGCGCCACCCGGGCCCCGCCGGCCAGCACGACCGCGTGGTAATCCGAACGCAGTTCCCCGGCGGTGATACCGGTGCCGGCCTCGACGCCGCAGCGGAACTCGGTGCCCTCGGCCCGCATTTGGTCGAGCCGCCGGTCCAGGTGCCGCTTCTCCAGCTTGAACTCGGGGATGCCGTAGCGCAGCAAGCCGCCGGGCGCGTCGTCGCGCTCGAATACGGTCACCGCGTGCCCGGCCCTGGTCAGCTGCTGGGCGGCGGCCAGCCCGGCCGGCCCGGAGCCGATCACCGCGACGGTGCGCCCGGTCCGCACGGCCGGGGGCATCGGCACCACCCAGCCGGACGCGAACGCACGGTCGATGATCTCCACCTCGACCTGCTTGATCGTGACCGGATCCGCGTTGATCCCGAGCACGCAGGCGGCTTCGCACGGCGCTGGGCACAGCCGCCCGGTGAACTCGGGGAAGTTGTTGGTCGCGTGCAGCCGGTCAGAAGCGTCCCGCCAGTCGTGCCGCCAAACCAGGTCGTTCCACTCGGGGATCAGGTTCCCCAGCGGGCAGCCGTTGTGGCAGAACGGGATGCCGCAGTCCATGCACCGGCCCGCCTGGCGCTCCAGGCGGCTGGCCGGGAACGGCTCGTACACCTCGCGCCAGTCCCGCAGCCGCAGGTCGACCGGCCGCCGGACCGGGATCTCGCGGGGCGTGGACAGGAAACCCTTCGGGTCAGCCATGGCTGGGTGCTCCTATCCGTGCGCCGCGGCCATGACGGCCTCGTTCACGTCGCGGCCCTCGCGCTCGGCCGCCGACGCGGCGGACAGCACCCGCTTGTAGTCCTTCGGCATCACCTTGGTGAACCGGCCGGGATCCCAGTCCGCGAGCAGCCGGGCCGCCACCGCCGAACCGGTCTCGGCGTGATGGCGCTCCACCACCTCGCGCAGGAACTTGGCGTCGTCCTCTTCCACCTGGTCCAGGTCGACCATCTCTATGTTCACCCGGATCTCGGGGAGGTCGAGCACGTAGGCGATGCCGCCGGACATGCCCGCCGCGAAGTTCCGGCCGACCGGGCCGAGGATCACCGCCCGGCCGCCGGTCATGTACTCGCAGCCGTGGTCGCCGGTGCCCTCGGCGACCGCGAGCGCGCCCGAGTTCCGCACGCAGAACCGCTCGCCCACGGTGCCGCGCAGGAAGATCTCGCCCCCGGTCGCGCCGTAGCCGATCACGTTGCCCGCGATGACCTGGTCCTCGGCGGTGAACGCGGCGTCGGCGGGGGGGCGGACGATGAGCCGGCCGCCGGACAATCCCTTGCCCAGGTAGTCGTTGGCGTCCCCGTCGAGGCGCAACGTGACACCACGCGGCAGGAAGGCGCCGAACGACTGGCCCGCCGAGCCCCGGAACGAGATGTCGATCGTGTTCTCTGGCAGTCCCTCGCCGCCCCAGCGCCGGGTCACCTCGTAGCCGAGCATGGTGCCCACGGTCCGGTTGACGTTCCTGATCGGCAGGTCGAGCCGGACCGGGAGGCCGTCGGCGAGCGCGCCCTCGGCGAGCTGGATGAGCGTGTTGTCCAGCGCTTTGTCCAGGCCGTGGTCCTGGGTGGTGACGCAGCTCAGCGCCGCTCCCTCGGGCAGCGGCGGGGTGTACAGGATGGGCGAGAGGTCCAGGCCAGAGGCCTTCCAGTGCTCCACCGCCAGCACGGTGTCGAGCAGGTCGACCCGGCCGATGATCTCCTCCAGGCGGCGGAACCCGAGGCGGGCCAGGTACTCCCTGACCTCCTCGGCGATGAACTCGAAGAAGTTCACCACGAACTCGGGCCGCCCGCTGAACCGGGCGCGCAGTTCCGGGTTCTGGGTGGCCACGCCGACCGGGCAGGTGTCCAGGTGGCAGACCCGCATCATCACGCAGCCTGACACGACCAGCGGCGCGCTGGCGAAGCCGAACTCCTCCGCGCCGAGCAGCGCGGCGATGATCACGTCCCGGCCGGTCTTGAGCTGGCCATCGGCCTGCACGACGATCCGGTCCCGCAGCTTGTTGCGGAGCAGTGTCTGCTGGGTCTCGGCCAAGCCGAGCTCCCACGGCGCGCCCGCGTGCTTGAGCGAGGTCAGCGGCGCCGCGCCGGTGCCGCCGTCGTGCCCGCTGATCAGCACCACGTCGGCGTGCGCCTTGGACACCCCGGCCGCGACCGTGCCCACCCCGACCTCGGACACCAGCTTGACGTGCACCCGGGCCGCCGGGTTGGCGTTCTTCAGGTCGTGGATCAGCTGTTTCAGGTCCTCGATCGAGTAGATGTCGTGGTGCGGCGGCGGCGAGATCAGGCCGACGCCTGGCGTGGAGTACCGCGTCTTGGCGATCCACGGGTACACCTTGTTCCCGGGCAGCTGGCCGCCCTCCCCCGGCTTGGCCCCCTGAGCCATCTTGATCTGCAGGTCGTCGGCGTTCACCAGGTACTCGCTGGTGACGCCGAACCGCCCGCTGGCGACCTGCTTGACCGCGGAGCGGCGCAGGTCGCCATTGGCATCGGGGATGAACCGGTCGGAGTCCTCGCCGCCCTCGCCCGTGTTCGACCGGCCGCCTAGCCGGTTCATCGCGATCGCGAGGGTCTGGTGGGCTTCGGCCGAGATCGAGCCGTAGGACATGGCGCCGGTGGCGAATCGCCGCACGATGCTGGCGACCGGTTCGACATCATCAATCCGAACGGGCCCGGTGGCCTGCTCTTGTTCATGTGCGGGGGGCTCTGCGTCGACGCCGCGGATGCGGAGCAGCCCGCGCAGCGTCATCAGCCGCCGCGACTGGTCGTTGACCAGCGTGGTGTACTCCTTGAAGATCTCGTACCGGCGGCTGCGGGTGGCGTGCTGAAGCTTGAAGACCACCTCCGGGCTGAACAGGTGCGGCTCGCCGTCGCGCCGCCACTGGTACTCGCCGCCGGTGCCCAGCCGCCGGAACTCCATCCCGGCGCCCGCGTGGATCGCGTGGCCGGTCCGCAGCCGGATTTCCTCGGCGAGCTGGTCGAAGCCCGCGCCGGACAGCCGCGAGGTGGTGCCGGCGAAGCAGGTCTCGATCACCTCCGGGCCCAGGCCGATGGCCTCGAAGATCTGCGCGCCAGTGTAGGACGCGACGGTGGACACGCCCATCTTGGACATGATCTTCAGCAGGCCCTTGCCGAGGGCCTTGAGCAGGTTGGCCTCGGCCTTCTTCTCGGTCAGGTTCGGGTCGCCCGCGGCGCCGCGCCGGACCATGTCCCGGACCGACTCGATGGCCAGGTACGGGTTGACGGCGGCGGCGCCGAACCCGACGAGCAGCGCCACGTGGTGGCACTCGCGCACGTCCCCGGCTGCCACGATCAGCCCGGCCTGGGTGCGCGACTTCTGCTTGATCAGGTGGTGGTGTACCGCACCGGTCAGCAGCAGCGAAGGGATCGGGATTAGGGCTGCGTCACCTCCCGGTTTCATCCGGTCGGAGAGGATGATCAGGCGGGCGCCGGCCTTGATCGCGGCCGAAACCTCGGCGCAGATCACCGTGAGCCGGGCGCGCAGGCCGTCGCCGCCGTCAGCCGGGTCGTAACGGCCGTCCACCACGTGCGAGGCGAACCCGGGCAGGTTGCCCTCGTCGTTGATGTGCACGATCTTGGTCAGGTCGTTGTCGCTGATCACCGGGTAGGGCAGCACGATCTGGCGGCAGGACGCCGGGATCGGCTTGAGCAGGTTCTGCTCGGGCCCGGTGATCGTGCCCAGCGAGGTGACGAGCTCTTCCCTGATCGCGTCCAGCGGCGGGTTGGTCACCTGGGCGAACAGCTGGGTGAAGTAGTCGAACACCAGCCGCGGCCGGGTGGAGAGCACCGCCACCGGGGTATCCGTGCCCATCGACCCGATCGGCTCGGCTCCGGTCCGTGCCATCGGGGCCAGGATGACCCGCAGCTCCTCTTCGGTATACCCGTGCATCCGCTGCCGGGTCACCGTGTTTTCCCCCGGGGGGCGACCCCCCGGTGACCCCCCGGACGGGGGGCTGCCCGCCCCCCGTACCCCCCGGCCCCTGGGGTCGGGCAGGTCATCGAGGTAAAGGAGCCCGGCGTGCAGCCAGTCCTCGTACGGGTGCTCGGCGGCCAGGGCCGCCTTGACTTCCTCGTCCTCGACGATGCGCCCGGCCGCCGTGTCGGCCAGGAAGACGCGGCCGGGCTGCAGACGCCCCTTCCTGATCACCGTGGCCGGGTCGATGTCGAGCACGCCGACCTCGCTGGCCAGTACGACCAGGCCGTCGCTGGTCACCCAGTACCGTCCGGGGCGCAAGCCGTTGCGGTCGAGCACGGCGCCGATCACCGAGCCGTCGGTAAACGCGATCAGCGCCGGGCCGTCCCAGGGCTCCATCAGCGCGGCGTGGAACTGGTAGAAGGCGCGCCGCTCCGGGGTCATCTCCTCGTGGTTCTCCCACGGCTCCGGGATCATCATCAGCACCGCGTGCGGCAGCGACCGGCCACCCATGTGCAGCAGCTCGAGGCACTCGTCGAAGCTGGCCGAGTCGCTGCCGTCGGCGTCGAGGATCGGGAAGAGGCGCTCGATCCCCTGGCCGTCCCTCGATCGCGGGATCAGGTCGCTGGCTAGCATCGCCTCGCGGGCGCGCATCCAGTTCCGGTTGCCCCGGACGGTGTTGATCTCCCCGTTGTGCGCCACGTACCGGTACGGGTGGGCCAGCGGCCAGGACGGGAACGTGTTGGTCGAGAACCTGGAGTGCACCAGCGCGAGCGCCGAGCCGTACCTCGGATCCGACAGGTCCGGGTAGAACGGCCCGAGCTGCGGCGCGGACAGCATTCCCTTGTACACGATGGTCCGGGCGGACAGGCTGGCGAAGTACACCCCGGCCTCGTGTTCGGCCCGCTTACGCAGGCAGAACGCCATCCGCTCCAATTCCATGCCGTGCTGGCCCTGAGCCCCTGTGACGAACATCTGCAGCACGTCGGGCAGCACCGCCCGCGCGCCGTCGCCGCAGGCGGTGATGTCGAACGGGACCTCGCGCCAGCCGAGGATGGTCAGCCCCTCCGCGGCCGCCAGCCGGGCCAGGGCGGGTGTCACCAGGTGCCGTTCGGCGGAGAAGAAGGCCATGCCCGCCGCGTAGGCGCCCGCTTCGGGCAGCTCGAAACCGCACGAGGCGCGGAAGAACTCGTCGGGGATCTGGGTCAGGATTCCCGCCCCGTCGCCGGTGCCCGGGTCGCCGCCCTGGGCGCCCCGGTGTTCAAGATTGCACAGCACCCGCAGGGCCCTGGCTACCACATCGTGATTGCCCCGTCCGGACAGGTCCGCGACGAAACCGACGCCGCATGCGTCGTGCTCGAACTGGGGGTCATAAAGACCAGCAGCCGCCATGGCCTCTCCCGTCGTCTCTGGAGAAAACGCCACTTCAGTGCGCTCGGGACGACACTGGCCCAGTTAGACAGACACTGTTACACCGACATTACATCACCGGAAGAATCCTCTACCAGCGCTCGCTTTGCCTGCGCCCGAACCGGAGGCCGGCGCCCGGGTCTGGTCAGGTATATGCCCAGCACGGCGAGGACAAAAACGACGATATCGCCGAGCGCGCCGTCACGCATGCCGAGGGCGTGCGGCAACGGGCCGACGAGCAGCGACTCGAACCCTTCGACCCAGAAACCCCCGGCCGCGTACCCGGCCGCGGCCAGCATGAACGTCCGCTCGCCGCTGAGTGCGAACCGCCTGGCCACCCAGATCACCGCGAACGCCAGCGCGACCTCCCACAGCGACTGGTACAGGAAGGCGGGCTGGAAAGTGGCGTAATTCTCGTAACCGGGCACGCGGTGCTCGGGCGAGATCCGCACCGCCCACCACCTGGCGGAGGGGCGGCCGTAGAACTGCTGCGCCCACCAGTTGCCCAGGCCGCCGACGGCCAGGCCGAACGCGATCGCGGGCGCGGCCGCACCCGCCACCGGGCCCAGCCGGATACCCGCGCGCCGGCAGGCGACCCACGCGCCGGCCGCGCCGAGCGCTACCGCGCCAGGCACGCCGAGGGCGGCAACCCCGATCGTGGCGGCATGCCAGATCCGGGAGGCGTGGCCGAAGTCGTGCCTGGCGGCTAGCGGGATCGCGTGCGCCAGCGCCCCGGCCAGGCCGAACGGGATGGCCCAGGCGGCCACGTCGAGGATGATCCCGGGGCGCCCGCCGGAGCGCTGGTACCGGCGGCTGGCCACCGCGATCGCGACGAGGACGCCGACGATGACGCACAATGCGTAGGCCCGGACTGACAGCGGTCCTAGACGCCACGCCGCGTGGCCGGGGCTCGGGATCGACGCGAGCGGCATCTTCGGACACTACCGCGTCTAGCCTGAAAGGCGGTGCCCCTGCGCTTCGTGGGGCGGCATCTCGCGGAAAGAACGTGGTGGATCCGGGCTTCGTGGTTGGTCGGGTGCCCGGGCCAGACAAGCGCGCTCAGGACGGCCGTCTGGACACTCCGGCGGAAAGCTCGGCAGTCAGCTCCTGAATCCCCGCCACCCCCTGGCTGTCCAGGAGGCGGCGGACGAAGGCGGAGCCGACGATCACGCCGTCCGCGAACTCGGCCACCTGGGCCGCCTGGGCGCCGTTGCTGACGCCGAGGCCGACCGCCACCGGCAGATCGGTGTGCTCGCGGATGCGCTTGACCAGGCCGGACGCGTCGGCGCTGACCGCGTCCCTGGTGCCGGTGATGCCCATCAGCGAGGCGGCGTAGACGAAACCCCGGCAGGCCCGGGTGATCGTGGCCACCCGCTGGGCGGTGGAACTGGGCGCGACCAGGAACACCCGGTCTAGGTCGTGTTCGTCGGAAGCATCCAGCCAGGCGCCGGCCTCTTCCGGGGTGAGATCCGGCGTGATCAGCCCCGAGCCGCCCGCCGCGGCCAGGTCCCGGGCGAAGGCGCGCACCCCGTACCGGTCGACTGGGTTCCAGTAGGTCATGACCAGGACGGGCACACCCGCCGCCGCGACGGCCTCGACGGTGCGGAGCACGTCCGCGACCCGGGTCCCGGCGGCCAGCGCTCGCTGTACCGCCTCGGCGATCACCGGACCGTCTATCAGCGGGTCGGAGTAGGGCAGGCCCACCTCGATGACGTCGGCCCCGGCCTGCGCCATGGCCTGGGCGGCCTCGATGGCACCGCCGATGGAGGGGAATCCGGCCGGCAGGTAGCCGACCAGGGCCGCGCGGTTGTCGGCGGCTGCCTTGCCGAAGGCCACGGTGACGGCGCTCATCTTTCCGCCTCTCACACCCTGAACCATTTCGAGGCGGTGTCCACGTCCTTGTCACCGCGGCCGGACAGGTTGACCACGATCAGCCCGCCGAGGCCGAGTTCGCGGCCGACGTCGAGCGCGCCGGCCAGCGCGTGCGCGGATTCGATGGCCGGGATGATGCCCTCGGTCCGGCACAGCACGGAGAACGCGTTCATCGCCTCGGCGTCGGTCACCGCGCGGTATTCGGCCCGGCCGGTTTCCATCAGCCAGACGTGCTCCGGGCCCACGCCCGGGTAGTCCAGGCCGGCCGAGATGGAGTGGGTGCCGAGCGTCTGGCCCTCGTCGTCCTGCAGCACGAAGGTCCGCATGCCGTGCAGCACGCCCTGGGACCCGCCGGTGAGCGTGGCCGCGTGCCGCCCGGTGTCCAGGCCGTCGCCGCCCGCCTCGCAGCCGATCAGGCGTACCTGCGCGTCGGGGATGAAGGCGTGGAAGACGCCGATGGCGTTGGAGCCGCCGCCGACGCAGGCGATCACCGCGTCCGGCAGCCGCCCGGTGGCTTCGAGCACCTGCTCGCGGGTCTCCAGGCCGATCACCCGCTGGAAGTCCCTGACCATCATGGGGAACGGGTGCGGGCCGCCGACCGAGCCGATGCAGTAATGCGTGTGCCCGACCGACCTCACCCAGTCGCGGAAGGCCTCGTTCATGGCGTCCTTGAGCGTCCGGGTACCGGTGTCGACCGGGATGACCTCGGCGCCGAGCATCCGCATCCGGGATACGTTCAGCGCCTGCCTGCGGGTGTCCTCCTCACCCATGTAGACGGCACAGTCCAGGCCGAGCAGCGCGCAGGCGGTCGCGGTGGCCACGCCGTGCTGGCCGGCCCCGGTCTCGGCGATCACCCGCGTCTTGCCCATCCGCCTGGCCAGTAGCACCTGGCCGAGCACGTTGTTGATCTTGTGCGACCCGGTGTGGGTGAGATCCTCGCGCTTGAGCAGCACCGTGCAGCCGCCGGCCTGCTGACCGAACCTTTCCGCGCGGTACAGCAACGTGGGCCGGCCGGCGTAGCCGCGCAGCAGCGCGTCGAGCTCGGCCCGGAAGGCCTGGTCCTTGCGCGCCTGCTCATAGGCGGCGGTCAGCTCGTCCAGCGCCGCCATCAGCGCCTCGGGTGCGAACCGGCCGCCGTAGGCGACGCCGGGAGCCTCGCCGGCCCCGCCCTCCTCGGCTACCCCGACCGCGCCGACTACGAAGTGCCCGTCGGCGTCCGGAACGGGAGCGATGTCGGGCTCGGCGGGACGGGGGGCTCGGCCGACTGGGTGAGGGTGGTGGCCGTGTCAGTCAACCGCGTTCTCCTCGTAGTGCGGGGTGCGACCCTGCGGTCACCAGGTCGGCGACGGCGCACCGCGGGTCTTTCTCGGTGACCAGGCTCTCGCCGACCAGCACGGCGTCCGCGCCGGAGGCGGCGTAGGCGAGCAGGTCGCGCGGCCCGCGGACGCCGGACTCGGCGACCTTGACGACGCCGTCGGGTATCCGCCCGGCCATCCGGCCGAAGATCCCGCGGTCCACCTTGAGCGTAGCCAGGTTGCGCGCGTTGACCCCGATGACTTTGGCGCCCGCCTCGAGCGCGCGGTCGAGCTCGGGCTCGGCGTGCACCTCCACCAGCGGCAGCAGGCCGATCGAGACGGCCCGCTCGACCAGCGAGACCAGCGCGCTCTGCTCGAGCGCGGCCACGATCAGCAGCACCACGTCCGCGCCGTGCGCGCGCGCCTCCCACAGCTGGTAGGAGCTGACCACGAAGTCCTTGCGCAGCAGCGGCACCTGCACGGCCCGGCGCACCGCGTCCAGGTCATCCAGGCTGCCGCCGAAACGCCGCGGCTCGGTCAGCACGCTGATCACCTTGGCGCCGCCGGCCTCGTAGTCCGCGGCCAGCGCGGCCGGGTCGGCGATGGTCGCCATCTTCCCCCGGGACGGGCTGGCCCGCTTGACCTCGGCGATTACGCTGACGCCTTCCGCCTTCAGCGCAGCCATCGCGTCCCGTGGTGACGACGCCCGCCGCGCCATCTCCTTCAGGTGGTCAAGAGAGACCTGGCGCTGCCGTTCGGCGAGATCGGCACGCACGCCGTCTAGGATCTCGTCGAGCACACTCACGCGGTTCGCTCGTCCCCTCACGTCGGAACTGTTGCGCCACCGATGGTAGCCCGGCCCCCCTCGTGCTCCCGTGACTGCCCCCCTGAAATCGCGCTCGCGTCTCCTTTTGTCAGGGATCGATGGCGTAGCCGGCGCCGCGGGCCGTCCTGATCACGCCGGTCTTCCTGTCCGACCCGATCTTGGCGCGGAGCTGGCCGATGTAGACGTCTGCGGTCCGTTCCCCGGCCGCAGGGTGGCCCGCCGCGGCGAGCAGCTGGCGGCGGGACAGGACGCGTCCCGGATGGTCGAGCAGGGCGGCCAGGACGGCGAACTCGGTCGCGGTCAGCTTCACCGGCTGGCCGTCCGCCACCACGCAGCGGCCCGGGCCGTCGAGCCGGAGCCCCCCGGCGGCCCGTTCGGCGGATCCTGCCTGGCCGGCCCGCCACGGCGCGGGCTCGGCCAGCACGTCGCGGACCATGGCGACCAGCTGGCGCGGGCCGAAGGGCCGGGCCAGCCACCGCCGCGGGCCCGTGCTCCCGGCGCGGGCCAGACCGCGCGGCCGGGGTCCCTGCGGGCCGGCCATCAGGAAGATGACCGGGGTCCGCAGCGCGCGCCGGATGCGCCTCGGGTCCAGGCCGGGCATGGTCAGGTCGAGCACGGCCGCGGCGTCCGGGCCGCCGGGCAGCTCGGCCAGGGCCTGCTCCGGCGTGGTCACCAGCCGCACCCGCAGCCCGTCCCGGCGCAGGTAGCGAGCCGACATCTCGGCGACCTCGGGCTCGTGCTCCGCGAGCAGGACCGAGCGGGGCCCGGCCTGGCTTTCTCCCCCAAGCCCACCTCTAGGGGCGGGTACCGTCATCAACCGTCGGGTCGACGTCGTGGCTCAGCGACTCCCACATGCTGGCGGTGTCATCCGGGGGGGCGACCCCCCGGATCCCCCCGGTCACGGGGGGGCTCCCCGCCCCCCCGTACCCCCCTGGCCCCCGTTGGAATCGGGCGCCCATGACCGGCCAGCGCGGGCCGCGCCAGGCGGTGGCCAGGCCCGCCAGCACGATCGCGGCCGCGCCGGCGAGGGCCGCGGCGCGCCAGGGTGCGCCGGCCAGGATAGCCCGGCTCGGCCCGGCGATGACGATCTCGTGCACCGCGCCGCCGGAGGACGCGCCGCTCGTCGTCGAGCCGCCCAGCGGGCCGTCCAGTGCACCACCCACCTCCCCTGCCCCCTTCTCTACCGCCGTGGCGAGCACAGTCGAGGCCCGCAGGCCGGCCATGACGGCCGCCGCTGCGCCCGCGCCGAGCACGGCCAGCAGGACGCCGACGGCGCGCCTGAGCACCGACCTGGTGGCGATTACCGCCGCCAGGCAGGCCAGCGCGGCCAGCGCGAGCGCGCTGGCCAGCGGGACGAGCTGCTGCCCGGTGACCGCGATGTGCTGCGCGGGCAGCGGCTTGGGCGGGGTGAAGATGGCGTGCGCCCAGGCTTGGCGGGTGGCGAGCACGACCAGCCCGGCGCCGGCCGCGCCGGCCAGCAGCGCCAGCACGAACTCCCTGCGCATGGCCGGCATCTAAGCTCAGTGCTCTTTCAGCAAGACGTCGGCGTCGAAGCAGGTCCGGTCGCCGGTGTGGCAGGCGGCGCCGGCCTGGTCGACCTTGACCACCAGGGCGTCGCCGTCGCAGTCCAGCGCCACCGATTTCACCCACTGGCAGTGCCCGGACGTGTCGCCCTTCACCCAGTACTCCCGCCTGCTGCGCGACCAGTAGGTGCACCGGCCCGTGGTGAGGGTGCGATGCAGCGCCTCGTCATCCATCCAGCCGAGCATCAGCACTTCGCCGGTGTCATATTGCTGGGCGATGGCCGCGACCAGGCCTGATGCATCACGCTTCAGCCGGGCCGCGATGGCAGGGTCGAGCATCGTTCCCCTCTCCTCGGGGTCCGGGGGGTCGTCCCCCGGGCCAGCACTGCGCTGTCACTTCAGCCAGGGTAGCAATGGCGCCTACCATCAGCAGGTGAGCTACTCCTCCGAAGAGCGTCTCGCGCTGTGCGCGCTGCTGGACAAGACCGGTCCCGACGCGCCGACGCTGTGCGAAGGCTGGACCACCGGCGACCTCGCCGCGCACCTGGTGCTGCGCGAGCGCCGCCCGGACGCCGCGGCCGGCGTGATGGGCGGCCCGCTGGCCGGCTACACGGCCCGCGTGCAACAGCGGATCAGGGCGCGGATCCCGTTCCCCGACCTGGTGCGGATCATCAGGTCGGGGCCGCCCCGGCTGTCGGTGATGGCGCTCCCGGGCGTGGACGAACGCGCCAACGCGGTGGAGTTCTTCGTGCACCAGGAGGACGTACAGCGCGCCGCGCCCGGCTGGGAGCCGCGCGAGCTCAGCGGCGGCGAATCGGACATGCTCTGGCAGCGGCTGCGGATGGCATGGTTCTTGCTCCGCAAGGCGCCGGTCGGCGTGGAGCTGGCCCGGGACGACATCGATACCGGCGAGGTGAGCGGGGAGGGCCCGGCCTACCGCATCACGGCGAAGAATACGACCCCCGCCGTCACCGTCGTCGGCAGCCCGGCCGAGCTCACCATGTGGGTGATGGGCCGCACGACCGCGGCCCGGGTGCGCATGGACGGAATCCAGGCCGCGGTGACCAAGCTCGCCGAGGCGAACTGGCGGCAGTGAATGAGCTGAGCGGCTAGCTGCCCATCTCCCGCTTGAGCCGGGCCAGTTCGTCGTCCACGTCCTGGGTGGCGGGGCGGGCCGGCGGGTACGGAGTGGCGACGGGCTCGACGTCGGCCCGCGGCAGCGGCCTGCTGTTCTGCGGGTAGTCGGGCTCGCGGACCTCACGCTCGGCCTTCTTGCCCGAGACCTGCCGCCTCGAACCGGCCACCTTGATAGCCACCGCGATCGCGCCGACCACGAGCGCCGCGAGCACCAGGTAGGTCACGGCGTGAATGATGAAGCCGATCACCGAGCCGACGATCAGGAACGCGATCAGTATGCCGGCGCCGATGGCGGCGAGCTTGAACCAGCGCATCCGCCGCATCCTCTCTCGACAGGGATCTGTCCTCTCTCGCGATATTACCTGACTTTCCGCCCGCGCAGAGCGCCAGGCCCGCTGTAATCAGGCAGGCCATTTATTACGCTGATGCCATGCACGCACTCGGCATTGACATCGGCGGTTCCGGCATCAAGGCAGCACCCGTGGACGTGGCCACCGGAAAGCTGCTCGCAGAACGGCAGAAGATCGCCACGCCGCGCCCGGCGGTGCCGGACGCGGTTGCCGACGTGGTAAAGCAGCTCACCACCTCCTTCAGCTGGTCAGGTCCGGTCGGCATCACCTTCCCCGGCGTGGTCACCGACGGCGAAATCAGGACCGCCGCCAACCTGGACTCAGCCTGGATCGGGATCGATGCGGGCGCGCTGTTCGCCAAGGCCGCCGGCAACCCGGTCCGGGTGCTGAACGACGCCGACGCGGCCGGCGTGGCCGAGATGACGTTCGGCGCGGGGATCGGCGATATGGGCACCGTGCTGATGCTGACCTTCGGCACCGGGATCGGCAGCGCCCTGTTCACCTCCGGGGTGCTGGTGCCGAACACCGAGTTCGGGCACGTCGAGATCCACGGTCAGGACGCCGAGACGCGCGCGTCCGAGCGGGCCAAGGGACTGCACGACCTGAGCTGGGGCAAGTGGGCGGGCCGGGTCGATGAGTACCTCCGGCACATCGAGGCGCTGCTCTCGCCGCACCTGATTATTGTCGGCGGCGGCATCAGCAAGCAGGCGGATAAGTGGGTGCCGCGGCTGACCGGGATCCGGGCCCGCATCGTGCCCGCGGTGCTGCTCAACGACGCCGGCATCGTCGGTGCCGCGATGGCCACCTCGACCGGCTCCGCCCCTGACACCTCAGGCGCGACCGGAACCGGCGCCTAGTTCCTGCCTATAAGCGGACCGGGTACCCCGCGCCGCGCAGGGCGGTCTTGACCTGCCAGATGCGCAGCATGCCGAAGTGGAACACGCTGGCCGCCAGCACCGCGTCCGCGCCCGCGTCCACGGCCGGCGCGAAGTGGGCGAGCGTGCCCGCGCCGCCGCTGGCTATCACCGGGACGGTCACCACGGCGCGCACCGCCCGGATCAGTTCGGTGTCGAAGCCGGCGGTGGTTCCGTCCGCGTCCATCGAGTTCAGCAGGATCTCGCCCGCGCCGAGCTCGGTGGCCCGACGGGCCCAGTCCACCGCGTCGATCCCGGTGCCGACCCGGCCGCCATGCGTGGTCACCTCGAATAGCGCTGGCCCGGGGGCGACCCCGGGAACCCCCCGCTCACGGGGCTCTCCGCCCCCCCGAACCCCCCCGACCGCCGCGCGTCCACCGACAGAACCACGCACTGTGACCCGAACCGCCGGGCCGCCTCGGCCAGCAGTTCCGGCCGGGCGATGGCGGCGGTGTTGAGCGAGACCTTGTCCGCCCCGGCTCGCAGCAGCCGGTCCACGTCGTCGACGCTGCGCACGCCGCCGCCCACGGTGAGCGGGATGAACACCTGCTCGGCGGTGCGCCGCACCACGTCGTACATGGTGTCCCGGCCGCCGCTGGACGCGGTGATGTCCAGGAAAGTGAGCTCGTCGGCCCCTTCGGCGTCATAGCAGGAGGCCAGCTCCACCGGATCGCCGGCGTCCCGCAACGCGCGGAAATTGACCCCCTTGACCACCCGGCCGCCGTCCACGTCCAGGCAGGGGATGACCCGAACCGCGACACTCATTGTCGTTCGCTCGCCTCCGGGGCGCCTTTAGGCGCCCCTTGGCTCGCTCACCGTTGCCAGGGCTTGCGCCAGGGTGAAGGCACCCTCGTACAGGGCCGTGCCGACGATCGCGCCCTCCACACCGAGCGGCACCAGCGCCGCGATGGCGCGCAGGTCGGCCAGGCGAGACACTCCCCCGCTGGCCACCACCGGCGCGGACGTGCGCGCGCAGACGTCGCGCAGCAGGGCCAGGTTGGGGCCCCGCAGGGTGCCGTCCTTGAGCACGTCGGTGACCACGTACCGGGCGCAGCCCTCGGCGTTCAGCCGGTCCAGCGTCTCGTGCAGCTCCCCGCCCTCGGCCGTCCAGCCGCGGGCGGCCAGCCGGGTGCCCCGGACGTCGAGGCCGACCGCGACCCGCTCGCCGTGCCGGGCGATGACCGAACGCACCCAGTCCGGGTTCTCCAGCGCCGCGGTGCCGATGTTGACCCGGGCGCAGCCGGTGCCGAGCGCGCGGGCCAGCGTTTCGTCGTCCCGGATGCCACCGGACATCTCCACCTGGACGTCGAGGGTGCGCACCACGTCGGCCAGCAGGTCCGCGTTTGACCCGCGGCCGAACGCCGCATCCAGGTCGACCAGGTGGATCCACGAGGCGCCGGCCCGCTGCCAGGCCAGCGCGGCCTGGATCGGGTCGCCGTACTGGCCGCCGCTGCCGGCCACGCCCTGGATGAGCTGGACCGCGTGCCCGTCGGTGACGTCGACGGCGGGTAGCAAGGTCAGCTGAGTCACAGTATCTTCCGCTCGCTCAAAGTCTCCAGCCAGTTGGACAGCAGGGCGGCGCCTGCGTCGCCCGACTTCTCCGGGTGGAACTGGGTCGCGGCCAGCGCGCCCTGCTCGGCCGCGGCGGCGAACGGCTCGCCGTGCTCGGCCCAGGTGATCAGGGCGCCGGCCGCGGCGAGCTGCCCGGCGCCAGGCGCCCGCAGCGCGTAGGAGTGCACGAAGTAGAACCGCGTGCCCGGGGCGATCCCGGCGAACAGCGCCGAGCCTGGCGGCGCGGTCACGGTATTCCAGCCCATGTGCGGCAGCACGCCGGCGTCCAGCCGCTCCACCGTGCCCGGCCAGGCCCCGCAGCCGTCGGACTGCACCCCGTGCTCCACGCCCGCCGCGAACAGCACCTGCATGCCGACGCAGATGCCGAGCACCGGGCGGCCGAGCTCGAGCCGCCGGGCGATCAGCTTGTCGCCGCCGACCGCGCGCAGGCCGGCCATGCAGGCCGCGAACGCGCCCACGCCGGGGACGGCGAGCCCGTCGCAATCCAGCGCGGCGTCGGCGTCCGCGGTCACCTCGACCTGCGCGCCGACCCGCTCCAGGGCGCGCTGCACCGAGCGCAGGTTTCCCGACCCGTAGTCGAGCACCACGATTTTTTTCATCCGAGCACTCCTTTGGTGCTGGGGATGCCGCCGGATCGCGGGTCGGGCGCCGCGGCCGCGCGCAGCGCCCGGGCGACCGCCTTGAACTGGGCTTCGACGATGTGGTGCGCGTTGCGGCCCTCGATCACCCGCACGTGCAGGCAGATCCCGGCGGCGAACGCCAGCGACTCGAAGATGTGCCGGGTCAGCGTGGTGTCGTAGCTGCCGATCAGCGGAGCCATGCCGTCCGGCTCGTGGTGCACCAGGTAGGGGCGCCCGGATAGGTCCACCGCGGCCTGCACCAGCGTCTCGTCCAGCGGGACCAGCGCGTTGCCGAACCGGGCGATGCCGGATTTATCGCCCAGCGCTTCCTTGAGCGCCTGGCCGAGCGTGATGGCGGTGTCCTCCACGGTGTGATGCGCGTCGATGTCGACATCGCCCTTGGCTCGCACCGTCAGGTCGAGAGAGCCGTGCTTGCCCAGCTGGGCCAGCATGTGGTCGAAGAACGGCACGCCGGTGCCGACCTCGACCACCCCGATGCCGTCCAGGTCGAGTTCCACCATGATCTGCGTCTCGTGGGTGAGCCGCTCCACCCGCGCCACCCGGTTCATGAATCGAGCACCTCGTCCAGGGCCGCACGGAACGACGCCATCTCTGCGGGCGTCCCCACCGTGACCCGCAGCCAGCGCGGCGGGCCGACCTCCCGGACGAGCACGCCGCGGTCGAGCAGGCCCTGCCAGACCGCACGCCGCGAGTCGAACTCGCCGAACAGCACGAAGTTCGCGTCGGAATCCGCCACGGCCAGGCCCCGCTGCCGGAGCCAGGCGACGAGCCCGTCCCGTTCGGCCCGAAGTCTCGTGACGGTGGCCAGTGGCTCGGCGGCCAGCGCGAGTGCGGCCCGCGCCGCCGCCTGGGTGACGGCGGACAGGTGGTAGGGGAGCCGCACGATGAGCAGCTTCTCCACCACCTCGGGCGCGGCGGCCAGGTACCCGATACGGGCGCCCGCCATGGCGAACGCCTTGGACATGGTGCGGGTGACCACCAGGTGAGGGTGGCGCGGCAGCAGCGCGAGCGCGCTCGGCGTGCCCTCGCGGGCGAACTCCGCGTACGCCTCGTCGATCACCACCAGGCCCGGCGCGGCGGCGCAGACCGCCTCGATCAGCTCCGTCGGGGCGGCGGTGCCGGTCGGGTTGTTCGGCGAGGTGAGGAAGACCAGGTCCGGCCGGTGCTCGGTGATCACGCGGGCCGCCCGCTCCGGGTCCAGGCCGAAGTCCTCGTCGCGGGCCGCCGAGACCCAGCCGGTGCACGTCACCCGGGCGATCAGGTGGTGCATGGAGTAGCCGGGATCGAAGCCGAGCGCCCGCCGGCCCGGCCCGCCGAACGCCTGCAGCAGCTGCTGGATGACCTCGTTGGAGCCGTTAGCCGCCCACACCTGGGCGCCGGTCAGCCCGTGCCCCAGGTAGTCGGCCAGGTCCTTGCGCAGCTCGACCGCGTCCCGGTCCGGATACCGGTTCAGCATGCCCGCCGCCTGCGCCACCGCGTCCGCGATCGCCCGGACCAGGCGGGGACTGGGCGGATAGGGGTTCTCGTTGGTGTTCAGCCGGACCGGTACATCGATCTGCGGAGCGCCGTACGGCTGCAGGTCTTTCAGGTCATTCCGAACGGACAGGGACGGGGCCTTGGTCACGGCTCGCCGTCCTGGCGAGGCACCCGCACCCGGACCGCCTGGACGTGGGCGTCCAGGTCCTCGGCCCCGCCGAGCGCGTCGATCAGCGGCGCGGTGGCGGCCAGCGCACCGCGGTCGCACTCCACTACGTTCACCAGGCGCAGGAAGGGGAACACCGAAAGCCCGCTGGTGTGCCGCGCGGTACCGCCGGTCGGCAGCACGTGGTTCGAGCCGGCCAGGTAGTCCCCGAGCGAGACCGGCGAGTACGGGCCGGCGAATACCGCGCCCGCGTTGGTGACCCGCGCCGCCAGCTTGGCCGCGTCCCTGGCCTGGATCTCCAGGTGCTCGGGCGCCCACGCGTCGCTCACCGCCAGCGCGGCGTCTTGGTCGTCGACGAGCACGCACGCGGACTGGCCTTTGAGGGCCTTCTCTACTCGCTCACGGTGCCGGGCGGCGGGCACCTGCCTGGTGAGCTCGGCGTCGACCCGCGCGGCCAGGCCCGCGTCGGTGGTGATGAGCAGGCAGGCCGCGAGCTCATCGTGTTCGGCCTGCGCGACCAGGTCGGCGGCGACGTGGCGGGGGTCCGCGGTGTCATCGGCGATGATCGCCACCTCGGTGGGGCCGGCCTCGCCGTCGGTGCCGACCACGCCGCGCAGCACCCGCTTGGCCGCGGCCACGTAGACGTTGCCCGGCCCGGTGATGACGTCGGCTGGCGCGCAGTCCTGCGTGCCGTAGGCGAACATCGCCAGCGCCTGCGCCCCGCCGGCCGCGTGCACCTCGCGCACGCCGAGCAGCGCGCAGGCGGCGAGCACGGACGGGTGCGGCAGCCCGCCGTGGCGGGCCTGCGGCGGCGACGCCACGGCGATCGCGCCGACGCCCGCGACCTGAGCCGGGACAATGTTCATCACGACAGAGGAGGGATAGGCCACCAGGCCGCCGGGGACGTACACCCCGGCCCGCCCGACCGGGACGAAGCGCCCGGTGACGGTCAGGCCCTCGGTGACCTGGGTGGGATTCTCGGCCGGCAGCTGCGCCTGGTGTACCCGCCTGGTGCGCCTGACGGCCTCCTCGAGGGCGGCCTTGACGGCTGGGTCCAGCCCGGCCAGCGCCTCGTCCAGCGCCCGCTGCGGCACCCGGGTGGTGGCCAGGTCAACGCCGTCGAACCGGGCGGTGTACTCGCGGACTGCCTCGGCGCCCCGGCGCCTGACGTCGTCGCACAGCGGGCGGATCTGCGCGACGGCCGCCTCGACGTCGGTCCTGGCGCGCGGCAGGACGCCGGCCAGGACGGTCCGGCTGAGGCTGCCGGGGGCGTGCCCGCGTAGGTCGATGCAGCGTAGGTCGATAGGGGGAATCACCTGCCTAGTCTACGGAGAGTACGCCCCGCCCATCTCCACATCGGGCCCGGCGTTGAGCCCGGTGTCGGGTTCCGCGGGCCGGCGGCCGCCGTACTCGGCCAGCAGTATGACCACCGAGGTGAGCCCCGGCCAGAGCGCCAGCGCGCTCTTGGCCCCGAGGGCCAGCGACGAGTGGAACGAGGTGCCGTCCGGGCTGGCGGCGAGCAGGTGGTGGTAGGTCCCGAGGCCGATGTTCTCGCCGGTCCAGAGCGCCAGCAGGGCGGCCGCCACCGCCCCGAGGACGAGCCCGGCCGCCGCGGTCCAGCCCGCCCGGCGGACCAGCAGGCGGTAGCCGACGACGCCGGTGATCGCTCCGCCGAGCACCGCGATCAGGCAGAACCAGGCGTCGGCGAGGATGAACGCGTTGCTCTCCGCGTTGACCAGCTGGGCCTCGCCGGGCCCGACCTGGAGCAGCAGCGCCCGCGGCGCCAGCGCGGCCCAGATGAGCCCGGCCGCCACGCCGAGCACCGCGCTGCCCGCCAGGGCCGCTGCGAATGCGGCCAGTCGCCCCTTCGTCGGTCCTCCCTCGTCGGCTCGTCGCCCCGCACGATCGTACCCGTCAGTCTCTTTCCGGCTCGATGGCGTGCACCTCGGGCAGGATCGCCGCGACCGCCTCGAAGGTGACCTCGTCCAGCTTGTGCTGGAGGTTGTCGCGAAACCGGGCCGGAACAAACCTCATTGTCTGTTTAGGCACGTTTATCGCGGGGAGTCGGAATGCGGTTCCGATACCTCACGGAGGTCATAATGTCGACCGGAGCACTAATAGGCATCATTATCGTCGTCATCGTCGTGGTGGCAGCAGTAGCGGTGGCCTCGGCTGAAATCCGGCGGGCGAGGCTGCGCCGCCAGTTCGGGCCGGAGTACGACCGCATGGTTCAGCAGCTGGGCAGCAGGAAGAAGGCCGACGCCGAGCTCGCCGGACGGCAACGGCGCGTGCAGGCGCTCGGAATTCACGAGCTTTCGCCCGAGCAGCAGGCCAGCTACAGCGGCGACTGGACCGCGGTCCAGGAGCGGTTCGTGGACACCCCGGCCGAGGCGGTAGCCGCCGCCGACACACTTATCTGGAATGTCATGCGGGACCGCGGATACCCCGCCGGCGACCGCAATGCCAGCATGGACGCCCTGTCCGTCTACCACGCCCGTTCGCTCGAGGGTTACCGGCAGACGCTGGGCCTGCAGACCGAATCGGCGACCACTGAACAGCTCAGGGAAGCCATGATCCGTTACCGCGCGCTGTTCGTGGACCTGACCGGCCTGCGGGAGAGCCACGGCGAGCCGGAGCGCGACCGCCTCGCGGAGATCCGCGACCGCGCCGCCGGCAGCCGCGCTGTAGCCGGCGACGGCACGGTCACCACGGAAACCGGCGGCCGTGTCGCTGCAGACAGCGACCTAGCCGCCGGGAACCGCAAGCTCGCCGCGCGCGACAACGACCTGGCCACGGAGGACGCCAACCGGACCGCGGACACGCCCCGTTAGGGCATCACACGCCTCGATAGGCACTCACGGGAGAGATGATTCCTTTGACATCCTCCACCCGCCTGACGGCAGGGGATTCCAGCCGGTTTCATGCTGGGTAATACAGATGCCCGCTTGGTTATCGCGGACATATTCGATTATACCACTACATGAAGGGAGGAAGTGGCGTTTACTCCCGGCCTGAACGCCAGGGTCTCACGCCGCGATCCTTATGACGCAAGATCAGTACGGCCAGGCGAGGGGACCCGGCCACGTCGTCCGTGGCGACGTGGTCCCCGAGGATGCGGCCGAAGAATTCCCCACCGGGGAGTCCAAGCCGATGACCCGTTTCCAGAAGGTGGCTTCAGCTCTGCGCGGAGGCGGCACCGAACACGACGATGAGGACCAGGCGGTTGCTGATCAGGCTGCTGCTGACCGGGCGGGCACGGTCCCGGATGTCCCGGACGCTGCGGCGGCCCACCAGGACGCCCCGGCGGCCAGCCCGCGGTGGGTGACCCAGCAGGATGAGGCGGCCATGGTCAACAGCCCGATCGCCCGGGAGAAGCACCCCAACGGCGACTACTGGGAGGAGCCCGGTGCGGTGACCAGCCCCGATGTGCCCGTGACGCAGGCCGGGCCTTACGCCGCGGATCACCCGGCGACCGAGCCGGACATGTTCGGCACCACTACGCGCGCGCGCAACGGGACCGCTGCGGCTCCCGCTGCGGGGGGTCAGGCCGGCGCCGCGACGATCGCGGACGTCCCGGCGAGCGGCGCCCCGGCGAGCGGCGTCCCGGACCCGGCCGCCGACGCCACGGGGACCACGGGTCGGCACGCCGCCGGCACCCCGGCCGGCAGCGAGCTGCGGCCCGGCGAGGCAGCCGGGACCCTGGGTGACGTCAGCGATCTCAGCTACGGGAACCTGATCCCGGACCTGGCGGTCTACACCGAGCAGTGGCAGCAGATCCAGTTCAGGTTCGTGGACGACCCGCACGGGTCAGTGACCGAGGCCGCCGACATCGTCGCCCAGGTGACGGCCAAGATGGAAACGGCCATCCAGGAGCGGCAGCGCGCCATCGAGGAGCGGCAGCGCGCCATTCAGGACCAGCAGCGCTCGCTGCGCGGCCGGTGGGGTGAGGGCACGAACGCCGGCACCGAGGCGCTGCGCGAGACACTGCGGATGTACAAGACCTTCCTCGACCAGCTCATCGGCCCCCGGGCCAGCTAAACGCTAGCTGACGCAGGCCGGACCGAGTAGCTGCTTCAGGTCGCCGATCAGGGCGGGTGAGGTGGCTACCCGGAGCTTGTCGTCGAGCCGGACCACCGTGGTGCGCTCGTGGCCGCGCAGTCTGAGGTGCACCTCGGTCGGGCCGGGGTGAGTCACGAGCACCTCGCGGAGCCGCTCCACCACGGGCGGCACGCACCGGGTCACCGGCATCGACACCACGAAGGGGCCGGAGTCGTCTACCGACAGGTCCGGGATGGTCAGGTCCATGGCGATCAGCTTGGGCACGTCGTCCCGGCGGTCCACCTTGCCCTTCACCACCACCACCGCGTCCTCTGCGATCGAGGTGGCGTACAGCTGGTAGGTCTGCGGGAAGAACAGCACCTCGATGGCCCCGCCCAGGTCCTCGAGCGCGGCCGCGGCCCACTGGTTGCCCTGCTTGGTCACCTTGCGCTGCACCCCGGACAAGATGCCGCCGACCTTGACGATCTGCGCGTCTGACCGGTCGCCGGCCCGCGGCCGCGGTTCGGCGTCGTCCGCCATCAGCTCGGCGAGCGAGCAGTCGCTCTCCCTGGCGATGATGTGCTCGATGCCGAAGAGCGGGTGGTCGGAGACGTAGAGCCCGAGCATCTCCCGCTCGAAATTCAACAGGGTGGACTTATCCCACTCCCCCGCCGGGACGGGCACGTCGAAGACCGCCTCCGCCTCGGCGTCGCCGCCGAACAGGGAGTCCTGCCCGATCGCCTCGTTCCGCTTGATGTCGATCACGGCGTCGACCGCCTGCTCGTGCACGAGCACCAGGCCTTTGCGCGGGTGCTGGAACGAATCGAAGGCACCCGCCTTGATCAGCGACTCGATCACCCGCTTGTTGCACACGACCAGGGGTACCTTGCGCAAGAAGTCCGGGAAGCCGGTGAACCCGCCCTTGGACTTGCGGGCCGCGATGACCGCCTCCACCACGTTAGCGCCGACGTTGCGGATCGCCGCCAGGCCGAACCGGATGTCCCGCCCGACCGCCGCGAACGTCGCCACCGACTCGTTGACGTCGGGCGGCAGCACCTTGATGCCCATCCGGCGGCATTCGCTCAGGTAGAGCGCCGATTTGTCCTTATCGTCGGCGACGGAGGTGAGCAGCGCGGCCATGTACTCGGCGGGGTAGTTCGCCTTCAGGTAGGCGGTCCAGTAGGACACCAGGCCGTATGCGGCGGAGTGGGCCTTGTTGAAGGCGTAGCCCGCAAACGGGACCAGCACGTCCCAGACCGCCTGGATCGCCTTGTCCGAGTAGCCGCGCTCCCGGCAGCCCTGCCGGAACGGGACGAACTCCTTGTCCAGGATCTCCTTCTTCTTCTTGCCCATGGCGCGGCGGAGCAGGTCTGCCTGTCCGAGCGTGTAGCCGGCCAGGATCTGGGCGGCCTTCTGCACCTGCTCCTGGTAGACGATCAGGCCGTAGGTCGGCTCGAGCACCTCGCGCAGCGGCTCCTCGAGCTCCGGGTGAATAGGCGTGATCTCCTGCTGCCCGTTCTTGCGCAGCGCGTAGTTGGTGTGCGAGTTCACGCCCATCGGGCCCGGCCGGTACAGGGCGCCGACGGCGGAGATGTCCTCGAAGTTGTCCGGCTTCATCGTCCGCAGCAGCGTGCGCATCGGCCCGCCGTCGAACTGGAACACGCCGAGCGTGTCGCCGCGGGACAGCAGGTCATAGGTCGGCTGGTCGTCCAGCGGCAGGCTCAGCAGGTCGATCGAGATGCCCCGGTTCTTCTCGATCGCGACGATCGCGTCGGCCATGATCGTCAGGTTGCGCAGGCCGAGGAAGTCCATCTTCAGCAGCCCGAGGCCCTCGCAGGTCGGGTAGTCGAACTGCGTGATGACCGCGCCGTCGGCGGGCCTGGTCCAGACCGGGATGTGATCGGTCAGCGGCTCCGCCGACATGATCACCCCGGCCGCGTGCACGCCGGGCTGGCGGATCAGCCCCTCGATCCCGCGGGCGGTGTCGATGATCTGCTTGATCTCCGCTTCGGCCTCATACAGTGAACGGAGCTCACCGGCCTCCTTGTACCGGGGGTGAGCCTCGTCGAAGATCCCGGACAGCGGGATGTCCTTGCCCATCACGGCCGGCGGGAACGCCTTGGTGATCCGGTCGCCGAGCGCGTAGGGGAAGCCGAGCACCCGGCAGGAGTCCTTGATCGCGGCCTTGGCCTTGATCGTGCCGTAGGTGACGATCTGCGCGACCCGGTCCGAACCCCATTTCTGGGTCACGTACCTGATCACGTCGGCCCGGCCACGCTCGTCGAAGTCGATGTCGATGTCCGGCATGGAGACGCGCTCGGGGTTGAGGAAGCGCTCGAAGATCAGGCCGTGATCCAGCGGGTCCAGGTCGGTGATGCCCATCGCGTAGGCGACGATCGAGCCTGCCGCGGAGCCGCGTCCGGGGCCAACCGCGACGCCGTTGTTCTTCGCCCACATGATGAAGTCGGCGACCACGAGGAAGTACGCCGGGAACCCCATCTGGCAGATGATCGCGATCTCGTACTCGGCCTGCTTGCGCCGCTGGTCGTCGAACCCGGCCGGGTAACGGCGCTCCATGCCCTTCCACACCTCGGCGCGGAACAGGTCGGCCTCGGATTCGAAGCCGTCCGGGATGGGGAACCTGGGCATCAGGTTGACGAAGTCGAACATGCCGCTGGTGTCGACCCGGTCGGCGATCAGCAGCTGGCTGTTGCGGCAGCCCTCCTGCCACAGATCGCTGCGGTCCAGGGCGTACATCTCGGCGGCGGGTTTGATGTAGTAGCCGGTGCCCTCGAACCGGAACCGGTCCGCGTCGGCCAGGCTCTTGCCGGTCTGGATGCACAGCAGCATGTCGTGGGACTGGGCGTCTGGCTCGCGGGTGTAGTGCGAGTCGTTGGTGACCACTGGCGGGATGCCGAGCTTCTTGCCGATCTCGGCCAGGCCGTCACGGACCCGGCGCTCGATGTCCAGGCCGTGTTCCATCAGCTCGAGGAAGTAGTTCTCCTTGCCGAAGATGTCCTGCCACGCGGCGGCCGACTCCAGCGCCTCGCCGAACTGGCCCAGGCGTAGCCTGGTCTGCAGCTCACCCGACGGGCATCCGGTGGAGGCCATCAGGCCGGCGGAGTGCTCCGCGATGATCTCCTTGTCCATCCGGGGCCACTTGGCCAGCATCCCCTCGGCGTAGGAGCGGGAGGACAGCCGGAACAGGTTATGGACGCCCTCGTTGTTCCGGGCCCAGATGGTCTTGTGCAGGTAGGCGCCGCCCGCGGAGACGTCGTCCTTCTTCTGGTGCGGCTGGCCCCACAGGACCCGGCTGAGGTTGTTCCTGGCCTCGGGGGCGACGTAGGCCTCGATCCCGATCACCGGGGTGATCCCCGCTTCCTTGGCCAGCCGGTGAAACTCCGCGGCGCCGAACATGTTGCCGTGGTCCGTCATCGCCACATGCGTCATGCCCTGGCTCTTGACCTCCGCGAACAGGTCCTTCAGCCGGGCGGCGCCGTCCAGCATCGAGTACTCGGTGTGCACGTGCAGGTGAGCGAACGGCACACCGGACTCTGCCATGATGATCAGCCTCCTCAGGGCATGCTGCGCGCCGCGCGTAGCCCTGCGAAACTAAGGCGGACAGCGCGCGTGGTCATCAACCGGTGCTCATTACCTTAGTCGAGCCGGGGCGGCCTCGCCGGTCTGGCGCGCCGGCTGGGCCGCCCGAGTTCTGGCGCGGGCGGTCATGCGGCGGTGTGCTGGTCGTAGTACTGGCGTATCCGGTCGGCCCAGCCGTCTGGTTCGAAGACCTGGACGCGATCGCGGGCGGGGTCCTGGGCCTGTTCCCGCCGCTCCTGCAGGCTGCGGGCGTTGGCCAGGCAGGTGTAGATGGCGCGGTCCAGGTCGAGCCGCTCGCCGTACCACGGCGGGATGATCGTGTCCTCGGTGATCTCGGCGTCGTGGCAGTCCGCGATCGTGCCCGCGGGCTTCGGGAGAGGCGGGCTGGGCGGCAGGGCGGTGCCATCGGGCCGGTGGAAGGCGAAGCTGCCGCCGGGTTTCGCGGCGATCAGGTAGCCGCGCTCGTGGACCAGCAGGTGGTGGTATTTGCAGAGGCTGATCAGGTTGACCAGGTCGGTGCGGCCGCCGTGGCTCCAGAACTGGATGTGGTGCAGGTCGACCCGCCGGGACTCGCAGCCGGGGAACCGGCACCGGCACGTGTCCCGTTCCCGGGCGGCGCGGCGCAGCGCCGCGTTCGGTCGGCGGCGCCGGCGGCCAAGGCGAAGTACCGACCCATCACGGTCGTGCACCATCCAGCTAAGCGCGGCGGTGCAGCCGAGCATCTGGGCGGTGGACACGCTGATCGCCGGGCCGTCCTCCACGTGACACCGGCCTGGGTCCGCCGGATCCCCCGGCACGGACGGGGCTGGCACGGGCGTTTCCGGGCCGGCCGGGCGGGGGGTGACAGTGGACGGGGCATCGGTGAGGGCATTAGCGCCGACGTGCACCACGACCTGGTACACCTCTGGGTCATCGGCCCCGGCCACCTTCCCGGCCAGGAACGCCTCGGCCACCACCAGCAGCGCGTCGGCCAGGCTCGATGATGTCGCCACCACCGGCAGGCCGGCCGCCGCGGGCGTTTCCGCGGAAACGCCCGCCCCCTCCTCCTCGTGCTTGTGGGGGTGTTCCAGGTCCCCGGCCGCCGCCCGCAGCGCCTTCAGCAGCACTGCCCCCTGAAGAGGCGGCAGCCGGAACGTGCCGGCCAGCGACCCGTCCTCCTCCAGCCGCCAGGCCAGCCGCCGCCGGACCCGCGCCGCGGCATCATCAGCAGTGGTGACCTGCCGGTGCGCGCGGGCGAACTGCTCCAGCTGATTTCCCGTCATCGGCCCGGCGATCTCCGCCAGGCCCTCCTCGGTGGCCGGGGTGGCGATCCGGGTCAGCGCCCGCACCTTGGCATAGGACAGCCGGGCCGCGGCGAACCCAGCCCGGATCACCGGCAGGTCTCGCAGCGCCCGCGCGACCCGGACGTGCTCCCGGGCGGTGCCGGCCGACATCTGGCACTTCCAGGACAGCCACTGCGCGCAGCTGTTCATCTCCCAGCTGGCCCAGCCGCGGCGGGCGTCGAAGTCAGCCAGCAGGACCAGGAACCGGCACGTCGCCGCGGTCAGGTGCCCCGCCAGCTCGCAGATCTGCGCCTCCAGTCGCTCCAGCGGCATCGGGGCGTCAGGGACAGGGATGGTGCTGCCGGGCGCAGAGCCCGGCTCCCGTATATCGAACATGTATTTGACGCTAGCACGAGGGTATGACAATCCTGGGCGACGCCTTGTGCAGCGCCGGCGACAGGGCCAGCACACCGAGCGCCGCCACGGATATCCCGCCTATGAACGTGACCTGCGCGATCGAGACGTCAGGTGAACCCGAGCGCGCAGATCGTGATTATCGCGACCGCGCCCACCGCCGTCGGCCACAGCGGCGGGCCGCCCCAGGTCACTACCCGCGTGGTCTGGATGTACAGCAGGCGCCACACCTCGCGTTCCGGCCCGCCCGGAGCGCCGAGCGCCGTCATCGCGGCCGCCAGTTCCGCCCTGGCCAGCACTACGAGGTGCTCCTGCCGAACCCCTGACACGCCCGGCTTCCTCGATCCGGCATGCTGGTGACCCTGGTCAGTTCCAGCGGACCCGGACGCTGGATTTCCAGGACGCGAGCAGTCCGGGGTCTCCGGTAACGGTGACGTCGGCCTGGGCGGCGCTGGCGCGGTTCCATAGGTACAGGTAGACGCCGGAGGCGGGGCCGCTCACCGTGCACCCGGCGCTCTCCGGGCCGTCGGCGCCTGAATCCTGGCTGTCTGTGCGGCGCGGCTGCAGGCGGCCCTCCTGCGCCTTGATGGACCAGGCGTCGCCGGTGTCCGCGGCCAGCACGTGCAGCTGCCCGCTATCGGCGGTCTTCGGGTCGGCACCGGGCTGGTACTTGCGCCGCCGCCCGAACCCCATGATCAGCTCGTCGATGCCGTCGGCGGCGAACTCCGCCGGGTAGTCGGGCGTCGTGCCGATGGCGGCCTCCGCGTCGGCCCGGTGGATGGCAGTCTCGTGGGCCTGCCGTCGCGCCCAGAACGCCAGCGGCGACGGCGCGGCCATGAACGTACCGCACTCCAGGGCGGGATCGGCCGCGGCCAGAGTCTCCGTCAGCGCGGCGTGGCCCGCTCGGAACCAGGCGAGCAGCCCGGCGTCATCGGCGCCGCCGCGCAGGATCTCCTCCTCCGGCGGCCCGTCGAGGACCTGGGCGGGACCCTCGGTGATGTGCCGGGCGGCCCACCGGTGGACGTAGCCGGTGTGCCGCAGCAGGTCTTTGACCAGCCAGGGCGGGCAGGGCGGCACGGCGGCGTCGAGCCCGGCCCGTTCGGCCGCATCGGCCAGCCGCTCGCCCTGGCGGCGCAGTGCGTCAATGTGCTCGGCGATCTCCATCTGAGTCAGCTTCCGGCTCGCAGGATGTCCAGGACGCGGGCCAGGTCCGGCGGGTAGTCGCTGGTGAACGTGACCTCGCGGCCGTCGGCGGGGTGCGCGAACGTCAGGCTGACCGCGTGCAGCCACTGCCGGGCCGAAGGGTTCAGGCCGAGTTCAGCGGCCAGCACCGGGTCGGCGCCGTAGAGCAGGTCACCTACGCACGGGTGCCTGATCGCGGCCATGTGCACCCGGATCTGATGGGTCCGGCCGGTTTCCAGGTGCACCGAGACCAGGCTGGCGGCCCGGAACGCCTCCAGCGTGTCGTAGTGGGTCACGCTCGGGCGGCCGTCGCTGACCACGGCGAACCGGCCGTCGCCGGACGGGTGCCTGCCGATCGGCGCGTCCACCGTGCCGCGCAGCGGATCGGGGTGCCCCTGCACGAGCGCGTGGTAGCGCTTGTCCACGGTGCGCTCGCGGAAGGCGCGCTTGAGCGCGCTGTAAGCCCGCTCGCTCTTGGCCACCACCATCACGCCGGTGGTGTTCGCGTCCAGCCGGTGCACGATGCCCTGGCGTTCGGCGGCACCGCTGGTCGCCACCGTGTGCCCGGCCGCGATCAGGCCGCCGGTGACGGTCGGCCCGGACCAGCCGGGCGTCGGGTGCGCGGCCACCCCGCGGGGTTTGTCGATCACCACGATGTCGTCGTCCTCGTAGCGGATGATCAGGCCCTCGACCGCTCGCGCGGGTTCGGCCGGACGCGGTGGCGGCAGCGTGACCTGCAGCGGATCCCCGGCCAGGACGCGGTCCGACTTGGACGCGGTCCGCCCGTCGAGAAGCACCAGGCCATCGGTGATCAGCTCCGCGGCCCGGGACCTGGACAGTCCGAGCATCCGGGCCAGCGCGGCATCGAGCCGCTCGCCGTCCAGGCCGTCGGGCACCGCGATCTGGCGTTCGCCGGGAGTCGTCATGCGGGTTCCTGGGCGGCCCTGGTCCCGTCCAGCCGGATCCCGCGCAGCGCGAGCAGCACGACCAGCACGCCAGCGCAGACGATGGCGGAGTCGGCGAGGTTGAAGACCGGCCAATCGGGCAGCTCGATCCAGTCGACGACGTGCCCCTGGAACAGCCCGGGTGCGCGGAAGATCCGGTCCAGCAGGTTGCCGGTGGCCCCGCCGAGCAGCAGGCCAAGGGTGATGGCCCAGCCGATGCTGCGCAAGTTCCTGGCGGCACGCAGGATGTAGACGATCACGCCGAGGGCGATGGCAGTGAACACGATCGTCATCGAGGTGCCGATGCTGAACGCGGCCCCGCCGTTGCGGGTCAGCGTGATGGTCAGCAGCCCGCCGAGCAGCCGGATAGGCGTGTGGCCCGGCATCTGGGCAACCACGATGGCCTTGGAGACGACGTCGGCCGCGAGGACGAACACGGCCACCCCGAGCAGCAAGCCGACCCGGCGCGGCCGGGCCGTCGCCCCGGCGTCTGTCATGGTGAGAAAGCTTAGCTGCGCTTTCAGCTACGCTGGGCCGGTGCAGGGATTCGAGCCGCTCCCCGCGCAGGTCGACCTGCCCGCGCTAGAGCAAGAAGTACTCACTCGCTGGCAGGACGCGGGAATCTTCGAGCGGTCGCTGAAGCAGACCGCGGGCGGGCCGCGGTGGACCTTCTACGAAGGGCCGCCGACCGCTAACGGGATGCCCGGCGCGCATCACGTGGAGGCGCGCACGTTCAAGGACCTGTTCCCCAGGTTCAAGACCATGCAGGGGTTCCACGTCCCGCGCAAGGCCGGCTGGGACTGCCACGGGCTGCCGGTCGAGGTCGCGGTGGAGAAGGAACTCGGCCTGACCGGCAAGCGGGACATCGAGGCGTACGGGGTCGCCGCGTTCAACGCGCGCTGCCGCGAGTCGGTGCTCAGGCACGTGGACGCGTGGCTGGAGATGTCCGGGCGGATGGGCTACTGGGCCGACAACGACCACGCCTACCGGACCATGGACCCGAGTTACATCGAGTCGGTCTGGTGGTCGCTCAAGAACATCTACGCCCGCGGGCTGCTGGTCCGCGATCACCGGATCAGCCCGTACTGCCCGCGCTGCGGCACGCCGCTGTCCGACCACGAGATGGGCCAGGAAGACGTCTACCAGAAGGTCTCCGACCCGGCCATCACGGTCAGGTTCCGGCTGCTCACCCTGCCTGAGGGCGGGGCGAGCGAGCTCGAGGGCGCCGACCTGCTCGTCTGGACGACCACGCCGTGGACGCTGGTCGCCAACACCGCCGTGGCGGTGCACCCGGACGCGGCCTACGTGGTCGCGCGCCGGTCCCGGGACGGCGACCGGGTGGTGGTCGCGGACGACCTGTTCGCCAGGGTGCTCGGTGATGGCTGGCACGTCGCCGCCAGGTTCAGCGGACAAGCCCTGGTCGGGGCGAGATACCGGCCCCCGTTCGGCCTGGTAAAGATCCCGGACGCCCATGTGGTGATTCCGGGGTCATTCGTGACTACGGAGGATGGCACCGGGCTGGTCCACCTGGCGCCGGCCTTCGGCGCCGACGACATGGCGGCGTCGCGCGCGTACGGCCTGCCGGTGGTCAACCCGATCCGGCCCGACGGGCACTTCGAGGACGACGTGCCGCTGGTCGGCGGGCTGTTCTTCAAGGACGCCGACCAGCGGCTGATCTCCGATCTCGACGATCGCGGCCTGCTGTTCCGGTCCGAACGGCACCAGCACAGCTACCCGCACTGCTGGCGGTGCGGCACTGCGCTCCTCTACTACGCGGTGCCCTCGTGGTTCATCAGGACCACCGCGGTCAAGGCCAAGCTGCTGGCCGAGAACGAGCGGACGAACTGGTACCCGGCGACGGTCAAGCGCGGCCGGTATGGCGAGTGGCTGCGGAATAACGTGGACTGGGCGCTGTCCCGGACTAGGTACTGGGGTACGCCGCTGCCGCTGTGGGTGTGCCCGGACTCGCACCTGACCTGCGTCGGCTCGCTCGCGGAACTGTCCGAACTGGCCGGGCGGGACTTGACCGGGCTCGACCCGCACCGCCCGTTCGTGGACGAGGTCACGTTCGCGTGCCCCTCATGCGGGGAGCGCGCCCGCCGGGTGCCCGAGGTGATCGACGTCTGGTACGACTCGGGTGCGATGCCGTTCGCCCAGTTTGGCGCGCCGCTGCGGGGCGCCGAGGAGTTCGCCGCCTCGTACCCGGCGCAGTTCATCTGCGAGGCGCTGGACCAGACCCGGGGCTGGTTTTACTCGCTGATGGCCGTGGGGACGATGGTGTTCGGGCGTTCGGCGTACGAGAACGTGGTGTGCCTAGGGCTGCTCGTCGACGAGACCGGCCGCAAGATGAGCAAGCACCTGGGCAACGTGCTCGAGCCGATCCCGCTGATGGACGCGCACGGCGCCGACGCGCTGCGCTGGTTCTTCGCCGCCTCCGGCTCGCCGTGGGGCGCGCGCCGGGTGGGGCACGACGTGCTCAGCGAGATCGTCAGGAAGGTACTGCTCACCTACTGGAACACGGCGTCGTTCCTGGTCCTGTACGCCAACGCGGGCGGCTGGACGCCGTCCGGGGACGCCGCGCCTGCGGTGGCGGACCGGCCTTTGCTTGACCGGTGGCTGCTGAGCGAGCTGCACATGGTGGTACGCGATGTCACCTTGTCGCTGGAGTCCTTCGACACGGTGGCGGCCGGGCGGCGGCTCGCGATGCTCATCGACGACCTGTCCAACTGGTACGTGCGCCGGTCGCGGCGGCGGTTCTGGGACGGGCCCGGGTCTTTGGCTGGGGCCTCGGCGTTCGCCACGCTGTACGAGTGCGTGACCACGCTGGCGCTGCTGATGGCGCCCTTCGTACCGTTCGTGACGGATTACCTCTGGGGTGTGCTGCGGCGGACCGGGGCGCCGGAGTCGGTGCACCTGGCATCATGGCCAGTGGCTGATGTGTCGCGCATCGACCCGATGCTTTCCGCGCAGATGGCGCTGGCCCGGCGGCTGGTCGAGCTGGGACGGTCGGCCCGGTCGGGGGCTTCGGTCCGCACCAGGCAGCCGCTGAGCCGGGCGCTGATCGGGGCGGCCGGCTTCGATGAGCTGCCAGCCGAGCTGCGCTCGCTGGTCGCCCAGGAGCTGAACGTGGCGTCGCTCGATGTCCTGGGCGGCGAGGCCGGGGAACTGGTCGACTATGCGGTCAAACCGAACTTCCGCGCGCTCGGCCGCCGGTTCGGGGCGCAGACCCCGGCGGTGGCGGCCGCGATCGCAGGCACGCCGGGCACGGATATCGCCACCGCGGTACTGGCGGGCGGCACGGTAGCGGTGACGGTGTCGGACTCACCGGTCTCGGTGGGCGCGGCCGACGTGATCGTGACGCAGACGCCGCGGGCGGGCTGGGCGGTGGCCACCGACGCGGGCGAGACCGTGGCCATCGACACCACCGTCACCCCGGAACTGCGGCGCGAAGGGCTGGCGCGCGAAGTCATCAGGCTGGTCCAGGAAGCTCGCAAGAACGACGGCCTGGACGTCACCGACCGGATCGCGCTCAGCTGGGCGGCTCGCGACCCGGAACTGGCCGCGGCGCTGACCCAGCACGCTGCGTTGATCGCGGCTGAGGTGCTGGCGGTGGAGTTCGGGCCCGCCGGGGCGGAACCAGTGCCTGCTGACGCGAGAGAGCACGCGGAAGAGGGACTCGGCTTGCGGTTCTGGCTCAGGCGTGTCTGATCTGTGCTTCCGGTTACCCGGGAGACTTCTTGAGCTGATCTGGAAGGCAGGCACGGCAGGGGGTGCAGCCGGCTTGCCTGGCGGCGGTTCGGGTCATCTTGTCCAGGTCGCTATCGCCCATGAAGCGGATGAGGATGCAGCGGGCAGTGTGGAACCTGGGAACGCCGGGGACCACGGTCACTTCCAGATCGAGGTCCGGGCTGGCCGGCTCGGTCTGCTGAGTCTGATCCGCCTGCTCGTCTTGTCCGGCCTGATCCGCCTGCGTGGCCTGGAGTGCCTGCGTGGCCTGCCCGGCCGGAGAGGTCGCGGGGGCGTCTGCGGCGGCCGAGGCGGTGGCGGAAGCCGGCTCAGGATCGATCGCCGCAACGGCGGGTTTCGCCTCATCCGGCCGTTCGGAAGGCGGCTGATCCCTGGCGGATGCCTGATCCTGGCCGGGCTGGTCCTGCTCCGACGGCTGGTCTTCGGCCGAGGGCTGGTCGCCGGGCGGCGGCGCGGCCGGCGGCGGGCTGCTGCGATCCGCGATCAGCGGGGGTTGGGCGGTGTCCCCGTTACGGGACGAGACGGGCGCCTCGGCAGACTGGGGTGGCGCGGGTGCCTCGACGGGCTTCTGGGACACGGCCGCCGGCGCAGTAGGAGGCGCGGCGGGGGGCGGTGGCGTGGGTCTCGCCGGGGCGGGGGCCGGGCGGGGGGGTGGGGCCGGGACTGAATCGTCACGCCACTCCCAGACGCCGGAGGCCGGGGCCTGCGGGCGCGCGGTGAACGCGGCCGGGGTAAGCGGCGCGTCGGCGGGCCGCTTGCGCGTCGGCTGGGTTCCTGCGGGCTGAGCTCGCAGTGGCGGCTCGGCGGCGGGCAGGTAACCGGCGCGGGACGGACCGGACGACATGACAGCGGGCCATCCGGACCCGGTGGGCGCTGCTCCGGCGGGCGCTGCTCCGGCGGGCGCGGGGCGAGGATAGCCCTGGGGCCCGGTCTGAGGCTGCGTGGCCGCGGCCGCGACAGGTGCCTGCGGCTGCGGGGCGGCGACCTGCTGAGCTGCGACCTGCGGGGCTGCGACCTGCTGAGCGGGGATGGCGGGCCCCTGCGCGCTGGTCTCAGCCGACGCCGTCTTGGGTTTGCCGGTTAGCTCACGCCAGTTGACGGCCGCACCTACGCCCAGCGCCAGCAGGGCCACGCCACTTACGCCAATCGCGATGTAGACGAGCAGTAGCCTGCTCGTGACTACACCAGCGACTAGCAATCCGACCGCGACGACAACGAGAAACGCACTGAAGCGAATCACATGCGTTCTCCCCGCGATCCCCGCTCAGGTGGTCCTGGTGCCTACCGGCGTTCGCGCGAGGGCGCTCCCTCATTCGTGCGGAAACCACCGGAGTGCTGCACTGCCTCAGGGACACCGTACTGGCCCGCACCCTGACCGCCGTTACGCGCGCCGCTCGGCGCGAGCGCGGGTGGCATCGACGGCTGCGTACCCGAACCCATGGTCGGGAACGTGCCGCTGTCGGTGACACCTGCCTCTAGGTCGCGGAGCTGGCCTTCCAGGTAAGCCTTCAGCCTGCTGCGGTACTCGCGCTCGAACGCACGCAGGTCGTCGACCCGGCGCTCGAGTTCCTCGCGGGTCTGAACCAGCGAGCCCATGGCCTGGCGGTGCCGCTCCTGCGCGTCGCGCTCCAGGCTCTCGGCCCGGGCCCGCGCGTCTCCGGTGATCTGCTCCGCCTGGCGCCGTGCCTTGGTCAGCACCTCGTCCGCCTCGCGGCGGGCGCGGCCCAGCGTCTCGTCCGCCTCCCGGCGGGCGTCGGCGATGGCCTGGTCGGCAGTCTGCTGCGCGAGCGAGAGCACGCGCGCCGCCGTATCCATGTTGTCCTCGATGTGCGGCATCCCGCCCATCATGACCGGCTCGGGCTGCCTGCGCTCCGGCTCCATGCGCTCGGGCGCCATCATGTCAGGCTTCGGGTCGGACAGCGGAGAGCTCAGCGCGGGTACCGCCGACTTACCACCGCGCAGGACTTCCGCCAGCTTGGCCCGGAGCTCTTCGTTCTCCTGGATCAGCCGGTCGAGTTCGGCCTCGACCTCGTCAAGGAAGGCGTCAACCTCTTCCTCGTCGTAGCCCGGCCTGAGCCTGGTGGTACTGAACTGCTTGTTCCGCACATCCGCGGGCGTCAGCGGCATCTCGTCTCCTAGGCGCACTTGGACCGTGTTCCTCACGACGGTACCCGAATCAAAGGCGCGGCACGACCACTTCAAGCAGGATCAGAATCACGATAAACAGAACCATGAAGCTGAGGTCCAGGGCCACCATTCCGAGCCGGAAGGTCGGGATGAAGCGGCGCAGGAGTTTCAGTGGCGGATCTGTAATCGTGAAGATACCCTCAGCGATCACCAGCAGTATGCCGGACGGATGCCACTCGCGGGCGAAAACCTGTACCCAGCTGAAGATCATCCTGCCGATCAGGACCACAAGGTAGATCGTCAGCACATAAGTGAGGACTTCCCTCAGGTACTGCACAAATCCACCCTGTCCCTGTCACTATCAGCGGGGTCACTATCAGCGGGGTCGCCGACGGTGCCGGGCTGGTCACTGATCAACATCACGTCATCACTGCTTGCTGGCTAGCTCTGGTTGAAGAAGCCGCGCTCCGCAATGCGAGCCTTGTCTTCCGCGGTCACCTCGACGTTCGCGGGGGACAGCAGGAAGACCTTGTTCGTCACACGCTCTATGCTCCCGCGCAGGCCGAAGATCAGGCCCGCCGCGAAGTCGACGAGACGTTTCGCGTCGCTGTCGACCATCTCGGTCAGGTTCATGATCACCGGAGTGCCCTCGCGGAAGTGTTCCCCAATAGTACGCGCTTCATTGTAAGTGCGAGGATGCAGTGTCGTAATCCGGGCGAGATCGGTCGTCTGGGACACGTGCTCGGTGTGCCAGTCGGCGGGCTGATAGCCGACGTAGCCTCCACTCACCTCCCCGTCCCGTTTCACTGCGCTACGGACCTCGGCCTCGTCGGCCTGGTCGGGCCGCTCGGTCTGATCGTCGTAATCCTCGTACTCACCGTAGGAGTCGTACTTTTCCTGGTAGCGGTGATCGTCCTCGACGAGGCCGAGGTAGACCGCCATCTTCCGCATGGCACTGGCCATCCTTCAGTCCTCCCAAGCCTGCACCCGTCTTTGCCAGCCGTTTCGGCTTCACGCGTGGGACATTACCTGACACGCGGCCCGCGGTCGCCGAGCAACGCCGTACCGATTCGCAGGTGTGTCGCGCCGGCTTCGACGGCGGCCTCGAGATCGCCGCTCATGCCGGCCGAGATCACCGTGGCGCCTGGCCGGACCGCGCGCACGGCGGCGGCGCTGACCAGCAGCCGCGCGAACGCGTCGGCGGGCGGCAGGGACAGCGGGGCGATGGCCATGACGCCGCCGAGCACCAGCCCCTCCTCAGCCGCCAGCGCCTCGGCCAGGGCCGGAACCTCGTCCGCCACCGCCCCGCCGCGAGCCGGGTCGCCGTCCAGGCTGACCTCGACCAGGCACTCGATCACCCGCCCGCCCCCGCGCGCGGCCTTGCCCAGGGCGCGGATCAGCCGCAGCCGGTCCACCGAGTGCACGACGCTGGCGTAACGCACCACGCTAGCGACCTTGTTGGTCTGCAACTGCCCGATGAAGTGCCAGGTGAGATCCAGCTCGGCGCATTGAGCAGCCTTCGGCGCCGCCTCGGCGTCGCGGTTCTCCCCCACGTCGGCCACGCCGAGCTCACTCAGCAGCCGCACATCGGACGCGGGCCTGGTTTTGGTCACCGCGATCAGCGTCAGCTCGCTGACGTCCCGGCCGGCCACCTCACACGCCTTGGCGATGCGGCCCCGGACCTCAGCCAGCCGCAGGGCGAGTTCTTCCCGCCGGCCAGGATCGGTCACTTCAGGAAGTCAGGAACATCCAGGTCGTCGTCTTCCTCGAAGACGACGGGGCGGCGGCGCGTGGTGGCGACGTCGAAGGTCTTCGCCGCCGCTTCGGCGTGCGCCGGGCGGTAGGTAGAGGAGTCGGCGGCATCCGAGGCCAGGGCGACCCTCTCCGGCCTGTCGGGGCTCTGGGGCCTGTCGGGGTGCTGGGGCCTGTCGGGGTGCTGGGGCCTGTCGGGGTGCTGGGGGTTCTCGAGACGGCCCGGTTCCTGCCTAGGCATCTCGTAGGCGGCCGGGGCGGGACTGGCCTCGGCGGTCAGGTCGGTCGACGACGCGAACCCGTCGTCGGGTACCGGAGCGCCAAGAAGGGAGCCAGCGACCGGCGCGAAGCTGGTGTCGGGCACGGGGGATGAGGGGTAGGTGCCGTTGCGGCCGTGGGCAACCGCGGGCCGATCCGCGCCGAACCGGTCGCCGCTCCCCTGGTCCGCTTCGGCCGTGGCCGAGCCCGGTTCCAGGGTGACGGGACCGGGCCGGGACGCCGGCGCCGGAGTCGATGCGGGCGCCGGAGCCGGGTCGGTCCTGGTGAAGCCGCCCGGGCTGGCGCTGATGTTGACCGCGCCGCTCGATCCGTTGCTGCTGAAAGAGGAGCCACCGGAAGTGGCACCGCTGGCGCTGCTGCCCGCGCCCCGGCCGGAGCGGTTCTCGTCCAGGCCGGCCGCGATGACCGTCACCCGCACCTCGTCACCGAGGGCGTCGTCGATGACGGCGCCGAAGATAATGTTCGCGTCGACCGCGGCTGAGTTGGAGACGAGCTGGGCGGCCTCGTTGATCTCGAACAGGCCGAGATCCGAACCGCCCTGGATGGAAAGGAGAACGCCATGCGCGCCGTCGATGCTCGCCTCGAGCAACGGGCTCGAGATCGCCATCTCGGCCGCCGCGACCGCGCGGTCGTCGCCGCGCGAGGAACCGGTGCCCATCAACGCCGAACCCGCGCCCGACATCACCGACTTCACGTCGGCGAAATCCAGGTTGATCAGCCCCGGCGTGGTGATCAGGTCGGTGATCCCCTGTACACCGGAAAGCAGCACCTGGTCGGCGGCCTTGAACGCGTCCAGCACGCTCACGTGCCGGTCGGAGATGGACAGCAGCCGGTCATTCGGGATGACGATGAGCGTATCGACCTCGCTGCGCAGCTTCTCGATGCCGAGCTCGGCCTGCACCACGCGGCGCTTGCCCTCGAAACCGAACGGCCTGGTCACCACGCCGATGGTCAGCGCGCCGAGCGACCGCGCCACGTTCGCGACCACCGGCGCGCCGCCGGTGCCGGTGCCGCCACCCTCGCCAGCCGTGACGAAGACCATGTCGGCGCCCTTGAGCACCTCCTCGATCTCCTCGCGGTGATCTTCGGCGGCCTTGTTGCCGACATCGGGATTGGCCCCGGCACCCAGTCCCCTGGTGAGTTCGCGGCCGACATCGAGCTTGACGTCAGCGTCGCTCATAAGCAGCGCCTGCGCGTCAGTGTTGATCGCGATGAACTCGACGCCCCTGAGTCCCTCTTCGATCATGCGATTGACGGCGTTGACGCCGCCACCGCCGATTCCGACGACCTTGATAACCGCGAGATAGTTCTGCGGTGCTGCCACGAGGAGGGTACCTTTCCGTTCGTTTTTAACTCTGCCATACCGGCAGGCGGGCGGCGTTTTTCGATACGCCTTAATTGACCGCCAGGGTTTGTTCCGTCACCATCAAGTTTCACCTTCAGGTTAAGATTTAGAGTTTTTACTGTCCGCACGATTGATACGGACAGTAGGGTCGGACGGCACCCGGGTCAACTAACCACGCGCGAACCGGTCAGCGTGTCGCGGATTGGCCGGTCTCGGGCATCGGGCCGGTCACTTGACCGTGACAGATCCCTGCGCGCTCACGTCGTAGTAGTGCATGTGCGCCCGCATCAGAACGGTAAGTTCCCGCGCCTTGGCCCCGGACCGGTCGGTGCCGCCCCACAGCACCGTTATCCCGCCGGCCATCCGCAAGGTCACCTGATCCGGGTGCGGTGCGGTGACCGAGATCACCGAACGCCGCACCTGGGCGGGCAGTTCGCCGAGGACGGCGGCGGCCGCGGCCAGGTCCGGGTTGCCGCGCAGCGCTCCCTCTGGCGCCACGGTGGGATAGAGCGGCAGGTCCGCGGGGCGCCGGGCGACCCGCTGCAGCACCACGCCGTCCGCGTCGGCCAGGTCGTAGCCGCCGCCGTACGCCGGCAGGGCCAGCTCCGGCGTCCGCTCCCGCACCACGATGACCACCCGGTTCGGCCAGGACCTGGTGACCTGTGCGCTGCGGACCTGCGGGATCGCCACGATCCGTGCTGCGGCCCGGGCGGTGTTCACCCGGATCAGCGGCGTGCCCGGCTGGACGCCGGACGCGGCGACGACGTCGGACCGGGATACCAGGTGCGTCCCGCTGACGGTCACCGAACGGACGACGAGCAGCGGCGAGCCGAACGGGACCCAGAGCGCGGCCGCGACGATGCCGGCCGCCGCGAGGGCAAAGAACGCCACGCGCCACACGCGACGTTTTTTTACCGCATTAACATCAGAAATCGCACTGTCACCAGCGGCGCCACGACGAGAGTCCTTGCCGACCCGGAACGCGCCGCTGGGTTTGATCAATCCTGTGACTCCCTCAGGACCTCGACCAGCCGCGGCCCGAGCGCGGTAATATCCCCAGCCCCCATGGTCAGCACCAGGTCGCCCGGCTCGGCGATCGCGTCCACAAGCACGGCAACCCGTGCCGGGTCGGGAATGAACCTGGCGTGCCCGCCGGGCACGGAGTCCACGATGAGCTGTCCGGTGACGCCGGGTTCCGGATCCTCCCGGGCGGCGTACACGTCGAGCACGATGGCCTCGTCGGCCAGCCCGAGCGCGGCGCCGAACTCGGCCGCGAAGATCCTGGTCCGGCTGAACAGGTGCGGCTGGAAGATCGCGATGACCCGGCCCTTGCCGGCGCCGTCCGCGATGTCCCTGGCCGCGCGCAGGTCGGCGGCGAGTTCGGTGGGGTGGTGCGCGTAGCTGTCCAGGACCCGCACCCCGCGCGCGTCGCCCTTGAGCTCCATCCGGCGTCGCGCGCCGCGGTAGCCGGCCAGGGCCGCGGCCACCCGGGGCGGCGCGAAGCCGAGCTCGACGGCGGCGGCGAAGGCGGCGGTGGCGTCCAGGGCGTTGTGGTGACCGGGCACGTCCACCGTCATCTGGGAGAAGATCTCACCGAACGGACCGCGGTCAGCCGCCACGGTGAAGCTGGTCGCCATCCCCCGGGTCGCCACGTCGGTGAGCCGGTAGTCGGCGTGCGGGGACTCCCCGTACCTACAGACGCGCGCGGGCTCCAGGCGCGCCGCGACGGCCGCCGCGCCCGGGTCGTCCGCGCAGGTCAGCACCATGCCGGTAGCCCGCTGGCCGAACGTGATGAACGCCGCCTGGATGTCCGCCAGGGTCGCGTAGTTATCCAGGTGGTCGGCCTCGACGTTGGTGATGACCGCGATGTCGGGCGACAGCAGCAGGAACGACCCGTCGCTCTCGTCCGCCTCGGCCACGAAGTCCAGACCGGATCCGTCCTCCGCGCCGAGCCCGGTCTCGGTGAGGATCCCGCCGATGACGTAGCCGGGGTCGGCCCCGCACTCGCGGAGCACCGTGGTGAGCATGGAGGTGGTGGTGGTCTTGCCGTGCGTCCCGGCGACCGCGATGACCCGCCGGCCGACCATGACCGAGGCCAGCGCGGCCGCCCGGTGCAGCACCCGCATCCCGCGCCGGGTCGCCTCGGTCAGTTCGGGGTTGTCAGCGCGGATGGCGCTGGATACCACCAGCGTGTCGCCGGGGCCGAGGCGGCCGAGGTGGCCGGACGCGTGCCCGACATGCACGCTGGCGCCGAGCGCCTGCAGCTCGTCGAGCAGTGCCGAGGGCCGGGCGTCACTGCCGGATACGGGGATGCCCCGGGCGAGCATGATGCGCGCGATGCCGGACATGCCGGCCCCGCCGATGCCGGTGAAGTGCACTCGGCCGAGCCGGGCGGCGGGTATCGGCTCAGCCTGCGTGATCCGGACCCTCACCGGCGCCCTTCCCGTCCACGATCTCGATGACCGCCTCGGCCAGCCAGCGGTCCGCGTCCCCGCGCCCGAGCGAGGCGGCCGCCTCTGACATGTCCGCCACCTGGTCGATGTTGACCAGTACGGGCAGCAGCGTGTCGCGGATCCACTCTGGGGTCAGATCGGCGTCAGTCACCAGCATGCCGCCGCCCTTCTGGACGATGGGCAGCGCGTTCAGCCGCTGCTCGCCGTTGCCGATGGGGAGCGGCACGTAGGCGGCCGGCAGGCCGACAGCGGTGAGCTCGGCGCAGGTCATCGCGCCTGCCCGGCACAGCGCGAAGTCCGCCGCCGCGTAGGCGAGATCCATCCGGTCGATGTAGGGCGTGGCCACGTACGGCACGCCAACGGAGGTAGCCGGGGCATCGTGGCCGTTGCGCGGGCCGATGATGTGCAGTACCTGGACGCCGGCGTCGCTGAGCCACTGGGCGGCCCCGAACACCGCGTCGTTCAGCGAGCGCGCCCCTTGCGAGCCGCCGGTCACCAGCAGCACGGGCAGATCGGGCCGGAGACCGAAGTGCGTGCGCGCCTTGTCGCCGAGGCCCAGCCGGTCGAGCTCGGCGATCTCGCGCCTGATCGGGATACCGAGGTACTTACCGTGCCTGAGCTGGGCGTCCGGGTGCCCGGTGAAGACGTGCGTGGTGAACCGGGCGCCGAGCCGGTTGGCCAGCCCCGGCTTGGGGTTCGCCTCGTGCACGACGATAGGGATCCGGCGCCGCCGGGCCGCGAGGTAGGCCGGCGTGGCGACGTACCCGCCGAACCCGACGAGTACCTGGGCCCTGGTCCGGTCGATCGCGGCAGCGGCCGCGTTGATGGCACCGGCCAGCCGGCCGGGCACCGTGAGCAGCTTGGGCGTCACGGACCTGGGCATCGGCACCGCGGGGATGAGCTCCAGCGGGTACCCGCGCAACGGGATCAGCCGGGTTTCCAGGCCGCGTTCGGTGCCCAGGCAGGTCACTTCGGTGCCGGAGTCGATCCGGCGCAAGGCGTCGGCTAGCGCCAGCGCTGGCTCGATATGACCGGCGGACCCGCCGCCGGCAAGCAGTACCCTCATGCCACGTCCCTGAACTGCGCCGCTTAACCGGCGCCGCATACTGCGCCGTTTTTTCTGGCGGCGCTTAGATAGACCGAGCCAGCTTAGAACGCGCAGCGGCCCGCCGGGGCCACGTGCGGCCAAAGCCTCGCGAGCGCCGGGCTCCATCCGGGCGAACGACATCAGCATGCCCAGCCCGATCAGCGTCACCAGCAAGGATGACAGGCCGGCGGAGACGAGCGGCAGCGGCACCCCGGTGATGGGCAGGATGCCGATCACCGCGCCGATGTTGATCGCCGCCTGCACCACGATCCACGCCGTGACGGCCGTGGCGCCCAGGCGGCAGAACATGTCCGGCACGCGCCGGGCGATCCGGAGCCCGGCGAAGGCTAGGCCGCCGTACAGGAGGGTCACGCACAGCGTGCCGACCAGCCCGAGTTCCTCGCCGATGATGGCGAAGATGAAGTCCGTGGTCGATTCCGGCACCCAGCCCCATTTCCCCCCGCTGGCGCCCAGGCCCACGCCGAACCAGCCGCCCGAGCCGACCGCGTACTTGCCCTGGATGCTCTGCATGTTGGCGCCGGTGGCGCTGCCCTGCGGCTCCAGGTAGCCGACCAGGCGCTGGAAGCGGTACTTCGCGGAGACGATCATCAGGAGCATGGCCAGGGTCATCAGGATCAGCACGCCGCTGAAGACCCGCCCGGGGGTGCCGATGACCCACAGCAGCGCGAGGAAGATGACCAGCAGGATGAACGTGGTGCCCAGATCGTCACCCGACATCACGAGCAGGCAGAGCACGCCCGCGCCGGGCATGAGCGGGACGAGCATGTGCCGCCAGTCGGTCAGCTGGCCGAGCTTCTCCTTGCGGGCCAGCAAGTCGGCGCCCCATACCGCCAGGGCGAGCTTGGCGATCTCCGAGGGCTGAACCTGCTGCCCGCCGAGGCTGATCCACCGCGACGCGCCGTTCTGGGAGACGCCGACGCCGTGGATGAGCGTGAGGCAGAGCCCGACCACCGAGACCGCGAGCAGCGGATAGGCGAACGCCCGGAACAGCCGCGGCGACGAGCGCGCCGCCACCCACATCAGCGGCAGGCCGACGCTCGCGCCCAGGAGCTGCTTCTTGGAGTCGGACCACGGCGAGAGCCCCGCGGCCAGGTCGGCCACCGAGGCGGTGGACTGCACCATGACCAAGCCGAGCCCGAGCAGCAGCACGGTGACGCCCAGCACGAGGTAGTAGGATGTGAGCGGCCGGTCGAGCAGCGCGCGCCACATGCCGATCCGGTCCCGCACGCCGCCCAGGCCGGGCAGCCGCGGCGCCTGCTGCTCGGGCAGGTCCAGCTCCGCGAGATCCTCAATCATGGTCCAAGTCTGTTAGCCGGCCCGCGGCAAGACCCGGACATCCGGTGCGTGTCGCCCAGATTTCGGCCGGTGCGCGCGCCGCGGATGAACCCACCCGGTGTATCTGGCATGATGTATACCAATGAGCAGGTCAGAATCTTCTCGTTTCCCGGTGACGGTTTCCCGGCTTCCCGTGACACGCTGCGAGGTGTGCGGGCGTAGCCTCGCCTACCGGCCCGGCCAGGTCAGCGCGGTGCTCACCCAGCACTACAACCGGATGCACCCGGAAGCCCTCACCGGAGCGCCGGATCACTCGCGCTAGCGGGGCTATCGCCGCCGAAACGCGCCCGGGTACGCTGAGTGATGGCCATCGCCGCAGTAATCGCCTGGGTGCTCACCGCCAGCATCGGGGTTTACATGCTGCGCACCTGGGTGGCGCGCGGCGGGCTGCGCCGACAGCGCGCCACCGGGGTCGGCGTGCCGCCCGCGGTGGTCTTCGGCCACGCCAGCGTCGCCCTCACCGGGCTGCTGATCTGGCTCGGATTCATCAAGACGGGCTGGGATCCGCTGGCCTGGCTCGGCGTCATGCTGATCGCCGGCGCCATCGCCCTGGGCGTCTGCACGGTCACCCTATGGACCCCGTACCCCGTCGTCGTCCCCGCCCCGCGAGGGTTCGGGGGGGTGGGCGAGGGGAGTCCCAAGGGGGGTGTGGGGGGATCCGTCCCCCCAGAGCCGGGGGGCTCCGGGGGGTCCCCCCCAGCACCGAAGACGCCGTTACCGACGAGATGATTGCCGAACTGCTGGCCGATCCGTTCCCAGCCTCGCGACGGCCACGGCTGCAATTGGTACCGCTCATCCCGGTGGCTCACGGCGTCGCCGCCCTGACCACGTTCATGCTCGCCGTGCTCGCCGCCATCAGCGCACGATTAGGTATCTTTCGATCCCATTCCTTTCCCCGCCCACCCCCGATTGGGAGATTGCCGGGCTCGTCAGGCAGTCTGGGACCATGGCAGAAACGCTGACGATGATGGCCGTACACGCGCATCCCGACGACGAAGCGTCGAGCACGGGCGGGGTGCTGGCGGCCTACTCCGCCCAGGGCATCAGGACCGTGGTCGTGACGTGTACCAACGGCGAGTTCGGGGACGCCCCCGGCGGGGTCAAGCCCGGGCAGAACGGGCATGACGAGCAGGCGGTAGCCCAGCACCGGCTGGCCGAGCTCCGCGAGGCCTGCACGATCCTGGGGGTGACCGGCCTCGAGCTCCTCGGGTATCACGACTCCGGCATGCCGGAATGGGACTACAAGGACCGGCCGGACGCTTTCTGCAACATCCCCGAGGGGGACGTGGCGGCGCGGATCTCCGGCCTGATCGACCGGTACCGCCCGCAGGTGCTGGTCACCTACGACGACCAGGGGCCGTACCAGCATCCCGATCACGTGCACGCGAGCCGTTCCGCGCAGGCGGCGTTCGCGGCCAGCGGCAGCGCGGCCAAGCTCTACCTCAGCGCGATGCGCGGCAGCGACTGGCGCAAGATCTGGGCGGCGCTGCGCGAGCTGGGCGCCGAGGTGCCCGACTGGGAAAACGCCGACCCCGAACAGCAGCGGCGGGGGCTGGAGTCCGAGCAGCGCATCACCACCACCGTCGACATCCGGGCGGTGCTCCCCCGCAAGCGCGAGGCCTTGTTCGCGCACGGCAGCCAGATCGGCGGTGAGTCGTGGTTCAGCAAGCTCCCGCAGGACATCGCCGAGGCCACCTTCGGCCGCGAGAGCTTCATCCGGGTCAGCGACACCACCGGGGCGCCGCTGCCCGAGAACGACCTGTTCGCCGGGCTGCGGCCATGACCGCCGAGTCCTACGCCGCCGCGGCGGGGCTGGTCGAGCGGTCGGCCGCGGCGTACGCGGCGGCCGTCCCCGTCGCGCCGGAAGACGACGGGTACTTCGGCCCCGCCAGCGTGACCTGGCGGGTCAGCGCCGACCTGTCCGCGCCGGTCACCGGGCTGCGCTCGCTGCTGATGCAGGCGCTGCATCCGCTGGCCATGGCCGGCGTCGACCAGCACAGCGACTGGCGGACCGATCCGGTCGGCCGGCTGGCGGCGACCTCCGCCTACGAGGTCACGGTCACCTTCGGGGACCGGGCCAGCGCCCGGCGGGTCGCCCAGCGGGTCCGGGCCATTCACGAGCACGTCCGAGGCGTGGACACGGTGACCGGCCTGCCGTATGAGGCGGGCGATCCCGCGCTGCTGCTGTGGGTGCACGCCGCCCTGGTGGATTCGGGGCTGGCCGCCGGGGCGCTGTTCGGCACGCCGCTGACGGACGCCGACGCCGACGCCTACGTGGCCGAGATGACGGTCGCGGCCGAGCTGCTCGGGGTGCCGCGTGAGATCATCCCGGACAGCGTGGCCGCCCTCAGGCGGTACATCGAGGGCGTCCGCCCGGACCTGCGGCGCACTCCCGCCGCGGCGGAGTCGATGGGGTACCTGCTCGACCCGCCCGGGCTGGACGAGGACATCGCCGAGCTGTGGCAGGACATCAGGGACGCCGCGGTGGCGGCGCTGCCCGGCTGGGCCATCCAGATGTACGGCTACCCCGAGCCGGCGCCGCTGACCGAGCGGCGGCGGACCGGGATCCGCCAGGCCCTCGGCGTGCTCGATGCGGTCTTCCTGGGCGAGCCCGGCGTGCTCGAGGCCCGGCAGCGGATCGCCGTGCGGATGCGCGCGGCGACCCGGCCGTGAAGGCGAGGCACCTGGCCGTCGCCGCGGGCATCGGCGGCGTGTCGATCGCCGCGCTGACGCTCCTGCGCGGCCGGGCGCGGGGAAACCGGATGCGCGGCCCGTGGACCGGGAGGCTGCGGACCGGGAGGCTGCGGACCGGGAGGCTGCGGCTCGAGCGAGGGCTGGCGGCGGCGCGGCTCGCGGCGCGCGGCGGCGCACGCTACGCGACCAGCGGGCCCCGGCTGTTCACCAGCGCGGGCGAGCACCGGGAGGCGCTGCGGAACGACCTGGCGCTGCGAACCGCCGAGGACGTCGCGGCCACCCTGGGGACGATGAAGGGCGTGCTGATGAAGCTCGGCCAGATGGCCAGCTACGTCGACGACGGCCTGTCCCCCGCTGCCCGGCGGACGCTGAGCCGGCTCCAGGACAGCGTGCCGCCGATGAGCCCCGAGCTGGCCGCGCAGGTCGTCACGGAAGAGCTGGGCCAGCCGCCGGAACTGGCCTTCGCCACCTGGGACCCGGAACCCATCGCGGCCGCCTCGATCGGGCAGGTGCACCGCGCGATCACCCATGACGGCCGCGCCGTCGCGGTGAAGGTGCAGTACCCGGGCATCGCCGAGACCATCGAGGCCGACCTGGGCAACGTCGCGCTGCTGCGCCGGATGCTCAAGATCACCGCGCCCAGCCAAGACGTCGACGCCCTGCTCGCCGAGCTGCGGGAACGCATCACCGAAGAGCTTGACTACCGCCGGGAAGCCCGGAACCAGCAGATGTTCGCCCGCTACTACGCCGGCCACCCCACCATCGGCGTGCCCGGGATCGTCGCCGAGCTGTCCACCCGGCGGCTGGTGACCAGCGACCTGGCCGACGGCGCGCGGTTCGCCGAGCTCACCAGCTGGTCGCAGGCCGAGCGTGACCTGGCCGCCGAGACCATCTACCGCTTCGTGTTCCGCAGCCTGTACGAGGCGCACGCCTTCAACGGCGATCCGCACCCGGGGAACTATCTGTTCCACGGCGGCGGCCGGGTCACTTTCCTGGATTTCGGCCTGGTCAAGCACTTCACCGCCGACGAGCTCCGGCCGCTGGTCGCGATGGTCAAGCACCTATGCGTCGACAACGACCCGGAGGGCTTCCGCCTGGCCATGGAGGACGCGGGCTTCCTGATGCCCGAGGCCCCGCTGCCCACGGACCAGATCGTCGAACACATGGCGTTGTTCTACAACACGGTCCGCGAGCGGGGCCCGCGGACCATGACCGGAGCCTACGCCTCATCGGTGACCAGGCGCTTCTTCGACTTCCGCAGCCCGCTCGCCGCCTACGTGCAGATTCCCAGGTCCTACGTGATTCTGCAGCGGATCAACCTGGGCCTGTTCGCGCTCCTCGGCGAGCTGTCCGCCACCGCGGACTGGCGCTGCATCGCCGAGGAGATCTGGCCGTTCGTCCAGGGGCCGCCGTGCACCCGCATGGGGACGGCCGAGGCTGAGTGGCGTGCGGCCAGGGCCGGGGCAGGCCACCCGGACCGTTCGGTCAGATTATCCGCGGTCAGCCTACGTAGAAGATGCCCAGGCCCAGGGCGACGCAGATGCCGGCGATGATCCAGAAGCGCACCACGATCGTGGTTTCCGCCCAGCCGGCCAGCTCGAAGTGATGCTGCAGCGGGGCCATCCGGAACACCCGCTTACCGGTCAGCTTGAACGAGCCCACCTGAATCACCACCGACAGCGTGATGATCACGAACAGGCCGCCGAGCAGGAGCAGCAGCAGCTCGGTCCGGGTGGTGATGGCCAGCCCGGCCAGCGCGCCGCCGAGGGCCAGAGATCCGGTGTCGCCCATGAAGATCTTGGCGGGCGGCGCGTTCCACCACAGGAATCCCGCACAGGCCCCCATCACGGTGGCGGCCACGATGGCCAGATCCTGCGGGTCGCGCACGTCATAGCAGTTGGAGGCGAGGAAGACCGTGCAGTCGTTCCGCAGCTGCCAGATCCCGATGATCATGTAGGCGGCGAGCACCAGGATGGCCGCGCCGGTGGCCAGGCCATCGAGCCCGTCGGTGAGGTTCACGCCGTTGGAGGTCCCGGCCACCATCAGAATGACCCAGACCACGAAGAGCACCGGTCCGATCGATATCCCCAGATCGGCGTAGAAGGACAGGTGGGTGGAAGCGGGGGTGAGATCGTACCCGTCCGGGAACCTGATCGCGAGCAGCGCGAACACCCCGCCGACGATGGCCTGCCCGGCCAGCTTCGCCCCGCTGCGCAGCCCCAGGCTGCGCTGCATGTACAGCTTGATGAAGTCGTCCGCGAACCCGACCAGGCCCAGCCCGGTCATCAGGAACAGCACGAGCAGTCCGGACGCGGACATGGCGTTGCCGGTGACCACGTGGCCGATCAGGTACCCGACCAGCGACGCGATGATGATCACCGTGCCGCCCATGGTCGGCGTGCCTCGCTTGGACAGGTGCCCGGCCGGCCCGTCCGACCTGATCTCCTGGCCGTAGCCGCGCCGGCTGAAGCCCTTGATCGCCAGCGGAGTGCCGAACAGCGCGATGAACATCGAAACGGCGGCGGACAACAGGACAGTCTTCACCGGTCCGCCTCCTTCAGCAGATCGGCCGCGACACCTTCCAGGCGGGCCGCGCGGGACGCCTTTACCAGTACGACGTCTCCGGGCTTCAGCCGGTTCGCAAGCAGGTCGAGCGCGGCCGCGCCGTCCGGCACCGCGAACGCCTCACCGGGCCAGGATCGCACCCGCCGGGCGCCGTCCAGCAGCGGCGCGGCCTCCTCGCCCACCGCGATAAGACCGGCTAGGCCGGACCCGGAAAAGCCCGGAGAACCGGAAAGCCGCGCCGCGTACTCCCCGATGTCCTCGTGGCTGGCCCGCGAGGCGTCGCCCAGCTCGGCCATGTGACCAAGGACGGCGAAACCGCGGCCGCCCTGCCCCAAAGGACGCTGCGCCAGGTGAGCCAGCGCGTCGATGGCGGCCCGAACGGACTCGGGGTTCGCGTTGTAGGCGTCGTTGATGACCGTCACCCCGTCCGCCCGCTGGTGGACTTCCATCCGCCACCTGCTGCGCGCGACCGCGGCGCCGAGCCCGTCCTCGATGCCGTCCAGGCCCAGCCCAAGCTCACCCGCCAGGGCGGCTGCGGCCAGCGCGTTCGGCACGTTGTGCGCGCCATGCAGCCGCAGGGTTACCGGCACGGAACCGTCCGGTGTCAGCAGCGTGAAGCTCGGCCGCCCGAGGTCGTCAAGCCGCACGTCGGCCGCCCGGACCGGGGCGTCATGATCCTGGACACCGAAGGTGACGACGCGGGCCTGGGTGCGGGCGGCCATGGCCAGGACGCGGGGGTCGTCGGCGTTCAGGATGGCCACGCCGTCCGCAGGCAGCGCCTCGACCAGCTCGCCCTTGGCCCGCGCCACCTGGTCCAGGCCGCCGAACTCCCCCGCGTGCGCGTGCCCCACGTTCAGCACCACGCCGTAGCGCGGCGGCGCGACCCGGCACAGGTACGCGATGTGCCCGGTCCCCCGGGCGGACAGCTCGAGCACCAGGTACCTGGTCGAGGCGTCCGCCCGCAGCACGGTCAGCGGATGGCCGAACTCGTTGTTGTACGAGCCCGCCGGGGCGACCGTGGGGCCGAGCCGTTCCACCAGCTGGGCGGCCAGGTCCTTGGTCGAGGTCTTTCCCGATGACCCGGTAAGGCCGGCGATCCGTGCCGCGGGCAGCGCGTCTACCACGGCCCTGGCCAGCGCGGCCAGCGCGGCCGGCACGTCGGCGACCAGCACCGAGGGCACCGGGACCGCCCTGGTGGCCAGCACCGCGGTCGCGCCCGCGGCCACCGCGGCGGCGGCGAAGTCGTGGCCGTCGGAACGCTCCCCTGCGACCGCGGCGAACAGGCCGCCGGCGCCGACCCGCCGGGAGTCGATCACCACCTCGCCGCTGACCACGGCCGAGGGGTCGCCATGGCACACCTGCCCGCCTGTTATCTGCGCGATCCGCGCCAGCGACAGCCGGATCACCGGTGCACCGCCCACGGTTCACCCGCCGGGGTCCGCGACGCCAGGGCGGCCGCGGCGACCTGGCGGTCATCGAACGGCAGCACCGAGCCGGCCACGTACTGGCCGGTCTCGTGGCCCTTGCCCGCTATCACGACCACGTCGCCGGGCGAGGCCAGCGCGACGGCCTGCCCGATGGCCGCGGCGCGGTCCGGCTCGATGATCACCCGGCCGCGCTCGGTCTGCGGCACGTTCAGCACGCCGTCCAGCATCGCGGCCAGGATCGCCAGCGGGTCCTCCGATCGCGGGTTGTCGCTGGTGAGGATGGCCACATCGGCCAGCGACGCGGCGGCCGCGCCCATCATCGGGCGCTTGGCCTTGTCCCGGTCCCCGCCGCAGCCGAGCACGATGATCAGGTTCCCCTGGGTGACCGGCCGCAGCGAACGCAGCACCGCCTGCACCGCACCCGGCTTATGCGAGTAGTCGACGAACGCGGTCACCCCGAGCCCGGGCGCAGGCACCCGCTCGAGCCGGCCGGGCACGCCCGGGCAGGCGGCCACGCCGGCCACCGCGTCCTCCAGCCTGATGCCCGCCTCGACCAGCGCGACCAGCGCGCCAACCGCGTTGGCTACGTTGAACGCTCCGGCCAGGCCGACCGACACGTCCGCCTCGACCCCGCCCGGCCCGAGCAGCCGGAACGTGCTGCCGTCCGCGCCCGACCTGACGTCGGCCGCCCGCCAGTCCGCCTCGCCGGCGCCGGCGGCCGAGAACGTGGTCACCGGCACGGGCGCGGAGGCGGCGAGCCTGCGCCCGTACGTGTCGTCGATGTTCACCACCCCGGTCACCGGAGGCATGAACAGCGATGCCTTGGCCCGGAAGTAGTCCTCCAGGTCGTCGTGGAAGTCGAGGTGGTCCTGCGACAGGTTGGTGAAGACGGCCACGTCGAAGCTGGTCCCCCCGACCCGGCCCAGGGCCAGCGAGTGGCTCGACACCTCCATCGCCGCGGCGGTCACCCCGCGCTCCACCATGACCGCGAACAGCGCCTGCAGGTCCGGTGCCTCCGGGGTGGTCAGCGCGCTGGCCAGCCGCTCCGGCCCGACCCGGAGCTCGACCCCGCCGACCAGGCCGGTCCGGTACCCGGCCGCGGCGAGCCCGGATTCGATCAGGTAGGTGCTCGTGGTCTTGCCGCTGGTCCCGGTGACGCCGATGAGCCGCAGCCGGCTCGACGGGTCGCCGTACACCCAGCAGGCGATCTCGCCCAGCCGGGCGCGCGGGTCCGCGAGCACGAACACCGGCACGCCGGCGGCCACCGCGCGGGCCCGGCCGTCCGGGTCGGTCAGTACGGCGACCGCGCCGGCCGCCACCGCGTCGGCGCAGAACGCCGCCCCGTGCACCCGTGCCCCGGGCAGGGCGACGTACAGGTCACCGGGTTTCACCGACCGGGAGTCGAGGGTAAGCCCGGACAGGAAACCCAGGTCGTCCGGGGACCGTGAATGCCCCGCGGCGACCAGCCGGACGCCGGGCAGCGTGCTGAGCGCAGACAGCGGCCGCTGCTGCCGGGACGCGGGACGGATCGCCACGGGCTGAGGGTACCTCCATCACGGGGCTGTCAGGAGGACCTTCGCAGGTGTGGCCCCATCTGGCGGGATCTGCAGCGTGGCGAGCGCGTCCTTCATGACCTGGTAGAACACCGGGCCCGCGACGATGGCACCGAAATGGCCGCCCTTGCGCGGGTTCTGCACGTTCACCGCCACCACGAGCTGCGGACGGTCGCCCGGGGCGATGCCGATCCAGCTCGCTCCGGAGACGCACAGCGCGCATTTTCCGTTGGACTCCTGGGAGGTTCCGGTCTTGGCGGCGACCGCGTAACCGGGGATGATCCCCCACGGCTGGTTGCCCGCCGCGTCGATGGCCGGCACCTGCTGCATGATCTGCAGCAGTTCGTTCGCCGTCTTGGCCTGGATGACCCGGTGCAACGGGGTCGGCGCGGCCGGGGTGTACGTCCCGGCCGAATCGGTGGTGCCCTCGATCAGCGTCGGCTGCGCCCGGACGCCGCCGTTGGCGATCGTCGCGTACACCTCGGCCATCTGGAGCGCCGTCACGGCCACCCCCTGCCCGAACGAAAGCGTGTACCGGGTGTCCCCGGCCCACTGCGACACCGGCGGCAGGTCGCCCCCGCTCTCGCTCGGCAGGCCGATGCCGGTCGGCTGGCCGAGGCCGAACGCCCGCAGGTAGTCGTACTGGGTCTGCTCGCTGATGTGCTTCGCGACCTGGGACATGCCGATGTTGGAGGAGTGCGCGATGATCCCGGCGATCGTGTACCGCTCGCCCGGCGCCCACTCCGCGTCGTGGATGTACTGGCCGCCCTCGCGGATCTGGTCGGGGATGTTGTAGGCGCTCATCGGCGTCTGGCCGCCGCGCTCGAACGCGGCCGAGGCGGTGATAACCTTGGCCGTGGAGCCCGGCTGGAACTGGGCCTGCACCGCGAGGTTGGTGGTCTGGCCGACGTCAGTGACCTTCGACGGGTTGTACGTCGGGTACTGCGCCATGGCCAGCACGTCCCCGGTGCGCGGCTGGATGATCACCACGGTGCAGTTGTCCGCCTTGGTCTTCTTGACCTGGTGGGCGCAGGCCTGCTCGGCCGCGTACTGCAGCGCCGGGACGATGGTCAGCCGCAGGCTGCTGCCGTTCACCACCGGCTTTTCGCTGCTGCCCGCGAGCGGGATCGGCTGGCCGTCGGTGCCGATCTGCACCTTCTCGCTGCCCGTCTGGCCGCCCAGCAGGGCGTTGTCCGCCTGCTCCAGGCCGGCCCCGCCGATCAGGACGCCGTCGCGGCTGCCGGTGAAGCCGATGATGTTGGCCGCGAGGCTGCCCTCGGGATAGGAGCGTGCGTAGCTGGCGGTCTGGCGGATGCCGGGCAGGCCCAGCGCGGTGATCTGGCTGCTGGCCTGCGCGGACACGCCCTTAGCCAGCACCACGTACTTCTGCGAGGTGGGGTGCTGCAGGAGGCTGAGGACCGCGGCCTGCGTCATGCCGAGCGGGCAGGCCAGCGCGCCGGCGGCACTGGGCAGCTTGGCCGCGGGGATCTGCGTCGGGTCGGCCCATACGAGGTAGGTGGCCACGGTCATCGCCAGCACCTGCCCGTTGGCGCCGGTGATGCTGCCGCGCAGCGCGGGCAGCGGGATGGTCTTGTCTCGCTCCTGCGACGCCAGCTTGCGGTACTTGCCGGACTCCATGCCCTGCAGCTGGACCAGGCGGCCCCCGAACAGCGACAGCACGAAGATGATCGCGAGCAGGGTGATGCCCAGCCGCCGGGACGGGTCGCCGCGGGCGGCCTGGCGGTTCCTGGGCCTTCCGGGACGGGCCCGGGCCGGCCGGACCCACCCGGGGTCGGCGCGCCCGGCCGGGCGTTCCCCGGTCATCAGGGCCGAACGGGCCGACCCGGGAGCCGCCGTTCGGGTAGCTTGCCGCCCCGGGCGGCGGCGCGGGTCCGGGCCCGGCGGCCCGGACCGGTCCCGGGGGCCCGGGCGCGAGGGATTGCGGCGCGCCGAGGTCCCCGCGGGGCGCCGGTCGTCCCGGCGGCTGGTCGGCGGCCTGCGGGCAGGGTCCTGCGGTGTCACGGGGTGAAGCCGGGAACGTTGATCGCGGCCTCGGCGCCCGACGGCTTGCCGGTGACGATCTTCCCGGTTTTAAGGTCAATGAAGCCCAGGTGGGGGTTCGGCCGCATGCCGAGCTGCCCGGCTTCCCTCGCGATCACGGCCGGGTTCCCCGCCTGGGCGACCTCGTTGGTGAGGGTCTGCTCCTGGCGGACCAGGTTGGCGTTCTGCTGCTCCAGGTTCGTGATCCGGAACGCCCCCTGGGCGAGGGTGGTGCTGATCACCAGCAGCGAGACCAGGGCGCCGCCGAGCAGCCCGACGAGCAGCAGGATGAACGGCATCCGCGGCGAGCGGGACCGGGGCCGGGCTGCGGCGGGCCTGGCCGGCGCCCCGGTTCTGGCGCCGGTCCTGGGACCGGTTCTCGAGCCGGTTCTCGAGCCGGTTCCCGGCGCGGCGACCGGACGGGTGTGGCGGGGGGCGGTGACCGGGCGCGGCTGTGTTAGTCCGGGGGGGCGACCCCCCGGAACCCCCCGATCACGGCGGGGCTCCCCGCCCCCCCGTACCCCCCTGGCCCCTGGCCGGATCGTGTCTGTAGCCATGTCTGGACCCCCTCGGGTCATGCTGCTTGCCTGATGCGCTCGGCGGCCCGCAGCCGGGCTGAGGCCGCGCGCGGATTGCCGGTGACTTCTTCGCTGTCCGGGCGTTCGGCGCCCCTGGTCAGCAGGCGGAACTGCGGTATGGCCGCGTTCGCGGGCACGGGCAGGCCGGGCGGCGTCTGGTCGGTGGACAGCCGCACGAGCTCCCGCTTGACGATGCGGTCCTCGAGCGAGTGGTAGGCCAGCACCACCACGCGGCCGCCGACGGCCAGCACGTCCAGTGCGGCGGGCAGCGCCCGCCGCAGCGTCCCGAGCTCGTCGTTCACCTCGATCCGCAGCGCCTGGAAGGTCCGCTTGGCCGGGTTGCCCCCGGTGCGCCGGGTGGCTGCGGGGATCGCGTCCTTGACGATCGCGCTCAGTCGCTGGGTCGAGGTGATCGGGGCGCGGGCGCGCTCGCGGACCACCGCGTCCGCGACCCGCCGCGCGAACCGCTCCTCGCCGTATTCGTGCAGGATGCGGGCGAGGTCGGCGGCCGGGTAGTCGTTGACGATGTCCGCGGCGGTGCGTTCCCTGGTCTGGTCCATCCGCATGTCCAATGGAGCATCCTGGGCGTAAGCGAAGCCGCGCCCGGGGTCGTCGAGCTGCGGCGAGGACACGCCCAGGTCGAACAGCAGGCCCATGACGCGGTCCGGCCCGATCGTCCCGTTCTCGGTGATGGCGGCCAGGATGGCCGGGATCTCGTCGTACCTGGCGTGCACCAGCGTGACCCGGGCGGCATAGGGGGCGAGCAGCTCGCCGGCCGCCTCGATCGCGGCCACGTCGGCGTCGATGCCGACCAGGAGCAGGCCGGGGCAGGCCTCCAGCAGCGCGCGGGCGTGACCGGCCCGGCCCAGGGTGGCGTCGACGAGCACGGCGCCGTCGGCGGCCAGGGCGGGCGCGAGCAGGGCAGTGACACGGTCGGCGAGCACCGGTACGTGCCGGGCCTTTTCCACGTGTCCCTCCTGTGCTCGGTCATGGCGGCGGTCGTTGCTGTCCTCGGCCGGCCCCATCCGCTCGCGCTGCCGGCTGGCACCGGGGAAGTGATGCCAGCAGGGAACGGCGGATGGGGGCCGGCGCGTGAGGGCTACAGGATTCCCGGGAACACCTCCTCGGCGGCCTCGGCGAAGGAGTCCTCCTGCGCGGCGAGGTAGGTGTCCCACGCTTGCGCGTCCCAGATCTCCAGCCGGGTGTTCGCGCCGATCACCACGCAGTCCCGCTGCAGCCCGGCATAGGTACGCAGGGCCGTCGGGACCGTGATCCGGCCCTGCTTGTCGGGCAGCTCGTCCGAAGCGCTGGCGAAGAAGACCCGGCTGTAATCCCGGACCGACTTTTCCGTCACCGGTGCGTTACGCAGCTCCCCGGTGATCCGGGTGAACTCTTCCTGCGGGAAGACGTACAGGCAGCGCTCCTGCCCCTTGGTGATCACCACGCCCCCAGCGAGCTCTTCTCGGTACTTGGCGGGCAGGATCAGCCGGCCCTTCTCGTCAAGCCGGGGGGCGTGAGTACCGAGGAACACAGGTGCTCACCTCCCGCCGCCTATCCTCCACCGCGCTCCACTGTACCCCACATTTCCCCACCGTCAACGGCTAAAACGCCATGATTGAGCCCTCACCCCCACTGAAGCGGCAGGTAGGCCAGGTGGAGCGGAGTGGAGGAAGGGGTGGAGCGAGTGGAGGAAGGGGTGGAGCGAAGCGGGCGGGATCTGGGGGAAGTGGCGGCGAGCGCCAGATGAACCCGGAGGGCGTTGAGCCCGTTTAACGAAGAAGCTTCGCCCGCGTCGCGCGCCTGGCGAAGAAAGACGTACTGTAGCGGTACGGCAGCTAGGCGGGGAGCGCTCACTGACGGGACGCCCGGCTGGCTGGTGCGCGCACCAGCGCCTTCGAGGAGGCCATGTGGTACTGGACACCGGACGGCAGACGGGGAGCCCGATCGATGATCTAGTCCCCGCGGCCCGCCGGATCGGTAAGGCGATCGAGACCGTAATCGAGGGTAAGCGCGACGCCATCCAGCTCACCCTGGCCGTGCTGCTCGCCGAGGGACACCTGCTCATCGAGGACGTGCCCGGAGTGGGCAAGACCATGCTGGCCAAGGCCCTTGCCCGGGCGATCGACGGAACCGTGCGGCGGATCCAGTTCACGCCGGACCTGCTGCCGAGCGACATCACCGGCGTGAGCGCCTACAACCAGGAACGGCGCGAGTTCGAGTTCAAGCCGGGGCCGGTGTTCGCCAACATCGTGCTCGGCGACGAGATCAACCGAGCCTCGCCCAAGACCCAGTCGGCGCTGCTCGAGAGCATGGAAGAGCGCCAGGTAACGGTGGACGGCACCACGTACGCGCTGCAGGAGCCGTTCATGGTGATCGCCACCCAGAACCCGGTGGAGATGGAAGGCACCTACCCGCTGCCCGAGGCGCAGCGGGACCGGTTTACCGCGCGCATCTCCCTCGGATACCCGCCGCCCGCCGCCGAACGGGACATGCTCGACTCGCACGGCTCGACGTCGCCGCTGGATCAGCTCAGTCCGGTCGCGCGGGCGAGCGACGTACACAAACTGGTGGTCGCGGTACGCAGGGTGCTGGTGTCCGACCAGGTCAAGGACTACATCATCAGCCTGGCCAACGCGACCAGGGCATCGCCTGAGCTGCGCCTCGGCGCGTCGCCGCGGGCTACCCTGCACCTGCTCCGCGCCAGCCGGGCCTGGGCCGCGCTGGACGGCCGTGACTACGTGATCCCGGACGACGTGCAGCGGCTGGCCAGGCCGGTGCTCGCACACCGGCTGCTGCCCACGGCGGAGGCCATCGTGGAGCGGCACCTGCCCGAGCACGTGGTAGACCGGATCGTCGCCCAGCTGCCCCTGCCGAGGCGGTGAGGCGGTGAGGCAGGGAGGCGGGGAGGCGGGGAGCACGGCACGAGGAGGAGGGCCATGCGGGGGCTGTTCAGCTCGCTGACCACCCGGGGCCGGTCGTTCATAGCCGCCGGCGGCGCGGCCATGGTCTGCGGCCTGGCCATACCGGAGCCCGATCTGGTCCGCGTCGGCGCCCTGCTGGTCATCTTGCCAGCCGTGTCCGCGCTGATCGCCCGCCGGTCGCGGTACCGGCTGGCCTGCGCCCGCAGGCTGGACCCGCCGCGGGTGCCGGCTGGCCAGGCCACGACGGTGACCGCGCGGATGGAGAACGTGTCGCGGCTGCGCACCGGCGTGCTGCTGGCCGAGGACGTCACCCCGTACACGCTCGGCAGCAGGACGCGGTTCGTGCTGGACGAGATCGAGCCCGGGGGGCACCGGGAGCTCAAGTACCAGATCCGTTCGGACACCAGGGGCAAGTTCACCATCGGCCCGCTCCGGGTCCGGGTCGCGGATGCCTTCGGCCTGGTGGAGATCAGCCGGTCGTTCAGCATCACCAGCACGCTCGTGGTCACACCAAGGATCTTCCCGCTACCGCGGGCCACCGCGCAGAGCAGCTGGCTCGGCGAGGGCGACGGCGGGATGCGGACGATCTCGGCGATCGGCGAGGACGACGCGGCCCCGCGGGTGTACCAGGACGGGGACAGCCTGCACCGGGTGCACTGGAGGTCGACGGCGAGATACGGCGAGCTGATGGTGCGCCGCGAGGAGCACCAGTGGCGCAACAGCGCGTCGGTGTTCCTCGACACCCGGCGCTTGGCTCATTCGGGCAGCGGGGCCGCCTCGACGTTCGAGTTCGCGGTCAGCGCGGCGGCCTCGATCGGCGCGCACCTGTCCGGCGAGGGCTTCCGGGCCAGGCTCATCACCGACGCCGGCGAGATCGCCCCGCGCGGCACCTTCCAGGACACCCTGCTCGACATGCTCGCGGTCATCAGCCCTTCGCAAGCCGCCGGGTTCCGGACCGGCACGTCCGCGCTGGCCAGCGCGGGCGGCCAGCTGATCGCCGTCATCGGGCGGCTGTCCGACGACGACGCCAGGGCGCTGGCCGCGAGCAGGCGCGGGAACGCGCCCGCGATGGCGCTGCTGCTCGCCGTCTCCGCGTGGGCGGCCGACGGGATCGCCGAGGATACGGCGCGGACGGCGGAGATCCTGTCGGCCGCGGGCTGGCGGGTCGCGGTGGCCAGCGCGAGCACGCCGCTCGCGGTGGCCTGGCAGCAGCTGCACCGGCCGGCCGACCGGCCGCTGCCGGCCGGCGGCCTTGGCGGTGACCGGCGATGACACTGAACGGCCGGATGACAGTGACGACGGCGGTGGCCTGCGTGCTGGCCTCCACCGTGCTGCTGCCCCTGTTCACCGGTACCCTGTGGTTTGCGATCGCGGCCGGCGCGGTGATCACCGTCGCGGCGACCGGGGCGCTGACCCGGCTGCGCACGCTGCCGGTGCCGGTCTGCCTGGCGGCCAGCGTCGCGGGCCTCGTACTGTACCTGAACCTGATCTTCGAGGTCCGGCACTCCCTGCTGCTCGTGATCCCGACGCCGGCCTCGCTCGCCCGGCTGTGGGACCTGATGGGCACCGGGATGCACGACGCGAACAGGTACGCTCCGCCCGCGCCGAGCCTGCCCGGCCTGCTGCTGCTGGCCGCCGGCGGGGTCGGCATCACCGCGGTGCTGGCCGACCTGATCGCGGTGCGGCTGCGGTCCGCCGCGCTGGCCGGCCTGCCGCTGCTCCTCCTGTTCACCGTGCCGGTCACGATGAACGCCTCGCACGACCAGTTCACCACCGGCGTGGTATTCTGCCTGGGCGCAGCCGGATACCTGGCCATGCTCAGCGCCGACGGACGGGAACGGATCCGGGTCTGGGGCCGCCTGGTCTCGTTGTGGCGCCCGGCGCCGCGGCACGGCCGGGCCTTCGCCAGCGGGGACTCCGACAGCGCGGCCTATGACGGGGACGGCCAGTCCGCCGCGCCGCGCCGGGTCCGCGGACGAGGGCCGGGGCCGGACACCCGGACGCTGGCCGCGGCGGGCCGCCGGGTCGGGCTCGCCTCCATCGTCCTGGCGCTGTGCGCGCCGCTGATCGTACCCGGCCTGCACCCGAGCAAGCTCTTCTCCTCCGGCCCCGGCATCGGCGGCAGCGGCGGCGGAGCCGGCGGTCAGTCCCTGGCGCTGCCGAGCGCCCTGTCCCAGGCCGTCACGCAACTGCACGAGAGCAAGCCGAGGACGGTGTTCACGTACACGACCAAGGCCTCCCAGTCTCAGCTGGCCAGCGAGGCGGAGTACTTCAGGCAGTACGTGTTCGACACGCTGGGCACCACAGGCTGGCAGGTGGACGACTATGCCGCCCGCGCGGTGCCGATCAGCTCGATCCCCGACCCTGCGGGCCTGACCGATGCCACTGGGACTGAGACGGTGACCACGTCGGTCACGGTCAGCAAGGTCTTCCCCAGCCCGGGCTCGCAGCCGACGTTCCTGCCGCTGCCTTATCCGGCCATCCAGATCTCGGTACCGGGAAAGTGGCTGGCCGATCCCGACCGCATGGTGTATTCCACCACCGACTCCATCGCCGGCCGGTCCTACTCGGTGGCCAGCGTGCTGGTGGATCCGAGCCAGACACAGCTGGACCGGGTGCCCGGGCTGGTGAAGACGACCGCCCTGGCCCCGGATCTGCGGCTGCCCGCGTCCTACCGGACGACCGCGCTGATGGAACTGGCGGATAGCAACACGGCCGGCCAGCGGACCGAGTTCGGCAAGGTGAACGCGCTGGCCACCTGGCTCTCCGGCCCGCAGTTCAGCTACAGCCTCGCCGCGCCGCTGGTGAGCAGCCCGGCGAACCTGGTCAGCTTCCTGACCAAGGCCAAGAGCGGCTTCTGCGTGCAGTACGCCTACGCGATGACCGTGCTGACCCGCTTGCTCGGCATCCCGGCCCGGTTCGTGGTCGGCTACACGGGCGGGACCCGGCTCAGGAACGGCAGTTACGAGGTCAGGAACACCGACGCGCACGCGTGGACCGAGGTGTACTTCCCGAGCCTGGGCTGGATCCGCTTCGAGCCCACGCCGGCCGGCCAGGGCACCGCGAACGCGCCGGACTACATGACCGGCGGGTCGGGGAACGGCCAGTTCGGCCTCCCGCCGATCCTCAAGGCGACCCAGGCGCCGGGCAGCATCAAGACCCCTCCGCCCGGCAACGGGCTCGGCCGGACCACCCGGCCCGGCGACGCCGGCGGGACGGTGCCTGGTTCGGCCCGGCGGGCCGCCACGCCGTGGACGGCGGTCGCGCTGGCCGTGATCGCGGCGCTCGTGCTGGCCCTCGCCCTGATCACGATCGTGGTCCCGCCGGCCCAGCGGGCGCCGGCCGGACACCCGGACGCCACCAGGCGCCGCAGGCCGGTCACCGCGACCGCCGCCATCGTGGTCGTCGGCGCTGCCGCCCTGGTCGCCCTGTCCCTGTACCGGCTGATGGCCCGCACCGCCGGCCTGAACCTCGGCGTCGGCTGGGCCACCGTGGGCATCGTGTTCGGCGTCACCGCCGCGTTCGCCCTGATCACCCCGGCCGTGTTCCGCCTGGCCCTGCGCCGCTGGCGGTGGATGCGGGCCGGCGACGACACCAGCCGCGCCCACGCCGCCTGGCGCGAATTCCACGACGACCTTGCCGACTTCGGCGTCACCAGCCGTCCCAGCGAGCCGCCCCGCACCCTGGCCGCCCGGGTCACCACCACGCTGCCCGAACCCGCGGCCGCGGCCGTCACCCGCCTGGCCCTGGCCGAAGAGCGCGCCAGCTACGCCGCTCGTCCCGGCGGATCAGAGCACCTGCGCCGGGACGGCACCACCGCGCGCCGCGGACTGGCCGCCAGTGCCCGCCGCTCCACCCGCTGGCGCGCGACCGTCTTTCCCGCCTCGATGATGACCGCTCTCACCCAGACCGCCGGGCGGATTCCCGACCGGGCCACCGCACTCAGGTCCCGGCGCCGCCAGCGCTGAAGGTGCCGCGCGCGGGCGTGGCGATTCCCGGCACGATACAACGGGCACTCGCTGAGCGCGGCGCTTGTCCCCAGGACAGCGGCTCCCAGGCCGGACAGCGGCTCCGGGCCGCCTACATCCGGCGGTCGCCCTCCTGCCGACGGCGCCACCGCTCTTCCATCCGCTCCATCATCCGGGCCCGCCTGGTCTGCCCCGGACGGCCGGGACCGGACCGGACCTGTCCCTTCGCCTTGACCCGCGCGGGCCGGACCCTGGCCGCGTGCCGCCGCCAGCTGACCACCGCCCATACCAGGGACAGCAGCGCGATAGCCCCCCCGGCTGCCTCAAGGTACACACGGTGGGTGACCGCCCCGGCCGCGAGCAGGCCAGCACCGACAACGACGCCGGTGAGGCCCTGCGCCAGCTTGCGCTTATAGTGCACGCGCGGGTCCCTAGAGCGCACGAGACGCCCGAACTTCGGATCCTCCCGGTAGAGCGCTTGCTCGATCTGCTCCAGCTGGCGCTGCTCGTGTTCAGAGAGCGGCACGACGCCTCCCATAAAAAAACCTTGCGCCCGGCACGTGTGCGGCGACTTTTCACCTCACATACCCGGTTCAATTTCCAGAATACGAGCGTTGACACGCCGCTGGGTAGGGTGGACCCCCCTAGCAGGTCAGAAAGCGCCGTCAGCTGGGCGGTCCGGGTCCTCTACCAGGGCCGCCGGCCGGACCGCGCTGGCCCCGAACCGGCTGGCGATCTTGTCCACCGCGCGCTCTGCCTCCCGCCAGCCGACAGGCCGGTCATCGAACGTCAGCTGGGCATTCGCCCCGGCCGCGGTGACCAGGCCGGATACCCGGACGCCGACGAGCCGCAGCCGCGCGCCGCGGTCGAGACCAGCCGACTCATACAGGACGCAGGCTGTGGCGTAAATCTCACGAGCCACGTCGGTCGGATACGGGAGAGTCCGGGATCGCGTCATCGTCTTAAAGCTGGCCAGCCGGAGCTTGACCAACACCGTCCGGGCCGCGTAGCCGCCGGCCCGCAGGCTGTGCGCGGTTCGCCCGGACAGCTTGAGCAGTTCCCGCCTGATCCGTTCCGGGTCGTCGATGTCGGTGGCGAAGGTCTCCTCGGCCCCGATGCTCTTCTCTGGCGTATGCGGCGTGACCCGGCGCTCGTCCCGGCCCCAGGCCAGAGCGGCCAGGTGCGAGCCGTGCGCGACGCCGAGCTCATGCTGCAGCGCGGTCAGCGGGGTGTGCGCAATGTCTGCCACCGTCCGCAGGCCCAGCCGGGCCAGCACCTCCCTGGTCCGCTCACCCACGCCCCACAGGGCCGAGACCGGCAGCGTGTGCAGGAAGTCGAGCACGCCCGCAGGCGGCACCACGAGAAGCCCGTCCGGCTTGCACCGGGCCGAGGCGATCTTGGCCACGAACTTGGTCGGCGCGAGTCCGACCGAGCAGGTGATGCCCTGCTGCCCCACGACCTGGGCGCGGATGTGCCGGGCGATGGCGGCGGGCGGCCCGAGCCGCCGCAGCGCGCCGGAAACGTCGAGGAAGGCCTCGTCGAGCGCGAGCGGCTCCACGTCCGGCGTGACCGTGCCGAAGATCGCCATAACCTCTCTGGACACCGCGGCGTACAGCCGGTGCCTGGGCGCGACGAACACGGCCCGCGGGCACATCCGCTGCGCCCGGCCCACCGGCATCGCCGAGCGTACCCCGAACGCGCGGGCCTGGTACGACGCGGAAAGCACCACGCCGCGGCCACTGGTTCCGCCGACGATAACCGGCAGGCCCGCGAGCTCGGGCCGATCCCTGATCTCCACGCTCGCGTAGAACGCGTCCATATCCACGTGCAGGATGTGACAGCCGGTGTCGTCGGGATCCGCGTCGCGGGGACCTTCTGGGGCTGCGCCGGTGTCCATGCTGGTCAGCGGTGGCCGAGCAGGTGCAGCTGCGCGGCGATGTCACGCAGCGGCGGGGTGGCCGCCGCGGCCGCCTCCAGCGCGCGCAGCGCCTCGGTCCCGCCCGCCCCGCCCGCGTCCCCGTCGAGCAGCGCGCCGGGCACCAGCCCGCTGAAGATCCGCAGCCCGTGCGCCTCCCCGGCGCGCAGCCCGGCCCCCTCGATCAGCGCGGTCAGCGCCGGCAGCGTGAACCGCCGCGGGGTCCCGGCCGCGCCGTCCGTCTCGAGCAGCTGGCGGGCCTCGGTGAACCGGCCGGCCAGGGCCCGGTGCAGGACCGCCGCCACCGCGTTCGCCGCGAGGACGCTCACCGTGGCGGACGGCCGGAGCACAGCGGCGATCGCGGTCATCGCGTCAGCCGGCGAGTCGACGTATTCCAGCACGTTGTGGCAGATGACCAGGTCCACCGCCTTCGGGCCGGCCACGCTGTCCAGGCTGGCTGCCTCGCCCTGCACCGCGGTCAGCCGCGCGCCCGCCTCGGCGGCCCGCCGCTGCGCCGCCGCGAGCGCGTCCGGGCTCGGGTCGACCACGGTGACATTGTGTCCCATGGCGGCAAATGGCACCGCCAGCCCGCCGGTCCCCCCGCCCACGTCAACGATGTCCAGTGCCTGCCTGCCGCTCTCCGCCACCCGGGCGGAGACGACGTCGCGCAGCACATCCCAGACCGGGGAGAAGCGGACGCCGTCGCGCCTGAAGTCTGCCGCCACGCCAGCCTCCTTCCAGGAGTCCAATCTAGTGCCACCCGCGGGGGAATACCCTCGCGAACCCCCGGGCCGCGGTTACTTTCCGTTCGGGGGCCAGCGAACTTACGTGACCGGCTTTACGTTATATGGCCGTGCGGAACTCTCAGACTCTTCTTTACGCCACCTGCCGGCAATTCCAGCGCGCCTGCAGCCGGCCACCGTATGCTCTTCGCCATGGCTGAGCACCTCGAGTTGCCTCGCCCCTGCCGGCTGATGCTGACCGCAGGATGGAACCTGGCCGAATCGCTCGGTCTGCCCGTCGCCGGCTATTTCGCCGGCGCGAGCATGGGCGGCCGGGACGCGGGCATGCTAGCGGCGACCGGCGTGGTCTGGCTGACCGTGGCCGGCCGCAAGGTCCTCACCCGCAGCGTCCCCGGCCTGCTCACGATCTCGGCCCTGGTGCTCACCCTGCAGACGGCCGTGGTGATCATCACCGGCAGCATGCTGTTCTTCCTGCTCCAGTTTCCGCTGGCCAACCTGGGTCTGTGCGTGCTGTTCGCGCGGACCGCGCCGACCCGCAAGCCGCTAGTCGCTCAGCTGGCCGCCGAGGTCGTCGCGCTGCGTCAGCCGTCAGCTCACCACCCCGGGCTGCACCGTTTCTTCCAGGGCGCGACCTGGCTGTGGGCCGGGATCTTCTTCCTGACCACGGTGGGCCTGGCCGTGCTGATGGCCACCGAGACGGTCAAGGTGTTCCTGCTGCTCACCACGGCCTTCACCATCGGCGGTGTGGTCGCGGGCACGTTCCTTTCCGCGTGGTGGTTCGTCCGGGTCCTGCGCCGCTCCGGCCTGCGCGTCCGCTTCGCCCGGCCCTGACGCCAGCCCGACCCGGCCCTAATCCGGCTCATCGGCGTGCGCATCGCGCACCAGCGTTCATCTGCCGCTCGGCCGTGCGCCCGGGTCAGAGCTGCAGGGAGGGCTTGAGCTCGGCGATGCGGGCCAGGAGGCCGTTGACGAACGCGGGCGAGGCATCGGTGGACAGGTCACGGGCGAGCAGCACGGCTTCGCTGATCGCGACGCCGTCCGGCACGTCCTGCGCCCAGAGCAGTTCGTAGACGCCGATCCGCAGCACGTTCCGGTCCACGGCGGGCATCCGGTCCAGGGTCCAGCCCTCGGCGTACTCCGAGAGCAGCTCGTCGATCCGGGCCGAGTGCACGGTCACGCCGCGGACCAGGTCCGCGGCGTAGGCGGGCACCGGCGGGCTGCCCAGCGTGATGCGCTCGGCGAGCAGCTCGAGGACGGGCAGGCCGCGCAGCTCCGCCTCGAAGAGAACGTCCAGCGCCCGCTTGCGCGCCTTGCTACGGGCAGGCGGCATTAGGCGCGGCCGAGGTACTGGCCGGTCCTGGTGTCCACCTTGATCTTCTCGCCAGTCGAGATAAACAGCGGTACCTGGATGGTCGCACCGGTCTCCAGGGTGGCCGGCTTGGTGCCGCCGGTAGAGCGGTCGCCCTGGACGCCGGGATCGGTCTGGCTGATGGTGAGCTCGACCGCCGCGGGCAGGTCGATGTACAGCGGCGTGCCGTCGTTGAACGCGATGGTCACGGTCTGCTCTTCCAGCAGGTAGTTCGCAGCGTCCCCCACGACGGACGCGTCGATACGCGGCTGCTCGTAGTCCTGGGTATCCATGAAGACGAAATCGCCGCCCTCGCGGTACAGGTACTGCATCTCCCGCCGGTCGACGTTGGCCACGTCAACCTTGACGCCGGCGTTGAAGGTCCGGTCGACGACCTTGCCCGACATGATGTTCTTCAGCTTGGTACGGACGAAGGCAGGGCCCTTGCCGGGCTTGACATGCTGGAACTCGACGACAGTCCACAGGTTGCCGTCGAGGTTCAGCGTGATGCCGTTCTTCAGGTCGTTCGTGGTGGCCACGTTCTGTCTCCAGGTTAAAGAACGAGAAGTTCTCTCGTCGTAGTCGTGAGGAGGCCCGTCCCGCCGGCCCCCACGACCAGGACGTCCTCGATCCGGACACCGCCCCGGCCGGGTAGGTAGACACCTGGCTCGACGGTGACTGGAACCCGGCTAGCGAGTTTACCCGTTCTGGCGTACCCGATCGTCGGCGCCTCGTGCACCTCCAGCCCGACACCGTGCCCCAGGCCATGCTGGAAGTGGTCGCCGTGCCCGGCGTCGCGGATCAGGTCGCGGGCGGCGGCGTCCACATCGCCGACGTCGGCGTCCGGCCGGGCGGCGTCCAGGCCGGACCGCTGCGCGGCCGCGACCAGCTCGTAGATCTCCCGCTGCCAGCCGGGCTCGCCGAGCGCCACGGTGCGGGTCATGTCCGCGTGGTAGCCGCCGTACCGCGCACCGAAATCCATCGTGATCAGGTCACCGCGGCGCATCGGCCGGTCGGTCGGCGCGTGGTGCGGGATCGCGCCGTTCGGCCCGCTGGCCACGATGGTGTCGAAGGCCGGCCGCTCGGCGCCGAGCTCGGCCATCCGCGCGTCCAGCGCCGCCGCCAGCTGGCGTTCGGTCAGGCCGGGCCTGATCAGCGAGAACACGTCGGCGATGGCCTGGCAGGTGATCCGGCAGGCGGTCGCGAGCAGCTCGAGCTCGGACGGATCCTTGACCGTCCGCAGCTCCTCGATTTTCCGGCCGAACGCGACCGTGGTGACTCCGCCGGCCTTGGCCGCGAGCTCCTGATGGCGTTCGACCGACATCTCGTGCGCCTCGAACGCCACGGTGCGCAGGGCCCGGCTGGTCATCTCCGCGGCTAGCCGCGGCTCGATGAACCGCTCAGTGATCAGCTCCAGGTCGGGGCAGTCCCGCTGGGCTGCCAGCGTGTACCGCGAGTCCGTCGCCAGCACGGCCGTGCCGTCGGCGGCCAGCAGCAGCGCGGCGTTGGAGCTGGCCAGGCCGGTGAGGTAGCGGACGTTGGGACCGGAGGTGATCAGGGCCGCGTCGGCACCGGCCTCGGCGATCTTCTGCTGCGCGCGCCCCCGGCGGACGGCGTGAATCTCTGCCATGGCTGAACTCTACGCGCGCGCCGCACCAGGCAGCTGAGGAGCGGTTTCACGCCATGGCGCGGACCTGCTCGATGAGGCGGACACGCGCCTCGTGGGTGGGCGCGAGCGGGGTGACGTTGAGGGTGGTCACGCCGGCTTCACGGTAGGCGGCAAGGCGCTCGCGCACGTAGGACTCGGGGCCGATCAGGGACGTGCGCTCGACCAGCTCCGCGGGCACCAGAGCCTCGGCCTCGGCCTTGCGGCCGTCCAGGTAGGCGTCCTGGATCGCCTTGGCCTCGGCCTCATAGCCGAAGCGGCGGGCCAGGTCGTTGTAGAAGTTGCGGCCCCGCGCGCCCATCCCGCCGATGTACAGGGCCAGCTCCGGCCGGCTGAGGTCGCGCAGGCCGGTCACGTCGTCGCCGATGGCCAGCCGCGCGGCGGCGATCACGTCGAGCGGGCCGAGCGCAGGATCGCGCTTGGCGCCGCCCGCGGCCACGGCGTCGCCCCAGACCTGGGCGGACTTCTCCGGCAGGTAGAAGATCGGCATCCAGGATTCGGCCAGCTCGGCGGCGAGCGCGACGTTCTTCGGGCCGATGGCAGCCAGGGCGATCGGGATGCGCTCGCGGACCGGATGGTTGATCAGCTTGAGCGGCTTGCCCAGCCCGGTGCCCCCACCCATCTCCCCGGCCCTCTTCTGCAGCGGCAGCTGGTAGTACCGGCCCTGGTACGATAGCCGTTCGCGCCGCCAGACCATCCGGCAGATCTCGATGACCTCGCGGGCCCGGCCGATCGGCGCGTCGTACGGCACCCCGTGCCAGCCCTCGATCACCTGCGGGCCGGAGGCGCCCAGCCCCAGCATGAACCGGCCGCCCGAGACGTAATCGAGCCCGGCCGCGGTCATCGCGGTCAGCGCGGGCGTGCGCGAGTACAGCTGGAAGATCCCGGACGCGATCTGCACCCGCTCGGTCTTCGCCGCCAGGAAACCGAGCTGGCTCACCGCGTCGAAGCTGTACGCCTCGGGCACGAACACGATGTCAAGCCCGGCCTTCTCATAGTCGGCCAGTTCGACCACGGTCTCGGCGAAGCCGCCCGCATAGCTGAGAAACATCCCTATCCGCATAAGGGGAGCGTAGCGGCTGCGTGGCCGGAGCACGCATTACGGCGGCGAGGATTACCGCGCCGGCTCGTCCTCGGCGAGCTCCGCGGCGTCTTCGGCGGCCAGTTCGGCGATCGCCTGCAGCGCCAGCTGGTAGGAGACCAGGCCGAAGCCGGCCACCGTCCCGTCGGCCACTGACGCGACCACCGAGGTGTGCCGGAACGACTCGCGCGCGGCCGGGTTAGAGATGTGCACTTCGACCAGCGGGGCGGTGCGCATGGCCAGCGCGTCCCGCAGCGCGTAGGAATAGTGAGTGAACGCGGCCGGGTTGAGCACCACCGGCATCCGGGCGTCGGCGGCCTCGTGCACCCAGCTGATCAGCTCGCGCTCATCGTCGGTCTGCCGGACGTCGACGCTGAGGCCGAGCTTGCGGCCGGTCGAGCGGCACAGCTCGGCCAGCTCCTCGAACGACGCCGAGCCGTACACCTCGGGCTCCCTGATGCCGAGCCGGCCGAGGTTCGGGCCGTTGAGGACGAGTACCTGCGTGATCACTTAGACACCTCCTGGTATGCCTGCCACAGCAGTTCCTCGGGCGGATCGTCGAGGATCGAGGGACGGCCCAGGCCGTCCAGCACCACCAGCCGCAGCCGCCCACCGCGGGCCTTCTTGTCCACGCCCATGGCCTCGCGCAGCGACGGCCATACCCCGGCCGGGTACGCGGTGGGGAGGCCGACGCTGGCCAGCACGGTCCGATGCCGCGCGCACGTCTGCTCGTCCAGCCGGCTGGCCAGCCGGGCCAGCTCGGCGACGTACACCATGCCGATGGCCACCGCGTCGCCGTGCTTGAACCGGTATCCCTCCACCCGCTCGATGGCGTGCCCGAGCGTGTGCCCGTAGTTGAGGATCTCCCGCAGGCCCTTCTCGTTCAGGTCCTTCGACACCACCTCGGCCTTGACGGCGATGGCGCGTTCGATCAGCTCGCGCGCGTGGCCGCCGTGCGGGACGGTAGCGCCGTCCGGGTCTGCTTGTACCAAGTCCAGGATCACTGGGTCGGCGATGAAGCCCGTCTTGATGACTTCGGCCAGCCCGCTGACGTAGTCCTCGCGCGGCAGTGTCTCCAGCGTCACCAGGTCGGCGAGCACGCCGGCCGGCGAGTGGAAGGCGCCCACCAGGTTCTTGCCCTCGGGGATGTCGATGGCGGTCTTCCCGCCCACCGCGGCGTCGGCCATGCCGAGCAGCGTGGTCGGGACCAGGACGACCTGGACGCCGCGCAGCCAGGTCGCGGCGACGAACCCGGCCAGGTCGGTGACCGCTCCCCCGCCGATGCCGACGACGCAGTCCAACCGGGTCACGCCGTGCCGCGCCAGCCGGGACCACAGCCCGGCCGCGACGTCGGCGGTCTTGGCCGCCTCGCCGTCGGGGACGGCTTCGGCGTGCACGGTCAGGCCCGCGGCGTGCAGGGCGCCGCACGCGGGGCGGGCGATCTCGCCGAGACCCTCGGCGTAGATGACCACGACGGTGCGGACGTGCCCGGGCACCAGGCCGGGCAGCTCGCCGAGCACCCCGGCGCCGACGACCACCTGGTAGGGCGGCCCGCCGTCGGAGGGGGTGACGTCGATTCTGGTGGCGGTCATCCGGTGATCCTCGCGGCGATCTGGTCCGCCAGCTCGTCCGGGTCCAGGTCGTCGGTGGGCACCGTGACCGCGGCGAGCCGCTGGTAGATGGCGTCGCGCTCGTCCAGCATGGCGCGCAGGCGGCCGCGCGGATTACCGGGGACCACCACCCGGGGCCGGTCCAGGCCGACCCGCCGGGCGACGGTGCCGAAAGCCGCGGACAGGTACACCACGGGCAGGCCGTCAAGCAGATGCTGGACGCCGGCGTCCAGGACCGCACCGCTGCCGAGCGCCAGCACGCCGCCGTGCTGGCGCAGCGTGCCGAGCGCGTTGGTGACCGCGACGCGCTCGAGCTCGCGGAAGGCTCCCTCGCCGTTCTCGATGAAGATGTCGCTGACCGGCTTGCCCGCGGCCGCGCCGACATCGGCGTCGGTGTCGCGGAACTCCACCCCGAGCCGGTCCGCGAGCAGCGGGCCGACCGCGGACTTGCCCGCGCCGGGCGGGCCGATCAAGACGACGAGAGGCCCCGGAGCGGTCAAGAGATCACCAGGGCCTTGAGGTAGCTCTCCGCGTTGCGGCGCATCTCCTCGACCGAGTCACCGCCGAACTTCTCTACCGCGGCCTCGGCCAGCACGAGGGCCGCCATCGCCTCGGCGACCACGCCCGCCGCGGGCACCGCGGTGGCGTCGCTGCGCTGGTTGATCGCCTTGGCCGGCTCGCCGGTACTGGTGTCGATGGTGTCCAGCGCGCGCGGCACGGTCGAGATGGGCTTCATCGCGACCCGCAGCCGGACCACCTCGCCGGTGCTCATCCCGCCCTCGATGCCGCCCGCCCGGTTGGTGCGCCTGGCGACGCCATGGTCCGTGGTCTCGATCTCGTCGTGGGCCACCGACCCTCGCCGGGTGGCGGTGGTGAAGCCGTCACCGACCTCGACGCCCTTGATGGCCTGAATGGACATCAGCGCCCCGGCCAGCCTGGCGTCCAGCCGCCGGTCCCAGTGGGTGAAGCTGCCCAGGCCCGGCGGCAGCCCGAAGGCCAGCACCTCGACGACGCCGCCCAGCGTGTCGCCGGCTTTCTTGGCCGCGTCGATCTCGGCCACCATGGCTTTGCTGGTGGCCACGTCAAAGCAACGTACCGGGTCGGCGTCGATGGCGGCGGCGGCGTCCGGACCCGGCATGACCTCGTCGGGGAGCCGTACCTGGCCGATGGCGACCACGTGACTGAGGATCTCGATGCCGAGGACCTGGCTGAGCAGGCGTCTGGCCAGCTCGCCGAGCGCCACCCGCGCGGCGGTCTCCCGGGCGCTGGCCCGTTCCAGCACCGGACGGGCGTCAGCGTGGCCGAACTTCTGCATCCCGGCCAGGTCGGCGTGCCCGGGCCGCGGCCTGGTCAGCGGCGCGTTCCTGGCCTGGCCGTCCAGCGTCGCCTGGTCCACCGGGTCGGGTGACATGACCGTCTCCCATTTCGGCCATTCGGTGTTCGCGATCCTGATCGCGACCGGGCCGCCTAGCGTGCGGCCGTGCCGGACACCCCCGGTGAGTTCCACCTGGTCCTGCTCGAACGTCATGCGCGCGCCACGGCCATAGCCCGCCCGTCTGCGGGCCAGCGCGGCGGCCACGTCGGCGGTGCTCACCCGCACTCCGGCGGGCATGCCCTCGCAGATCGCGACGAGCGCGCGCCCGTGCGATTCGCCTGCGGTCAGCCAGCGGAACATGGTCATGATCCTACGGCGTCAGGTGTGACACTGAATTCGATGCCGCGGCGCAGCCGGACCGCCAGCCGGGCCGCGATACTGCCGGCCACCCGGTTCACGGCGGGCTGCCAGTTACCGGCCGCCCAGCTATCGGCGGCTGGGACCAGCCGGACCGCCAGGTCCACCTGGCGGCTGGCGGCCAGGCTGAAGCCGGCGATCACCGGCTCGGCGGCAGTGGCCGCCTCGATTTCAGCGCGTACGTCCGGGTCCTCATGCGCGGGTGGCACCGGCTGCCCGGCGGCGAGCGCCGCCAGCCGCGTGCCCTCGACGGCGAGCGGCACCGGGCCGGCCACGTCGATGACGACCGCGCAGCCGTCGGCGACGGCCGCGCGGCACACCCGGGCGGCTCCGGCGGGCACCGGGCGGGCGTTCGGGCGCCAGCGGGCCAGCGTATCCAGGCCGGTGAAGGCGAGCACGGCGGGCCGTCCGTCCCGCCCGATCAGCGTGGGCAGAACCATCTCGCTGTCCTTGCCCCGCTCGGCGGCCCTGTGCCCCTTAGCGGTAGGGCCGTCGGCCAGGACCGCGACCACAGGAACGAGCAGCCGCGCCGTGGCCAGCGCGGTCAGCGTCGCCTGCTCGCTGCCCTGCCCGGTCTGGTACGCGGCCAGGGCCGCGGTCACGTTCGGGTCGGCGGCGCCATTGTCATCGCGGAACTGCTGTCCGCCAGGGTTCAGATGCCCGGACACCCCACCGACCCTACGCGACGCGCCATCCCCGTCCGGTCACCACCCGGCTGCTGTTACGCCTTACCGTAATTAGACAAATGCAAAGAGTGATGAATTCTCTGAATGAGTCGCTTTCCAGCTAATTCCCGTCATTCAATCGGCACAATCGGTTGAGCGGGGGTACGCATCCGCATGCACATGGAAGGAGCGCGGGTGACACAGCCCGAGCGACTGGCCGCGATCGCACCGGGCACGCCGATGTGGAAGGCCGTGCCACCGCGCCTGGTCGGCCCGTACCTGACCGGGCAGCGCACCGTGCTGGCCGGGTATGTGTACCGCGCCCAGGACGTCCGCTTCCACAACCCCGCCGAGGCCTACCTCGCGCTGAGCCTGGACTGGGAGGATTCGGAGTTCACGCCGCACATGAGCGAGATCTACCTGGTGGCCTGGCTGGCCAGGGCGATCGACGGCTACGTGCCGGCCACGGGCCACGGTGTCCCGGAGTTCTACGTCGAGCCCATCGCGATACCCGTCGGGGCGGGTATGTGCCGGCTCGGCCCGGACGGGGATCAGCTTGTGGCCCGCTACGACGGGCTGGCCTGGCAGAGGAGGGAGCCGTAAGCCATGCGATACCGGCTCATGGCCGCCTATCTCGGTGTCCCGTACCACGCGGGCCTCGGCCCCGACGGCAACGAGGCGACGCTGTTCTCCCCGGGCCCGCCACCGGATGACCTTGGCTTCACGGCCGCGGGCGGGTACTGGCGTAAGCAGGTCAACCTCACCGACCTGGACGCCCTGTGGCGCTCCCGCCTGGTCGGTGAGTATCGCGGTGAGCCGTGCCTGGTCCTGGACGATCTCGGCGACCGGCTGCACATCGCCTACCTGGGCCGCGACTCGGCCCGGGCCAGGCAGCTCGGCTACTGGGAGATCGACCGGGAGGTCTTCGAGGTGGTGGCGGCCCGGCCGGACATCACCGGCCTGACCGAGGAGCGGGTGGAGTACCCGCTGGCATCGGCTATGTTCCCGCCGTCGAACCCGGATCCGGTGGCCCAGCCGCGGCCGGACGCACCCGGCCGCGGCACCGGGGGGCCACAGGCCGGCGGCGGGTCGCCGCCCTCCGCCGCCGAGCGGACCAGCCCGCTCCGGGTAGTGCCGCGGTCGGGGCCCCAGCCTGCTGGCGAACCGGGCGGCAGGCCCGAGCCGGGCGGATACGCCGGGCCTGGCTACGCCGGGACGGATCGCGCGTCGAGCACCCCGGACCGGGTGGCGGCCTGGCACGGCTCACCCGAGACCGAGCCCTGGTCAGAACCCCAGCCGGACCCCGGACCGGATCCCCGGCCCGACCCGAGGACCGCGCCCGACCCGAGGACCGCGCCCGACCCGAGGACCGCGCCCGACCCGAGGACCGCGCCCGACCCGAGGGCCGCGCGTGAGCTCTGGGCCGCGGCTCCGCCTGCCCCGCCGTCCGGGCGGCGCGCCGGGCGGCGGGACCGGGTGCCCCAGTCGGTCTTCGCCGAACTTCTCAGCCTGGCCGCCATCCCGCACGCGGCTTACGCGGTCGACGAGGAGGTGCCGGGTGCCATGTGCCTGGTCAAGGCGGACGGCGGCTTCGAGGTGTTCAGCCGGACCGACGACGCCCGGCTGGACGTGCGCTTCTTCGAGGACGAGGAAGCGGCCTACTTCTACCTGTTCGGCGTCCTGGCGGCCGAGGCGGTGCGCAGCGGGCGGCTGCGGCCCGGCCCGGCTAACGGGCATGTCAACGGATCGCGCGGGCCCGGCGTGCCCTCGGCCCCCACGGCAAACGTTTCGAAGTACTTACGGCGCAAGAAATTACCCAAATCGGCACCTCGTCCAGTTATCGTTAATTAGCCGGCGGGGCTGACGGTCCCCCGCTCCCCAAGCAGCCCCGTCGGCCCCCTCTATCGCAAGCGCAATTGGGATTTTGAGCACCGCAGATAAACCCCATTGCCATTACTTGCCAAACGCTAATTTCTTTCACTTCAGGCCCGGTAGTTACGGCCTGGCGTTCGGGACATCGGCACCTCATCCAGCAGACGGGTATTCCCGGTACTGTTTTGTCCGTGGCTTCTCCCCTGGTCCGCGCCGATGCCGGCTGACCCGGGCACCGAACCCACGGTGACCGCCGGGGTGGCCAGCCTGGCGGTCCGGGATCTGCTGCGCGGGATCCGCCGTCATGGCAGGGTCCTGGCGGCCCTGCCGCAAGCCATCTACCTGGAATTCACCGACGCCGTGCCGGAGCCTCGGGTGATCGCGGTGTCGCCGCCTGACGCCATCAGGCTACCGAACGCGATCATCACCGGCCCGTGGGAGGCCCGTCTCCCCGTACCCGCGGCCGGCTCCGCGGAGTGCTGGGCGGGCGGGAGCCGGGTGCTGGCCTGCGGCCTCGATATCAGGATCGTCCGCTGGTGGGATCCCTCGCCGGTATTCGGACCGCTGTCCCGGGCCAGGCTCGATCACGGCTCGGGGGTTCTGGCCAGGCTCTACGCGGCGGCCGAGGATGCGCCTGGCCTGGCCGGCCTGGCCGGCCCCGGGCAGCTGGCGGCGTGCTGCGCCAGCGGCGACCTGGCGGGCGCCGTCGAGGCAGCTGAGCAGCTGGTGGGCCTCGGGCCCGGCCTGGTGCCGAGCGGCGACAGCGTCGTCAGCGGCGTGCTGCTCGCGCTCCGGCTGCTGGGCGGGGCCATCTCCGGAGGAACCCGGGCGGTGTGGCTCGCGAACTGGCTCAGCGCGTCGGTGACCTGCGACGCGGCGCAGCGGACCACCACGCTGGCGGCCTCGCTGCTGCATTGCGCGGCCAAGGGCCAGGCCGCGGCCGAGGTATCCGCCGTGCTGCTCGGAATGGCAGGCCAGGAGCCGCTCGAGCCGGCCGCGTCCCGGCTGCTGGCGGCGCCGCAGGGCGTCGACCTCGCCTGGGGGCTGGTGGCAGGCTGCCGCGCAGCGCTGCTTTTGTCCGTATCCTGACCCTGTGATCGTTCCGCTCACCGGACTGCAGTACGAGATTGAGGCCGGCCATTACCGCGCCACCGTGACCGAGCTCGGCGCCGGGCTGCGTGAGCTGGCCTTCCGCAGCCAGCCGGTGATCGCAGGCTACGAACCGGACGAGCTGCCGCCAGCCGGCGCGGGCCAGCTGCTGGCTCCCTGGCCGAACCGGGTCGACGGCGGGCGGTACATCTTCGGCGGCACCGAATATCAGCTGGCCCTCACCGAGCCTGCCCGGGGCAACGCCATCCACGGCCTGACCCGCTGGACGGCGTGGACCGCGGTCCAGCAGGACGCCAGTTCGGTGCGGCTGCGTAACGCCCCGCACGGCCACCAGGGGTACCCGTTCTGCCTTGAGATCGAGGCCGAGTACCGCCTGGATCCCGAGACCGGCCTGCAGGTGACCGTGACCGCGTGCAACCGCGGTGGCCACGCCGCGCCCTACGGCACCGGCTCGCATCCGTACCTGACCGTCCGGACGCCCTCGGTCGACGGCTGCGAGCTGACCTTGCCCGCGGATTACTGGCTGCCGATGGACGATCACGGTATCCCGTCCGGACCACCGGAGCCTGTCGACGGCACCGAGTACGACTTCCGACAGCCGCGCGCCATCGGCGCCACCCGCCTGGACCACGCGCTCACCGGGCTGATCCGCGACGGCGACGGCCGCGCCTGGGCGTACCTCGTCGCCGGCAACGGGGCCGGTTCCGGGGTGGGCCTGTGGGCGGACGAGGGTTATCGCTGGCTGCAGGCGTTCACCGGCGACCCGCTGGGGCCGGAACTCCGCCGCAAGGCGGTGGCCATCGAGCCCATGACCTGCCCGCCGAACGCTTTCGTGACCGCCGATGACCTGCTCGTCCTCGAACCCGGCGAGAAGGTCACCCGCTCCTGGGGTCTCCAGGCCTTCTGACCGCGATGCCGTCGAGGTCGGCGGGCGTGTCGATATCGTCGGGGTGCCCGGTGTCACCGCACTCGACGAGCGTGACGAGATCCGGACGGGCGCGCAGGAACGCCCGGGCGCCCTGATCGCCGGTGGCGGTCTCGATGACCTCGGGCCAGTGCTCGCGGGCCAGCAATACCGGATTACGTGGCCGTCCGTCGTAGGCGGCGACCGCCACGCTGGCGCCGGCCCGGTACGCGGCGATCAGGCGCGCGACTGCCTCCGCGCCCACCAGCGGCTGGTCGGCCAGCGCGACGACCACCGCGCCCACGTCCGGCGCGCCCAGGTCAGGGGGCAGGACCGACGCGTCCCCGGATGCGCTGTCCGGCCCGGCCAGGGCACGCAGGGCGGCGCGCAGCGAGGATCCCATGCCGGTCCGCCAATCCCCGTTGTGCACGGTACGGACCTGGTATTCCGGGCCCAGGTCGACCTGGGCGGCGCCGGTGACGATAAGAACCGGGTCCGTGCCGCCGGCGCGGAGCATGATGACGCCGCGCTCGGCGAGGGTCTGCCCGTCCAGTTCGACGAGCGCCTTCGGCCGGCCGAACCGGGAGCCCTCCCCCGCGGCCAGCAACACCCCCGCAACCCTGGATCGCACGGTCCCCAAGCGTATGCGTTCACCCTGGTAGCCACCATCCCTCATCGGGAGTGAGAGACGACGCAGAACCCGCCGCCGGACGGCACTGATATCACCCCGGCCGAACGTCGCCCGGATGTCTGCCGTCGTTGGCTCCTCATGAAGCATGCGCCCGGCCACGCTGGGCCGGGGATGCTGAACAGGCATGGGTTCCGCCTTGGTTGCTGGGATCACGGGAGTCTGGCCACTGGCGGGCGGCAGCTTCGCCTGCTGTCTTAGCGTCGGGGAACGCGCGCCCAGGTGGCTGCCACCGAATCTGGCGACTCACCCTTAAGGGGTGGTCCAAGGCCTGCGTTGCGCAGCGATACTTATCTTGTGGACTCGTTTGAACGACGGCGTTCGGTTGGTGACCGGATGGTCACGCGCACGGAGGCGCTGGCACAGGCCGTCACGGAGCGTGCGGTCGAGCTTGCGGTTTCCGCGCTGGACGTGAATGCGCTGCTGGACCGGGTCGACCTGGACGCCGTGCTGGACAAGGTCGACATCAACCGGGTGCTGGACCGGATCGACCTGGACCACCTGCTCGAGCGGATGGACCTGAATGACATCGTCAAGCGCATCGACTTCGACGCGCTGGTCGAGCAGACCGACCTCGGCGCCATCATCGCCGCATCCTCCAGCGGGGCCGCGAGCGATGCGCTCGACGTGGTCCGCAGCCAGGCCGTCGGGCTGGATGAGTTCATCGCCCGCTGGATAGGGCGGCTTCGCCGCCGCCCGTACAGCGGCCCGCCCGGCCCGCCTGACGGGCTGCTGGCCAAGGCAGGGTCATGACGGCGCGCGCGGACGATGCCACGCCCGCTGCGCCTCCGGCCGTCATCCGGGAGAGCCTGCAAGGGAAGTACTCGGGTTTCGCGTCGCGCTTTACCGCCTTCGCCGTGGACATCGGGGTCAGTCTCGGCGTGTTCATGCTCACCCTGGCCGCCATCTCGTTCGCAGCCAGGGTGCTGACCGGCAAGGACATCTCCTGGAGCAAGGGCGACATCTGGGTGATCATCGCCTATGCGGTCTGGGCGTTCATCTACTTCGCCTATTCCTGGGCCGCCAGCGGCCGGACCGCCGGCATGGCGCTGGTCGGCGTGCGGGTCGTGCGGGACGACGGCACCGAGGCAAGCGGGCGCCGGGCGGTCGTGCGCACACTGGCACTCCCGCTGAGCTTCCTGTTCCTGGGACTGGGGTTCACCGGCATCCTGCTGGGCGACCGGCGCCGGGCCCTGCACGACGTCATCGCCGGGACGGCGGTCATCTACTCATGGGACGCGCGGGCGGCGCGACTGCGGTTCCTGTCCCGGGGCTGATCCTGCCGCGGCATCCTTGCGGGTGCCGATTAATCATCCGGCTGGCCCGGGCTGTCGGTGAAGGTCCGCGGAGGCGGGCACTGGAGGTGGAGGCGTACCGCCAGTGCGACTGCGGCGAGAAGCAAGGACTCGCGGCCGGCCATCACAGGCCGAACACCACCTTGAAGTCGTTCTGCATGCTCACGACCGTCCAGCCGCGTTCCTTCGCCTTGGCCAGAGCCTTCTCCGAACCCGCGTCGTAGGCGAACTCCCGCCCGGCGTCGTCGTGGCGGATGAGCAGGCCGAACCGGGCTGTGCGCAGCATCGCGGCGTCCCCGTCGGCGTTCCCGCCGGCCAGCAGCGGCTTGCGCCCGGTCCGGGCCCAGATGTGCACCGGCTTGCCCGGACCGTTATCGAGGGGCTGCTCGACGCCTTTGGCGCGGTACACCTCGCCGTGGCGGTACTCCAGGGTGGCGCCCGAGCCGATCACGTGCTGCCGGTCGATGCCATACATCTCCTGCGCCACCACCCGGACGAAGTCCCGGCTGCCCGCCGAGCAGATATAGACCTCGAACTCGGCGGCCCTCAGCAGGTCGATCAGCTCACGCATCGGGTGATAGGCGAGCCTGGTGTAGGGGACGCCGAGCACCGGATGGCGCGCGGTGTCGAAGAACCTCCGCACGGCCCTGTCGAACACCTCGACGGTGATGCCCTCGTAGGCTTCCGTTACGCCCCTAGTCAGCTCGGGCACGCGCGCTGCGATCCCCGCCAGCCACGCCTGGTCACCCTCGGCCACGGCCTTCCACGGCTGCCTGCGGGCCAGGCCGGGATGAGCCTGCGCCATCTCCTTCCAGCGCCGCAGCAGGAAATCGGCTTGCGGGCACATCGGCTTCTCACACCACAACGTGCCGTCGTTGGCGAACGCCGCGACCCGCTCCGATACGGGCACGAACAAACGGCCCGGCTCGGTCGCCGACCGGACGAACTCCAGGACCTGCGCCTTCGCCTGCCCGTCGGCCCAGCTCGGCAGCTGATCAGCCATCCCCGGCCTCCTCACCAGCTCACCGGGCCCGGACCCGGGACAGGTGCCCGGCCCCGGCGGCAAGTCGCCCTCGTCACTGGCGCCTGGCGGCTACGTGTTCCCGGCGATGGAGTGCAGCAGCAACTGCACCTGCTGCTCGACCTGAGCCTCTGCGGCTCCGGACATGGCGCCATTGACGCCGGTCGCCGGGATCCGGCTATCACCGCCTGCGGTGGACTTGATCTGCATGCCGACATCGGCGGCACCTCCCAGGAGACAGACATGATCTCTCCAGTAGCCGACGTGGCAGATGACAGGTAGGGTCCAAGGTCCCGCAATTGGATCATCGGCCCCATGCATGTCAGCACCGTCGAGAACACGGTGACGGTGAAGTACCGCGCGTCGGGCGCGTGTCAGAGGATGCCGCTGGCAACGGCTATGCCGACGGCTATGAGGACCAGGCCGCCGAGGAGTTCGCCTCGCTCGCCGGTCTTGGTGCCGAGCCGGTCTCCAAGGTCCAGCCCGATCAGGGACAAGGTGACGCTGACTACGCCGATGGTGATCGCGGCCACGGCGATGTTGACGTGGTAGGCGCCGAGGGCGAAGCCGACTGCCAGGTTGTCGATGCTCAGCGCGATTCCGGTGACCAGGAGCCGCCCGGTTCGTTGCTGGGCCGCCTCGGCCGGGATCTTGTCATGCTTGCTCGCCTGGCTGCCGATGGCCTGCACCACCGCGTAGATGCCGGTGGCGATCAGCAGTGCGGCGCCGATCCAGTGGGCGGCGGCGCCGAGGGTGCGGGCAAGGCCGTGGCCGAGCAGGAGACCCAGGAGCGGCATGCCAGCTTCGAATAGCCCGAAGATGAGGCCAACGCGCAGCCGGGTGCCAGCATCGGCACCTGCCACGCCGATGCCGACTGCGGCGGCGAAGTTGGACAGGCCCAGGGAGAGGGCTACCAGCAGTAGAGCCAGCATGACCTCACGCTACTCATTGCCGCTGTCCTGGCGGCTTCTTCGCCCCCGAACCACAGGCGATGCTGGGCGCTGGCTACCGGCCCAGCTAACCGCCAATGGTCGCGTTGATAAGCTGTGCCCACCGCAGCAGGTGGCGGTCGCCGACGAAGTGCTGGCGGATGCGCTCCTGACCCGCCTTGCCCATGCGCTCGGCGTCGTGGGGATTGTCGAGGAGCTGCCGCACCTGCGACCCGAACGCGGTCAGATCGGCCGGGTCGGGCAGCAGGATGCCGGTGCCGTCGGTGACCTGGTCCTGGATCCCGCCGACCGCCGAGCCGATGACCGGGCGGCCCTTCCACATCCCCTCGGCCACGGTCAGCCCGAATCCCTCGGCGAGGCTCTTCTGGACGACCACCGCCGCATGACGCTGGATCGCGTTGACCATCGCCGCGTTCTCCTCGACGTCCTCCAGCGGCAATGTCACCAGCAGCACCCGCGCGCGGGCGGCCGCGGGCAGGTCCCGCCACTGCGCCAGGCATTCAGCCAGGACCAGGGCGCCCTCGGGATCATCGGCCACCTCGCTCATCATGGGGCCGACGAGCATCAGGTACCCGGCGCCGCCGGGCACCACGTGCTCGGCGAAGCCGCGCATGACACCGGACATGTCCTTGAGCCGGTCCCAGCGCGAGACCTGCACGACAACAGGGTCAGCCGGGCCGGGCCTGCCGTCGCCCGTCACCAGCCCGGCGCGGGTGACTTCGCCGACCGTCCCGTCGCGGCGCGCGAACCGCCCGGGTGCCCGGGGAGGCTCACCGTCCAGGACCCCGGTAGTGGCCAGGATCGCCTGGACCGTGGCGGCGTCGAGTTGCTGGTTCTTCGCGGAGAACGGGTCGATGGACGGCGGGATGATCCAGGTTTGTTCCCGAGGGATCCACGGCGGCACGTACTGCCGCCGGGTGAAAACGAAGCCGTGCGCGGGTGCCAGATATGGCTGCAGGAAATTCCAGGCCGCGCGGGTGGTCTCGTTCTGCCAGTCCACGCCGATGTGACAGCGCCACACTACCCGCGCGCCTGCCCGGGCCAGGGGTGCCGCCAGGCCGGCGGTCTGCGGGTCATGCAGCAGCACCACATCGCCCGGGCGCACCTGCCTGAGCAGCTCGTCCGCGTTCGCGGCCAGGACCTGTCCGTAATGGGCGGCGTCAGCGCTGCTCAGCGGTCCGGCGGCGCCGTCCTGGCCGTGAATCTGGTTGTGCAGCCTCTTGGTGATCGCGAAGAAGTCCGGGTCGCCGCCGATCACCGTCCAGCGGACCGCGATGTCCAGGCCCGCGATGTATCCCACGAGCACTTGCAGCATCTCAGCGACCCCGCCGCCGACTGCGGTGGAGTTGATATTCCAGATGGTCCGCCGGCCGAGCCCGTCCCGGAACCGGCCGGCCGCGGTCACCAGCCGCGCGTACCGCTCGGTGCCGATGACCGGCTCGAGTACGGCGATCGTCGTCCCGGACACAGGAACCTCCTGTAGCCGACCGGGCCCGGGCGGCCGCGGTGCGGCCGGGGGCCGGGTGGAGCTGCTGGCTGATGGGGGCGTCATGCATGCCGGTTGTGGCGTGTGGTGCCGCTGGTTCGCTCATGAGCTTACTTCCTTCCCCGAGTGGGACCTGGTCGCTGGGACCTTGGCCGGTCCTACTCGCGGGCCTGGCATCTCGCGGCTTTCGCCAGCTGCTTCCCGGCGCCTGCCCTCATTCTATATCTGAATAAAATAAACTAGCAATATTTTTCCGGAAATCGACTGCCTCATGAAGGACGGAGCTGGAGTTTCCTGACCAGCCATGCCCGGGTCCTGCCCTGCCGTGCATCGCGGATGACCCCCGGGCGCGGCTGCGCGGCAGCCTTCTCCGGACGGGCATCACCTGGCGCAGCGCCCGCACCCGGCTGGCGTGCCGTTGACGCAGGACGGCAACGTGATGGCGATGCACGATGCAGCCACTGAGCAGTATCTCAAATTCAAGAATATAATTGCTAGTTTTGAATTGCACATGTAGACTGAGGCCGGCACCGGGATCAGGCTGTGCAGTGGCCAGCCGGCCGGATGCCGTGGAGGGCCGGCCGCTGGCTGGCCCGCTAAGGACGAAGATCCCGATGAGGTCCGCGATCAAGCTCTCCGGGTTCGCATGGCTTGGAGGATGAACGCATGGCCTGCACGCTGCATGTGGCCTGGGATGGGCGGCTGGCGGCTATGATTTCGGGGCCGGCCATCCGATGGCGCCGGCCCGGGTCGAGCTGACGATCGAGCTGGCGCGGGCCTTCGGCCTGTTCGCCGAGGCCGGGGTGTCGGTCGAGAGCCCGGTCGCGGCGACGGACGCGGAGCTTGAGCTGGTGCACGACCCGCGCTACATCGCGGAGGTGCGGCTGGCGGGCGAGGACCGGCCGGGCTCCCCGGTGCTGGGTTTCTTCGGCCTTGGCACCGAAGATGACCCGGTGTTTGCCGGCATGCACGACGCATCGGCGCTGGTGGCGGGAGCGACCCTGGCGGCGGCCCGTGCGGTCTGGACTGGCGCGGCGCAGCATGGCGCGAGCATCGCGGGCGGGCTGCACCACGCGATGCGCGCCAGTGCGAGCGGGTTCTGCGTGTACAACGACCCGGCGATCGCGATCGCCTGGCTGCTCGGGCAGGGCGCGGAGCGGGTCGCCTACGTCGACGTCGACGTGCACCACGGCGACGGGGTGCAGGCCGCCTTCTATGACGATCCGCGGGTGCTGACGATCAGCCTGCACCAGCATCCGGCGGCGCTGTGGCCCGGCACCGGCCTGCCGTCCGAGACGGGCGGCCCGGAAGCGAAGGGATCGGCGGTGAACCTGGCGCTGCCGGCCGGGACCGGGGACGCCGGGTGGCTGCGCGCCTTCCACGCGGTCGTGCCGCCGCTGCTGCGCGCGTTCCGGCCGGCGATCCTGGTCAGCCAGCACGGCTGTGATACCCACCGGCTCGACCCGCTGGCCGGCCTGCGGCTGTCCATCGACGCGCAGCGCACCGCGCACGCCGCGATCCATGCCCTGGCTCACCAGGTGGCGGGCGGCCGCTGGCTGCTGACCGGGGGAGGCGGCTACGACCTGCTCCAGGTCGTCCCCAGGACCTGGGCACACCTGCTGGCCGAGGCCGCCGGGCATCCGATCGACCCCGGCGCGCGCATCCCGGCCGCCTGGCGGGAGCACGCGTCCCGCCGCACCGGCCTCCTGGCACCGGAGTTCATGACCGAAGGGAACGAGCCCGATTACGCGCGCTTCGAGTCCGGATACGACCCGGCAGATCCCCTCGACCAGGCCATCATGGCCACCCGGACGGCCGTCTTCCCCGAGCACGGAATGATGCCGCTGCCCTAGCCAGGCGGCGGGCAGCCGGGAGCGGACTTGACAGGACCGGGGCCGCCGCGCGCCGGGCAGCGCCCGAAAGGCCCTAGCCCGGCTGCCCTGCGGAGAGCCGATCAGGCTGCTGGTGATCGAACACGACGTTCCTGACATCCCGGATCGCCAGGTCCAGCTCGCCGACGGCTTCCCGGACCTTCCCGGCTCCCGGATGGCCGCCCATCAGCCCCAGTGCCGTTTCGAGAGCGAGCCCCGCGGCGAACAGCCGGTGCACCACGAGGTCGTTCATGCCGCCGGCGATGCGGTCGCGGTCCTGCACCAGGAGCAGAGCCGTCTCCGCCCAGTCGCCCGCCCAACAGGACGGGGGATCGCGCGTCGGCCGTATGCTCGCCTCGTCCAGTTCGGGTATCGCTCCGTAGCAGAACAGTACGTTTGATGATATCGACATCGCTGGGTACCTAGGTCCTAACTGGCCGTGACTGGCCGTGTCACCAAGGTCCGGAGCGACGCGGTTACCTGCGCATATGCTCTTGGCCTGGCGCAGGATCTGATGGATGCATCTCCACTAGCGACACTACGCCTTGTTCCTGCGCCTGGATAGGCGTGCAGGGCTCAACGCCAGCCTGCGGTGCCGCCAGAGTCCTGGCCTTGCGAATGCCTGTTCGGGAGAAGCCGACGGTCTCACAGACCGCCGGCCACAACATCATGATCACGGTAAATGTGGTGGCAGGCCCACCCCGGCGCTAACTGGTCCGTCATGGCAGTCGGCGCAGGTGGGCGTCGGCGGGCTCAGCGGCCTGGATGCGGATCCGGCCGTCGACAGCCTGGATGCCGTCGGGGCGGGCGATGACGGGGCTCAGCTCAAGCTCGGCGATCTGCGGCAGGTCATCGGCCATCCGGGAGACCCGCAGCAGCATGTCCCGCAGCGCGGCGAGGTCGGCGGCCGGAGCGCCGCGGCGCCCGAGCAGCTGGGGGGCGGCCCGTGCCGACCGGATCAGGTCATCGGCGTCAGACTCGGTAAGAGGAGCGAGCCGGGCGGCCCGGTCAGCCAGCACATCGCCGTCGGCGCCGCCGAGCCCGAACAGCACCAGCGGGCCGGCCACCTGCTCGTGCAGCACGCTGATCCTCACCTCGACGCCGCCGGTGACCACCGGCTGGACAATGACGCCGGCCAGCCGGTCGCCGAAGGTCTCCTGCAGCGAGCGGAACCCGCGCCGGACCTCATCCGCGCCATGCAGATCGGTCAGCACGTCGCCGGCGTCGCTGGTGCGCAGCAGGCCGGGCACGTCCGCGCGCAGCGCGACGGGGCCGCCGAACCGGGCCGCCGCCGCGACCGCGGCATCCTCGGTGATCACCCCGATGCTGTCGGCCAGCGGCACGCCGTAGCAGCCGAGCAGCTCCACGGTGGGGTCCAGGGCCAGCCAGCCGCCCCGCGGCGGGCTGGCGAGAACGCCGGCGACCAGCTCCCTGGCCCGGTCCTGGCGCAGGCCCGCCAGGTCAGGCACCCGTCCCGGCGGGCTCGCCCGCCAGGTGCCGTAGCGCGCGGCGTGGCCGAGGGCGCGGGCGGCGGACTCGGCATAGGCATAGGCCGGGACCCGAGGGGAATCCCCGCCCGAGCCGGGCAGCAGCCGGACCACTTCGACCTGGTCCAGCACGGCCGCGGCGATCGGCACCGGCAGCCGCGCGGCGCCCACCTCGGGGACCAGGTCGCCGCCCGCGGTCGCGGTCGTCAGCGCCAGCACCGCGTCGACGCCCGGGTCGGCGCCGACAAGCTCCAGGCACTCACGGAAGCGGCCGGGCGTGACCAGCACCGTGGTATCGACCGGCCCGGCCACCAGGGCCTGGCGGCCGAGCATATCCCGCAGCGCCCGCTGGGTGTCCCCGGCCAGGGCGGCGACCTGCAGGCCGGCGTCGCCGCACGCGTCAGCGGCGAGCACCGCGGCGCCGCGGGTGTTGGACACCACGCCGACCCTGCCCCCGGCGGGCACCGGCTGCGATGCCAGCAGCGCCGCGGTATCGAGCAGCTCGCCGAGGTTCGCGGCGGCGATAATGCCGGCCTGCTCGAACAGGGCCTGCCGGGTGACCAGCGGGGTAGCCGCCCTCGCGGCGCGGGCCCCGGCCAGCCGCCCGCCCGCCGCGGACCGGCCCACGGCCACGGTCAGCACCGGCATGGTGCGGCCCACGCGGCGGGCGGTACGGGCGAACTTGGGCGGGTTCCCGATCGATTCCATGTACAGCAGAGCCAGCTTCGTCGCCCCGTCGGACTCCCACCACTGCAGCATGTCGGTGCCGGACACGTCGTCCTTGTCGCCGAAGGAGACCAGGGTGGAGATCCCCACGCCCAGCCGGGACAGGTGCTCCACCAGCACGAAGCCGGTGCCGCCGGTGGACTGCAGCGCCAGCCCGGCCATTCCCGCCGCGGGATGGCGGGCCGCGAACGTGGCGTCCAGCCCGATGCCCGGGTTGGCCACGCCGAAACTGGCCGGCCCGACCATCCGCATGCCATGGCGGCGGCAGATCTCCAGCAGCTCCGCGCGGGCCGGGCCGCTGAGCCCGGCCGCGATCACCACCAGCGCCCTGACGCCCCGCCGCCCGCAGTCCTCGGCGACACCGAGCACCGCCCCGGCCGGGACGGCGATGACCGCCAGGTCGACCTGGTCGGGCAGCGCGGCCGCCGACGGCAGGCAACCGATGCCGTCCAGCTCCGCCGCGCCCGGGTTGACCGGGTAGACCGGGCCCGGGAAGCCGCCGTCGATGAGGTTCTGCAAGATGACCCGCCCGACCGAGCCGGGGCGCCGGCTCGCGCCGATGACCGCGACCGAGGCCGGCATCAGCACGTGCCGCATGCTCGCCACGTCCGCCGACCGCTCCCGCACGGCGACCGTATCGCGGTAGGTGCCCAGGGCGGCATCCGCCTCATCGGCAGGCAGCGGGAACCTCAAGTCATACACGCCGTCCACCAGGGCGCGCTGCGCCTGCAGCCCGGCATCGGCGAACACCCGCAGCATGGCCGCGTTCTCGCTCAGCGTCTCCGCGGTAAACGTGCGGAACCCCCGGCCGCGGGCCAGCGAGACCAGGTGCTCCAGCAGCAGCATGCCGATGCCGCGGTTGTGCAGGCCATCGGCGACCGTGAACGCGACCTCCGCGGACAAGGACCCAGTACCGGCCTGCTCGTAGGTACCGCAGCCAACCACCTCCCCGGCCAGCACGGCCAGCAGCGCCGCGTGGTCCGGCCCGGGCTCGCGGCATATCCGCCGCGCCTCCCGCTCGGCCGCGAGCGGGCTCATGCTGAAAAAGCGCAGGTACAGATTGTCCGGGGACATCTTGGCGTGCATGTCCCGCACCGCATCGAAGTCGTCAGGCCGCGCCGCCCGGATCTCGATCGTAGCGCCGTCGCTCAGCAGCGCGTAAGCGCTGTCCTCCGCGTGCATGCTCATGCCGCCCTCCCCGTCCTACCGCAGGTATCTGATCCGCGGTTCTGGTTTCATCCGCCGAGTACCTCGCCATCCGGGATGTGACGCGGACCGGTCACCCGCACGTCGCCCACGGCGATGACGCCCGCGCCGAAGGTGACGTCGCCGTCGACCTCGAACCGGCGGCAGCGGCGCAGCGACGGCGGCCCGGCAGGAAACCGCTGCTCGAAGCCGGCTAGCAGCTTGTAGTAGTCCTTGTCCAGCGTGACGAGGGGCCCCGGGCCGTCGGAGCTGAGCCTCATCCGCCCGTCACTGGCGAGCTGGTAGGCGTCGGAGCGCACGACCAGCAGGTCGTCGGTGGTCTTCACCGGGGCGAACCGCGAGCGGGGGACGTGGAGCGCCCGGGCGCCGGGGATCGAGCCGATCGCCGCGCCCATCGCCGACTCGAGCTGGATCACCGGGGTGCTCGCCGGGTCGCGCGGGTCGACGGTCTCGCGGTTGACGATCAGTGGCAGGGCTGGTGCCGCCGGGTCGGCGGCCTGCAGGTCCTTGAGCGCGCGCAGGTCGATCCAGATGTTGTTGGTGTTGTACCAGCGCCAGCGCCCGATGTCGGTGAACGAGGTGTCGCCGTCGGGCACCTGCGCCGTCTCCCGCAGCACCACCCGGCCCTGGTAGCGGGCGAGGTGGCCGCCCTTGCGGTCGGCCGGCGTGCCGCGCACCGCCTCCAGCGCGAACGGCACCTGCTCTGCGGCCAGCCACGCGCCGATCCGGACGTCGGCGAGCGCGCCGAGGTTGTCGGAGTTGGACACGAAGGCGTAGCGCAGCCCGGCGCCGAGCAGGGCATCCAGCGTGCCGGACGCCGCCAGCGCGGTGTAGATATCGCCGTGCCCGGGCGGGCACCACTCCAGCTCCGGGTCGGCCGGCCAGCGCACCGGCTGCAGGTCATCGGCACGGATCTTGGGCTCGCGACCCTGCAGGAAGTCCAGCGGCACGCCAGGCACGCGCAGGCCGCCGTAGCGGCGCAGCGCGTCCAGCGAGGGGCCGCGGGTGGCCGCGGAGTTCATCAGCACCAGCGGCAGCCGGGCGCCGTGCCGCTCGCGCAGTGCCAGCACCTGCGTAGCCAGGACATCGAGGAAGCTTGTGCCGGGCTTGACCTCCAGCAGCGACTTCGGCCCCGACAGGCCCATGCTCGTCCCCAGCCCGCCGTCGAGCTTGACGATCACCAGCCGGTCGAGCACGTCACGGGCCTGGCCGGGTGGCGGCTCGGGCAGCTCGTCCAGGCGCAGCAGGTCCGCAAGCGGCTCCAGGACCTCACCGGGCAGGCGCCCGGCCTGCTGCTCACCCAGCTGCCGCAGGCGGCTGCGCAGGGCGGCCAGCTCAGCGGCGTGGGCGCCGCCGGCTTCGGCCTTGGCCACGACAGCGGCCACCTGGTCGGGTGTAGTCATGCTCTGATTCTCCTATGAGCCGATGCGGCCTCGGATCATCGGGCGCAGCTTTGCCAGGTTAGCGCCGATGAGGTGGATAACCCTGCACTTCATCGGCGGCGACGCGGCGGCATCGGCCGCAAGCCTTAGCCGGCGAACTGGTGGTGGATCCGCCCCTCGGTGGCGGTCAGCGCCTGGCCGGTGCCGCCCCAGCGGAGCTGGATCAGCTCGGCGGCGATCGATACCGCGGTCTCCTCCGGCGTCCTGGCCCCCAGGTCCAGCCCGATCGGTGAGCGCAGCCGGGCCAGCTCCTCTTCGGTCAGGCCGACCTCGCGCAGCCGGGCCAGCCGGTCGTCATGAGTGCGCCGGCTGCCCATCGCGCCGATGTACCCGGCCGGCGTGCGCAGCGCTACCTCGAGCAACGGGACGTCGAACTTCGGGTCGTGGGTGAGCACGCAGATAACGGTCCTGGCGTCCACGTCGGTCGCCGCCAGGAAACGGTGCGGCCAGTCGACCACTACCTCGTCGGCGTCCGGGAAGCGCGACGCGGTGGCGAACACCTTCCTGGCGTCGCACACAGTGACGTGATACCCGAGGAACTTGCCGACCCGTGCGACGGCGGCGGCGAAGTCGATGGCCCCGAACACGAGCATCCGCGGCGCCGGCGCGAACGAGTTCACGAACACGCTCAGCTCGTCTCGGCGTCGCTCGCCCTGCGCGCCGTACCGGCGGATACCGGTCAGGCCCTGGGCCAGCATGCCGCGGACGTCGTCGTCAACCGCCGCGTCAAGCCGCGCCGATCCCAGCGCGCCGGACGCGCCGGAGTGCCAGCCATCCGGCTGGGTGCTGTCGCTGGCCCAGATCACTCGCCGGGCGCCGATCTGACCCGGGCCTGAGACCACCGTCGCGACCGCGACCGGCTCACCGCGCTCGACGGCCGCGGCGATCTCGCCCAGCTCGGGGAACCGGGTCTTACTGATCCGCTCGACGAAGATGTCGATGATCCCGCCGCAGGTCAGCCCGACCGCGAACGCGTCGTCGTCGCTCACCCCGTAGGTCTGCAGGACCGGGTCCCCGCTCTGGCAGACGTCCAGCGACAGTTCGTAGACGGCACCCTCGACGCATCCGCCGGACACGCTGCCGACGACCTCGTGATCGGCGCAGGACAGCACCGCCAGCGCCGCGCCCGGATCACGGGGCGCGCTGCGGTAGGTCCGCACCACCGTGGCCAGGCCGAAGGTCTCCCCGGCCTCCCACCACTTCGTGATCTTGGTCAGGATGTCACGCACGTGTGTCACCTCGGCTTTTTAATGTCCTCGCGCGTTTCCCACGTTACGCGGGCCACCACCTTCACGGAACCTGCGGCGCCACCGCGCCTATTCCCGTCCGGCTGGCTGGCCAGCCCGGCTACGGCCGCAGGACGCTGGCGGCCGCGGCGGGCAGCCCCCCGTACGGGGGTCACCGGGAGGTCACCCCCCGAGGCAAATACTGCTCACTGCACGATCTTGGAGATGGGAATCTCCAGGATGTCCTGGGCGCCGGCCGCCTTCAGGGCCGGTATCAGCGTGTTGACGCCGCGCTTGGGCACCACGGTCTCGACCGCGTTCATGTTCCCGCGGGCCAGCGTGGTGATCGTCGGCGAGGACAGGGCAGGCAGCATGTCCGTCACCGCGGCCAGGTGGTCGGCGGCCACGTTGAGCTTCAGCAGGACGTTGCCGCGGGCCTGGATCGCGCCCTGCAGCAGCAGGGCGATGTCCTCCATGGCCGCCCGCTTGTCCGCGTCCGCGAACGCGGGGGTGGCCGCGATCAGCTCGGTGTAGCTGGTCAGCAGCGTCTCGAGGATCCGCAGCCCGTTCTTGCGCAGCGACGAGCCGGTCTCGGTCAGGTCCACGATCGCGTCAACGATGTCGGGCACCTTGGCCTCAGTCGCGCCGTACGACGGTATCACCATCGCCTTGACCCCGCGCGCGTCGAGGAACCGCCTGGTCAGCGACGGGAACTCGGTGGAGATCCGGACGCCTTCCGGCATATCGGCGGCGGACTGCCAGGACGCGGAGTCCGGCACCGCCAGCACCACCCGCACCGGCTGCGAGGTGGCCTTGGAATACCGCAGTTCGCCGAGCGAGACGACGTCGGCTTCGGTCTCCGTGATCCAGTCGCGTCCGGTGATGCCGAGGTCGAACAGCCCGCGCTCGATATAGGACGGGATTTCCTGCGGGCGCAGGAACCGGACCCGGTCGATCCGCGGGTCATCGATCGACGCGTGGTAGTCCCGGTCCGAGGACCGGGACACGGTCAGGTCGGCCGCGTCGAAAAGCTCAAGGGTGGCACGCTCGAGCGAGCCCTTGGGCAGCACCAGTGAAAGCATGAGTGGTCCCTACCAGGTCGGCTTGGAAGTCAGCGGTGAGGCGAACCCCGTCAATGTCGCTGCGTGGCCGGCTGTGAGAGGCGGATGGAGCGCAGCACGAGCGCGGTGTCGAGCGCCGCCACCACCGCATCCCATCCCTTGTCCTCGTGGCTACCGGGCAGTCCGCACCGGTCCCGAGCCGACTCTACCGTGTCACAGGTCAGCACGCCGTTCCCGACCGGGGTGCGAGCGTCGAGTGCGACCCGGGTCAGGCCGGCCGTCACCGAGTCGCAGACGTACTCGAAGTGCGGGGTACCGCCGCGGATGACCACGCCGAGGCAGGCCACCGCGTCGTGGTGGCGGGCCAGTTCGGCGGCCACCACGGGCAGTTCGATCGCGCCAGGCACCCGGAGCACGAGCGGATCGGGCACGCCGCACGCGACGGCCGCCGCGGTCCCGCGCGCCACCAGCGCGTCGGTGATCTCCTGGTGCCAGCGGGTGGCCACGATGGCCAGGCTGAGCCCGGACGCGTCCACCTCGGCCGCGTCCGGGCGGCCCGCGCCGCTCACGCCGACTCCGACCCGAAAACGGTGCGGGTGCAGCTGGTGGCCGCGTGGCCGTTCAGCGGCGCAGGGGCACGCACCACGGCTCGTTCGGCCTCTTCTAGATCGTGAATTTGATGCCCGAGTTTGTCGCGCTTGGTGATCAGGTAGCGCAGGTTGAACGGGGTGACGGCGGAGGCCAGCGGAACCCGGGCGGTGATGTCCACGCCGCAGTCGGCCAGGCCGCTGAGCTTGGCCGGGTTGTTGGTGAGCAGGCGCACCGAGCGCACGCCCAGGTCGGCGAGCATCTGCGCCCCGGCCGAGTACTCGCGCGCGTCCACCGGCAGGCCGAGCTCGGTGTTGGCGTCCACCGTGTCGGCGCCGGCGTCCTGCAGCTCGTAGGCCTGCAGCTTGCTCAGCAGCCCCACGCCGCGGCCCTCGTGCCCGCGCAGATAGAGCACCACCCCGCGGCCCTCAGCCGCGATCGCCGCCATGGCCGCGTCCAGCTGCGCGCCGCAGTCGCAGCGCAGCGAGCCGAACACGTCTCCGGTCAGGCACTCCGAGTGCAGCCGGGTCAGCACGTCCGGGCCGGCCACGTCGCCGAGCACCAGCGCCACGTACTCGGTCTCGTCGATCTGGTGCCGGTATCCGAACGCCCGCCACTGGCCGTAGGCGTTCGGGATCCGGGTCTGCGCCTGACGGCTCAGCTGGCGCTCGTTACGGCGGCGGTACTCGATCAGCTGCTCGATCGAGATCAGCGCCAGGTCGTGGGTGTTCGCGAACGCGCGTAGCTCGGGCAGCCGGGCCATGGTGCCGTCGTCGTTCACCACCTCGGCCAGGACGCCCGCCTCGGGCAGCCCGGCCAGCCGGGCCAGGTCGACCGCGGCCTCGGTATGCCCGGCGCGGCGCAGCACGCCGCCCTCGGCGTAGCGAAGCGGGAACACGTGGCCGGGGCGCACCAGGTCGGCCGCGGTGGTGGCCGGGTCGACGAGCCGACAGATCGTGGTGGCGCGGTCGGCGGCCGAGATGCCGGTGCTGGTGCCGTCCCGCGCGTCCACGCTGACGGTGAAGGCGGTGCGGTGGTGCTCGGTATTGTGGGCGGTCATCTGGGGAAGCTGGAGCCGGTCGAGCTCGATCTCGCGCATCGGCATGCAGATCACGCCGCTGGTGTAGCGGATCATGAAGGCGAGGAGTTCGGGGGTGGCCAGGCTGGCGGCGAAGATGATGTCGCCCTCGTTCTCACGGTTCTCGTCGTCCACGACCAGCACCGGGCGGCCCGCCGCGATGTCCTTGACCGCGCGGTCGACGTCATCGAGCATCTGAGTCACTTGTCGCCCTCCCGGCTGTGCTGGTCACGGGGGGACGACCCCCCTGGCACCCCCCGCTGTAGCAGTCTCTCCACGTACTTGGCGATCACGTCGACCTCCAGGTTCACCGTGTCCCCCGGTGAGCGGGTACCGAGGGTGGTGCGCTTGAGCGTCTCGGGGATCAGGCAGACCTCGAACCAGCCTTCTCGGTCGTCGGGGGGCCCCTGGTCATCGGGGGTACTGAGCGCGGAGACCGTCAGGCTGATCCCGTCCACCGCGATCGAGCCCTTTTCCACCACGTACCGGGAGATGCTCTGCGGGAGGCTGATGCGCACCTGGTCCCAGTGCTCGGCCGGCGTCCGGGAGATGATCGTGGCGGTGGCGTCCACGTGGCCCTGCACGAGATGACCGCCCAGGCGGTCGGCGAGGCGGACCGAGCGTTCCAGGTTGACCGGCGCTCGGAGGGTCAGCCCACCCAGGCCGGACCGGTTCAGGGTCTCTCCCATCACGTCCGCGGTGAAGGTGCCGTCGATGATGCCGGTCACGGTCAGGCACACGCCGTTGACCGCGATCGACTCGCCGAGAGCGACGCCCTCGGTCGAACCCCGGATGGTAAGCCTGGCCGCGTCGCCCTGATACTCGACTGCGGCCACCTCGCCGAGTTCTGCCACGATCCCCGTGAACATCCGCGCTCTCCTCCTCGAAGCCAAGCTCCTGGTCCGGCTCCGGGGGTGGCGCGTGCGCTCTGTGGTACGGCCGGGCGCCGCCCGGCCGCTCGCGTGCTGCCTCCCATCCGGACTTTCACCGTCGGTCCCGGAATTTCACCGGGTCAGCCGGCCGCTGGCTGCGGACGGGTCGCGGACTTTCACCGCCGGCTCGGAGTTTCACCGACCCCGGAGCACGCCTTTACTGCTATAAGCCAGTGTGCCATACGAGGTATTCCGGACCGTGCGGCGGCGGCGGTTTGCCGCCCTACGAGGCCAGCGGGCGGAACTGGTAGCCCACGCGGTACTCGGTGACCAGGCACTGGCCGTAACGCGGGCCGAGCTTGTGCCGGACCCGGCTCACGTGGACGTCCACCGTGCGGCTGTCCCGCGACAGCGGCTGGCCGTCCTGGCCGAGGGCGCGGCGCCAGACATGCTCGACTAGTTCGGCCCGGGTGAACACCGCGGCCGGATGCGCGGCGAGGAAGGCCAGCAGCTCGAATTCCTGGAAGGTGAGCTGGATCTGGCGCCCGTCGATCCAGACGCGGCCCGGTCCGGAGCGGCGGTGATCGCGGGTGCATAGGATCCGGAGCATGGCGGTCAGGGCGGTCATCTTCGACTGGGGCGGGACGCTTACCCCGTGGCACAGCATCGACCTGGGCGAACTCTGGCTCGCGGTGTGCGCGCGGCACTACCCGGCGGAGGAGGCGGTAGCGATGGCCACGGCGGTCCGCGCGGCCGAGATCGAGCTGTGGCAGCACGGCGCGCAGTCGCACCAGAGCTCCACCCTGGACCACATCTTCGAGCGCGCCGGAGTCACCGTGCCGACCGGCTTGCTGGCCAGCTACTTCGAAGCGTGGGACCCGCACACGCTCACCGACCCGGACGTGCCGCCGCTGCTGCGCGAACTGCGGCGGCGCGGCATCAAGGTAGGCGTGCTCTCCAACACGATGTGGCCGCGCAGCGCCCATGAGCAGATCTTCGTCAGGGATGCGGTCTTCGAGCTGATCGACGGCGCGGTTTACACCAGCGAGATCGACTGGGTCAAGCCGCATCCGGAGGCGTTTCGCGCGGCCATGGCGGCCATCGGCGAAACCGATCCGGCGGCGTGCGTGTTCGTCGGCGACCGGCCCTACGACGACATCCACGGCGCCAAGAGCGCGGGCATGCGCGCCGTGCTCATCATGAACTCTGACGTCCCCGCGTTCGAGGCCGCCGAGCCGGACGCGGTCATCACCCGGCTGGCCGAGCTGATGACCCACGTCGACCGTTGGTCGTGAGATCCGGGCTTCGAGGCCGGCCGGCGACCATGAAAGAAGGTCAGCCGGTACGGCCCTGAGCGCTATGAACGGCCCAGGCGGCGTGCGCGGTGGCGCGCTCAGCCTGGGCCCGGAGGGCCTGCACGGCACGCGCCGGATCGTCGGAGCCGTAGACGGCGGAGCCGGCCACGAACACGTCGGCGCCCGCCTCGGCGCAGCGCTCGATGGTCTCCTCGCTGACCCCGCCGTCGACCTGGAGCCAGACCGCGGCGCCGCGCCCGCCGACCAGTGCCCGGGAGCGACGCAGCTTCGGCAGCACCATGTCGAGGAAGGGCTGGCCGCCGAAGCCCGGCTCCACCGTCATCAGCAGCAGCATGTCCACCTCGGGCATCAGGTCCGCGTACGGTTCCACCGCGGTGCCCGGGTTGACCGCGAGCCCGGCGCGGGCGCCGGCCGCCCGGATTGCGCGCAGGGTCCGCACCGGGGCGTGCACCGCCTCGGCGTGGATCGTCACGTTCCTGGCCCCGGCCGCGGCGAACTGCGGGGCCCACCGGTCCGGGTCCTCGATCATCAGGTGGCAGTCGAGCGGCAGCGTGGCGTGCTTGAGCAGCGCCTGGACGACGGGCAGCCCGAGGGTGAGGTTCGGCACGAAGTGGTTGTCCATGACGTCCACGTGCAGCCAGTCCGCGACCGAGGCGACCACGGCCTCCTCGGCGGCGAGCCGGGCGAAGTCGGCGGACAGGATGCTCGGCGAGATCTGAACGGCCATCGTAAGCCCGAGTGTAGAGTGCCTGGATGCGGGACCGGTTCGGAGGGTCGCGGAAATGTCGTATGGCGCGGATACAGTTCGATACTGAGTTCGATTGGGATCGACCTGGAGGTTGCTTATGCATTCGGACCCGCCCAGCGCCCTGCTCGACCGGGTACGCAAGCTGCTGGCCAAGGCCGAGGCGGAGGGGGTGACTCCGCCGGAGGCCGAAGCGCTCACCGCGAAGGCAGCGGAGCTGATGGCGCGGTACGGGATCGACCGGGCCCGGCTCGCCGCCTCGCGGCCGGACACCGACCGGCCGGGCAGCCGCATCATCGACATCGACAACCCGTGGGCGCAGGTCCGGGCGCACCTGCTGGCCGGCCTGGCCGGGGCCATGCGCTGCCAGTGCGTCCTGCTCAGCACCACCAAGCCCGGCGCGCGCATCCACGTGTTCGGCTACAGCTCGGACCTGGAGCGGGCCGACATCTTGTACACCTCCCTGCTGCTGCAGATGGCGCGGGGCCTGACCGCCGCCGTGGTCCCGCCCGGGGTCCGCAGCGTCCGGGCCTGGCGGCGGAGCTGGCTGCTCGGCTTCGTCACGGCCGTCATCGCCCGGGTCAGGGCGGCCGAGGACCGGGCGGCCGCGAGCGCGGAGGGCGAGACGCAAGCCGGGCCGAGCACCGCCCTGGTCCTGGCCGACCGGGCCGTAGTCATCCGCAAGCAGCTGGAGCAGGCGTACCCGGTGACGCGCCGGACTCGCATCACCTACAGCGGCCGGGGTTACAGCACCGGCTACTCCGAGGGTCAGCGAGCCGACATCGGCAACGCCCGGCTGAAGTCAGCCCGGGCCATCAGCCGCGCCTGAGTCTCGCCGCAGCAGGGCGATGAAGATCGCGTCCGTACCGTGACGGTGCGGCCAGAACTGGGCGAACCTCGAGTTCGCCGAGGTTCCCGGCCCGGGACTGCGCAGCGCGGGGACTTCGGCGAGGACGGCGGGCGCGTCGAGGATCGTGACGTCCTCGCGGCTCCGCACCACGGCGGTGACGACATCACGGGTCTCGGCCAGGTGCGGGGAGCAGGTCACGTAGGCCACCACGCCGCCGGGCCGGGCCGAATCGATGGCCGCGTGCAGCAGCTCGCGCTGCAGGACGGCGAGCTCGGTCACGTCGGCGGGGGCCTTGCGCCACCTGGCTTCGGGGCGGCGGCGCAGGGATCCTAGGCCGGAGCAGGGCACATCGGCCAGCACGCGGTCGAACGTGCCCGGTGGCCATGGCATCTGGCGCCCGTCGGCGGCGATGACGCCGTGGTTATCGCCGGCGGCGCGGCGCAGGGCGTCCAGCACGCGCCGGGCCCGGTGCGGGTGGATGTCCGAGGCGACCAGGCGCGCGCCGCGGGCGGCGGCGAGACCGCCGAGCAGCCGGGCCTTGCCGCCGGGCCCCGCGCACAGGTCAAGCCAGAGCTGGTCCTCGCCGGTTACGCCGATCCGGGTCAGGGCGAGCGCGGCCAGCTGGCTGGCCTCGTCCTGGACGGCCGCCCGACCGCTGGCAACCAGGGGCGCCGGGTCACCGCCGGCCAGCCGGAAGCCGTACGGCGACCAGCGGGTCCGCTCGCCCTCTGGCAGCGGGATGGCCGCGTCCGGGTACGGCGGATCGGCGGGGCTGAGGGCGAGGACCACCTCGGGCCGGACGTTGCCGGCGGCGAGGGCGTCCTCGGTCTCGGCGGCGCTGGCGGGGCCGAGCGCGTCGCGGAACGCGTCGACGATCCAGCGCGGGTAGCTGTGCCGGACGGCCAGGTAGCCGGACGGATCCTGGGACCGGTCCGGGACGACGATCTGGACCCAGGCGTCCAGGTCCCGGGTGGCTACCCGGCGCAGTACGGCGTTGACGAAGCCCGACGGCCGGGGGCCGCAGACGTCCTTGGCCAGGTCGACGGAGGTCGCCACGGCGGCGTGCGGCCCGACCCGGGTGGCCAGCAGCTGGTGCACGCCGAGCCTGAGCACGTCGCGTACCGGCGGGTCGAGCTCGTCCCGGTCGCTGCACGCGGCCAGGATGGCGTCGTAGGTGCCGCGGCCGCGCAGCGTGCCGTAGGTCAGTTCGGTGGCGAAGGCCGCGTCGCGACCGGTCAGGCCGCGCTCGCCGAGCAGGGCGGGGAGGAGCAGGTTGGCGTAGGCGTCGCGGTCCGCCACCGCGCGCACGACGTCGTAGGCGGCGCGCCGGGCCGGATCAGTGCGCAGGCGCTTCGAGCGCCGCGTGTTCCCTGGCATTTCAGCCGAACCGCACGGGACCGCCGGAGCGCAGGCCGCGGGCCCAGTCCTGGGCGGTCATGCGGCGCTTGCCCGGGGCCTGGACGTCGCCCAGGCGCACCGGGCGTGAGCCGGTGCCGGCGAACACCGCGTGACGGCCGGCCAGCAGCTCGCCGGGCGCGAGGTCCGGCGAGCCCGTGGCGTCCGGGGCATCCGGGGACACCGGGCCGAGCTTGAGGCGGGTCCCGTCGAACTCGGTCCAGGCGCCGGGGTCCGGGGTGCACGCGCGAATCTGCCGGTCCACCACATGCGCGGGCAGCTTCCAGTCTACGTGCGCGTCGGCCGGGGTGATCTTCGGAGCGAAGCTGACGCCCTCGGCTGGCTGCGGGACGGCCTGGACCGTGCCGTCCTCGATCCCGTCCAGCGTCGCGACCAGCAGTTCCGCCCCCGCGTGCGAGAGCCGGCCGAGCAGCGTGCCGGTCGTGTCGTCGGGCCGCACCGGCTCGGTCAGCACCCCGTACACCGGGCCCGCGTCCAGCTCCTTGACGATTCCGAACGTGCTGGCGCCGGTCACGTCGTCGCCGTGCAGGATGGCGTGCTGGACCGGCGCGGCGCCGCGCCAGGCCGGCAGGATGGAGAAGTGCAGGTTGACCCAGCCGCGCGGCGGGATATCCAGGGCGGCCTGCGGCAGCAGCGCCCCGTACGCGGCCACCGGACAGCAGTCCGGGCCGATCTCGCGCAGCCGGCCGAGGAACTGCGGGTCGCGCGCCCGGGCCGGGGTGAGCACCTCGAGCCCGGCCGCCGCGGCGCGCCGGGCCACCGGGCTGGCCGCGACCTTGCGGCCGCGGCCGGCCTGGGCGTCGGGCCGGGTCACCACCGCGGCGACCTCGTGCCGGGACGCCAGCAGCGCGTCAAGTGCCGGTACCGCTGTCTGCGGCGTACCCGCGAAAACCAGGCGCATCAGAGGCCACAGGCCAGCAGGCGGTAGAGCCTCATCTCAGAAGGCCCGGCCCAGGGTCTCGTGCGGGGACACGCGCACCCGCGGGACCGGGTCGCCCCACCACTCGGCCTCGCGGATCGCCTTCATGGCCGCCTTGCGCTGGGCGGGGTCCATCCGGTCGATGAACAAGACGCCGTCCAGATGGTCGGTCTCGTGCTGGATGCAGCGGGCCAGCAGCTGGGTGCCCTCGATGGTTACCGGGTCCCCGTACATGTTGAACCCCTTGGCCACCACGCCCCAGGCCCGCGGGACCGGGTAGACCAGGCCAGGGAAGGACAGGCAGCCTTCGTCGTCCTCTTCCTGCTCCTTGGACAGGTCGAGCGAGGGGTTGATCAGGTGCCCGGGCTCGTTGTCGTCCACGTGGTAGGTGAAGACCCGCAGGCCGACCCCGATCTGCGGGGCGGCGAGGCCCGCCCCAGGCGCGTCCAGCATGGTGTCGGTGAGGTCCTTGACCAGCCTGCGCAGCTCGGCGTCGAAGTCGCGGACCGGCTCGGCCGGCGTACGCAGCACGGGATCACCGAAAAGACGGATCGGCTTGACACTCACGAAACCCTCCTGTGCACCTCACGACGGCCGCCTGTTCGACGTGGCGCCGCCGATCCTCAGTCTATCCATCAGGCCACCTCGGCCGGGTCGAGCTGGACCCGGACGGCGCCGCCGCCCTTGCGCGCGCTGCGGGTGGCCTGGGCCGCGTGCAGGGCCCGGGCGAGCGCCAGGCCGTCTCCCCGGGAGATCCTGATCAGCGCCCGTTCCTGGGTCTCGGCCAGGTCCGGCCTGCCCGGCGTGGTCTGCACCACCACCGGGCCGAGCACCTCGGCCCGGGCGGGCAGCCCGGCCGCGCCAACGAAGTCCGCGACCGCCTCGGGCGTCCCGGTGACCGAGGCCATCCGCACCGCGGGCGGGAACGCCAGTTCGGTGCGTTCCGCCAGCTCCCGTTCGGAGAACGTGACCGGATCCCAGCGGATCAGCGCCTGCACCGCGGGCAGCGTGGCCTCGGCCAGCACCACCACCGGGCCGGCCGGGCGGACCAGGGCGGCCGCGTTCAGCCAGCGGCGCAGCGCCTCCTCGGCGGCGCGCAGGCTGGGCCGGCCGAGCAGCGCCCAGCCGTCCAGGAGCAGCGCGGCGGCGTACCCTCCCGGCGCCACCGGCTCGGCTCCGGGGGTGGCAATGACCAGCGCGGGTTCGGCGGGCACGGCGGCGAGCACGTGCTGGCCGCCCGAGGTGCGGACCGGCACGCCGGGGAAGGCCCGGCCCAGTTCCTCCGCGGTGCGCGCCGCGCCGGTGACCAGCGCGCGCAGCTGCCCCGAACCGCAGCGGGCGCAGGTCCAGTCCGCCGCCAGCGCCCCGCACCACCGGCAGCCGGGTATCTCGTGCGAGCCGCCGATCTCCAGTGGCCCGCCGCAGGTGGCACACCTGGCCTGGGCGCGGCAGCGGCCGCAGGCGATGGCGGCCAGGTAACCGCGCCGCGGCACCTGGACCAGGACGGGGCCTTCAGCGAGCCCTCCGCGCGCCGCGCGCAGGGCCAGGCTGGGCAGGCGGGCGGTCATCGCGGCGGCGTCCCTGGCCAGTTCGGCCTCGTCGGGCGCGGCCCTGACCCGGGGCGCCACCTGCCGGAGCGCCTCCGGGCGGCCGGCCAGCGGCCGGGCCCAGCCGCCCGCGACTAGCTGGCTGAGCTCGGCCGTGCGGGCGAAGCCGCCGATGAGCGCGGCCGCGCCGGCCCGGTGGGCGCGCAGGGCGAGCACCTCGCGGGCGTTCGGGTACGGCGCGCGCAACTCGGCGTGCAGGTCGTCGCCGTCGTCCCAGAGCACCACCAGGCCGAGCTCGGCGACCGGGGCGAACATCGCGGCCCGGGTGCCCGCCACCACCTGGACCAGCCCCCGGCGCACGGCCAGCCAGCGGCGGTAGCGCTCGGCCGGGCCAAGGTCCGCGGTGAGGCAGACGTGGGCAAAGCCGGGCTGGGCCACCTCGGTCAGGGCCGCGTCGACGCGGTCCAGGTCGCGGGCGTCCGGCACGACGATGACCGCACCGCGGCCCGCGGCGGCCGTGGTGGCGGCCGCGATCGCGATCTCGGCTGGCCATTGCGGGCCGGGAAGCGCCGACCAGGCGCCCCGGACCGGGCGGCCCTCCGCCAGGCCGGCCAGGAACGCCGCCCCGGCGGGATAGCGGGTCCACGAGCCTGGCTCGGGCCGTTTCGGCACCGGGTCGCGCGGGGTTCCGGCCGGCGGGGCGTCCCGTTCCGCGGTGGCGTGCCGCGGCGGGATCGCCAGCCGGAGCACGTCGGCCAGCGTGCCCGCGTACCGGTCCGCCACCGCCCGGGCCAGGTCGAAGATCTCGGGCGTGAGCACGGGCTCCGGCGAGGTCACCCGCTCCAGCCGGGCCAGTTTGCCCTGGTGCTCGCTGGTCTCGATGCGTTCCAGCAGGTAGCCGTCGACCAGCTGGCCGGCGAACCGGACCCGGACCCGGCAGCCCGGCACGGCCGCGTGGTCCAGGCGGGCCGGGACGAGGTAATCGAAGGGACGGTCGAGATGGGCCAAGGAGATGTCCACCGCGACCCGGGCGACGGGCAGCCGCTCGCTCACCGCCTGGTCCTTCGGTCCCTTCGCCACCGTTCCGTCCTACCAGAGCCGGCCCGGAGGTTGCGCCAGCGCCACTGCTGGTCAGTGATCCCGGCAGCCTCGCCGATATCGCTACCGTGGATGCTCCGGCGGCGGAAGTGGCCGCTATAGGATCACAGGCCGGCCGCGTCGCGGAGCTGGTCCGCGCGGTCGGTGCGCTCCCAGGAGAAATCGGGCTCGGTGCGGCCGAAGTGGCCGTACGCGGCGGTCTGCGCGTAGATGGGCCGCAGCAGGTCCAGCGCGTAGATGATGGCCCGCGGCCGGAGGTCGAAGACCTGCATCACGGCGTCCTGGATCCGCTCCACCGGCACCTTCTCGGTCCCGAAGCACTCGACGAACAGCCCGACCGGCATCGCCTTGCCGATCGCGTAGGCCACCTGGGCCTCGCACCGGTCGGCCAGGCCCGCGGCCACCACGTTCTTGGCCACCCAGCGCATGGCGTAGGCGGCGCTGCGGTCCACCTTGGACGGGTCCTTGCCCGAGAAGGCCCCTCCCCCGTGCCGGGCCATGCCGCCGTAGGTGTCGATGATGATCTTGCGCCCGGTCAGCCCGGCGTCCCCCATCGGCCCGCCGATCTCGAACCGGCCGGTCGGGTTGACCAGCAGCCGGAAACCCTCGCATTCGATGCCCGCGTCGGCCAGGACCGGCTCGACCACGTAGTCCTTGATGTCCGGGGCGAGCAGCTCCTTGAGGTTAATGTCGGGCGCGTGCTGGGTCGAGACCACCACGGTGTCCAGCCGTGCCGGGGTGTCCCCCACGTACTCGATCGTCACCTGGGTCTTGCCGTCCGGGCGCAGGTAGGGCACGGTGCCCGCGCGGCGCACCTCGGACAGCTGGCGGGCCAGCCGGTGCGCCAGCATGATCGGCAGCGGCATCAGCTCGGGGGTGTCGCGGCACGCGTAGCCAAACATCAGACCCTGGTCACCCGCGCCCTGCCGGTCTAGCTCGTCGGTGCCCTCGCCCTCGCGGTACTCGAACGCGTCGTTGACGCCCTGCGCGATGTCCGGCGACTGGGAGCCGATGGAGACCGACACGCCGCACGACGCCCCGTCGTAGCCCTTGGCCGAGGAGTCGTAGCCGATCTCGAGGATCTTGTCCCTGATGATGCCGGGGATATCGACGTAGGTCTGCGTGCTGACCTCGCCGGCCACGTGTACCTGCCCGGTCGTGATCAGGGTCTCCACCGCCACGCGGCTGCCCTGATCGTCCTTGATCATGGCGTCCAGGATGGCGTCACTGATCTGGTCGGCCATCTTATCCGGATGACCCTCCGTAACCGACTCAGAGGTAAACAGGCGACGCGCCACGGTATTTCTCCTCGTTCAGGGGACTGCGGTGAGTTTATCCGGACTTACCTCGCGGCGCGTTGGTGTCGGCTCAGCCGCGCGGCTACCAGATCCCACACCATCTCGGCCAGGGCTTCCTTTGGTCCTCGCGGGATCGGGGTGACCGTCCCGTCGGCGCCGTAGACAACAGCCTCGTTGTCCGGCGTCCCGAACCCGAGCCCGTTTCCCACCGGATTGACGACTAGCAGGTCACAGCCCTTCCGGGCCAGCTTAGCCCGAGCGCCTTCCGGGGCGGTATCGGTCTCCGCAGCGAACCCGACGAGGACCTGAGGAAGAGTAGCAGAGGACACGAGCCCGGTCCGTTCGGGATCATTATCCTGGGGGGGCCCGCTGGGGGCCTGACCGCGCCGTGCGGCGGCCAGCCCGGCCAGGATGTCCGGGTTCTCGGTCAGCCGCAGCGGTTCCGGCGGCTGCCCGTCCTTCTTGATCTTCGCCATACTGCGCTCTGCCGGGCGGTAGTCCGCCACCGCGGCGGCCATCACCACCGCGTCAGCGGCGACCGCGGCGGTCAGCACCGCGTCGTGCATCTCGCGCGCCGAGACCACCCGGGTGACCTTGACGCCGGCCGGATCGGGCAGCGCGACGTTGGCCGCGACCAGGATCACCTCGGCGCCGCGCGCCGCCGCCGTGCGGGCCAGTGCGTATCCCTGCGTCCCGGTGGACCAGTTGCCGATGAACCGCACCGGGTCGATCTCCTCCCGGGTGCCGCCCGCGGACACCACCACGCGGCGGCCGGCCAGGTCCGCGCCGAGGGCGCCGCGGGCTAGCAGCCGGGCCGCGACCGCGAAGATCTCGGCCGGCTCGGGCAGCCGTCCGGCGCCGCTGTCCTGGCCGGTCAGGCGGCCGACCGCGGGTTCGAGGACGGTGGCGCCGCGGCGGCGCAGCAGCGCCACGTTGGCCTGGGTGGCGGGATGCTCCCACATCTCGGTGTGCATGGCCGGCGCGTACAGCACCGGGCACCGGGCGGTGAGCAGGGTAGCGGTCAGCAGGTCTCCGGCCATCCCCGCGGCGGCCCGGGCCATCAGGTCGGCGGTCGCGGGCGCCACCAGGACGAGGTCGGCCGACTGCCCGAGCCGGACGTGCGGCACCTCGGACACGCCGGTCCAGGCGTCGGTGGTCACCGGCTGGCCGGACAGCGCGGCCCAGGTGGCCTCGCCGACGAAACGGAGTGCGTCAGGGGTCGGCACGACCCGGACGTGATGACCGGATTCGGTGAGCAGCCTCAGCAGCTCACACGATTTGTACGCCGCGATGCCGGCGCCGACGCCGAGAACGACGCGTGCCGGCATGGACCCGCACCCCCTGGTCCCCTGGTCAGCCCTCGATGGCCTCGACGTTCAGCATCCGCTCCTTGATCTCACGGAGCGCGATGGACAGCGGCTTCTCCTGGCTGCGCGTCTCCACCAGCGGCCCGACGTACTCGAGCAGGCCCTCACCGAGCTGCGAGTAATAGGCGTTGATCTGCCGGGCGCGCTTCGCGGCCATGATCACCAGCCGGTACTTGCTGTCCACGACGTCAAGAAGCTCGTCGATCGGCGGGTTGATGATCCCGTCGGCGACTTGGTGGGCCTGAGTCCCTGCCACGTTCTGCCTTCCGTAGGTCACTGCTCCATCAAGGCTACCAGCTGGCGGCACACGTCCTTGACGGATGTGTTCACCAGCGTGACCTCGAACTCCTCGGCCGCCGCGAGCTCTTCCCCGGCGGCCGCCAGCCTGCGCTGGAGCACGTCGGCCGACTCGGTGCCGCGGCCGGTGAGCCTGCGCACCAGCTCGTCCCAGGACGGCGGGGCCAGGAACACCAGCCGGGCGTCCGGCACCGCGCGCCTGACTTGCCGCGCCCCGGCTACGTCGATCTCGAGCAGGCAGGGCACCCCCGCCTCGAGCTTGGCGTCAAGCGGATCACGCGGCGTACCGTACCGGTTGCCAGCGAACCGCGCCCACTCAAGCAACGCCCCGCTGGCGACCAGCCGGTCAAACTCTTTGTCATCGACAAAGTGATATTCGCGCCCGTCTACTTCCCCGGGGCGCGGGCGGCGTGTCGTGGCCGACACGGAAATCCAGATCTGAGGACAAGTCCTGTTGAGTTCGGCGACGACCGTGCTCTTCCCGACCCCAGAGGGCCCGGAGAGCACGGTCAGCCGCGAATGCACCGGGGTCGCAACCGCGGCACTGCCAGGACTCTGTTCCCGTCTGCCGCGCGGTTCAGATATCGGCACCGAACTCTTGCTCAAGCGCGGAGCGCTGGTTGGTGCCCAGCCCGCGCACACGACGCGATTCCGCGATGCCAAGCCTTTCCATGATCTGCTTTGCCCGGACCTTGCCGACACCCGGCAGGGATTCGAGCAGAGCCGAGACCTTCATCTTGCCAATCACGTCATCAGTTGCGCCTTCCTTGATGACGTCTGACAAGGACGTGGCTCCGCGCTTGAGGCGGTTCTTCACCTCGGCGCGTTCTTTGCGTGCTCTGGCTGCCTTCTCCAGGGCGGCCGCACGTTCTTCGGGAGTGAGGGGAGGAAGAGCCACTCGAGGTCACCTCGGGTTTCGTTGGAAAAAAGGTTTGTCGGGAGGGGAAACTAGCCAATCACGTACCCTTTAGGCAACGCAAACTGCCGGTTACGTCATTACAAATTGAAATATATTACTTTTTGTATGTGTCTTATTACTTAGAGTTATCAAGTCGCGTCCCCCCGCCCCAGTGAGGGGTCTCACGCGCTGATATCCCATCGTCAACGCCACCGGACACCAGGGTAGGCCATCCTCGCTCCCGAGGGTTCGGCATCTGCACGGCGCGTCACGGATTCGGCAGACATGTCCCACTCATCTCACTACGACACCGGAGTAACTCGAAGCGCATTCGGCGACGTGAGTCTCAACTGTGACGATGATTTCATCCTTGCCTCGCAGGGCTTCAGGCCCGCATCATACTCGCTGGGTAAGTCGGGCGTCACCCCAGGTCACTGCCGATTTCCAGCCTGAAGCGAGCCAGGTCCGAGCCGGTCGCGAGCCCGGCGAGGCCCGCGCAGGGTCGGCGCGAGGCGGCCTGCGGCCCGTTCCCGGCCTGGCGGGGGCTATCGTGCGACGGCTACCCGGCGCAGCGACGCGGCGATGGCCGCCGCGGCGGCGCCGGGATCGGGCGCCCGGGTGATAGGCCGGCCGATCACCAGCAGGTCCGCGCCCGCCAGCAACGCCTCCTCCGGCGTGGCCACCCGCGCCTGGTCGTTCGCCTCGCTGCCGGCCGGCCGCACGCCGGGCGTGATAAGCGTCACATCGTCGCCGACCTCGGACCGGACCGCGGCGACCTCGCGCGGCGAGCAGACCAGGCCCTGCGCGCCCGCCGCCACCGACAGCGCGGCCAGCCGCAGGACCGCGTCCGGCACCGGGCCGCTGAGCCCGATCTGGTCGAGGTCGTCGTCGCCGAGCGAGGTGAGCACGGTGACCGCCGCCACCATCGTGCTCGGGGCCGCCTCGACGGCGGCACGGATGACGTCGGCGCCTCCGGCCGCGTGCACGGTGAGCACGTCGGGGCGCAGCCGGGCGACCGCCCGCGCGGCCCCGGCCACCGTGACCGGGATGTCGTGCAGCTTCAGGTCGAGGAATACGGACACCCGACTGGCGCCCCGTACCGTGGCGACGACTTCCGGCCCGTAGCGCAGGTAAAGCTCGAGCCCGACCTTGACCGTGCTCACGTGCGGCGTCACCAGCGCGGCCCACCGCGCGGCCGTCTCCAGGTCAGGCGCGTCAAGCGCGACAGCCACCGGTGCCGGCTTGCTCACGGCCCACACTCCTCTCCTCGGGTTCAGCTCTGCCGGCAGCGTTCAGCCCGTTTACGTATTGCTGCTTATTGCTTACATGTGTGCCATCTAGCTGCGCCGGGCCAGACCGCGGGGAATCCGGCCGTGGGCCTGGCCGATCACGTCGGCGGCCCGGTCCGCCCCGATGGCCGCCAGTTCCTCCTCCAGCTCCTTCAGCACGCGCGAGCAGGCCGAAGGGTCGTGCATGATCTCCGTCCCCACCGCGATCATCGTGGCGCCCGCGAGCAGCAGCTCGAGGGCGTCCCGGCCGGTGCGCACGCCGCCGGTCCCGATGATCGGCACGTCCGGGAAGGCCGCCCTGACCTGCCATACGCACCGCACGGCGACCGGCCTGATGGCCGGACCGGACAGGCCGCCGTACATGCCGGCCAGCACCGGGCGCATCGTGGCCGGGTCGATGGCCATGCCGAGCAGCGTGTTGATCAGCGACAAGCCGTCCGCGCCCGCCGTGACGCAGGCGCTGGCCACCGCCACGATGTCGGTCACGTCCGGCGACAGCTTGGCGAAGACCGGGATGTCGTACCTGGCGCTGCCCCGCACGGCCGCGATCACGCGGCCGGCCCGCTGCGGGTCGAGCGCGAACAACTGCCCGGCGTCCTCGGCGTCGGGACAGGCGAGGTTGACCTCGATGGCCGTCACCCCGGCCGTGTCGGACAGCCGGGCGGCTAGCCCGGCGTACTCGCGGATGGTCTGGCCCGCGATCGAGACCACGACCCGGGCGCCGCGGGACAGCAGCCAAGGCAGGTCCCGCTGCAGGAAGGCATCCACGCCGGGACCCTGCAGGCCAACCGAGTTCAGCATGCCGCTCGGCGTCTCGGCCAGCCGCGGTGCGGGGTTGCCGGTATGCGGTTCGGCCATGATCGATTTGCTGATCAGCGCGCCGACCCGGGCCACGTCGATGAACTGGGCGAGCTCACGGCCCGCGCCCGCGCAGCCGGACGCGGTGAGCACCAGGTTGGGCAGTTCGGCGTGGCCGAGCCTCGCCCTCATGTCAGCCGGCATAGCTCTGTTGTCCCGGGGGGAAGATCCCCCCCAGACCCCCCCTGCTGTCCTTCCCGGGGAGACCCATCCCCCGGACCCCCCTTGGGAGGGGCTGCCCGCCCCCCCGTACCCCCCTGGCCAGCCGGGGGCGCCGAGGGCGTCGAACGGGATCGTCCCGATGTCGTCCCAGCGGACCAGGTCGCCGCGGAACACCGGGCCGTCCACACAGGAGCGGACGATCCGGGTGATCCCGTCGGTTCCGGTAACCGGCAGCACGCAGCCCATGCAGACCCCGGTCCCGCAGGCCATGGGCACGTCGACCGACGCCTGCACCGGGATGTCGTACCGGCTGGCGATGGCCGTGACCTCGCGCAGCACCGGCAGCGGCGCGCACGCGTAGATCACGTCGGTGCGCGCCTCGCGGATGATCTGCTCCATCAGGCCGGTCACCGAACCGCGGGCGCCGAACGAGCCGTCGGTCGTCGCGACCGCCGCGCTGCGCCCGCTCCGGCGGGCGGTCAGCGCGCCGAACACGCGGTCCGCGCTCTGGGCGCCGAGCAGGTAGTCGATGCTGCAGCCGCGTTCCCGCAGCCGCGCCGCCAGCGCGAACAGTGGCGAGCTGCCGTAGCCGACGCCGAGCAGCAGACAGCTCGACGGGTCCTTGGGGATGGGAAAGGGCCGGCCGAGCGGCCCGGCCGTATCGAGGGTGTCCCTGGCGCGCAGCGCGGCCAGCCAGCGCGTCCCCGGCCCGCGGGCCTCGAACACGATCTCCACCGTGCCGCCGTGGTCGGGGCGCACGTCGTGCACGGCGAAGGCCCGCCGCCCGAGCATGGCGGTCTCCGGGCCGCCGACCGCGACCGTGATGAACTGACCGGGCCGGAACTTGGTCGCGATGGCGGGCGCGACCAGCGTCAGCGCATGATAGGCATCCACGCGCCGCAGCGTCAGCACGGTGCCGCGGATCTGGACTGGGGCCATAGTTGCCTCAGGTGCGCCCGCCGGGCGAGTGCCCGCCGGGCGCGGAGCCGAGCATCGCGGCGTGCTCCTGGAGCGACCGCACGCCCACCTCGCCGCGGATGATGGCCTCGATTCCGTGCACGGCGGCGGCGAGTCCCGCGGCCGTGGTGACGCACGGGATACCGCGGCGGACCGCGGCGGTGCGGATCTCGTAGCCGTCGAGGCGCGGGCCGGACTGCCCTGGGCTGCCGAACGGCGTATTCACGATCAGGTCCACCTCACCGGCGAGTATCCGCGTCACCACGGTCGGCTCGCCATCAGGGCCCTGGCCGTCGCCGTGCTTTCGCACGATCTTGGCACGAACCCCGTTGCGGCGCAGCACCTCGGCCGTTCCCTCGGTGGCCCAGATCTCGAAGCCCAGGTCGGCGAGGCGCTTGACCGGGAATATCATCGACCGCTTGTCCCGGTTGGCCACCGACACGAACGCCCGTCCCTTCACCGGCAGCGACCCGTACACCGCGGCCTGGGCCTTCGCGTACGCGGTGCCGAACACCGCGTCGATCCCCATCACCTCGCCGGTCGAGCGCATCTCCGGGCCGAGCACGGTGTCCACCCCCCGCCCGGCCGCATCCCGGAACCGGCCGAACGGCAGCACGGCCTCCTTGACCGCTACCGGCGCGTCCAGCGGCAGCGACCCGCCGTCGCCCACGGCCTGCAAGAGGCCTTCCGCGCGAAGCTCGGCAATGGCGGAGCCGAGCATGATCCGCGCCGCGGCCTTGGCCAGCGGCACCGCGGTGGCCTTGGACACGAACGGCACCGTGCGCGAGGCCCGCGGGTTGGCCTCGAGCACGTACAGCACTCCCCCGGCCATGGCGTACTGCACGTTCAGCAGGCCACGCACGCCCACCCCGGCGGCGATGGCCTCGGTGGCCGCGCGGATCTGCGCGACGTCGCTGCGGCCGATGGTGATCGGCGGCAGCGCGCAGGCGGAGTCGCCGGAGTGGATGCCCGCCTCCTCGATGTGCTCCATGACTCCGCCGAGGTAGAGCTCGGACCCGTCGTAGAGCGCGTCCACGTCGATCTCGATCGCGTCGTCGAGGAACTTGTCGATCAGCACCGGGTGACCCGGGCTCACCTCCGTCGCCCTGGACATGTACGACCGCAGCGTGGCGTCGTCGTAGACGATCTCCATGCCGCGCCCGCCGAGCACGTAAGAGGGCCGCACCAGGACCGGGTACCCGATCTCGTGGGCGATCTGGACCGCCTCCTCCTGCGAGATGGCGACCCCGTTCCTCGGCGCGCTCAGCCCGGCCGTCTCGAGCACCCGGGCGAACGCGCCGCGGTCCTCGGCGAGGTGGATCGCCTCGGGTGAGGTGCCGACCACGGGGACGCCCGCGGCCGCGAGCGCACGCGACAGCCCGAGTGGCGTCTGCCCGCCGAGCTGCACGATCACCCCGGCTACCGGGCCGCTGGCCTGCTCGGCGCGCACCACCTCGAGCACGTCCTCCAGGGTGAGCGGCTCGAAGTACAGCCGACCCGAGGTGTCGTAGTCGGTGGAGACGGTCTCCGGGTTGCAGTTGACCATCACGGTCTCGTAGCCCGCGTCGGCGAGCGCGAACGACGCGTGCACGCAGGCGTAGTCGAATTCGATACCCTGGCCGATCCGGTTCGGCCCGCTGCCGAGGATGATCACCTTGGGCATGGCGCCCTCGGGCACCTCGCTCTCCTCGTCGTAGGTCGAGTAAAGGTACGGCGTGCGGGCCGCGAACTCCGCGGCACAGGTGTCGACCGCGTGATACACCGGGCCCACGCCCAGCGCCCAGCGGACCTCGCGCACGACGGTTTCCGACTTGCCGCGCAGCTCGGCGATCTGCGCATCGGAGAACCCCGTCTGCTTGGCCGTCCGCAGCGTGTCCGCGTCGAGGACGGGGGCGGCGGCGACCTGCTCGGCGACCTGGTTGATGTGCTGGATCTGCTCGATGAACCACGGGTCGATGCCGGTCACCTCGACGACCTCCGCCACGCTGGCGCCGGCCCGCAGCGCCTGATGGATGGTGGCCAGCCGCCCGTCGTGCGGGGTCCCGCAGTCACGCAGCAGGCCCGCCGCATCCCCGGGAGCGTTTTTCCAGCCGAACGGACCGTGGTTACTCTCCAGCGACCGCAAGGCCTTCTGCAGCGCCTCGGGGAAGCTCCGGCCGATGGCCATCGCCTCGCCGACGCTCTTCATATGGGTGGTGAGCGCGGTGTCGGCGCCGGGGAACTTCTCGAACGCGAACCTCGGCACCTTGACGACCACGTAGTCCAGCGCCGGCTCGAAACAGGCGGGAGTCTGGCCGGTGATGTCGTTCGGGATCTCATCGAGGGTGTAACCGATGGCCAGCCGCGCCGCGATCTTGGCGATCGGGAAGCCGGTGGCCTTGGAGGCGAGCGCGGACGACCGGGACACCCGCGGGTTCATCTCGATCACGACCATCCGGCCGGTGCTCGGCTCGACGGCGAACTGGATGTTGCAGCCGCCGGTGTCCACCCCGACCGCGCGCATGATGGCGATAGCGGTGTCGCGCATCCGCTGGTACTCGCGGTCAGTGAGGGTCATCGCCGGGGCGACGGTGACCGAGTCGCCGGTGTGCACCCCCATCGGGTCGATGTTCTCGATCGAGCAGACGACGACCACGTTGTCGGCCCGGTCGCGCATCAGCTCGAGCTCGAACTCCTTCCAGCCGAGGATGCTCTCCTCGAGCAGGATCTCGTGCGTCGGGCTCGCGTCCAGGCCGGCCCCGGCGATAAGCCGCAGGTCGGCTTCGTCTTGTGCGATGCCCGATCCGAGGCCGCCGAGCGTGAATGAGGGCCGCGCCACCACCGGGTAGCCCAGGCCGTCTGGTCCCGTCACGGCCGCCAGGCATTCGTCCAGGCCACGGCAGATGCGGCTGCGCGGGACCTCGGCGCCGAGCCCGGTGACGATCTGCTTGAACCGCTCGCGGTCCTCACCGGCCCGGATCGCGTCGATGCTGGCACCGATCAGCTCTACGTTGTAGCGCTGCAGGACGCCGGAGTCGTGCAGCGCCACCGCCGCGTTCAGCGCGGTCTGGCCGCCCAGGGTGGGGAGCACGGCGTCCGGGCGCTGGATGGCGATCACCTTCTCCAGCGTCTCGGTGGTGATCGGCTCCACGTAGGTGGCGTCGGCGAACTCGGGGTCGGTCATGATCGTCGCCGGGTTGGAGTTGACCAGGCTGACCCGGATGCCCTCGGCTTTCAGCACCCGGCACGCCTGGGTGCCCGAGTAGTCGAACTCGCAGCCCTGCCCGATGACGATCGGGCCGGACCCGATCACCAGCACGGACGTCAGGTCCTCACGCCTCGGCACGGCTCACCCCCGCGGTGTCGCCCGCCCGCGTGTGCGTAGCGGAGGTCCAAGAATGCCTGCGCCGCCTCATCGGGCGCGCTCGAGCAGGGTGCAGAAGTGATCAAAGTGGTCCGCGGCATCGTGCGGGCCTGGGGCGGCTTCCGGGTGGTACTGCACGCTGAACACCGGGCGCTCGAGCAGGCGCAGGCCCTCGACCACGCCGTCGTTGAGGTTGACGTGGCTGACCAGCGCCGGGCCGTACGGCGTGTCGAACGGCTGCCGCGCCTGCGACGGCACATGTGACCACGTGGCGGCGCCGGACGCCACGCCGGAGCCGGGCGTTTCCGCGGAAACGCCCGGCGCGATGGGGTGGGACGTTTCCGCGGAAACGTCTAGTTGTCCCGGGCCGCTCGCCTCGCCGGGGAGCGCGGCGGCGAAGCCGTGGTTGTGGCTGGTTATGTAGACGCGGCCGGTGGCCAGGTCCATCACCGGCTGGTTCACGCCGCGGTGACCGTACCGGAGCTTGTAGGTAGTCAGGCCGAGCGCCAGGGCGAGGATCTGGCTGCCCAGGCAGATGCCGAACACGGGGATGCCCGCGTCCAGGACCCCCCGCATCACGTCCACCGCGTACCTGGCCGCGGCCGGGTCGCCGGGGCCGTTGCTGAAGAACACGCCGTCCGGCGAGGTGGCCAGGATCTCCGCGGTGGTCGCGGTGGCCGGCACCACGAGCACCTCGCAGCCCCGGGCCGCGAGGTGCCGCGGCGTGGACGCCTTAATCCCCAGGTCGACCGCGACCACACGGTACCTGGGCTGCCCTGACGGGCCGACGGTGTACGGCTCGGGCGTGCTCACCACCCGGGCCAGGTCGGCCCCGGTCATCTCCGGGCTGGCCAGCACCCGCTCGAGCAGCCGGCCCGGATCGCTCTCCACCGTGCTGATCGCCGCCCGCATGACCCCCCGCTCGCGCACCCGCCTGGTCAGCAGCCTGGTGCCGCGGACGGCGATGCCGGTCACTCCCTCGGCCCGGAGATAGGTGTCCAGGTCGCGGGTGGCCCGCCAGCTCGACGCCAGCCGGGCCGGCTCGCGTACCACGTAACCGCTGACCCACACCCGGCGGGACTCGGGATCTTCGTCGTTGACGCCCGTGTTGCCGATGTGCGGCGCGGTCATCGCCACGATCTGGCGGCAATAAGAAGGATCGGTGAGGGTCTCCTGATATCCGGTCATGCCGGTGTTGAAGACCATCTCGCCGAACGTCTCCCCCGCCGCGCCGAAGGCGGTCCCGTGCAGCGTGGTGCCGTCCTCCAGGACCAGCAGGGCGGGGTGCGTCATGTGGCTTGTCAGTGCTTGTCATGTCAGTGCTTGTCATGTCAGGCCAGCTTCCCGTCGAGCACGGTCGGGGTGCCGCGCAGGAAGGTGGCCACCACCCGGCCGGGCAGTTCCATCCCGGCGAACGGGGTGTTCCGGCTCTTGGACGCCCCGGCCGGCGTCACCGACTCGGCGGTCGCCGGGTCGTAGAGGGTAAGGTGGCCGGGCTCGCCCGCCGCCAGCGGGGTGCCGTGCCCGGTCAGCCGCCCGATCCTGGCCGGGCGGACCGACATCCGGTCGGCGACCTCGCCCCAGTCGAGTAGCCCGGTATCCACCATCGCCAGCTGCACCACCCGCAGCGCGGTCTCCAGGCCGGTCATGCCGAACGCCGCCTCGGCCCACTCTGTCTCCTTGGCCTCTACCGGGTGCGGGGCGTGGTCGGTGGCCACGCAGTCGATGGTGCCGTCGGCAAGGGCGCGCCGCAGCTCGGCCACATCGGCCTCGGTGCGCAGCGGCGGGTTGACCTTGAAGACCGGGTCGTAGCCCGCCGCGAGCTCGTCGGTCAGCAGCAGGTGGTGCGGCGTGACCTCGGCGGTGACCGGCCATCCCTTGGACTTCGCCCAGCGGATGATCTCCACGGACCCGGCGGTGGACACGTGGCAGACATGCAGCGCCGACCCCACGTGCGCGGCGAGCAGGCAATCGCGCGCGATGATGGCCTCCTCGGCTACGGCAGGCCAGCCGACCAGGCCGAGGCGGCCGGACATCTCGCCCTCGTTGAGCTGCGCGCCCTCGGTGAGCCGGGGGTCCTGCGCGTGCTGGGCGATCACCCCGTCGAAGGCCTTGACGTACTCCAGGGCGCGGCGCATGAGCAGCGGGTCGGACACGCACCGGCCGTCGTCGGAGAACACCCGGACCCGGGCGGCCGAATCCGCCATCGTGCCGAGCTCGGCCAGCCTGGCGCCGCCCAGCCCGGCAGTGACCGCGCCCACCGGCTGGACGTCGCAGTGACCCGCGGTCCGGCCGAGCCGCCAGACCTGCTCGACCACTCCGGCGGTGTCGGCCACGGGATCGGTGTTGGCCATCGCGTACACGGCGGTGTAGCCGCCGAGGGCCGCCGCCGCGGTCCCGGTCGCCACGGTTTCCGCGTCTTCGCGGCCCGGCTCGCGCAGATGGGTATGCAGGTCGACGAGCCCGGGCAGGGCGATCAGTCCGTCGGCGTCGAGCACCCGGGCCCCCGGGTGATCCAGCCCGGATCCGATAGCCGCGATGGACCCGCCGCTGAGCAGGATGTCGGCGCCGCGGGATCCCAGCCCGCCGTCTCCCGGGATCGTGACGCCCCGGATCAGCCAGCTGGCGTGCTCGTCCCGCGGCATCCCGTGACTCCCCGCCGTCACCTGGCCACCTCCGGGAATTCCGTCGCCGGGAATTCGGTGCCCCCGAGCAGCAGGTACAGGACCGCCATCCGGGTGGTGACCCCGTTGGCCACCTGTTCCACGATCGTCGAGCGGACCGAATCCGCCACCTCGGCCGCGATCTCGACCCCCCTGTTCATCGGTCCGGGATGCATGACGATGGCGTGCTCGGGCAGCCGCGCCATCCGCGCGGCGTCCAGCCCGTACCGGCGGCTGTACTCGCGCACGCTGGGGAAGTAGGCGGCGGTCATCCGCTCCTGCTGAACCCGGAGCATCATCACCACGTCGCTCTTCGGCAGCTCGCTGTCCAGGTCATAGCTGACCGCGCAGGGCCAGCTGCCGACGGCGAGCGGCAGCAGCGTGGGCGGGGCGGCCAGGGTCACCTCGGCACCGAGAGTGCTCAGCAGCAGCACGTTGGACCGGGCGACCCGGCTGTGCAGGACGTCTCCGACGATCGTCACCCGGAGGCCGTCGAGTCCGGCGCCGCGGGTGCCGGACGTACTGGCCCCCTTGAGCCTGCGCCGGATGGTGAACGCGTCGAGCAGGGCCTGGGTGGGATGCTCGTGCGTGCCGTCCCCGGCGTTCAGCACGCTGCCCCGGACCCAGCCGGCCAGCCGGTGCGCCGCGCCGGAGGCCCCGTGCCTGATGACCACCGCGTCCGCGCCCATCGCCTCCAGGGTCAGCGCGGTGTCCTTGAGGCTCTCGCCCTTGCCGACACTCGACCCCTTCGCGGAAAAGTTGATCACGTCAGCGGACAGCCGCTTCGCCGCGGCCTCGAATGAGATCCTGGTCCGGGTCGAGTCCTCGTAGAACAGGTTGACCACGGTCCGGCCGCGCAGTGTGGGCAGCTTCTTGATCGTCCGGTCGGCGAGGCTGGCTAGTTCCTCCGCAGTGTCGAGGATGAGCAGCGTGTCGGCCCGGCTGAGGTCGGCGGCGGAGATCAGGTGGCGCTTCACGGCTGCCTCCCGTCGTCGCTGATCATCACGCTGTCCTGCGCGTCCACCTCAGCCAGCAGGACGTGCACCACCTCGCGCTGCGAGGTGGGCAGGTTCTTGCCCACGTAATCGGCACGGACCGGGAGTTCGCGATGACCACGGTCGACCAGGACCGCGAGCTGCACCGAACGCGGGCGGCCCAGGTCGTTCAGCGCGTCGAGCGCGGCGCGCACCGTGCGCCCTGAGTACAGCACGTCGTCGACAAGGACGACCGTCTTGCCGTCCACGCCGCCCGGCGGAAGATCGGTGCGGCCCAGCGCGCGGGCCGGATGAAGTCGCAGGTCATCACGGTGCATGGTCACGTCGAGCGAGCCGCACGGAACCTCGAGGCCCTCGAACTCCCCAATGCGCGCGGCGAGACGGCGCGCCAGCGGCACCCCGCGCGTCGGGATGCCGAGCAGGATGACCCCGTCACCGCCGTGCGTCCGTTCCAGGATCTCGTGAGCGATCCTGGTCAGAGCGCGCCTGATCTCCTCAGAGTCGAGCACCGCGAGGCCATCACGCCCCGCGACCGGACTGCTGGCAGCGCACATAGAACGGACCTCCTTCCCCGCCTCACGGGACGGTCCTTAAAGGATGTCTACGGTGATGATCATACGGGGAGTTACCACCGAGCCTGACAGCTTTGCACCTAGCCACGTAACATGTGATTTACGTCACACAGGACAGAGCCGAACAGAACATGACGAGAGTTGGCCATACGGCGGCAACATGCCCCCAGCGACGGGAAACCTGATCTCAGCTGGGTTCCCCCCGGCCGGCCGACGGTACCATAGTGGTCCGCGAAGGCTAGTCGGTTACCGGCCGGGTTAAGCCAGTTTTTGCCATTCGGCTTGACCTTATAGCGCTCGCCGCCTACCGTCACTGAGCGTAACCGTTACCGTAAGCGACGACTGGCCGGGAACCGAGGAAAGAATGCCATCTGAGTACGCCAAGACCCTTGGCGCGCGGCTGCGCGCCATCCGCACGCAGCAGGGCCTCTCGCTGCACGGAGTCGAAGAGAAGTCCCGCGGTCGCTGGAAGGCCGTCGTGGTGGGTTCCTACGAGCGCGGCGACCGGTCGGTGACCGTCCAGAAGCTCGCCGAGCTAGCCGAGTTCTACGGAGTCCCGGTGTCCGAGCTGCTGCCCGGCGACGCCGTTCCCACGCCGCTGGTGCCCTCACCCAAGCTCGTCATCGACCTGGAACGGATGGGCCAGCTAGCCAAGGACAAGGTCGGCCCGCTCGCCCGCTACGTCGCGACCATCCAGAGCCAGCGTGGCGACTACAACGGCCGCGTCCTTTCCGTGCGGCACGAGGATCTCCGTTCGCTCGCGGTTATCTACGACAAGTCCCCCGCCGATCTCACCGAAGAGCTCATCAGCTGGGGCGTGCTCGACGCCGACGCGCGCGGCGCAATGGAAGGGTTCTGAACCTCTAGCCTGCCGGCCTAAGCGGGAGCGGAGACTGCACCTCCACACCGAGCGAAGTCTCCGCCAGTGACAGGAAGGTCTCCGCGTCCCGCAGCAGGTCATCGGCCTCCCGCGCCGACGCCGCACGCGGCAGCCCCGCTTCGGCGGCGGCGCGCTTGCCCGCCCCGGCCGCGAAGTAAGCCGCCCATTCGGTAAGCGCGGGCTCCACCTGAGGCAGCAGCTCCCACACGCTGTGTGGCTTCCTGCGCCGCGACCGCGGTTCGCCCCGAGCCGCCACCACTGCCGCCGCGGCCCGCAGCGCCGCTAGATGCGCCGTGACATACCGGGCGCCGGGCGCCGATTCATCGGCCGCCTCCGCGAGCCCCCGCCGCGCGGACTGGAGCATGCTGAGCACGGTCGGCGCCACCCCAGGATGCCGCGGGCTCACATCACCCAGGCTGATCCGCATCTCCGCTGTGTTCACCATCGCTCCTCATCTCCTCCTCTGGCCCGGCCAGGCGAGACGCTTCCTCTCACCTCACCCGGCCGGCGTTGGTTCATCTATTCGAACCTAAATTCGTTCGGATGTCCAGTCGTCTTCGATGTCTGTTCGAAGATAACGCGAGGGTCTGACATTTTGGTCCCGCCGGTCGCTGGGGCCAGGCCGCTGAGGTCACGTCGCCGCCGGAGCCCGCGAGGGTTTCCTGGGAGAATTGGGGCTCCTGGGAAGAGCGAGCGGCATGTAGTGCCCAGATTGTGCGAAGGGCTAGGCCGGGCCTGTATTTTAATCGCGTGCCATCCCCACCCGCCACAGACGACGGGAACGCGAGGCCACTCGCCGAGGACCTGAGCACCGGCTCGGCCAGCCGCGAGGACGTCATCTGGGATGCTGATGCGGATCCCGCTACGGCCGATGCCGGCGAGGCCGGCGCGAACGACGCCAGCGCCAACGACGCCAGCGGGAACGACGCCAGCGGGAACGACGCCAGCGGGAACGACGCCAGCGCCGGGGGCGCGCCCCGGGCCGACGCCGCGCCTCAGGTGGGCGAGTCGGGCCGGTGGTTCCGGCCGTCCAAGCCTAAAACCAGATACTTGACGATCCCGGCGGATGAGCAGGCCGATATCGCCGTCCCTGGCGCGGAGCCTCAGGTCGCCACAGCGGACGCCAGCCCAGGCGACAGTGCCGCCGCGCCGCCGGATCCCGCCGCGCGGCCGGGCTCGACGTCGCAATGGCCGGGCGGGACCGGGCTGGCGCCACCGCCGGGCGGGGGACCTGGGGTCGGGACGGACGAGCAGCCCGAGGAGCGGGAAGCCGCGGTCAAGCGCCGGGTCTCCCGGCGCACGGTGCTGCAGGCCAGCCTGATCGGTGGCGCGGGGGTGGCGGCGCTGCCGCTGCTCGCCCTGGTCGGCGGGATCACCCAGCCAGGCGAGCAGTCCACCGGCCTCGCCTTCTCGATGAACACGAACTGGCTGTTCGGCGGGCAGTACACGGCAGGCTCGGAGAGCAGCTTCTACGACGACAGCAATTTCGCGCCGGTCACGGTGCCGCACACGGTCACCCGTCTGTCCTGGCAGAACTGGGACTTCCCCGGCTGGCAGCAGGTGTGGATCTACCGGCGGCACTTCAACGGCGGACGCCTGCTCGACCCGCACCGCCCGGGCAACCGGATCCTCGTGGACTTCGACGGCGTCATGGTGAACGCCACAGTGGCGGTCAACAACCAGGTGGTCAGCACCCACCAGGGCGGCTACCTGCCTTTCTCGGCCGAACTCACCGGGAAGGTCACCGAGGGCGACAACCTGATCTCGGTCGTCGTGGACTCGCGCTGCCTGCCGGTGCCGCCGGTCGGACTCGGGCGCGGCCCGGCCAGCATCGACTTCTTCCAGCCCGGCGGCATCTACCGGGACGTCCGGCTGCGGGTACTCCCGCAGGTGTTCCTCGCCGACCTGTCCGCCCAGCCGGCCGACGTGCTCAGCTCCCGGCCCCGCGTCGACATCGAATGCGCCGTCGACTCGGCCGCGACCACGCACGCCGACGGCACCTTGCTGGTCCAGCTGTTCGACGGGCAGGCGCAGATCGCGACGCAGGTCACGACGGTCAAGGTCAGCTCGCCCGGGATCAGCACCGCCAAACTGAGCCTGACCGGGTTCGGGCCGGTCAGCCTGTGGTCGCCGGACAGCCCGAAGCTGTACACGGTCCAGGCCACGCTGAACTTCCCCGGCCTCGGCAGTCACGTGCTGACCCGGCGGATCGGGTTCCGCGAGGCCTCCTTCCGGCCCGAGGGCTTCTTCCTGAACGGGAAGCGGATGCAGCTGTTCGGGCTTAACCGGCACCAGCTCTACCCGTACGTCGGCATGGCCATGGGCGCCCGGGTGCAGCGCAAGGACGCCGAGATCCTCAAGAACGAGTTCAACTGCAACATGGTGCGCTGCTCGCACTACCCGCAGTCGCCGGCCTTCCTCGACGCCTGCGACGAGCTCGGCCTGCTGGTCTGGGAGGAGACGCCGGGCTGGCACAACGTGAGCGCCGCCCCGGCCTGGCAGGACCTCGTGGTGCAGAACGTCCGCGACATGGTGATCAGGGACCGGAGCCGCCCCTCGGTGGTCATCTGGGGCACCAGGCTCAACGAGACCCAGGACTTCCCCGGGCTGTGGGCCGCGACCAGGCAGGCCGCGCGGGAGCTCGACAGCTCGCGGCCGAGTTCGGGCGCGATGGCCTACCACGAGGTGGCCCCCTGGAACGAGGACGTCTTCGGCTACAACGACTACGGGACCGACGCGAAGACCGGGAACATCGCGCTCAAGCCGCCGTTCGCCGGCCTGCCCTACCTGGTCACCGAGGCGGTCGGCGTGCAAGCGGCCAGGCCGCAGCACTTCGCCTGGACAGACCCCCCGGCCTGGCTGGCCAGGCAGGCCGCCCTGCACGGCCAGGCACAGAGCCAGGCGCGGTCCAACGCCGGCTACGCCGGCCTGCTGGCCTGGGCCGGGTTCGACTACGCCTCGATACTCGGCCAGGGCCCGGCCAACGTCAAGTGGGCCGGCGTGGCGGACGGCTTCCGGGTCCCCAAGCCCGGCGCCGCCATCTACCAGACGCAGGGCGACCCGGCCGAGCGCCCGGTGATCATCCCGGTGTTCTTCTGGGAGCCCGGCGGCGCGGTCCCCGCCCCGGCCCCGGCCGCGATGATCGCCAGCAACTGCGAGCGGCTCGAGGTCTTCATCGGCGGCACGCACGTGGCCAGCGCGCTGCCCGCCTTCGGCTCGCCGCTGTACAGCGGCCTGATCCACCCGCCCTTTCTGGTCCGCCTGCCCAAGCGCATCCCGCACCCCGCCCCCGAGCTGCTCATCCAGGGTTTCGTCGGCGGACGGCCGGCCACCCAGCTGCGGATGTCGGCCAACCCGGCCGGCGACGCTCTCGCCATGGCGGTGGACGACGCGACCATCTCGGCCGACGGCTCGGACGCGACCCGGGCGGTGTTCCGCGCCATCGACGCCCACGGCAACCAGCGCAGGTACGGCAGCGGTGAGGTCGCGCTGACCCTGTCGGGCCCGGCCACGCTGGTGGGCGACAACCCGTTCGCGTTCGGCCAGTACGGCGGGCTCGGCGCGGTGTGGATCCGCTCGCTGGCGGGCCAGCCGGGGTCGATTACGCTGACCGCGAGCCACCCGCTGCTCGGGCAGGCCGAGGTGCAGGTCAGGTCCGAGCCGGCGAAACATGTTAACGAGCTGGCCTGATAAGCCGATCCTGGGAGCGAATGTGACACGGCGCCCCTGGCCCTTGTTCAGGGCACGGACCCCAGGCCGTTCGGCACCACCTTTTTCTTCTCCTAAGCTAGCGAAGATGCGCCGGACCCTTTCGGTTTCCGTCTCCGAGCTGAGCCCGGCCGAATTCACCGCCCGGCTCGACCAGCTGATCGCGGTGTATGCGGCGGCGATGCGGCCGCCCGCGGAACTGCTGGCGGGCCGCCGGTCGGTCATGGCCGGGCATACCGTCAACCCGGGGTTCCGCGCGCTGGCGGTCACCGACGACGGAACCGGCGAGGCGGTCGGCTTCGGCTACGGCTTCCACGGCGCGGCCGCCCAGTGGTGGCACGACACGGTGAGCCGGGCGCTGATCGCCCGCCACGGCGACGCGGCCGCCGCAGCGTGGCTCGGCGACTCGTTCGAGGTCGCCGAGCTGCATGTGTCGCCGGATTACCAGGCCCGCGGGGTCGGCGCCGGCGTGCTGCTGCGGCTGACCTCCGGGCGGCCGGAACGCACCGCTCTGCTGTCCACCAGGGACGCCGACACGCCCGCGCGGCGGCTCTACCGCGGGACGGGCTTCACCGACCTGCTGACCGCGTTTCACTTCTTCCCCGGCGGCGAGCCGCCCTACGCGGTGATGGGCGCCGAGCTCCCCCTGCGGAACACGGTCCCCCAGGCCAAGCCGCTGATAGATCTCCCGGGTCGCGCGGGACCAGTTGAGCGTGTAGAAATGCAGGCCGGGCACGCCCTCGGCGAGCAGCCGCGCGCACATCCCGGCCGCGTAGTCCACGCCGATCTCGCGCACCGCGGCCCGGTCGTCGGCCACCGCCTGCAGCCGCTCCCACAGCCGCACCGGCACCCGGCAGCCGCCGAGCTCGATCGCCTTGGAGATCACCCGCAAGCTGGTGATAGGCATGATGCCCGGGATGATCGGCACGTCGCCGCCCTGGGCCGCAACTCGGTCCCGCAGCCGCAGGTAGTCCTCCGGGTAGAAGAACATGTTGGTGATGGCGAAGTCCGCCCCGGCCCGGCATTTGGCCAGGAAATAGCGCACGTCCGTGTCCGGGTCGGGCGAGCGCGGGTGCTTCTCGGGGAAGGCGGCCACCCCGACGCAGAAGTCGCCGGCCGACCTGACCAGCCGGACCAGGTCCGCCGCGTAGCTCAGCCCGTCGGGGTGCGGGATCCAGTCGGCGTTCGGGTCACCGGGCGGGTCGCCGCGCAGCGCGAGCACGTTACGCACCCCGACCGCCGCATACGACCCGATCACCTGCCGGAGCTCCGCCACCGAGTGGTTCACCGCGGTCAGGTGGCCCACCGGGGTCAGCGTGGTCTCCTCGGCGATCCGGCCCGTCACCCGGACGGTCCGGTCCCTGGTCGACCCGCCGGCCCCGTAGGTCACCGAGACAAAGGTCGGCCGCAGCGGCTCGAGCTGCCTGATCGCCCGCCATAGCTGGTGTTCCTCGGCTTCGGTCTTGGGCGGCATGAACTCGAAGGAGAACGCCTGGCCGCCGGACGCGAGCAGGTCGCGGATCAGCGGTGAATGCGGCGGGCCGACGGCGGGCCTGGGTGTCGCGCCCGCGGTCCGGCGCGAACGCGGCGGGCTCGGCGGCATATCGCCAGCCTAGCCGGTCGACTAGAACGCGAGGGCCTGCGCCCGCCGGTTCACTTCGGTGCTGCGGCGCCTGACAAGCGCCTCGATCGGCGTGCCGGGCAGCGAGTCGTCCGCCGTGAACAGCCAGCGGAGCGCCTCCGGCTCGTCGAAGCCGCAGTCGAAGAGCAAGGTCAGCGTCCCGCACAGGCCCTTGAGGATCTGATGGCCGTCCAGGAAGGCGGCGGGTACCGCGAGCGTCCCCTCGGGACGGGTCGCGGCGAGGAGTTTGCGGTCGCGCAGCAGCTGCTTCACTCGCCCTGCCGGGATGCCGAGCAGGCCGGCTACATCGGGGAGTGACAGCCATTCGCCGACGAGAGCGTCGGTCGCGGGGTCGATCTGTGCCACGAGACCAATGTCCCACGTCCGGGGTTCTTCCAAACACCCCTCATGAGGGACGGTTTTACGGCTATCGATTGCATTCTTCCCCGGCCAGCCCGGCGCGGCCGGCCCGGCGGGGCCGGTGAAGGTACCAGGGTGCCACCGACCCTGGCGGGACGGGCGGTCAGGGGATGGCGGCGGCCTTGACGGGGGTGGCGGGGTCGGTGAGGCGGGAGACGTCCACCGGGGCGGCGGAGGCGATGAGACGGCGGCCCTGGAGCATGTCGCGGGGGCGGTCGACGGTCAGCATGGCGACCAGGCGGCCGGCCCTCAGCCAGCATGCCGTCCAGGTCGGCTCGGCTGGGTCGCCGCGCCACAGCAAAGTCTCCGCGTCGCCGTGGTATCCCACGTACTGCAGCATCCGGCCGAACTGCTCGGACCAGAAGTACGGCACCGGGTCGTAGGCCTCGTCGCCGCCGAGCACGTTGGCCGCGACGACCTCGGGCGCGTGCAGGGCCACATCCCAGTGTTCGAACCGCAGCCGCCGGCCGAACCGCCGTGACTCGAACGCGGCGCAATCCGCCACCGCGTAGACGCCGGGCCGGGACGAGCGCAGGCCGGCGTCCACGGCCACTCCGTTCTCCAGCCGGATGCCGGAACTCTCCAGCCAGCCGGTGGCCGGGCGCACCCCGACCGCGGTGACGATCTCGTCGGCCGCGAGTTGCTCGCCGCCGGCCAGCGCGAGCCCGCCGGGCTGCACGGCCTCGACCGCGGTCGCGACCCGCAGGTCCACCCCGGCCTCGGCGTACCAGCGGGCGGTCTGGGCTCCCACCTCGGCGCCGATCGCCGCGGCGACAGGTGCGGGCCCGGCCTCCACCACCGTGACCTGGCTGCCGTGCGCGGCCGCCGCGGTAGCCAGCTCGGCGCCGATCCAGCCGGCGCCCACGATGGCCAGCCGCAGTCCGGGCCGGAGCAGGTCCCGCAGCGCCAGTGCGTCGTCGTAGGTGCGCAGGAAACGCTGCCGCCCCTCGCCGGGAAGCGCCACCGGCACCGCCCCGGTGGCCAGCACCAGGTGGTCGAACGGGTACGTGCCGCGGCTGGTGATCAGCGCGTCGTCGTCCAGCCCGGTGGCGGCCTCGTCCGGGCGGAAGTCGACGCCGAGCGCGGCGAAGTCGGCCTTCAGCGACGGGTCGAGGTGGGGTTCGCTGAGAAATTTCTTGGACAGCGGCGGCCGGTCGTACGGCGGCCGCGGCTCGGCCCCGATCAGGGTGACCGGCCCGGCGAAGCCGCGCTCCCGCAATACCTCTGCCGTCCGGAACCCGGCCAGGCCCGCGCCGGCCACCACCACTCGTCCGCTCTTGGTCATGACGGAGAGGTTACGCCCAGGCCGGACGGGTCTCGGCCCCGTTCATCCGCTCCGGCCGGTGCCCTATCATGTGCCGAACGGGCGGGGATACCTGCCCCGGCGTTTACCTCGCGCCGGCCCTGGCCACCGGGGACCCAATGATTAACACGCCAGACAGGCAAAACAACCGTAAAATCGTCGCGATGGACGACACGCTGGCCGATCCGCTCACCGGGCGACTGCTCGACGGGCGTTACGCCGTGACTGCGCGCATCGCGCACGGCGGGATGGCCACTGTCTACCAGGCTACCGATACGCGGCTGGACCGCGAGGTGGCGCTCAAGGTCATGCACGCCGAACTGGCCAGGGACGAGGAGTTCGTCCGCCGGTTCATCGGCGAGGCCAAGTCGGTGGCACGGCTGTCGCACCAGAACGTGGTCGCGGTCTTCGACCAGGGTGCCGACGGCCCCTTCCTGTACCTGGCGATGGAATACGTGGCCGGGCGCACGCTCAAGGAACTGCTCAGGGACAGCGGGCGGTTCGCCCCCGCCACGGCGCTGGAGATCATGGCCGGCGTGCTCGACGGGCTCGCGGCCGCGCACGCGTCGGGGATCGTGCACCGTGACGTCAAGCCGGAGAACGTCCTGCTCACCGCCGACGGCCGGATCAAGGTGACCGACTTCGGCCTGGCCCGGGCGCAGTCGGCAGCCGGGCACACCCGGGCCGGGCTGCTTATCGGCACGGTCGCCTATGTGCCGCCCGAGCAGGTGACCGGCGGCAGCACGGGCCCGGGCGGGGACGTCTACTCGGCCGGAGTGATGCTCTTCGAGCTGCTCACCGGCCGGCTGCCATTCACCGGCGACACCCCGCTCTCGGTCGCCTATCAGCACGTCAACTCCGGCGTCCCGGCGCCGTCCGCGCTGGTGCCTGGCATCCCCTCGGCGGTCGACCAGCTCGTGCTCGCGGCGACCAGCCGGGACCCGGCCCGGCGCCCCGCCGACGCGGGCGAGTTCGGCCGCGCGGTCCGCCGGGTCAGGGAGGGCCTGCCCGAGCGGGGGGTCTGGGGGGGTCGTCCCCCCGCGCTAGCACCGAGCCGAGCGGGCTCACCGGCGTGATGGGCGCCGGCGTCCAGGGGCTGGCCGAGGCGCCGTGGCTGGCCCTGGACACGCCCGCGGCGACCAACGGATGGTGGGCGCGCAACGCAACGCTGCCGCCGGCCAGCGGGCCCGGCGCAGCGTCGTCGAACACTGGACCGTCCAACACGGGGCCCACGCGGCGTCAGCCAGGCCGGCCCGGATCCGCTCGGCACCGGATCATCCGGGACCAGCCAGTTCGGGATGGTCGGGGTGGGCCAGTTCCGCGGGGGCGACGGGCGCGAGGATTCCCATACGCTCGTCGTGAACCGCGACGACGGTGACCGGTACCAGGGAGGCGGCCATCACGGCGGGCGCGAGCCGTTCCTGGGCCGCTGGCTGTTCAGTCCGCGGCTGCTCATCGTCGTGCTGATCATCGCGCTGGGCGTGGGGCTCGGGCTGGGCGGCTGGTGGCTCACCTCCGGCCGGTTCGCGCAGGTGCCCTCGGTGTCCCAGGACAGCGTCGGCGTGGCCACCGCGGTCCTGACCGCCGACGGCTTCACCGTCAAGCCGGGCGCCCGGGTGCACAGCAACGCGGTGGCAAGGGGCATGGTGGTCGGCACCCGCCCGGCCGGACGGGTGCCGAAGGGCGCGACGATCACCCTCCTCGTCTCGAGCGGCCCCTTCACCTCGGTGGTGCCCCAGGTCCAGGGTGACACGCAGGACGCCGCGCAGCGCGCGCTGCAGCACGTGCACCTGGTCTCCACCATCCAGAAGGTCGGCTCGAACGCCCCGGTCGGCACGGTGATCGGGACCAACCCGCCCGCGGGCACGACCTGGCCGCAGACCAAGACGGTCACGATCCTGCTCGCGGCCGGGCCGCCGCTGCCCAACTTCGTCGGGATGGCCATCGACACCGCCCAGCAGTGGGCGAGCCAGCACAACGTGAACCTGCAGCGGCAGCCGGACGCCAACAGCCAGCAGCCCGTGGGCATCATCACCAGCCAGCAGCCCGCGGCCGGCGCCACGTTCCCGCCGGGCCAGACCGTGGTCATCCAGGTGTCCACCGGCCCGCAACTGGTCAACGTGCCGGACCCGATCGGCATGACGGTGGAACAAGCCACCCAGGCGCTGCAGGCGGCCGGATTCCAGGTCAAGGTGAACAGGTACGGCTTCTTCAACAAGGTGTTCGACTTCAGCCCGGTGGGCCAGGCGCCGCGCGGCAGCACCATCACCCTCGATGTCGGCTTCTGACCATGCCGTGGGTCCCGCGGTCGGGTCTCACGTGGATGCGGCGGGCGGACTTTGCCTGCTCCTGTTGACGGCATGCGCTAGCATTGCGCCCATGCGTGAGCAGTTCTGGTTTTGGTTTGGCTACCGGCCCGGGTTCGGGACGATCGCCCGCCAGACCTTGCGCTGACGGAAGCGACCTAACGAGAACCCCGGGCCAGACGGCCCGGGGTTTTTTCTTTATGACTGGAGGCGGACGAGATGGTCGTGGTGATGGCGGCGGAGGCTGGGGAAACGGAAATCGACGGCGTCGTCGACCGGGTACGGGCGGCGGGCGGCGACGCCTTCGTGAGCCGCGGCATGTCGCGGACGATCGTCGGCCTGGTCGGTGACGTGGACCACCTGGACACGCTGAACCTGCGGGGCTTGCCGGGGGTCAGCGACGTGGTGCGGATTTCCGCGCCGTACAAGCTGGTGAGCCGGGAGCACCACCGGGAGCGGTCGGTCATCCGGGTGGCGGGCGTACCGATCGGGCCGGACACGCTGACCGTCATCGCCGGGCCGTGCGCCGTCGAGACGGCCGAGCAGACCATGGCGTCCGCGCTGATGGCCCGGGCGGCGGGCGCGTCGCTGCTGCGCGGCGGCGCGTACAAGCCGCGCAGCTCACCGTACGCGTTCCAGGGGCTGGGCGAGACCGGGCTGAAGATCCTCGCCGAGGTGCGCGAGGCGACCGGCCTGCCGGTGGTGACCGAGGTGGTCGACCCGGCCGACGTGGACCTGGTCGCCAGCTACGCGGACATGCTGCAGGTCGGCACGCGCAACATGCAGAACTTCCCGCTGCTGCAGGCAGTCGGCGGGGTGGGCAAGCCGGTGATGCTCAAGCGCGGCATGAACGCCACCATCGAGGAGTGGCTGATGGCCGCCGAGTACATCGCCCAGCGGGGCAACCTGGACATCGTGCTGTGCGAGCGCGGCATCCGCACGTTCGAGAAGGCGACCAGGAACACCCTGGACATCAGCGCGGTGCCGGTCGCGCAGCGGCTGTCGCACCTGCCGGTGATCGTGGACCCGTCGCACTCCGGCGGCCGCCGCGACCTGGTGCTGCCGCTGTCCCGGGCCGCGATCGCAGTGGGCGCCGACGGCATCATCGTGGACGTCCACCCGCACCCGGAGTCCGCACTGTGCGATGGGCCGCAGGCGCTGGTCGAGTCCGACCTGCGCGAACTGGCCGCCGTGGCCGCCCACCTGTCCCCGCTGGTCGGCCGGACGCTCACCCCGGCTCCCGCCGTGCCGCGCGAGCCCGCCCTGACGTGAGGCAGGGCGGGAAACCCCGGTTCGTTCGGGATACCGGGTTTATGGGTTTTCCTGGCGGTATTCGTGCGCGCTTGTAGCTAGTTCCTCGGCCAGGTCCTCGACGTCGAGCCGGATCTCGATGCGGCGCAGGTCATCGATCCGGGCCCGGGTCTCGACCCGGCGCGGGGTGAGCAGCGTGCAGCAGTCCTGGTCGGGGAGTTCGGAGATGGCCAGGGTGCGGATGCGGCGGGCCTCGGCCATGATCTCGGTCTTGTCCCAGCCGATCAGCGGGCGCAGGATCGGCAGCCGCACGGCGTCGTCGAGCGCGGTGAGGTTGGTGAGCGTCTGGCTGCTGACCTGGCCGAGCGAGTCGCCAGTGATCAGCGCGGTGGCGCTGAGCCTGCGGGCCAGCGCCTCGCCGGTCTTGAGCATCAGCCGCCGCTGGGCGACGATCAGCAGCCGGTCCGCGCCGGAGGACTTCAGGGCCTGCTGCGCCTTGCCGAACGGCACCACGAACAGCCGCGAACCGCCCTGGAACCGGTCCAGCCCGCGGACCAGCGCATAGGCCTTGTAGATGGATTCCGGGCCGGTCAGCGGCATGCCGGAGAAGTGCAAGAAGAAGCAGCGCAGGCCGCGGCGCATCATCCGGTAGGCGGCCACCGGCGAGTCAATGCCGCCGGACATGAGCACGACGCCGCGTCCGCTCATCCCGACCGGCAGCCCGCCCTGGCCCGCCATTCCCTCGGTGAACACGAACACCTCGTCCTGGTCCACCTCGATGAACACCGTGGTATCCGGGTGCGACAGGTTGACCCCGAGCCCGTGCGCCTCCTGGATCTCCCGGCCGATCAGCACGCCCAGCTGTCCCGAGGTGAGCGGGAACCGCTTGTCCCGGCGGCGGGCCCGCACCGCGAAGGTGCCCGACCTGCCCTTGGTCAGCGCCATCGCGGCCGCCGAGATCGCCTCGGGCGCCTTCGCCACCCGCAGCGGCAGGGCCACCCGGGCGATGCCGGGCACGTCCCGCATCCGCTCTGCGATCTGGCCGACGGCCTGCGCCCAGGCCTCTTCTCCGCGCCGCTCGCCGTCGGCGACGCGGAGCATGATGACGCCTTCCCGCTGGCGCAGGTCGACCGGCACGCCGAGGTCCTTGACCGCGGCGCGGATGTTGCCGTGCAGGATGCGTTCGAACTGCTGCCTGTTCCGCCCCTTGAGCACGATTTCACCCAGTTTGAGCAGCACGCACGGCTCATCCGGGCCCTGCGGTCCTCGGGGAGCGGGGAACTGCGGCACTCCCCTAGTCTGCCAGCAGAAAATCCATATCCCGAATAAATGGCGGTACTGCTTCCGGGTCTTTCCTGGGGTCAGCAGGAGCCGAGAACCGGGTGCTAACCCCAGTGTTTTCAATGTCGCTCGTCGATAGCGTGACCACGTGAGCATCAGGGATGAAGTCCGGGCCTCGGCGGCGGCACACCGCGATCTCGGCCCCGCCTACGAGGCTGCCGTGGCCGAAGGGCTCGTCGAGCGCATCGGCGAAGAAATCGACAAGCGAGTGGACGCCCGGCTGTACGGCCAGGCGGCCTATCAGACCCCGGCGCCGCGGCTGCGTCGTGAGCCGGTGCCCGGGCGAATAGGGTTCGGCGCCGTAGTGCTGGCCCTCGGTTCGATGGGCATGGCCATCGGGGCCACGGCGGCGGTGCTGCATCCGGGCGACTCCCCCGGCCAGGTCAGTGGCGGCGCGGCGGTGCTCATCGCGCTGATCTGGATCGTGATCGGGGTCGTCAACGTCGCGTACGCCCGGTACCGGTCGTTATCCGCGGCCTTATCATGCGCCCATCCAGGTCGTCATCTATGCGCCCATCCAGGTCGTTGATTGCGGCTTATTTGTGGCGATCCCCGGCACGTTGTAGCGTGCGCTCATGAGCAGCGACCACGAGGCGGAGATCCGAGCCTCGGTGGGCGCGCACGCCGACCTGGGTTCCGGCTACGACGATGCGGTGGCCGAGGGGCTGGTCGAGCGCATCGGGGCAGAGATCGACAAGAGGATAGACGCGCGGCTCGGGCAGCTAGGTGCTGTCCCCGGGCCTGCCGGGTCTCCTGGGTACCAGGGGCCTGCGGCGCCGGCCGGCGCTCAACCAGGGGTCCCCACGCCGGCCGCGCTGCTGGTATCGGCTGGTGCATGCCGGTGTGGCTGGTGCTGCCGGGCTGCCGGTGTGCCTGGTGCGGGCGAATACCAGGCGCCGATCGGGTATCAGGGGTACCAGGGTTACGTGGGGCCCGTGCTGCCGCCCGGATACCAGCTGGGACCGCCGCCGGTGCGGCCGTCTTCGGTCGGGCAGCGGAACGTGGCCACGACGATCACCGCGCTCGGATCCATGGCCCTGGGTGTCGGAGCCACGGCGATCGTGTCGTCACATGCGAGCAGTTCCGCTGCGCAGGCATTCATGGTCCTGCTCATCTGGGTCGCCATCGCGGTCATCAACGTCGCCTACGCGCGGCGCCCCTGACCGCTAACTTCCGGAGCGGAGCGATGTTCGAGAGGTTCACCGACCGGGCCCGGCGGGTGGTCGTCCTGGCGCAAGAAGAGGCCAGGATGCTCAACCACAACTACATCGGTACCGAGCACATCCTGCTCGGCCTCATCCACGAGGGCCAAGGCATCGCGGCCAAGGCGCTCACCTCGATGGGCATCAGCCTGCACGTGATGCGGCAGGCAATCGAGGGCATCATCGGCCGCGGCGAGCAGCCGGTGGTGTCCGGGCACATCCCGTTCACGCCGCGAGCGAAGAAGGTGCTCGAGCTTTCGCTGCGTGAGTCGCTGCAGCTCGGCAGCGACTACATCGGCACCGAGCACATCCTGCTGGCCCTCATCCGCGAGGGCAGCGGCGTCGCCGCCCAGGTCCTGGTCGGTGCGGGCGTGGACCTCAACCGGGCCCGGCAGCAGGTCATCGAGATGCTGCACGGACCGCACCCAGAGGACATCCCCGCCGCCGCTTCCGCACCTGGGGCCGGGGCCGGGACGACCTCATGGACCGGCTGGCTTCGTTCGCCGCGCGGCTGAACGCGATCGAGCGGCGGCTCAAGCAGTCGCCGTCGGGCTGACCCTACCTTTCGCGGCTCTACGTCGCGGGCAGGACGCCGGGGCGGAGCACGGAGGCGAGTTCGGCGTAGAGGACACGCAGATCCGGCTCGGGCAGCCAGTGCAGCGCGGTCGTGCTCACCGCGGCGTCCGGAGCCCTGGTACCCGGGTCCAGGCCCAGCTGCGCCGACCAGCCGGGAACGCGCAGGTCCAGGTCGGCGAACCGCAGTCCGGGCACGTCCTGGTAGGCCGCCCGCCCCAGCGTCAGCGACACCGGGTCGGCGTCGATGCCGATGACCGTGGCGCGCGGCAGGCGGGCAAGCAGCCGGACACCCAGCGAGCCGGGACCGCAGCCGATGTCGAGGACAAGCGGGTCGGTCCGTCCGGTCCCCTCGAACGGCACGACGGTGAGCCCTGGCACCTGCACTTCCACGCCGCCGACAACTCACTACCGAACGGCTGGGCGGCGGGCTGCGCCACTGGCCTCGCGGTCGTCCTCGGCGGTGAGCTGCACGACCGGCTCGGCGTCTGCACGGCACCCAGGTGCGACCGGGTCTACGTGGACACCTCACGCAACGGCACCCGGCGGTACTGCTCGACCTCATGCCAGAACCGGGTCAAGACCGCCGCGTTCCGCGCGCGGCTGCCCTGAGCCGGATGGGTGCACACTAGAGGGACTTAGCCGGGGGCCAACCCGAAACGGAAGTGACGCTATGTTCGAGCGGTTCACTGACCAGTCGCGACGAGCCGTGGTCCTTGCCCAGGAGGAGGCCAGGCGCCTCGACCACAGCTACATCGGCACCGAGCACCTGCTGGCCGGTCTCCGGCATGAAGAACGCGGCGCGGCCGCGAGAGCGCTCGAGTCGGCGGACATCACCCTGGACGCCGTGCGGGGAGGGATCGAGACGATCGTCGGCCGGGGTCAGCTGCAGCCGTCCGGGCACATCCCGTTCACGCCGCGGGCCAAGAAGTGCCTGGAGCTGTCGCTCCGGGAAGCCCTGCAGCTCGGCCACAACTACATCGGCACCGGGCACCTGCTGCTCGGGCTGATCAGCATCGACGACTGCAAGGCCGTCCAGGTGCTTGTCGAGCTCGGGGCCGACGTGGGGCAACTCCGCCCACGGATGCTCCGGGAGATGGAGAATCACCCGGAGCATCGCGAGTCCTCTCGCCCGCTGCCCCCGGTCCCGCGGAGCGTTCAGCCGTCCGAGCAGGTCCAGGTGCTGCTGGACATGATTGATGACCGGCTGGGCGCGATCGAGCGGCATCTCGGCATCGCCGGTCCCGGAGACCAGGCGGTTCGGCCAGACCCGGGGGACGCCGGGCTCGCGAACGCGGGAAACGGCGATTCCGCGGACGCGGGAAACGGCGATTCCGCGGACGCGGGGAACGGCGGGACCGCGGCCGGATGACGCTCCCGAGGGTGTGCGCCAATTTTGTAGGTGACTGACGGGTAACTTGCCGCTGACGGCGTGGCGTTGCCGGTCAGGGCCGGGTCAGGCGGTGGCTGTCTGGTTGCGGGGCCGCTGCCAGATCTCTTCCCAGTGGCTGCTGGCCTCGCGGCAGCGCAGGGCGATGATGGCGTCGGCGCCGGGGACGGTCCAGCGCATTCCTGACAATTTCAGGCGCTGGCCGATGACCGCTTTGCAGCCTGCCTCGACGACGCCGGAGCCGACGAACAGGCCGCGTGAGCGGAACCACTTGTAGCGCATGCGGGGCGCGTTGGACTCGAAGTAGCCGAGCGCCTTGTCCACCTCGTCTTTCTTGACGCCGGTGAGGGGGTAGGCGCGGGCGGCGGCGCAGATGCCGTCGATGTCGCCGTAGTCGAGGTCCTCCAGGCGGGCGGCGAGCCACTTCTCGCGCTGGTCTCCGAGCATGAACTCCAGGACGCGGGCGAGGTCGTGCAGGTGCTCGCGGGCGTGGAACAGGTCGACGATCTGGGTGGCTTCGGGGAATTTCGCGGCGGCGATGTTCCAGATCCAGGCGGCGCCGTCGCCGAGGATGGTGAACTGGCGGACGTGGTGGGCGCCGCGGCGGATGCCCTCGGCCTCCACGAAGCCCGCGAAGACGCTGGCGGGCTCGAAGGTGGCCAGGTAGCTGGAGGAGTCCTGGTCGCGGACCGGGTAGCCCTCGTCGTTGACCTTGTCCTGGGTGAAGAAGACGGCGAGCTTGACCTCGCGGGTGCGGGCGCGGCCGTCTTCTCCTTGCCGTCCCGCCCGGCGGCCTCCTTCGCGGTGACCGGCACGCCGGTGCCGTCGATGGCGGCGTACAGCTTGTCCGGCAGCGGCGACGGGGGCAGCGGGACGAGCGTGCGGGCGGTGATCGCCCTGGGCCCGGCTCCGGTCTGCGGCGGCCTTCGCCGCCCCGCTGGCCTCGGCGGACCTCTCGACCCGCTTGGCGGTCAGGTGCACCCCGGCCAGGTCGGCCAGCAGCCCGGCTGCCTTCGCGAACGGCCCGGCCGCGGCCGCCTTGTCGTTCATCGCGGCCAGCCCCGGGGACATGGATGTTCCTGCCACGCCGAGCTCGGCGTCCCGGGGCGCCAGCCCGTGCTCGCAGGCCGCGCAGTGGTACCAGGCGCGGGTGAGGGTGACCGGGCCGAGCACCGTGTCGATGACTTGTCCCGGTAGGAGATGAACTCCGCCTGGTGGCCCTTTCCGCAGTCAACCCGCGGGCCGCGGTAGCCCGGGTCGGCGGCCAGCAGCTTCCCCAGCATGCCGCCGCCCAGCTTCAGCATCCCGGCGCGGATCACGGCCTCGGCCGCCTCCAGCCCGCGCATCGCAGCCCAGCGCCCGGGCGGCTTCCGCGGCCAGCCGTCCTACCTCGGCCGACGCCTCCGCGGCGAGCGCCTCGCGGAGCCCCCTTTTTCCCCTCCCGGCAGGAGGGGCGCCGTCATCGCCGTCGCCGGCCGCGGCCGGCGGAGCCCGGCCTGGCCTCGCAGATCGCCTCGTTCACCTGCACGATCTGCTCGGTCACCGCCACGAACTGCCGGTAGCTCGCTATCTCGCGGCGCACCTTGTCCAGCTCGGCGGCGGCCAGCTGCCGGGTAGCGCGTCCGGCCGCCCGCCGAGCGGGTCCACAGGTACCGCGGCCCGTGCCCGGGATGACCCGGCTGCGCGCAGGCGCAGTTCGGCTTGCCGCAGCGCCGCCAGGTCTCGTTGACGCTGCCGGGACGGAAGTCGCCGGTCCCGGCCAGCCGCGCGTACAGCTCTGCGCGGCGCCGTTCCAGCTCGTCAAGCGGCTGCTCGGTCATCCAGGCTCCCTATCTGGAAGTTTTAACACTTCCAGATTACCGCGCCAGCCTGGACTTACCCAGCACCCCTACATATGTGTCGCACACCCCGCTCCCGATCGCCCGCCCGAAAATGTCATACCCCCCTCGTAGTGTGTCGTCCATGAACCCACCACGCAGACGCCGCGCCAACCCCCCGGAAGAGCGGTGCGGGTGCGCGGAGTGTGAGGCGCTGGTCGAGGGCGTCGATCTCGACCCGGAAGCCTGCATGCAGGCTGTCGCTGACGACATCCGCACCGTCGGCTGGTCGGTCTCCGCCGTTCTCGGCGATGAGATCGCGCCGCCCTGGGCCTACACGGTAGGCCTATGGCTCACTCACCAGGGCCCCGAGCTGACCATGTTCGGCCTGCCGGTCGAGCACATGACGGTCATCCTGAACTCGATCGGTGATCGCATCGCCAACGGTGCGCTGATCGAGGCCGGAGACCAGATCGACGGCATCTGCCCGTGCTCGCTGGCGGTCCGGCCGGTTCATGAGAGCTGGCGGATGACCAGCATGTTCGCGGTCTCGGACCGGTACCACGGTTACGTGAGGCCGCCTTACCTGCAGGTGGTCTGGCCCGACCGGCGAGACCACTATCCGGGTGATCCCGGATTCCAGTTCAAGTACGAAGGCAGGCAGCCGCTGCTGTGGCTGCCGCGTGACGACAACCCGCCGGCGGTCTGGACCCGGATCGATCAGCTCTGCTGAGCATGGAGGCTCCCCTTCCTCCGCTCCCCTTCCTCCCTCTTTTTTCTTCTCCGCTAGCCTTCCTCCACTGGCCTTCCTCGGCTAGGTAAAGAAGTTGCCAGTCCGCTGCGTGGCTGGTTAGCGTCTGATAGCCGGCGGGGCTGACCAGACCGGCCAGGCGCCGACTGGAAGGACAAGGGCCAATGTCACGGGGTGGGCTCCTCCGCCGGTTCCCCGTGCTCGGGATCCGGGACTTCCGGCTGCTGCTCGCCGACCGGCTGGTCGCGCCCGCTTCGATCGGGTTCTCTATCGTCGGCGTCTCGTTCGCCGTGCTCAAAGCCACCAACTCCGCCACTGACCTGTCCTATGTGCTCGCCGCCCAGATCGCGCCGTCGCTGGTGTTCGCGCTCATCGGCGGCGTGGCCGCCGACCGGTTCCGGCCGCAGCGGGTCATCATCGCGGCCAACCTGCTCATGGCGCTCGGCGAGGGAACCTTCGGCATCCTTGTGCTGGCCGGCCGGCCCCCGCTGTGGGCGATGATCGGGCTGGAGTCGATTACCGGGACCGGAGTCGCGATCTTCTACCCCGCCTCCCAGGCACTGCTCCCCCGCCTTATCCCGCGCGACCTGCTGCAGGAGGCGAGCGCGATCAGCCGGCTGGCGATGAACAGCGGCCAGATGTCCGGCGCGGCCGTGGCCGGGCTGCTGGTGGCGGCCGCGGGAGCGGGCTGGGCGCTCTGCTGTGCGGCATCGGCATGGTGGCCACCGTGCCGCTGCTGCTGGCCATCCGGGGCTCGCGGCCCGGTACGGGCAGGAGCCCGCCGGCGCGAGCATGATCACCGAACTGCGCGAGGGCTGGTCGGAGTTCCGTTCGCACACCTGGCTGTGGGTGATCGTCGCCCAGTTCAGCGTGGTGATGATGGCCTGGTACGGGGCGTTCTCCGTGCTCGGCCCGGTGGTGGCGCGGGAGCACCTCGGCGGTCCGGCCGCCTGGGGCGCTATCACTGCGGCGGACGCATTCGGCCTGATCGCCGGCGGTCTCGTGTCGCTGCGGTTCACGCCTGGCCGGCCCATGCTGTTCGTCGTGCTCACGGGGGGCGATCGCCATCTCTCCGCTCTCGCTGGCGATGGTCCTGCCGCTGGCCGCGGTGTGCGTGGCGTCGTTCGGCCTCGGCGTGTTCGTCGAGATGATGATGGTGCAGTGGACGGTCACGATGGCGCGGAACATCCCGTCGGACATGCTGGCCCGGGTTTCCTCTTATGACGTCCTCGGCTCGGTCATGGCGATGCCCGCCGGGGCGCTGATCGCCGGACCCCTGGGTACCGCGATCGGAATCTCCCGCGCGCAGTACGCGGCGGCCGCGGCGATCATCGTCGCGTCTGCGCTGGCTCTTATCCCTCGTGACATCCGCACCATACGCAGCAGCGATGCTCTGGTGCCGCCGGCGCCCGAGGACATGGCGGTGGCTCTGGAGGCCGCGTCCCGCTGAAACGGCGATGGAGCGCGGGAACGGCCGGAACGGCGGGGACCCCGTAGCCCGCCGTTCCGGCCGTCGGTTTAGACGTTCTTCTGGTACGAGCGGAACGTCGCCACGGACACGGCCACGCACGCCACCGCCAGGACCAGCAGCCCTCCGCAGCGCACCCCGATCACGGACCAGTCGGGGCTGGCGGAGACCGCGGTCCGGCCGATCTGCACCACCCAGTTGAGCGGGTTGCGCGACGCGATGGCCTGCATCCAGCCCGGCATCAGGTGAGTCTGCATGAACGCCGAGGACAGGAACATCAGCGGCAGCATGAAGAACGTGTACACGCCGATGATCGCCTCACGGGAGCGCAGCGTCATGCCGACCGCGTTGGACAATGCGCCGAACACCACCCCGACCAGGATCGACGCCGCGACCATCACCGCCACCCCGGCGACCCCGCCGTGATAGCGTGCCCCGCCGGCCAGGCCGAGCCCCACGATGATCAGCGACTGCACGGTCGTGCTGACCGCCTGCTCCACCACCGAGGCGTTCATGATCCCGATCCGGCTGGCCGGGGCGGCGAGGAACCGGTTCAGCGTGCCGCGCTCGATCTCCTCGATCATCGTCATGCCCGCCCACATGTTGTTGGACATGGCGTTCATCGCGATCAGCCCGGGCACCAGGTAGTCCAGGTAGGTGCCGTGATAGGCGAAGCCGGGGATGTCGATGACCCGGCGGAACAGCTGCCCGAACAAGAACAGCCATATCACCGGCTGGACTACGCTGAACGCCAGCACCCACGGCTGCCTGACCAGGGCATGCATCTTCCTGCCGGTTAGGTACCAGGTGTGCGCCAGCGTGGTCCGGAACGGCACGGTGTTGGGCTGCGCCGCCGCCAATCGCGCCGCGGCGGACGGCGTAGCCGGGTCGGAATCGATCTGCATGGTCGTCATCACTTGCTCACTTCCGTGGTTTCGGGCTCGTTCGCCTGGTCGAGGTGCTCTGAGGTCTCCGACTCGCTGTAGCGGCGGCCGGTGTGCCGCAGGTACACGTCGTCCAGCGACGGCCGCGCCACGGCCACCGACGCGGCGTTGAGCCGGCCCGCTGCAGTTCGGCCAGCACGACCGGGACGGCGGCCGCGCCGTCGTCACTGCGGGCGGATACGTCGCGGCCGGCGATGACGACATCCCGCACCGCGGGCAGGCCCGCCAGCACGTGCCGGACCCGGGTCGCGTCGGCGTCGGCCGGGAGCTCGACGTGCACGGCGTCGCCGTGCAGCTCGCCCTTGAGCTCATCGGGCGTTCCCGAGGTGACGACCCGGCCGCGGTCCACGATCGCGAGCCGGCTCGCCAGCCGGTCCGCTTCCTCCAGGTAGTGCGTGGTCAGCAGCACGGTCATCCCCTCGCCGCCCGCGAGCCGCGCGATCTCCTGCCACATGGCGGTCCTGGACTCCGGGTCCAGGCCCGTCGTCGGCTCGTCGAGGAACAGCACCGCGGGCCGGTGCATCAGGCCGAGCGCCACGTCCAGGCGGCGCTGCATGCCGCCGGAGTAGGTCTTGACCAGCCGTCCCGCCGCCTCGGTCAGCCCGAAGTGCGCGAGCAACTCGTCCGCGCGAGCCCGCACGGCACCGCCGCGGAGCCCGTACAGGCGGCCCTGCAGGATCAGGTTCTCCCGGCCGGTGGCGGTCGGGTCGGCGCCGGACCGCTGCGCGACGACCCCGATCATGTGCCGGACCTGGCCCGGACGGGCGAGCACGTCGATGCCGTCGACGCGGGCCGTTCCGGAGTCCGGCCTGGCCAGCGAGGTGAGAATCTTGACGGTGGTGCTCTTGCCCGCTCCGTTCGGGCCGAGCAGGCCGTAGATCATGCCGCGCGGAACGCTGATGTCCAGCCCGTCCAGCGCCCGGATGCCGTGCTTCTTGCCGCGCACGGCGTAGGTCTTGACTAGCTGACGCGCCTCGATGGCGCAGTCGGTGGTACTCACGGGTGACTCCCCTTGGTTGACGGATCGCGACGATCCGGCCCCGCGAGGAGAAACCCGGCTACTCTTGTGGGTGGGACCTCGGATTTCGCGTGCTCGCGGGATCGATTGAGGTTGACGGCCCCGGCCGCCGGTGTTGCCGCACCAGGCCGGGGTCGTTTCGGTTAGCTGTCGGCGGCCTCCTCTCGTTGCGTCTCGACGAGCGCGAGAACGTCCTGCGGGACCTGCCCGGTGTCGTGGTAGAGCTGCCAGGCCTTTATCCCGGGGAAGGTGCCGTCGGTGAACTCCGTCAGCAGCCCCCGCACCCACTCCGCCTCGGCGCGCCGCAGCGCCAGGTGATACTCCGACTCGATCAGGAAGAGCCGGGGTATCTGGGTGACCCACGCTTCCAGCCCCGCCTGATGCTGGGCGATGGCCGCCTCCAGCAGGTACAGCCGCTGCTGAAGCAGGCCAACGAGCTCGTCAGGCGGCAGCACGGCGCAGTCGCCGAGGGCGGCTTCGAACCTGGTGTACTCCCGCGCGGGCTCACTGAGCAGCTCGCGCAGCCAGTCCTTCAGCTCGGCGCGTCCCGCGTCGGTGATCTGATAGGTGGTCCGCTCCGGCTGCCTGCCCTCGCGGGCGACATCCACGGCCTCGATGAAGCCGTACTTCTCCAGGTTCTGCACCACCGTGTAGAGCGAACCCCAGTTGATCTTGATCGCCTCGTCCTTGCCCCGCTGGCGCAGCGCCGCGGCCATCTCGTACGGATACATCGGCCGTTCCATCAGCAGCGTGAGCAGCGACAGCGCCAGCAGGTTACTGATCTTCCGCCGTTTGGCCATCCTGATTACCTCGCATCCGAGTCTTCGTTTCCGAGGACTCGCTCTCAAATACTCGTAGACGAGTATAGACACATGGCTGCTCCGCCGGCAAACCCATAATCAAGATCTTTATCCCGAACGGGCCGCCGTGACTGCCCACCCGGACGCGAACCCGCCCTGCGCCCTGAAAGCCGGTCCGGTCCGGAGCAGTGACCGCGGGGCTGGTGCGGATTAGCCGAAGAAGACTTCGGCTTCGGCGTAGCGCTGGGGCGGGACCAGCTTGAGCTGGCTGGTGGCCTCGGCGAGCGGCACCCGGATGATGTCGGTGCCGCGCAGCGCCACCATCACGCCGAACGCCTCGTCGTGCACCGCCTGGACCGCGTGAATGCCGAACCGGGTAGCCAGCACCCGGTCGTACGCCGTCGGCGTGCCACCGCGCTGGATGTGGCCGAGCACCGTGTAGCGGGCCTCCTTGCCGGTCCGCTTTTCGATCTCCTCGGCCAGCATCTGTCCGACGCCGCCCAGCCGCACGTGCCCGAACGAGTCGAGTTGCTCGGTGGTGGTGGCGAGTTGCTCGCTCACTGGGTGGGCTCCCTCGGAGACCACCACGATCGGCGAGTACCTGGTCTGGAACCGGTGCTGCACGTAGGCGCAGACCCGCTCGATGTCGAACGGCCGCTCCGGGATAAGGATGACGTTCGCGCCGCCGGCGAGGCCCGCGTGCAGCGCGATCCAGCCGGCGTGCCGGCCCATCACCTCGACGATCAGCGCCCGGTGGTGGCTTTCCGCCGTGGTGTGCAGCCGGTCGATCGCTTCCATGGCGATGTTCACGGCGGTGTCGAAGCCGAACGTGTAGTCGGTGGCGCCGAGGTCGTTGTCGATCGTCTTCGGCACCCCGACGACAGGGATCCCCTGCTCGCCCAGCTTGGTGGCCACGCCGAGCGTGTCCTCGCCGCCGATCACGATCAGCGCGTCGACGCCCAGCCCGGCCAGGTTGTCCTTGATCCGCTCGATGCCGTTACGGCCGCCGTTGCCCGTGCTCTTCAGCGGGTTCGTCCGAGACGTTCCGAGGATGGTGCCGCCACGCGGCAGGATGCCGCGCACCGCCTGCACGTCCAGCGGCATCGTGTCGCCTTCGAGCGGCCCGCGCCACCCGTCGCGGAACCCGACGAATTCAAGGCCGTACTCCTGCACGCCCTTGCGGACGACGGCCCGGATAACTGCGTTCAATCCGGGGCAGTCGCCGCCACCGGTGAGGACTCCCACTCGCATGCCAACAACCTTAGTGGGCGAGAGGCCTGCTCGGATGCCTGCGGCGCGAGCTCAGCAAAAACATCAGCCGTCAGGCGGTGCCACCAGAACCGGCAACATCACCCAAATCGCCATTTTCCTTACCGCCCTGGCCGCCGGCCGCTAGTTCGGCCTTGGCGCGGCGGGCGTCGACGTCGACGTACTCCTGGCCGGAGAGCTTCGCGATCGCCTGCATGATCTCGTCAGTGATGGTCCGCAGCAGCGGGCCGTCGGCCTCCCGGCCGTGGTAGCGGGAGAAGTCCAGCGGCTCGCCGAACCGCACGCCCGGGCGGATCCGCCAGTTCGGCCAGAGGGTGCCCGGTGGCTGGAACTGGAACGTGTCGATCATGGCGCACGGGACCACGGGAGCGCCGGATTCGACGGCGAGCCTGGCCACTCCCGTCTTGCCCCGGTACAGGCGGCCGTCCGGGCTCCGGGTGCCTTCCGGGTAGATGCCGAGCACCTGCCCGACCGCCAGCACCTGCAGACCGGTCCGGAGCGCCTGCTCACTGGCGCCTCCCCCGGCCCGGTCGACGGGAATCTGGCCGACCCCGGTGAAGAAGGCCCGGCTGATGAGCCCCTTCAGCCCGCGCCCGGTGAAGTACTCCGACTTGGCCAGGAAGATCACTTTCCGCGGCACTGGCAGCGGCCCGAAGAAGTGGTCGGAGAACGACAGGTGGTTGCTCGCGAGGATGACCGGGCCTCGCCGGGGAACGTTCTTCACCCCCCACGCGCGGGGCCGGAAGAGGATCTTCAGCGTCATCCCGAGCGTGTACTTTGTCAGCCAGTAGCCCACGGTCACATCGTGCCACGTCCCCGCGGATGCGTCAGCCGGCGTGCCGCTAGGACGCCCTGAATAACCGGGATCTGGTGGATGGCCTGTGGCCGCTGATCCGGCTGTGGCGCCGGGACGCGCCGCCGTCCGCCGGGCTGGCCTCTGGCAGCCGCCGGTGCTGCTCCTCGGAGTGTGCCGCAGGGAGCGGCGGCACGGCTGCGCGGCGGGTCCTGGCCGGCCGGCCAGCACCCAGGCCTCGTCCTGGCGGGTCATCCCGTGCCGCAGCAGGGTGCGCAGGTTGATCGCGGCGCACCGGTTGTGCAGCCAGGCGTCGTTTATGGCGGCACCGGTGTAGCGCAGCCGGACCGGCCGCCCGTTCTGGGTCGCGGTCCATGCGATGACCCGCGCGATCATCGACCGGGCCGGGTAGGCCTGCTGGAATTAACCGGTGCGGGCCTGGGCGCGGGCGGCGCGCAGCAGCCCTCGTGCGGGTGGATGGTCAGCGACCGGCCGTCTTTGGCCGTGGTGCATCTTTCCCGTAGCGGGCAGGCCGCGCACGCGGCACCGAAGGTGACGGTGCGGCTCTTGCTCATCGGGCGGACCTGCCCGGCAGGGCAGATGACGGTGCCCTGCTCCTCGTCGATGGTGAAGTCATCAAGGGTGAACCCGCCGTCCACGGCCGGACGCAGCGGCTTCGGCTTGATGATGGTGTCGTGCCCGCCGTCGCGGTAGGCGGCGCGGGCTTCCCCGCTGCCGTAGGCCGAGTCGCCGTAGATCTCCAGCCCCTCGCCATCCCCCGCGCCCGCCGGCTGCGCCTGCCCGGCGTGCGCTGCCCGGGCGCGTCCGGCGGGGCGCCGACCGGCCCGGCGGGCACCTGCGCATGCTGCTGACCTGCGGTATCCGCCGCCTGGCCCGGGGCGCCGGGCGGCCCGGCCTCCCCGCTCCGCAGTTTCCGCGGTGCCGCCGGCCGGGCGGCCGGGCGGCGCGTCCCCGCCGCCGCTGTCACCGCCGAACCGGTCGCGGCAGGCCATCTTCACCCCGTTCTCCGCATCGGTGCTGCCCGGCCCGGCGGCCATCGTCATCTCGCAGTCGGTGATCAGCGCGGTCTCCGGCTCCGCGGCCACATGCCCGCGGAACCCGTCGCGGCGCTTGGACTTGCACTTGCGGGTATGCCGGGCCTCGCGGTCCACGGTGCTGATCACCCTGTCCGGGGTGACCTTCCGGGCAATCCGCCACCGCCCGTCCGTGCCATCGCTCCCCTCGGCGGGCTCCACGTCCAGCCCGGCGACCAGCGTCAGCAGGCCCAGAGCGTCCGCGGCCAGCTCGTCCCGCTCCGGCGCGCCCGACCCGGCAAGGGCATCCAGCACCGCCAGCGCGTCATTCACCAGGTCGCTGACCAGGCCTTCCTTCGCCGCCGGGTCGTCGCAGGCGAGGTCCTGCTTGCCTGGCTGAGAGAAATCGAGCTTGCACGCCGACGCGATCACCGCCCGGACATCGGGCACCACCCGCGCCACCTACCGCATCGCGGCCACCAGCTGCGGCACGGTGTCCATCGAGGCCAGCGCAGCATCGAACACCGTCGAGTCCAGGCCCGCTTCGCGCCGGCCCCGCAAGATCCCGGTCTCCGCGATCACCCCGCCACCGTGGCGAACACCCGTTCCGGGCGGTGCGAGGCCGTGATCCGCTTGCGCCAGTACACCGGGGTGGACTGGTCAAACGACATCTGCAGCAGCGACCGGCCGCACGCCACCATCCACCGCAGGTCGAGCTTCAGCGCATCGGCGGGCTGCGTGTCCGACAGGTCATACAGCTCCTTGAGCACCGGCACCGACCCGACCAGGTTCGCCGGAAGCGACGGCCGCCCGGTCCGCGAGGTGAACAAGTCCGCGGTGAACTCGTCGGGGAACAGCTCGGGGCGGTGCTCAGCCAAGAATGCGAACACGCTGCCCGGCGGCACCAGGTGCCCGACGACTTCGCCCGCATCACACGGGACCCGCTCCAGCCGCGATCTTCCCTGCATAATAAGATCATCCCAGAAGATCGAACACATTGCCGGCAGAACGCGCCAGCAGCCATCGCGAGTTATTCAGTGCCGTCCTAGTGTCCGCCCAGTCCGAATGCCTCTCCCAACGCGGTGATTCCTGCGGTGTCGGCGAAGGGGAAGCTGAAAATCACTTCGTCAGCGCCGGCCTTGATGTGACCTGCGACCAGGCCGGGAATCTCATGGGGCTGGCCGACTGTGAATCCGGCGATCTCCTGCTCAGAGCCGGCCGCCGCCAGCATCTCGCGCACCTCGGCCGTGTTCTGGCTGGACGTCGTGAGGATCAGCGGGGTCATCCATGTCACGCCGACCTCGGCCGGATCCCGGCCGACCTCGGCGCAGTGGCGGTGGAGCACGCCGATCTTGCGGGCCAGCGTGCTGATCCTGGCTAGGCTCTGGGCATGAACGCCTGCCGGTCGCCCCTCTTCTGCGACACCACCCTGGCCGAGCGCAGGGTCATCCTGTACACGACCGGGTGCGGACACTTGCGGGCGGCCGGTCATGGCCGACGTGAACGCGGCCGTTCCGGGGTAGCAGAATGGGTTGTCGTGTTTAAGCATTCTGAACTGCAGAACAGTATGGACAGAAATAGAGGACGTTGGCTCCATGTCACCACTGCTTCCAGGCGCGGAACCATTCGACCACGCAGGCGGTCCGGTCGGCGTGCTGCTGTGCCACGGCTTCACCGGCAGCCCGCAGACGTTGCGCGGCTGGGCGGACTACCTGGCTGACCAGGGTCTGACGGTCAGCCTCCCGCGGCTGCCCGGGCACGGCACCACCTGGCAGGATCTCGCCCAGACTGATGGTGACGACTGGCTCGGCGAGGTCGATGCCGCGTTCGGCAGGCTGGCGAGCCGGTGCGAGCAGGCCTTCGTGTTCGGTCTGTCCATGGGCGGCTGCCTGGCGCTGCGGCTGGCGGAGACCCGCGGCAGCGCGGTGCGCGGCCTGGTGCTCGTCAACCCGTCGCTGGCCCCCGACACCAAGCTGTTCTTGCTCGCCCCGGTGCTCAAGCACGTGCTGCGGTCGCTGCCCGGCATCGCCAGCGACATCAAGAAACCCGGCGGACACGAGGTCGGCTACGACCGGGTGCCGGTCCGGGCCGCGGCCACGCTGCCCAAGCTCTGGAACGTAACGGTGAAGCACCTCGGCGAGGTCACCCAGCCGATGCTCGTCTACCGCAGCACGACCGACCACGTGGTCGGTCCGGCCAGCATGCGCACGCTGCTGGCAGGGGTGCCCGGCGGCCAGGTGACCGTGCGTGAATGCGCCGACAGCTACCACGTCGCGACGCTCGACAACGACGCCGAGGCCATCTTCGAGGGCAGCCTGAAGTTCATCCAGGATCACGCCGGTTAGCCGCCAAGCCCGCCCACGCGGGTGTGACACCAGGCAATAGGGACTGGGCATGGGGGCCGCCCTCGTGCTAGTGCAGGCGGCCCGGCTGGGCCTGGACCGCCTGGAGCATGAGCTCTTCGAGGCCGCGCGGGCCATGGGCATGCCGCTGGAGGCGATCGCCGCCGTGCTCGACCTCCCGGACACCGGCGCGAAGCCGGGCAGGCGGCCGGCGGGGCGGGCGACGATCCTGGCGAGCAACGGCCTTGATACGCCCTCGGCTTAATCCTCCTGGCTTGGGTTCATAAGCACCCGTACTCCTGAGATTTACCCTCCCGGCATCGGACCACGGACGGCTATCGTGGGAGTCAGGCTACGGATCGGACATCGGTGGGGACGTGCCGGACTGGGATAACACGGAGAGTCGAGAGAGCGACGAGGACGCCGCGTGGCGTGATCTGGTCGCCCGGTTCGAAGAACCCGCGACCACGGCCGGGCCGGTGCCCTGGCCGGAACGCGAGAACGTGCCGCGCCCGCAGACGACTTACGGTGCGGATGGTACTGACGGGGCGCCAGGAGTTCACGGGGCTGGCGGGATGCACAGGGCCGACGGGACACATAAGGCTGACGGGATTCACGGGGAGGATGGGGCTCACGGGAGCCAGGGGTGCGCAGGGCGGATTGGGGGCCGGGGAAACTCGGGGCTCAACTGGACCCGCAGGCCAGCGCGGGGCCGACGGTGTCCACGAAACCCAGGAGACTTCTGCGGTTGACGACCTGGACGGGACCGGCGGTACGCGCGGCCCCGAAGAATCGCAAGGGGCTGATGGGCCACGTGGGATCCACGGGTTGCGCGGCGCTGAAGTAGATAGCGGCGCTGAAGTAGATAGCGGCGCTGAAGTAGATAGCGGCGCTGAAGTAGATAGCGGCGCTGACGGGGCGTTCGGCGCGGACGGGCAGCTCGGCGCGGACGGGCGGCCGGGGGTGCATGAGCCGGACGTGATCCAGGCCGCACGGAGGGAGCGGAGGGGCGCCGCGCACGGCACGCGGGCCCGGAGGATCCGGGCCCGCAAGGCGCCGCCGCGGCCCGTGCCGGAAGACGACGACGAGCACTTCATCCCGCCCGCGCCGCCGCCGCTGCCTAAGCTGGACCCGGTCGCCAAGGGTGCCTGGGCGGCGCTGTTCGGCGGGCCAGGTTACCTGGTCGTCGCCACCGCGGCGGGCTGGTCGGTGCCGGGAATCGTCGCGTTCTGCGCGGTGGCCGCGTTCGTTACAGGCTTCGCCATACTCGTGCTGCGTATGAACGAGTCAGGGCCGGGCGGCCCGGACGACGGCGACGACGGCGCCGTTGTCTGAAGGTCGCCGCCTCGCTGCTCTCGCGGGCCAGGTCAGCGGCGCCAACGATCCCGGCGTCCTCGCCGAGCTGCGCGGCCTTGATCTCGGCCAGCGGCCGGTGACCGCGCCCGGTCAGCGCGCGCTCGAAGGCGGCCCGCGCGGGGTCGAGTAGCAGTTCCCCCGCCTCGGACACGCCGCCGCCGATTACGAAGCAGGCCGGGTCGAGGATCGCGGCCAGGTCGGCCAGCCCCTGGCCGAGCCAGCCGCCCACGGTCTGGAAGCAGCGCAGTGCGGCCGGGTCCCCCTCGGTGGCGGCCTGGGTGATCACCGGGCCGGAAATGCCCTCGGCTACCCCCCCGCCCAGCTGCAGCAGCCGGATGGCGCCCCCCGGGGTGCGCCTGGCGAACTCGCGGGCCTCAGCGACCAGGGCGGTGCCGCTGCAGTACTGCTCCCAGCAGCCCCGGTTCCCGCAGCCGCAGAGCCGGCCGTCGGGCACCACCCGGATATGCCCGGGCTCCCCGGCCATCCCCCACCGGCCGCGGTAGAGCTCACCGCCGATGAGGATGGCGGCGCCGATGCCGGTGCCCAGGGCCACCAGCATCACGTCGCCGTACCCGCGCGCGGCGCCGAACCGGGCTTCGGCCCAAGCCGACGCGTTGGCGTCGTTCTCCACCACGACCTCACGGCCGAGACGCTCCTCCACCCGCTGCTTCAGCGGCTCGTCGCGCCAGGCGAGGTTCGGGGCGAACAGCATGGTCGCCCGGGCGCTGTCGACGAACCCGGCCGCGCCCAGCCCGATGGCCGCGACCTGGTGCCCGGCCACCCCGTTACGGCCGAGGAGTTCGGTCACCGCGCCGGCGATAGCCTGCTCGGTCCGCGCCGGGCTGGCCGCCGGGGTCGATCTCTTCAGTTTGGCGATGATCCGGCCGTCTTCGTCGACAACCCCCGCCGCGACTTTCGTGCCACCGACATCAACGCCGATGGCCAGCGTCACTGACCGGTTTCGCCGTGGTCCGGCGCGCCGGATCCGGGGCGTGACACCGCGGGTCGTTCGGCCGGACGGTTTTGATTTTGCTCTTGGGTCTTCATGACCTGTTCGAAGGCGGAGAAGGCGTCCTGGACCACCGACGCCAGTACCCCGCCGGCGTCAGCCAGCCGCGCGCCCAGACCACCCGCGCCGCCCATCCGCGCCGCACGGGCCGCCTGGCAGACCGGGCACCACTGGCACTCCGGCGGCTCGTTCGGGGGTGGCTCGTTGGTGGCCGTGTCCCACACGTCACCGCTGTCGCGACGCTCCGCGCCTATGGTCCGCTTCACCTGGTCAGCGACCTGGTTCGCCATGCTGCGGGCACCGGCCTTCATCAGCCAGCGCTGGAAGTCGACGACCGGGTCGCTGCCCCGCGGCTGGCCGCGGCCGCTGCCCGGCTGACTGCGCTTGCCTGACTGGCCGTTGCCACTGCTCCTCGGCTGGCCGTTATTGCCCTTGGGCTGACCACTACTGTTTCTCGGCTGGCCACCGTCGCCTGGCTGACCGTCGCCTCGGGATTCCGACACCTAACGCCTCCTACTCATGATCGTACCCGCTACCACTGCAGGACGAACGGGGCGCCGGTGGCCCGGAAGTGGCCCACGTTCAGGCATTCCGTGACGCCGACCCTCGTCCTGCGGGCCAGCGGCTGGTGCACATGCCCGAAGATCGAGTACCTCGGCCGGGTGGCCTTAATCGCGTCGAGCAGCGCCGCGCTGCCCTTCTCCATCCGCCGGGCCACGGTGTCGTAGAGAAGCTCGGGGATTGCGGGCGGGATATGCGTGCACAGCACGTCCACCTCGCCGACCGCCTCGATCTTGGCGCGGAAGTCTTCCTCGCTCATCTCGTTCGGCGTCCGGTAGACCGATTTCAGTCCGCCGCCGACGAAACCGAAGGTCCATCCGTCCAGCTCGGCCGTGCCGCCGTCCAGGACGAGATGCCCGGGCTTGGTGAACCGCTCCCACATGGCGGGAATGTCGACGTTGCCATAGGTCAGGTACGCGGGTTCGGGGAGGGCGCCGAACATCTCGGCGTACTGCCTTGTCATCGCGGCTTCGAAGAGGCCGGCGCGGCTCTCCGGCCGGGACGCGAACAGGCTGAGCGAGAACTGCCTGGCCTCGTCGAACCTCTTCGCGGTGCGCAACTGGACGTACCTGCCCGCCGCCTCCGCGCCGAACAGGTCGGCGAAGATGCCCTGGCCGTGGTCGGCGTAGTCGAGGAACAAGAGCAAGTCACCCAGGCAGATCAGCGCGTCGGCGCCGTCGGCCGCGCGGGCCAGCGCATCCGCGCGGCCGTGGACGTCGCTCACCACGTGGACTCGCATATCACCACGGTAAGCCGGCCGGGCGCAAGATCGTAACCGGGAATTGACCGGCAGCCTGCCTAAGCTGGTACTCCTAAGCTTGTACTGCCAAAGTAGCGCTTCCTCAGTGGAGAAATACAGTGCGCGAATTCAGCCTGCCGACCCTGGCGGAGATCCCCGCGACCGCCAACCTCGCCAGTGCCGTCTTCCGCCGGGCCGCCGAACAGCCGCAGGCGGTGATGCTGCGTCGTCCCGAGAACCCCGAGGGCTCTTCGGGCTCTTCGGTTTGGGCCGACGTGACCGCGATCCAGTTCTCCGGCGAGGTCGTCGCGGTGGCCAAGGGGCTGGTCGCGGCGGGCGTCCAAGCCGGGGACCGGGTCGCGCTGATGTCGCGCACCCGGTACGAGTGGACGCTGATCGACTACGCCATCTGGACCGCGGGCGCGGTGACCGTGCCGGTCTACGAGACCTCCTCCGCCGAGCAGGCCGAATGGATCCTCTCCGACTCCGGCGCGCGGGCCTGCTTCGCCGAGACGGCCGGCTACGAGGACACGATCGTCAGCTTCCGGGACCGGGTGCCGGAGCTGTCGCACGTGTGGCGGATCGAGCAGGGCCTGGACGCGCTGCGTGCGGCCGGCGCGGACGTCGGCGATGAGGTCATCGCCGAGCGCGTTGCCGCGGCCAAGGCGTCCGACCTGGCCACGATCATCTACACCTCCGGCACCACCGGCCCGCCCAAGGGCTGCGAGCTGACCCACGAGAACCTGCTGTCCGACGTGCGCAACGCCTTCCTCGGCCCGCTGACCATCGTGGCCGGGACGGAGAACCCGGGCACCCTGCTGTTCCTGCCGCTGGCGCACGTGTTCGCCCGGATCATCGAGGTGGGCTGCATCGAGGGCGGGATCATCCTCGGGCACTGCGGGGACCTGACCGCGCTGCTGCCCGCGCTGGCCTCGTTCCGGCCGACGTTCATCCTGGCCGTGCCGCGGGTGTTCGAGAAGGTCTACAACAGCGCCGAGCAGAAGGCGGTCAGCGAGAAGAAGGGCGCGATCTTCGGCCGCGCGGCCGAGGTCGCGATCGCGTACAGCCGGGCGCTCGATGCTCCTGGCGGACGGCCTTCGTTCGCCCTGCGGGCCCAGCACGCGGGGTTCGACCGGCTGGTCTACAGTAAGCTGCGGGCTGCGCTCGGCGGCCGGACGCAGTACGCCGTCTCCGGCGGCGCCGCGCTCAGCGAACGGCTCTGCCACTTCTTCCGCGGCATCGGCGTCACCGTGCTCGAGGGGTACGGCCTGACCGAGACGGCCGCCGCGGCCACCGTGAACCGGCCGGACCGGAACAAGATCGGCACCGTCGGGCTGCCGCTGCCCGGTGTCGGGATCAAGATCGCCGAGGACGGCGAGATCCTGATCAGCGGGAAGAACGTCTTCCCTGGTTACTGGCGCAACGAGGGGGCCACCAAGGAGGTCTTCGCCGAGGACGGATGGTTCTGCTCCGGCGACCTCGGAGAGCTCGACGAGGAAGGCTTCCTGAAGATCACCGGGCGGAAGAAGGAGATGATCGTCACCGCCGGCGGCAAGAACGTGGCGCCCGCGGTGCTCGAGGACCGGCTCCGCAGCCACGCCCTGGTCAGCCAGTGCATGGTAGTCGGGGACGGCAAGCCGTTCATCGCGGCGCTGCTCACGCTGGATCCCGAGGTGCTCGGGCCGTGGAAGGAAAGTAACGGCAAGCCGGCCGACGCCACCATCGCGTCGCTGCGCGACGACCCGGATCTCGTCGCCGCCGTGCAGGCGGCCGTCGACGACGCCAACCAGGCGGTATCCCGGGCGGAGTCCATCAGGAAGTTCCGGATCCTCGATGTGGACTTCACCCAGGAAGCAGGCCAGCTCACGGTCAAGCTCGGGATTCGCCGGAGCGTGCTCCTGAAGGACTTCGCCGCTGACATCGATGCGCTGTACTCGTAAATTGCACCTGAGCCGGGCTTAGGCCGGGCCCGGGCCTAAGCCATCCAAGATCGCGGACAGGCGGGCGGCGGAGAGTTCCTCCCGCCACTCCCGGTCCACCCACGCCTGGCCCTTCTCCCCCATCGCCCGGGCCTTGCCGGGGTCGCAGAGCAATTCGGTGATACGCGCCGCGACACCGGAACCGTCGCTGACGACGTAGCCGGTCTCGCCGTCGAGTATGGCGTCCGGCGCCCCGCCCGAGTTACCGCCGACCACCGGCACGCCGGTGGCTGACGCCTCCAGGTAGACGATGCCGAGTCCCTCGACATCCAGGCCCGCCCGGCGCGTGCGGCAGGGCATGGCGAACACGTCCGCCGCGTCGTAGTAGCCGGGAAGTTCGGGCCACGGGACCGGGCCAGTGAAGATGATGTCGCCTGTGACGTCGAGGCGCTCCGCCAGGCGGTTGAGCTTAGGTGCGTACGGGCCGTCGCCGACGAGCAGCAGCACCGCGTCGCTGACCTGAGCTTTTATCTGCGGCCAGGCGGTGATCAGGGTGTCCTGGCCCTTGCGCGGAACCATCCGGGACACGCAGGCCACCACTGGCCGCCCGGCCAGCCCGAGCCGCTCCCGGACCGCGGTGCCGCCCGCGCCGGGGCGGAAGAACGTCACGTCCACGCCGGGCGCCAGCCGGACCATCCGGCGCTGCGCCTGCGGGGACAGCGCACGGGCCAGCCGGACCCGGAAGTACTCGCCGAGATAAGTGACCACGTCCACCTCGTCGCCGATGCGGCGCAGCAGGCTGCGAGCACCAGGCAGCGCGGCCCAGCCGGCCTCGTGTCCGTGGGTCAGCGCGACTGCCCGCCTCACGCCCGCCTTGCGGAGCGCCGGGGTGATGAGGCCGAGCGGTGCCGCCGCACCGAAAAGAACGGTGTCGCAGCCGTGCTCCGTGGCGGCGGCCACGGCCCGGCGCGATACGGCGGGAACCGGCAGCATCAGCGAGGTCGGGTGCCTTACGACCGGGAACGGCTGCCGCACGTCGAACTCCGCTGCGCCCTTCCAGGCCGGCGCGTACACCGTCACCGTGCCCGGCGGCAGCCGGGTGGCCAGCGCGTGCACGAACGACTGGATGCCGCCGCGGCGGGGCGGGAAGTCGTTGGTGACGATCAGCGTGCGAGACACCGGACGAGTGTATAAGGGCCGTCATAGCGGCGCTCCGGCTCCATACCGGCTACGGGCGCAGGACCCCGTCGAGGGTGCTGGCGTACCAGCCCGTGCTCTCGGGGATTTTCTCCACGTTCATCCCGGTCTGCGGCGCGTCGATGATATAGCCGCCGCCCACGTAGATGGCCACGTGTCCCACGCCGTTGTAGATCAGCAGGTCACCCGGCTCGAGCGAGGAGAGGGGCACGTGCGGCAGCGCGGCCCACTGACCGTAGGTATCGCGCGGTATCTGCACGCCGGCGGCCGCCCACGCGGCCTGTACCAGACCGGAGCAGTCAAACCCCATGTGGCACGGACCGGTGCCACCGTATACGTACGGGCAGCCGAGCTGGCTGTAGGCGAACGCGATCGCCTTCCCGGCCTGGGTCGATGTCGGCCCGGTGTACTGCTGTGGCGCGGAGCTGCCGTTGGCGCCGATCGAGTTGCTCACCACCGCCTGCTGCTGCGGCACGGTCAGGCTGGCCAGCGTCGCCTTCTGGGTCGTGATGAGCGTGCCGAGGGAGTTCTTGCGGGCCGCGAGCTGGCTCTTGAGGCCGGCGATCCCGGCCTCGGTGCGCTGCATCTCCTGCTCCACGCTGGCCAGCTGGCTGGCATCGGTGAGCAGCTGCCGCGTCTGGGCGTTCCGGTTGCCGGACAGCTCCATCAGCAGCGAACCCTGCTGCAGCACGACCGAAGGGCTGCCCGAGGTGAGCACGCCCGCCACGGAGGTGACGCCGGTGTCCTCGAACTCCGCCGCGGCCGCCTGCGCCACGTTGGCCTGCGACGCCCTGAACCGGGCGTTGGCGTGGTCCAGGTGCACGCGCACCCGGGACAGTCTCGACTGCGCCGCCGCCAGCTGCTGGCTGGCCTGGTCGAACTGCTCGGTGACCTTGTCGAACTGGGACGTGAGCTGGTTGATCCGGGCCTGAACCTGATCGACCGTCGGCTGCGGAGCCGCACCGGCACCCGAGGCGCAGACCGCAAGCCCGCTCACCGCAGCCAGGCCAGCCACGATCGCGACACCGCGGCGAATCCGGGACGCGCCGCCCGCGAGCCGCGTACTCACGTGCCTACCACACTCCCCTAGTCGTCCTGCCTCGTCGTCCTGCCTCGTCGTCCTGCCTCACCTGGGCGTTTGCCCCGTTCTTTGGCCTGGTTACCGTCCAGGCACCATTGGGGCCAGCGTAGTGAAAGGAATAGGGCGATTCAACCGATTCCCTAATTCCAACTACTCCATTACGATGCCGTGATTCCCGCGCATGAACGAGGTCGTTACGCTACTATCACGAGGCTTTCGTGTCGGGGAAGACTCGTTGAGTCCAGGCTCGCGCCCTCGGCAAGACCGTGGAGCCGGGCAGCGAAAGCCTAAGTGGCGGCACCATCCCGGCGGCTGCGAGAACGCCGAGCGCCCGCACCTCCGCTTCCCCGAGATAGCCGGGTGCCTCCGCAGAGAAGCCTGCCACGTTTCCCGGCTCAAGTATGGTAACAACGCAATCTTGGCAGGCAGCCCCGCGCATCTCGCAACGGCCGCAATCAATCTCCATGACGCTCCCATGCATTCCGTGAATGGACGGACACACGTTAACGCGGCCCTCTGACATTTCCGTGGGCGTGCGCGTCGCCGGGCTTGCGAGGTACCTGTAGCCCATGGGTGATGCGACGGCTACGGCAAATAGGACGACTCGGTCCATTAAGTCGTAAACAGGACCGGAGCTGACGGGCACGAGACCCCGCAGGGTGGACGGTAATGACGGCGGACAGCGGACAGGCAGAACCGGGCGTGGCGGTAAGGGCAGCACCGCGCCCGGTCGGCGTGGCGGCGGAGAGAATGTCAGTGGGGGGTTTTACCTTGAGGAGCGTGATCAGTCCGGACGTGATTACGCGGGCACCAGACGGATGCGGGGGTGCGCCGTCGGCCCGGGGTCCGCTGAACCGGGAGAATCCGCTGACCCGGGAGAAACGGAACGGTCACGGGCTGGGCGCGCGGGAGCTGGGCGCGCGGGAGCTGGACGGACTGGCTGACGTGGAACTGGGGCGCCTCGAGTTCGCCGTGGTGGATCTGGAGACCACGGGGTGGTCGCCGGAGGCGGCGGCGATCACGGAGATCGGGGCGGTACGAGTGAAGGGGAATGGGGAGGTGGGCGGGGGCTCACGGCGAGGTGAGTTGGTGCGGCAGGGCGAGTTCGCCTCGCTGGTCAACCCGGGCGTGCCCGTTCCGCCGGGCATCGCGGACCTGACCGGGATCACCGACTGGATGCTCGCCGCGGCCCCGCGGCTGGGCGCGGTGCTGCCCGGGCTGCTCGACTTCGCCCGGGGCTGCGTGCTGGTCGCGCACAACGCGCCGTTCGATCTCGGCTTCCTGGTCGCCGGGTGCGGCGACTGCGGGCTGGCGTGGCCCGGCTTCACCGTGCTGGACACGGTCATGCTGGCCCGGCAGGTGATGGACCCGGACGAGGTGCCCGACTGCAAGCTGGGCACGCTCGCCGGGTTCTTCGGGGCGCGGACGGCGCCGAACCACCGCGCGCTGGCCGACGCGCGGGCCACCGCGGACGTGCTCGGCTGGCTGATCCGGCGGCTGGCGCACCGCGGCATCCGCACCCTGAACCAGCTCAGCGCCTGGCCGGACGTAGTAGCGTAAGCGCCAGCCCCGCGCAAAAGGGCCGCGCAATCTGACCCAACAAAAGCTGGCAGCGACAGTCTGGGAGGCACCGGTGGTCACCGCGATCGTTCTGGTGAGGGCAGAAATCCAGCGCATTCCCGAGGTCGCTGAGATGATCGCTCAGATCCCCGAGGTCAGCGAGGTCTACTCGGTCACCGGTGAGTTCGACATGGTGGCGATGGTCCGGGTCCGGGCGCACGAGGAACTCGCCGATGTCATCCCCGGCAGGCTGAACAGGGTCCCGGGCGTCACGCACACTGAGACCCACATCGCGTTCCGCACGTACAGCCGGCACGACCTGGACGCCGCGTTCTCCCTCGGCCTGGGCGCCGAGGTCTGACCTCACAGTCAGCGCGTCGGCAGGGCAGGCGCCAGGCGGCGGCTGACCTCGATCCAGCGGTCGAGCAGGGCGCTGGCCGCGCCGGAGTCGACGGCTTCGGCGGCGCGGGCGTAGCCGTCCGCCAGCGCCGGGACGACCGCCTCCGGGCCGGCCACGCCGGCCGTCGCGGCCAGCGCGGCGGCCGCGTTCAGCAGCACGATGTCGCGCACCGGGCCCTGTTCGCCGGCCAGCACCGCGCGGGCCACCGCCGCGTTCTGCACCGCGTCACCGCCCCGCAGGTCGGCGACCGACACCTCGGGCAGGCCGAGCGAGGACGGGCTGAACTCAGTCTGGGCCACCTCGCCATCGTGTACCACCCACAGCGTGGACGGGCCGGTCGTGGTCAGCTCGTCGAGCCCGTCGTGGCCGCGGAACACCAGGGCCGAGCAACCGCGCCCGGCCAGCACGCCGGCGATGATCTCGCCCACCCGCGGATCGAACACGCCGACCGCCTGCGCCGTCGGCCGGGCCGGGTTCGCCACCGGGCCGAGGACGTTGAACACGGTGGGCACGCCGAGCTCGCTGCGGGTCGGACCCGCGTACCGCAGCGACGGGTGGTAGAGCGGCGCGAACAGGAAGGCCACGCCGACCTCGGCGGCCAGTTCGGCGGTCGCGGCCGGCGGCAGGTCGATCACCACGCCGAGGGCCTCGAGCACGTCGGCAGCCCCGCACGCGGACGACGCTGCCCGGTTGCCGTGCTTGATCATCCGCGCGCCCGCGGCCGCCGCCACGATCGTGCCCATCGTCGACACGTTGACCGTGCGCGCCCCGTCCCCGCCGGTGCCAACCAGGTCGGTCAGCGGACCGGGCAGGCTGATCGGGGTGGCGTGCGCCAGCATCGACCGGGCCAGCCCGGTCATCTCCGCCACCGACGTGCCCTTGATCCGCAGCGCGATCCCGAAGCCCGCGATCTGGGACGGCGTCGCGACGCCCTCCATGATCTCGTTCATGGCCCACTCGCTCTCGTCGGCGGTGAGCGAGTCGCCGCGGATAAGGGCGGACAAGAGCGCGGGCCAGGTGGTTCGGGCATCCATGGCAGGCCCCCAGGGGGAGGGAAGGTGAACCCAGGTCGTCCGGGATGAGAGGAGGATCGGGATGGGCGGAGCTAGGGCATAAACCCACTCCGTTCGGCATAAAAAGAGTACGGCGGGTCAGCTGCTGACCGCGGGACGTTCCCGCATCAGCCCGGCCAGCTCGTGAGCCAGCACGATCGGGTCGATCGGGTGGCTGACCACGGCGTCGGCCCGCGACCAGGTGGCCAGCCAGCCGTCGTCGGGCCGGCCGATGATCAGCAGCACCGGCGGGCAGTCGTAGATCTCGTCCTTGGCCTGGCGGCACACGCCCATCCCGCCGGCCGGCTGCGCCTCCCCGTCGAGCACCATCACGTCGGCGCCGCGTGCGTCGAGCAGCCGGAACAGCGCAGGCTGCGTGGCTACCTCGATGATCTCGGCGTCCGGCACGTCCATCGCGGGACGACGCCCGATGGCGAGCCTGACCTGGGCCCGGACATCCGCGTCGTGGCTGTACACAACGACCTTCATGACACTGCATGGTACCGACCGTGAGCGCCATCCGGTGCCGGGTAGCGAGTGCGGGCCGGCGGCGGGTTCCGGCCGGCCCGCGCGAGCGGCCGGCGGCCCGAAGGGCTCCCGGATGGCGCGAACATTTAAGAAGGCAGCGTCACCAACGCGGGGGGTCGCGTAGCGATCGCCTACAGGTTGTCGTAATAATTGCTTCGTGGCGACAGCAACCGTCGAGACGGCCCCCCGCACGCCGGCCAGCAGACCCAACCTGGTCAGCGTCGGCACCATCGTCTGGCTCTCCTCTGAGCTGATGTTCTTCGCGGCCTTGTTCGCGATGTACTTCACCGTCAGGTCGGTGAGCAAGGGCGCGGGACTGCCCTGGCCGGGAGCGCATCTCAACATCGCGCTCGGCGCGACGAACACCACCGTCCTGCTGCTGTCCAGCGTCACCTGCCAGATGGGCGTGTTCGCGGTCGAGCGCGGCCAGATCAGCCGCACCAGGTCGCTGCTGCACCCGATGAGCTGGGGCCTGCGCGAGTGGTACGTGCTCACCTTCCTGATGGGGCTGTACTTCGACCTCGGGCAGGGCTACGAGTACATAGAACCTGGTCACCAAGGAGCACCTCACCCTGTCCTCGAGCGCCTACGGCTCGGTGTTCTACCTGCCCACCGGGTTCCACGGGCTGCACGTGGCGGGCGGCCTGGTGGCGTTCATCTTCCTGCTCGGCCGCACCTACGCCGCCCGGACCTTCACCCACGAACAGCAGGTCAGCGCGATCGTCGTGTCCTATTACTGGCACTTCGTCGACGTCGTGTGGATCGGCCTGTTCACCGTCATCTACCTCATCCACTAGTCAGGGGACAGCGAGTGAGCTGGATCAACGCCAGGCGCAGGCGCCCGGTCGCCGGCTACGCGGCACTGCTGCTCGGGCTCGTCGTTGTCGCGCTGCTGTACGGGTCGCTCACCCGTGCCGGTGGCGTCGCGCAGGCGTCGGCGCCGGCCGCGTCGGGGCAGGACATCACGGCGGGCAAGGAGTTGTTCGACGCGAACTGCTCGAGCTGCCACGGCCTCGAGGCCCAGGGCACCGACCAGGCGCCCAGCCTGATCGGCGCCGGCGCGGCCGCCGTCTACTTCCAGATGTCCACCGGCCGCATGCCGGCCAAGGAGGTCGGCGCGGAGAACAACCGCGGGCCGGTAAAGTTCACCGAGCAGCAGATCTACCAGATCGCCGATTATGTCGCCTCCCTGGGCGGCGGCCCCGCGATTCCCACCGCCGAGCAGGTGTCCACCGAGGGAGCGAACACCGCGCGCGGCTCGCAGCTGTTCAACGCCAACTGCGCGCAGTGCCACGGCTTTGCCGGGGCGGGCGGCGCGCTCACCTACGGTAAGAACGCACCGGCGATGACCCAGGCCACCCCGACGCAGATCTATACGGCGATGCTGACCGGGCCCGAGGCCATGCCGGTGTTCTCCGACGGCGTGCTCAGTCCGCAGGCCAAGCGCGACATCATCGCCTACATCACCGAGACGCGGGTGGAACCCAACCCTGGCGGCTTCTCGCTCGGCCGGGTCGGGCCCGTCACCGAGGGCCTGGTGATCTGGCTCGGCGGCCTGGGCTTCCTGGTGCTGATCGCGCTGTGGATTACCGCCAAGCGGCGTGATCCCAGACCGACGGGGATGGAGTAGTAGCAGTCATGAGCGACATGGAAGAGACCGAGGGGCACGCGGGCCCGACCGCGCCGCACCGGGTGATCGGCACTCCCCCGCCCTCGCCGCGGCTGCTCGGGGCGACAGCCCTGGCCGAGGGCGACGCAGACGCAGACGCGGGCGAGGCCGCGGAGGCTGAAGGCGCGGAGCACCTCCTCGGCCTCCCGCCGGACGACCCGAAGGTGATCTTGCACGCCAAGCGAGTCGAGAGGCTGGTCGCGGCGTGCTTCACGTTCGCCTTCATCGCCGGGTGCGGGTTCATCGCCGCCTACGTCGGCCTCGGGGTGCACAGCGTCGACAAGACGCTGCGCTCCAACCTGGCGCTGGGCTTCTCGCTTGGCCTTGCGCTCGCCGCCCTGGGCCTCGGCGCGCTGCTGTGGGTGCGGCACCTGATGCCGGACGTCGAGGTTGTCGAGGAACGGCACGAGCTGCGTTCTGACGGGAAGGACCGGAAGGCGTTCGAGGGGTACTTCAAAGAGGGCACCGCGAACAGCCAGTTCGTCAAGCGGCCACTGGTACGGCGCACCCTGATGCTCGGCACGCTGCCGCTGCTGGCCGCGCCGGTCGTGCTGCTCAGGGACCTGGGCCCGCAGCCCGGGACCAGCCTGCGGCACACCGTATGGAGCCCGGGCCGGCGGCTGCTCGTGGCCGGCACCAGCAGGCCTGTTACCCCGGCCGAGTTCAGCGCGCCGGGCAGCATGATCACGATCGTGCCCGACGGCTATCAGGACGACCTGGACGCGCTGACCAAGGCGACCGTGATCCTGATCAAGTTCCGCCCCGGTGAGCTGGACATTCCCACCAGAACGGCGGGGGGTACGCTGATAGGCACGATGAACTGGACGGTCGACAACATCGTCGCCTATTCCAAGATCTGCACGCACGTGGGCTGCCCGGTGGCGCTGTATGAGCAGACCACGCACCACATCCTGTGCCCCTGCCACCAGTCCACCTTCGACGCCTCGACCGGCGCGACCGTGATCTTCGGCCCGGCGCCGCGTCCGCTGCCGCAGCTGCCGATGACCGTCGACTCCAGCGGGTTCCTGGTGGCCAGGAGCGACTTCACCCAGCCGGTCGGCCCGAGTTTCTGGGAGCGCGGATGAGCGAGAACTTTGAGGTTCCGAAGGTCCTGCGCGGCACGGGCAGCTGGCTCGACGACCGGTTCCACGGCGCGCGCGGGTTCCGCGTGCTCATGCGGAAGGTGTTTCCCGACCACTGGTCGTTCATGCTCGGCGAGATCGCGCTGTGGTCGTTCGTCGTCCTGCTGCTGACCGGGACCTTCCTGTCGTTTTTCTTCGTCCCGTCCATGACCGACGTGGTGTATCACGGCTCGTACACCAAGCTGAACGGCCTCCCGGTGAGCGAGGCGTACGCCTCGACGCTGAACATCAGCTTCGACGTGCGCGGCGGGCTGCTGATGCGGCAGATCCACCACTGGGCCGCCGACCTGTTCATGGCCGCGCTGACCATTCACATGCTGCGGGTGTTCTTCACCGGCGCCTACCGTAAGCCCCGCGAGGTCAACTGGCTGATCGGGATCGTGCTGTTCTCGCTGGGGCTGCTCGAGGGCCTGTTCGGTTACTCGCTGCCCGATGACCAGCTGTCCGGCGCCGGCCTGCGGATCTTCGAGGGCGTCCTGCAGGGCATCCCGATCGTCGGCACGTACCTGGCGTTCTTCCTGTTCGGCGGGCCGTTCCCCGGTCATGACATCGTGCCGAGGATGTACATCATCCACGTGCTGCTGATTCCCGGCATCCTGCTGGCGCTGATTACCGCGCACCTGTTCATCATGTTCCACCAGAAGCACACGCAGATGCCAGGCAAGGGGAACACCGAGCGGAACGTCGTCGGCCAGCCGTTCTTCCCGTACTTCCTGGCCAAGGGCGGGGCGTGGTTCTTCTTCATCTTCGCCGCGCTCGTACTGCTCGCCACCTTCGCCCAGATCAACCCGATCTGGCTGTACGGGCCGTACAATCCGATCCAGATCTCGTCCGCGTCGCAGCCGGACTTCTACATGGGCATCCTGGAGGGCTCGCTGCGGATGATGCCTGCCTGGGAGATCAACTTCCTCGGGCACACGCTCTCGCTGAGCGTGCTCATCCCGTTCGCGGTGCCGCTCACCGTGGTCCTCGGCGGCGCGGCCTTCTGGCCGTTCTTCGAACAGTGGGCCACCGGGGACAAGTCGTACCACAACATCAACGACCGGCCGCGGAACGCTCCGGTGCGGACCGGCGTCGGCGTGGCCGCGGTGGTGTTCTACGGCATCTTGTGGGCCGAGGGCGCCAACGACGTCCTCGCCGACTTCCTGCAGGTCCCGCTGTACACGATCACCTGGATCTCCCGGGTACTGATCTTCGTGGGGCCGGTGCTCGCCTTCGTCATCACCCGGCGTATCTGCCTGGGCCTGCAGCGTAAGGACGCGGAGACGCTGCTGCACGGCTACGAGACGGGCATCATCAGGCAGCTGCCGGACGGCGAGTTCATCGAGGTGCACAAGCCGGTGAACGAGGAGGCCCGGGCGGTGCTCGAGGCCAAGGAGGTGCCCGCCCTGCTGCCCCCGCCCG
>CAWDBS010000045.1:0-37169 GCA_963800415.1 uncultured Actinomycetes bacterium
AGCTGATCATCCTGCTCGGCGCCCTGCTCGCCGACGCGCCGCACACCCGGCCGGTGCCGGTGTCCCTCGGCTCATCGAATGGCACGCTCGGCACCGAGATCGGCGCCGGCCTCGTCGACTACAAGGGTCCTACCGGGATCGTCGGGGTGCTGCAGCACACCTGCACCGCGGCGGGCATCCCCACCGTCTCGCTGTGGGCGCAGGTGCCGCACTACGTCGCACAGCCGCCGAGCCCGAAGGCCACACTCGCGCTGCTGCGCGGCGTGGAGGACATCCTGGACGTGCCGCTGCCGCTGGCCGACCTGCCCGAGGAGGCGCGCGCCTGGGAGCGCGGCGTGGACGAGCTCGCCCAGCAGGACTCCGAGGTCGCCGACTACGTGCGGACCCTGGAAGAGGCCAAGGACGCGATGGACCTGCCCGAGGCGAGCGGCGACGCTATCGCCCGCGAGTTCGAGCGTTATTTCAGGCGCCACGGAGGCGCCGGGGAGTCTGCGGGCGGTATCTGACACCTGCCCGCGGCCCCTGGCCGGACATCGTGGCCCCTAGACCGGGGGCCAGGGGACGGCGGGCCAGTCGGCGGGCGGGTAGGGGTGGACCCGGTGCTTCAGCAGCGTCTCGACCCTGATCTTGGTGGCGCTGATCTCGCTCGCGGTCAGCAGCGAAGACAGCTCGGCCTCCAGGCCGCCCTCGTTGAGCTGGGTATTCAGGTGGCGGAGCGCCTCCAGCGAGCGCCTGGGCAAGGTCTTGCCCCGCCACTGCCACAACACGGTACGCAGCTTGTAGTCCTCGGCGAAGCATACCCCGTGGTCGCAGCCGTACAGGTGCCCGTCCGCGACCGGCAGCAGGTGACCGATCTTCCGGTCGGCGTTGTTCACCACCGCGTCGAACACGGCCATGTCGCGCAGGCCCGCATGGTCGGTGCGGCGGGACAGGGCGATCAGGTCCACGTCGGTATCGTGGTCGATCCACAGCTGGCACATGCCGGGGCCGAACGGCCCGTCCCGCATGACCGTCGGCGGGACCACGTCCCAGCCGGCCGCGCGTGACACCACGTAGGCCGCGACCTCCCGGCCGGCCAGCGTGCCCATCGGGAAGTCCCACAGCGGGCGCTCCCCCGCGATCGGCTTGTAGACGCACGCGACTCGGTGATCAGGGGGGACAATCCCCCCCAGACCCCCCCTGCTCTTCCTTCCGGGGGGACCCATCCCCCCGGACCCCCCTTGGGAGGGACTGCCCGTCCCTCCAGACCCCCCTGGGATCGTGCAGTACAGCGTCGCGTTGGACGCGTCTACCAGCCGCCCCTCGATCTCCAGCTCCCCGGTCACGAGCAGGTCGAGGGTGGCCTGCTCGCCGTCGTCATCGTCCGGCGCGGATCGCTTCTGCTCAAGCATGGCCGACGCGGTGACCGTTGTGCCGGGGGCAGACATGCCCGTCGGTGTCCAGCGGCAGGCCGCACAGCGGACACGGCGGCCGGCCCGCCGCCACGATCTTGGCCGCGCGCTGGGCGAAGGCACGGGCAGCGCCCGGCGTAATCCGGACCCGCAGGACCCCCGGCCCGTCGGCGGGCAGATCCTCGGCCAGCGGCTCCACCGGCTCGTCCGATTCCTCCTGCGCCTCGATGACGACCATGCCGCCGTCGCCATCCCAGGCCAGGGCGATAGCGCCGACCCGGAAGTCCTCGAGCAGCGGGAGGTCGAGCGGCGCGTCGTCCTGCAGCCCGCGAGGGGACGGCGGCGGGCGCATCCGGTGATCCGCCGGTCCGCCTGAGCACCTCGTCGAGAAGCTCGTCAATACGTTCGGCGAGCAGGCTCACTTGGAACTTCTCCAGAACGACGCTGGTCACGCGACCGTTGGAAGTCGCCTGCAGGTAGAAGATCCGTTCTCCGGGCTGACCCACCGCGCCGGCCACGAACCTGTCCGGCGGGTCATAGAAATAGACCGGCATTGTCCTATCCTCGCGTGTCCGCCGACTGCTGGCCACTTGTCGCAGCTGCGCCTGCCGGGATGCTGCTGGCACCGTTCACCATGTCCGCTCGCCCGTTCGGCGGCTCGCCGGGATCCGTTCCGCCCGAGCCGCCGCCCACCGCCGCGTCGCTCTGCGCTGGCTCGCTCCGGGCCGCACCTGGACCGTGGGCGTGGCCGTCCGTACGTGGCATGAGGTCATCCACCCCACCCCCTCTGTCGTTCATCCGGACCAGGAAAGGCCGCAGCGGCGTGTACCTGATCACGGTCAGCGAGCAGGGATCGGCCTGGATCCGCTGGCACTGGTCGAGATGCAATCCCAGGCTATCTGCGACGATGGCCTTGATCACATCTCCGTGCGAGCAGATAAGATAGGTAGCGTCCTTGCCCAGCCTGGCATTCCACTCCCGGACCGCGGCCACCGCCCGGTGCTGCATGTCCGGCATGGACTCACCGTCCGGGCCGGGGAACGTCACCGCGCTCGGGTGGGCCTGCACCACGCGCCAGAGCGGCTCCTGCGCCAGCTTCCTCAGCGGCTTGCCGGTCCAGTCCCCGTAACGGCACTCTCCGACCCGGTCGTCGGTGAGGATTTGCTGACCATCCCTGGTCACCGCGATCGCCGCCGCGGTCTGCTGGCAGCGTTCCAGCGGGCTGCTCACGATGGCGTCAAGCGGGAGCGGGGCCAGCCTGGCCGCCAGTGCGGCTGCCTGAGCCTGGCCCCGGTCGTCGAGCAGGATACCCGGCGTCCATCCGGTCAGCACGTGACCGGTCGTCGCCGTGAGCCCGTGCCGGACCAGTAGAACAGTCGTCACGCTTCCCGACTCTAGTCGGTTCTGCGTCCTTACCCCTCAGGGCCCAGGCCGGCGGCCCCCGGTTCCTCCTCGGCGGCAGACGGCGGATCGGCCGGCGGATCGCCCTGGATGACGAACGCCGTCGAGCCGAATTCCACCCGGTCGCCCGCGCGCACCGGGACGGGCTCACGGATGAGCCAGCCGTTGAGCCTGGTGCCGTTGTGCGATCCCAGGTCGCTGAGGACCCATCCGCCCTCGCGGCGGACCAGCAGGGCGTGCATCCGGGACACTGACAAGTCGGTCAGGCACAGGTCGCAGTCACGGGTCCGCCCGATGGTGAACCGGACCCCGTTGCCAGACGGGAAGACGAGCGGCTCCGGGTCCGCGGCGACCACGCGCGCCGGCGCCGCCGCACTCCCGTGGTTGCCTTGGTGCCGCTGCATCCAGGCCGGCGCCTGCGGCGCTGGCCCGTGTGCAGGGCCGACGATCCGCTGGGTTCCCGGGAAGCCCGGATCTTCCCCCTGCCGCCGGTCACGCGCGGCCGGGTCCTCGCCCCGCAGGGCGGCCCGGATCCGAGCCAGCAACCCGGGCCGGCGCGACGGCAGGTCGGTGAACAATCCCGCCAGCTGACCGCGATTGCGGGCGTCCAGAGCACTCTGCATGCGGTACATGAAGGTCTCGTGCGACAGACGGCCCTCGGCGAACTCGTTCCTCAGCTCGCTGGCCGCAAGGTCACGCTCCGCGTCGGAGGCGCGGAGGAATTCGGGCGATGCGGGCGTGTCCGCCGTCGACCCTCCCATGACTGGAGTATCGGCATCATCTCGCCCCAGGGCAAGTGGACGCCCCGGGAACCTAGCGAGCCGACTCGCCGGCGCTGGTCATGGCCGGGGTGTCGGCGCCAGCGCTGACCGGACTCTGCACCGGGAAGTGACAGGCCGCCACGTGACCCGGGCCGAAGGAGCGGAGCCTAGGGCTCTGCGGCGCAGCGCTCCTGAGAGAACTGGCACCTGGTGCGGACCTGCACCCGGAGGACGGGTTCACCGGGCTGGGCAGCTCGCCCTTGATCGCGGCCCGGTTCTTTCGGCCCGGGCAGGCCGACCAGGCTCAGGACCTCGACGGCCCGGTCCAGCGCATCTGCCTCGGACACCCCGCGGTGCAGCCATACCGGCTCGGCAACCTGATAGCCGATAGTCTTGGTCGGGTCAAGCGAGGTAATGAGGCCATGCCGCGGGCGCGGGATGTTTGAGCGCAGGGTGCGAGCGGCGTTCACCTGAAGATGACGGTGCGGCGGCCGTGCAGCAGGACGCGGTGTTCGGCGTGCCAGCGCACCGCGCGGGCGAGCGCGACCCGCTCGGCGTCGCGGCCGATGGCCGCGAGGTCCTCGGGGCTGTCCGAGTGGTCGACCCGGGCGACCTCCTGCTCGATAATCGGGCCCTCGTCCAGGTCGGCCGTCACGTAGTGCGCGGTCGCGCCGATCAGCTTCACGCCGTTCGCGTGGGCCTGGTGGTAGGGGCGCGCTCCTTTGAAGCTGGGCAGGAAGGAGTGGTGGATGTTGATGATGCGGCCGGCCATCTTGGCGCATAGTCCGGGCGACAGGATGCGCATGTACCGGGCCAGCACCACGAAGTCGATGCCGAACTCGCTGACCAGGTCCAGCAGGCGCCCCTCGGACCGCTGCCCGGCCAGCGGGTCGCCGCCGGCCTGGCACGTGCTCGAACGGCACGCCGTGCGCCGCCGCGAGCGGCGCCAGGTCGGGATGATTGCCGGCCACCAGCGGGACGTCGATGCGGAGCGACTCGGCCGCACGCCGGTACAGCAGGTCGTTCAGGCAGTGGCCAGCCTTGGACACCATGATCAGGACCCGCGGCAGGACCGCGGTGTCGTGCAGTTCCCACTCCATGCCGAACTCGGCCGCCACCGGGCTGAAGCCGCCGTACAGGGATTCATAGGTCACCGGCGGCCCGGGTACCGTCTCGACATGTACCCGCATGAAGAACCGCCCGGCGATGCGGTCCCCGAACTGCTGGCTGTCGAGCACGTTGCAGCCGGACTGGTGCAGGTAGGCCGCGACCGCATGCACGATCCCGACCCGGTCCGGGCAGGAAAGCGTGAGCACGTACTCGGGCATCAGGCCCCCACCGCGTGCACGCCGCCGTCCACGTGGACGATCTCACCGGTGGTGGCGGGGAACCAGTCGGAAAGCAGCGCCACGCAGGCCCGCGCGGTCGGCTCCGGGTCGGTGATGTCCCAGCCGAGCGGCGCCCTGGTACCCCACACGTCCTCGAACCGGTCGAAGCCGGGAATGGACTTCGCGGCCATGGTCCGCAGCGGCCCGGCCGCCACCAGGTTCACCCGTATCCTCTTCTCCCCCAGGTCGCGAGCCAGGTACCTGGCGCAGGACTCAAGCCCGGCCTTGGCCACGCCCATCCAGTCGTAGCCGGGCCAGGCCACGCTCGCGTCGAAGTCCAGGCCCACCACCGACCCGCCGCCGCCCATTAGCGGCAACGCCGCCATCGTGATCGCCTTCAGCGAGTACGCGGATACCTGCACCGCGGTCGCCACGTCGGGCCACCGGGTATTCAGGAAGTTCCCGCCGAGCGCCTCTTCCGGGTTCGCGTACGCGATCGCGTGCAGCACGCCGTCCAGGCCGTCGACGTGCTCGGACACCCGGCTGGCCAGCGAGGCCAGCTGATCTTCGCTGGTCACGTCGAGCTCGAGCACCGGGGGCGGCGAGGGCAGCCGCCGGGCGATGCGCTCCACCAGGCTGAGCCGCCCGAAGCCAGTCAGCACCACGGTCGCGCCTTCGGCCTGCGCGACCCGCGCCACATGAAACGCGATCGAGGCATCCGTGATGACCCCGGTGACCAGGATCCGCTTGCCTGCCAGGATTCCCATCACAGTCCTCTCTGTTAGCCGGGGGGACGACCCCCCCATACCCCCCCGCTCCTGGGGGGACCCATCCCCCCAGACCCCCCTTGGGGGGACAAGTCCCCCCAGACCCCCCTTGGGGGGACAAGTCCCCCCAGACCCCCGCGTGCCTGGGGGGGACAAGTCCCCCCAGACGCACTTGTCAGTGGCCCATCCCCAGGCCGCCGTCGACCGGGATGACCGCACCGGTGATATAGCCGGCATCCTGGCCGGCCAGGAACGCGACCGTCGCGGCCACCTCGGCCGCGACGGCGTACCGGCCGAGCGGCACGGCGGCCTTGATCGCGGCTTTCCTCTCCTCGGACAGGCTCGCCGTCATGTCGCTGTCCACGAACCCGGGCGCGACCACGTTGGAGGTGATACCGCGCGACCCGAGCTCACGTGCCAGCGACCTGGCCAGGCCGACCAGGCCGGCCTTGGACGAGGCGTAGTTGGCCTGGCCCGCCGAACCGTACATGCCGACGACCGAGGAGATGAAGATCAGGCGGCCGCGGCGCATCTTCATCATGCCGCGCACCGCCCGCTTGGCCACCCGGTACGCGCCGGCCAGGTTGGTGTCGAGCACCTCGGCGAAATCGTCCTCGCTCATCAGCGCGAGTAGCGTGTCGCGGGTCACGCCCGCGTTGGCGACCAGCACCTCCACCGGTCCCTGGTCCGCTTCCACCGCCGCGAAGGCGGCGTCGACGGACGCCGCGTCGCGCACGTCGCACCGCACCACCGCCAGCCCGTCCACCGGGTCGCCCGAACGAGAGGTCACGGTGACGCTGTCGCCGTCGGCCGCGAACCGCCGCGCGATGGCCAGCCCGATACCGCGGTTCCCGCCGGTCACAAGCACCGAACGCCCCACACTCGCCTCTTTCCAGGGTGGTGGCCCCCAGGGTCCGGGGGGACTTGTCCCCCCAAGGGGTTCTGGGGAGATGGGTGCCCCCCCAGTCACGGGGGTCTGGGGGGACTTGTCCCCCCCAAGGGGGGTCTGGGGGGATGGGTCCCCCCAGGAGCGGGGGGGGTCTGGGGGGACTGCCCCCCCCAAGGGGGGTCTGGGGGGATGGGTCCCCCCAGGAGCGGGGGGGTCTGGGGGGGTCGTCCCCCCGGCTAGCATAGACTCACGGCGCGTGAATGATCGTCAGTGCAGGCTCGACCCGGAATTCACCGCGCTGCCGTTGCGGGAACTGGCGGACGCGGCGCTCACGCAAGCCAGGAGCCTCGGCGCCCAGCACGCCGACTTCCGCGCCGAACGCATCAGGGGCCAGCAGATCGGCTTGTCCGACGGGAACCCGCAGACGCTGTTCGACGCCGACGACACCGGCCTCGCGGTGCGGGTGATCGTGGACGGAACCTGGGGCTTCGCCTCGGCTGTCGACCTGACCGCGGATACCGCGGCGCAAGCGGCGCGGCAGGCCGTCGAGGTCGCCCGGGTGGCCGCCGCGATGAACACCGAGCCGATCGAGCTGGCCCCCGAACCTGCCTACGGCGAGGTGACCTGGGTGTCGGCCTATGACGTCGACCCGTTCACGATCAGCGTGGCGGACAAGGTGGCGCTGCTGGCGCAGTGGAGCCGCGACCTGCTCACGCACCCCGCCGTCAGTCACGTGGACGCCTCACTGCACCAGATTAGGGAGTGCAAGTTCTACTCCGACGGCGCCACCACGGCGACCCAGCAGCGGGTCCGGCTGCACCCGGCCGTCACCGCCATCGCCGTGTCCGGCGACGGCAGGTTCGACACCATGCGGACGCTGGCCCCGCCGGCCGGCCGGGGTTATGAGTTTCTCACCGGCAGCGGCTGGGACTTCGCCGCCGAGCTCGCCGAGCTGCCCGACCTGCTCGCGGCCAAGCTGCGGGCCCCCTCGGTGGAGCCGGGCCACTACAACCTGGTCATCGACCCGTCCAACCTCTGGCTCACCATTCACGAGTCGATCGGGCACGCCACCGAGCTCGACCGGGCGCTGGGCTACGAGGCTGCCTACGCCGGCACGTCGTTCGCCACCCCGGATAAACTCGGCACCCTGCACTACGGATCGGGTGTCATGCACGTCACCGGCGACCGCACCGCCGAGCACGGCCTGGCCACCATCGGCTACGACGACGAGGGCGTGGCCGGGCAGTCCTGGGACCTGATCAGCGGCGGCATCCTGGCTGGCTATCAGCTGGACCGGCGGATGGCGCAGCTCATGGGCTTCGGGCGCTCGAACGGCTGCGCGTTCTCCGACGGGCCCGCCCACATGCCGCTGCAGCGGATGGCCAACGTGTCGCTGCAGCCCGCCGCCGGCGGCCCGTCCACCGCGGACCTCATCGGCGGGATCGATAACGGGATCTACATCCTCGGCGACAAGAGCTGGTCGATCGACATGCAGCGGTACAACTTCCAGTTCACCGGCCAGCGCTTCTTCAAGATCAAGAACGGCCGGCTGGACGGGCAGCTGCGCGACGTGGCCTACCAGGCCACCACCACCGACTTCTGGGGCTCGATGGAAGCGGTCGGCGGTCCGCAGACCTACGTGCTCGGCGGCGCGTTCAACTGCGGCAAGGGCCAGCCCGGCCAGGTCGCCCCGGTCAGTCACGGCTGCCCGGCGACCGTGATGCGCGGCGTGCGGATACTCAACACAGCGGCAGAGGGGGCCTCGTGAGCGAGAGGCAGGGGCTGTCTCCGCAAGACACCGTCGAGCGCGCGCTGGCCGCGGCCCGGTCCGACGACTGCGTGGTGATCGCCGAGGAGACCTCGGCCACCAACCTGCGCTGGGCGGGCAACACGCTCACCACCAACGGCGTGGCGCGCTCCCGCCAGCTCACCGTCATCGCCATCGACCGGCGCGGCGACGGCGCCGCGGCCGGCGTGGTGTCCCGGGCCGGCGTCCGGCCTGAGCAGATCGAGGACGTGGTCCGCGAAGCCGAGCACGCGGCCGCCGAGGGCACTCCGGCCGAGGACGCGGAGGAGCTGGCCGGGGCGGAACAACCCGGCCCGTCCGGGATGAATAACGGAGAACCCAGCTGGGACTCGCCCGCGAGCCGGACCGACATCGGCGTGCTGCGCGACTTCGCGGCCGCGCTCGGGCAGACGCTGCGCGCCGCCGAGGCGGCCAGCCGGAAGCTGTACGGATTCGCCGAGCACCAGATGCAGAGCACTTTCCTCGGCACCTCAACCGGGCTGCGGCGACGACACGACCAGCCGACCGGGCGGGTGGAGCTGAACGCCAAGTCTGCCGACATGGCCCGTTCGGCCTGGTCAGGCGTGGCGACCCGCGACTTCGCCGACGTGGACATCGCCGGCCTGGATGCCGGGCTGGCCGAGCGCCTCGGCTGGGCCAAGCGCACCGTGTCGCTGCCCGCCGGACGGTACGAGACGCTGCTGCCGCCTACCGCTGTGTCCGACCTGCTCACCTACATGTACTGGTCGGCCGGGGCGAAGGAGGCGGCGGAGGGGCGGACGGTGTTCAGCAAGCCCGGCGGCGGAACACGGATCGGCGAGCAGCTGACCGCCCAGCCCGTGACGATGTCCAGTGACCCCCTGGCCAAAGGGCTGCGCTGCGCGCCGTTCGTCATCGCACACGCGTCCGGGCCGGACTCCTCGGCGTTCGACAACGGCCTCCCGCTGCACGCAACCTCGTGGATCCGCGACGGCTCGCTGGCGGCCCTCGTCTCCTCGCGGCATTCGGCCGCGGTCGCCGGGGTACCGGTCACGCCGGCCATCGACAACCTGACCTTCGCCACCTCGGCGGCCGGGGCGCCGACGCTTGAGCAGATGATCGCCGCCACCGGGCGCGGGCTGCTGCTCACCTGCCTGTGGTACATCCGCGAGGTGGACCCGCAGACCCTGCTGCTGACCGGGCTCACCCGGGACGGGGTCTACCTGGTCGAGAACGGCGAGGTGACGGGCGCAGTGAACAACTTCAGGTTCAACGAGTCGCCGGTCGGCATGCTCGGGCGACTGCTCGAGGTGGGCGCTACCGAGCCGACGCTGCCGCGCGAGTGGGGCGACTACTTCAACCGGGCCGCGATGCCGCCGGTGCGGGTGGAGGGCTTCAACATGTCTTCGGTAAGCCAGGCCAGCTGAATCCCGGGGCGGGGAAGCCTGGTTTGGCGCCTAGGCATACCGTGGAAGCGTGAGGATGAGCCATTCCAGCCGGCGGCCATCAGTGCACATGGTGACGCAGGCGCGTCGGTCGCTATCAGAGGACATCGCCTACCGGCAGCGCCGGTACCTGCTGATGATGGGCATCCGCGCGCTCTGCTTCGTGATAGCCGTGGTGCTGTTCGTCAATCACTTCGGCTGGCTCGTCGCGATACCGGCGGTCGGCGCCATCTTCATTCCGTATTTCGCCGTCGTGTTCGCCAACGGCGGCCGGGAGCCGGACAACACCCGCGGCTTCATGGAGTACCGTCCGAAGGTGCCCGCCACCCGCGACTCCAGCGGGCCCTCAGAAGAAGCAAACCGGGGAAACGGTCACCGCTTCGTCGGTCCCGGCTCCGGGGATTACTAATCGGAGCAGAGATTGGCCCTGCTCAGGGTCGTCCCGAGATCTGGTTGTAATTGGGTCTTGACACACTGGGGGGTGTTTACGTGTACGATTCATATCGATGCTCTGGTCCCCCGTCGGAGCATCACTGCCGGCGTTCCGGGCCCCCGTCGGAACGCCGATGATCGCGACGCCGGGTGGTTTGCCCCCGTAGCCACCCGGCGTCGCCCTATGCTCGGGGCTTTGCCCCTCGCCGGGGGCTCGCAGTGCTTTCCCGGGGGGACGACCCCCCGGACCCCCCGTGCGGCCCGCTCTGGGCGAGGGGTGCTGGCCGTGGGCCTTCTTCTGAGGGCAGGGGGGTTCTGGGGCTGGGCTCTCCGGGTTCAGGGGCTGGGCTCTCCGGGTTCAGGGGCTGGGCTCTCCGGGGTTCAGGGGCTGGGCTCTCCGGGTTCAGGGGCTGGGTTCTGGGCTGGGCTCTGGTGATCGTCTATGCCGGAACGGAGGCCGCCTGCTTGCCTCGCGGAGCCATCGCTTGCACCTCACAAGACCGCCACCCGTGATTGGGGCGTAGTGGTCGGCTGTCTGTCGCACCAGGCATGATCGGGTGCCGAAGATCGTCAGCGGTGATGGTCACGATCCGCAGAGGGGGGGTGCGGAAAGATCTTGGAGCCTGGGTTTGAGGAAGGTTTTTGAGGGTTGTCCTGCGGAGCTGGCGGACGGTGCGGGGCTAGCGGATAGCCGCTGCGGGCTGAGCAGGGACTTCTGGGGCGCTCAGATGAGCATCTGAGCGGGCGCCGAGGTATCTGGGATGAGAGGTGTCCGGGTCCGGGGCGAATTTGCGCCATAGCTGCGATATAGGTTCCCGTGGTGGCGCGAGTGAGTTTTGGTGTGGCCGGACTCAATCCGTGAACCTTCTTGTCTGAAGACGCACCGAGCGGTTGCGTTGCGCGGCGGGGATTGTTCGTCACTTTTCGTTATAGAGACGAGGAAAAACTGCGCAACGATCAGCAGGTGCTTACTAATTAATGGCCCTGAATGCCGTCGTCGCATTGTATGCAATATGGTGGCGGTTATTCTGTCTTGCGGAACTCGGCTATGGCTATCCCGAGCATCGCCAGGCCCATGGCGGCGACCATGGCGAGCGATAGCCCGAGTGGGACAAGCCAGCCCCCCCAGGTGACGCCTGGGCTGAGCGCCGTCAGGGCGCGCGGGCTGACGGCTAGGTGGGCGAACACCGCATGCCGCATCGGGTCGACAATGTAGGTGAGCGGATCGATCCTGGTCAGCACAGTCAGCCAGACCGGCAGCCCGTTCAGCGGGTACAACGCGCCGGACAGGAAAAACAGCGGCAGCACGACCAACTGGGTGAGCGCCATGAACGCCTGGATCTGCTTGACCCGGGCGGCCATCATGACGCCGAACGCGGTCAGCGTAAACGACAACAGCAGCAACTCCCCCACCAGGGTAAGCAGCAGCACCGGATCGTACGGGACGTGTGCCACGCCAGCCAGGGCCAGGAAGATGATGCCCTGGAAGGTGGCCACGGTCGCGCCGCCCAGGCACTTCCCGATCACGATGGCCCACCGGCGGACCGGCGCGACCAGCATTTCCCGCAGGAACCCGAACTCACGGTCCCAGACGATCGACGCGGCCGAGAATATCGCCGTGAACAGCACCGACATCGCCAGCACGCCGGGGTAGATGAACGTCTTGAAGTCCACGCCGAGCGGCATGCCGCGGGCCGCGAGCCGGGACAGCCCGGTACCCAGCACGAACAGGAAGAGCACCGGCTGCACCAGCGAGGTAACCGCGCGCAGCCGGTCGCTACGGAACCTGATCAGCTCGCGGCGCCAGACGATGCTGACGGCGCGCACGTCGGCCCGGATGCTGCGCTCGGGTACTGCGACCCTGATGATCTCGGTGAGGCTCGGCTCGCCGGTCCCGAGTTCGTCCCGGCTGGCCGTGTCCTGGGCTGCCACCATTACCTCCTGGCGAACCGCGTGGCGATCCTGCGGTTACGGTCGCCGATCGAGGCCTCGGCGTCGCGGATCGTCTTGCCGGTGTAGGACATGAACACGTCGTCGAGGGAAGGCCGGGACACGCTCACCGACTGGATCGCCACCGGCAGACGTGCGAACAGCTGAGGCACGAAGTGCTCACCCGACTCTACCGAGAACGTCACTAGGCCCTCGTGCACGCCTGCCTCCAAGCCGAACGTCTCCGCCAGCGCGCGGATCGCGGCCTGGTCGTCCGTGGTACTGATCTGGACGCGGTCCTTGCCGATCGAGGCCTTCAGCGCCTCCGGCGTATCGATGGCCACGATGGTCCCGTGATCGATGATGGCGATCCGGTCGCAGTTCTCCGCCTCGTCCATGTAGTGCGTGGTCAGGAAGATCGTGATGTCCTCGCGGCTCTTCAGGTCGTTGATGTACGCCCAGATGGAAACCCGGGTCTGCGGGTCGAGTCCCACCGTCGGCTCATCGAGGAACAGCACTCGCGGCGCGTGCAGCAGGCCGCGGGCGATCTCCAGCCGCCGCTGCATGCCGCCGGAATAGGTGGACACCACGCTGCCCCGGCGGTCCCACAGCCCGACCATCTCCAGCACCTGGCGCAGCCGCGGCCCGAACGCCACCTTGGGCACGCCGTACAGGTCGGCGTGGAAGCGCAGGTTCTGCTCCCCGGTCAGGTAATTGTCCAGGGTGGTGTCCTGGAACACCAGGCCGATGTTGCGGCGCACGGTGTCCCGTTCCCGCACCACATCGTGACCCGCGACCCTGGCGGTACCCGAAGTCGGGTCCGCCAGGGTGCACAGGATCTTGATGGTGGTGGACTTGCCCGCCCCGTTCGGGCCGAGGAAGCCGAAGGTCTCTCCGGCAGCAACCTCGAAATCGATGCCGCGCACGGCCTCGATCTCGCCGTACCTCTTGGTCAGCGCGCTGACCGAGATAGCCGGAATCACCCTTGCGTGTCCTCCCCAGCGTCCTCGTCGTCTGCCGCGAGGATACGGTACAGCGCGCGGCGGGTGTCGGTGAGGACCTTGCCGGCCTGCTGGACCTGGGCCGCCGAGCCCGCCTGCGCGACCTGCGTGACCGCCACGATGACCTGCTTGACCGTGTTCCGCAGCTGGACCTCGGCGTCGTCGACGCTGCCGGTCACGGCGTCCCAGGACGCTCGCAGCTCATCGGCGTGCTCGGTGACGTACGCCTGGCCTTCCCCGGTCAGCGTGTACATCCGGCGCCGGTCTTCCCCGGCGGCTTCGGCCGTGATCAGGGCCTCGTCTTCGAGCTGTTGCAGCGCCGGGTACACCGACCCCGCGCTCGGGCGCCAGACGCCCTCGGTACGCGCGCCGATCTCCTGGATGATCTGGTAGCCGTTCCACGGCTGCCCCTCGCCCAGCAGGTCGAGGATCGCGGCCCGCACGTCACCGCGCCGGACCCGCGGTCCGCGGCCGCCGAACCTCGGCGGCCCGAATGGCCCGCCGCGCATCCCGAATTCGAACGGGCCCACCGGACCGGGCCACGGCGCACCGCCGCGCATGCGGGCGCGTGCCCGGTGACCGCCGCGGCGCTCTCGGGGATCTCGCGGATCCCCCCATGCTTCGTTGTGCATTCTCCTGCTCCTTTAAACTTTCTAGATCGCTTCTCGATCCTTGTCGTTAGTTCAACGATATATCGATGAGAGGCCGCTGGCAAGTCCGGGTTCGAGACGTTTATTCGCCTTTTATCCGATTTTCGCGGTGGGGAGGCTTGCGGGCGGGGAGCCTGAGCCCGCGTCCGCCGTCGGCCAGCGCGAAGATCTCCTCGTACTCGCGCCGCGACGGCCCCTAATCGGTGACAGCGGAGTAGGCGACGACGCCGCGGCGCATCGCGTCGATGGCGGCGCGAGCGGTCGCGGCCAGGGTGTCCGCCGGACGACTGTCCGCGGGAGCGGCGTCCGCCGGGGGGCTGTCCGCGGGGGCGGCGGCGGAGGCGATCTGGTCCAGCAGGTCGATGAGCTGCTTCACGGAACGCACGAAGTCGCCGGGGGTGAGGTCGGGCGACTCGTCCAGGACGCTTTCCAGCCGCGCGCCGCGCGCCCAGCGGTAGGCGGCCCAGGCGAAGCCAAGGTCGGGCGCGCGCAGGAAGGACAGCTCATTGTCCTTCTCTAGCTGGTCGAGCTCGCCCCAGGTGCGGATCGTGGCGGCGAGCGCCTCGGGGACCGGGCCCTTCGGCAGCCGGGGTGGCTGGACGTCGTCGGCCTGGCGTGATTCGAAGGACAGGGCGGACACGCAGGCGGCGAGTTCGGCCGGGGACAGGCCGTCCCACGTACCGCAGCGCAGGCACTCGGCGGCCAGCAGGTCCAGCTCGGTGTACAGGCGGCCCAGCCGCTGCCCGTCCGGCGTGACGGTGTCTGCCGTCAGGTAGCCGAGGCGCTCCAGGACGCGGCACACCCGGTCGAAGGTGCGGGCGATCACGTGCGACCGGCCGGCCACCCGGCGCTCGAGCGCCTCGGTCTCCCGCGCCAGCCTCCAGTAGCGTTCGGCGTACCGGGCGTGGTCCTCGCGGTCCGGGCAGTCATGGCACGGATGGCGCCGAAGCCGCCTCCGCAGGTCCGCGATGTCGCCGGCTCCGTCCGGCGCGGCTTGCTCCCACTCCGCCGCGCGCACCGGGCGCCGCGTGGCCTTGGCACCCGGAGGCCTGCTGGCCAGCCGGTTCCGCATGGTGGCCGCGAGGTCCTTGCGGTGCTGCGGGGAACGCGGGCTGAACGACCCGGGAATCCGGATCTTGTCGATCACCTCGGCCGGCACCGGGAAGTCCGCCACGGCCAGCCGCTTGACCTGGCGTCCTTCGGTGAGCACGAGCGGGCCAGGCCCGGTGAACTCAGCCGAAGCCCCGCCCGTTGCCCGCCGGCGGCCATCGCCCGGCCGGTCGTGGCCAGCGGAGCCATGGCCAGCGGAGCCGCGGCCGGCGCGGTCAGCCGGCCGACCGTTGCCGTTGCCGCCGCGCGCAGGATGCAGGCCGGGCTGCAGCACCACCGCGAGGCCAGCCCGCCGGCCGCCCGGCACGCGGATGATGTCGCCCGGACGCAGCAGCGAGAGGGATCTGGCCGCTTCGGCCCGCCGGGAGCTCGCACGGGCCCGGGACACATCACCCTCTCGTTCGGTCAATGATCTTCGCAGCCCCGCATACTCGGCGAAGTCACCTTTGTCGCAGGTCATCGACGTGGCCAGGTCCGCCATGGCCTGGCGGCTCTTGCGGAGGAGCCGGGTCAGACCGATGACGCCGCGGTCGGCCTGGAACTGCGCGAACGAGGACTCAAGCAGGGTGGAGGCGCGGGCCCGCCCGGCCCAGCCGGTCAGGTTGATGGCCATGTTGTAGGAGGGCCGGAAGCTCGAGTTGAGCGGGTAGGTACGGGTGCTGGCCAGGCCGCCCACCGCATCGGGGTCCATGCCGGGCTGCCAGAGCACCACCGCGTGGCCCTCGACGTCGATGCCGCGCCGCCCGGCCCGCCCGGTTAGCTGGGTGTACTGTCCCGCGGTCAGGTTCGCGTGGGTCTCGCCGTTCCACTTGTCCAGCTTCTCGATGACCACGGTCCTGGCCGGCATGTTGATGCCGAGGGCAAGCGTCTCGGTCGCGAACACCGCGCGCACCAGGCCGGCCGCGAACAGTTCCTCGACGACCTCCTTGAACGCGGGCAGCATCCCGGCGTGGTGCGCGGCGATCCCGCGCCGCAGCCCGGTCAGCCATTCGCCGTAGCCGAGGACGGTCAGGTCCTCGGGCGGGATGTCCGCGGTGCGGCGCTCGGCGACCTGCTGGATCACCTCGGCCTCTTCCGGGGTGGTCAGCCGCAGGCCCGCGGCCAGGCACTGCTCGACCGCCGCGTCGCAGCCGGCCCGGCTGAAGATGAACGTGATCGCGGGCAGCAGCCCGCCGGCGTCCAGCCGCGAGATCACGTCGGGCCGGTACGCCGGCGCGAACCGGTGCGGCCGCCGTCCGCCCCGGCCCGGCCGGCCCGGGGCCTTGCGCTCGATCCAGGTGTCCCGCTGGGCCACCCGCAGCAGCTCAGGGTTGACCCGGCTGTGCCCCTCACCGGCGGAGCCGGCCGTGGGCACCGTGTCGGTGAACAGGTCGTACAGCCGGTTTCCGGCCAGCACGTGCTGCCACAGCGGGACCGGCCGCTGCTCGTCCACGATGACCGCGGTGCCGCCGCGGACCTGATCCAGCCACTCGCCGAACTCCTCGGCGTTGCTCACCGTCGCGGACAGCGCCACCACCCGGACCGAGTCGGGCAGGTGGATGATCACTTCCTCCCAGACCGCGCCGCGGGACCGGTCCGCCAGGTAGTGCACCTCGTCAAGCACGACGTAGCCGAGGCCGGACAGCGCCGCCGACCCGGTGTACAGCATGTTGCGGAGCACCTCGGTGGTCATCACCACGATCGGCGCGTCGCCGTTGATGCTGTTGTCCCCGGTGAGCAGGCCCACCGTGCGGCTGTCGTAGCGGCGTACCAGGTCGGCGTACTTCTGGTTGGACAGTGCCTTGATCGGCGTGGTGTAGAAGCACTTGCGGCCCTGGGCCAGCGCCAGGTGCACGGCGTATTCGCCGATCACCGTCTTGCCCGAACCGGTCGGCGCGGCCACCAGCACGCCGCTGCCCGCGCCGAGCGCGTCGCACGCGGCGACCTGGAAGTCGTCGAAATCGAAGTCGTACAGCCCGCGGAAGGACGCGAACTCCGGGGCGGCCTGCTGCTTGCGGAACGAGGCGTACCGATCCGCCGGAGTGGTCATGGATTCCAGATTAGGCCCTCGCCGAGGTTTCGAGTGGCCGGGCCGCGCCCACCCGCAGGGCGGCGGGCCGCGAGCCGTTAGTTGAACCGGCTATTCCTGGGATCAGGGTCGGGGTCAGTGTCCTCAAGGTCGATCGGCGAAAGCTCATCGTCGGCCAGGCCCGCGTAAGGATCGGGGTGCAGCCGGGCCCGTCGCCGGTCGTTCAGCAGCACGATGACCTCAGCGCCTTCGACCAGGAGGGCACATACCCCGCCCAGTAGCAGCATCGTGATCGGGTCCGGGCTCGGCGAAGCGATTCCGGCGAACGCGAACACGCAGAAGATCAGGATGCGGCGCCACTTCTTGAATCGCGCGTGAGGCAGGATGCCGACCTGGTTGAGCATCACCAGGAAGAGCGGCAGCTCGAAGCACAGCCCGAAACCCACGATCATCATGATGAAGTAGCTGATGTAGGTATCGGCCGTGAAGATGGCGACGGTGTTCTGCGGCACCATGCCGATCAGGAAGTGCAGCCCGCGACCCATCACCAGGAGCGCGAGGTAGGCGCCGAGCAGGAACAGCGGTACCGAAGTGCCGATGAACAAGTACGTCCAGCGCTTCTCCCGGGAGTGGAGCCCGGGTGCGACGAAGGCCCAGATCTGGTACAGCCAGACCGGCGAGGTCACGATGATGCCGACGACGAACGCAACCTTGATGTGCAGGTAAAAACCGTCCAGAGGACTGGTGACGGCGAGAGTATGCCCGAGCGAGGAGGAATTGCAGCCCGAAATGGCGCGACAGTAGGGCCGCGTGATGAAGTTCCACACCGGGTGGAAGAACACCAGCCCGATGGCCATCCCCGCAACCAGCGCGAGCGCCATCTTGACGACGCGGTTCCGCAGCTCACGGATGTGATCCATGAGCGGCATGCGGCCATCGGGGTTGTGCTGCCGCTGCGACTGCGCGAAGCGCTCGCCGACGATGCGGGCACCCGCGATGGCCCCGGGGAGTTTCGCCATGACCTGATGCGGCGGTTAGCCGGGGCCTAGCTGGACTGCTGGGTGTGCTGCGGGACCGGCGCCTGCGCCGGCGTGCCGGCCGGGGCGGCCGCGTCCATGGCCGCGGCCCGCTGCAGGTCACGGACCTGCTGTTGCAGCGCGTCAATCTGGCTCTGCTGGTCGGCCGGGGCCGGCGCCGGGGCCGGGGTGGCCGTCAGCTGCGGCTGCGGGAACTGGGTCTCGGGCGCAGCGGTCTGAGCCTGGGCCTTAGGGTCAGGCTCGTCCTCATGCAGGCCTTGCACTTCCTTCTTCAGGATACGCATCGACTGACCAAGCGAGCGGGCCGCGTGAGGTAGCTTGTTAGACCCGACCAGCACGATGAGCACGACGGCGACGATCAGGATCTTCCAGGGGCTGTCGAACAGGTTACCAATCATGTCCGTCCTCTTTAGCGCCGGAGACGTACTTCTCGGCCAGAGTCTACACGGCGCCGTTGACGCGACACAGTTTCCGCAGGCGACCGCGTGTACCGGGCGATAATACGACATAGTTCGCAAGAGCGGCGGCGGCCGCCTCGCGGATCCCGGCCACCAGCGACGGCGGTGAGACGACCCGGCCGTCCTCGCCGAGCCGCAGCGCCAGCCGCTGTACCCAGCCGGTATCCGGGGTACGCAGCACGACCCGCAGCCGGCCGTCCCCCAGGTCCGCCACTGAGTCGCACGGATAGTACTCCGCCACCCAGCGCCCGGCTACGGACAGCTCGAGCTCCACGAGCACGTCATCGGGTGACGGCCGGAACAGGCCCTGGTCGACGTCCACCGGCTGCGCTCCGGGCGGCGGCGCGGCAGGTATGTCGAGCACGTCCACGCTGAGCACCCGGTCCAGCCGGAACAGCCGCATCCCCTCGGCCCGCAGGCACCAGCCCTCCAGGTAGGGCCGCCCCTCCACGATGTGCAGCCGCATCGGGTCGACGTCACGCTCGGTCGCCTCGTCCCGCCCGGGTACGTAGTACCGCAGGTGCAGCCGGCGCTTGGCCAGCAGGGCGGCGCGGATCTGCGCGGCGAACCCCTCGGCGCCGTCGTCGGGCATGTCAACCTGCACAGCGACCTGGGAGCTCACCGAGGCGGCCTCGCCGGCCGCGGCCTCGAGCTTGGCGATCAGCCGGGACAGCGCCGACCGGTCCTCCAGCCCGGGCACCTCGGCCAGCATCCGCAGCGCGACGAGCAGCGCGCTGGCCTCGTCGACGGCGAGCCGCAGCGGCCTGCCCATGGATTCGGCCTGGCTGACGACGATCTCGCCGCCCTCGTACGACAGGTCGATCGGGCAGTAGGGGTCGGGAGCGCGCAGCTCGACGCACCACAGCAGGTTCAGGTCGTCGACGAGCTCGTGCTCGGTGACCCCGAACGCCGCCGCCGTCTCAGCCAGGCCCACCGATTGCCTGCTCATCACGTAGGGCACCAGCGCGAGCAGCCGCTGCAGCCGCTCAGTGGAGGTGACCAGCGCGCTCACGCGAGCACTCCCTTCAGCCTGCGGATGACGGCCTCGCGCAGGTCCGGCGGGTCCAGGACGACCGCGTCCGGGCCGAACGAGGCGGCGTAGTCGGCGAACCAGCCCAGGTCGGCGAACCGCGTGGTGACCAGGTCCCACCCCGTCATACCCTCGGCCGAGTCATCAGGCCGCACGGAGACCGCGTGCCGCCGCAGCCCGACGCCGGCCCCGGCCCGCACCCGGAGCAGGGCGGTGTGCTCCTGGGCGGGCGCGGAGTCCCAGTCGCGGACCAGCTCGCGCACATCGACGCCGTCCGGCACGCTCACCCGGCCCGGCGGCCCGCAGAACTTCACCGGGCCCGCGATCCGGCCGAGCCGGAACACCCGGGTGGCGTTGCGGCCCCGGTCCCAGCCGGCCACGTACCAGCGGCCGTGCCGGTTCACCACGCCCCATGGCTCCAGCTCGCGCCGCTGCGGGTCGCTCCGCCCGGCCGCGCGGTAGCTGAACGTCACCGGCCGGCGATCCCTGACCGCCTCCCACAGCGGCCCGAAGGCTGGCTCGGGTGTGCCCAGCCTGGGCTCTATGCCCTGCGGCACCGGCGAGTGCTCGCCGCCGCCCAGATCCGCGTCGATGCCGGCGGCCCGTAGCTTCAGCAGCGCCCCCGCGGCGGCGCCGGCCAGTTCGGCTCGCCGCCAGACCCGCGCGGCCAGGCCGAGCACGGCCGCCTCGTCCGCCTCCAGCCGCAGCTCGGGAAGCTCGTACGCTTGCTGCCTGATCCGGTAGCCGGGGTCGTCGTCGAACGGGTGGTTGACGCCTGTTTCCAGCGGCACGCCGAGCTCGCGCAGGTCCTCCTTGTCCCGCTCGAACATCCGCTTGAACAGGTCGTCCTGGTCGGGGTAGCCGGGCACGGCCTGGCGGATCTGTTCGGCGGTGAGGTAGCGGCTGGTGGAGAGCAGGCAGACGACAAGGCCGAGCAGCCGCTCAGTCTTGCGCTTGGACATGGTGCCTCCGTAGCCCGCCTGTGGCTCCAGATTATTGTCTCGCAGATAGTGCTGGTCCGGGGAGAACGACCCGGAACCGCGTTTGGCTAGAGTGCCGGGGTGATCACATGGCGGAACGGCACGGTCAGCGGGACGCGCCGCGAGTGGCCGGGCGCGGTAGAGCTTGACGTAGTGGTGGACGCCGCGCCGGCGGATGACAGTTCAGCTGCGGACGGGACGCTGGTGCGGGCGCTGGCCTACCCGGCGCTGACCGGACGCCCCCGGCCCGGCGACCGGGTGCTCGTCAACACCACGGCGCTCGACCTGGGCCTGGGCACTGGCGGCTATGCCCTGGTCATCGCGGTCCCGGACCGGCTGCCGCCCGACCCTGAGCTGGCCGGCCACCTGGTCAAGGCCCGCTACTCACCGCTCCAGACATGCGTGCTCGGTGCGGACGAGCAGGGGTCGCCGCACCACGAGGTGCTGCGCGACGCGGACGACATCGGCGGAATGCCGGTCGTGGTGGCCGACCTGCACTCGGCTCTCCCGGCCGTGCTGGCCGGGGTCTTTTCCGGGGCCGAACGGCCTGGCGTGATCCGCTGCCCCGCCGCCGGCGCGCCCCGGGTGGTCTACGTGATGCAGGACGGCGGAGCCCTGCCGGCCTGGTTCTCGCGCACCTGCGCGACGCTCCGCGAAGCCGGATGGCTGGCGGCGACCGTGACCACCGGGCAGTCGTTCGGCGGGGACCTGGAGACGGTGACCGTGCACACCGGGCTGCTCGCGGCGCGGCACGTGCTCGGCGCCGACATCGCGGTGGTCGCGCAGGGCCCTGGCAACCTCGGCACCGGAACCCGCTGGGGGTTCTCCGGCGTCGCGGCGGGTGAGGCGGTCAACGCCGCCGCGGCGCTGGGCGGGCGCCCGGTGGCGTCGCTGCGGATCAGCGACGCGGATCCCCGCGAGCGGCACCGCGGCGTCTCGCACCACAGCCTGACCGCCTACGGCCGGGTCGCGCTGGCCCGGGCCGACGTAGTGGTGCCCGAACTGGCCGGGGAGTCCGGCGATTTCGGGGCCCGGGTGGCCGCTGCGGCCGCCACGCTGGGCGAGCGGCACGAGGTTATCACGGTGCCCGTCGACGGCCTCGAGGCGGCGCTGCGGGCGTGTCCGGCGCGGCTGTCCACCATGGGCCGCGGGCTGGACCAGGACCTCGCCTACTTCCTCGCCGCAGCGGCGGCCGGCCGGCACGCCGGCCGCCTGCTGCGCGAGATTTCCGGGATCAGCCCTGCTTGAGCGCGTCGAGGATGTCGACCACGAACACCAGGGTGTCGTTGCCCTTGATGCCCGCCTGGGACGCGCCCGAGCTGCCGTAACCCTGGGCCGGCGGGATGGAGAGCAGCACCCGGCTACCCACGGTCTGGCCCTCCAGGCCCTTGTCCCAGCCGGGGATGACCTGCTCGGGCGACGCGCCGATGAGGAACCCGAACGGTGAGCCCGACGACCAGGAGGAGCCGAAGACCTTCTTGGTCCGCCAGATGTAGCCGACGTACTGCACGATCACGTAATCGCCCTTGACGACCTTCGGGCCACTGCCCTTGACCAGCGTCGTGGTCACCAGCGCGCTGGGCGGCGAGGAGGACGGGAAGGAGGTCACGGTGGGCGCGCTGCCCGACTTGACCGTGACGGCGGGCAGGGTGCCCCCGCCGCTGGACACCTTGGCGCCCGTCGCGGCCGCGGTGTTGGAATAGGCCTTGAGCACGTCGATGACGAACACCAGCGTGGTGCTGCCGGTGATGCCGAGCTGGGAGTTGCCCGAGGTCCCGTAGCCCTGCGCGGGCGGGATGACCGCGAGGACGCGGCTACCGACCTTCTTGCCGATCAGCGCGGACTCCAGGCCCGGCAGCATCGTCCCGCCGATCACCGTGGGACTGCCAGTGAAGGTGTTGGCCTTCAGCAAGGAACTCGTGCCGCTCCAGAAATACAGCACGAAGTTCGCGGCCATGGCGTCGCTTTTGGTAAAGGTGGCGCCGGTGCCCTGGATGAGCGTCTTGACGGCGAGACTGCTGCCCGGCTTGGCCTTCGGGATGTTCACCGTCGGCGCCTTGCCGAACGATCCGGTCGCGGTGACGGACGTGTTCGTGCCCGCGGAGGCGGACGAGGATGACGAGGAGGCGGTCGACTTGGACGAGCCGCAGCCCGCGAGGACCAGGCCTGCCAGCAGGGGAATGACGATGAGCGCTAGGAAGCGTCGCATGAAAACCTCAATAGTGGTGGATGTCAGCCTCGCCAGCCTACTGGCACCACCGGGCGCCCGCGTCCCGTGCTCCACGATCCCGCGGCGCCTGGCCATCGTCAGGCCGGTCGCGGCGACGCCCGGATACGGAGCGATCCCGGGCCCGCCGGGAGCATCCGGCCGCCACGGCGGCGGCCAGCAGGTCACCAACGGTGGTCAGGACCCAGGAGACCAGGGCTACCGCGGTACCGCCCTGATCTATGGGAGGCGGTCACCAGCCGGACCGCCGACAGGATCGTCCTGCGCGGCGGCCGGGTGGTGGCACGCAGCCTCGCCCTCGCCGACCTCGCCCGGCAGGAACGGGCCGTCGTCGTGTCGGCGTGGAACTTACCCCCGGGCAGCTTCCGCGGGGAGGACCAGTCAGCCCGGAGCGGTACTCACGGCTCGCCGGGCAGGAGCGCCGGCTGTTGCTGCCAGCGCCATGACGCGGACAGGCACAGCCACACCAGCGCCACGACGGCGGCGAGGCGCACGGCGGGAGCCAGGTAGATCACGTTCTCTTGGAACACGGTGTTCAGCCAGTGCGGGGCCAGGGTCTGGTCTACCGCCAGGATGTAAACGGTCGTCCCCGCGAACAAGCGCGCCAGGACGATCCCGTCGAGCCGGGATCCTGGATAGACCGCGAGCAGGCAGATGACCATGACGTCGTACCAGGGCCGCTGGAAGGGCCAGGCGAAGAGCCAGGCGAGGCTGAGCGCCAGCGCGGGCCGGACGGCGGGGAGGTCCGCGAAACCGCCGGGCGCGGGAAGCCTCCGCAGCGTCAGGACCGCGAGGCTGGCGACCACGATCACCGCGACGATCATCAGACCGGGTGGCGCCGAGCTCGCAGACGCCGAATACCCGAGCGGACGATATCCGAACTGGTAAAAGTTGTCCCAGGTCACGCCCTGAGTGCGCGCCTCGAGCGCGCTGACCGCGGGCCAGCCCGCTATCAGGTACCCGGGTACCAGGGCGACCAGAAACCCGGCCGCCGCTCCGGTCAGCCCGAGCGGTGACCTCCGGCATGCCCACGCCACGCCGAGGCCGTAGAGGCCGAACGAGACCTTGCAGGCCGTCGCCGCCCCGGTCAGGAGCCCCGCGGCAAAGGCCCTGGGCCCGCTCAGGGCCGCTCCAGGGTGCATCCGCAGCGTGAGCAGGCCGCAGAATCCGAGGGCCGTGGCCACCCCGTCGATGTGGCCGCCCGCGACCATCGCCCAGAGCAGGAGCGGGTTCACGGTCCAGAGCAGGTGGGCCCGCGCCCGCCGGGCCGGATCGGAACGGAGCAGGCGGTCCAGGGCCAGCGCGATGACGCCGAACGAGAGCGCGTTCCACAGCTTCAGCCAGAAGGTGATCCGGGCCGGGGACGTACCGCCCAGCCCGGCGGCAGCCCATTCCTCCGCCGTAGCCAGCGGTCCGTATACCGACGGGGTGTTCACCCAGGTAGGCGGCGCGAGCCTGGCGACCGGATCCCCGGCCCGCCGGAGCTGTCCCGGTGTCATCACGTAGGGACTGTGGCCGGCCATGACGATCCTGCCGTCGATCGCGTAGCTCAGCGCGTCAGTGGAGCCGGCCGGCGGCAGCACGGTCAGCGCGGCCGCGGCCAGCAAGGCGCCCGCCAGGAGCGGCCGGACGGGCGGGCGGGCGCCGCGCGCCACGGCGGCGAGCCCCGCCGCGACGCCCCCGCAGCCAGCTGCCGCGGCCGCCCACAAGACGGCGGTCACCAGCCCCGGCCGCAACCGGAGGGTGAGCCACCATGGCGGTCCGGCGGCTGGCCGCGGCATGGCCGCGACGGCAGCGCTCGGCCCCGCCGCCGACACGCCGATCATGACCAGGATGGCGGCGCCGATCGCGCCGGCGGCCAGCCAGCCCAGCACGCGCGTGACCTGATCCGGGGCGGCCGCCCCACCCTGCGCCGCGGCGCCGGGCACGGTGCCGGGCGGCTGCGGGCCTGGCGCAGGATCCTCCCGAGAGGTCAGTTCCGCCATCCCGCTTCATCACCAGGTTCCCGGTTTCCCGCTAAGACATTAATTTTTTCCGGCGAACTTATCAGAAACTTGCCCGGTCCGACTGCCGCTTCAGGTCAGCCGGGAGGGCCGCCCGCGCGGTGGACCGCCGGGTGCATCCGGCGGATTCGGGCACCATGGACGCCCCGGCGGGCCGCGATACGAGCTGCCGGCCAGCCCTGGTCACATGCCCGCAATGAGCTTCTCCACGCGCTCGTCCACCGAGCGGAACGGGTCCTTGCACAGGACGGTCCGCTGAGCCTGGTCGTTCAGCTTGAGATGCACCCAGTCGACGGTGAAGTCACGCCGCTTCTCCTGGGCCCGCCGGATGAACTCGCCCCGCAGCTTGGCCCGGGTCGTCTGCGGCGGGACGGACTTGGCCTCGAAGATTTCGATGTCGCGGGCCGCCCGGTCCACCGCGCCGGCTCGCTGCAGCAGGTAGTACAGGCCGCGGCCGCGGTGCACGTCGTGGTAGGCCAGGTCGAGCTGGGCCACCCGCGGCGAGGACAGCGGCAGGTCGTGCCGGGCCCGGTAGCGCTCGATCAGCTGGTACTTGGTCACCCAGTCGATCTCCCGCGCGATCTTGTCCAGGTTCCCGGTCTCGATCGCGCCCAGCGCCCGCTCCCACATCTCCAGCACCCGCGTGCTGACCGGGTCCAGGCCGTTCTTGACGGTGAAGTCCCTGGCCCGGTTCAGGTACTCGTACTGGATGTCCAGCGCGCTGAGCTCGCGGCCGCTGGCCAGCCGGACCCGGCTGCGCCCGGTCATGTCATGGCTGACCTCGCGGATCGCCCGGATCGCGTTATCCAGGGTCAGGTCCCGCATGATCGCGCCGGCCTCGATCATCCGCAGCACCAGGTCCGTCGACCCGACCTTGAGCAGCGTGGTGGTCTCGCTCATGTTGGAATCGCCGACGATCACGTGCAGCCGCCGGAACCGCTCGGCGTCCGCGTGCGGCTCGTCCCTGGTATTGATGATCGGGCGGGACCTGGTGGTGGCCGAGGACACGCTCTCCCAGATGTGCTCGGCCCGCTGGCTCACGCAGTACACCGCGCCCCGCGGCGTCTGCAGCACCTTGCCCGCACCGCAGATCACCTGCCGGGTGACCAGGAACGGGATCAGGATATCGGCCAGCCGGCCGAACTCCCCGTGCCGGCCGACCAGGTAGTTCTCGTGACAGCCGTAGGAGTTGCCCGCCGAGTCGGTGTTGTTCTTGAACAGGTAGATGTCCCCGGCGATGCCCTCCTCGCGCAGCCGCCGGTCCGCATCCACCAGCAGCCCCTCCAAGATCCGTTCCCCCGCCTTGTCATGGGCCACCAGGTCCAGCACGCTGTCGCATTCCGGGGTCGCGTACTCCGGGTGGCTGCCCACGTCGAGGTAGAGCCGCGCCCCGTTCCGCAGGAACACGTTGCTGCTACGGCCCCACGACACCACCCGCCGGAACAGATAGCGCGCCACCTCATCCGGCGAGAGCCGCCGCTGCCCGCGGAAGGTACACGTGACGCCGTACTCGTTCTCAAGGCCGAAGATTCGCCGATCCACATGCCAAGGCTACGTGCCGTTGCCCCCTGACAACAGCATCCTGACGCGATGCCCGCCGCCTGTGGCCCAGTCAACTGCGTTCGGTCAGGGCGGCCCGGCAGATCACGGGCGGCCGAGACCAGCCAGCAGGTTCTTGTCCCAGACGTACACGGTGTAGGGGCCGACGTGGTATGTCCTGGCCGGCCCAGCGCCGCCAGCGCGGCCGGGTTGGGTTGCCAGTGGTTGAAGAACCCGCGCGCGCTGTCGGTGACCAGGAAGTTCGCCCGGTTAGGGCCGGGGTCGTACCAGGAACTCTTGGCTTCCCACAGGTCCGGCTGCAGCGTGCCGGGCAGCACGGCCCGGATGGTGACGGCGCCGCCGCTGCCGACGGTGACCACGCTCGACTCCCAGTACCCGCCGATGCCGCTGGTGAGGTGGTGGGCGGCCAGGAACGTCAGCAGCCTCGCGTTGGCCGCGGGCACGGATGGCTGGGCCGCCGCGTAGCCGAGGCCGGCGCCGTCGCCGGCTAGCAGGACCCCGGCGGCCACCCGGTACCACCGGCGACGGCCGGCATCCGTGATCCCCCGGCGGAGGCTGGCCGCCAGCGTCCGCCCGGCCAGCACCGCGCCGAACGGCAGCACGACGGCGAACTCGCGGGCGTTAAGGTCGGTCGCGTTGGCCAGCGTGCTCGGCACGTACGCGATTACGTTGACGACCATCGCGACGAGCAGGATCTGGCTGATCATGTCCGGCCAGCTGACGAAGTGCCGCGCCACCCGCAGCATGGCCCAGGCGACGAGCGCCACCCCGGCCAGGTGCAGCACGGCGAAGGCCAGCGCCACGGCCGGCCCCTGCGGCCGGGCCCCGAACAGCGCGAGCAGCCCTTCCGCGGTCACCCGGGCGTGCTTGGGCCAGGTGTGCACCGGTGCCAGCCGATAGGGCACCGGGTGCAGGAAGAAGCCCCCGCGGGCCCGGAGCAGCCGGCCGATCACGCGAGGCCAGGCCCTGGGCCAGGATGGCCGCCACGGCCAGGGACAGCTCGCCGGAGTGGGCGCGCAGGCTCTCCCGTAGGTATCCCGGCTCCCGCCCGTCTTGCCGCTGGGCGAGGGACAGCGCGCGGGCCACGCGCATCGCGCACACCGCCACCAGCGGCAGCACGCCCACCAGGAGCACCAGCGGATCGGCGACGAGCACCCAGGTCAGCAGCAGCCCGACCACGACGGGCACATACCAGCGTGCCGGGCACCGGTCGATGACCAGCCAGATCAGCAGGAGCGGCACGGCCGTGCCGATATGCCCGAGGGACAGCAGCAGGACGAAGACGCCGACGCCGAGCTGGGGAGCGAACATGAGGCCGGCCGTCAGCAGCATCCGCGGCCCGGCCTCGCGGCCGGACGCCCGGCCCCTGGCCAGCAGCACGGCGAGGAGCACGACGAGGGTGTAGGTCATCGCCGCCGCGATGTGCGCGGTGTCGGTGTGCAGCCCGAACAGCGCATACCAGCAGAACGTACTGCGGCAGCTCGGTAGTGATGAACGAGACGTCGGACAGGTACCAGCCGTGCAGCAGCACGTTGCCGTGGAGCATGTCCCACGCCATCAGCAAGTCGTTCGACTCGTCGGAGTTCTCCGGGTACGTGCGGGAAACCTGCAGGTAGGCGAGGAAGAGCAGCGCCACGGCTAGCACGGCCGCGGCGGCGGCAAGCAGGCGGCGGGCGGACGCCCGGCGGGCCGGCACATGCGGCACCGCGGCCCGGGCGTCACCGTCGGCCGGGGCGGTGGGGGGCGGCGCGGAGGACTTCTCCGGCGTCCCGCTTTTCGGCACGGCAGCCACCACGTCCTTCAGGCTCGGCGTCATCCTCGCTGAGCGAATCGTATGCGTCGCAGCCTGTCACAGCGTAAGGCGTCACTCTGGTAAGCTGCGCGCCGCCTGGCCAAGAATTTCCCTTCACGCTGAGATAGCCCTGGTGGAGGCTTGCCGTTGCAGCTCACGTCGACGTCGGAAGAGGATAGGCATCTCCGGCAAAGCCCGCCATCGCTCTGGTCGAGATTGAACCGGCCGCTGGTGCCGGGCGATCATCGCCTTCCTCGGCTGGCTCGGTTTCGCCCTGGCCCGCTGGCAGATCTGGGCCAAGGGACATCTCAGCTTGTTCATCATGGCCGGGCACGTCTACACGCACCGGGCTGAGCTCCCCCGCGGGCTGCTCCTGGTGCCGTCCGCGGGCTATGACGGGCAGTTCTACTACCGGCTCGCGCTGGACCCGGCCAACTGGCACGCCACCGCGTTCGGCATCACGATGGACCAGTCCTACCGGTACACCCGCATCGGGTACCCGTTGCTGGCCTGGATTTTCTCTCTCGGCCAGCACCAGCTCGTGCCCGTCGTGCTGGTCGCGCTCAACCTGCTCGGGGTGGCGGCCATGGCGCTGCTCGGCGGCATGTTCGCCCGCGAGTCCGGTCGGCACGCCCTGTGGGGGCTCGCCTTCGCCGCCTACTTCGGCCTGGTCATCAGCGTGGGCCGGGACACCGCCGAACCGCTGGCCGAGGTCTGCATGCTGGGCGGCCTGCTCGCTTACCGGCGGGGCAGCACCCCGATGTACCTGCTGGCCACCGCGCTGTTCACGTACGGCGCGATCACCAGGGAAACCATCTTGTTCGCCCCGGCCGCCATCGCCGTCACCCGGCTGATCGCGATCGCCCGCCGCCGGGCCAATCCGGGCCTGGCCGACCTGACCTGGGTCGTCCCGGCCGTCGGGTACGGACTGGTCGAAGTCGCGGTGCACTTCGTGGTCAAGGGCGAGTTCCCGCTGCTGGCGAACAGCAGCCGGAACCTCACCGTGCCGTTCACGGCGCTGGTCGACGCGCTGAAGTACAACGCCGCGCACATCAACACCGCCCACCTGAGCCCGATCGACATCTCCCTGCTCGAGTACGCCACCCTGGCGATCTTCATCCTGGCCGGGCTGGCCGTGCTCTTCGTCACCACCGCGCCCGCGCACGAGCGCCTCGCGTTCGTCTTCTTCGTGCTCCAGCTCGGCCTGCTGTCCAGCCAGATCTGGACCAGCACGTTCGGCGAGGGGCGCTCGCTCATCGAGCCCTACCTGATGGCGCTGGTGCTGCTGGTGGCCACGCCGCGGCGGTACCTGAACTGGCCTTATCTCGGCATGATCGTCGCCTGCGTGCTGCCCGCGCTGCTGGTGGTGGCCAGGCGCCGGATCCTGTACATGTGACGGTCTGGGGCTCGGTCAGCTCAGGCCCGTCCGCCAGCTTGTCCAGCAGGTTCGTGTTCCAGACCAGGATGGTGTAGCCGTCGGCGTGATAGATCCGCTGCCGGGCGGCCGAAGGTGAGCTCCGCGGAGAGCTGCATGCCGGGCAGCGCGGAGGGGCCATCCGCCACGACGAAGTTCGCGTAGTGCCGCGCCGGGTCGTAGTTCGCGTCGTCGGTCTCCCACTGGTACGGCACGAGCCGGTCGCGGGCATCCTGCACCACCGCGCTGAGGCGGACCTGGCCGTGGCTGTCCACGGTGGTGCTGTTGGCCTGCCAGTAGGTGGCCAGCCCGTCCGTGAGCCGGTGCGCCACGAGCCAGCTGGCCAGGGGCTCGTTTTCGGCCGGCACCGAAGCCTGCGCGGCGCCGTATCCGAGCGCCGCGAGGTAGCCGGCCGCCAGCACGGCGAGCACCGGGACGAACCAGCCCTTCGCCGCGCGGGTCCAGGCCGCTATCCGGTCGCCGAGGACGCGGCCGGCCAGCACCGCGCCCAGCGGCAGCACCTCGGCCATCTCGCGCGCGCCGAGCAGGTCCTGCGCGTGCGTGCTGCTCATGTAGGCGCCCAGGTTGAGCACGATGGCCACCGCGAACACCGGCACGATCAGCTCGCCGAAGCGGAAGATCCGCGCTATGCCCACGCCGAGGGCGCAGGCCGCCACGATCGCGCCGGCCAGGTGCAGCGCCACGAAGACGACCTCGAGCGCGGGCCTGGCGCCGAAGAAGCTCGTATTGAAGACGTTCGCGCCGAACAGCTCGAGGAAGGCCTGGAGGGTCACCCACGCCCCGTGCTGCAGCTGGCCCAGATCCGTGTCGGCCCCGACGGGTGACTGCTGGTATCCGCCCAGGGCGACCATCACCCGCGGCGCGAACGAGCCGGCTACGCCGGCCACCGCGGCCGCGCCGGCCAGGCTCAGCTCGTACCACCGGGCGGCCCGCGGTCCCCCGCGCCTGATCAGCCCGGCGAAGGCGCGCCCCGCGCCGACGAGCATCAGCGGCACGATGCCGGTGAGCAGCACGATCGAGTCGGCCACCATCGTCAAGGTGAACAGCAGGCACACCAGCACCGGCACGTACCAGCGTGGCCGTGCTCGGTCGATGAGAAGCCAGGTCACCAGCAGGGGCACCGCGGTCCCGATGTGGTCCGGCGAGAGCAGCAGGATCGAGGTGGCGCTGAGCTGGGGCGCCAGCATCAGGCCCGCGGCCAGCAGCGCGCGGGCGCGCCCTTGCCGCCACGTGCGTTCCCCTTGGCCAGCAGGGCCGCGAGCAGCACGAGCAGCGTGTAGGTCATGGCGGCGGCCACGTGCACGACCCACGGGCCCAGCCCGGTCAGGGCCTCGATCAGCATGTACTGGGGCAGTTCGGTGGTGTAGAAGGACACGTCCGACACCCACCAGTGGTGCAGCAGCAGGTTCCCGTGCAGCATGTCCCACGCCTGCAGCACGTTCCCCGAGCCGTCAGAGGACAACGGCACCGCTTGAGACTGGCGCCAGTAGCAGAAGAACAGGACCGCCGCGGCCAGCACGACCAGGCCCGCCCGCTTCGCGAGCGTGGCCGCCGAGGTTCTGGCGGGCAGGGCGGTCAGGGCGGGAGCCTCCTGGGCGCGCCCGAGGTGGGTCACGGTGGCGCGGGCGCGACGGCGATGCCGCTGAAGCGCAGGATGACGGGCGTGTGCGGCGGCAGGCCGTGCGGCGTGTAGAACCAGTACGCCTGGCCGCTCGCGGTCTGCGCGGGCGTGCAGATGAACTGCCTGGTCATCAGGAACGTGTACCACGGGTCGTGCAGGCAGGCCTTGACCCCGGAGCGTTCCGCCTGGACCAGGAATCCGGTCGTCTCGACCCAGGCCGGCCCGTCGATGTGCAGCACGATCGTCTTGCCCGGCGCCCGCGCGGCCAGGGTGGCCACCACCTGGGGCAGGGACTCGTCGATGTCGTTGGTGCTGGTGCGGGTGCCCGGGATCACCGCGAGCACCGCGAAGGCCGCCACCGCGGCGAGCACCGCCACGCCGGTGCTCAGCGAGGGCGGCCGCCCGGGCCGCGGCACCGCCTCGAGTCCGGCCAGCACGATGACCAGCACCGTGACCAGGGGCGCCGACCAGTAGAAGTAGCCGATGTAGTACTCGCTCAGGTTGTCGATCCCGACCGCGGCGTAGAACAGGAACGCTAGCGACGAGACCACGTTGACGGCGAGCAGCGCGAGCAGGAACCGGCGCAGCGGCCCCCGGCGCCAGAGGCCAGGCCGAAGGCGGCGAGCGCGACCGGGTAGCCGAGCACCGGCGCGATCCAGGCGTGCGTGGTGCGGCCACCAGAACCACAGCGCGTACTCCACCACCTGCCGCACGCTGTGGCCGCCAGCCCGGCCCGAGCCGCTGTAGGAGATGTACTTGCCGAAGTCCCCCGGCCAGTGCAGCACCAGGTTGACGACGATCGGCAGCGCGAACACCGCGCTGATGACCGCGACCGGAATCCAGGCCCAGGGGGACGTCCCCCGCTGCTCGCGGAAGAACTCGCCGACCTGACGCCCGGAGCGTAGCCTGCGGGGCCACAGGACGGCGGCGAGCACGGCCACCGTGAGCACGGGCACGAAGAACAGGAAGCAGGCGTGCCCGTGGATGAGGAACCAGCCGGTCAGCGCGAAGATCCAGGCGTCCTGCGCCCGCCCGGCCGCCACCGATCCGGCCGCGAGGACGAACACCATGTACGCCAGCACGTACATGTACGGCATCCAGTCGGAGTTCACGATCGGCGGGTAGGCGATCGCGAAGCCGGTGAAGACGGCGAAGCAGGCCGCGGCGCCCCGCAGCGAGCGGGTCCACCCGTAGACGACCCCGACGGCCAGCGCGACGAACGCGCAGTCCAGGGCGAACACGGAGAGCATGTGCGCGTTCCACGCGGTCGGCACCACGCGCAGCGCGTTCTGGAACAGGTACTCGCCGAAGGCCTGCACGTACATGTAGGCGGGCCCGGGATGGTTGAAGCGCTCGCGCGAGTAGTTGCCGACGAGCAGGGTGAAGTGCTTGGCCTGCTCGATCAGGATCGAGTTGGCGCCGGCATCGCCCTGCTCGTACAGGCGGGTGGTGAACAGGAAGCGGTTGCGCACGCAGAGCAGGGCGAACAGCAAGGCGAACGGGACCGCCCAGACCCACCACGGCCGCCGACCCGGCGCCGGCGGCCGCGGCCCGCGCCGATGGCGACGGCGGCTTCCGGGTCCGGTCCCGTGATCCCGGTACCGCCGTCATCCTGCTCACCGCCGGCCGTCATGCTCAGATGGTTCCGGCCTTGATGGCCGCGTCGATCCAGGGGATAACCTCGTCCAGCATGTCCTCGAGCGTGGTGGTGGCCTCGAAGCCGAGGATCTTCTTGGCCTTTTCCGTGTCCGGGACCCGGCGCTGCACGTCGTACTCGAACGGCTCGTCGTGGACCAGCCGCAGCGGGACGTCCTCGCCCTTGACCTTGCGCCAGATGACCTCGGCCAGCTGGCGCACCGTCGTGCTCTCCGCCGTCGACAGGTTGAAGTCCTCGTTGAGGGCGTCCGCGTGCTCCATCGCCGTGACCACGCCAGCCGCGAGGTCGCCGCCGTAGGTGTAGTGCCGCACCTGGTCGCCCGAGCCGAGGATGTGCAGCGGGTCCTGGCCCTTGAGCACCTTCTGCACCAGGTCGGGCACCACGTGGCTCATGGCGAGCTGGACGTTCCCGGACAGGATCGCCTGATCGCCCAGGGCCCGGCTCTCGCCGATGCCCACGCAGTTGAACGGCCGCACGAGCGTGTAGGGCAGCTGGTACTGGTCCCAGGCGGCCCTGGCGAAGTACTCCACGGCCAGCTTCTGGAAGCCGTAGGACGACAGCGGCGGCGGTATCTGACGCTGCTGCCCCTCGTACGAGGGCCACTCGTCGGCGCTCTCGAACACCATCGACGAGGACAGGTAGGTAACCTTGCGCAGCCGACCGTCCCGGTGCGCGGCGATGGCGGCGTCACAGGACGCCGCGATGATGCGCTCGTTGGTGGCCAGCAGGTCATAGGCGTAGGTGTGGAAGTAGGAGATACCGCCGATCATCGCGGCACCCGCGATGAAATGGTCGCAATTGGCCAGCAGTTCGGTCATCAGGCCGGTGTCCCTGGCGTCGCCTTCGACCAGCCGGTACCGCGGATTGTCGTCGTAGGACTTCCTGACCTTCCCGTACTTGGAAAAGTTATCCAGGCCGATTACCGCGTAGCCGCACTTCAGCAGCTCCTCTACCACGTACCCGCCGATGAAGCCCGCGGACCCGCTGACCAGAACCTGCTCCATCAGCTGCTCCTGCCGTGTCTGCTTGCTCCTGTTGAGGGCCTCTGCCGCCCGATCCGCGTCTGGCGCGCCTGCTCCGCGGTCAGCTGCGGCCCGAACGCGAAACGATACCAGCGGACGTAGCTGGGCACCCATTTGCGCGACCTTGAAGTTCGACACGCCCGCCTGCCGGTCCAGCCATATGGTCGGGATCTCCGCCACCGGCCGACGCAGCCGCTTGGCCTTGGCGGTCAGCTCGATGCCGATCTCGAACCCGTCCCGTGAGTCGATGCCCACTTCCCTGACGAACTCCGTCGAATACGCCTTGAACGAGTTCGTCGCGTCCCTGGTTCCCACGTGCGCCAGCACGCGCAGCGACCGGCCGGCCAGGCGGGACAGGGTGCCCTTGAGGACCGGGCCGCCGACCTGCTGTCCGCCCGGCATGTAGCGGGACGCGGCCGCCACCGCCACCCCGCGCTCCACCAGCCGGACGAGTTCGTCGATCTGCCTGGCGTCGTCGCATCCGTCTGCCATGGTCACCACGACCACCGGGGCGGTCGCGGCATCGATGCCGAACCTGATCGCGTTGGCCGGACCGCGGCCGTAGGTGTTGACCAGGCATTTCAGCCGGGGTTCCTTCTGCGCGTACTCCTCGGTCACGGGGACGGTGGTGTCGTCGGCCGAGTCGACCACCACTAGCACCTCGGACGGCAGCCGCACCGACTCGAACAGCCGGTCCAGGACGCTGACGACCTGCTCGCCCTCGTTGTATGCGGGTACCACCACCGAGACGCGGGGACGTTCGGTCATACCCGGACCCCGTTTCCGAGCACGTCCCAGATGTCGGCGGCCGGCTTGTCCGTCACCAGCCCCCGGTACTCCGGATGCGGCGCCCCGACCACGAGCAGGTCCGACCGGGCGAGCACCTCATCGAGCGGCAGCAGGCCGGGATCGACGGTCACGTACGGATCGGTGCACAGGACCGCGTCGGCCTTGAACTCCAGGATCCGCTTGAGCTTGTAGGACAGGCTCGACCTGATGTCGTCCGAGCCGGCCTTGAAGGCCATGCCCAGGATCCCGACGGTCATCGACGCCAGGTCGAACTGCCCCTCAAGCCGGTGCACGACGTAGAGCGGCAGGCCCTCGTTGACCGCCATCGCCGCGTGGCCGAGCGGGAAGTTGTTGTGGTTGAAGGCGGCGAGCTGCATGGTGTCCTTGAACAGGCAGGGCCCGGCGGCGAAGCCCGCGGCGGGCATGTCCGCGGCCCGCGGGTAGTCCTCGGCAAGCCCCCGCCGGATCCGGTCGAAGTCCAGGCCCTGCTCGTTGGCCATCATGTAGAGCTGGTTGGCGGTGGCGAACTTGATGTAGCGCCACACGTTGGTGAACAGCTTCGCCAGCTCCGCCTCTTCCGGTGACATCACCACGAGCTTGCTGGTCAGCCTGCCGAACAGCGCGGAGGCCCGCTTCGCCCCGCCGGCGTGCGGGACGAGACGATCTGCGGCAGCTCGAACAGCTCGGTCATCGCCTTGCCCTCGGCGATCCGTTCCGGGCAGAACGCGACGTCTATCTGCAGTCCCAGCCCGGCCACCATCTTTTCCACCAGCGCCGTCACCCCGGGGAACACGGTGCTGCGCAGGATGAGGAGCTGACCGTCCCGCAGGAAATCCGAGCAGCCGCCGAGCGCCCTGGTGATCGCGGTCTGATTGGGGTTCAGGTGCTCATCCACCGGCGTGCCGATGACGACCACCACGTGCTCCGCCGTGGCCACGATCGCGGGATCGGCGGAGGCCTCGAGCCGCCCGGCGCCGAGCACCCGGTGCAGCACCTCGTCCGCGCCCGGCTCGGCGAACGGCATCCGGCCCGAGTTCACCGCGGCGACCGCGGTCTCGCTGACGTCATAGATGGCCACCCTCGCGCCGCGGTCGGCGAACGCGAGCGCGAGCGGCAAGCCGACATGCCCGCAACCCCCGATGACGACCACATCTCGGTCGACCTGATCAGGCAAATTCGTCACCGTGCATACCTCCGGCTGATATCGCAGGCCTCCGGGGCCACCGCGGCCCGGAAAGGCCCCGCCATCAAGAGTGTCTGGCGCTTTACCTTACCGCCACGCCCGGCTCGCCAGGCGTCCCCGGTCCCGCGCATCCCGGCGGCCCCACTGACCTGTTAACAAGGGATTCCCGGCGATCGACGCGGATCGCCGACTTCAGCGGCGTAGGGACGCAGTTTGCGGTAAGCTCGCGCCGCGATCAAGTTCGGCGGTGACAGGCCTCGCCCGCCCTTCGTGAGGATGCACCATGCCTGCTCCGGAACACCCGGCGGCCCGCGTGCGGGTCGCGCGGTCGGCCATGCCGGATGGCCCGGAACTCTCTTCGCCTGATCGCGCCGCGGCCGTCCCGGACCGCGCCCACGGCGAGGGCAGCCCGCCATCACCCACGCTGGCGTCGCGGCTGAACCGGCCAGTCGTACCCGGCCTGATCGCGCTGTGCGCCGCGCTCGCCTTCGCGCTGGCCCGCTGGCAGATCTGGGCCGAGGGCAGCATCAGCCGGTTCATCCTGGTCGGGCGCCATTTCTCAACGCCCGGCTCAGCTGCCGCACGGCATGCCGGTGGCATCGACCTACGGCTACGACGGGCAGTTCTTCTACCGGCTGGCACTCAACCCGGTCAACTTCTCCCGGACGGCCTACGGCATCACCATGGACCGGCCCTACCGGTACATGCGGATCGGCTACCCGGCCCTGACCTGGCTGGTCTCGGCAGGGCAGCACTTCCTGGTACCGGTGATGCTCGTCGCCGTCAACATCGCCGCCATCGGCGCCATCGGCTACCTCGGCGGCCTGTTCGCGATCCAGGCGGGCGGCCCGCGCTGGCCGGGCTGCTGATGCCCGGATACTTCGGCGTCATCACCAGCCTGTCCCGGGACACCGCGGAGCCGCTCGCCGCGGCCTGCCTGCTGGCCGGGCTGCTCGCGGTACGGGCCCGCCGCCCGGTGCTAGCCGCGATCCTGCTCGCCTACGGCGCGCTGACCAGAGAAACGGTCATGGTCGCGGTGGCCGCCCTGGCCATCGTGCGTGTCGTGGACATGCTGCGCGGACGGGTGCGCCCCGGCCACGATGACCTGGCCTGGGTGGTACCGGCCGTGGCCTTCGCCGCCTGGCAGCTGGTGGTGAAGGCGGCGACCGGCAGCATCCCGCTGCTAGCCGACGGAGGCCGCAACGCCGGGCGCCTTTCATCGCGCCGCTAAGGCGCTCCGGGACAACCTCAGCCATTTCAACACGCATCAGTTCGACCAGTACGACCTGTGGTTCCTGCAGCTGGCCATCCTGGTCGCGTTCAGCGTCGCGGCGCTGCTCTGCCTGCTGTCCACCAGCGCACCGGTGCACGAGCGGTTGGCCTTCGTCCTCTACCTGGTCGAGATCTGCGTGGTCACGCCGAGCACCTGGGGCAGCCTGGATGCCGACCTGCGGTCCTTCATCGAGGTGTACCTGCTGGCCGTGATCATCCTGCTGGG